>JBLXDK010000005.1:0-263968 GCA_048264225.1 Sphaerochaeta sp.
TTACGGACGACAATTCAATTGATCAATATGAGGCGGCACTTATGAGCAGTAACTGGCATTGGAGGTAGTCATTAACAGTCAGTCTCATGTGAGTGAAAGTTCAATATATACATATATATATCATATGTTAGCTAAACTGGTTGCATTTAGCTAACATCATGATATGCTTCTTGTAGGTTCATTGGGTTTCCTATGATCGATGGGAGGGTTTTATGCTAGTAACAGCTACGGATGTGCAGAATAATTTTGGCAAGTATCTACGGTTATGCTCCATTGAACCTGTTGTCATCACCCGTAACGGCGTGCCTCAAGCAGTATTGAGTGCAGGTGATAACGAACTTGATGCCTCCTTGGTACGAGAACATCTGGTTGATTATGGGACTAATCCAAGGAAGGAAAATGAGCTTGGATATCGGGATTTTATCGATTTGACTGAAAAGAGTGACAACCGGTATGAACTTATAGATGGGGTAGTGTATCAACTGGCCTCACCCAGTTTTTCACATCAGAAGATTCTTGGAGACCTGTACCTGGAATTCAGGCAGTACTTCCATGACAAGCCTACTTGTGATCCATTTCTAGCCCCTTTTGACATTGAGCTCATTCGTCGGCTGAAGGTAAATCAGAAGCAAGTGACCGAGGATGATATCAACGTGGTGCAACCGGACCTTATGGTGCTTTGCGACTACGAGAAAGATGTAAATGCAAAGGACAAGTACACGGGAATCCCCACCCTAGTCGTGGAAATATTGAGTCCTACCAATAGAAGCAATGACCGAATCAGAAAGCTTGGCCTCTATATGGAGAGTGGCATACAGGAATGCTGGCATGTTGACCCTAAAAACCATACGATTACCGTATATTCATTCTTTGATAATGAAATCCAGGAAGATACTATCTACAACGCAGGTGATGAGTACGCCGATTCCATCTGTTTTGAAGGACTCAAGGCATGGATTCCAGTTTGACACTCTGTGCTTACCCCTATCTAGGATTGAACTCCAAGCTTCTGTGCGATCAGATGAATTTTGGCATCAGGTACTCCGTACTGCTTGGCCAAAGTTGGCCATTGTGCCAATGCTGATCGTGTTTGTTCCAGTATCATGTGTATGTGAGGCTTGGAGAGCTTAGCCTCTAACCCAAGCTTGATAAGATGATCAAAACTTGGGTTTTTCCCTTCACCCAGTACCATGGTGCTTTGTTCACCTCCAGGACCAGAGGAAAAAGTGAGGTCATACGCTGGTGATAATCTCCACTGCCCCTTTTCATCCATTAGGAAGCTGAAGTTCTTGGCATGGTCATCACGATTATAGGCCAAGACATTAAACACAGCGAGGCGAAACATCTTTTCGACTTCGCGAACATCACGAGTCAGCAGTGAGGTAAGGCCAATCAGGTCTGTATAATCGAGTGAAGGAAAACGAAAGTCAGAGTGCAACAAGCCACAGGCTGTATGCATATGAAAGCGCTTGTCCTCTTCTTTGTCAAAACGCTTAGTTGCAAAGAACCCTGGACCTGTAGTAGAAGGGAAGAGATGAACAACAGATGTCTCTACTCCTGACTCTTTGGCCATCAGGGCATAGACGTACTCAATAGCGCCACTATCAAGTCCATCAATTCCGTAAGGGAATTTAACCAGCCAAGGTTCAAACCCTTTTGTTAGTTTGTGGGTACCATACATGATATTATCAAGGTTTTCAGAAACAGCAATTAATGCCTTAGGACTTGCCCCAGCTGAAGATCCATTTAATGTCAGAAGTTCGAGCAATACTTCTTCAGAGGATCCTTGTAATATTTCTAGTGCTTGTTGGGCAATAGAATCGAGGTGTAGTGTGACATCCTTCTTATGCATGGTAACTTCTGGTTCATACACTAAAGCTCCCATTCCGTTCATGCCTACATAGGCTAACCGATCCAAAGGTGTAATTTCAGAGCTCACGATTCCTTGAGATTGTGCAAAACGGTCAAATAGGAGACGTCCCCAACCATCTGGGAGACTGTCATTGAAAACGCCTGGCAATCCTTCAAAAAGAGTATTGTCAAAACTGGTCAAGTCGGCTTTCAAAGGAAGTGTAAAGGGAGATATTTCCAGCTCTCGAACTATGAATGAACTATCATATGCAAAGTAAGTCCTACGGTCTCTCAAGGCTAAGCGGCCGACAGGAATCTTGCTATGACCAAAGTCAAGAGAGACCCTAATCTCTTTCACTGAAGAAAGTGTTTTCATGTTCGTCTCCCTCTTTTGCGTTTTGGTGTTGTTTTGGGTTTGAGCACATCATCGATAGAAGAGAAGGGTACTTGTTGTTGTTCAGTTGCTTTGACAACTTCTTCCAAATTCCCAAGGACCATAAGTATCCTTAGAAAGGATTCAAGGGAGATAATCCCTTGTTGTTCAAACTTGCGCAGTGTTGGAAGCGGTACTCCTGTTCGGATTGCAAGCCCTTTTTGAGTAAGGTCAAGATGTAGACGTCTTTCACGAACATTATCAGCAATGATTTTCTGAGCTCTAGATGGAGTAATAAATGATACCTGCATATTGTTTAACACCTTATTTACGAATTACTAATATTATAGTAGTAATAACATGAAATATCAATATAAGAATGTTTCATGTGTTTCCTCACTAGCTGATAAATTGTTGACAATGCTCCTCATAAGTACGTCTATTTTTTTTACAGGTATTTGCTTCAAAGTATTGATACATTGGAAATTTTGATTTCTTCTCATGAATGGTATGTGTTATGGGTATTGCGTAAGAAAATCCACAAACCAACAATCCCCCTATGCCATTAATCTGCTATACTTCTGCATAAGGAGTACCAATGAAACTACTGCACACCTCTGACTGGCATCTGGGTAGGATGCTTTACAGGCAAAAGCGCTATGAAGAGTTCTCCCTCTTCCTCGATTGGTTGCTTGCTACCATTACTGAACAACAGATAGACATCCTTTTGATAAGTGGTGATGTCTTTGACACCACCACGCCCAGCAACATGTCCCAGAAGCTCTATTATAATTTCCTCTCTCGCCTGGGAGGAACCTGTTGTCACAGCACAGTCATCATTGGGGGAAACCACGATTCTCCTACCTTCCTGAACGCCCCCAAAGCTTTGCTTGAGGCCTTCAATGTCCATGTGGTGGGGTCAAAAGCTGATACGACAGAAGAAGAGGTGCTTACCCTCTACCATGAAGATACACCTGAAGCCATCATCTGTGCGGTTCCGTACCTTCGTGACAGGGATATTCGCTCGGTAGAAGCAGGGGAGAGCCTGGAGGACAAAAATACCAAGCTAGCAGAGGGGATGAGGGCCCACTATGAAGAGGTGTGTGCCTTGGCTGTGGAGAAACAAGGGGTCTTAGCAACTATGGGATATCCTGCTATACCCATCATTGCCATGGGACACCTCTTTGCAGCAGGGGGAAAGACAGTCGATGGTGATGGTGTGCGTGACCTGTATGTAGGTTCCCTGAACTATGTTGGCAGTGATATGTTTCCCCTATCCATCGACTACCTTGCCCTAGGGCATCTGCACGTCCCCCAGATGGTCGGAGGCTTATCACATATGCGCTATAGCGGCTCACCGATCCCCATGGGGTTCGGTGAAGCCAAGCAGGACAAACAGGTAGTCCTTGTTGAGTTAACTGGCAATGATCCTCTCATTACCCCGATCATTGTCCCCTGTTTCCAAAGCCTTGTACGTATTTCAGGTTCTTTGGAAGAGATAGCCTCAACTATCGAGAAGCTCAAGGGTGAAGGCAGCACCGCCTGGCTTGAAATCGAATATACAGGTTCTGATGCCTCTGGAAACCTTCGGGAACAGATTGATGAACTGGTACAAGGTTCCTCATTGGTGGTAACCATCATAAAGAACAAGAGAAGTACCGATCGTGTGTTGAATTCCATACACGCCCAAGAGACCTTGGAGGATCTCGATACTTCTGAAGTATTCAGACGGTGTCTGGAGATTGAGGAGGTTCCCCAAGAGCAGCGCATCGAACTGACAGCGTCGTATGAAGAGATAGTGCGCTCTCTCGTCGAACAGGACCAAAGAGCAGAATAAAAGGGAAGCCGATGAAAATTTTAGAACTCAGATTAAAAAACCTAAACTCCCTTTATGGTGAGTGGCATATAGACTTTACAGACTTAGAGTATGCATACAATGGCATCTTTGCCCTCACCGGTCCTACCGGTGCCGGCAAATCGACCATACTTGATGCTATTTGTCTTGCTCTCTACGGATCTACACCACGGCTTGGCAGGATAACCCAAAGCAGCAACGACATCATGAGCCGACAGACAGGGGAGTGCTATGCTGAGGTGGTATTCGCTTCCCAGGCAGGTCAGTACAGATGTCATTGGGCCCAACATCGATCGAGGAAAAAACCTGATGGAGAGTTGCAGAGCCCACGACATGAGATAGCGGAAGCTGATGCTGAAGGAAAGGTTCTTGAAAATAAGCTTGTCTCTGTGCTCAATGCTGTTGAAGAGAAGACCGGAATGGACTTCGACCGTTTTACTCGTTCGATCCTCCTTGCCCAAGGAGGATTTGATACCTTCCTCAAGGCAACAATCGAGCAAAAATCCAAGATACTCGAACAGATAACAGGAACAAAGATTTACTCTGAGATATCCATAGGGGTGCACGAACGACTTCGAGATGAGAGAGGCACCCTTACAAATCTGGAGGCAGAAATAGGTGGTATCCTAATCCTGACAGAAGAGGAAGAGCAGTCAGTCCAAAAGGAGCTCACTGCGTTGCAACAAGAAGAGAGCGAAGGTGGGAAACTTGTCTCAGACCTCGCAAAGGCAATAACCTGGTTGCAGGGAATTGAGCAATTGGAGAAGGAGATCAAAGACCTTGCAAAGGAAGAGAGCCTACTCACTGGGGATATCCGAGACTTTGCTCCCAAACGGCAAGCATTAGATGATGCGTTGAAGGCTGCTACACTGGAAGGTTCCTATGCTACGCTAAAAGAGTTGCGCAAACAACAGGCAGAAGACCAGACTGCCCTGGAAAGAGAGGAATCCGCCCTCCCTGCATTGGAAGCCAAGGCGAACATTGGCTCTGAACTTCTGGCGCAAGCAGAAAACGAGACTATCCGTGCAAGAACAGCTCAGAAAGAGGCAATGCCTCTGATCAAACAAGTAAGGGCCCTCGATCAGAATCTTGCACAGCTTACGGTGAGCATGACAGAGAGTAGGCAAGCAATTGCCAAAAACAAAAAAACAATTGAATCCCATACTACCAATAGGAATAGCGAGGTACAGAAGGAAGCTCTAGAACTGAAGAAACTTGCTGAAAATGAGGCCTACTGTACCGAACACGCCCATGATAAGTCCCTTGTGACCGAGCTGACCGGCCTTACTGAACAGATACAAACCTTGGCGGGCAAGCAGAAAGAGCTTGGGAAAAAAGAAGGGGAAGTAAAGAAGGCTGAAAAGGCTCTCAAGACAGCTAACGCTGCCCTTGCTACCTGTAACAAACAAACCCTACAAATACAGGCCGAGTATGAAAAGGCAAGGGGAGAACTTCAGAGCAAGAAGGAAGAGCTGTCCCTTCTCCTAGGTGATAGGGTGCTGCGTGAATACAGAGCTGAAAAGGATGCCCTGCAGAGGGAACAGCAATACCTTGCCAGAATTGCAGCATTGGAAGAACACCGCAGTCATCTCGAGGATGGAAAGGCTTGTCCCTTATGCGGGGCTTTGGAACATCCTTTTGCCTTGGGGAATGTTCCGTCCCCTGGGGAAATAGACAAACAGATTGAAGCCCTTACAAACAGGATCCTTGCAGCTGAAGAACTGGAATCAAAGATTGATGATCTTGATAAAGAAGAGCGTACTGCCAGTACAGCCCTTTCAGCACAAGAGAAGCACGCCTCCGATGTCCTGCATACACAGGAGGTTGCCAATACTACCCATGCGACAAGCATCAAGGTCTTGGCTGAGGTCCAGTCGGAGGTTGCCTCTACAGCCAAGGGTATACAGGGTAAGCTCAAAGCTTACGGGATACAGGAAATACCAGATGATCTCTCCTCGTTGTTGGCATCGCTTCGTGAACGAAAGGATGCATGGCTGAACAAGGAAGTTGGGAAGAAGGCGATTGAAACCGCTCTTGGTACCATAAAGGGGGAGACCCTTCGACTTGATGGGGTCATTGAGGCAGAAGAGCGCGCCCTGCAAACAAAGATAGAATCATTGCTCGTCCTGAGCCATACCTTTACTCAAGCTGAAGAGGAACGCAAGAACCTCTTTGGAGACAAGAGTGCTGATACAGAGGAAGAGAGGCTCTCTGCTGCTGTCCATGTTGCTGAGACAGCAGAGAAGTTGGCAAGTAAGAACAGAGGTGACCTATTGCAACAAGTCACCTCTGCAAAGACACGCCTTCAGTCGTTGCAAACTTCCTTGGAAAAGCGAAAACCTCTGTTGGATGCAAAGGAAGCTTCATATATGGAAGAACTGTCTCTCATCGGTTTTACCGATGAAAGTCAGTTCCTCTCTGCCACCCTTGCAGTGTCAGATCGAAACAGGCTTGCATTGGAATCCAAGCGTTTGGATGACAGGCAGACCGAGTTACAGGCCAATCAGAAGGATAGATCCTCCCGACTGGGTATAGAACGGAAAAAGAACTTGACTGACAAGAACCTTCTTTCTCTGCAACCTCTGTTTGCAGAGAAAGAAGCTGAGCTGAAAGAAATAAGGGATAGGGTGGCCGAATACAAAGCCAAGCTCAAAGGAAATGTTGCGGCCAAACAACGCATAGCCAGTAAGCAAGAGGCTATAGAGAACCAGAGGAAGGAGTGCTCCAAATGGGAGAGGCTCCACTCCCTGATTGGGTCTGCCGATGGGAAGAAGTTCCGAAACTTCGCCCAGGGCCTCACCTTTGAACTGATGGTGGGTCATGCCAACAGACAACTTACGAAGATGAGCGACCGCTACCTGCTTATCCGCTCCGATGAACAGCCCTTGGAACTGAATGTCATAGACAACTACCAGGCAGGGGAGATCCGTTCGACAAAAAACCTCTCTGGAGGGGAGAGCTTCATCGTAAGCCTGACCTTAGCCTTGGGCTTGTCCAAGATGGCGAGCCGGAAGGTGCGTGTAGACTCCCTCTTTCTGGATGAAGGGTTCGGCACTCTGGATGAAGCATCGCTTGAGACAGCTCTGAAGACCCTTTCGAGCCTTCAGCAAGATGGAAAGCTCATCGGGGTCATCTCCCATGTATCTGCAATGCAGGAGATGATTAGTACCCAGATAGTCATTACCCCAGCCTCTGGAGGAAAGAGTCTGCTATCAGGGCCTGGCTGTAGCAGGATCGAATAGATGAAAGGGAGATAGTCATATGGTACAGAAGTGGCTTCTTACCAATTCACGGTTCAAGCTTGCAACTGAGTTTCCCACAAAACTCCCCTATACCAAGAAGGCAGAGTCTTCGGCTCAGTACTTTGATGCCTCTTTCCTTCTGACTGAGAGATCCGTAAAGGAGAACTGGCTGAGCTCTCCTCTCCCTTGTGTAGGGGTTGTTGCCTCCTGTATATGGAGGATGCTACAATATCATACAGAGGATGGGCAGTAGGATCTCTCAGCAGTGTCCTTTGTCCCGTCATTGGGAGATGCATCATGGCGAACAAGTATGAGAAGAGGCTAGGGCAAGTCAAGTCAGATTTCTTTGCTACCCTTACCAGCAAGGTATCCAACGATGACAAGCCAATGGGCAATAGGAATATCGGCCCTTCACGGTTCAAGCGCCAGCAGAGTGCACAAGTCTTACCATCACCTGAAGGGTTGGATAAGGGATTGTCAGAAGCTTATGCACGGGCCTTACGCCTTTTCCTTAACGAGATAGCTTCCCTTGCTAGTCAGTCTGCCACTGCTCTGGAACTTCTTGCCCAGCTGTATGAGACTGACAACAGGGTGTTTGCCGATACAACTGATGATGCAGGGCTTCTGGCAGAAATCTATATCCTCGAGGCAAACGAGCTTTTCTTACAGTATGCTGTACCCTATCCTGACAAAAAGATGCTAGCGAACCTTGTCATGAGGCTCATTCTCTCTGATAGGTACGGTGTCCGTTCTACCATTGCTGAGAATGCCCATAGATTTCTCGGAGAACCTGAGATTCGCATGGTAATAGAGGTGCTGCAGCGTTTGGCTAGGAAGGAAGAAGACAGACATGCACAGTTCAATTACCTGTATCTGATCAACTCATTTGCCCGACAGATTGATGATCATGAGCTTTTCCAAGCTACCTTGGAGACTATGCGCGAACATATGGATCCCTTGTATTGGAGATAGTATCGCAGAGCCTGTTCACCTATATCACACTGCCCCTGTACTGTATACTCGTGAACAACTGGAGACAATGCTTATGCCTGACGACCGAAAAGAAAAACTAGTACACCTTGGTTCCGAAGCTCTCGCTGAAGCCTTATTGGATATGGCACAGTATCTTGACCAGGTCGATGATAGGATCAATCGGATGCTATCCACCACCAAGGAGAATCTCTCTCAATACAGAAAAAAACTATCCACCTTGAAGCGAGCGACAACATTCATTGATCGCAGACATTCTACGGAACTTGCAGAATCACTTTTCCTGTTACTTGATGATTTGGAGGCATGTGCCCCTGATCCGTGTCTTGGCGTGGAATTGGTAGTTGCCTTTTACGAGACTGACGATTCTGTTTTCAGTCGTTGTGATGACTCTGATGGCCCTATAGGTGAGGTGTACTCCTGTCATGCCAAAAATCTCTTTATCAGATATGCATCCTCGTGTGAAGACAAGGATACAATTGCCTCCCACCTTATGAAACTCAGTATGAGGGATGAATATTTCGTTCGTTCCCCGTTGATGGACAGCGCATATCTCTTCCTTGACGAGTCTAGGATTCGTTCCATGATAGATACACTGCTTATCATTGCTTCAGAACAACAAAAGGAGTATGAAAAATATTACTACTTCCGTATCATAGGATCTTTTGCAAAGCAGATCAAAGACGCCAAGCTTTTTGAAAAAATCAGGCTTTCCCTACATGGGGAGAACCCTGCTGCTTGTATAGAAATTGCCAAGGTCTATCTGGATTGTGATGAGGTGGAGAAAGCCTTAGCATGGATTCAGAAAGTACCTGAAGGAGCATCTCGCTACAGATCTGAATATTCTAGCGTACTCACCGCGATATATACGAAACAAGGAAATACCGAAGGCCTTAGCGCTATTCTCAAAAGGAAGTTTAGAGACTTTCCAACAATGGGCACTTTCCAGGAACTGTTGAACGTCGTCGGGGAAGATGCAAAAGAAGCGTTGGTTGATGAAGAGATCGAGCATATTCTCCATGATATGATGCTAAAGTTGTACTACCTGGAATTTATTCTTACCTATGGAAAGGTAGCAGATGCAGAAACCTATCTGTTCGCTAGAGCAGATAAGATTGCCGGAAATAGGTACGAAACCTTAGAGCATTGCGCAATGATATTTGAAGAGAAACAAAGCTTCCTTGCCACGTCACTCATTTTTCGCGGCTTGTTGGATGCAATTTTGGAAAAAGGGTATACAAAGAGCTATCCCCATGGGGTACGGTATTTGCAAAAATTGGACAATCTGGATCCCTTAGTCTCTGATTGGAAAGCATTTCCCGACCATGCGTCATACAAAGATTCCCTGTTGGAGATCCATGGAAAGAAACGAAGTTTCTGGGGCCAATATGCTAAATAAGCCAGATAGGGTAGATATACGAGAAACATCTCATATATTTCTGCCGGATTTTTTCTTACCTTTGATTCCTCATGGAGATTACCTACATGTCTGATTATCGAAAACAGAAGTTGATGGCTCTTGGTCTTGAAACCCTTGCTGACCTTGTGCTGGATATGGCAAAAACTGTTGATAAGGTTGATGACAGGGTAAACCAACTGATAGCTCCATCGTCCATAAACGTACTAAGGGTCAGAAACAAGATAGCAGCAATACATTCCAACACCCAGTTCATTGGGTATACTCAGATATTCTCGTTTGCAGTCCAGTTGGAAGAATTGCTGGAAGAACTGAAGGCTTGTGCACCAGATCCTTGTATAGGTCTGGAGCTTGTTGCTCAATTCTTTGAGACTGACAGTTCCGTTTTTGAGAACTCTGATGATGACGGTATCATTGGGGATGTATACCTTGGCCCTGCCAAAGACCTCTTTGTTGCCTATGCTTCGGCATGTCCGGATAAGGAGAAAGTAGTTTCACTCTGGCTGAAGGTATACATAGAAGGCGAGTATGGGGCCCGTGATTCCTTGATGGAGCATATCACTGACGCCTTTGACAAACCTGTGATCACTCTTTTGCAGAACAAGCTTATGGCGTTAGTCGCCAACGAGCATAACGAAAACAAGAAGCAGTCCTATGTGAGGCTACTACACTCAGTCAATGGTCAGGCCAAAGAAGCAGCTTGCTTTGAAGATGCTCTCCAAGGCAAACAGGTTGAGTTGCCTCCTCTCAAAATTCTTTCTCTGGTTCGAACGCTGCTTGAGAGAGATGAAGTCGAATCGGCGCAAGCCTGGATTCTGAAAATGCCTCAAGATTCATCTACACATTCTCATGAGATTGAAAAGACTCTGAAGGAGATATATGCAAAACAAGGCGATACTGAAAGCCTGATTGCCCTGCACTATAAGAACTTCAAGGATTTTCGCAGGTTTTCTTCCTTTCAGGATCTCTTGGATGTTGCAGGACAAGACAAGTGTGAAGAGATTCTTGCCCAAGAGCTGGCCCTTATAACTGAAGACCCTCGCTTTGATGATTATGATGCTCAGTTCCTCTCTGATGTGGGAATGATTGACGAGTTGGAAGCTTATGTATTTTCACGGGTGGAGAAATTGAATGGGCTCTCCTACTACTCCCTTCCTGGTATAGCAGAGTCACTGGTGAAGCATGAGTGCTACCTTGCAGCCACTATGCTCTACCGTTGCCTGTTGGACTCCATAATGGAACGCGCCTATGCAAAAAGCTATCACCATGGGGTGGACTATCTGCATGCTATGGATACGTTTTCGCCTCTGATCAGGGATTGGAAAGGCTATCCGACTCACAATGCGTACAAAGTCAGGCTATTGCAGGAAAACAAGAGAAAGACCAGCTTTTGGAACCAATACCTCAAAAAAATGTCAGGGTGATCGGGGTTGTCAATAGTTTTGTGTATTTGATTTTCTATAGTTTTCCTATTCCGTTTTCTTAGTATGTAGGTCTACGATCCTCTCTTGAGGTCTGTAATTTTCACTTTCTTCCGATTACCCCTTCCACTCGGTTGAGGCGTTCATTCCCCATGTGCTAGGATAGGGGCAAGAACGCTACCATAGTGGTTGCGTTCTTACTCTTTTGCTTGATAAAGGATTCGTATGCTTATTAGCACTGTTCTGTTAGTTGTCGGCCTGTTGCTCCTGTTGTGGAGTTCGGACCGGTTTGTCGATGGTGCCTCCCAGAGTGCCAAGTTCTTTGGCATGCCACCCCTGCTTATAGGAATGGTCATCGTGGGCTTTGGCACCTCAGCCCCTGAGATGGTGGTCTCTACCTTTGCAGCACTGCAAGGAAACCCTGGTATCGCCTTGGGAAATGCCTATGGATCGAATATAGCCAACATTGCCCTTATCCTTGGTATAACAGCCCTTATCGGGCCTGTCAGGGTTCATTCAGCAATCCTACGCAAGGAACTGCCCATCCTAACCTTTGTTACGGGCATATCCATACTTCTGATGATGGATCTCTACCTATCCTTTTTGAATGCTCTTTATCTCTTGGTGCTCTTTGCCTTTCTCATGACCTGGTCAATTATCCAAGGCATGAGAAAGAATACCGATACCTTGGCCAGCCAGACTGAGAAGGAACTCTCTACAGCCATCTCCCTGAAAAAGGCAATCTGGCTTCTGATCTCCGGATTATTGGTTCTCATTGTCAGTTCAAGGGTTCTGGTATATGCCGCTGTTGAGATAGCCAGGCACTTCGGAGTCAGTGATACCATCATAGGTCTGACCGTTGTCGCCATTGGGACGTCCCTTCCGGAGCTTGCCTCTTCGGTCATAGCAGCGAAGAAAGGGGAGCATGACATTGCCATAGGCAACGTCATCGGTTCCAACCTCTTCAATACCCTGGGCGTAGTAGGTATCGCTGGTATGATACATCCTCTTGCAGTGGAAAGTTCCACCGTCTACAGGGATATGACCCTCATGGCAATCCTAACGGTCTCATTGTTTATCATTGGGTATGGATTTAGGGGTAGGAAGGGAAGGATAAACCGTTTTGAAGGTGCCTTCTTGGTATTTGTATACCTTCTTTATACTTCCTACCTTATCAAGACAATAGTGATAGTCTAGTACTTTGGATCCGGCTTGCCATGCTCCAAGGCATACAGAACACTGGAGAAATACTTGAAGCTGTGGCTGGCATGCCTGACTTCACTCATATATATCTCTCTGTCATACTCGATACGCCTGATTGTCGAATTGATTTTGTTGCTGTGGACATCCAAAAATACATACGAAGCGCGAACATCCCCGTCAAAGGAGTAGCCGACAGCACCTGGATTGATAATTCGCTTGTCACCAAGGATGAAGTCTGCAGGCGCGTGGGTATGGGCGCACATGATGACCGAGGCATC
This sequence comes from Sphaerochaeta sp., assembly GCA_048264225.1. GTDB lineage: Bacteria > Spirochaetota > Spirochaetia > Sphaerochaetales > Sphaerochaetaceae > Sphaerochaeta. The sequence goes on from JBLXDK010000005.1 coordinate 12,631, forward strand.
CTCTGCCATCAGCTTGGTGTAGAGTTCTGAAGTAGGATCGATATCTTCTGTGATAGCTTCGGTAAAGGAGTATGGGCTTCCATGGCAAAAGATGAATGGATCATTTCCTATCTCACCTCTTTGTACGATAGGCCATCCCTTGATCACCGCCTTTGATTCTGGTTTGAGTCGGATGTCGGTGTAGCGAACGAACTTTCTCCACACCTTTTCCTCTTCATCCTTAGGATTCTTCTCCTTGATCCCTTCAATGAGAGAATCGGTATTCCCCTTAATGGTCACCAATGGCTTGTTTGCCATCAACAGATCAAAACAGGGTTGTGGATCCAGTCCCATAAAGACAAGGTCACCAAGAAATAGTATATGATCTACCCCAAGGGCTTTAGCATCTAAGATCACTGCTTCCAGCGCTCTAAAATTTCCATGAACATCACTGAGAACTGCAAGTTTCATTTCTTCTCCTTTTGGTCGTGATAGAAATGTTTTGATTCACTGTAACATGCAATACTTTTCAAGGAAACTAGCTGACCCTCCGGAAACTGCATTTCATGCATTCTATTCATGGTTGGCTCACATTTTTGCACTCTCAGAACACATCAATGTATACTAATGGTGACAGTTGTCTAACACAAATACCACGCACCGTATCCAATCAGGAAATATGCTTTGAAGGGCATGGTCAATCGCCATAAGAAACTTTCAGAAACGCACTTCAAAGCTCTTGTAGGAAATCATCACGCTTCCTAGAATGGGGATATGGAAAAGCATGTCATCGTCCAAGGCGCCTACGAAAAAAACCTCAAGCATCTTTCACTTGCCATCCCACGCAATCAGCTGGTGGTCTTTACCGGTGTCTCAGGATCAGGGAAGACCACCCTGCTCTTTGACGTAATCTTCCAGGAAGCACAACGCCAATACCTTGAGGCCATGGGATTTCTCGGCATTGAAAAGCCCAAGGTAGAGTCGGTAAAAAACCTCTCCCCAGCTGTGCATATCTCACAGACCTACAAAAATAGGAATCCTCGCTCGACACTGGGGACTGTCACCTCCCTCTACACGCAACTTCGTATGATATTCGAGAAGCTCTCGTTGCGAAGGTGCGAACAGTGTAATACCCTGTTTTCCCAAGATACTGCACGAGAGGAGGTAATCAAGTCCCATGATTCCTCCCATGTCTTGTGCACGTGTCCCACATGCAAGGACAAGGTTCCCAAGCTTACCGTTTCGCACTTCTCCTTCAATACAGAAGAGGGTTCTTGCCCGGTTTGCCAGGGACTTGGCGTCGTGTGGGAAGTGGATCTTGCCGCCCTGCTTGAAGAGGATCTCACCTTAGAAGAAGGGGCGGTAAAAATCTGGAAGAGTCGCTATAAGGAGTATGAGATAGAAAGGTTCGAAGGAACTCTCTCCTATTACGAGCTTCCTTCATCCAAGGACCTCCCTCTCAAACGGTTCTCCCCACTGCAACGCTCACTGCTTCTGTATGGTAGTGACAGTGAACAATTCTCCATGCTTCAGCATTCCATACCTGCTGGTGAAACAGCAAGTCCAATGAAAACTACACAAAATACTCCAAGAAAAAGTTCTTTTGAAGGTGTCTGTACCACGGTGCTCAGAAGACTTGATGAACATAAGCGCCCCACCAAAGAGACTGAAGGCTACCTGGTACAAAGACAGTGCACATCCTGCCAAGGGGAACGACTGAACAAACAGGGGCGTGAAGCGACGGTCATGGGAACCCGGCTGCCTGAGCTAACGTCATTGAGCCTGCAAGCCCTTCTTGCCTGGTTGGAAGATCTTGCGACTAAACTAACCCCTCAACAAAACCTCCTGATAGGCTCCTTTCTGCTTGATATCTCTATCAAGATCAAGAATCTGTTGCAGGTCGGGCTTGGGTATCTGAGCCTCGACAGACAGGTCATCACCCTCAGTGCGGGGGAGACTCAGAGAATACGCTTGGCATCTGCCTTGGATTCTCCTCTCACTTCCATTATATACATCCTTGACGAGCCTACCATTGGGCTGCATCCTGCTGACACCCAAGAGCTCATAGCAAAACTCAAGATGCTTCGTGACAAGGGGAACTCTGTCTTTGTCATCGAACATGACGTACGTGTCATCAAGGAGGCCGATACCATAGTTGAGCTTGGTCCTGGGGCTGGAAGGTATGGAGGGCATCTCCTCACAAATGGAGCATGTAGGGAAGTGACAAACAATTCTTCCTCCATCATCGGCTCATATCTTCAGCAACAGAACAAGGTCGGTAGGATACCCCGGAAACCAGAACATGGATATCTGTCTGTGAAGGATGCAACGCTGCATAACCTCTCCCACCTTGATGTGCAGTTCCCGATAGGGTTGTTTACTGTGGTTACGGGCCTTTCAGGGTCGGGAAAGACTACGCTGGTGTTTGATGTCCTTGCAAAGGACAAAACCCTTGCCAACCATTTTGATGAAGTGTTGCTCATCGACCAACCCCTTCCCTGGGCAACGAAGCGTTCCAATGTGGCAACCTTTATGGACGTCTACACCCCCATTAGGGAGATATTCGCCAAAGAGGCCCAAACAAATGATCGCCCTCTCACGGCGAAAAGCTTCTCGTTCAATTCCCCGGGTGGAAGATGTGAGGTTTGTGAAGGGCTGGGGACTGTCTCCAGCAAACTCATTTTCTTTGAGGAAAGGCAAGTGACCTGCCCTGTATGTAGGGGCAGGCAGTTCGATGAGGAAGTCCTGTCAGTCTTATACAAAGAACACTCAATCCATGACATCCTGCAACTGACTGTAGAGGAAGCGGCTCAGGTCTTTAAGGGAAATTTTGCGCTCCAACACAAGCTTACCATCCTGCAGGATGTCGGGCTTGGGTACCTCCAAATGGGACAAACGCTTCCTACACTATCAGGAGGGGAGGCACAGCGTCTCAAGCTTGCGAAGGCTCTGACAAGCATACCCAAGAAACATACCAGAACCCTCTTCCTTATGGATGAGCCTACTATCGGCCTACACCCGAAAGACGTGGAGAATTTCATCAAGTTGCTTCAGGAGTTTGTCCGTAGGGGTGCTACGTTGATAGTCGTTGAGCATACCATCCAGCTTATAAGGCAAGCTGACTGGATAGTAGATCTCGGCCCTGGTGGGGGAGAGAAGGGAGGAGAGGTGCTGTATGCTGGTCCTTTGTCCGATATCTTGGACAACGAAACCAGCCTGACAGCACGCTATCTGAGAACAGAAGGGTACTAGACGCTCCCTTCCTCCAACAGCGGCAGAATGTTGTTCTGCTGGGCAAGCTGTACGCTTTTCATCCCACGTTGGCTCAGATGTGTATAGAGGTCAGAAAGCTGTTCGCTGCTGTGACCGATGGTCATGCGAAGCACATGCTCATCAACTGAACCACGCAGCAGCGTATTGGCCATATGCCTCAAGGAGTGGAATGTGATGTTTCGCTCCTTGATTTCCTCCATACCCAACACATTCGATCGTACCAGCTCCTGTCGGAACCGTTCGCTGAAATAGTGGCTTGAGACAAAATCGCCCCCTCTTTTACTCCAGAATACCAGATGAAAAGAACTGGGATAGGGATTGGCAATGGATAGGTTCTTCAACTGTTCACACAAGAAGGCAGGACAAGGGACATACCGTGTCTTCTTGCCCTTGGGAACCTTGAGCCCTGCCATATTTGCATAGGCCTGGTCAACGGTTATCATATCCTCACCAACAGATGTGAACTGCAGGGCACGAAGCTCACCGCTACGCATACCGGTAAGGAGCGACAGCAGGCAGGCCAGATAGATTCTCTGTTCCCCCTGTATTTTCATGTACTGCATGAAGGCTTTCAACTCATCTTCACTCAGAATGCCACGCGTCTTATGCATGCTCTTCAAAGGCCGGACCGAGTACGTAATGGATGCATTGAGCAATCCGCGCCTTTGGGCTTCACCCAAAGCTAATGATACCGCACCCAAACAGATATTGATGGTTGAGGAGGCAAGCTTTGCCTCTTTGACCAAACTGAGCTGAATCTGTTCCAACTGGTTCAGTGTTACTGCTGATAAGAGCAGATTGGTGTGGATACGAGGCAATATATGGTTGGAAATGAGGTTCTGTCGTGTGGCAATGTAGTCCTTTGAGATGCTCCCAGGGTCCAGGAGATTCCTTCTCTCCACATAGGGGCTCCTCTCCCAGTCATAGAAGCGCTGTAGGTACGAATGGAAGGAAAGTTGCTCCTTCTTTCCAAAGATGATCCCCTCTTCCAAGGCTTTCTGGCATATGATGATAGCCTCGTCACGGCGTTTGATGGGAGCAGAAGATACGATGCCGAGATCTTTACGAATCTTTTCCACACTTTTCTTGTTGGTTCTCTCTCCGGTTTCAGGATTTCGGAACAGTGCATACCAATAGATTCTTTCCGATCGGGTGATTCTGCAGAGTGTGAAGGGTGATGGGGTAACCATTGAGTTCTCCTTAGGAAATACAGCAATTGTGCAATCACTTGTTCAAACAACTACTTTTGTTCAACTGATACAAGATTAAAACAATTCTTTTAACTTGTTGTTAAACAATACTTTGTAAGCGAATTTCTGTCAACATACATTATATCACCTACTTACTGTATAAAAGTAAGTAGGTAATCTGAATGTCAACAAAATTGTTGTGGATACAAATTGTATATGCAATAAATATACATGTATTTTACAACGCATACCACTGGTGTATATTTGTCAATTTATTATATGGAACACATTTTTGTAGTATTACCATTATAATGTTACGTAAATTTTGAATCGTTTATAGTACTATTTATAAATAAAATTCTTTTATAGATAATAAGCCATATCATGGTATATAAATTTATGCAAGTAATTATGTATTTGTATGTATATACAGACAATTATACATAATTTTATTCAACAAAATTGATAGCCATCAAATTCATTACTTGTATGAAATCAAATATTGATTAAAATATACAAATGTCTGTTTATTCAAATATATAGTTACAAAAATATTAGCTAAAAGAAATATATAATAACATAAAGACTTAGTATTTAATAATTTTCTCAAAGATTTGTTTGGTATTTTTGTTTTATTACTCAATAGTAGCTGATGAATTCATTATTACTACCTTGTAAAGGGTATATGTCCTACAGAGTAAAATTACTGGATATTAGTATCTTGAAACCAGCAAGCTGTACAAATTTTTCATTCCCTACAATCAGAAGGTATCGGCACAAATCTATGATTTGCCGATACTGAATATGGTACTATATGAACATCTGAGCAATTAGCATGGAATACTATTCAGTTGCATAAATTGCACATATCTGGGAAATGAGCGAACGTGGTGTGCGAAATTACTGTGCCCAGGGGGAAATTGAAGGCGCCTTCCTGAAAGGAATGACATGGAACATATCCAAGGGAGCAACGAAGCCCGATATGAAGAGTAGGCGTGCTATTCAGCCTCACCACTCCTCTCTATCCTGAAAGAAATAAAAAAGAACAAACGCCATGGAGGGATCTACCACAAGATCCAGGGTGACCTGACCTTCAATTCCAACCATATGGAAGGGAGCCAACTTACTCAGGAGCAAACCCGATATATCTATGAAACAAACACCATAGGCCTTGATGGCGCATCAATAGATATTGATGATATCGTAGAGACGGTGAATCACTTCCAATGCATTGATTTGATGATAGAGCGGGCCAATTTTACCCTCAGTGAGTCATTTGTCAAGCAGTTGCATGCGTTGTTGAAACGAGGGACTAGTGACAGTCGTAAGGAATGGTTTGCCCTCGTTGAGTACAAAAGACTGCCGAATGAGGTTGGAGATAAGGCGACGGCTGCCCCTGAGGATGTTTCCCAGGGAATCCGCTTGTTGCTTGCGGGATACCATGCGATCAAAAAAAAGACCGTGGATGATATAATTGACTTTCATGTTCGTTTTGAACTCATCCACCCCTTTCAGGATGGCAATGGACGGGTAAGAAGGTTGGTCATGTTCAAAGAGTGTCTACGCAATACTATAGTCCCGTTCATCATTTCAGATACATCGAAGCTGGTGTATTACAATGGTTTGAATGAATGGCATAGGGAAAGAGGATTCCTTCGGGACACCTGTCTTGCTGCACAAGACATATTCAAACAAAATCTTGCGTATTTCAGGATTCCCTTGGACTCTGATTGGTCTGATATATTCTAGAATTTGACAAGACGGAACCTTACACAGGAAATCTCTATCCCTGTTGTCTCAATACCATAGATACAGATAATCAGCAGAAAGGGAGAAAGTGTATTCTCGCCTTGTTGCTTTTTATATCTTATCAGTACTGCATCTGCTTCAGTTCCCGCCTCGTATCACGATTAATGTCCTTCTCCTTAGCTGCAGCACGCTTGTCATGCTGTTGCTTGCCCCTACAAAGGGATACCTGAACCTTTACCAGATTACCCCTTAGGTAGATAGAGGTAGGGATAAGGGTAAAGCCCCTCTCGTCAACCTTGCGCTTGAACTTCTTGATCTCCGCCTTATGGGCTAGCAACCTCCGGTTTCTCAGCGGTTCGTGGTTATTGAGGTTCCCATGGGTGTAGGGCTGGATAGTGAGTCCCACCAGGGTAAGGGCGTTGTTGGTGACCGTGACATAGCTGTCGGAGAAGCTGAACTTGCCATCCCTGATGGATTTCACTTCAGTGCCCATCAAAGCGATACCGCACTCCAGATCCTCGATGACCTCATAGTTGAAATAGGCCTTCCTATTCTTTTGCAAAAGCTTGTATGTGTTCTTGTTCTGTTTCATCTAATCTTTCCAGGCGATGCGAAACCCTATGAGGTCTCCACATGCAGTAGTATCGACAGCTCCCACCGTATGCTCGTCAATTGAGGAGGGGACATTGAGATAGCTCCCTCCTTTCACAATCACATCAGAGGAGAGGGTGAAGTGAGAATATAGCTTGGCAACCGCTTGGTAGTCTGTAACGCGTTGCAGGGGAATATATGGACTTTGGGTAAACTCCCAGACGCCTCCTAGCATGGCCAGAGGTGTGCTCAGATCTCCATCAGTAATGGTAAGGGAACGTGCATAGCTTTTGTCCTTGGCCTGTAGGGCTGCGAGGGTCCACATCTCTTGGGTCGGGATGAATACCTCTTTGCCTGTCTTCTCGGTCAGCCAGGCGCAGAAAGCCCCTGCAGCCTTGTAGCTGATGTTATGTACAGGTTTCCCAGTGGCAAACACCACAGAGGGAAGGATGCCGCTGAGGTAGAACTCGTCGGTAAGGCCTTTCTGCTGCAGCTTTTCAATCTGGCTCTTGTCCCATTGGGGATTCTCTTCAATGAAAAGCGCCCAATGGTACTGGCTGACAGGCGTGCTTGCTATGGTGAAGCTTTCAGTCTCTACAGGTATGCCAGCCTTGTTGGTCTCGGCGAAGATCAAAGGAACAGTTGTACCCATGACAAAGGAAGAGGCTGGGTAGGTAATGCCTGCCTGCTCAAAGTCGCCTGCTTTGAGTAGAGTTGGTTTGCCTGTTACTATTTGTTCCTGAGCCGGCATACCAACCACATCAGTGGTTGCATCAGCAAATAGCTGTTGTGCAACCTTCAGTGTCGTATCGATGAGAGTTGAGGTGCTGGGCAGAGCCTCCATGGCCTGAAGGGCATCGTTGAGCATTGTTTCTGAGGTGATGAAGGTTAGAGCCATCGCAAAGCTGTCTGTTTGTGTCTTTTGATCCAAACCCATGGCATTATTGTCTGCTACCAGGTTCTTGAAGACAGGGGAGTAGGGATGGACGGTATCAAAGTCGATGATTGCACTGAAGGATATGACCTCTTGTAGATTGAACGTTGTGATGGCTGTCTTTTCTTTTGTTGTCAGGTTTGTTATGTCAGCATCAAGGGTGTCTGTCCTATGGAACAGCCAGGTCAGAAAGAGAGGATGACCCACCTTGAGATTGGTAGTATGTATGGTGATGCCCCCTTTGGCGAAGGTTACCTCATGTTCCCCGCTGGGGACAAAAAACTGATAGCCAGAGACTCCGATATACGTACCATCGAGAAAGACACCGGTTTGTTGCAGGGGACTGCTGAAGGTGACATATCGCCCTCCCTTGATGATTCCCGGGAGGAAGGCAACTACGAAAATGAGTACTATGATCGCAACTATCAGCAATGTAGCAATATAAATGCCCGGTCTCATACCCAGGAACTGAGGAAGCTGCACCTCTTTGACCTGGGGGAGTTCAATGTGTTTTCTCATACTACCTTAAGGTATCTAGCAAGGCTCTGCTTGTCAACTCGAACCTATTGTGATAGTTTGATTTCTATGGATGAAATGCTCACGTTTTTGGAAAATAAGACCGTTCAGATACTGACCAGACGCAAAGCCGAGAAGGCTTACGAACTGGCTAACAAGAAGCCCCGCACTGTCATGGGCGAGATAAAGGGATGGGCCGATGCCCTTGTCTTTGCAGTCTTTGCTGTACTGCTCATAAACCAGTACCTGTTCCAGCTCTTCCTCATTCCCTCACCTTCGATGGTATCGACTATGAATGTGGGAGACCGTGTCTTTGTCAGCAAGACCATCTACGGCATTGAGGTCTATCCTGGAGGGCCCAAGATCCTCTCCAAAAACCGTCAGGTCCAGCGTGATGACATCATTACCTTCTACAACCCCGAGTATGACTCGAAAGGACCTTTCTTTGATATCCTGTCTCAGGTTCTCTATATGGGAACCTTCTCCCTGGTAAACATAGACAAGAACGAGGATGGAAGCATTGCCGAACGCCTGTACGTCAAGCGTGCGGTAGGGTTTCCCGGCGAAGTGGTGCGCTTTGATTCTGGCAATGTGGAGATTCGCAAAGCCGGTACGGCCGACTTCGTCCCTGAGGAGAGCTTTAGGGCGGATCTGGGCCTGGTAGAGGGGCCGCATCGATCAGTTGCACCATCGCAATATCCTGGCATCAAGGCATGGGGATCCCTATTCGGCTACAAGGAGGTCTCTGTCCCCTCCACTGTTGCCCCGTCATATCTCGTATCTGCATACGCCACCGTAGGTGATGACAACTATCCGGATGACATGTACCAGTTCGAAGCCTCGAGGACCAGGACGAAAAGCCTGTTCGACCCGAGCAATTTCACCTATCGCAGCGATAGCGCCCGCTACCGAATCGGTACCTACATTCCCACAGGGAAAATACTCCCCCTAGGTGATAACAGGGACAACTCCCGCGACGGCCGATATTTCGGCCCTGTCCTCCAGAAGAAGATCAACGGCAGCGTACGCTTCCGTTTCTGGCCTCTGAAAAGTATCGGATACCTAGGTAACAAATAGTGACAAAGTCAGTGTCCTCTTCCGTACATTCACCTTGTAATTGGTTTGGCCCAGAGTTACCTACACCCCTTGCACTCTACATACACATCCCCTTCTGTACGACCTGTTGCTCGTACTGCGCCTTCTACTCAGAAGAGGAGGCGAGTTGGCAGCCCTTTCGTGAACAGTATATGCAACGACTGGAAGCTGAGCTCGATGCTGTCGTCTCCATCTCTGAGGATGGTTTCTCCACCATATTCATAGGTGGGGGCAACCCGGGTTGCCTCACCTATGCCCAGCTGGACAGCTTGCTCTCCTTGGCCCAGAGCAAAGGCAGGGCCGACGAATGTACCATTGAGATGAATCCTGAGACCTTTTCACGGGCTTTGTTCCCCCTGTTCGCTGACAAGCTTGTCACCAGGCTCAGCATGGGCATCCAGAGCATGGATGACAAGGTGCTCTCCACCTTGGGAAGAAACGCAACAAGGGCAGATAATCTTCGTTCTTTAGAGCTGGCAAGGCAAGCACATGAGATCTTCGGCATCGAACTCTCCTTTGACCTCATGCTCTGTCTTCCGGGCCAGAGCATGGGAATGGCCATAGCCGATATTGATGAGATCATGCACATCGCATCTCCTTCCCACATCAGCCTCTATTGCCTGACAGTGGAGGAGGGCACCGAATTGTCTGAGAAGGTCTCATCCGGTCTTCTACCGGTCCTGGACGAGGATGGTCAGGAAGCCTTCCTCTGGGGTGTATGGAACCATCTGGAGAAGCTGGGCTTCCGTCACTACGAAGTTTCCAACTTCTGTCGCGATGATCAGTTTTGCAGACATAACCTTACCTATTGGAACCTGGATAGCTATGTCGGTCTGGGCAGCAGCTCTGTATCCGCCTTGCGCACCGGCCAAAGCCTCCGACATGTGAGCCAGGCTCAGAGCCTCTCTGCTTTTGCCCTGGGTGTTCCCTTTACGGGGTACAGTGAAGAGACGCTCACCGTTGGCGAACATCTGGAGGAGTACCTCATGATGGCCTTGAGAACTGATGTCGGCATCGACAAAGCGTTGTTCCAGGAGCGTTTTTCCCGGCCATTCGACATTTTTTTTGCATCGGTCATAGAAACTTTGGATCCCAGCTGGTTTGTATCCACAGGACAAAGTTTTTCACTGTCTGAAATTGGATTTATGGTGCTTGATGAGGTGGTGCTACGCTTCGCCATGGCGGTTTTGTGACTACTTGACCGGCATGTACCGCTGTGATACCCTAATTAAGTTGCATTATATGCAAGTATTCTACACATGTAAGAGGTTCAAAATATGTCCGGCCATAGCAAATGGGCTACCATCAAACACAAAAAAGGTCTTGCTGACGCTAAGCGCGGCCAGAAATTCACCAAACTGATCAAAGAGATTTCAGTTGCGGCCAAGATGGGTGGTCCTGACCCTGAATCAAATGCCAGACTGCGAACAGCCGTCCTTAAGGCACGAACCGAGAATATGCCCAAGGATAACATCGAACGGGCTATCAAGAAAGGTTCGGGCGAGATGGAAGGCTCCGTATTCTTCGAGCTTACCTATGAAGGGTATGCCCCCGGTGGTGTCGCCCTTATTATCGACACCCTCACAGACAACAAGAACAGGACTGCAAGCGATGTGCGGAGCACCCTCACCAAAAGTGGCGGTACCTTGGGCGCAACCGGCTGTGTCTCCTATATGTTCCAGACAAAAGGCATCATCACATACGATGCTAGCAAATACACTGAAGAGCAAATCTTTGAAGTGGCATTGGAGAACGGAGCTGACGATGTCACCTCATCCGATGATGTCATTGAGGTCTACACCGCACCCACTGACTATGCAAACGTCCTTGAAGCCCTCCAGGCAGCGGGTTTTGAGCAGGAGAGTGCTGAGATCGAGAAAGTGGCTGACCAGAATGTCACCCTTGACGCCGAGAAAGCACGCAAAGTTCTCAAAATTATCGACAAGCTCGAGGAACTTGACGACGTACAGCAGGTTTCCACTAATCTGGAGCTTCCCGATGACTTTGAGGACAGTGACGAAGACTAGCACATGCGAATCCTAGGCATTGATCCAGGATATGCTACGACAGGCTGGGGTGTTGTCCAGTCCAACGGACAACTCAACCGGCCTGTTTCTTTTGGCGTCATCAACACGAAATCCTCTATGGCTGACAATGAACGAATACATTTCATCGCAAAGTCCATAGGGGAGATTGCCCTTGCCCAGGAAGTTACCGTTTGCAGCATGGAGGACATCTTCTTTACCAAAAATGTCAGTTCCGCCATAAATGTTGCAAAGGTGATCGGAGCGGCCGTACACCAGCTCTCCCTGCAGTCCATAGAGGTGAAGCTCTTCAGTCCCATGACTATCAAGAGCGCTGTCACAGGATACGGCGGAGCGGACAAGAAACAGGTTCAGGAGATGGTTCGTCTCCTGTTGGGTTTCCAGACAATCCCAAAACCCGACCATAGCGCTGATGCCCTGGCAGCAGCGCTCTGTTACGCGGTCTACAATGCTACACAGTCGAGGATGAACAGCGTATGATCCATGCAATTATCGGAGATATCGTCTCCATCACTGAAGGGGTGGTAGTGCTGCGGTGCTATGGCATTGAGTACTCCTTGAATGTTTCCGCCCAGACATCCAGCCGTCTGAGCCAGCTTTCCGGCGATGACCGCCTCTCTCTTCGTCTGCTTACCACACTGGTTCACCGCGAGGACAGCATGACTTTGTTCGGATTCTTTGATGAGGCAGAGAGGGAGGCTTTCAAGCAGCTGCAGACCGTCTCTGGCATTGGATCCAAGCAAGCGTTGCGTATCCTGTCGGGCATAAGCGTGAAGCATTTGGCCCAAGCATTGGACAGTGGTAATGTGAAGCTGCTCTCCTCCATACCCGGGATAGGGCCCAAGACAGGACAGAAGATGATCCTGGCCTTGCGCAACGTCCTGGTCTTGGAAGATGACAAGGGCCCTACGCCCTCTTCAAGTAAGAGAGCCGCTCTGAAAGAGTGGGGCGACATACTCAACGCCCTGGTTGATATGGGCTATGATCGTCGCAAGGTGGAAGATGTAGTCGAGAAACTGGTCACTGAGAAGCAAGATGCACTTTCGGCTCTCAACGGCCATGAGGCCGAAGAGTTCATTTTCCGAAGTGCAATCATTGCACTGGGGTAACGTATGGAAAGTATTGAGACAAATATGAGTGAACTGGATGCACTACAGAACAGTTCGGTAGTATCGACGACCTTTCAGCAGGATGCGGACAAGCAGGAGAATATCCTCAGACCCAAGATGCTGTGCGATTTCCAGGGCCAGGCTCGCCTGAAGGACAACCTGGCTGTCTTTGTGCAGGCTGCACGCAAAAGGGGAGAAAGCCTTGACCACACCTTTCTCATCGGTCCACCGGGTTTGGGCAAAACCACCCTGGCTTCTATCATAGCCAATGAGATGGGCGCTGAGATTCGCATGACCAGCGCCCCTGCACTGGACAAGCCCAAAGACCTTGCAGGCATCCTGACCAATGTGACAGAGAACTCGGTATTCTTCATCGATGAGATCCACCGCCTCAAGCCCGCCCTGGAAGAGATGCTCTACATCGCCATGGAGGACTTTGAGATAGACTGGGTCATCGGACAGGGCCCTGCTGCAAGGACCATGCGCATACCGCTTCCTCGCTTCACCCTCATCGGAGCCACCACTAAGGCAGGATCGGTATCAAGTCCCTTGGCTTCACGCTTTGGCATCACAGCCCATATCGAATTCTACACCGAGAAGGAACTTGAGCAGATCATCGAACGGTCGGCGCATATCATGGATGTTCCCATCGAGAGGAAAGCCATCATCCAGCTGGCGAAGTGCAGCAGGGGAACCCCTAGGATCGCCAACCGCCTGCTCAAGCGCCTGAGGGACTTCGCCTCGGTCATGGGAGATGGCAACGTCACCATCGAGATAGTGACCCATGGCCTTGAGAGGCTGGGAATCGATGCCATGGGCCTTGAGATGCAAGACCGCAACATACTCAGGACCATCATCGAATTTTATGAAGGGGGCCCTGTCGGGGCGGACACCCTTTCCATCTCAGTCGGGGAGGCCATAGAGTCCCTGGAGGACTTCTACGAACCCTACCTTATCCAGAAAGGGTACCTCAAGCGCACACCCCGTGGAAGGATGACAACCAAAAAAGCCTACGACTTGCTGGGACTACCCTGCAAAAGGAATATAGATGAAGATCAGGGAATACTCTTTTGAACTGCCTTTGGAACTAATCGCACAGACCCCCGCTGACAAGCGAGGGTGTGACCGTCTTATGGTGGTCGACAGGGCCACAGGCAGTGTTGTCGACTCAGAGATGTCCCATTTTGTCGACTATCTTCCCAGTGGGAGTCTTCTTGTGGTCAACAACAGCAAGGTACGCAAGGCACGCCTCTATGCTACAAGCGAGACGGGGGGGAGTGTGGAGTTTCTCTTTTTGGAGGAAAACCTCGACAGAAGCTGGCAAGCGATGGTGACCAAGGCAAAGAGACAACATGTCGGCAAACGCTATACATTCGGTCTTGACCCTTTTCTTTTTCATGCCCAGATCATCTCAGAAAATGACGACGGTACACGAACTGTCCGCTTTGAGGAGGATATTACCGAGGAGTTTTTCCAAAAGCTCGGGCATGTGCCCCTTCCTCCCTACATAAAGCGAGATGACGACTTCCAGGATGAGAGCCGCTATCAGACCATCTATGCCGAGAACGAAGGATCAGTGGCAGCTCCCACCGCAGGCTTGCACTTTACCCCTGAGATTATGGCCAAGATAGAGGCTAAGGGGTGCACTGTCGTACCCATAACACTGCACGTGGGTCCAGGAACCTTCCTTCCAGTCCGCACCGAAGACCTGGATGATCATCACATGCACTACGAGCGGTATGAGATCAGCAAGGAAAGCGCGCATCTCATCAACGAGGCAAAGCGTAAGGGAATCCCAATTGTCGCTACTGGCACCACCAGCGTACGAACGCTTGAAGGGGCGTTTGATGAGACGACAGGGCTGGTAGTGCCCGGCCTCAACCGGACAAACCTCTTTATCAAGCCAGGCTACAGATGGAAACTTGTGGACCATCTGCTGACAAACTTTCACACCCCGGAATCAACCCTGTTGGTACTGGTCTCGACGTTTGCCGGAAAAAAGCTCATCGACAGGGCTTATCAGCACGCTATCGATGAGCGGTATCACTTTTTCAGCTATGGAGATGCGATGTTTATTCTGTAAACAATGCCTTCTGGATTTCCAGGGCGATCGCTTCCTTGCTCTGCATGCCGTCTAGACGGAAGAACTGAACCTCCGGCGGCAGTTCGCTGAACAGCTTCTCATAATTTGACTTGACCTTCTCCAGAAACTCGTGCCGGTCAAACAGTTCGGAATTCCCGCCTCTGGCGGTTATGCGCCTGATGCACTCCTCGACAGGGGTGTCGATAAAAAACAGATACTGGGGGGCTGGAAACTGGTTCAGCTCCCGAACCCTTTCAATGGGACACTCCACCCCCTGGTATGCCAGGGAAGAGTAGATATACCGGTCACAGATGACAAGCTTGCCCTCTTCAAGCTCATTGGCCATACCATATATCGGGTTATACAGATGATCCTCGCGGTCTGCTGCATAGAGCATTGCCAAAGCAAGGGGGGTAGTCACTATCTGTTTTTGCAGGACTGCCCGTACAAGACGGCCAATGGGTTTGTCTGTAGGTTCGAACGTCGCCCGACAGGCGCGGAGATCCTTGTCGCATTTTTCTGCCAACAACTGCATCTGCGTGGTCGTTCCAGCCCCGTCAAGTCCTTCAAAAACTACAAGATTTGTAAATATTGATGACATTTCTCTTCTCCTTACCCATACTATGGTACTGTAAAGGAAGCTTTGCGTAAATCAGTTTTATCCTGAAGAATCGGTATTACCCACCTTTGGGAGCTTTGAAGTGGTGGCAAAGATGGGACAATACGGTATACTGGAAAAAAGGTTTTAACAGGTGAGATATCATACTACGTTCAAAGACATAGCAGTTTCCATCCTTCTGGTGTTGGCTTGTACAGCCATATGCCTGTATGGGATGCTGTTTTTCAGTGTGATCAACCCAGCCCAACCTTTTGCAGATTTCCTTGTTGCCCAGCTCGACAGCGGCTCGGCCCTCTCCTTCAGGGCTAAGGGCCTCAAGCGGTCGTTCTTCAAGGAGATCGAGCTGATGGACATCTCTGTAAGCCTCGGTGAACAGACCCCTGTTTTCTCTGACGCCCTTGTCATGGATAGGGGCTTGGCAGAACTTTTCCTCTCTTTCTTCGGCAAAGGGAAGACCTTCACCTTCACGTTGGAACAACCCACAATAGATATCTCTCTTGCCCAGTTGGAGTCACTGGGGGGAGGAGGGTCAGGGCCCACGGAATCTCCGTTGGTGTCCAGATGGCTTGATCGCAATTCCTTGGGATTCAAGACACATGCTCTGGATGCAAAGCTCACTGGCCCCTCCTTCTCAGCCTCCATACAGAACTCAGATCTCTCCCTCATGTTGGCACCCAAGCTTGCACTCTCCTCATTTACAGGACGAATAGAGGCCGCTGGGGCTCAGGTGGACTCTTCTATGTTGCACCTGGACACCATTCGAATCGATATCGACTCATCATTGGCACTACAAGCTGAAGCGGGCAAGGGAAACCTTTCGTATGCCGATGCTACGGCCCAATTCGAACAGCTAGCGCTTGCAAGCCAACTTGAGGGTATTGACTTCACCCAGGGTAAGGTAGGCTTCGATTTCTCCTTGGAAAACCTCACGGTAACCCATCCTCTGCTCGCTTTCACCATACCCAACATATCCTCACGCCTCAGCCTTGATGATCTCCGTTTCTCAACATTGGAAGCCTCCTTTGACAAGCTCCATCTCAGCTCTTCCGACTTTGTCCTTGACACTCCCACTTCAACCATCAGCCTGAAACAGGACGGTCCGTCCCTGCTGCTTGGATTCGCCACCAAGGTGGGGGACACGATTACCCTCCAGAAGGAGGGCTTCTCACCTCTTCTGACTGAAACGCTGGTAGGGTCTGTACAACTTGATGAGCAAGGACAGGCTTATGCAAGGCTCTCAATGCAAGATGTGCAGGCCAGTCTGGGGGAGACCTCCCTAGCCATGGAACAGATACTGCTCTCATCTGAAGCAAAACTTGCCGATGGGGCGATCGACAACATCTCCCTCTCCTTGGAGTCTGAGGCTACAGTCACCTTTGCCCGAGCCGACATAACCCTAACAACCCCCTTGTCAGCTTCCCTGAATGTATCGAACCGACTCTCAGCGCTCTCCAGTTCTCTCACCCTCTCTTCCCTCGCCTCCGATCTGATAGGCCAAAGCGTACATGCAGCCATTGCATATCAGCAGAACCCTCAGGGAGGGCAGTTGCAGGCAAGACTCTCACACAAGGACCAACTCCTGATAAACGCCCTGTATGACCTGCCAAAGGCAGAGAAGGGCACCTTCTCCATCCAAGGCCGTATGCAGGATTTCCCCATTGCCCTTGCCAGACCCACCCTGGAACGCTACGCTCCGTTTCTCAAGCCTTACTACTCCGATACGACACGCCTTACTGGGAACCTCTCGTTCCAGTCTACCCAAGGGACAGGAACCATCCTGGGATTCGACGGAACCTTCTCATCGGATCTGGTGCTTCTGGACGCTTCACTGGGAAACCGGAATCTCAATGCCGGTTTTACTGTCCTTGCTGGTATAGAGGGGGACTCTGTTGTGGTAGACGCTCTGAGTCTCACAACAAGTGACCTCCGTCTGAGCTACAGCGGCTCTACCGAACTCAACTACTGGCTTCCTTCCGGGAAGCTACAGCTCTTTGATACTGAGGAGGGTACACTTCTCATCTCTGCAGAGTTCTCCCCGCTTCCTCCCAACAAGTATCGCTACGGCATAACCACCCCCTTGCTTCCCTCGCTCTCCTTCGATGGGGTCATTGCAAGGGATGGCCTGAAGAATCTCATCGGAACGGCAGACTTGTCCCTCTATGGACAGCTTTACCCCTTGGATTTCACTTTCATGCTCCCAACGCTGCAACTCGAGCTAGAAAGTAGGGACACACTGTTGCTGCAAGCCTACCTTGCTCCTCCCTATCGGGCAAATCTTGTCGCAACGGGATTGCCGTTGCCCAAGACGTGGCTGTTTGACAACTCCACTTTGGACGGACATGTGATCGTTCAGTTCGACACCCTTGATAACTGGAAGCTTGAGGCAAATGACTTCAGCTTGGATTCTCTGGCTTTCAACGGATTAGAATACACGCTGGGAGGGTCGACATATGTGTATCCGTCTTCCATCATGACGCGTGGTCTCAAACTGAGCCAAGGGGATCGCGCGTTCGACCTATCGCTTACGTACAACGGAAGTGAACTTATCAGGACATACCAGGCCAAAGGCCTGGTACCGTTTACCTTCACCTTCGTCCTTGCAGACCAGAATGTTCCCAAGATATCTCTTGCCCTGACAGGGGGCCCCAGCAGGGTAGAGACGCTGCTGGACATACAGAGTGTGGCCCTACAAAGGTTTTACGCCCCCCTTAAGGATGTATCTGTCACGCTGACGGCCTATGGGTTCACTGATTTCAATAAGCAGGTAAGCATTGACGGCAAGCTTGGTCTGGAAAGTCCCAAGTTCTCCTTCTCAGCGGATCTGAGTGCTACAGATACGCAATTGAAGATGGAGCACGGCCTTTTCGAACAGGGCACCCTTGTGTTCAATGATTTTCAGCTGAGTCTGGATGCCCAGGATGGAACACTTCTCTCCCAAGGGAGGTTCAGCCATCTAAGAACCCTTCCCTATACCCAACAGGCTTCCCATTTCACTATCTCACTCTCCATACCGTTTACGGCCCCTGGATCCCTCTTTGACATGGGCACTGTCATACGGGAATTTTCCGACCAGGGCTTCGGTGGATCCATAACAGTCGATGACCTGTTGCTCTATGGGGATACGGGCATCGCTGATGGGACCTACAACTTCGCCTACAAGGAAGGCACTGCCTCCCTTGTCAGCCCCTTGCTTTCCTTGCGTTACGATACCAAAGACAGCTCTGTCCAAGCCAACGTGGACAAGGATTTTGGTATCGGCATTACCCTTGACGGATGGATTCGCCCTGACGATCTCTATATCAAGGCACAGGACATCCACTTCCCCCTCACCTTGCTGAACCGTCTGTTTCCCAAACCGATATTTGGTTTTATTGACGGCATAGCCCAAGGGGAAGCCCTCATTGGAGGGACGTTGGCCAAACCAAAGCTCTACGGGCAGCTGACCCTTGATTCCGCCGCCATGGAACTTTTCTGGCTTCCCCAGGATATCCTTTCGGTGAGGAATGCCACTGTCACCCTGGACGGAGAGAGGGCGACCAGCCCGACTTTCCCCTTCTTCTCCACAAACAGAGATACCGGTGTTACCGTACGGGGCCTCGCCAGCGTACGGGCATTTTTTGACGGCATCAACCTTAGCAGCTATGAGATAGACGCACGTTCTACAGAGGGGCAGATCTTTGTCTTCATTCCCATCCAGAGTATCGATGCCGAGATCCGGACCTATGCCGAAGGTACCTTTAGCCTGCTGGGCATAGGCACACAGGTATGGGTGTCCGGTGTGGATATCATGGAAAACACAACAATTAGCCTGGGGACGGATGACCTTCCTTTCTGGTATGTGCCTACCGGTATGGCAAGCACTGACTTTACCATCACCACTGGCAAGAACGTCTCCTTTTTCTATCCCAACCCGACCAATCCCTTCATCAAGGCAACATTGACTGAAAACCAGAGCATTGATGTCTTCTTTGACCATACGACAGGGGATTTTGCCCTCGACGGGACATTCGCCTTCAGAAGCGGTGAGATCTACTATTTCCAGAAGAACTTCTTCATTACTGAAGGGTCTCTCGGCCTGCATACCGATGCCCTCTCAGGATCCTCCACCATACAGCCTAGGATCAACCTACGGGCAAAACTGACGGACTTCGACCGTGAGGGAAACCGTGTTGACATCTTCATGATCTTGAGGGACTCGAACCTGACGAACATCAATCCCCAGTTTGAAAGCATCCCGAACAAGGATATAAATGAGATTTTTGAGATCATGGGCCAGAGCATCCTCCCAACCAGTGCCTATGGGCAGGTAAACCTCTATAGCGTGGTTTCCCTAGCTGCCGCCGCCACTGATGTGGCTGGCCGGCTCGGGTATCTCAATACGACAAACAACACCGCCCTGACAGAGGCCATACGTATCTCATTGGGTCTGGATCTTTTCAGCCTGAGAAGCAACATCGTGCAGAACATCCTCTTTGATGCCCTGCCTGGTAGCTCCCTTGGAGCAAATTTCAGCCCTCTTGCCAGATATCTTAACAACACCTCCATATTTATGGGAAAATATATCGGAAAGAACTATTTTCTCCAGGCACTGGTTCATCTGAGCGCTACCGACAGATCCAGGATAAAACGTTCGTTTGTAGCCCCTGATCTGGCTATCGACCTGGAGCTATCCTTGGAATGGAGCAATCCGTTGGGTGCATTCTCATTTTTCACACAACCGAATGAGTTGTCGATATACAATATTTTCGATACCATTGGTTTCAGTGTAACCAGACGAATAGTTTTGCGTTAAACAGTTTGATAGGAGTCAACATGGGCAATCGGAAGATAGAGCGAGTTTTTTGTATCATACTTATCCTAGCAGTGGCACTGACCACCCTTGGAGCAGCTGAAGAACAAGCCTGGTATGCAGGCAAGAAGATTGCATCCTTTAGCAATATCGGATTGCAGAATGTTGATAAAGACAAGGTCGCAGACGTTCAATATCCCTATATCGGCAAGACCTTCACTGACGAACTTTTCAATGAGCTGCAAGGAAAGCTCTATGCCATGGACAGTTTCCTCTATTTCCTTGCGGAAGCGCAGAGAGGAGGTACGGATGACAACTCACTTGTCATCGAGATGAGTTTCTTTGAGCTTCCTTATGTCGATACGGTGGTTCTGATTGGCAACGACAACATAAAGAACAAGGATATCACCGAAGTCATCACGGCAAAAAGCGGAACCTTCCTAGAGGAACAGGCTATCGCTCTCTCCAGGGATGCCATTATTGGGCTCTACCAGAAAAAAGGGTATGCAGAAGCGACTGTCGAGAGCGACTATACGGTCAATGAGGAGACCAATAAGGCGAGCATTACCTATGCAATCACGGAAAACGCCCAGAAAAGAATCGGTGAGATAGTATTCGAGGGTAATGAGGCCTTCTCAACCGACCTGCTGAAAAAACAACTGGAGAGCAAGGCGATCACGTATTTCAACGCCGGTTACTACAATCCCCTCACTATCGAGACAGACAAGAAGAAACTGCTGTCCTACTATGGCAGCAAAGGATATATTGAGGCGAAGATACCTGAAGTCCTCACCGATGATATCACTGAGGAAGGGGACAAGTTTACCCGTCTTCGTCTGACCTACAAGGTAGAGGAGGGCAGGCAGTGGTTCTTTGGCGGCATCACAATCGAAGGGAACACGGTCTTCACCGACGAGGAGTTCCAAAACCTCATCACCCTGAAACAGGGTGCCGTCCTTGACCAGACCCGGGTGCAGGCCCAGATCGCCAATGTTGCAGACCTGTACTGGAACAACGGCTATATCTTCAATCTCATGTCCACCGAAGAGGTCCGTGACGAAGAGAACCGGACCATCTCCTTTGTCCTGAAAGTCCAGGAGAACCAGCAAGCAGTCATCGAGGATATCCGCCTGGAAGGGACGACCAAGACGAAGGACTATGTCTTTTTGCGCGAGCTTACCTTCAAGGTCGGGGATATCTTCAGCAAAGAACAGCTGATAAAAAGTGCCCAGAACATCTATAATACCCTGATAGTGACCGACGTACAGTTTGACATCATCAACGGGACCAAGGAGGGGACGGTCATCCCTGTCTTTACCGTAGTCGAAGGCAACCAGATGGATATCCAGTTCGGTGCTACCTTCGGCGGCAATGTCGACGGCTTCCCCGTCAGCGGTTTTTTGCAATGGTCTGACAAGAACCTGGGTGGAACCGGACGGGATCTCTCCATCTCCACAACCTTGAGCCCCGATACCCAAAACGTCTCAGTCTCGTTCAATGACGGGTGGGTCGGCAACAGGCGTTGGGCCAACGGCCTTACCCTCTCCTTTGAGCGAAGTGTCAAGGATTCCACCCTACAACGGGGAACAGGAAGCGATTATTCCGGCTTGGGAACCACAAATACAGCCTATCCTCTGGGATATAGCAGCTATGCAAGCTATCTTGCATCCAACAAGGCCCTCCCAGCCAGCAAGGATCTGATGACCTATGACTACCAGAGGTTTGCCATTGGGTACAACTCAGGCTATACCTTCATGTTCCGTCCTGGTTCACTCATCATTTCAGGCGGACTCTCCATAGGACTCAACCATGCTACCTATGACCGAGATCTCTACGACCCGTTTGAAAAGCTCATCAAGCAGTATGCTGACAAGTGGCAGTTCTCCAACCGTATCTCCTTAGGTCTGACTTGGGATGGACGGGACCGTATCGAAAACACCTCTAGGGGCTATCTCTTCTCCCAGAGTTTTGCCTATGCAGGAGGAATCCTCGGAGGGCTTTCCAACTATATCCGCTCTTCCAGCAGTGCAAGCGGCTATATCACCCTCTTTACCTTTACCCTCGCTGAGAAGAAGGCCAATGTTGTCCTGGGTGCTACCTCGACTCTCAACATCATGCTTCCCCAGTTCTATAATGATGGGAGTGGCAATTGGGAATGGAGAGATGCAATTGAGGGGGCTACACGCTATGAGATGCTCTACATAGACGGCATGAATATCGGACGTGGCTTCAGTGTGGTCTACGACCAGTCCCTGCTTTTCGACAACCAGCTATCCATCAGCTGGCCTTTGGCGCACAATGTGCTCTCAGCTGAGATATACACAAGTGCTACCGGTGTCACCTCCTCGTTGGATAATGTGTCAGGCCTCAACTCCCTGGACTGGTACTACTCCATGGGAGCCGGCATAAAGCTGAAGATCCCTGGCTTCCCCCTCGGTCTCTATCTGGTCAAGAATGCCACATATCTCAATGATACGTTTGCCTGGAGCCAGAACAACACCCTTTTCAAGAACAGTTCGAATCCTGACAGCGGTCTGAGTTTGGTGCTAGCCATCACCACCTCCTTCTATTGATAGGTATGGCAGAGGAAAAACGCGTCACCCCCATGATGGCGCAGTACAACAAGATAAAGGAGCAGCATCGGGACAAGGTTCTCTTTTTTCGCCTTGGGGACTTTTACGAGATGTTCGATGACGATGCTGTAGAGGTTTCACGCTTGCTCAACATCACGTTGACCAGGCGTGGGAACCAGTTGATGTGCGGCATCCCCCACCATGCCTCCAAGATCTACATCAAGCGTCTTTTGGATGCAGGCAAGAAGATTGCCATTTGTGAACAGATAGACCTTCCGCAGAATGCCAAGGAGATAGCGACCCGTGAAGTGGTGCAGATAGTCTCCCCGGCAACGGTCATCGAGGATGACTTTCTCGATGCGAACAGCAACAGCTATGTACTGTGTGTTTCGCTTCAGAAAGGCATGATATCCGTCAGCTATGCAGATATCACCAGCGGGGAGTTCGCTCTCAGGACAGTTCCCCTTGAGAGGCAGTTCACCTCCCTGCTCTCTGTGTTGGAGCAGGTGGGCCCCCGCGAAGTGCTTGTCAATGAGGATGACTATTTCTCAAGGCCTGACTTCAAGGCTGTCATCGACGGATATGAAGCGATGGTCACCAAGCTTCCCCCCTGGTATTTCAAGATGAAGGACGGCTTTGAGAAGATGTGCTCCCAAATGGGTACATCGTCCTTGAAGGCCTTTTCCTTGGAGAGCAATGCCCCTGAGATAGCAAGTGGGGGAGCTCTGTTACGCTATCTTGAGGACTCTGCAAAGACAGCTTTGGCTCATATTTCCCACTTTACTGTCGAGAGTGAGGATCGCCTCCTGCGAATCGATGAGGCAAGCCGCAAGGGCCTGGAGCTGTTGGCCAACAATGCCGACGGCTCTGCAAAGCTCACCCTCTACTCCGCCATAAACGCAACCCTTACCAGTGCAGGCTCCCGCCTGTTGAAGAAGTGGATAACCTTCCCTTTGGTGGACGTTGAGGCGATTCTCGAAAGACAGGGGTGGGTCTCCTTCTTTGTACAGGACAGGAAGGAACTTGATCGTGTACGAACGATCCTCAAGGGTGCATTGGACATGGAGAGGCTTACCTCGCGCATTGCCATGCTCCGCTCTGTAAGTAGTGACCTTCTGGGAGTCTCCCAGACGGTTCACGCCTTTTTTGCCCTGTTCAACGAACACTACCAACCGCTGTTGGACTCCAACGTCTCTGAAGAGGATCTCCTCTCCTTGGTGGAGGTCATCAGGGAACTGGACCAGGCTATAAACGGAGAGCATCAGGGTCCCTTCCAAGAGGGGCAGGTCATCCTCGACGGCTTTGATGCCGAGCTTGACTCCCTGCGATCAATCAAGGGGGGAGGCAAGGCCCTGCTCACTTCCTATTTGGCCAAGATTCGTGAAGAGACGGGCATTACCACCCTCAAGCTCTCCTCCAACAAGATCCTGGGCCACTACATCGAAGTATCCAAAGGTCAGGTAGACAAGGTACCCTCATCCTTCTACAGGAAACAGACGCTCGTCAATGCTGAGCGGTATACCAGTGACGAGCTCATCGCATGTGAACAAAAGATATTGCAAAGCTCCTCTGAGGCAGAAAAACGCGAGCGTCTGGTGTATGAGACCCTCCTTGAGAAGACTCGCCGAATGAAAGGGGTCCTATTGGCCATTGCGTCGCTGCTGAGCAGGGTTGACTGCCTGCAAGGTTTTGCTACGATTGCAAACAGGGCCGACTACACCCAACCACGCTTTGTCCCCTCCAACACGCTGGTCATAGAGGGGGGGCGCCACCCTGTTGTGGAACAGCAGCTGGACATAGGAAGCTTTGTTCCCAACGACCTCACCATCGAAGAGGATGGACAGAGATTCTGCCTTATCACCGGCCCTAATATGGCGGGAAAATCAACCTTCCTACGACAGAATGCCCTGATAGTCCTGCTTGCCCAGATAGGAAGCTTCGTCCCGGCAAGAAAGGTTGAGCTGGGGGTGGTCGACCGCCTGTTCTGTCGGGTAGGCTCCAGCGACAACCTCGCCCGTGGGGAATCTACCTTCCTCGTTGAGATGCAGGAGGCCGCCCATATCCTACGTAGCGCCACAAGGCGATCATTGGTCATTGTGGATGAGCTTGGCAGGGGTACAAGTACCCAGGATGGCATGTCCCTCGCATATGCCATGATGCAGTCCCTTTTGGAGTTGGGTTCAAAAACACTGTTTGCAACCCACTATCACGAGCTGGCACACCTTGACAACTCGCTTGTACAGCTATTGACACTACAGGTCCTTGATAGGGGGGGTACCATCACCTTCGTGAGAAAGGTGATCATGGGGATAGCCAACAGCTCCTATGGCCTGAATGTGGCCAAGATGGCAGGAGTTCCCGCATCGTCCTTGCGCAAGGCACGGTATTTCCAGAAGAGGCACTTTGCCGAGTATGGCATAGCAAGCCCCCAGCTTGAGCTGTTTGCCGACAATGCACAGCAAGAGGATACTGACCTGCCTTCCCTGAACGAAGGGGAGGAGGCGGTCCTTGACAGGATACGCGATTTTTCTGTGGAGAGCTCATCTCCTCTCTCCGCCTTGCTTTTTCTCCAGGAGCTCAAGGCCCTGCTTGAAGCAGAGTGAGCACATCAGAGCCTTAGGAGGGTATGTTGTGTATCCATTGTGGGCGTTTCAGTGATGCTCTTCTCTGTCCGGTCTGCTCTGCCGATCTGAAAGGACAAGCCTATGCAGAGCGCTACACAGACAGATGTCCTTCATGTGCTCGTCCCATTCAGGATAGGGCATACCCCTGTCACTTCTGCCAGAAAGGCCTGCAGGCCTACGCACCGTATACGGGCATCGTCCTCTCCTTGCTCAGGGAGTTCAAGGCGGAAGAGGAAAAAAAAGTCGCAAAGGTTCTTGCCCCGCTGTACATCCCCATGCTCTCCCACTTTGAGAAGCCTCTGCTGCTGCCGATCCCTGCCAGCAGGAAAGGCTTCTCAGACCGGGGTTTTGACCAGATGACCCTTATCTGTAGCTTATTGGAGAAAAAAGCAGGATACCCCTCACTGAGATTGTTTGACCAGAAAGGGGATGGCCAGAGCAAATTTCTCTCCCGCAAAGAGAGACAGGGAAGGCAGAGCCTCACCCTGCTGTCAAAGGACAGGAAGGTCGGCAAGCTTGTACAGCAGGGGTATACCTTTGTCTTGCTGGATGATATCACCACCACAGGATCCACCCTTGCAACCTGTTCCTCATTGCTTTCTGTACAGTATGGAATCGATGCATGTGCCTTGGTTATTGCGATGGTTTGAACAATTATCGGTGAAATATCACTTTTGTGCTGACATTTGACCTTCTTTTTTCAGTAAGAACACCATTCTGATTGACAAGAGGGGGGTAACTGCATACTATGATCGTAGGATATGTCTGATTATTGGGGGATCGCTCAGAGGCGAATCCCTTTTTTATGACAATTGGAAAGGTATGTTAGGAACAGGAATACAAAATACAAGTTTGTTTGCGGAGTACTCTCCGCTATTGGAAGCTTTGGGCATCACCCTTGTTGACATCAGCAGGGTTGACCGCGGCTTCAGTGTCGGGGTACACATCACCATCATGACACGTGGTCGTGAGGTGGATGTATCAGATTGTTCGAAAGTCTATAAGCTCGTATATCCCCGTATGGAGATGCAACTGGGCGAAAGGGATCTTGAACTTGAGGTATCGACCCCTGGTTTGCAGAGAACAATCAAGGATGTGTATGAGTTCACCCTCTTTGAGGGCAAACGCGTACGTGTCTATGATACAGAGCACAGTGATTGGGTCAGTGGCGTTGTCATGGGAAGCGATGACAGTTCAGTCACCCTCAGCACAGCCTACGTTGGCGATTCAAAAGATATGATAGAGACAATGGTCGTGCCCTTCGCCAGAATTCAGAAGGCAAAGCTCGACTATAGATGGGAGGACGATTCACATGGCAACTGATTTAGGTGACGCTATTCGTAGCATGGCTGCGGAAAAGAATATTTCAGAAGATCTGGTACTCAATACTATTGAGGAGATTCTCCGTGCCGCCTACAAGCGCAAGTATGGCACCGAAGAGAATGCGGTCATTGAATTCAGTGAGGACTTCTCTTCAGTGGAGCTCAGTGCAAGACGTAAGATAGTGGATGATGATGACTGGTACAATGAGGTCACTGAAATTTCCTTGAGCGACGCCAAGGAGATCCATGAGGATTGTGAGATCGGTGACGAGCTGCTCATTCCTGTCGACCTGAAGGAATTTGACCGTATCAGTGTGCAGAGTGCCAAGCAGAGGGCACACCAGAGTTTCAGGGATATCCAGAAGGATACCCTCTACAGCGAGTTCAAGGCCAAGGAAGGCCAGCTGATCATAGGATATTTCCGCCGTCAGGTGCCTAACGGTGATATCTATGTCGATATCGGTTCCACCGAAGGCATCCTGCCCAGGCGTAACCAGAGCAGCCGTGAGAGCTATGGTAGCAATGACAAGATCAAGTGCTATGTCGAGAATGTGGAGAAGGCCGAACGTGGTGTGCGTGTGGTCCTTTCAAGGACAAGCACGGAGCTTATCAGGCACCTTTTTGAAGTTGAAATTCCTGAAATTGCCCAGAACCAGATAGATATCATCAAGATCGTCCGTGAAGCCGGATACCGCACAAAGGTAGCTGTCGCATCCCGCAATGATGAAATAGATCCTGTCGGTGCATGTGTCGGGTTGAAGGGAAATAGAATACAGACTATCATGGGTGAGATAGAAGGGGAGAAGATTGACATTCTTCGCTATGACACCAACCCGCTGAACTATATCCGCAACGCCCTGTCCCCAGCTCAGGTCAAGGATGTGGTGGTATTGGACAAGAACATTTTCCATGCGGTGGCGATAGTTGACGAAAGTCAGCTCTCCCTGGCAATTGGAAAGCAAGGGCTGAACGTCAGGCTTGCCAACAAGCTTGTGGACTGGATCATTGATGTTAAGACCCAGGCCCAGTTCAACGAGTTGGACATAGCCACTGAAGCCCGTTCACGTGCCGAGAGTTTCTTCGGCCAGCCGGATGCTTTAGGCGAGGTTGAGGGATTTGCTGAGCAGTTCCCCAATATTGCCGCCGGTTTTGAGGAAGCTGCTCCTGTCGCCGCACCGCAAGAGAGCCTTGTCGATGAGGATGAGATCGCCCTTTCTGACCTTCCCATGGATGCACAGCTGCTGCAGAAACTGCAGTTCCATGATGTGTATAGTGTTGAGGAGTTCATCAACCTCACTGAAGAGGAGCTTGCTTCATTCTCTGATTTGAGTGAGGGAGAGGTCATTGCAATTAAGGATACAATCAACGAGTATGTCGATATCGTTGAAGATGAAGAAGATGAAGATACCGAATATGTGTGCCCAAGCTGCGGTTCGGCTATCACCATCGATATGACAGTGTGCCCGAACTGTGGTACAGGTCTTGCATTTGAGGTAGAGTAATATTATCCAAGAGGGAATAATGACGGAAGAGAATAATAAGCCAAAAGCAACGTTGATCAAACATGTAGTACATCCATCGGAAGCCAATGAAGAGAAGAAGACTTCTCCTAAGGAACCCGAAACCAAACCCAAGTCTCCTGAAAAGAGAAGGGTAGTTGTGGTGAAGAAGAAGGTTGTGGTTGTAAAACCACAAGCTCGGCCCGTTGCGTCCAGCCCAAACACTGATTCTTCAACTCCCACCACTGAACACAAGCCGGCATCTCAGAAACGTACAGGTACGTTACGAAAGACCGTACGTTCTACCGGGGATAAGATTTCCACTTCTCCGTTGCATACCGGCCCCGTTGTGATAAGGCCTACCAACCTTCCTCCGGTACCTAACCAAGGGCAGACCGTCAAAGACCATGCCGAATGGCAGAGCAAGAACCCCAATGGGGCCGCTCCGACACCGGCACCCCCTTCCAATGGGCCCCGCATTGCCGGGACCGTAGGGGGCAGACCCGCTCCTGGCAGCCGCCCTCCCTATCAGGGTAACCGTGGTGGTTACCAGGGCCAGGGTGGTGGCGCTCCTCGAACCGGTGGCTACCAGGGCAACAACCCTCGTCCAGCCGGTACTGGCTACCAGGGGAACAATCCCCGTCCAGCCGGTACGGGCTACCAAGGAAACAATCCCAGACCAGCCGGAACAGGCTATCAGGGCAACAACCCCCGTCCTGCCGGTGGTACTGGCTATCAGCCCCGTCAGGGGGGATACCAGCCCCGTCAAGGTGGTGGTGCCCCAGGTGGTTTCCGTCCTCAAGGCGGCGGGCCAGGTGGAAGACCTCCTTTCAATCGTCCTGGTGGCGGTCAGAGACCCGGTGGTCCTCCCGGTGGTGGTGGACAGGATCTCGACACTCTGAACCAGAGAACTCCCAAGAAAACTTTCAAGAAGAAGAATTCCGCTTCCTACAAGAAGAGAAATGCTGAGGAAGAGAAAGAGTTCCAGATCCAGAGAAGAAAGGAACAGGCCGCTGCAAAGCTCGCTTCTGTACCCAAGCAGATTGATATGATGGAAGTCATCTCGGTCTCTGACTTGGCCAAGAAGATGAATCTGAAGGCCGGTGATATCATTGCCAAGCTCTTCAAGATGGGCATGATGGTGACCATCAACCAGCAGATCGACTTCGAGACGGCTGAGATTGTCTGCAGTGATTACAACTGTGATGTGCACCTCGTCTCCCTCTATGATGAGACGCTCATCTCTCGCGAGCCTGAGACTGACAAGGATATGGTCAATCGCGCACCAATCGTTACGGTGATGGGACACGTTGACCATGGTAAGACCAAGTTGCTCGATGCCATCCGCTCCACCAAGGTAGCCGAAGGTGAGTTTGGGGGAATAACCCAGCATATCGGTGCGTACAAGGTTGCCCTTGAAGGTAAGGGTGATGTGGTGTTCCTCGATACTCCAGGTCACTCGGCGTTCTCCATGATGCGAGCACGTGGCGCACAGGTCACCGACATTGTCATCCTAGTCGTCGCAGCCAATGACGGCGTCATGCCGCAGACACGTGAGGCCATTGACCATGCACGTGCTGCAAATGTTCCCATCATCGTTGCTATAAACAAGTGTGACCTTCCTGAAGCAAAGCCCGATAGGGTTATGCAACAGCTCAGTGACCTTGGCCTGATGCCCGAGGCATGGGGAGGGACCACCCTCTACTGCCAGATTTCCGCTCTGAAGAAGATAGGCATAGAAGAGTTGCTTGATACCGTATTGCTGCAGGCTGAGATGCTTGAGCTGAAGGTCAACGCAAACTGCCGTGCTGAAGGAAAGGTCATCGAAAGCCGTATTGACCAGGGACGAGGTATTGTCGCCAGTGTGCTTGTCGAACGCGGTACGCTGCGTCAGGGCGACCACTATGTGGCAGGTATCTATCCCGGTAGGGTCAGGGCCATGTTTGATGACAAGGGCAACAAGATTGAAGAGGCAGGACCTGCAACACCTGTTGAGATCATCGGTCTTTCAGATATCCCGGGGGCGGGAGATCCGTTCCAGGTGACCGCTGATGAGAAGCAGGCCCGTCAGGTTGGTAACAAGAGACAGGAACTTGAAAGGATCGGCGACAGCCGAAACGTCAAGAAGATTACCTTGGACAACCTCTACTCGAAGATCAAGGAAGGAACCATCCAGGAATACAACGTCATCATCAAAGGTGACGTGCAAGGCTCGGTTGAAGCGTTGCAGGGAACCCTTGACTCTCTTTCCAACGATGAGATCCACCTCAATGTCATCCGTGCTTCGGCCGGTGCGATCATTGAGAGTGACATCACCCTTGCCAGTGCATCCAATGCCCTGGTCATAGGATTCAATGTCAGGCCTACTCCTCGTGCCCAGGCACTTGCAGACCAGGAGAAGATCGAGATTCGTAAGTACAACATCATCTATGATGCTGTCGACGACGTTCGTGATGCTATGGAAGGGATGCTCACCCCTGATATCCGTGAAGTTGAGATCGGAACCGTTGAAGTCCGTGAGACCTTCAAGGTGCCCAAGATCGGTACCATTGCAGGTGCCATGGTCCTTACTGGCAAGGTCAAGCGAAACAGTCTGGTCAAGGTCATCCGAGAAGGCATCCAGCTCAATTCCAAGATGGTCAAGATCGCCAGCCTGAAGCGTTTCAAGGATGATGCCAAGGAAGTTGTAGAAGGCTTCGAGTGTGGTATCGGCTTGGATGGTTTCCATGATCTGCAGGCTGGAGACATCCTGGAGATAATAGAGACTGAAGAGGTTGCACGCAAATTGGAGCAGAAAGTAACAAAATGAGTGAATATAGCCAGAAACGTATAGAAGCAAAACTCTCTGAGGCTATCAGCATGCTGATAGTCAAAGGGGAGGTCAAGAATCCGAATGTCAGTACGCTCTGCTCGGTAAGTCGTGTTGAGCTTTCGGTGGACAACTCCTTTGCGACAGTGTTCATTTCCTCTGTATTGGACGAGGAGACCCTTCACAAGAGTGTTGAGGGTCTGCAAAGTGCCAGTGGTTTTATCCAGAAACGTGTGGGGTCTTTCCTTAAGACCCGCAACACTCCAGTGCTCAAGTTCAAGGCGGATACCTCTCTCAGAGATGGCCAGAAGATCAATGCACTGATTGATTCGCTGGTGAACGATGGGAAATAGGGCAAGCATACTCCTAGTACACAAGCCGAGCGGGGTAACCAGCTTTACCTCCCTAGGCTCTATCAAGCGTACTGTCGATCCGAAAGTCGGACACGCCGGTACGCTTGATAAGTTTGCAGAGGGTCTGATGATTGTATTGACCGGAAGCATGACGCGCCTCAACCAGGTCTTCTCGACCATGGACAAGCGTTACCGTGCCACCATCAGCTTTGGTAAGGAGACTGATACCCTCGATCCTGAGGGAGAGGTCATCGCAACAGCTGAGGTGCCGACACTGGAACAGATTACAGAGGCTATCCCCCAATTCCTTGGCGACATCCAACAGAGTCCTCCCCAATACAGTGCCCTGCACATAGGGGGCAAACGTGCCTCCAAGCTAGCTAGGGAGGGCAAAGTCGTTGTCATGGAGAAACGACCGGTGAGTGTCTATTCCTTCGAGATTGTCTCCTACAAGGAGGGCATGCTTGTTGCTGATATCCATGTATCCAAGGGTACCTACATACGCTCGTTGGCCCGCGACCTGGCACTTGCTTGCGACAGCCGGGGTTATCTGGTCAATCTGGTGCGAACACAGATAGGGCCCTTCCTCCTTGAGGATGCTGTAGATTCGACCGATACAGAGGCCTTGTTGGCATCTGTAGGAAGAACTGACACCCTCATAAGGGCCATTGATGACATGGCACTGTTGGAAGTGGAGGACGGACAACTTTTCTCCTTGGGGAACGGGCACTATCCTGATAGCTACAGAACACTCCGTCAAGCTCATAATCCGAAGTATGGCGCAGTATATGCTCGGTCTGGTATACTCTGTTGTGTCCTGGATCTTGAGGACAAGCGCATCATTGCACAAATTCATCGTGAACAAGTGAGGCCCTAGATGAAGAAGTATGATTTCATGCATCTTTGCGAACACCCGGTACTCTGGCAGACTGATATGTGTGTTTCTGTCGGTGTGTTTGACGGCTTGCATGTAGGTCATCTGAAGATTCTCAGGAGAAATGTCGAACTGGCCTCTGAGCATGGGTGGCAGTCCATGGCCATAACCTTCAACAAGAACCCAAAAATGTTCATGAATAGCCAGACGGCCCACAGCAGACTCACTACCGATGTGCAAAGTGAGGAGATTTTGACAAAACTTGGCATCGACCATTTGGTTGTCATTGACTTTTCTGCTGATTTCAGTAAACTCACAGCTAAGGAGTTCCTAGCGTTCATCTGCTCTTTTTGTCAGGTGAAGGCGATGGTTGTCGGAGAAGATTTCCGCTGCGGTGCCCCGGTTTCAAGCGCCGGACCTGTTCAGCTGCAGGAACATCTGTCCCGATTAGCACCTGGTGCGTTTGTGGAAGTCCCCCCATTTGTCCTTACGGAAGAAGGGGAGATAGCAAGCAGCACATTGGTGCGGCAAAAACTTCTAGAGGGCGCTTTGGAAGAAGTCCAAAGTATGCTCGGCAGACCCTATGCCCTGGATTTGGTCGCTTACCCTTCCAAATTCACCGAAGAAGGCCTGCTGTATCGTACTGCATCATTCATGCAGCTTTTGCCTAAGGCAGGAGCGTATGAGGCTACCATGCATCTCTCTGATGGTCAGAGTAGGAAGGTTCTTGCACTGTTTGAAGATTCTTCCTTGCTTATCAGGCCTGTAGGGGGTATGTGGGATACCACTGCAGTACGTGCAAAATGTCTTAGCATTGCTAAGAGGAGTGTTGTATGATCTCGAAAGAAGAAAAACAAGAAATCATCACCAAGTATGGTGGTGATGCAGCAAACACTGGTTCGACACAGGCACAGATTGCCTTGCTGACCTTTCGCATCAATGAGCTTCAGCCTCACTTCAAGAGGAACCCCAAGGACCATGCAGGTACTCGCGGGCTCTTGAAGATGGTAGGAAAGCGCAGAAGACTGCTCAAATACTTGAGAAACAATGATATCAATGCATATCGTGCCCTGATCGCAGACCTCGGTATACGTAAGTAGTGTTGGTGTTAATCTCAAAAAAATAGGAAGATAGCTCCGGCAACCAAACAGGTTGTAGGAGCTATTTTCATTTTTCGAAGTAGGAAAAAGAACAAAGAAGGAATAAAGAATGCAAGAAGTAAAAAAAGTTTCCGTTAAGATTGGCAAAGGCGAACTGGTTTTTGAAACCGGCAAGATAGCAAAGCAGACCAGTGGTACCGTATACGCCCATTATGAAGGAAGTGCAGTCATTGCAACCGTATGTAGTGGCCGCCAGCCCTCAGAACCTCTCGACTATGTACCCCTCAGTGTAGAATATAATGAAAAATACTATGCGGCGGGTAAGATCCCCGGCGGATTTCTCAAAAGGGAATCAAGACCCAAGGACAAGGAAATACTTGTCAGCCGCCTGATCGACCGCCCCATGCGCCCCCTGTTTGACAAGGCTTTTGGACGTGAGATCCAGATAGTACCGACTGTTGTCTCCTCTGACATGAACACCACCCCCGATATCATCGCCATGAACGCAGCTTCCGCTGCAGTCACCATCAGTGACATCCCTTTCAATGGCCCTATTGCCGCAGTCAGGGTTGCCATGGTCGATGGTGAGTATGTGGTGAACCCCACCTTCTCTGAAATTGCAAAATCCAAGCTGGATATTGTGGTGGCAGGAACCAGAGGTGGCATCACCATGGTCGAAGGTGGAGGCAAAGAGGTCAGTGAAGAGCTTATGCTCGAAGCCATTGCCACTGCCCAGCCTGTCATCGTCGCTATCTGTGACGCCCAGCTTGAGCTGCAGAAGCTCGCAGGCAAGGAGAAGCTTCCTGTCATCGTAAGCAAGGTTGACCTCTCATGGCTCACCCCGGTCAAGGCTTTTGCAGAGCCCCTCATCAAGACAGCCTCCTTCGTCAAGGGGAAGATGGAGCGCTATGCTGCTCTTGCCGTTGCCCAGGACGAGGTCAAGGAGAAGTTTGCCTCTGAACTTGAAGAGGATCCCAAGAGGGAAGGCCAGCTTTCCACCCTGTTTGAAGAGCTTGAGTATGAGATCCTCCGCGATTCCATCCTCAACCATGGCCTACGCACTGACGGGCG
This sequence comes from Sphaerochaeta sp., assembly GCA_048264225.1. Lineage (GTDB taxonomy): Bacteria > Spirochaetota > Spirochaetia > Sphaerochaetales > Sphaerochaetaceae > Sphaerochaeta. Next base: position 46,828 of record JBLXDK010000005.1, read on the forward strand.
TGCTGTTGATAAGATCAGACCCATCTCCTGTGAAGTTGGTCTTCTTGCCAGAACACACGGTTCTGCCCTATTTACCCGTGGGGAGACCCAGAGTCTTGCCACCACTACCTTGGGCACCTCCAGTGACGAGCAGATGTTCGACACCATCGATGGCGAGAAGTATTTCAGCAACTTCATGCTGCACTACAACTTTCCTCCCTACAGTGTAGGTGAGACAGGTCGTCTTGGCACCGGCAGAAGGGAGATCGGACACGGTCACCTCGCTCAGCGTGCCTTGGAAGCGGTCATCCCCACCAAAGAGCAGTTCCCCTATACCATTCGTGTAGTCAGTGAGATCATGGAATCCAACGGCAGCTCCTCAATGGCTTCTGTCTGTGGTGGCTGTCTCTCCCTGATGGACGCTGGTGTTCCCATCAAGAAGCCTGTTGCAGGTATCGCCATGGGTCTCATCACCGAAGGCGCCGACTATGCAAAGTATGTCGTCCTTTCCGACATCCTCGGAGAGGAAGATCATCTTGGCGACATGGACTTCAAGGTAACAGGCACCAAGGACGGCATCACTGCTTTCCAGATGGACATCAAGATCGCCGGAGTCACTCCTGAGATCATGACCAAGGCCCTCTCCCAGGCAAAGGATGGCAGAATGCATATCCTTGGCATTATGGACAAGGCCCTCAAGTCTCCTAGGGAAGATATCAGCGAGCTTGCTCCTAAGATTCTGACCATGAAGGTTGACGAGGAGAAGATCGGGGCTGTTATCGGTACCGGAGGCAAGACCATCAAGGCGATTGCCGCCCAAAGTGGTGCTGAGGTCAACATCGCCGATGACGGGACTATCACCATCTACGGAAGGACCAGTGCTGCTGCGAACCATGCCAAGGAACTGGTAAAGTCCATCATCGAGGAACCGGAAGTTGGCAGGATCTACGAAGGTACGGTAAAGCGCATCATGGACTTCGGTGCATTTATCGAAATTCTTCCTGGAAAGGAAGGTCTTTGCCATATTTCCAAGCTCTCCAAGGAGAGGGTCCAGCATGTTGAGGATGTCTTGACAGTAGGTCAGGTAATTCCTGTTAAGCTGATGGAAATTGACCGTCAGAACAGGCTCAACCTCAGTTATGTCGATGCCCTCACTTCCAAATAATATGGAAGAGACTGTTTTTATCACGTTGCAGGCCGGAGCAAAGGCTCCGGCGTATGCTACCCCGTTCAGTTCAGGCGCAGATCTCTGTGCCTGTCTTGAACAGGATATTGTCATTTCCAGCGGCTCCTATGCAAAGGTCCCGACCGGCCTCAGCATTGCCCTTCCCTTAGGGTATGAGGCGCAGGTCAGACCTCGTTCGGGCCTTGCTGCTAAGTTTGGCATCACGGTGCTCAACAGTCCGGGTACCATTGACGCTGACTATCGTGGAGAGGTGCAGATCCTGCTCATCAACCATGGGGGCCAAGATTTTACCATCCACCATGGTGATCGCATTGCCCAACTGGTCATAGCCAGGTATGCACAGGTCTCCTTCGTACGTACTGATAGCCTTGATAGCACTGAACGGGGGCAAGGGGGCTTCGGTTCTACAGGAGTATAACGTGGCTCACAACGAACGTCATACGTTGGTGTACCGACATGTAGGAAGGGAGTATCTGCTCTCCTTCATCGTGGCGTTCATGTTTTTTTTCTTCATCTTCTTTATCAACCAGATCCTGCTCATTGCCCAGAGAATACTGCTGAAGAACGTGGATTTCTTTGCCGTATTCCAACTCATTCTCCTCTCCATCCCCCAATTTTTGCTCTATACCTTTCCCTTCAGCTCCCTGACCGCCTCCAGCATGGTCATAGGAGATCTGTCAAGCAGTAACGAAATACTCGCCATGCGATCATCTGGCATCTCCATGAGACGCATATTCATCCCCATCATCATCCTCTCCATCGTATTCTCCTTTGCGACCTTCCTCACAGCGGACAAGGCGCTTCCTTGGAGTACGCGCCAGTACAAGGAGCTGTATACGACCCTGATGAAAGACTTGCCTACCTTGGAGCTGACCAGCAACTCTAAAAATACCATTGGCGAGAGGGTCATGGTCAATAAGGATGTCAGCGGCTCTACAGTCCATGACATCATCCTCTTCGACCTCGCCAAAAAGGGTGACAGTCAGGTTCTCAGCTCCCCAAAAGGGGAGGTTTCCCTCATCGACCTTCAGTCCTTCATCTATCGCCTTGACCTTGAGAACCCCCTGATCTTCAGCTCCAATGCGAAGGATATCTCCTCGTGGACGCTTTCCGAGGCAAAACAGGCACAGTTCTACCTGAACTTCTCAGGTCAGGTAGCCTCCCTTTCATCAGCTCTTCCCTCACAGCTCTCCATAGCGGAACTGCAGGAGAGAATTGCAAGCTACAAGGTTGCATTGGCTGAAGACCAGGAGATATACAGAACTAAGATTCGTGCCCTTGAGGAGGAGATAGAGCGGATACAAGCCTTAGGTGATGTCTTACAAGAGGGGCAGCTGCAGGAAAAGCTTGCAGAGTTGAGACAAAACAAGCCAATCAATTTCTACTATCAGTACTATCGGGCGGAACTGAACAAGAAGTACGCCCTCTCTGCAGCGTGCTTCATGCTGGTATTCCTCACGTTCTCCCTCTCATTCTTCCGGGTAAAGCATGGGCGCCTGATAGGATTCGGCCTTTCCATGCTCATCGCTGTGCTCTACTGGTATATGCTCTTTTTTGCCCAGATGCAGATATTCTCCGTTACGTTCAATCCTGCCTTTCTCATATGGGCTCCGAATATGCTTCTGTTCACAGCTGGAATCGTACTGCTGTTCCGTACGAGGCGCCTATGAGGCTGCTCACCAGACATATCATAGGATCAGTAACAAAGGTAGGGCTCATCACACTGCTGCTGTGCACCTTGATGCTGGTCAGTGTCGACCTCTTCATGCACCTCGACTCCTATGTGAACAGTGAGGTTCCTGCCTTCACCATCTTCAAGCTGACTCTGCTCTACAGTCCTGAGGCACTGCTGTTCGCCCTGGGGCCGTCGCTTTTGTTCGCATCTACCTACCACCTTTCGCAGATGCAGGCGAACAACGAGCTCATATCCCTCTATAATGCCGGCATCAGCTACAGGAAGATCATCATCCCCATACTCATTCTTGGCTTCTGTTTCTCACTCTTCCAATTTACCTTCAATGAACTGGTGGCAATACCTTCATCAAGAAGCAAGAAGGTCACCCAGGATGAACTGTTTGGGCTGAGAAGCACCTTTGACAATCGCAACATCACCCTCAGTGACCCACAAGGGAGGTTCGTCGTCCATGCCTCTCACTATACTGACGAGAGTAAGACCATCAGGGCTCTGGTCCTGGTACTCCAGGATGACGATGGCAAGATACAGAGTCGGATCGATGCCACCTCAGCCACCTGGGATGAGCAAGACAGGGTATGGACGCTCTCCGATGCGGTGATACACAACCTCGACCCAAAGGGTCAGGGTGTTGATTCAAGGCGGGAAAACTCAATAGTCATCAGGAGCTTTGACCTTGAACCCAGCTATTTCAGGAACATTTCCAGTGATATCAAGACGATGGAGTTCTCTGCAGCGTTGGACTATCTGGATACAATCCGCATCCTCAATCCCAAGCTCTGGTATGAGGCAGCCACGGATTTCGCCACCAGGGTTCTGGGAACCCTCATACCCCTGGTCATGATCTTCATTGCCTGTACGATACACTACAAGTATAAGAAAAACGTCCTTCTTTTCAGCATCATCACCAGTCTCTTCATTGCAGTCATTTACTATGTGGTGCAGATGGTGACCCTTATCATGGCAAAACAGGGCGTCATAGAGCCTGTTTGGGGTATGGTAATCCCAATGATTGTGGTAGTATCGATAGCAATATCAGAACGACTCGTTCTTCGTTGAGGCAGTATGCAGAAAATATTTACAGAGACCCATAAGGATAAAAACAGCAATGCAAGGCTTGGCCTGCTGAAATTAGGCCATGGCTTGGTTGAAACACCCGTATTCATGCCGGTCGGCACCAATGGTACTGTCAAGGGGATGTACCACCAGGATGTCGCTAAGATCGGGTACAAGCTTATCTTGGGAAATACCTACCACCTCTACCTGCGGCCGGGAATGGAGGTCCTCGACCAGTTTGGAGGACTGCACGCCTTCTCCCATTGGGATCATAACCTGCTTACCGACAGCGGGGGCTTCCAGGTATTCTCACTCTCGGGGTTACGGAAGATCAGCCAGAAGGGTGTCAATTTCCAAAGTCATATAGACGGATCCAAGCACCTGTTCACCCCCGAGAAGGTCGTTGATATCCAGAAGACCATCGGAAGCGACATCGCCATGTGCCTTGATGTGTGCACACCTCCTGATATCAGCCTGAAAGCCGCTACTGAGGCGATGCACATCACCCACAGCTGGGCAGAGCGTGCCCTCTCACATAAGGAGAGCTTGGGCTCATCCTTCAGGGGCAACCTCTTTGGCATCGTGCAGGGTAACTTCTACAAGGATCTGAGAAAAGAGAGTGCCGAATTCTTCAACGCAATGGATTTTCCAGGAATTGCCATCGGGGGGCTTTCAGTAGGGGAGAGTGCTGAACAGTACAAGGAGTTCCTTGCCTATACAGCTGATCTTGTAACGCGGGAAAAACCACGCTACGTCATGGGCATCGGAAGCCCCGACTACATCCTTGAGGCAGTGGAGAACGGCATAGATATGTTTGACTGTGTGCTGGCTACCCGCATGGCACGCAATGGTGCCATCTTCACCGATGACGGGGTCATTGTCATGAAGAAGGCCATCCACAAGTTTGACCACTCCCCTCTGGAGGAGGGCTGCCCCTGCACTGCGTGCACGCAGTACTCACGATCGTATATGCACCATATGATAAAGACCGGGGAAATGCTCGGTGGCATGCTCGCCACCGAGCATAACCTGACGTATTTCTACCGTCTTATGGAGAAGGTCCGTCAGGCGATCGCAGAGGACAGGTTCTCATCTTTCAAGAGGGATTACCTTGCAAGATTCTACGCAAGATAGAGAAGCGGCGAAGAGCAGCGTCATAGTTATGCTTTGCACCCTCGCCAGTAGGGTGCTTGGCATCGTACGTGCCCGGGTCATCGGTTCCATTTTCGGTGCCAGTGGCACCGCTGATGTGATCAACTTCACCTTCAACATTCCCAACAACTTCCGCAAGATCTTTGCAGAGGGTGCCATCAACGCCTCGATAATACCTTTTTTCAGCCGACTCATCGAGGGAGAGGATGAGAATGCCACCAAAAGGCTGTTTGCCCTGTTGTGTACCTACCAGACTTTACTACTCCTTCCATTGGTGCTGGTATCCTATTTTTATGGGGAGCCTCTTTTGGCATTCTTCTCTGACTTTGATGAGCAGCAGCTTGTCCTAGGGGCCAGACTGCTCCCATTCTTTATGGTCTATCTTCTTACCATCAGCATAGGATCCATCTTCAACGGTCTTTTGCACTGCCACAAGAGTTTTTTCCATTCCCATGCAGCTCCTCTGCTGTTCTCCATCTCAGTCATTTTCGGGGTTCAGTACCTGAGCCCATATGTCGGTGCGATGAGCATGGCGTATTCGGCTTTGGCCGGAGGCGTGATGCAAGGCACCTACTCATACCTGGTGGTACGCCGTTATGGCTACCGCATGAAGATCGCCTTCGATTCGAAGGGCACCCTGTTCAGCCCCCTGATGAAATCCTGGATCCAGATGGTATTCAGTTCGGTCATTGTGGTCATCGCCCAGATGGTCGCCTTCTGGTTTGCCTCTTCTCTTGCTGAAGGCAGTGTGACCGCCTTCAGCAACTCGCTGATATTCTGGCAAGCTCCCTACGGAATCTTCTTCAATGCGATCGTTGCGGTCTCCTTTCCCCAGATGAGCCGGTCCTATGGCCTAGGCCGTTATGATGAGCTGCAAAAGGCATCCAGAGAGGCCTTGATTAATCTACTGACGTTTCTGTTGCCCAGCACCATCATCCTCTTTGCACTGAGCAAGGAGAGTGTCTCTGCAATACTGCAGACAGGAAACTATACCCTCGCTGATGCAGACCTCACCGCAAAAGTGCTCAGGTACTACCTGTTGGGCATGACAAGCACCGCTTGGTTTGGCCTTATGCAGAGGGTGGGCTACAGTGCAGAACGCCATAGGACGATGACAGGGGTAACTGCCTTCATGAGCATCCTTGATATTGCCCTGATGTGGCTCTTCATCAGAAGAGGGCTCGGCATAATCGCCCTGCCTCTTGCCTCATTCGTCTCGTTCAGCCTCTGCTTTGTATTGCTTGTCTACATCCTGCGTGATCTCTATCCCCTGTACAGGGACCAGGCCCTCGCTAAGGGCCTGGTGCGCGTAATGGTTGCAAACATCCCCCTGTTGGCCTTCTGTATCCTCTACAGCACGCTTGGGCTGACGTGGTATGAAAGTGGTTCAACACTCAAGAACCTGGGCTTGGTGACCCTCCTTGGAGGATTGGGGGTAGGAATAACATTGCTTTCATATACTGTAGCGAACATCCCTTTTTTTAGATCGCTCAGGACGAAGAGAATCTGATCTGTGGTCGTGTGGAGACTAAGGCAACAAAACCCTATCGTATCGAAGCCCCACCAACAAGAAAGTACATTTGTACACCTGAATGCATTGCATAGCTGGTGATACAGGCTTCTCCTGATATCAAGGGATAGCAATGAACTTTCATCATAGGATGTCTTTTCATCATCCGTCATTCCATGGAATAGGCCCTGCTTCTCTAAGAGAAACAGGGCCTTGTCAGTGTACCGTTGCAATGCATAGTAGCATTGTGCAGACAAGTCTAGAGGTCGAGCACCTCAATGCTCTTTACAGAGAAGTCATAGGCCTGCTCATTGAGATTGAACACAAACCTCTCATCTACCTGATGGTTGAGCAGTGCCCTACCAAAGGGAGCGAGCATGTTGATGATGTTCTCATTGGGATTGGACTCCCAAGGTCCCATGATGGTATAGGTTATCTCCTCACCCCTGAGGTTGTCTATCAGCACTACCTTGGTGCCGAAACCTATGCGGGTAGGGTCGACCTTATCCTTGGTGATGACAGTCGCCCTGTCGACCTCCTCAGCGAGGCGACGTAGAGTATTGTTGAGCATAGACTGTTTTTCCTTGCCATACTTATACTCGCTGTTCTCACGAAGGTCTCCCATGTCACGGGCCTGACCGATCTCCTTAGCCACTTCCACAAGCTCCACGTGCTGGATATGCTCCATCTCCTTCTTCTTGGCATCAAGGGCGGCCGCGGTGCAGAAGAGGCCGGTAGGGACAAGGGTCTCCCTATCGATGGGGCTAACCTCGTCAAAGAACCGGAAATTGGGATACTTCTCGCTAATAGCGTGCTTGATCTCAATCTTCTTTCCTCCGGGCAGGTCAAAGACATTTGCAACCAGACTGTAGATCTTCTGTGCTGTCTCCTCGTTTCCTTCCTCAATGTAGGTAAGTATCTTTTTCTCGTTGAAGAGGATGGTCATAAGGGTCTTGGTGTTTTTGCGGTTTTCCTGTACATCCTTTCGTGAATCGATACAACGGTTGGTGTAGTCAAGAAGCTGCAGTTCGGTGAACAGTAGCTGCTCAGAAGTTACGCCGGCCTTGTTCCACTGCTTCTCTTCGGAGTTTTTGATAAGGTAGATGAGCGTCGAAGCCTTCTCCTTGAAATTCTCCACAGCATCCTTGTAGACCTTGTTGAACTCCGCAGTCTTCTTATTGTGTCGGAAGATTTCAGGGATGTAGCTGGTAAGGTAGTACTGGAAGAGGGAGGCAAGCACCTTGCTCCAGCCCGGGATTTCAGCAACCACATGATCGATGAAGCTTTTCTTCAGTTCAGGATCCTTGATGGCATCGAAATTGGCCTCGACATCATCGGTCCGTTCAAAGAGTTCCTTGAAGGAGAGCCCCTCTACGCGGCTGATGAAGTTCATGTTCTGCTTCTGGATCAGATCCTCAAGCAGAAGGTATGCACTGAAGGTATAGTCATTGACCTCACCCATGGGCTTGAGGGCCCCGTTCTCCTCGAGGAACATGTCGCTGAAGTATTTGACCATTTCGTAGAAGAAATCGCTCTCCACATCACCTTTGGAGGTGAGGAACTCCTTCAGTCTCTTGATCTTGTCGTAGAACTGCTTTTCGCTACGGAAGACAGCAAGCTGCTTCTCTTCGTAGCTGACAGGTGTGGATCTGAGGATATAGGTATCGACATCCTGTGCCGACAGGTCAAAGACAGGATTGTTCATCAGCTCTTTCTTTGCATGGTTTGACCAGGTTGTCCACTGCTTGGGCTCAAGGATGGAGGGAACCAGTTCACTCTTCATATCCTTGAGGGAGCTTTTGCCCCCGTTGCTGGTCAGAAGCGTGGTCAGGGTCCAGGGAATATCCTCCAGGACCTTCTTGTTGAGCTTCTCCTTGGGCAGTGCGCTCTTGAGAACCCAGATATGGCTCTTTGCAAGGGGCATCAGACTTTTGAAGGCCATGGCTGTGGATAGGCGGTTGCCATCCTTGCCCTTCTGTCCGGCAAAGTCAACGATGACATCATTCTCATCAATGGAGCGTATCCTTCCTATCTTGCCCGTGCTGTTCTGGAATACGAATGTTCCCTTGTCAAAGGCAATGTTGGTCTCGAAGTCCTCAATGCTGTGCAGCACATCACGGACCATATTGCTGGTAAGGGCGCTGGATTCGAGGCAACTCTTCAGACGGGAGTGGTGCTTGTACTTGGCCTTGTAGCTCTTGATGAGATTCTCTTTGGCATAGATGTCCTCACGGTCATATTGGAGGGTCTTTTTCTGTGCCTCAATCTGGTTGTCGACATTGTTCTTGTTTGCACCCTCAAGGTCACGCAAAAGCGCGATGGCGGTGCTGTTGCTCAAGGATCCCACCTGATCGACAAGGTTCATGAAGTACTCGAAGTTCTCCCCATCGAGTTCCAACAGGATATTAAAGATAGCACGAATAGGGGAGGTGTCCTTTCTCTTGATGAGACGGTGCACAGCCTTGCGGTACATGGAGATTGCCTTATCGGTATTGCCTTTCTGTTGGGCATGGGCAGCGATCTGCTTGACTATCTCGATCTCATCATAGTCTACCTTCACCAGGCGATCCCAGACTGCATACTTCTCCTCTTCTTTGCCATTCTGGGCATAGCTATTTGCAAGCAGGCGCAAGGCATGCTTGTTCTCAGTCTTGCGAAGGATCTTCTGACAGAGGAAATCGACTATGTTCCACTTCTTGTTCTCGGCAAACAGCTCGATGAGGTTGAGCAAGAGAAGATAGTCTTCAGAACCTCTGCGCTCGAGTTGGATGGAACCGCTGACATACATCGCAATGATGCTGTTGCGTTCCTTCTCCGTCAAATGGGTATCACAGAGATTCTTAGCTTCTGTTTTTTCTTCATCATCCAACTCGCTGATCTGTTTGTCCAGCTCTTCAAAACTCTGTATTGTGTAATTGGTAATGGTGGATCTTGTCCACTGCTCTTCTTTCAGCAAGTTCTCAATTTCCTGGAAACCCATGCCTTCCTCCAAAATATACGTAAAATCTATGACGTAAAAGAAAACCGGGCAGACCGGGACACAGCCTGCTCGGATTTATGTTCTAGTTCATTAGCTATACTATACCATGAATTGTACCCATAAGCAATCTCTATACTTGTAAGATATGAATATGAGTATGGTTAGGTGCGTTGCCACGGATTGTATACGTTGCAAAAACGAGCGCTTCCTGCTATAACAGTTGGTATGAACAGAGCACCTTTACTTATAGCACCCAGCATGTTGTCTGCAGATTTTTCCCGTGTTGCAGAAGAAGTGGAGACAGTCAATTCCAGTGGAGCCTCTTGGGTCCATCTGGATGTCATGGACGGCTCCTTTGTACCGAACATCAGTTTTGGCCATAAGTTCATCAAGGACTTGCGCCCTTGTTCGCCCTTGGTCTTCGATGCCCACCTGATGGTGACAAACCCGGAAAAACATGTGGAGATATTTGCCCAAAGCGGTTGTGACTATATCACTGTCCACGCAGAGGCGACAGTCCATCTGCACAGGACACTACAACTTATCAGAAGCTGTGGCTGCAAGGCAGGGGTCTCCCTTGTCCCATCCACCCCGGTATGCATGATCGAGCAGGTGTTGGATAGTGTCGATCTTGTGCTGATCATGAGCGTCAACCCGGGCTATGGTGGGCAGCAGCTCATCCCCTCAACACTGAGAAAGATATCTGAACTGGACCAGATCCGAACAGACGAAGGCTATGACTATCTCATCAGTGTTGATGGTGGTATCAATTTGCGCACAGTTAGGGATGTTGCATCCTGTGGAGCCGACCTGGTTGTCTGTGGCAACGCCTTCTTTACCGCCGATGACCGGGCGCAATTCATCAGTGATATGATCCAAGCGGGAATCCATGGGCAGTTACGATGAAAAGTGTCATACAACGGGTCTCAGATGCCTCTGTGACCGTCGGTGGTGTATGCGTCGGTCACATCGGACGGGGGCTTTTGATCTATCTGGGTGTGGAGAAGTGCGACAGTGAAGTACAACTGGAGTGGCTCTGTTCCAAGATAGTAAAGCTGAGGGTGTTCGCAGACAAAGAAGGGAAGATGAACCTGAGCATCAAGGATGTCGGAGGATCGCTGCTGGTTATCAGCCAGTTCACTCTGTGCGCCAATCTGCATAAGGGTAACAGGCCTTCCTACAATGAGGCTGCCGATCCTGAAAAGGCATCCCATTTGTATGAAAAGGCAGTACAGACCTTCAAGGAGTCAGGCCTCCCAGTGGAGACAGGGGTGTTTGGGGCGCACATGAATGTGACCTACACCAATGACGGGCCGATTACGATGTTGCTGGACAGCTGAGCTGAAGCAACACCCTTAGGTACCGGCCTTACTGATAAGATGAGAAAAAAACAGTTTCGAGTAGGAGCATAGCATGGCAAAAAATAAGGAAAAGAGTTTTCCTTCCGATACCTCACAAAAGCAAGAGGCTTTGGAAGCGGCAAGGGTCCAGATCGACAAGCAGTTCGGCAAAGGCTCGCTGATGCGACTTGGCGACAACAAGGACTCCTTGGATATCGGATCGATCTCCTCCGGATCCCTGTTGCTTGATGAGGCGCTGGGGGTTGGTGGCTATCCCAAGGGACGTATCATTGAGATATACGGACCTGAGAGCAGTGGTAAGACAACCTTGGCTCTCCATGCACTTGCTGAGAGCCAGAAGGCAGGAGGCATCGCAGCCTTCATCGACGCCGAGCATGCCCTGGATCCCACCTATGCGAAAAAGCTCGGGGTTAACATTGACGAGCTGTGGATCAGCCAGCCGGACAGCGGCGAACAGGCTCTGGAGATCTGTGAGTCCCTGGTACGTAGCGGGGCTGTGGATATGATTGTCGTCGACTCTGTGGCAGCCCTCACACCACAGGCTGAGATAGACGGGGATATGGGAGACAGCCATATGGGCCTGCAGGCCCGTCTGATGAGCCAGGCCCTGCGCAAGCTCACCGGCCTGCTGTCCAAGAGCAACACCACCATCGTATTCATCAACCAGATTCGTATGAAGATAGGGGTCATGTTCGGCAACCCTGAGACGACTACAGGGGGAAACGCCCTCAAGTTTTATGCCTCTGTACGCATAGAGGTCCGTAAGATAGAGACATTGAGCAAAGGGGCCGATGACATCGTCGGCAACCGCGTGAGGATCAAGATCGTAAAGAACAAGGTTGCCCCTCCTTTCAAAAAGGTGGAGGTCGATCTTATGTTTGGTGAGGGTATCAGCTATGTCGCTAGCATCCTCGACGCTTCGGTCAAATACGACCTTATCGAGAAAAGCGGATCCTGGTACTCCTACAATGGGGAGAAGATAGGGCAGGGAAGGGACAAGTCCATAGAATTCCTCAAGCAGAACACCGACATCGCCATCGACCTGGACAAAAGGCTCAGGGCCCTCATGTTCCCCCCGAAGGGAGCTGTGCCTGTGCTGGAAGTTGCTGTTGAAGTCGAGAAGGAAGCGAAGAAGAAAGAGTGAAATGCAACCCTGTAGGATGTTGTTGATGGTTGTGCTATGCATGAGAGCGGGCAGGGTGCCCGCTTTCTTGCCATTCAGGCTATCGTTGGATATACTCATGCGTACATGGCTCAGATAGTGCAGGAAACAGAAATCATACACAAAGAACCCGGTGGGAAGGCTTTCCTCCTCGAATCCTTCGAGGGGCCATTGGATGTCCTGCTATACCTCATCCAAAAGTCAGAGGTAAATATCTATGACATCCCGATCTCTGAGATAACCGAGCAGTACCTGGCATACCTGAAAAGCGCCAGGGACTTGGATCTTGGCAATCTCACCCTCTTTTACAAGATGGCGGCAGACCTCCTCTATATCAAGAGCCGGATGTTGCTACCTGTGGACTTGGAGTTTGACGAAGAGTATGAGGATCCCCGGCAGGAGCTGGTGGAAAGGTTGCTTGAGTATCAGAAATTCCGCAAGTATACCGAACTGCTTACCAATACCGGCGGTGGATCTGAGATGTTCATCATGCGAAAGGACTCCCAGTTCCGGCTTCCTTTCGGAGACGAGGAGATTTTTGTCGGGGTCACCTTGCAGGATCTTCTCGCAACCTTTACCAAGATGATGACCAGCATCACCCCAAGCAAGGTATTCAACGTCTACGAGTCTGTGACAGTCAACGAGAAGATCGCCCTTATGCTTGAGCTTTTTGAGATCAGGGACTATATCACCTTGGAGGAGGTCATAGTCCATCCAGAGCAGATGCTGCACATCGTGTGTGCTTTCATGGCAATCCTCGATGCATGCAAGTTCCATCTCATCGCGCTGGAGCAGTCAGAGTCATACTCCCAGATACTGATCAGAAAGCGAACTGATGTCCAGGAGCAGTCCTTCTCTGATGCCTACGATGAGGATGAGTTGGATGATGAGGGTCTGTATCCCATCAGCGAGGAAGAGGAAACTGAATTTTTCCAGGAAGATACCTATCAAGTTGACGAAAGTGGGGTTACAACTGCTGACGATGGTAGGATAATTCTATATGATGAGCAAAGCGAAGATGAAGAGATTCTCTTTGACGAGGATTAGTATGGAGCGGAGATTTGTCTGATGTGAAGAAAAAGGGTGTGCAGCTGCCGCTTTCCCAGAGGGAGAGTGGTCCCATCCTCAGTATGGAGGCAAGGCTTGCAGAAGCCTTCCTGTTTCTGGAAAATGAACCGGTATCCTTGGAAAAGCTTATGAGGATGGGTTCGTTGACCCAAGAACAGGTCTTAGGTGCACTTTCTGAACTCAAGGAACACTACAACCTTTTCATGCATGGTATGGATCTTGTCGAGAGCCAGGGTTCCTACCAGTTCTTGCCCTCAGGCGACTTGCATGACAGGCTCAAGGCTTTTTATGGCAAGCGAGTAGACAGACGCCTTTCCAAGGCAGCTCTGGAGACGCTCTCCATCGTAGCCTACAGCCAGCCGGTGACCCGTCGAGAGATAGACAATATCCGAGGGGTCTCCAGCGATACTATCGTCAGGCTGTTGCGCGACCGTGAATATATCAAAGTGGTAGGCCGGAAGGATGTCCCTGGCCACCCCTGCCTGTACGGGACATCGAGGAAGTTCCTTTTCGAATTTAACTTGAGCAGCATCAGCGCATTGCCGAAGCTCTCCGATATTGATCGGCAACGGTTCGAATGGGACGATGAACAGGAGAAAGAGAGAGTATGAAATTAGAATATCCGATCCGTTTGCAAGTATATATGGCAAAGAGTGGTTGTGGTTCCCGTCGGTTTTGCGAAACACTCATCACCGCCGGTAGGGTTACGGTCAATACCAAGCGTGTTACCGAATTGGGTTCGAAGGTGGAAGCCGATGATGTGGTAATGGTTGACGATGACCTCATTGAGCCCAGCGACAAGACCTACTACTACGCCCTCAACAAGCCCAAGGGGTATGTGTGCACCAACTACGACCCCAATGAGAAGCTGTATGCACGGGATCTGATCACCATCAAAGACCAGAAGCTGCTCTTCAATATCGGCAGGTTGGACAAGGAGTCCACAGGTCTGGTCCTTTTCACCAACGATGGGGATGTGGCCCAGAAGATCATGCACCCTTCAGAACAGATTGAGAAGGAGTATATGGTCAACTGCAGCACTGAAGTCAACCGTACCGACCTCGAGGATGCCCTCAAGGGTGTGTACATCGACATACCCCAGCCATACAGGATAAAGCGCTTTGAAATCCTCTCCAAGAGGTGGGTGCGCATAGTCCTCACTGAGGGCAAAAATCGTGAGATCAGAAAAATTTTCAGTTATTTTGGCTATGATGTCAAACAGCTGATCAGGGTACGTATCGGTAACATCGAATTGCAGGATCTTCCCATCGGCCAGTTCCGTCAGGTGAGTGCTGCCGAGATACAGACTATGCTCACAGGCGCCACCGAAAACCCCAAGAAAGGGAGAGCCAGATAATGGTCGTTGCCATCGACGGGCCTGCAGGTGTGGGCAAGAGCTCCATTGCCAAGATGATCGCGGATAAGTGCGATTTCTACTATCTCAATTCAGGCTCCTTCTACCGGGCATATACCTATGCCCATCAGAAGGCGGGCAAAGACCCCTTTGACAGGGAAGGAGTCTTGGAAACTGCAAGAAATACTCCCCTAACTGTCGAGGATGGATTGATTTGCATCAATGGTGTCAGCGTTGAAGACAAGCTGCACACCCCTGAGGTAGATAGGGTTGTATCCCAGGTTTCCGCGAATCCACGCCTACGTGAACATATTGATGCACAGTTGCGCCTTATCGCCAAGGATCTCGATGTTGTCATTGAGGGAAGGGACATAACCACCGTCGTTTTTCCAGACGCTGAAATCAAGTGCTACTTTGATGCAAAGCCAGAAGTTCGAGCTGAACGTAGGTTCAGGCAACATCCCGAAGGACAAAGCTATGAAAACGTGCTCAAAGAGATTATCGAGCGCGATTACAACGACCGGAACAAAGAGGTTGGATCACTCAGAATCGCTGAGGATGCCCTCTACATCGATACCTCATACTTGACTATAGGTCAAGTTTGTGAGAAAGTGTTATCTGCTATTTTTGCGCTCAAAAGCGAAGCAAATAGGTAAATTTAGGATCAGGAGAAATCAAGTGGCTGAAGAACAAGAAATGGATGAAAAAAAGACCAAAATGCAGAATTTACTGCAGGAGGAGTATCTTAAATCTCTTGATGGAATCGAAGACGGTCAGCTCGTGACCGGTACTGTTGTCCAGGTAAACAACGAGTTTGTGTTTGTGGATGTCGGTTACAAGAGTGAGGGACGCATCTCTCTCGATGAATTCCCATCGGTTCCAGAGGTTGGCGACGAAGTTAAAGTTGTCATCATCAGCAAGGAAGGAAAGGGCGGTCAGATCATAGTTTCAAAGAAACGTGCGGACTTCAAGGAACGCACTGATGAATTGAAAGCTGCATCAGAGACCAGAGCCCCCGTTTTGGGAAAGTTTGACAAGGTAATCAAGGGTGGGTTTGAAGTTGACCTCGGTGGTGAGTACAAGGGTTTTTGCCCTCTTTCCAAAGCCGATGTCGTACGTGTAGAGGATCCGGAGACGTTGATCGGTATTTCCGATTACTTCATCATTGACAAGTTCCATGGTGGCACCAAGCTCAAGAGCGTGGTGAACAGACGTGAGTACCTTGACCTTAAGATTAAAGAGAATAAAGAGAAGTTCTTCTCAACCGTCCAGATCGGCGATGTCGTTGAAGGCGTGGTGAAATCTTTCACTTCCTTTGGTGCATTCATCGACCTTGGTGGTTTTGACGGACTGTTGCATATCAATGACATGAGCTGGGGTCATGTTACCCGTCCCAAGGATTTCGTTAAGAAGGGACAGGTTGTACAGCTCCGCCTCATCAATATCGATCCTGAGACTCAGAAGATCAACCTCTCACTGAAGCATATGCAGGAAGATCCTTGGACAACCTTCGAACACAAGTTCAATGTAGGTGATGTCATCAAGGCTGCTGTCACAAAGATTACGACCTTTGGCGCCTTCATTGAGATCGAACCTGGAATTGAGGGCCTTGCCCATATTTCCGAACTCTCTTGGACCAAGAGAATCAACAACCCCAAGGAAGTGCTGGATGTTGGTGATGTGGTCGAAGCGAAGATTCTCGGATATGACCTGGACAAGAAGCGTGTCTCCCTTGGGCTGAAACAGCTTGAGGAGAATCCCTGGGACTCCATCGACGCAAGATATCCCACCGGAATGACCCTTTCCAAGCCAGTTGTGAAGATCACCAACAGTGGTGCCTTTGTCAACCTTGAAGACGGTATCGACGGGTTCTTGCATATCGACGACATTTCCTGGACAAAGAAAGTCAAGAACATGGCTTCCTTCTGTGCAGAAGGAGATGTCATTGATGTCGTGGTCACCCGTGTCGAACCTGACAACAGACGGATTCGTCTTGGTGTGAAACAGCTTGAGGGCAACCCCTGGCAGACCTTGCGCCGTGACTATCCCAAGTTCAGCCAGATCAGCGGCGTCATCACCAACGTCACCGACTTCGGTGTCTTTGTGAAGGTTCCCGGTGAGATCGAAGGCCTTATCAGCAAGTACAATCTCATCGGACCCGATGAAGAGTACTCTGATGAAGTCCTGAAGAAGTTCAAAGTAGGCGATCCTATCACCGCCGTTGTGGTGGAATGCAATCCCAGCACGCAGAAGCTCTCCCTCTCCGTCAAGGAGATGGTAAAGCGCTCCCAGCAGTCTGAAATTGCCAAGTACATCCATGACGACAATGATGATGGGGATACATACTCCCTTGCAGATATGATGCGTTACAAGGACGAGGACAAAGAGAAAGCCGATAACTAGGCCTTACCTTTCGAATGATACAGGCGGCTTATGCCGCCTGTATGTATAACCCTTGAAACGGAGAATATAGCATGATTGATAAAAAAAAGGTTGATACAGAGCTCACACTTGCTGAACGCTTGGAAAGATCACTGAATTCCATGCTTGGCAAGAATAAGAAGTATTTTCTCATAGCTCTACTAATCATTGTTCTTGCCCTAATTGGTATAGGCATTGGAACCAGTGTGTCCAAGAGTAACCTTAACAAGCAGTTCAATCTGATTGACGAGCTTGAGGCTACTTATGCTGAAATTCAGGCAATGGACAGTGAAGCAGCTGACTACCAGACAAAGTATGATGAGCTTCTCGCTCAACTACAGGATCTCGCTGGAAAGAATGCTAACTATCCTGCCCTCAAAGCAGAGTATCTGTTGGGTATGGTTGCATTTGAGAAAAAGGAATATCAGAAGGCTCTTGACAGTTTCTTCTCAGTGTATGGGAAAGCCGATGGGACTTATATGGGTTCTCTGGCCCTCTCAAACGCTGCAGCTGCAGCTGAAGAGTTGAAGGATACAAATCTTGCTCTCGAATACTACACCAAGCTCATTGATGAATTCGGCTTCTCTGCTGCTGAAGCACCAAAAGCACTCTTTGCCCAGGGGCGTTTGCAGGAGAATGGTGGTAACCTGGAATTGGCCAAGGCTACGTTCCAGCAGCTTGCTGACCAGTTTCCCACCTCTGAGTTCGGAAAACTAGCTCAGAACAGGCTTGCCTTGCTGTAAGCAAACAGGGTAGGGTGGAGCAATACCACTGAGATAAGGAGACAGATGCGATGAAGATGAAAGTAACCCTTCTTCTTTTGGCATCTGTCTTTTTTGTGGGCTGTGGGATGCCTACGATATTTGCTCCTAATACTTCAGAGTATACGCTGACGAACACTTCACCAGTTCCAGTTACTACGTTTGTACAGGGTACATTGTCAATGAACCTTAGCAATCCAGGTCCAACCTATGACCTGCTTGAAAAAGCTGATGCCAAAGGGCCCTCGCTGATGTTCTTCTATACGTTTGACAATGAGCTAGACCTGAGCCAACCGATCAGTCCTAGTGAATTTGTCTCTGCCTTTTCAACCAAGTATGTGAAAAACAACTATGAAGGGATAGCCATAGAAGGATCAAAAGAGATTCTGTCTGTCAAAAGGGACGAAAAGGAAACGTTTCTCTATGGGGTAAGTCGCATAGGTGTCAACAATATGTTCAAGGCTAAAGAGCAATATGTTTTGTTTGCCCAAAACAATGGGAATAGGGCCAAACTTGATCCCTTTGTCCTCAAAGTGGATACCTCAGGGACTGAGTACGTGATAAACCTTGATTGGACTGATACATCGACTCCTCCCACATTGTTCGCTACCAATGCACAGGCAGCTTCTCCAGGCCCCGGGTACGACCTCTATGCGTATGATGGCAACAAGTTTCCCTTGAGCCGAGCGACAATGATTGCAAAGAAATCAACTGAAAATCATGAATATGATTATGTTGAAGCGACCACCCCGGAAATAAAACTCCATCTGTTTGCTGCCTTTTTCATCTCAGGACCATTCTCCAACTTCTTCTGGAGCAAGCTTGTTCACTTGGGTTCACTACCCATCACCTTGAAGCCTTAGGAACAATCCTAATCACGATACAGAAACAAGCTGTGTATCGCAACAGTCTCAACCAAGCCTTCATCCAGAAACCTCATCCCTAGGGAAGCCGTTCCTGATTGGCTCCTGTTTATATGACTGAAATAAGAGAAATTGGTAAATTCTGAAAATATGCTTACTTGTTAATAATATATATTCTGTAAACTAGAAACCATAACCAATACAACAAAAGCAAGTCTGACTACACTCGTACCATCCTGACTTTCCTAGAATGCCTTACCATCCTTGACCCTCAAGAGATGGAACATCATGGCAAGCTCCTCCTCAGTGAGACCGCAGAACTCACTGAGCAGCATGATCGATCGCATATGCACTTCAATCTTTTGGAGATACTCCTCCTTGACCTGATCCAGATCCCGGGCAGCCACAAAACTCCCTTTGCTGGGAACCGTGGTGATGAAGGCTTCCCGCTCCAGCTCCTCATAGGCTCGTTTGGTTGTTATCGCACTGACTTGCAGTTCCTTTGCAAGCTGGCGTATTGAAGGAAGCTTGGCTCCGATGGGCAGTTCACCTGTAGTGATCAGTTTCTTCACATGGTCAACTATCTGCTGGTAGATGGGCTTGTTGTCCTCTGTCTTTGGCAATAGATTCATTGTAATCACTCCGTATATATACAGTATACACGAATAACGTAGGCATGCAACCTTTTTCTGTATTTCATTTCACTTGATCAAAGTTCTTTTGTTTTGTTGGAACTTTTGGTTGTTTTGGGTATACTGTTGCACATGATCGAATATACCTACACACACACCACTGACTTGAGCTCTGCCTTGATGCAGCTCTTTACCATAGTCACCTTGCTCAGAAGCAAGGACGGATGTCCCTGGGATCGGGAACAGGATACCAAGAGCGTTGCAACCTCCCTTCTGGATGAGACGTATGAGTATCTTGATGCAGTCCTCTCTGGCGACAAGGCTGAACAGAAAGAGGAGATCGGGGATGTCGCCCTCAATGTCATGATGTTGCTTGAGATGCATGACGAACATGATGACTTTTCCATTGTTGAGTCCATCAATGATGTCTGCAAGAAACTCATCCGGAGACACCCCCATGTCTTCTCTGACGCCCAGGCAGGGAACAGCACCGAAGTGCTGGACCTCTGGAACAAGATCAAGGTCGAAGTTGAGGGAAAGACCGCTTTGGAGGATGATTTCTTCAGCAGGGTTCCTACATCCCTTCCTCCCTTGGAAATGGCCAACGAGATACAGAAGAAGATTCGCAAGGTGGGCTTTGACTGGCCTGACAAGCAAGGTGTCATCGACAAGGTGTGTGAAGAGCTTGATGAGGTCATAGAGGCCGATACAGCACTTGACAGAAACCCTGATGAAGTTGAGATGGAGGTCGGAGACCTCCTGTTTGCTGTGGTCAACCTGGCTCGGTATCTGAAGATATCACCCTCTGTAGCCCTGCATCGGTCCAATATGAAGATGAAAAAACGGTTCAACACCTTGGCAAAGATATGCAAAGAACGGGATATCCCCCTTGATACCGAACACTTTATGAAGATGGATGGTATCTGGGATGAGGTCAAACAAGGAGAAAAATAGCTCTAATTGCCCCTGTATTGGCAACATGCTATACTGAAAAAAATGGATAAGAACGAGCAACCTACCCAACGCAAGCGCCATCAGAGCATTGCTGTATATGAAAAAATTGCCCTTGATATTGCCAATCGTATAGTACGGCGCGAGATGGCCGAGGGAGTCACCCTCTCCGGACGATCTGTGATGTCCAGTGAATATGGGGTGTCCCCTGAGACAATTCGTCGATCCTTCTCACTGCTTGAGGAGATGGAAGTGGTCGAGGTCAGGCACAACAGGGGCGTCTCTGTCGTCTCCCGTGACAATGCGAAAAAATATATCACCAAATATGGCAAAAATAATGAGAACCGCAAACTTCTCTCCCAGCTTCGTCATGTCATGGGTGAACGTGAACAGAACGACGAGGAGTTCTTTATCCTTGCTAAGGATCTCATTGAGGCCAATGACAGGTTCTCTGCAAGCAACCCGTTCCCAACCTATGAGTACACCATAAAAGAAGGATCGTTGGCGATTGGAAATAGTCTGGGATCATTGAATTTCTGGCAAAAGACAGGAGGAACGGTCATCGCCATTCGTCGGGACGGCTCTATCCTCCTTTCCCCCGGGCCTGACATCAGACTGGAAGTCTTGGATATCCTCATATTTGTAGGGAACCAAGACAGCCTGGCAAAGACTCGGGATCTCTTGGATTGATCGGGGTAGTAATAGTCGAAAGGCAATCCTAGTAGTATATTCACTCTCAGGAGAATCTTCATGAAACTATTCGCACCCTTTACCCTCAAGAATCTTTCCCTTCGCAACAGAAAACAGGACTATAAATCAAGGATTATTTTAAACAATCTGCATCGTTTAGGGAAAGGCAATGGCAGTAAAAAAGCCCCATATGGGGCTGGGAATGAGGGAACGCAAGGTCTGGAAACCTCTTTTGTGCCTGCATTCGTGATTAGCTGAGAATACTAGGCTATTAGAGCAAGTTCTATAGTCCGAAAAATTGGGATACTTTTAATATACCACATGGTCTCAAACACTGATTTTTCACTTGCTGTTCGTCATTTATGACAAAACCTTTGATGATATATTCTTTTAGGTGCTCTGTTGCCCACATGTGAAAACGGGTTGCAATGAGGCTTTTAACTCTATAACCAACGGATATTACTGTATCGAGGTTAAAAATCAGTATCTTGCGTCGAACTGTCCGATTTCCTTGTTTTCGAACTACCGAGAATTTCTCGGTAGTTGCCTCTATTGTCATTTCACCTTCATCATAAAAATTTTTCAGATGAAGAGAAATGTTATCAGCAGAACATTGAAACAACTGTGCCATATCACTCTGTATCAACCAAACCGTTTCGTTGATTACATGCACATCTACTTTTCCCATTTGATCCAAAATGTAATCAGATAGAGAGTTACGTCATACTTCTAAAGGTCAGCAAAGGTTGATTATCCAAAGTAGGCAATGGAAGAATCTTGATTCATCATGGCCTACCAACTGCAGATTCTTACAAGATCTATCAGAATCACAATCCCCATATTGCATAAATCTTGTTATCCCTAAGCTGATGCACGAAATATTCATCGCCTGGATATAAGGTGAAACCTGATCCGTCAGGTTTGGAACACCAATACTAGGATATTTCTCCATCTTTAAGTAACGATCCAGGTTGGGCTATAATTGCTGGTTGTCAATGTTTATACTGCTTTTCGTCTACAGGAACTGTACCTGATGTATTTTCATTTCCATCATAGACCACTTTCAACCAGATGTTACTTTCGGTCAAAAGCATCAAACGGATTCGAAGAACTTGAAAAAGCTACTTTTCCCATATGGCATAGAGCTTATTCTTTATATTTTAGTTAATTACAAAATTCTGTCCAGGTTGGTAATTTGTCCCCGATCCATCAGACTTCGTATTCCAAATCTTGAATTCATAATCTGTTCTTTTAAGGTCTCCTTTACCTAAAACGATAGCTTTTTCTCCAGTATAATAGGTCTTTTCATCAACAGGAACTGTACCAGAAGTGTTTCCGTTCCCATAATAGTACAAGGAAACGCCATAATTTTGTGATGCATACCAGAGCCATTCCACACATCCCACACTAAGCATGAGCACTAAAACAACCAGTAACAAGACCAATAGGGTATTATGTTTCATCAAATAAACTCCTATCAAACAAATATGTATTGACTCCCATCATGCTTTCCTTATGGAAGATGGACGATAATATTGTAGGATTTGGGTGAGTATTGATTTGGAGTTTGGGTTACAGGTAAGTAGGCTTGATAGACACCAAGCTTGAAATGCTAAAGAGGGGTATAACAAACTCTGCAAACAGGGTGTTCTTGTCATGAGATACCACCTTTGCACCTTTCTTCCTACACGCAGTAGTATATGCCACGTTTTTGCATAATGAAAGACCTCTGCTATGCAGAGGCACCTTCTACGTACCCAACCAATCCTATGAATTGGTTGGGAGTATCCTCATGATCTAATCTTTATAGGTCCACTAGCCCTACTGTGCACTCTCATCCAACCGCTGCTGGTGCTCACTCATCAGGCGGGTAAAGAACTCTATGTAGTCCTCATCCCACGTTCCTGCACAGATGCTGGTACGCCTGATGGTAAGCTTGCTTGCTATGGTAAACTTGTCCACATCTGTTCCGAATACGGTCTTGACCATATTCTTCTCACCAGCGATTCTCACCTCATACAGGTATTCGCCTTTCTGGGTGACAGAGAGATCATCCCCTTGGTTTCCTAGGTAGGAACGCAGGACCTGCTCATACTCCGGGCTTTTCTCTGTATTGATAAGATAGATGCTTCCCTTGATAAACTTGGCAAGGGTATGCTTCTTTCCCAAATCCATAAACAGCACCTTTTTCAGGATGTAGCCTTCGTTCAGGCTCTTCTGCAAGGTCTCCTTGACCGTATTCTCATCCATGTCAGGGGGTAGCATAAGCTCAGCAAGCATCACCTCATTGTCTCCGCTCACCCCTAGTGCAAGGGGGTTCACAAACTCAAGGCGTGGCTTGGGGTTGTACCCTTGGGTAAACTGCAGGTTCAGTCCACTGCGTTGGAAGGACATCTCAAAGTTTCTCATTGCATTGATGTGGCTGATGAACAGGGATCTACCCGTCCTTTTGTACGTTATGATGACTTGTTTGGCTGGATAGACGGGGAGAACCTTAGCCGGCAGCTTTTGCTGGTTTTTCTTCAACTCCTCCAGGATGGAGTCCTCATGCTCAGTATCGGCAACCTCGACCTGCTTGGAACAGACTCCACACAGATGGTCACACTCAGGAAGACAACGGCCGGTAAGCAACAGGCTCTTCGCCTGTCTGAACTCATCTTTCAGGAACTTCTTGCTGACACGCAGGGAGACAGAGTCCCAAGGGAGGTCCTCCTCTAAGTCCAACGGCTTGAAGATAGCCTCAGATGGGTCATAGTCAGCTTCTGCAATAGCCTGCATCCACAACTCAGATTGGAGGTGTTCATCCCAGGCATCAAGGCGACAGCCCTTTTTGTATGCACTCTCAATGACAGAGGCGTATCGCTCATCCCCACGGCTGATGAGACCTTCCAGATAGCTGATGTTCGGCTCATGATAACTTACCTTGCAACCGCGTAAGTTCTCCTGGATGCTCCTTTTGAGAGAGGAGAGCTGTTCGTATGACTGTTGGGGTGTAAGCTGCTCTGCCCACTGGAAAGGGGTATGAGCCTTGGGAATGAAGGTACCGATATTGATGTTCATATTGAGACGGCTCGCATCATAGACCGCCTTGAGATAGTCGACTATCGCCTGATTCTCCACCTCCCTATCAACAAAGGGCAGCCCTATCATGAAGTAGAACTTTGCCTGTTTCCATCCCCTACCCTTCGCTTCCCTAGCGATGGCTATCACCTGGTCCAGGGGAACGCTCTTGTTCATCGCAAGCTGCCAGCTTTCCACAGGGGTCTCGATAGCGAAGGTAAGGCCGCTTTTGCGTACCTCAGAAAGCTGTTCGAGGATACCCAAGGCAAAGGTATCAACCTTGAGACTAGGAAGCGAGAAGGATACATGGTCGCTTCCGAACTCGCTGTGCAGGTTCTCTATGATCTCCTTGATGTACGGATGATCACCACTGGACAAGGAGGAGAGGGTGACCTCCCGAAAGCCGAAGTCATATACATTCTGAGCCACCTGCATGCGTATTGTTTCGTACTGTTTCTGCCTGTATGGCTTGTAGAACTGCCCCGCATGACAGAAGCGGCAGCTGTTGGGGCATCCTCGCATGATCTCGACAACCCCATTGTCCTGGGTGACCTTGAAGTTGGGGACCACATAATGCTTGTAGGTGTGGTCTTCTAGCGTTGCAAAGCTTGTGTCGACCGAACGCCTGGCCTTTTTCTTCCCAGGGTACCACAGGGCATCAATGCTTTTCAGGGCCTCGATCTGGCCCGTCCGGGTCAAGCCATTTCTCTTACCCTCAAGCATCAGCTTTACAAGGTCTTGTAACCCGTTTTCTGCTTCCCCGATGTAGACAAAGTCGACAAAGGGAGAGAACGGAAGGGGATTGGTGGCAGCAGGGCCACCACAGATGACAACAGGATCGCTCTCTTTCCGGTCAGAGGTACGCAGTGACATCCCACCGAGTTCGAGTACCTGCAGAATGTTGGTCGCGCACATCTCATACCCTATTGAGATGTTCAGCAGATCCAGCTCGTTCAAAGGGATATACTTGTCCAAGGTATAGAGCGGTACGTTACGCTCTCTGAGCAGAGCCTCAAAATCATGAGCGACAGAGAATACCAGGTCACAATAGACCTCATCCATCCTGTTGAGGATGTCATAGAGGATTCTCACCGCATTGTTGCTCATCCCAATCTCATAGAGATCGGGGAAGCACATGGCTGTATTGAAGGTCACCGTGCTGTGATCCTTCTCTCCGTAGTGAAACTCCCCCCCTGTGTAGCGTGAGGGATTCTGTATCAACAAAAGATCATCCTTGATCATTTCAAAAGCATTCATGAGTACCTTCTTATCAAAAATTCTGTGCAAGGGTTGTGTACTTCCTTTGCTGGATCCTCATATCGGCATACCCATAGAGAGTCTGGAGCAAACGATACACCTGGGAGAGTTCGCCCTTGTCTTCGAACGCTTGCTCCAGAGGAAGAGCAAGTTTGAGCAAAAGTGTCGCCCTCTGCTGAGACAGAGTACCAGAAGCGACGCTTTGTAGCAATGTAAGCTGCTGGTTTGGTGTAAGGGGTGCAAAGGAAGCCTCTAGCTCTTCCCGGTCAGTGAGAGAGAGAAGCACCATCTGAGCATAGGAATACGCATCGATGGTATCCTTCAGATACAGCTGGAACACCCTAGAGGCCTCTACACTCTGATCTAGCATAAGCAGGGCCTGATAGTATGAGGCAGCGTCTCTCTCTTCCAACTGGGAACGCTCTACCAGCCACCTTGCACTTCCTAAGGTCTTATTCGGTTTCTCCACTTCTATGGCAAGAGAGCACATCATGCGATGAGCTTCTTCAAGACGCTCATCATCCTCTTTGGCCATAGCGAAGTAGAGGTTCAGCACATGATAGGCCTGTTCACTCCTGTCAAGTTGTTGCAAGGCGAGAGCACGGTAGAAGAGAGGTACAGAGCCAATGCGTTTGGAAAGCATTGTCTCTGTCTTCCTCTCCAGTTCCGCATACCTATGCTCATCTGCTAGTCTGGAAAGTTCCTCTGAAGAGGGCACAAAACAGGAAATGAGCAGTGCACAGAGAAAAAGGGAGAAGAGCAAATACGCAAGGACTTTGTTTCTTTGCATACGCTATTCTCCCTCAAGTATCATAAAAAAGGTAAGCAATAAGCCGGGTTCTGTTTATGATGATCATCTATCTACGCCTATTGTTACCAATAGGCTCTAGCAACCTACCCGCAGGCAAAAGACGGACCGCCCTACCTGCTGCTTGGTCTTGCTCCTGATGAGGCTTGCCCTGCCATCCCTGTTACCAGAGATGCGGTGGGCTCTTACCCCACCATTTCACCCTTACCGGCAAGCCGGCGGTATATTTTCTGTGGCGCTCTCTATAGCGTTACCGCTCCCGGGCGTTACCCGGCATCATGTCCTATGGAGCCCGGACTTTCCTCAAACGGGCTTTTGCCCGCGTGCGATCATCTAGCTTACCTTAAAAAACCTAGAGCAAATCGTCAAATTCACTGCTGTCAACAAAATCAGAGAGCCCGCCTTCCTCAAACTCAAGGTCTTCACCTGGTTTGGCGAACATCTCATCCCCACCTTCAATATCCTCATAAAAGAGAATTCTGCTACAGTAGGGACAGAAATTGATCTGCTTTTCGCTGCGCACATCATTGACAAACTGTACGGGAAGCACAATATGACAACCCTGGCACACAAGACCATGAATGGGGACGATACCCTTACCTTTCTTGTTCTTTACGATGTTGCCGAACTTGTTGTACAAGTCTTCGGTGATATCAGAACCAAGGTAGGAGGTGCATTTCTTCTCCAAGGCAGCGAGCTGCTTTTTCTTGTCAGCAAGAAGTGCTTCGATCTTTTCAGATTCAGAGTCCACTTCGCCCTGCTGAAGATTCATCAGCTGTTCCTTCTCAGTAAGGCTTTCCTCAAACTCGTGAACCTGCTTCTCCTTGGCATGCAACTGCTTCAAGAGGCTCTGCTCCTTGGAAGCGGCATCCTTGATCTCTTTCTCAAGTGCCTCAAACTCGCGCTGGGTAGTGATCAGCTCCATCTGCTTTTCGGAATTCTCACGAGCGCGAACCGAGTCCTCATACTGGATACGAAGACTTTTCAAGTCTTCCTTAGCCTGTTCACTCCTATCGTTCTCTTCGATATATTCCTTGTTGATCTTGTCCAGCAGTCCCTGCTTGTCTTTCAAATCCCTCGGTAACTTTACAATCTCGTCCTCAAGGGAGAACCTACTGGTGAGATCCTCCTGCAATTGGTTGAGTTTTGCGAATACTTCTGCTTCTTCCATCATCCTCTCCTGGTATAAATCAAATGAAATCCTTCAATTTCCTACTGCGCTTGGGATGTCGCAACCTTCTCAGAGCCTTGGCCTCAATCTGCCTGATACGCTCTCTGGTCACTTCAAAATACAACCCTACCTCTTCAAGTGTCAACGAGTATCCGTCTTCAAGACCGAATCTCATCTTCAGAACCTCCTGCTCACGAGCAGGAAGTGTTGCAAGCACGTCCTTCAGCTGTTCCTGAAGCAAGGAGTAGGCAGTCTGCGTAGCAGGATTCTCCACTTCCTTGTCTTCGATGAAGTCCGAAAGCAATGAGTCTTCCTCCTCACCTACTGGAGTCTCCAAGCTGATGGGCTCACGAGCCACATTCTTGACAGCCTTGACCTTTGCCTCTGTCCAACCCAGTTTCTCCGCCACCTCTTCATCGGTGGGTTCGCGCCCAAGGGACTGCATCAGCATCCTGGACTCACGAACGACCTTGTTGATCTGTTCGATCATATGTACAGGAACACGGATGGTCCGTGCCTGGTCACTGATGGAGCGGGTGATAGCCTGGCGTATCCACCAAGTCGCATAGGTGGAGAACTTGAAACCCTTGCGGTATTCAAACTTCTCAACAGCTTTGATGAGGCCGATATTCCCTTCCTGTACAAGGTCGAAAAAGTGCAGGCCTCGGTTGGTATATTTTTTGGCAATGGAGACGACAAGACGCAAGTTCGCCCGAATGAGGCGATCCTTGGCATCCTTCATCATCTTCTGCCCGTATTTAATCTTGGTCGAGTGCACAAGGATGTTCTCACAACACTCCTCAAATTGGTACTCGATCAACTTCAGGTCCTTGTCTGTGAGCTGCAGCTCACGGATAAGGTCCTTGATGGTATCGCTGGTAAGATGGAGCTCCTCTTCAATGATCGAACAGCGGCTCTGAGTTGCAAGGTCGCGGCCCAACTGACGCAGTTCCTTAGGAGTGTTGATATGCAGCTTATTTTCCAACTGCTGCTTCTTCTCCTTGTAGGAGCGGATCTTGTTTTCAGAGGAGACAAAGTCATGGGTAAAGGAAGTTATCTCTTCAGGCTGCAGATCGATCTTACCAAGCTTCTTGAGCAGTGTGGAGCGACTCTTGGCCAGTGTCTCGTCATGAAACACATCCTCTCCACTGCTTATCATCTGCTCCTTCTTGGCCATATAGTTCTTCAAGGTAGCCTGGACTTCCTTCAGCGGTTCCTTGTAGTACTGGGTAAAACGCTTCTGATTGGTCATCAGATCCTTGTATTCCTTAGCGTTGTACTCCTCTTCCTGACCTTCCATCTTGGTATTGAGTGTCTTGATGATATCGTAGAAGCGCGTGATCATGATCCCGCTTTCCTGGATGACTTCCTTGATGATTAAGGCCCCGTCTTCCATCTTCTTGCTCAGTTCGACTTCCTGTTCGGCTGTGAGCAAGTTTTCCTTCCCTATTTCTCGAAGGTAGAGGCGTATGGGGTCATCGCCGGAGGAGTCGCTCTTGTCAGTTCCCAGGATTGTGTTGTGACGGACATGCTCGGTCTCGCTGTCATGGTCATTGAGGGATGAGATGTCTACGAAGCGATTTCCACCAGCAGCATCATCGTCGGTGCTCATGCCACTCCAGGCACGTTTCATCGAGTCATCGCTCTCCTCTTCGTCATCATCGTCCTCTTCGTCTTCATCTATCTCATCCCCCTCGCCTCCTGTCCTTTTCTTGACAGGTTCCTTGGTGGGATAGTCATCGATGACTCCCTCTTCGACGATATCGTCCTCTTCATCTGCGAGGGCGTCATCGAGCAGGTCATCATCCGGCTCTTCCTCAATATCTGTATCTATATCATCATCTGTGGGCTCTTCTACAAAGATTCCAGGGATTTGGGCATTGTCACTCTCAGTAACAGGAATCTCCAGTTCTCCTAAGGTCTGCAAAATTTCATCAACCGCTTCATCGGTAGTCATCTCCGGACCTAAAGCTTTGCGGATATCATCTTTCGAGACATGCCCCTTCAAAGCTGAACATGCGACCAAGTCCTTTATGATAATTTGAGAAATATTTTCATCGAGCATCTGTATAGTTACCTACCTGTTATAGTGTCTTGTCCAAGGGCCTGTCTGAGTAAGGAGATCTTTGCGTCAATCTCTGTCTTCTCCCGAAGCAAGTCCTCGATCCCGTCATCCGATGTGCCATCACTGAGGCTGATGTCAAGCAACCTCTTGTTGCTCACCCGTTTCTTTTCGTAGTTTCTGAGCTGGATCCGATTCACCGCTTCATTGAGCACCTTCTGTGGTGCCATCTTGAACTCCTCCATAGTAAAGGAGAGAGCCACATCACTTCGAAGCTGTGCATCATCAATCATCTGCAAGATATATTCATCGTTTTTTCCGACATCCTCTCGAGCAGCATCTTCCAATACGTTGTACAGAGCTTCAGCCTCCTTGTCCTCAAGATCCTCCACAACCAGCTTGTACCGTGTCTGCAAATACAAACCTCTATTGTTGACCAAGGTCAACATGGCATACAAGTCTACAGAGATGGTCGCAGGATTCAGAGGCCTGACACCAACCGGTGCTGCTTGTACGTCCGGTTTTGCAACGAATTGCTTACCACGCAAATAATCGTCAATTATTGACGATTCGTCAACATTAAGCAACATAGAGAGATGTTTTATGAGAGCTTCCTTCTCAATAGCCGACTCCGTGGCATCCAAATACGGCCTGACAGCCGTAAAAACAGCAGACTTTCCTTTAGACGTTGTTGTATCATACCTGTTTACAGCATTGTTTACAAGATAATGGAACCCCTGCACAGAGGTTTGGAGGTCACTTTTCAAAGCTTGTTCACCTTCAATTTCCACGAGTTCGGCAGCATCCTTTGCCTTGGTCAGCTTGATAACCTTATTCTCCATGCCGAACCTCTGGGCAAGTACCAAGGCTTTTGCGGTGGCACTTTGTCCTGAATCATCGCTGTCAAAAAGCGTAGTCACCTTGGTGCAGTAGCGTCTGAGCAGTTTTACCTGCTCCTCAGTGAACGATGTTCCCAAGGGTGCCATTGCATTGGAATACCCGCTCTGGTGCATGGCCACCACATCAAAGTTCCCTTCACAAAGGATCGCATGCTGGCTCTTCTTGATGGTATCCAACGACTCGTACAGACCAAAGAGGTTGTGCTTTTTGCTATAAATGGGTGTCTCAGGTGTATTGATGTACTTGGCCTTGCTGGTTCCTGAGAGGTCACGAGCTCCAAAAGCAACTGTTTTTCCCTGCCATGTTCGTATAGGGAACATCAGGCGGTCCCTGAACAGGGGATAGGTGGCATTCTTCTGGCTGAACAGTCCGCTCTGGGCGAGGATGTCATCGCTATAATGCTGTTGTTTCAAAAAATCATATAACCAACCAGCATCATCGGGAGCATACCCGAGTTTGAAACGCTCCCACATGTCGGGATGAACATTACGAGAAGTAAGATAATCCCTACCCTTCCGACCCTGCTTTGACGAGCATAGGATGTAGTGGAAAGATCCTGCTATCTTATCGTAGAGGTCATAGAGGGTCTCATTGAGATCCCGTTTCTGTCTTTCGTGGGGGCTTTCCTCGGCAAGCTCGACATTTGCCTTGGAGGCGAGCATCTTAACCGACTCGATGAAGGGAACCTTCTCCATCTCCATGATGAAGTCGAACATTGAACCGCCCTTCTTGCAGCTGAAACAGTAATAGAAGCCCTGCTCATCGACTACAGAGAAAGATGGGGTCTTCTCCTGATGGAAAGGACAGAGCCCCCACAGACGCCCCCCCCTATTGGAGAGGGTGACGTAGTCAGAGACTACTTCACTGATAGAGAGCCTGGCCTTGATCTGATCAAGGACATCATCTGAAATCTTTGCCATAGGGGCCTAAAACTTCATAATGGGTTGGTTGCTCGTTCTGTTTTCAAGCAACTTCTCTATCTCTTCTTTGGTGTACAGTCTTCCCTCTCCCATACCAGGACATGAGGCCATCTCAGCCTCCCATGCGGCTTTGTCTTCCACTATGCTACTCCAGAACGGGTACGTGCGACACTGCTCAGGCCTACCTTCGTAGACACTGCAGCCTTTCTCGGTCAGAAAAATACAATCATAGTTCTTTTTTTCTTCCAAGCTTATCATACTGAAACTGCCCATGGGAACAGTGCGGCAGTAGGTGTCGATACAAGCATCTTGTGTGATGCCAAGATGTGTGGAAAGCCTCTTCAGGTCCTTAGGAGAAAGAAACACAAATCCGGGCTCACAGCTGCAACAGTAGTTGCAACCTGTACATTCGAATTGGAGACCTTTCTCATAGAAGCAACTCATTGACACCTCTTCATGTGTAGTATGACGGAAAAAGAGGCCTTCCTCTGAGAAGAAGGCCTCCATTTGGAGAGAGAAGGATTCGAACCTTCGAAGGTGTAACCAACAGATTTACAGTCTGCCCCCTTTGGCCGCTCGGGAACCTCTCCATTGCCAAAGACACCCGTACATTACCTAGTATTGAGGTTTTTGTCAACCTTGATTACAGAAATAAAACAAATCGTCCGGTTGTCCATCAAGAGTCTGCAGGTCAGAAAGGCTTAAAGCTTTAGGATAAGCTACCGAGAAGTTCCTAAAAACCTCTAGGCAAACCTGCTTCCTTCCCTACAAGAGCCCTATCCAGAACACGTGATAGCTACCATGTTCATAACCAATTCCACATTCCTTGCATGCAGCACGTTACTCTACAGGAGAGAAGTCCGACTGTGGAGCACCACATAGGGGGCATACCCAATCTTCAGGGAGAGCGTCAAAAGCAGTTCCCGGTTCGACTCCATTATCAGGATCACCTTCAGCAGGGTCATATATATACCCACACACATCGCATACATATTTTTGCATGTTGTTCCTCCGTCTAGAACTATATGCATAGAATACTGTGAGATACATGATAATGCAACAAGATATATTATTACGAAAATAACAAAACACAAGTACATACTACAAAGCCATCAGGTCATTTTTCTGGAAGCCCTTGACATACTCGTTACCCTACCGGTATATTGCAGTTGTTCTTTTTGCCGTCTTAGCTCAGTTGGCCAGAGCACGTGACTTGTAATCTCGGGGTCGTCAGTTCGAATCTGACAGACGGCTTAAAACTGTTAGGGACATACTGAATGAGGTATGTCCCTTTTTTGTCCTATATGCCCATGAAAAATGTAATGCTTGCATGAATAATCTTCTCCTCATTCAAAAACCACAGCTCTTTTATTTGAATCTTCGATAAGGATGTTCCATGCCTATATTTTCTTTATCTCTAATTCACGGGTATAATTTCTAAGCACATCCAGAGGTGTTGATAATAGAAACTACATCGGATCTTTTCGTGGTCTGCCACGTTTTTTAGGGGCAGCATCCTGCTCCGAAACAGGATTCTTTCTGGGGATGCCCCGCTTCTTCGGAGTAACAGATGGGTCTGGGAGCGGATTCTTGCGAGGTCTGCCTGGTTTTCCCTTGGGCTTCTCTTCCAATGGAGCCTTTCTCGCTTTCTTTCCTTTGACAACTGCAGCCGGAGGAGAATAGACAAGCATGCCCTCGACCAACGGGATTGATTCAGGGCACTGGATACCGAAAGCCGCATAGGTGTCACCAACCTCTTTCACAGGTGTGTCTGTTATGACTCTGGTAGGATATACGGTGCACTTCTGGTTTCTCATGAACGACAGCCTTGAGCCCATCAGCAGCTCGGATTCCTCCAACTTCATCTGAATCATCCTGACAGCACATGTTGCTATGTAGGAAAGGACCAGATGTCCTCTGAACGTCTCTTCCGAGTGGGTCCTGAGCGGAAGGAGCTTGGTGTAGTTCTTTGCAAAGTCGAAGATCTGCTCAGCGGCCTGCCTCTGGTAATAAGCCGGAAGTATCTCCTCTACAGGATAGTCAGTGCCTGAGAGGATGGCGAAAAGGCCTTGGTCACTCATGGTCTCGTAGACCTCGTCAAGTGAGAGTTTCGTCTTTTTTGATTTCTTGAACAGCTTGCGTTGCTCATCGTTGAGCCGGCTACAATCAAGGCCCAGATAAAGATAAGCCGGATTGTCACGATGGGAACCGACCAGCACCTCCTTCTTCTTGATGAAGAGATAGCGATCCTCGAAATTGACGAAGTTCTCACGCGACTCAAGGGTTGCAAGCTCTTCGGCGATCATCTTCTTGAGATTGGAGTCGTTCGCCTTGACCCTGGTGAGGAAGCCTATCCTGCACCTATGGTTCTCATCATAGAAGAAGTCAAGGTTGCCTGCACTATTGTATCCTGCGTCTATGATGCAGGATTCGACTTCTATCCCCAGCGATTCCAGATGAAGCATTATCCTTCTGAGGGTGCTGACATCAACGACGTTGCCGGGCACTGCCATGTAGAAGATCGGAAGGCCTGTCTTCTTCTGCACCACGAAGATAAGCCTTACCTCATTGCTGACCTTCCCATTATGGACATTGATCCTCGTCAGAGGCATGTGGATGGCATTCGGAAGTCCGCTCGAGTCTATGAGTATGTTCTTGTCAGAACTGTATCTGGTCATTACATGGCTCAGATAGGCCTGCTGATATCTCATCTGCTTCTCAGGGGTGCCGACAGAGGCGAGGAACTCGCTGATACGCCCACTGTCCAGTTTTGCTTTGGGGTAAAGCAGGCCTGCTATGCTTCCGCTGAGCCAGGAGTCAGCGTTGCAGTTCGCCATTGACGAAAGCATATAGAAGAGGACCATTGCATGGAGGGTGTCCTTGTTCCCATATCCGAGGCTGTCAATGACACCGAAGAAACCGGAGTCCTGCAAGAACGAATGGAGAAAGAATGCATCACCGAAATCAAGGGAGACCCTCTTGATGCGTCTTTTGTCCGGAAGCTGGGATTCAATGAAATCCTCCGGGACTTTCCCATAGGCACCGGTCTCGGGATCGAAGGTAAAAAGTCCTCGTGTCCTGTTGCTGTATATGCCCTTCTCCCTGTCGACCACAAGTCCCAGATATTCGTATGTGTTACGGGTTTTCTTGCCATCCCTGGTGGAGACGGCAGCGGATGCATATTTGTCGTTCGGGCCGGAATACACTATGTACATATGCTAAACACCTCATGTGCTTATACTTCAGAAATATAGGCACATGATAATATATTTCAGATCCGATTGCAATAATAAACTGGCAGTATTTCTTTATGATTGAAGAAATTTACTACCAGTTTCTAAAGGGAAATAAAGTTGTCGTTAGAATGTATCTTTGTGAAATATAGATTACTGACAAGCGGCTGACCAATCATTATGGACATATCGAAAAATGTGTCCCTTTGTTGTCTCAAAATAGATGAAATCTTCCTATGCGGTAGACAAGACAGATACAATCATCACTGTTCCTGTTCAAGTGCGCAAAGATCAAAAAACTAACAGACTATCACCCTTCCCGGAAGGAACAAGAACAATCATGGGGTCCTTCTTCCTAGGCAGGAAGGATGATATCTACATTCTTTTCGCTACAGACATGCTGCATTGCATATTCCGGATCCATGTGCCGTACCAGTTCAGTTTGGCTATCTGCTATTTCTCATGGTCGGCGAGCAATTGGCTCTTGAGATCGCGCAAAGAGCCATCCTCCTGGTATTGATAGACATCAACGGCATTGGAAGAAGGACCTGTGGTCACCACTGCGAACGTCCTGCTGAGGAGGCTGCCATCCTTCTCCTTGTAATTGGTGTTGTGATCAATCCAAGTACCGGTATTCACAAAATAGTGGCCATTGCCATAGTCGTAGAACAAGGGAACGTGGGTGTGACCGAATATCACTACGCTGGTATCGCTTTGGTCTTTGTCGACTTCAAACTGAGCCCGAGCCTGACTTTCGAAATACTTGCCGTCAAGAGCACCCAAGGAAGCGACAGCGAAACTGGAAAGCACGTTCACCCCATTGGCCTTCTGACGCTCTTCCCACGTCCGCTGATAGTTTGGAAAGAGCACGGGAGCAGAAATTTCTCCCTGTGCGTTGCGAACAGGATACAAATCCTGAATCGAATAGGTGTCGTTGTATCCATCGATGCGAATATCCAAGAGCTTGTCCCCGAATCCATCGGTTGGAATGATTTTTTTGAAGACAGACTCCATGGTTCGGTAATACGCATAGGCACCGAATTGGTCTGGGTCGTTCACACGGTCTGGAACTTTCTCGATAACCGGCGCTTCGGCTGTGTAGGCAGGTTTCCCCTTGAGTACCCAGTCAGCCGCGAATCGAGCGTAGAAGTATCCTGGAGGAAACATGGTAGGGCTGTTGGTGAGATGAGCATTGGTAATGGTGTCTGGAGCTGAAAACACATCATAGCGGTGGCCATGCTCAATGACGATCTCGTTTCGATCCCCGGTTCGGTACAATCCGACTCCAAGGTGTTGCGAACAGACTAGCATGCCTGGGATCGCCTCTTCGATGTATTGCAAATTTACGGACATGTCATGGTTTCCCACGACATATACCAAGTTGATGCCTGCATCCATGACAGCCTTGAATGCGGCAACTATATCTTTGTTGTTCTCTATATTCTTTCGGTAGAAATCCCCCCTGTCAGTTTCAACAAAAGAGAGTGGAAGGAACCATTCATCAAAGATGTCACCGTTGAGCACCACTTCACGAACATCCTGCGTCACGCTGATGCGTTGCAAAAATTCGATGAGATACGGTCGATTCATCAGAATCTCCGCATAGGCATCTTCAAAGCCAGTGTGTATGTCGCTGAGCACGATGATCTTATCACGTGTATCTCCCGCATCCCAGAGAGGTTGTGCACTTGGCGATGCTGTAGTCTCCTGTTTGGAAAGGGACGTGCAACCAACGAAGGTCATGATTAATAAAGCTACGGAAATTAATGAAAGAATACGTTTTGCCATGGATTTCCCTACCACGTAAAGTGTGGTGCATATTGATTTTTCAAGTGACTTAGGCTCAATGAGAAGTATCATAGGTATCTTTGTATTCTCTTGAGAATCCATGACTTGAACACTTTGCACTATATCCGGTGATTTTCTGTAAAGCAAGATATTTATGTTGCCATCAGGATATGTATGTACCATTGGGATGTGAGCACTATGTCAATTCTGACAGGTAAAGATGAGGCTGGTTGCTAATCCTGCCTCATCGAAGTAGAGTTGCGAATGGTCAGAGATGGGTCAAGAACCCTGTCACCTACCCTCTCTCCTGCAAAGATCGAACCCAGCATTGCCACCGCCTGCTCACCCAGCTGTTCCGGATCCTGATGAACGGAAGTAAGCATAGGGCGTGTGATGCTGGCAAGGGTGGAGTCATCATAGCCGACTACCGAGATTTGCTCTGGAACCTGGATATGTTGTTCGGAAAGAGCCTGCAATACCCCGGCAGCAACACTGTCGTTACCACAGATTACCGAGTCAAAGTCCCGCAAGGTAGAGAGGAACAGCTTTGTCTTCTCATAGCCGCTTGAAAAGTCATACCTGGTCGTGATGACCAGAGTCGGATCCAGTTCAAGGCCGAACTCAGAGAGGGCATCCACATACCCTCTGAGACGGTCGAGGGAGGAGTAGCTGCCTCTTCTCTTGTCATCCAACAACAAGAGAACTTCATCTTTTCCGTCAGGCGGATCCTGCCACAGACCGATGAAGAAAGCGATAGTACGGTGTCCCTGCTTCAGAAGAAACTTGGTAGCAAGATAGCCACCCTGCACGTTGTTGTAGTAGATATGGGGTATCTCAGGAAGAAACAGCCTCCTGTAGAGGATGATGAGGGGGAAATCAGAGGGGAACAGCTCTGTTACTGTCTTGGAAGAGCCATCGGTGAGGGGACAAAACAGAAGTGCATCGACATGTGCCTGGAAGACAGAATGCAGAGCCTCACTCTCCTTGGCAGGGTCGCCATTACAACTGTAGACCAGGACCTGATACTGTTGTTTGCAGGAGGCTGTAAGCACGCCCTCAAGCATCTGCGAGAAAAAGGCATTGCTGGCACTTGGGATAACAAGGGCTACCCTTTTTATCAAAGAATTCCCTACAGGCTGTTTTATCCTATAGCCAAGGCTCCTCACAGCATCACTGACTTTCTTCTGGGATGTGGCATCTACAACTTCTGGATAGTTCAATGCCCGGGAGACCGTAGCTATGGAGAGCCCTGCCTCTAGGGCGACATCCTTGAGGGTAACGCTCTTTTTCTTCTTGGTCGTTTTCATAGAATTCGCCCTTTATTTGTCCTCATGGAGGGTGATGGCAGCTCCTGCCTTGACCAGGGAGCCGAAAAAATTGGGATAGGACACTTCAGTACACCCGGCATTGTTGATCTGAACAGGGCCCTCAGCCATGAGGGCTGCACCCGTAAGAGCCATTGCCACCCTATGGTCGCCATGGCTCTCGACTGTCCCGCCATGGAGGGGTTCCCCTCCATGAACAACCATATGGTCGGATCCGATGGTAATCTT
This sequence comes from Sphaerochaeta sp., assembly GCA_048264225.1. GTDB lineage: Bacteria > Spirochaetota > Spirochaetia > Sphaerochaetales > Sphaerochaetaceae > Sphaerochaeta. The sequence goes on from JBLXDK010000005.1 coordinate 84,399, forward strand.
CGCCCCTAGCTTGCCAAGTTCCTCAGCCATAACCAGGACACGGTCACTCTCCTTGACCCGCACATGGGCAAGATTGGTGAAGGTCGTATCCCCATCGGCATAGAGGGCTGCCACACAGAGGGCTGGTAGGGCATCGGGGATGTCCCCTAGGTCAATGGTAAGGCCTCCTTGCAGCTTTTTGCCACCTCGGACTGTCAATGCTCCTTGGTGCGTATCCTTTGGTATATCGGCTCCCATTTCAAGAAGATACTCGACTACGCGCTTGTCGCCCTGGGAGTCAGAGAAGTCCAGCCCACAAATGGTAAGTTCAGACTCTGAGACTAAAGCTGACACCAGGGGAAAGGCAACTGCGGACCAGTCGCTTGGGATAGTGAAGGTTCCGCACCTATAGCTTTGATCACCTGCAACAAGAAAATGGGTATACTCAGGCTCATTGCTCTGAACCACTGCGCCAAAGCGGCGCATCCAGTCCAGTGTCATCTGGATATAGGGCTTTTCCAAGGGATTCGTCACCGTTATCTCAGTCTTGCCCTTAGCCAGGGGAGAGGAGAGCAACAGGCTTGAGACAAACTGGGAGTTGAAACCATCCAAGGTAACCTTTCCTCCAGACCTTCCTCCCCTGACCACCAGAGGAGGGGCATCAGAGTCTTCCCGTACGAAACGAACATCACATCCCAAGTTCTGCAATGCACCTACAAGGACTCGTATGGGTCTTTTTTGTATCTGCTCATCACCGGTGATAAAGGTCTCACCCTCTGTAAGGGTGGCAAGGGATGTAACAAAACTGGTGGTGGTCCCGGAGTTTTTCGTGTCGATACCCTTATCAGGGACAGAAAGAGGTATTCCCCTGCCCTCTATGACCAGCTGATGACCGGTATCTTTGACCTTGGCACCAAAAGAGCGTGCCGCTTCTATCGCACTCTCACCATCACCGGAGAGAAGCGGGTTGTTGATGATGCTTACCCCATGGGCAAGGGTTGCAAGGAGCACAGCCCGTATGGTATGACTTTTCGAACCAGGGACCTGCAGGTTCCCTTGCAAAGAGCTCTTGGTAACCGTCACATACATAGAATGCCTCCATTCAAGCGGACTTTCGTTCGAAAAGGGTGCGAACCAGACGTTTCACCCCATCGATATTGGATACCAGCGTCACAAGGGTGAGTGTGGTAAGGGCCAGGGTAAGGGGGCGACCAAACAAGGCGCCATAGAAGTGCTCCTCGGATGAGGCAAGGGAGATCGCACGGCGGAAATTGGAGTCCATCATACCCCCAAGCACTATGGCAAGGGTCATCGGTGCGACTGAATACTCTCGCCTTCGCATCAGAAACCCAAGCACTCCAAAGAAAAACATCAGAGCCACATCAAATATCCTGTTGTTGACAGCAAAGGAACCGATGACACAGAGCACCGTCACCAGAGGGAGCAGGATTCGCTTGGGAACGGCGATGATCTTGCTGATCCTAGGGGCTGCGATAAAGCCCAGGAGCAAAAGGAATACACTTCCGACAAAGCCGCCTGCCAGTATGGCATGGAACATCTCGGGATTGGTCCTGATGAACATGGGCCCAGGTCTCAGGCCATGGACATAAAAGACCGAAAGAATGATGGCTGTCACCGCATCCCCTGGGATGGCGAGGGTCAACAGCGGGATAAGGGCCCCCCCTATACAGGCATTGTTGGCAGCTTCGCTGGCTACAATGCCCTCCACCGCCCCCTCTCCAAAAGGCCTTGAAGGATGTTTGACAATTCGTTTGGCCTCACTGTAGGCAAGGAAGGCAGCCACAGGCCCCCCAGCCCCAGGAAGGGCACCCACCACCGTCCCGATGGTCGAGTAGTACATGCTATGGAAGAAGTGCTTGAGCACGTCCTTTGTCTTGACCACAGTCTTGGTCACCTTGGATACCTCAGCATCCATACTGGAACCGGATATGACGCTCAGAACCTCTGCAAACCCAAACAACCCGACCAGGGCAGGGACGATATTGATACCGGCATTCAGGCCCTCTATGCCAAAGGTTAGGCGTGTTGTACCCAACACCGGGTCTATGCCGACAAGGCTGAACAAAAGACCCAGAGCAGCACTGATAAGCCCCTTTGAAAAGCTCTTGGTCGTGAGGGATCCTACAGTGCTCAACCCAAAAAGCGCCAGCAGGAAGTAGTCCATAGGGGTGAACTTCAAGGCAACCATCGAGATGGGTTTGGCAAGAAGCCACAACACGACAAAGCCGAACAACGTCCCTATGAACGAGTAGATGATGGCATACTTCAAGGCCTTGTAGGCCTCACCCCTGTTTGCCAGGGGAAAGCCATCAAGGGTCGTGACCACCGAAGAGGGGGCTCCTGGAATGTTGATGAGGATGGCAGAGAGGGCTCCTGAAAAGACTCCCACAACATAGACTCCCATTACCGTTGCAAGGGCATCGGTGGTCTGCCACGAGTACGTGATGGAGACAAGCAAAGCTGTCGCCATGGATACTGACAGACCTGGTATCGCCCCTACAAAGAGGCCTGCAACTGCCCCTGCAAAGACCAGCAGGACAAAACGGATATCGACCATATATGCCAATATGCCTAGGAATTCACTCATACGAAGCCCCTCCTACGGCAACATGACATGCAGTACCATGCCAAACAGGACATAGACGATAAGGGGGAAAGCTATGCTCAGAGCAATAACCAGCCATACCCTTCTCTCCCGGAGACAGACAAAGGAGACTGCAAGAAACAGTGCGGTGGAGACCACAAACCCTATCACCGTGATGCCAATGATGTACACCAAAGTGATCATGGCGAACAACAGTGCATCTTTCCAACTCTGCTTCATGAGCAAAGCCACAAGGGGCATGGCGTGATAAGACCGTCTACCGTCTCCTTTTCCTCCCTGAGAAAAAAGACCGGAGGCCGCCTCTGCTTTGTCTGTATACCGTGAATTTTCCCCTTCTATCTCCTTGGTACTGAACTTCTGTTCCCTATCAGAGTGTCTATCTTTCCTCGCTTCCTGTAACAGGGAGATCGAAAGAAGGAACAAAAAGGCGGCTATCACCAGAGGAAACAGGTAGGGGGACATCTTCCACTTGGCTTGTGAGTCCACATGCAAAACCATTGAATAGATGGCAAGAGAGACAGAGAGCAGCAGAAAGGCATAGCCCTCCACAAAGGTCTGGTTCCTAGGTTTCTTATCAGTGTGCATTGCTCATAGGTCTCCTTACCAAACAGAAGCCCTATCCCTATCTGTGAAAAGAGGGGAAAAGGGCTTCGTATACTCAATTTCTAGTACGTCAGTTTTGCTATGCCAAACTTCTCAGGGCTGTTCTTTGCAGCACCGCTGTCAAAGAGCATCCAGGAAACCAAGGACTCCCAATCAGCATAGAAGGAACGCATCTTCTCTTCGGTAGGATACTTCTCATAGAGTTTTTCCAGGGAGTTCTCAGCAACATAGGCCTTCCACCCCTCCTCCTGTACACTCTTCTTTGCCGCATCCCTCAGGATGGAGACAACTTCCTGAGGCACATCCTTGCTGACCAGCAAGGATAACGGGGTGAAGGGATTGTCCAGGAACTTCTCTGAACCCGGGAGAATCTCAGCTAAGGTCGGAACCTCGGGATAGGAAGCGATACGCTCATTGGCGGAGATACCCAAAAGCCTGAGATCCCCACTTGCAAGATAGCCGGTGACAGTTGAGAAGTTTGAGTTGGTGAATTCAACCTGGTCGCCCAATACCGCTAGGATACAGTCAGATCCGCCGGGATATGCGGTAAGAGCCATCTCCATACCCAGCTTGTTGTAGATGAGGGCCTGCACATGACCTGACCCTCCGGGACCGGTATAGGACATCTTCACCTTACCAGGGCGGGCCTTGATGTCAGAGACAAGATCTTCCAAAGTCTTGTAAGGGGAGTTTTTGTTGACCACTATGACCTTAGGGTCGTTGACCGCCGCCATGATGGGGGTGAAGTCGGCATAGCTCATGGAGCTCAGGCCCATAACTCGCTGGGTACCCAGCGACTCCGCTGTAAAGAGGACGGTATATCCATCCGCCTTGGCATCGAGGACAGTCCTCGCCCCTATGGATCCTGAGGCACCGCCCTGGTTGATGACAGTCACAGCCTCGCCCAGGTGTTTCTCCAGCTGGATGGCAAGTTGGCGCCCTGTCAGGTCTGTGGTGCCACCTGCACCATAGGGTACTATCATGGTGATGGCTTTCTTGGGATAGGCAGCCGATGTGGCGGGCTCTGTGGCTCCCATGGCCATGAGAAGTGATGTAAGAGAGAGCAGGACAACAGTCAAAGCGAACATTCTTTTCATAAGAAAATCTCCTAGGTACTCCGATCAAGAGGTTTGATGTAAAAAAGTATCATGGAATATGCTGTTTTTGTCAATTGAAATGCTATTTTTTACATTTTGTATTTTCTTTTGGATTAGTTCTCACTGATTCTAATATGATGCATCCCAATGAGTTCTCATGTGAGTATGTTCAGCAGGGGTACCCCTATGCAGAAATGAAGGAAGACAGGATTGATGCACAGACAATCTCATTCAGAGGCATATCGTACAGGAATCACCCTGTTGATACAGGATGATTCCTTGTAGAGATAGCACTGGAACATGTATATATTTGGTATTTCACAAAAGAACATTTTTCACTCGTTTATGTAGGAAGCACATTTCCCGGATCAGCCAAGTCGGGTCTCAGTTTTTCAGCTCCATCAAGGAAGACCGGCTTCACCTGTCCTACTGACCTGTTGGTAATGACCATCACGCGAATCACCCGCTCCAGCATCCCCTCGATCTCAAGCTCCTGCATGCAGAATAGGGGTGTTGTAGCGCAGTATCCGCCTTTTCTCAGGCCAGTGGCGGGGTTACGGCTCTTAAGGTCGCTTGTCTGTGTAAGCAGGAGGCAGGCGATTTCAGACTCCTCGATGCCATTTGCTTCAAGAACCTGTGAATAGAGCCTGCAGGCAGCCTCTTCTATAAGAGTGGGGTCATCGCTGGGGACGCAGATGGCCCCCCGCACTGCACTGATGAGTGGATTGTTCATGCAAATCTCCTATTTAGCCTTAACTGACAACCACACCATCGGTCACCAGGTTTTCTATAATCGCTACAAGCGTACTGAGCAGGAATACCGCTGTCATCCTGAGCAGGGTCAGGACAATGGGAGAGAGTGGAAAGACCCTGTCACTTCCCCATACTATGCAGGAGAACACTACGATCCACAGTCCGTACAGCAAGTTGGTCCAGCTGATGAGGATGAGGGCAAACTGCAGAAGGTCTATCAGACTCTGGTTCACCAAAAAATAGCTGCTCGACAGGTATACCAGAAAAAAGAACAGGTATAGGAGCATCGTATAGGTGTGAACTCTGCTGGAAAATGCCAGAAGCCTTCTTGTGTGCAACATACCCTATCGTACCACCTTAGCTGCACTTCGGGCAACCGGGAAACTGACAAAGATGGGGTCGCCTTCTACCTGCACGTGCAGAAACTCACAGGCACATGAGTTGGAAAGGGAAAAAGAGCGGAAACTCATCTGATAGGTGACAAGTGGCCATTTGAGCTCTTTCGCCCCCACAGTCGCCTTCCCGTCCAGGGTTGCAGGGTAGAGGCTGACAGTCGTCCCTACAGCCAGAGGGTCAAATCGCTTAGAGGAGGTGACGAGGATATTGGTCTCATACCGTGTAAACCAGAGAATGGGAGGGCCGAACAGGGAAAAGAGGGAGTAGGTTTTCAACAGATGATCCAAGCGGTACCCTCCCCCGCCTACCAGCACATAGTCCCCGTCACTAAGCTTGAGGGCTCTCTCGATGGCAAGGTAGGTGTCGCTGTGATCCTTATCAACAGGGTGTCTCTCATGGTCGAGCAACAGGGCCTCATCTGCCAGTCTGGTCGAGTCGAAATCCCCTATGACGTAGTGCACGCCAATGCCTAGGGCCCTGGCGGTATCAAAGCCACTGTCAGCGGCGATGAGGTAGTCACCTTCCTCTATCAGGTCGCCAGGGAGGCTGGTGGGGCCCCCTCCTCCAGTAAATACGATAGCCTTGCTCATAATTTTTCCTACTTTACCTTGCTGGATGCCATATATTGGAATACCATAGCAGTAAAACAACACAATAAGGAACCGCCATGCCAAATACTCCAGAACGTTTGAAACAACTTGGCCTGCACACCGCAGACATTCTCCTTCCCAAATCGGGAGTGGATCTCGCAAAATGGGCCGTCGTCGCCTGTGACCAGTATACTTCAGAAAAATCCTATTGGGAACAGGCCAAATCCTACGTAGGGGACGACCCTTCGACGCTGAACCTGATCTTCCCAGAAGCCTATCTGGAGGACTTGGATCCAGAAAAGCGAATAGAGGCCATCAACGCCCATATGGACAGCTATGTGAAGAGCTCTCTCTTTGATACCTACGAGCACTGTTTCTTCCTTGTCCATCGCACCACCAACACCTACGAGAAGGGGCGATGGGGCCTGTTGGTCCTGCTTGACCTCGAGCAGTATGACTATACAGTCGGCTCACGGTCCTTGATAAGAGCCACAGAGGGGACTATCCTCAGCCGCATCCCCCCCAGAAAACAGATCCGTAGGAATGCCCCCCTTGAGCTGCCCCATATCATGGTGCTGATTAGTGACCATGAGAAGTCGGTGATAGAACCTTTGGCGGCAAAGAGAGACCAGCTGAAAACCGCCTATGAAACTACCCTCATGGCAGGAGGAGGCTCGCTCAGCGCATGGGTTGTCGACTCCGTTGATGACTTTGCAGCAATAGCCGACGCCCTTGAGAAGATCAAGGCCAACCTCGATCCGGAAAACCCACTGCTCTATGCCATGGGTGATGGTAACCACAGCCTTGCCACCGCAAAAAGCTGTTGGGAGGATATCAAGCAGACAATCGCCCAGGATGAGTGGGAAAACCACCCGGCACGATATGCCATGGTGGAGCTGGAAAACATCTATGACCCAGGCCTCGCCTTCGAGCCCATCCACAGGGTTCTCTTTGGCATCGAGTTTGAGACTTTCAAGGCAGAGGTCGAGAAGTGTGCCTCTTTTGTCGTCATCGAGAAGGTCAACGACCTTCCTACACTGCACAAGCTCATCAACGAAGTAAGCGAGTTCCAACGCTTTGGCTATCGGGACAAGGGCGGCTACTACCTGTTCAACCTTTCGGGGGCGGTTGCGAACATCGCAGCAGGGACATTGCAAGTGGTCATCGACTCCCTGCTGGAGCAGAAGAAGGCAACAGTCGACTACATCCACGGCGAAGAGGTCACCGCAAGTCTGGGAGGGAAAGAGGGCAACGGAGCACTTATCTTGCCGAACGTCTCCAAGGACACCTTCTTTGAGACCATCATCAAGGATAGTGCGCTACCCAGGAAAACCTTCTCCATGGGAGAAGCGAATGAGAAGCGGTACTATATGGAGTGTCGGAAGATTAGGCCCTAGAGACCAAGAAGGGCCGATGCGTCATATTGGCCACAGCGCACCAGGGTATACGGCTTGGTCGTGCAGTCGATGAGCGTTGAGGGGACATTCCCCTGCTTGTCAGAGTCCACGACAAAAGCCGGTACCCGATCCTTGAAGGAAAATATGATGTCGGTGATGTTCGTTATTGTGTGATAGCCGGACTCATTGACACTGGTTGAGTATATCGGCTTGCCGAGTCTGGCAAGGATTTCCTGCAGGAAGCTGTCTTTAGGGACACGCACTGCGGTAGTTCCGATCCCCTCACGGTTGGTAAGGATGGCGGTGAGGGCACACGGCCAGGCCTTTTCGATATCCTCGGGAACCAGACAGATCTGTTTAGCCTGCTCGAGGGTGGCAAGGACTAGAAAGGATTTGGTCTGTCCACGATATTTCACTGAACGCAAGGCCCGCTCTGCAGGGCCGACTTGGGCACATAATCCATAGATTGTGTCACAAGGAAGGACAACGACCTTATCCTCTTGCAACAACCTTACTGTCTTTTCCAGAGTACCCGCTTCTTGCTTGTATAGTACTTCTGCCTCTTGGTGCTCTTCACTCATCTATGTATGCTTCTCCTCTGCATCCTTATGCCCCATAGTAGCGTACATAGGGAGGAAAAGGCTAGGGCAATGAGTGCAACCCAAAGTTTGGGTAGCCCCTTGAAGGGTTGCCTTTGTGCTTGGACGGTCTCGTCTGTACCTTGAGGCTCCTGCTCATCCTCCCCCTCGTCAGCAAAATAGAACACCTGCTCCCCTTCTACCTGGTATCCGAAACGGAAGGCCGCATCCTTGAGGGCGTCCTGTGATGACATACGTTCCTTCTGCTCTTGCAAGGAATCGACCTGTAACACCAGCATCTCTTCTCTCTGTCTCAGATCCTGCAATTCCCGTCTCATTGCGCGTGCATGAAAAAAACCTTCCTCTCCCAACAGACCAAGAAGGATAAAATATGCTATAATCATACTTAGAGTGAAGATTAGGCCCAACTGTCTTGTCATGCATTTGTTCATCTTATATGCTAAGTATGATACTATAGCTTTGATGTACGTGTAAAGTTTGCTCCGGGAGGTTCCAATGTCCGAAAATAAGCACTATGGTCGCCAAATACTTCTAAGCTTGTTCATCACCGTCTTTATCCTGCTTGGTCTGCTCTATCTCGCATCAAGGTACCTGCTCCCACTCTACTCGATCAACCAAGAACAAATATATGATGTACTGGTAAAACTATTCCCCCTTCTCATCGGACTTATCATGATTGAGATCGGAGTCCTTGTCGCACGAAGGCGGGACGAGGATTTGGCCGATGAGATCGACAAGCTTCCTCCCAACGCTTATGACAAGCCATTGTACAACCTCCCCGGTGACGATCCTTTGCACCGCCATACCGATGAGATGGTATTGGGCCAGACCATCGCAGAAGAATACAAGCCAGTCGGACCCGCCTTGGCACCTGAAGATGAACTGGTCACCGTCTCCCCCACCATCAGAGAGGTTAAGCTTCCCACCTTCTCCACAGCCGAACAGTCACAAGAGGTAGCCTATGAAGGAGAACAGGAAGCTGCATACACAGCTTCTGCTTCTCCCGCGATCAGCGAGGCTCCTGTTGCCAAGGATGCAGAACTGACCCACTCCTCGTCCATGACGGAGAATGAGCACACAAGGGTAGTCCAGACCTACTCTTCCGATTTCAATTCAATTCTCTCTGTCGAGTTGGAAAATGCCCAGGAGATGGGCTATGACCTGACCCTTGTCCTCATTGATGTGAGTAAAGGCCCTGCAGAACAGATTGCCAACAAGATGATCATGCTCAGTGGTGAACTTGCCTACAGCTTCACCCTTGAGAACAACAGGATAGCGATGGTTCTGCCTTTCTACAACGCAGAAGAAGCACGATCCTTTACTCTTTCACTACTGGAAAGTTGTAAGAAGGAGTTCTCAGGTGCATCCTTGCAGATAGGGTTCGCTTCCAGAAACGGCAGGGTGCTTGACTCCTCGCTGCTCCTGCACGAGGCTGTCACCGCCTGTATGCTTGAGGACGATGACGACTACGACACCAACGACAATACTGAGGTGAAAGAAGAATCCGATGATAGCGAAGACAGTGGGAATAGCGAGAAGATCAAAGAAGTCTGGGACGATAAGGACAAAGTACACCTTTCCTAAGCTGCCCATATTGGTATAGCTAGCTATACCTGTGTATTCACATAGCTGTAGAGTAATCGATATTACCCTGTAAAGGCATATCTACACACAACCATCATGAAGGTACCTTGTTTTTTTCTCACCCAATACAGCTAAAACCAAAATACAACCCGATTACCTAACCAAACAATTGAGGGGTGGAAACACAAGGCCCCTAGGGGAGATGGTAAGGGATCGTAATGTCTTGCGGCATAGCGTTCCCATGTTACTTCCCAAGTCCAAAGCTCATGACCCTAGTTCTTCAATGGAATATCAAATCTCATCCTGTCTCTGGTAAGCACAGTATTGGGAAAGACCCTCTGGGCATCATCGGCAAGATACCTCAGCTCCCAGTCATTATAGCGGGGACTGTAGTGTATGAGGGCCAATTTCTTGACCTCTGCCTCTTTTGCTATGCGTGCAGCCTGCTCACTGGTCATATGCATCTTCTCGCGTGCAGTCTCCTCCATATCGGAGCCAAACATACCTTCACAGAAGAACAGGTCACTATCCTTCACATGGGCAGCAATTGAAGGAAGATAGAGAGAGTCGGTAACATAGCTGAATTTGCGCCCTTCCCTAGCCTCACCCATCACCTGTGATGGCTGGATGACCTTTCCGTTTTCAAGGGTTACGGCAAAACCTTTCTGCAGCTTCCCCCAAAGAGGGCCCATAGGAACTCCAAGAGAGGTGGCAAGATCGGGATGGAACTCACCGGGACGCATCTTTTCCTCCATCACAAAGCCAGTACAGGGTTTTGTATGGGCAAGAGGAAAGGCAGAGACGGTGAATTCATCGTTGTCGATGAGAAGCCCTGGATGGGCTGTCTTCACAACTATCTCGTAGTTGATGTACATATCCAGTATCCTGCGGTTGGCGTCTATGTACTCCTTCAGGCGGGGAGGACCGTAGATGGTAAGCGGGTCATCGCGGTCAACCTGGCTGGAGAGCATCAGGATTCCTGGAAGTCCGGTAACATGGTCTGCATGCATGTGGCTGATGAAGATCGAGTTGATCTTCTTCCACTTCAGGTTGAGCATCTTCAATGATATCTGGGTCCCCTCCCCACAATCAAAGAGGAAGAGCTCCCCATCCCGACGAATCATGGCACTGGTAAGGAATCTGTTGGGAAGGGGCATCATGCCGCTTGTCCCTAAGGCAAACACTTCAAAATTCATGAAGGCAGTATATAGGAAAACAGAGCTTAGTCAAAGCGTGTGCAGCTCAGCAAGGGGATTTTCCTCACCCTTCTCAGACTCCACAGTACAGAGATCGAGCTGACAAGCGTAAGGACTACCAAAATGATGAGAATATCGAGGTACGGTACTATCACTTGGAAATCGAGAAGGTAGAAAGCGAGGGCCGGGATGGATTTTTGTGCAAGGTAGGAGAGTATGGATCCCAAATTGAGTCCCAACAGGACTCCCCCACCTGTCCCCAGTACAATGGAGATGAGGGTGACCAACATTACAGTGGAGAAATAGACCCCCCTGACCAGGCTCTCTGTGGCACCCAACAGTTTCAGAAGCGCTATGCGACTCTTGTCATCCTCTATCAGTTCACGGCTCAGTTCGCTGATAAAATACCCGCACAGGATCGCCACCACAATCATGACACCAAGGACGGCCTGGCGGCTTGTCTCCAGGTTTGTCGCAACCGCAAAGTTCTCCTGGTCCCAGGAAGTGACAGAGAGAGCCTCATCTTCCAAAGAAGCCCTGACATTCTCCAGCTCTGCCTCGTCGACCAACAGCTCGTAATAGGTATCGGCTTTGGAGGAGAACAACCTCTCCAAAAGGGAGAAGTCACAGAAGACCAGGTTCTCATCCAGTTCCTTATAGCCACTGTCATAAAGGTTTCCTACGATACAGAGCTGGGGACGCAGACTGTTGTCGCTTATCATCATCAGGGCAACCCTGTCACCCTGGACAACCTCCAGCTTGGCTGCAATGCTTGTGCTGAGCAGAATTTGGGGCAGGGAGGAACCTTTGGCATCAACAGTGGTATCCAGAAAGGTAATCTCAGAGAGCCTCCTCTCATTGAAATATGACGCTTGCACCCCCTTGAGCCGTACCATCAGGTTCTTGGAAGGGCTGTATATCAGAGAGTAGGTCTGCGCAACCAACTGCACATCAAGGATGTGCTCCAGGTCAGGAATGGGAGTATCGGCACTCTCATGGACCTGCAAGTGCCCGTTGCCCAGCAAGGCGTACTTGTTTGCAATGCCCCGGCTCATGGAGACGACAAACAGCTGGGCAAAGACCAGGGCGGCAACGACCAGTGATATCAGCAGAATATTGAAAAGAATCCTTTTTTTTGCTGCAGAGCTGCTGTTGATACCCAGTTTTCGGGCGATGAGCATGAGTGCAAGCCTGGGCCTCACCTGATGACCTCCACCTTGCGGTTGTGAAGCCTGAATACCCTGTCGCACCTTGAGGCAAAGGGCGTGTTGTGGGTGATAAGCATCAGAGAAACTTGTTTCTCGGAGACCAGTCGGAAGAGCATATCTTCAATGAGAGCGGCATTGCGTTCGTCAAGGGAGCCTGTAGGCTCATCGGCAAACAAGACCAGAGGTTCATTCACCAGAGCCCTGGCTATAGCCACCCTCTGTCGCTCTCCACCGGAAAGCTGGTCGCTCTTATGGTCCAGACGGTCACTGAGGCCTACACTCTCCAGAAGATTCAGGGCCTTCTTGCGTGCCTGCTTCTCCCCCACTCCCATGATCATGGCAGGGACGGTTACATTCTCCAGGGCGGTAAAGTCATCAAGAAGGAGACTGCTCTGGAATATGAATCCCATGGAGTTGCTTCGGATCCTGCTCAGTTGGGCATCATTGAGCGTATCGAGCCTCTTTCCATCGAAGAGCACTTCCCCATTGTCACTGGCGAGCAGACCTGCACTTATCTGCAGCAACGTGCTCTTGCCCGAACCGCTTTTGCCTGTGATGGCTATGCTTGTGGCTGGGTGCAACGCCAAGTCTATCGAATCGAGTATCTCAATGGGCTCACCTCCGCGAGCAGTTGCTGGAAAACTCTTGCTGACTCCCTTGAGGGAGAGTATCTCATCGGACTTCGTCATGGGCAAACATCTCCATAATATCCGCTTTCAGAATTCGGTGTGTGCCTATATAGGAGGCAAAGCCACTGAAGCAGAGTATCGCTACGACCAGAAGCAACAGATCCTGTATGTTGATCGAAAGAGTAAGGTGCACTCCCAGAGAGCTGTAGACCAGCTGGGAGAAATTGGGATAGAGCAGGATACCCGCAAGGGAGAGCAACACCCCAGCAAGCGATCCAACAACAGCGACTATCAGGGCCTGCAGCACAAAAAGCTGCTGGACCTGTCTCTTCTGCAACCCCATGGAACGCAACATCGCTATCTCACGCTGCTTTGCAAGCAACAGGCGCCTTGAACTGTTGCGGATATGGATGATGATGACAGCTACCATCAAGAGCAGCATCAGTGTCATCATGCTCTGTTCCAGCTGCATTGCCCCATAGAGGGAGGCATTTGCCTCTTTCCATGTAATGGGATCAAGATCTGGGAAATTCTCCCTGACCGATTGTGATACCACCTCGCTCTTCTCCTGGGAAAAAATCCCTACAGAAAGGGGTGCATCAGCGTTGAGAGCGTAGAGTGTAGGGAGGTCGGTCAGGTAGGTTGAACTGTCAAAATCATACATGGAGGTGTAGTAGACCCCCCCGATGGTCATCTTCCGTTGTGAGGGGATGACTGTTGCCTGCCGGCCTTTCTTCAGGAGGGTGACCGCAATGCTCTCCCCCAACGGCATGGCGGGAAGATGCAGATATGAGGCGGTGAGCTGTCCTTCCTTGAAAAGCTCTCCCCGATAGAGATTGAGGTTGTCGGTGAAAGGGCCTTTGCTTTGGATTGCACGGATGCGCCCTGCCAACGAGGATCCGTCCTTGCCCTGTATCAGGACAGGAATCTCAGCGAACAGGAAGGCATGGTCTACCAAAGGCAGATTTTCCAGTTCCATAACCAGGGCATTGCCTCTGTCCAGATCCGTATATGAGAGTGCGGCATGCACATCAAAGGACTCGAAGGTACGTATGTCCTCAAACTGGTTCTCCTGCAGGGCCTGCATGAAGGAGAGCACCATCGTGATGGCGAAAAGACACAGCGCAAGGCCGAGGGCAATGCGTATGCTGGCCCCCTTGTGCCGGTTCTCCGAAGAGAAGGCATACCGCTTGGCAAGGAATATCAGCATATGACCTACCTGTACCTGATGGAGAGCACACGCTCGCCGTCGAGGGCATAGGTTATGTCGCAGTACGGCTTACCCTTGTCATACAGAGTCTCCACCTTGCCGCTATCAGCTGGATAGGAAATCTCCTTTTCAAGCATATCGTCCTGATAGTGTGACTCTGTCACCTTTTTCCCTTCCTCATAGCGTATGATGCGCACCCTCCCCTCTTTGTTTTTCTCAACCGATTCGAGTAGGGTGCGATCATCAGTATACCGGTATTCTCTACTAAGGGAAGGGGAAGTTTTCAAGACAAGCAATCCCAATTCGTTGTAGAGTTCGCTCTGTTCCAAGCCATTGACGACTGTCTTCAGACGGATGCCACCAGACTCGACCATCTCAACCTCCACTGACTTGAGGATGGTATCACCCTGCCAAACCTCCTGTACCTGAAGATTATCTGAGATCTGCATCACTTTGGCAAAGGTTTCACCCTTGGTGTAGGAGAACCATGGAAGAACTCTCGGGTCTCCAAAATACAGGATGGAACTGCCCTCCTCGGTAATGATGAGCAGACTGTTCAGACTATTGGTGGCCGCATCATACGTATAGATCTCCATCTCACTGACCTTCCCGTCACTGACGACCATGGTCTTTTCCAGAATGCCCCTATCATCATAGTAGAAATATCGCACCCCCGAATCCAGACTTTCGGAGATGAGACGGGCATTCTCATACATCTTGTAGTGATCAGAGCCATCATCATAGGTATAGGTGGAGACTTCATACCCATCTTCAAAAGGGATAAGCGTCCTCTTCCACACCGGCTCATCCAGATGGTACAGGGTAGATTCGTCTCCTTGGATACTGAGGGTATATTCACTCTCTTGAGCTAAGCCGTCCCTATCCTGCCCGATGCTGTTTGACTGCACGACCGCCTCTGCAGGTAGTGTGTAGAGAAGCATCATTGAGAGCAAGAATAAGGCGGCATTTCTCATAGACCCACCAGGCTGTTGAGGAACTCGTCCTTATCAAAAGGATGCATGTCGGCATAGCTCTCCCCAGTGCCGACAAAGGCGATGGGTATACCGAACTTTTCCCCAATCTGCACCAAAGCCCCACCCTTTGCCAGCGAGTCATACTTGGACAGGATCAGGGCATCGAGCTTGACAGCCTGGTTGAACAGCTCGGCCTGGCTGATGCCGTTCTGCCCTGTAGTGCTGTCAATGACCAGGAACTTCATGTACCGTGATGCCTTTACCCCCCTGCCCTGTACGATCTTGTCAATCTTGGAGAGCTCCCGAAGCAGGTTCTCCTTGTTGTGCATCCTCCCAGCCGTATCGACAAGGATAAGGTGGTCACCACGAGCCTTCGCCGATGTGATGGCATCATAGACAACCGAACCAGGGTCACTGCCGCTTTTCTGCTTTACCAAGCGGCAGCCCAACCTCTGGGCGTGTACCTCAAGCTGGTCGATGGCAGCGGCACGGAACGTGTCTGCCGCAGCAAGCATCACCTCAAAGCCCTGGTCCTTATACATCCTGGCCATCTTGGCGATGGAGGTGGTCTTGCCTACGCCATTGACCCCTAGTATGAGGAAGACCGTCAGCTCATCCTTATCCAGAACTGGCAGGAAAGAGCGAACCTTGGAAGAGAGAAACCCCTTGACCATGAGCTGGAGATCTTCTTGGGTTGTGGGCTTTTCGCTTTTAGCCAGTTTTCTCATCTCATCTGAAATCTCCATGGCAAGCTTTGCCCCGAGATCCCCTTCAATGAGAAAATCCTCAAGATCCTCAAAGAACTGCTCGTTGAAGGTCTTTATTCCAAACAAGGCCTTGAGCCTGTCACCAAACTTTTTTTTCATACAAAACTCCAAGTGTTGCTATCGTACGCCAGAACCCGCAAGTGCGACATAGGAAGCAAAATTCATTATAGTGTGCATCGTGGAGACAAGGGCAAAGCCACTTGTCGCTACCTGAAGGCTCTGCCACAACGGGTTTGCCACTTCAAACGTTTGAGAGAGTGTGATACTGGCCACATAGAGGCCAAAATACAGCAATGTATTCCGAAAGCTTGCATAAAAGTTGCTCTGCTCCTCTTGCTGAAGAGAAGACCTGCTCATCCACTCAGGTTGCAGGGAGACCTCTATCCTCTGTACAGGCTTCTTTACCTGAAGGGTCTTGCTGGAAAACCCCTGTTTCTGTGCGACAATGACCAGCGGTACCATCGAAGTGCTGAGGTTCAGATCACATGCAGTATCGAGAAGCCCACCATCAACATACCAGTTCACCTTTCCTAGGGAGGAAGTGAGCAACATATCCTCCCCTGCCTTACGCTCCAAGGAAGAGGGAATGTGCATGATGGTGTTCGACAGGATAGTGGTGGGTATCTGTTTGGGGATATAGAGCTCCCCACCAAGGCTGAGGGTGTACTGCCCTGCCGGAATCAGTGCTTGCCCTTCCTTGATGTCCAGGCTCTCTCCATCAAGCAAGACCGATACAGACGAATCATAGTCGTCAAAGACAAGCAGTCCATACTCTGGCCCTGCAGTCTTGGACAGCAGGGCTACCCCTATCTCCTCGGTCATATCCATCAGATCCTTCTCCATGACCACCTGGTCAAAGATCAAGGTGGTGGTATCAGAGAAAAGATCATACCAGTAGAGTCTGATGCGATCATGTGAGGCAATCTTAGTCTTGTTCAAGAGTATCAGCGCATCAAGTCCCTCTTTGGAGGCAAACCAAGGGCGAGCATCCGTATAGCTCGTCAACAGATCTCCATATCCCTTCTCATAGGGAATCTGAGTGTACCTGACGGGAAGAGTTGCAGAAATGGTTCCGATCGGATCCGGTGTAAGGCCTCTTGCCTTCTCCAAGTCTGATTCCGATTTGGCAGCATAGGCAAGAGAGATGGCAATATGGATAGTGCGTTCAGAGGCCCTTCGGCTCCTGGTGGTAAGATATGTCTTGTAGGCATCATCACCAAGCATATACTCCCTGGCATAGGTGGAGCCTGCCTGCCCTATCAATCCAAGAGCAGAGGCGCTTTCGGCCTGAAGGGCGACGATGCCTACAGAAAAGGGGATCTCTTCGACAGCAAACAATGGCGGGCATATACAAAGAACGCCCACCAGAACCAACAGGATTACCCTGATGTGCACTCCTATGCCTCCTCTTTGGACCACCGCAAAAAGCTTTCGATGAACGGATCGATCGCCCCATCCATGACTGCCTGGATATTACCTACTGTCTCACCCGTCCTATGGTCCTTGACCATGGTATATGGCTGGAAGACATAGGAACGGATCTGGCTTCCCCAGGTAATCTCTTTCTTTGCAATAGCAGTCTTTTGCTGCTCCTTTTCCTTCTCTTCCTGATAATACTCGTAGAGGCGGCTCTTGAGCACCTTGAATGCAAGTTCCTTGTTCATACCCTGGCTACGTTCATTCTGGCACTGGACAACAATGCCAGACTCGAAGTGGGTTATCCTGACTGCACTGTCAGTCTTGTTGACGTGCTGCCCCCCAGCCCCTCCGGCACGGTAGGTATCAAGGCGGTAATCGTCCGGCTTGAGGTCGATCTCAATGGTGTCATCTATCACAGGAGAGGCATAGACACTACTGAAAGAGGTATGCCGTCTCTTCTGTGAGTCAAACGGACTGATGCGAACCAGACGGTGCACCCCAGCCTCACCTTTCAGGTAACCGAAGCTGTAGGCGCCGCCAACCTTTATGGTAACGCTCTTGATGCCACCCTCATCCTCCTGCAGATCGAGAATCTGGCTCTTGAAGCCATTCCGTTCGCAGTAGCGCAAATACATGCGCATAAGCATGCTTGCCCAGTCACTGGCCTCGGTTCCTCCGGTGCCTGCATGGATGGTCAGAAAACAGTCGTTCTTGTCAAACTGCCCGTCAAGAAGGGTCTTGAGCTTGAGCTTCTCATACTCAGCGGCCAATTGCTGTATCTGGGTGTCAATCTCTTCCTGTTCCTCTGAGTTGTCAGGCTCGTCAGAATAGAGGGTGATGAGCTCCTGCATGTCATCCATCTTCTGGATCAGCTCTTTCCAAGGGAAATAGGAGTCTTTAAGCTCATTGAGCTCGCTAAACAGGGTTTCAGCACCCCTTTTGTCTTCCCAAAAACCCGGTTCAAGGGTCTGTTTCTCAAGCTCTGTTATCTTTTGTTGTAGATTGGAGGAGTCAAAGCCGCCTCCATACGGTGTAGGCTTCTTCTTTCATAGTCTCAAACTGTGATTTATTCTGGAAATGCATAGGGTCTCCTCTATCTTATTTTCGTTCAAGCCTGAGGCCAAGCGTATGTTTCTGTTCCTCACCAGGGGCGAGAGACAGGGGCCAGACCAGCAGGTATAGGGTATGTTGGTAGAGCTGTTCCTCTGCCAATGTTGTCTTGTAGTCAATGATATAGTCTTCCTTGAGCAAGGTAAAGCGGGTATCACCAACGAGGGTAATCATCGTGTTGTTCGGTTCGTCAAAAATTTTGAAGGACTTGACGTTCTCAACCACCACCTCACCTTCCTCATAGGAGATGAGCTTGCGATCTTCCATGACAGAGAATGCAGTTGTCTGCTTCTTGGAGCCGACCGACAAGGGCATCTCACAGCCATAGGAACAGACAATATCCTCATCACCGGTATTGGTGAGGGTAATCTCCAGAAGGACAGTGTTCTGACGGAACTTGAAATGTTTTTCGATGGAAAGGGCACTTTGCAGGATGGCGTTCTCCTCACATACCGCCTGAACCAGATACTCGGTATTTCTCCTATCGAGGACGGAGAGATCATAGGAGGCCCTCCCCATATCAAGGCAGGACTTCTCATCACGCTTGTCGTACTCATAAAGAGGAAGGGAAGAAGGCAAGAGCACATCGGTAAAGATTCTCTGTTTGGCCCCAGGTACGGGAGGGTGCAGGCTCTGGCTTGTCCCGAACCCTTCGAGGGGGGCAAAGGTGTCACCATAGTTATACAAGGAAGGCAGGTAGGTAAGCTCACTGAGGGAACCTCCCTTGGCATCCACGACGCTGCTGATATTCTTTCCGATGGTAAGGTACTCATCCAAGTCATCCCCGTCATAGTCGGTACTCACTGGATAGGTATAGTCGGGTATGGCGAACAGGACCGAGTCCGCCTCATTGATATATCGCCATACCAATTTGCGCACAGATGAGCGTAACATCGATGCATTTGCATCACACATATACGGGCCGCCTTGGGACATCTTCTGCAGCAGCAGTTCCAGACGCTTGCGTATATCCTTGTCTTTCTTGTAGGTGCGTGCTGAATCCAACAGGGAGGTGAACCGTCCGTAGAGATAGGTCAGTGACTCATCCTTGACAAACAGATCATTGAAAAAGGAGAGCGGACCGGTCTGGCAGTCATGTCCGTACCAGCCCGCAGGCAGGTATCCCCTCTTCATCGGTTCGTTGAGATCGTGAATCTCCTCAATGGATGAGCTCTCGAAGCTGAACAGAAGGGAGAACAGCGCTTCGGTCTGCTCTGAGGTTATGCCCCCCTGGCAGAGCTGGTCGATGTTGACCATCGCAGCACAGAAGGAGGTGGAACACTCCTGCATGATTGACTTGAGCTTGTTCAAAAACTGCGTGAATGAAATTTCTGAGGCGGCATACTTGCTGACAAGATCCCCTACAGCAGTATCAGTCGGAACAATCTGGACACTCTTTCCCAGCTCCTGCATCTGAAACGGTTCGTCAAGATACTCCTCATTGCGGATCGAGTCATGCGTGGATATCAGGACACGGTCGATGCAACAGAGGGCAAGGGTGTTGATGTAGATGGGATTGAAGTACTGGCCATAGCACCACAATGTCTTGCTTCTCTGGGCGTAGCGCTTGCGGATCCAAGTCGTATTGAGCTCTATCTGGTTGGACCTATCCTTGGGTGAGAGAAGGGAGAGCACACTCTGGTTGTACGAGCCTGTGAGCAACTCCACCTTGCCCATACGGGCAAGATCTCCTATGAGCATGTTCACCTCAGGGTGGTTTTTCTCCAACCACTCCATCAGAAAACTGCTCAGGTAGAGTTGCAACACAGCATTGCCGTTGCTATGCAGATAGGTCAGCATTGGCTTGAAGACAGAGTCCAGAGCCCGTTCGAGAACGGGTGTCGGAGAGCCTGCTGGAATCTGGCTATATGCGCCTATCAGTACTTTTTTCATTGTTACCGCTTAATGATACACTTTGTGGGGCATGCCGCAGCGGCATCTGCTATCTGTGAGTGTGGCACAGACTGGTCAAAGGATGAGAGAAACTTGTCGACTGTACAGCCGGACTCGGGAAACTTCTTTTCACAGATCATACAGCCTATGCAGGCTACTGTACACAGTTTGCGTATTTTCCCTCCCGGTTCATGGCTATTGCACTCGATGACGTACTCACTATCCTCGTAGATCATCTGCATGACACCATTGGGACATATCTGGACACATTTCCCACAACTGATACAGGTCTTCTCATCGACGATGATATAGCCTTCAGCATCCTTGGAGATGGCATCGACAGGACAGACAGCAATACAGCTGCCAAGGTGGAGACACCCGTCCTTGCAGGAGTTGTCCCCTGCAAAGAGCAGGGCTGCAGCATTACAGTCGAGCAGACCGTCATATGCATAGTCCTTGACGGTAAACTCAGTGTTGCCCCTGCACATGACATGGGCTACCTTACGACGCTCATCGCCTGTCTTCTCTATCTTCTGCCCCATGATCTCAGCCATCTTGGCATCCAGGGAGGAGCCTCCGGGAGAGCAGAGGCCTATGGGAGCCTCCCCCAATGCGACAGCCGCTGCATAGGCATTGCACCCGGCAAACCCGCACACACCACAGTTTGCACCGGGCATGATGGGCTCCAGTGCGAGAATCTTAGGGTCTTTCTTGACAGCGAGTTTCTTCTCTGCAAAGGAGAGCCCATATCCGAACAGACCGCCCAAAACGGCTATAACCAAAACAGCAAACAGAATATTCATGGCTTCCTCCTTATACCAGATGTAGGTTCGTAATGAGTGCCTTGTCGAATGCCATGAAGGCCAAAGCCATCAGGCCGGCAGAGACAAAGGCTATGGGCATACCCCTGAAGGCCTTGCGAACAGGCTGGAGATCCAGTCGTTCACGGATATTGCTCATCAGGACAATGGCCAAGGTGAAACCAAGACCGGCTGCAAGCCCTGCAGTAAAGGCCTCCATCACATTATAGCCGCTGGTAATGTTGATGATGGCTATTCCCAAGACCGCACAGTTGGTCGTGATAAGAGGAAGGAAGATTCCCAGCGCCTTATACAACGGGGGGCTGATCTTCTGGATCACCATCTCCAAAAGCTGAACCAAAGATGCTATGACCAGGATGAAGGAGAGCGTCTGCAGGTACTGAAGATTGAAGGGAACCAGAAGATAGTAGTAGATAGCCCAGGTCACCACTGAAGCGACGGTGGTGACAAAGGTAACCGAAGCTCCCATACCGATGGCATTCTCGCTGTTCTTGGATACCCCGATAAAGGGGCAGAGGCCCAAAAACTGTACGAGAATGAAGTTGTTGATAAAAATAAATGTTATGAGAATTGCAATATAGGTCATCTTACTTACCCTTCTTTCGTGAGCCATTCCATGCGAAGAACGCCTTCAGAAATCCCATGACCAGAAAAGCTCCCGGAGCAAGGGCCATGACCCTCACAGGATTATCATAGAACCAAGGAATGGTGATGATACCGCTGAAAGTCCCTACGGGAAACAGCGTGATGGTACCCGATCCGAACAGTTCCCGGATGAGCGCTATCAAGGTGATCGCCAGACCAAAGCCGATGCTCATGCCTATGGCATCGAGAGCACTGTCAAAGGTGGAGTTCTTGCTGGCAAAGGCCTCTGCCCTTCCCAGGATGATGCAGTTTACTACGATCAGGGGAAGATAGACTCCCAAGGCGTTGTAGACAGCAGGCACGAATGCATGCATGACCATTTCGGTTACGGTAACCAAGGAGGCGATGACTACGATGTAGGCCGGTATATGGATACTGGAAGGGATTACATTCCTAAGCAAGGAGATGATGATATTGCTGAACAACAGCACAAAGAACACCCCTGCTGTCATTCCAATCGCATTGGATACCTGACTCGATACTCCAAGGACAGGACAGAGTCCCAAGGCAATGACAAACACCGGGTTCTGCTCAAAGAAGCCTTTGGTCAGTTCCTTCATATGTGCATGTTTCATAGTTGTCCTCCCAGGGTTTTCACATAGGCGCTTCCACCTTGTATGGCCTTCCCTATAGCCATGAAGGTTACAGAGGAGCCACTGACTGCCGCAGCCTCTGATGAGTTGAGCATATCCTTGGTAGTGGGTACGCTCCTATCGGAACCGGTTCCCTTGAACTTGTCCATATACCCTTCCTGTTCACTTTTCTTGCCCAAGCCGGGGGTCTCGCTGTTGGTGAGCATCTTGGCAAAGAGCATCTCACCTTCTGTGGTATAGGAAGCTACCAAGGTAAGCTGGCCTCCGTACCCTGAACCCTTGAGCCCGACAATATATCCGCGTTTCTCACCGTTTTCGGTTAGGGGAAGGCTGTACATGACAAAAGGCGAGTCCTCTACCTCTTGCTGTTCTCCGATGGTCCACTCGTTGCTGACAGCCTCTAGGGCCCTCATCTTGTTTTCCAGTTCCTGCTTGATAATTACCGGTCTTGTGACTGAGTTGGTCCATCCAAGGGCGAAAGCACACACAGCACAGATGGAGAGCAGGATAAACGCATATTTCAGATGCTTTCTCATATCTTCGCCTCCTTCTGCTGTTTGCGGTACTCACGTGTATCGCCGAACTTCCGGGGGACGACATAGCGGTCAATGGTCGGGGAGACAATGTTCATCAGCAGGATCGAGACTGAGACAGCCTCGGGCATACTGCCAAAGAACCTGAAGAGGAAGGTAAAGAACCCGCATCCGATACCGAAGATAATCTGGCCCTTGTGGGTTATGGGGCTGGTCACATAGTCAGTGGCCATAAACAGGGCTCCGAGCATCAGCCCTCCACTGAAGAGGGAGGGGAAGAACGATCCTGCGAACAGGCCAAAACCGAAGGGTATTCCACCGAAGACCCAGCTGAGCAGGCCGACGCTCCCCAGGTAGGTAAGCGGGACATGCCACGTTATGACCTTGCGTATCATCAGGTAGATACCGCCGACCAGCAGCAAGAGAGCACTCACCTCCCCTATACATCCGCCGACATTACCTAGGAAGGTGTCGACCGAATAGGGAGAGAAACCGGTTAACGATGCGATGCTCTGCGCAAAACCTGTTGACGGATATCCACTCTGGGCGAGTAGGGCGTTGGGATCGAGGCCAAGCTTTCCGCTTGATATTGCAGTCTTTGCAAAGGAGAGAGGGGTAGCCGAGCTCAATGCGTCAGGGGCAAGGGAGGCGAGGGTCCTGGGCAGCTGATACGTGCTCATCGGTGTAGTGAACGAGAAGAACACGAACACCCGTCCTGCAAGGGCAGGATTGATCCAGTTGGCCCCAAGGCCTCCAAATATCCATTTCGCAACAAAGATGGCAAAGGCGCTGGCTACAAACGGAATGTACAAAGGTACGCTCGGGCTCATATTCAACCCCACCAGCAAGCCGGTGAGAAATGCAGAACCATCGGCGATGGAGGTCTCCTTGCTCACTTTTCCCAGAAGGAACTCACAGAGGACCGCACTGAGAATTGAGATGCCCAGTACCAGAAGGCTTCTGAGCCCAAAGGCATAGACACCCCACACTGTTGCAGGGACAAGGGCAAGCGAGACGCTCCACATGATAGATGCTGTATGCTGTTTCGCATGGATATGCGGTGAAGCAGATACAGTCAAAGAGGGTTTGTTCATTTTTTCTTTCTCCCCAACTTCTTTCCGGTCTTCATCCCATGAACCAGCGGAAGATGGGCTGGGCAGACATAGGAACAACAGCCGCACTCCTTGCAGTCCATCAGGCTATGTTGCATGGCTTCTTCGTACTCCCCATTGGTGATATACCGATACAGGTGCGAAGGCATCAGGCCGATAGGACAGGCAGCAACACAACGCCCGCAGTTGATGCAAGCAGTGGTTTTCATTTTTTTCTGGGCAGGAAGGGCGAGCAGGCCGCTCGAACCCTTAGCCATGGGAGTATTCTCATCAAAGAAAGAGAAGCCCATCATAGGCCCACCGCTTACCAGTTTTTCCGGTTCACCGGAGAAACCACCACAGAAAGCGAGAAGATCCCCCATCTTGGTCCCTATGGGAGCAAGTATGTTCTTGGGCTCCTTGATGCACTCCCCTGTTACGCTTATGACGCGCTCATACAGGCTCTTGTGCAGGACAATGGCCTCGTACAGAGCATTGCAGGTGCCGACGTTGGCAACGACGGCTCCGATATCCAAAGGGAGCTTCCCTGAGGGGATCTCCTTATGTATGGTAGCCTTCAGCAGCTGTTTCTCATCGCCTTGGGGGTACTTTACCTTCAGGCCTATGATCTCAATGGGATACCCTTTCTCCTGGGCAAGGGAAGAGAGATGCTTGATGCAGTCGACCTTGTTCATCTCGATGCCGATGATGATCCGTTTGG
Source organism: Sphaerochaeta sp. (assembly GCA_048264225.1). Classification (GTDB taxonomy): domain Bacteria; phylum Spirochaetota; class Spirochaetia; order Sphaerochaetales; family Sphaerochaetaceae; genus Sphaerochaeta. Next base: position 108,833 of record JBLXDK010000005.1, read on the forward strand.
CTCCGATGATCTTGGCCCCTATCATAGCACCTATAAGCACCTCATCCCCTTTTTCCAGCATGATGCGGTAGTCGGCGGTGAGGTAAGGTTCGCACTCAACCCCATTGACTACAAAGGCATCGACACTCTTGCCGGCAGGAATGGAGAACTTCACATGGGCGGGGAAGGTCGCCCCACCCAATCCTACAATACCCAGGTCCTTGACCTGGGTCAGCAGTTCTTTCTTGTCCTGGGTCTTCCAGTCAAAGGTTTCAGTAGGAAAAGGATCCTGAACCTCATCTGGAATAATGACGAAAGCATCACAGTTGATGCTGTTTGCTAAGGTGACTTTTCGGATCTCCTTGATGGTTCCGCTTACAGGGGAGTGCACATCGGCGCTGATAAAACCTGAGGCTTCTCCGATCTTCTCTCCCCGCTTGACGGTATCCCCTTTTGCTTTCAAGGCTTTTGCCGGTGCACCAAGATGTTGTGACAGGGAGACCAGCAACTCAGTGGGCATGGGCAGTCGTTCAATTGGCTGCGAACAACTATATACCTTCTGGTCGCGAGGATGCACACCACCCTTGCTGAACGTAGGCACTTTCTGCATGGAAAACGCTCCTTACAATGTATGATCTAAAACTCTCGAGGGAATTTTTACAAAATGCTGTTCTATTGTACAAGAAATTACGTATAATGGAAACCATGAATCGGATATTTAGATATGCTTTCTGGAAACTCAAAGGGACCAAAGTATATGCCCTGGTCGGCAAAAGCGGCACGGGCAAAAGCTTTCGCTCCAAGTTGGTTGCCCAAAAATATGGCATAGACCTGATCGTTGATGACGGGCTTCTTATCCGTGGGGATCGTATTCTGGCTGGAAAATCCGCCAAACGGGAGAGCAATGTCCTTTCTGCCGTTCGCACCGCTGTCTTTGATGACCTTGAGCACCAGAACCAGGTCATAGATGCCATCCAGAAAGAGAAGTTTCACAAGGTGCTCATTATCGGCACCAGTGAGAAGATGATCTACAAGATAGCCAGCCGACTCAATCTGCCCCAACCCGAAAAGCTGTTCAGGATTGAAGATATCGCAACAAAGGAAGAGATAGAGACGGCGATGCGCATCCGCTATACTGAGGGAAAGCATGTCATTCCCGTCCCTTCCATTGAAATTACCCGAAACTATCCCCAGATCGTCTATGACACGATGCGTGTATTCTTTAAAAAGAAACACAACAACCCTTTCAACAAGAAAAACCTAAGCTTCGAAAAGACCATCGTACGACCTGAATTCAGCAAGTACGGAAAGGTCACCGTCAGTGAAGCCGCCCTCACCCAGATGGTCGCTCACTGCCTTGATGAGTTTGACAGCCAGATAAAGGTCAAGCGGGTACAGGTGCAGATAAAAAACGAAGGCTACGCCCTGACAGTCAAGCTGCGCGTTCCGATGCAACACCATATCGCCACAACACTGGGGGAGCTGCAGGAATATATCGCAGACAGCCTGGAGAAATATGGGGGCATCTTCGTTGCAAGTGTGAATATTGAGATAGAGGAGTGGGCCTAGAGGTCGTGGGCCTCAGCGCTGGTGGAGACTTTCTGCTCCTGTTCGACCTGGCTCTTGCCTCCACGACTTGCTGGGCGGCCCCTGCTTCTTCGTTTCCTTGAGGCAGCAGAGACCTCTCCGGTCCCTTCGTTCCGTCTGGGACGGGAGGGCCCTCTTCTCTGAGGGGGTTTGTTGGCAGGGCGCTGGTTTCGTACGCAGTTGCGCGGTGTCTTGAAGCCACGAGAGCTGAGAAGCCTCTCACTGGCAAGCTCGACCTCATAATTTGATGGGGTCATCGGGCTGATGAGCACCTTTATCTGCCTGAATGTCTCCTTGAACCGCTCATCACTGGTCATCTGGTCATCGGCAAAGACGATCAGAGGATCGACAAGGGCCTTGATCATATCAGCAAGCATCACTTGCGGCCCCTTGTTCTCCTTGGCAAGCATCACGCGCTCGTCCAGTTCCCTGAGGCTGTCCTGGACTTGGGGAAATTTGCTGTAAATGGAAAAGCAAGGGAGCATAAAGACAAGAATCTTATACTTTTGCAGCTCGTTGAAGATCTCCCGGCTGTGCCCGGATGAGAGTATCTTGTTGACCTCTTCGGTGAGACGGCTGGTGGATGTTCGCGAAAGCTCATTGGAATACTTGCGGATTGCCATGCGGACATTGAAGCGCAGGGCAAAGCCTGTGGTCACTGAATACTTGATGGCGCGGATCATCCGCACAGGATCTTCGCGGAAGGACTCATCAAGGGGAATGATGGAACTGATCTTCTTCTTTTTGAAGTCATCCATGGCGTTGTTGAAGTCCAGCAACTGGTTGGTTGAGGGATCATAGTAAAAGGAGTTCACCGAGAAGTCCCGTCTTTTGGCATCCTGGTCGATGGAACCGAACACGTTGTTGTTCCCTTCCATAGCCTCTTCACCGCTACGGAAGGTGGAGACTTCATGCACTTTGTCCTTGAAGACAAGATGGACCAGCTTGAAACGTTTTCCGATAATGCGTGCATTCCAGAAAAGCCTCTGGATCTGGCGTGGGGATGCGCTGGTTGCAATATCGAAGTCCTTGGGAACCTGACCGAGCATAAGGTCGCGTACAGCCCCACCCACAAGGTAGGCCTCCGCCCCTGACTGCTGCAGCTTCTTGATCGCCCATACGGCATCCCTATCCAGGAGTGCGTAATTGATCTTATGTTCCTTTTGTGTGTAGATATTTGCTACGGGGACTGTCTTTCCATGTTCGTCTTGTTTGTATCTAATTAGCATCTTGCTCTCAATGTGTTGGTATTGGCAAAGAACCGCATATTGCAGAGCACAAGCGATTCGTTATACACTATTTGTACACCATCCACGTCAAAAGCACAACAGGAGTATGAGATAATGAGAGCTGAAAGAGAGAAACGAACCATCATAGAGCCCAAGGTATTGAAGGGTTTCCGTGATTTCCTTCCATCCATGGAGATTCCCAAAAAGGCAATCGTCAACACGTTGGAAGAGCACTTCTCCCTGTATGGATTCGTACCAATAGACACTCCTGTCCTCGAATACACCGAAGTGCTCCTCGGTAAGGGAGGAGGTGAGACTGACAAGCAGATCTTTCACTTCCTGGACAATGGGGATCGTGATGTGGCCCTCAGGTTCGACCTTACCGTCCCTTTTGCACGCTTTTTGGCCCAGCATCAGAATGAGCTGGCCTTCCCCTTCAAGCGCTTTCACATCGACAAGGTCTGGAGGGGTGAAAACCCTCAGAAAGGACGTTTCCGCGAGTTCACCCAGTGTGATTTCGATATAGTGGGGGTCGACAGTGCAGAGGCTGACTACGAGATTCTCTCCATGATGGAGAGCTCCTTCTCTGTCATGGGAGTCACCGGTTTTACCTTCTACATCGCCCACAGGGGGCTTTTCAATGCATTTTTGGATCATCTCGGAGTTTCTGAGAAAAGCGTAGAGATCCTCAGGATCGTCGACAAACTGAAGAAGATCGGAAAGGATGAGGTGTCCACTTTACTCATCGACTGCACAGGCTCAGAGGAGAAAGCTGCCAAGATCCTCAGCTACATCACCGTCGAGGACAAGGGCGAGCCTTTCTTGACTACCTTGGAAAGGCTCAGTACCTTAGCAGGAGGGGAAGTCGAACATACCTCAAGGATGCAGAGCATCTATGGCTACCTCTGTGATGCCGGCATTGAGGAGCACTTCGCCTTGGATCCCTCCATAACACGAGGCTTGGACTACTACACCGGCATTGTCTATGAGACGTTCCTCACAGAGCTCCCCCACTTCGGCTCTGTCTGTAGCGGAGGTCGGTATAACGACCTCGCCTCCCTCTATACCAAGGAAAAGCTCCCCGGTGTGGGCTCCTCCATCGGGCTCGACCGCCTGCTTGCCGCCCTGGAGGAGCTAAAGAGCCCCCTCATCAGAAAGGCAAGTTCAGCAGATCTCATCATCTTCTGCCTTGATGAGAAGCTACGCTTCTGGTATGACGAACTGGCAAGGGCCTTCCGCAAAGCAGGTATCCGAACCGATGTCTATCTGCTAGGCAAGAAGTTGGGTGCCCAGTTCAAGTACGCCGAGGCTAACAACATCCCCTATGGCCTCAGCTGTGAAGAAGAAGAACAAAAAGCAGGGAAGGTAACCCTTAAAAACCTGGAAACCAGGGAGATGCACCAGATGGTAAGCATCGAGGATGCCATCTCCATCATACAAAGGAATTAATTTGAAAGATATGAAACAGTTACCTGTGTACCAACACAGGATGGAAATTCTTGAGGCCCTCGATAAGAATCAGGTCATCATCGTAGAAAGTCCCACAGGAAGCGGTAAGACAACCCAGCTTCCCATTATCCTCCATGAGGCGGGCTATACCAGCTCGCTCATGGTAGGCATCACCCAACCAAGGCGCATAGCCACCCTCAGCGTATCGGACTATATCCGAAAGCAGGTAAACACCACTGACGACTTTGTCGGATATAAGATGCGCTTTGACGATACGACTACGCTGAACACCAGAATCAAGGTCATGACCGACGGTATCCTGCTCATGGAACTGAAGGCTGACCCCCTGTTGAAGAACTATTCGGTCATGCTTGTCGATGAGGCGCATGAGCGGTCTCTGAACATCGACTTCATCCTCGGTCTGCTCCAGGATGTCATGAAGAACCGCCCTGAATTCAAGGTCATCATCTCCAGCGCCACCATCAACACTAAGGTCTTCAGCCACTTCTTCGGCGATGCACCTGTCATCAGCATCGACGCCAAGATATACCCCATTGAGGTGGTCTACCACCCCCTCAAGCAGGAGAATCTCGAGAACCAGGTCGAGGCCATCACCAAGATTGTCATGAACCAGGCCCGCAAGAAGATGGGGGACATCCTCGTATTCATGAGCGGCGAATTTGATATCACCAACTGTGTAAACGCCCTCTATATGGCGGACACTGACAACATTCTTGCCATCTACCCCCTCTTCGGACGATTAAGCAAGGAGGAGCAGGAGTCTGTCTTTGATGACACACCCGAAGGGAAGACCAAGGTCGTCGTAGCGACAAACATTGCAGAGACCTCTGTCACCATCGACGGCATCACAGCGGTCATCGACACAGGCATAGCCAAGATAAACTTCTACAACCAGAAGGACTTCACCTCATCGCTTGTCCCCCTCCCAACCAGCCGAAGCAGCTGTGACCAGCGCAAGGGCCGTGCAGGACGCACAGCCCCCGGCATCTGCTACCGCCTCTATAGCGAGGAGAACTTCAAGGACAGGATGCTCTACGGCACAGAGGAGATCCTCAGGACCGACCTCAGTGAGGTCGTCCTCAGGATGAGTGACCTGGCAATCTATGACTACGAACACTTCCCCTTCATCACCCGCCCTAAGAACAGCGCCATCACCAGTGCTGAGGAGACCCTACGCTTTATCGGTGCCATTGATGAAAATCGCCGCCTGACAACCGTGGGATCACTGATGTGCAAGTTCCCCCTGCTTCCCCGCCACTCACGTGTGTTGGTGGAGGCCTTGGTGCACTACCCTGATGTCCTGGAGGAGGTGCTGATAGCCGTCTCCTTCCTCTCCACAAAAAATCCGTTTCTCTTCACCCCAGGGGAAGAGGATCTTTCACGTGCGGCTCACAAGCAGCTGAACAACTCCGAGTACGGGGACTTTGTCGCCTACCTGAACATCTTCAAGAAGTACACAGCCAATACAACCAAGGAAGCAAAGGAGCGCTTCTGCAAGAAGTACTACCTCGACTACCAGGGAATGCAGGAAATCGTGCATGTCGATGAACAGCTTGGAGAGATATGTGGTGAGATAGGCTTTCCCCTTACCCATGGGGGAAATATCCGTGAGTACCTCAGCTGTATAGCAAGCGGCCTGTTGCAGTACATCTGCATCAAGGCGGAGCGCAACATGTACAAGAGCCTTACGGCAAACCAGGTGTTTATCCATCCGGGCAGCGCCTACTTCAAGACACTGCCACAGTTCATCATCGCAGGGGAGATCGTGCAGACAAGCCGCATGTATGCCCGCTCGGTAAGTCCGCTTGAAAAGGCCTGGCTTGATGACATAAACCCTGATATCTACAGGCAACTGGTATCCCTCACCCAGAAAGGTGAGAAAAAAATCTCCAAAAAAGAGCAGAAAAAGCTACTGGAGAGCGAAGAGAAGAGCGAAAGCATTGCAAAGGGCAAGTCTGTGGTACAGGTCTACAAGCGTACCTACCCTACAGTAGCCTTGGGCAAGAAAAACAAGAGGACCGTTGCCATAATTCCCCTTGCAGATCTGGACTACCTCTACCAGACCAACGAGAAAGCACCAAAGCGGCCAAAGAACTTCCCTGCAGCCCTTCTGTACCAGGGATACTATATCCACTATGGGGACAAGTTCTTTTCCATTTTGGATCTGTATGGAAAGATTGATGTCGACAAGGGAATCATAGACAACCCACCGCGAAGCATCTATACGATCGCTGACGGACAGACCCTGGTGGACAACCTCACCTGGATCATGACCCTCTGCAGAAACAAGAAAGAACGCAAATTGCTGGGATTCGTCGGGTTTGAGGAGAGTGGTGAGGGGAATTTCCGCTTCACCTTCAACCATGACGGCTTTGATGCCCTTGACAGCTCTTTGTATACCCTGTTGCAACTTGCAGACAGGTTCGAAGACGCAAAAGAGATGAAGCTTGCCAACCAAGTCGGCAAGCTCTATGGGAAACTGCTGAAAATGGTCGAGTAAGCTAGAATATCGGTTTTGCGATGACCAGGTGTTGCACAACCTGCATGTCGAGAGGCTGGAGAGATGGCTTGCCCTGACCTTCCATCAGGACAAAGAGCACCTTTCCGGCCTCCTTCTTCTTGTCCTTGAGAAGATGCTCACGGAAGTCAATCCAATCGCCGCGCCCTATGCGGTAGTCCATGTAATAGCCATAGGACTTGAAGAGTTTTGTTGCCCCGGAAGCATATGCCTTGTCTGTGATACCCAGTGCAACTCCGGCTTCCAAGGCCCTTCCGCAACCCCAGGCTACACAGGCTCCGTGTCCGCCCTGACTGAAATGTGAGGATGATTCCAGAGCATGACCGAAGGTATGGCCAAGATTGAGCATCTGCCTTATCCCAAGTGATTCTGTAGGATCCTGCTCGATATACCAGATCTTCACAGCCAGGGAGAGAGATAACAACGATTTGAGAGTTTCGCTGTCACGGGCGAGAATCTCATTCTTTTTGGTCAGCAACAACTTGTACAGCTCCTCGTCCTGACTGAGCAGGGCATGCTTGATGACCTCGCCCAGGCCGTTGAGGAACTCCTTGTCGCTGAGGGTGCGTAGCGTATCAAAGCTGATGAGCACTTCATCGGCTGGATAGAAGGAGCCAACCATATTTTTCAGGCCTCTGAAATCTATTGCGGCCTTCCCCCCTACCGATGCATCGACCATGCACAACAGCGTTGTGGGGACCAGGGTAAGATGGCACCCTCTCATATAGACTGATGCGGCAAAGGCCGCCATATCACAGACGACCCCACCCCCGAATCCGATGATACGCCCATCTCGTGCAAGCCCCTCATCCATGGCAGAACTGAGAATCCTCTCCAGGGAGGTGAAGTTCTTGGAAGCCTCGCCACTGTCGAGGACAACATGAACCGGGGGAAGCTGCTTGAAGAGCTTCGCTGTATTGGTATCAAAAACCCAGAGGACAGATCGTCCGTAATTACCCAAATGGGAAGAAAGATCCTTGAGGTCATCGGCAAGGAGGATAGTGGTCTCTTTCCCGTGGGCGAGCGTAACCGTGCGTAATGTTTTCATATCCTCATTTATACCGTTTGTAGGGGGGAAAGACAAGATGGAAAAATCTTGGCGATCATCCTCAAATTCCACCTGATGCATTTGATCAGCTTGAATTTATAGGGAAATTCGGTGACAATGCAAGCCATGACAGAAATACACTATTTTGATAACGCCGCCACTACATCCATGAGTGAGCAGGCGATACAGAGATATGCCTCAGTTGCCGAATCCTATATTGGAAACCCCTCGGCACTCCATCAGGAGGGACGTAAGGCAAAAGCTTTGCTGGAAGAGCTTCGACAAACGAGTGCCAATCTGTTGAAAGTTCCTTCCAGTACCCTCTTCTTCACCAGCGGCGGCACCGAGTCTAATGCCATCATCATGAACCACCTGATGTGGAAACCCCAGAAAGCTGAGATAGTGCTCACCAACATCGAACACCCCTCCATCAAAGAGTACGGCACTTTCTTCAGGCAGTTGGGTTGGAAGGTCATCTACCTTGATGCACCCAAAGGGTTTGTCAATCCCATGGATCTGGCAAAGGCTCTTACTGACAAGACACGTCTGGTCTGTTGTATGTTGGTAAACAACGTGACAGGTTCTATTCAGGATATTCAAGGTTTGGTCTCTGTGGTCCGGGAGAAGGAGTCGAGCTCAGGACGCAAGATCCATTTCCACACCGATGCAGTCCAGGCCATGGGCAAGATCCCCTTCTCCCTTACCGATATGGGAGTCGACAGCGCCTCCTTCAGCGCCCACAAAATCCATGGCCCACGGGGAGTCGGCATCCTGTACAACACCAATACATCGGTTACCGCCCTCAACCGTGCGGGAGAACAGGAGAGCGGACTTCGCGGGGGTACAGAGAACCTCAGTGGCATCGCAGCTATGGTGACAGCCATGGAGGAGGCCTTTGCAAACCTAGAAAGCAACTATCTGCATATCAATAGGATTCACACACTGCTTCAAGAGAAGCTATCCTTCCTACCGATACTCTCCCCGGCACAACTGTGCTCACCGTATATACTCACCCTTTCAGTCAAACCCTGGCCCAGTGAAGTATTTACCCGGGTGCTCTATTCCAAGGGGTATTGCGTATCGTCAGGCTCGGCATGTTCCAACAATGCAAAACAGAAAAGCCAGGGAGTGCTGCTGTCAATGCATGTACACCCCCAGGATGCAAAGGGCAGCCTTCGACTCTCCTTCAGCAAAGATACAACCATAGAGGAAGCAGAATTGCTCTCTCAAGCAATAGAGACAACATATAGGGAGCTAGCATGAAAGATTCAACGCTATACCTCGTCAGGCTTGGTGAGATATCTCTCAAAGGCCAGAACCGGGACTTTTTCGAAAAACGGCTCAAGATGAACATCAAGGCCAAACTCAAGCCATACCGCAACATAGTCTCCAAACAGAAGGGACGCCTCTACTTTGAAGTCAGTAACGAGTGTCCCGAGGAGCAGGCTCTCAGGGCCTTCAGGACCACCTTCGGGGTCGTAGGGTTCTCCAAGTGCATCAGTTGCGAAAAGGACATTGAGGTTATCAAGAAACAAGCCGCTCTCCTGATACAGGAGGGGCCTTTCGCCGCAGGGACGGGGACTTTCAAGAGTGAGACCAGAAGGGCTGACAAGCAGTTTCCCATGAACAGCTACCAGATAGACTGTGAGCTGGGAGGGGTTGTCCTTGATGCCTACCCTTCCATGAAGGTCAATGCAAAATACCCGGAAAAGACGATATACTGTGAAATACGGGACAAGGCCTACCTCTATACCTCACCCCAGCCAGGGCCTGGAGGCTTGCCGGTCAGTACGGCAGGAAAAGGGATGCTGCTGCTCAGCGGCGGCATAGACAGCCCTGTGGCATCCTACAGGATGGCACAGCGCGGTCTGAAACAGGAGTGCATCTACTTCCATGCCGCGCCCTACACCAGCGAACAAGCCTTGGAGAAGGTAGCAAAGCTGGCTTCGCTCATAGCACCCTATTTGCAAGGGACAAGGTTGCATGTAGTGCCCTTCACAGATGTACAGCTCTGGATCCGAGAACACAGCCCGGAAGACGAGCATACCCTCATGTTCAGAGCCGCCATGATGAAGGTTGCCAATGCTATCTCCCTGATGCAGGAAGGGACGGCCATTGTCACAGGTGAGGCCCTGAGCCAGGTAGCCAGCCAGACCCTGGAGAGCATGACCTTTACCGACAGCATGAGCGACCTGCTGGTCTTGCGCCCCCTTGTCGGGATGGACAAGCAGGAGATCATGGATGTAGCAAAACGGATCGGGACCTACGATACATCCATCCTCCCCTATGAGGACTGCTGTGTCATCTTCAGCCCGAAGCACCCCTTGGTTCGTCCTAACAAGAAAAGCGTAACCCACCATTTCGAACTGATGGAGATCGAACCCTTGTTGGAGAAGGCAGTTGAAGATGTACAGACCATTGATTTTACCGTCGCGGGAAACCGCAAAGACTAATTGTATCTAGACACTTTTTACAAATGTGTATAAAACTAACAATATTCACTGTTACAAACAGTGAATATTGAGTATTGTTGCTGTACTTTGGAGGCATTTCGGTGAGAATCGGATTAGATGTTGGCTCCACCACCATGAAGAGCGTTGTCCTTGATGACAACGGTAATCTCGTGCATTCGCAGTATACCCGTCACTTCTCTCAGATTCGAGAAACTGCGGTGACGTTGTTGTCGGCAATCCTGAAAGAAATTGGTGACACAGAGGTCTCCATCAGCATTTCCGGATCTGCAGGGATGGGCATGGCCCAAAATCTGGATCTCAGTTTTGTCCAGGAGGTCTATGCGACCCGCCTTGCAGTGAGACACTACCTTCCCAGCAGTGACGTGGTCATCGAACTCGGAGGCGAGGATGCAAAGATCCTCTTCCTTGGGGAACAGATGGAGGTGCGCATGAACGGCACCTGTGCCGGTGGCACAGGATCCTTCATCGACCAGATGGCTTCGCTGCTCAATGTAAGTCAGGATGAGATGGATACCCTTGCAAAGAGTGCAAAGCAGACCTACTCCATCGCATCCAGATGCGGGGTCTTTGCCAAAAGTGATGTCCAGCCCCTGCTTAACCAAGGTGCTGCAAAAGAAGATCTCGCCCTCTCCATCTTCTATTCGGTTGTAAACCAGACCATAGCAGGCCTTGCACAAGGCAGGCCTATCAGAGGGCAGGTGGTATACCTCGGAGGACCGCTTACCTTCTTTCCCCAGCTGAGAAAGGCCTTTGACCTCACCCTCAGGCTTGAAGGGATCTGCCCTCAGAACTCACTCTACTTTGTAGCGTTGGGTACTGCTTTGGCCAGCGGGGGGAGCACCCTTTCCTTGAAGAAGCTCATCAATACCGTAGAGCATACCAAAGTACAGGCCTCTTACACCTCCATACCTGCTCTTTTCAAGGATGAGGGAGAGTATGCACTTTTTAAAGAACGGCATGCGATGGCCAAACTTGCCTATGGCGATCCGGCTACGTATGAGGGGGAGGCTTTCGTCGGAATTGATGCCGGTTCCACAACCGTCAAGCTCTGCATCCTCAATCTTGATGGACAGGTCCTCCATACACGGTATCAGAGCAACAACGGCAATCCTGTCCAGCTGATCAAGGAGTTTCTCACCTCCTTCATGATTGCCTACCCCAAGATATCCCTTGTCAAAGGGTGCTCCACCGGATACGGGGAGCACCTCATCAAGCAGGCCTTCGATCTTGAATACTCCCTTGTAGAGACTATGGCCCACTATACCAGTGCCAAGGCTTTCAATCCTCTGGTCGACTTCATCATCGATATCGGAGGGCAGGATATCAAGTGCTTCAAGGTTGTCGATGGTGTCATCGACGACATCTTCCTCAATGAGGCCTGTTCCTCAGGATGCGGCTCCTTTTTGCAGACCTTTTCCAACGCCTTGGGCTACACCCCCGAACAGGCGGCCAAAATGGCCCTCGGAGCAAGGTATCCGGTTGACCTGGGAAGCCGGTGTACTGTCTTTATGAACAGTTCGGTTAAACAGGCACAGAAGGATGGGGCAACGGTATCGGACATCTTTGCCGGCCTTGCCATCAGTGTGGTGAAGAACGCCCTCTACAAGGTCATCCGGTCGACCGACCCTTCGATGCTGGGAAACCATATCGTGGTACAGGGAGGGACCTTCCTCAATGATGCTGTCTTGCGTTCCTTTGAGGTGGAACTTGGGGCTGAAGTGGTCCGTGTCCAGGAGGCCGCCCTGATGGGAGCCTATGGCTGTGCCCTGTATGCAAAGAAAATGCATCAGAGTGTCCCATTGGGCACTACCCTATTGCAACTCGATGATCTACAGCATTTTACCCATACAACAAAGACGCTCAACTGTAAGGGGTGCACCAATTACTGCCTGCTGACCATCAACAGGTTCGACCACGAACGCAAGCTGATAAGCGGCAACAAGTGTGACCGCATCGTCAAACCCGAGAGTTTTATCAGCGACCCCACGGATCTCAATATCTACGCCTTCAAGCAACAGTATCTCGCCCAGTTCAAGGCCGAAAAGAACAGAAGGGGCAAGATGGGTATTCCTTTCCAGCTGAACTATATGGAACAGCTACCCTTCTGGCACACCTTCTTTTCTCATCTCGGCTTCGAGGTTGTTGTCTCCCCCCCTTCTACACGACAGACCTACCTTGACGGGCAGTCAACCATTTCCAGCGACACGGTCTGCTACCCTGCAAAGCTGATGCACGGCCATATCCAGCATCTTATGGATGCTGGGGTGAAGACCATCTTCTACCCCTGCTCTAGTTATAATATCGACGAGCACAAGGGGGACAACCATTTTAACTGTCCGATCGTAGCCTACTACCCTGAGGTGTTGAAGAATAATATCCCAGAACTCGAAGGCGGAGATATGACCTTCATCAGTGACTATCTCTCCCTCGCTGACCGCTCCTTCCTCCCCAAACGTCTGAATACCGTCTTAGGGAAGAAGTATGATCTTTCCCTCAAGGAGATACGAGAGGCTTGCAAGTATGGCTATGAGGCGTACGAAGCCTACCTGAAGGCCATACGAGCACAAGGGGAAGTCATTGTTGAAAATGCCCGCAACAAGGGATGGCCCATCATCGTTCTTGCCGGTAGACCCTATCACCTGGACAGCGAGGTCAACCATGGCATCGACCAACTGCTCTTGCAGTGCGGGTGTGCCATCATCAGTGAGGACACCATAGCCTACAAGATGAAGAAGGAGAGCCGTAAGGTCCTCAACCAGTGGCCATACCATGCCCGCCTCTATGATGCGGCCAGGTATGTGCTGAACCAGAAGGATATGAACCTCATCCATCTGGTCTCCTTCGGCTGTGGCCTGGATGCCGTGACCAGCGATGAGATACGCGATATCCTGCATGACAGCGAAAAGATCTACACCCAGATCAAGATCGATGAGATAACCAACCTAGGGGCTGTGAAGATTCGTATCAGAAGCCTGTTGGCGGCACTTGAGGAGGGCAACAGGTAATGGCAGCCGTATTTACCAAGGCGATGAAGAGGGAGTACACCATTCTCATCCCCAACATGTCCCCGGTCCATTTCACCCTGGTCAAGGAGGTCTTCATCAACCATGGCTACAAGGCGATCCTTTTGGAGAACCAGGGGCCCAATGTTATCAGAGAAGGCCTCAGGTATGTACACAACGACATCTGCTATCCAGCCCAGCTGGTCATTGGGCAGATGATCGACGCCTTGAAAAGCGGACTCTATGATGTGGACAAGACAGCCCTGGTCATTACCCAGACCGGAGGTGGCTGTCGCGCAAGCAACTATATCTTCCTCCTGCGAAAGGCTCTGAAACGGTGTGGGATGGAGCAGATTCCTGTCATCAGCCTCAACCTCAAGGGGATGGAGAAGAACCCTGGGATGAAACTCACCCCCTTTATGCTCCTGCAAGCCTATTCGGGCTTTGTCTATGGGGATCTCTTGATGACACTCTCCAACCAGGTTCGCCCCTATGAGGTTACCCAAGGCGAGGCTGACCAGTTGGTAGCCAAGTGGATAGCCTATCTTTCTGACAAGTTTGCCAACAACAGCGGGTACATCGGCTGGGCGATGAAGAAAAACCTCAATGCCATAGCACAAGAGTTTGCCCAGATCAAGACTGAGAAGGGCGAAAAGATCAAGGTGGGCATCGTCGGAGAGATCTACATGAAGTATGCCCCCCTGGGGAACAACAACCTCCAGCAGTTCCTTGAGGAACAAGGCTGTGAGGTTATGGTGCCCTCCATGATGGGATTCCTCTACTATGGGGCGGACAACGCCATCACAGACAGAAAATACTACGGGGGAAGGTTCATATCCTCACACTTCACCCAGTTCCTGATGAAACTCCTATTTATGGTCGAGAAGATGTCAAACGATGCGATACGCAAACAGGGGTGTTTCACCGTCCCTTCCACCTACCTAGAGATGAAGAAGCTCAATGAAGGAATCCTTGACTATGGGGTCAAGATGGGAGAAGGTTGGCTGCTAACCGCTGAGATGCTCGAGCTGGTCCATACCGGGTATAAGAACATTGTCTGCACCCAGCCCTTCGGGTGCCTCCCCAACCATATCTGTGCCAAGGGTATGATCAGGACAGTTACTGAGAAAGCCCCCGATGCGAACATCGTCCCTATCGACTATGATCCGTCCGCTACGCATGTGAACCAGGAAAACCGCATCAAGCTGATGCTCGCCATAGCAAAGGAAAAAATGGAAACAGCCACCCAATAGGGCTATTTCCGTTTGCGAACACCTCAACTACTGTTCTCCTAGGGTTTTTTTGGGTATATTCAAAGTATGACACTACTAACACTACGTGAAACAGATGCATTGGTGCATCTGGTTCGCACCCATATAGAGGGAATAGCACACACAAAGGAAGGAACCATTCGTATCGGTCTTCCTGGGGGACGAAGCGCAAATAGCATCATCAGAGGTATGCTTGCCCTTGATGATGCCATACTCTTGCGTCTCAGGCTCTACCTGCTTGATGAGCGGATAAGCGGTGTGTTAAACAGTGACACACTGCTCGAGGCAGGGCTTGCCAAGGCTATAGAGGCCAAACGGTTTTCCCTACACAACCTGGTCGTCCCGAAAGTCGGCAAACCTCTGCTTGAAAAGGAAATGACCCAGTTTGACCTTGTCTACCTCGGTGTAGGTGAGGATGGGCATGTTGCCTCGCTGTTTCCAGGATCTTACCCTTCTGAGGACAAAGGCCAGACAGTCTTGGTCAAAAACTCTCCCAAACCCCCGAACCAGCGGGTAAGCTTCACCTACAACGGCTTTTTGGCCCATGCAAAGGCAAGTCCCATCTACCTGCTGTTCCTTGGTGAAGGTAAACGGGATGCCTTGAACCGATTGCTTGCCAACAAAGAGAAGGCTCATAGCCTACCCTGTTCCTTCTTCACCCATCAGGACTTTCCTGTGACCGTCATCACTGACCTAGAGGTATAACAGTATGAAAAGAATCATCGTACAGTACGGAGGTACTGGAGACCTTGCCCTGAAAAAACTCTATCCAGCCTATGAACAGCTCATCGGGAAAGGGTTTGAATTTGATATCCTTGCACTGGGAAGGAGATTCGAGGATCGAAAGAGTTTTGTCGGCACCATAATAGACAAGAGCGCCTCAGCGGAATTCCTCGACCATCTTGATTACATGCCTTACGATATGGCTGACCCGAAGGCTACAGCCAACCTTACTGAGAAGCTCAAGTCCATGGTTGGAGACAAGGAGAGTGTGGAGCTTATCTACTACCTTGCCCTGCAGCCAAACCTCTACGAAGAGGCTATTGCCCAGATACAGGAGGTCGACTCCTCCATGGACTGTATGTGTACGTTGACCAAGAAGATTGTAGTGGAGAAGCCCTTTGGTTTTGACCTGGAGTCAGCCGTACGCTATAACCAGATACTGGAGACGGCGTTCGACGACAGGGAGATCTTCAGGATCGACCACTATCTGGGCAAGGAATTCATGCAGAACCTGCTCATCATGCGCTTCCATAACGACATCATCCGCAGAATATGGGACAAGGACTCCATCGAGAGCATTCAGATTATCTTTGATGAGACGCATGGGGTGGACCAGCGCCTTGGCTTTTATGAAAAGATCGGGGTGGTACGCGATACCATCCAGAACCATATCATGCAGATCATCACCTACCTCACCATGAATGAGCCCGCCTCCCTCTCCTCAGAGGACATTACTGTTGAGAAGGTAAAGGTCCTAAAGGCTATCTCCCCAGTTGAGGAGTTCTCCATGGGCAGGTATGAGTCCTTAGGAGCAAACAGTGGGCATGTTGTGGACATCCCTACCTATGCGGCGCTCAAGCTCTATGTGAACACCTATTTCTTTGCCAACATCCCCATCTACATCCGTACAGGGAAGATGCAGGGGGAACCAAAGAGTCTTATCTATGTGAAGTTCAAAAACACAACCAAGGAAGTCATGCATGACCAGAATATTGCAGAGAACGGGGTCATCATCAACATCCATCCTGAACTGACCATCGACATCAGTGTCAACCTGAAGCAACCAAACACCTCTTGGAAGTCCAAGCCGGTTCGGTTCAGGTTCAATCAGGCTGAGACTTTCGGTGCAAATACCCCGGAAGCATACGAGCAGATCCTTCAGAAGATCCTGCAGGGCGACAAGAGCCTATTCCCCTCCATGCGGGAGATAACCGAGTCATGGAGGATTGTGACCCCTATGTTGGAACACAAGGGTCACACTGAGGTATATCCGGTAAGGACACTGCCTCGCTTTGCAACTGATTTGGCTGCAAAGAACCATTTTGAGTGGTATACGTGATACTTATTACATTACTGTTAATCAGGCAAAATTTAGCCTATTCAGTATCTTAGGATTGTGTACGGTTGTTTGTGTAAGCCTAGAATTGCCTACACCTTTCTTTGACAGTTAGCAGAATCAGCTCATAAGCTATATGTACAGGGGCAGATAATGAAAACTTCCATAAAAGAAGCAGCACATTTGGCAGGTGTCTCGATGGCGACTGTTTCTTATGGTTAAGTGGCAGCAAAACTGTTGGTTGAACGTCTGACTGAGGTCCAGGATGCTGAAAAGAGAATGTTCCAGATAGTAAGAATCCCCACATAGTGTATCGTACGAGGATCGGTATAACCATCGTTGCTATTTTGGCCAGGTAGGACGAATACATATATTCAAGGTGCGAGAGCGGATACCATCGGATTCCAACAAAACAAGTCGCTAGCTTGCCAAATTCAACGGATAAAAACATAGTGATGAAGGAACCTCAGCAATGTGACAACATGGTCATACATTCCACAGATTTCCTTTCTGAAGGAAAAACCCTTTGACCTTACAAAGATGTGGGGTACGCTCCTGAGGTTTTTGTTTCAAAGGTAATTGATACCCCCACCCTGTACCCTTTAAAAATCTTTGAAAAGGGGCTACAAAGGGAAAGAAGCTACACATAAAGGAGATTCGATATGGAGAAAAAAAGATTTGCGGACAAGGTTTGTATTGTTACTGGAGGTGCTGGAGAGATAGGGATCGCTACAGCTATACGTCTGGCAAGTGAGGGTTCTTCTATAGCACTCATTGACCTCAAGGATATGAAAAATGCGATTGAGCGGATTGAAAAGACTGGGGTGTGTTGTAAAGGCTATACGTGCAACGTAGCAGACTACAATGAGGTTGAAAGGACTGTAGCGACAATTCGAAAGGACTTCTCCAAGATCGACATGCTCTTCAACAATGCTGGTATCCAAGGCGCCTTCAGCCAGATCCATATCTACCCTGTAGAGGACTTCCATCAAGTCATATCCATCAATCTCATTGGGGCATTCCATGTCCTACGCGCAGTTTCCGCTGTAATGGTAGAGCAAAAATCGGGTGTGATAGTAAACACTGCCTCGATGGCAGGAGTCGGAGGGCCGGTAAACATGGCAGCCTACGGAGCTTCCAAATTTGCCTTGGTTGGTCTGACCCAGACGGCATCAAAGGACCTGGCTCCCTATAACATCCGCGTCAACGCAATAAGTCCAGGGTATATGGGGCCTGGCTTCATGTGGGACAGGCAGGTTGATTTGCAAGCGGCGGCAAACTCACAGTACTACGATAAGGATCGCAATGTGGTGGCAAAGCAGATGGTACGTGAAGTTCCCATGCGTCGCTATGGCTCCATAGAAGAAATACCAGGAACTGTTGCGTATCTGATGAGTGAGGACTCTTCTTTCATAACTGGCGAAAACATTAAGATTTCAGGTGGAATCTAACGTAATAGTAAAACACTATGAGCAAAACTATTAAGGAAAGGAAAGTTTGATCACTGGCGGAGGATCTGATATTGGCAAGGCCTTCTGCAATGCCTTGGGAGAAGCTGGGTCTAAGGTAGCAGTTGTTGATATCAACCTCCCCAGCGCCCATGTGACCGTCGATGAGCTGAAGAATAAAGGCATTGAGGCGATAGCCATCAAGACCGATGTCACTGATGAGTCTGATGTGGAGGAAATGGTAGCTACCGTGGTAAAGGCCTTTGGTTCGTTGACCATATGTAGGGATGGGAATCTGGAGCGATGCGCTCAGCATGAGCTTTGAGACGTGGAGAAAGACACAAGCCTTGCACTTGGATGCAGTGTTTCTCTGTGCAAGGGCCGAGGCCAAGGTGATGAAGCAAGCAGGCTTCGGCAAGATCATCAACACGGCAGGCATGTCAGCACATATCTCCAACACCCCCCAGAACCAGAGTGCATACAATGCTTCAAAACCTGGAGTTCTCCACCTCACAAGGGCCTTAGCCGCTGAGTGGGCTCCCTTTGGCATCTGGGTAAACTCCATAAGCTCAGGCTATACACAGACAGACCTGGTGGAGAAGCTTCTTGAAGCCTTAGAGGGCAAAACCCTGCTACCCAAGTGGTTGGAGAAAATCCCCATGGGGAGGATGGCTCTGACAGATGATTTGCAGGGCTCTGTTGTCTATCTTGCATCTTCGGTAAGTGACTATGCAACAGGATCGGATCTTCCTGTCGATGGTGGGTGCTGCGTCTGGTAGATTCAAAGAAGCGTGCATAGCGATTTGAACTGTCTGCATATATTGGGATACGTTATTTGTAGGCTACAGATGTTCGGTAAGGTACCGGAGATCTGTAGCCTGTTTCTGTGTGGCCCCTTGTGCTATTGTCTCTAGGGTGTAAACCTTTCAAATAGTGATGCACTACTCGTGTTTGCTTGTATTGCATTACCAGTACTTGTTCTTATCATTTTCCAATATTACTGGTTTCCGTAGGATTTGTAGACTAGAATGCTGTTGGTGAGAAAGGAACCCTGCTACATGAATACTTCAGCGTATGCCAAGAACATCGGCATCAACTACCACTATACACTGCTGCTCAACCTCGGCCTGGTCCGAGGGGTTTGGATGATCTACCTTGCCTCTCGGGGGTTCAGCCTTTTACACTTGGGCATCCTTGAAGCAACCTTCCATATCGTCTCCTTCATCATGGAAGTCCCTACCGGATCTGTAGCCGACCTTTGGGGACGCAAGGCAAGTAGGATAGCAGGAAGAGTGGTGAGCATACTGAGCCTTGCCATCATGTTCTGGAGTCAGAGCCTTTCCCTTCAGCTAGTGGGGTTTGCCATCTCTGCCTTGGGGTATAATCTTGAATCAGGGGCGGGAGATGCGTTGGTTTATGACTCCCTGTTGGTCGAAGGCAAACAGGATATTTACATGAAGGTATTGGGAAAACAGGAGCTCATCGCGCAGGGCTCTGCGGTGGTGGCGTTCCTCGTAGGAGGCTACCTTGCACTCCATAGCTATGCCTTTGCATTTGGCATCACCATGGCTATCTGCCTGGCATCAGCTGTAATATCCCTGGGTTTTACCGAACCGCCAATGAAACGCAAGGATACACAAGCAAATGCTCTTGGCCTGGGAAAATCCATTGTAAGGTCCATGGGTAACCAGATGGTAGAGAGTGTCAGGATCATGAGAGACAAGCCACGCATAGGATTTTTCATCCTTTTTTCTGAACTATTGTTTGCCTTCATGGTCTGCCTCTTCTTTTACCTGCAGAATTTCTGGACTCACCAAGGTCTCTCTGAAGGGCAGATAGGTACTGTCTTTGCTCTGCATGCACTCATTGCGGGGATTACCTCTTTCAAGGCTATAAAAATAGAGCGCAAACTGGGTCAAAAGGGAGTTCTGTTAGGTATGCCCCTATTGCTTCTCTTCTGCCTTTGGGGAGTCGCCCTTTCCCTTTGGCCGATCGTGTTCTACGTACTGACAGGTTGCATTGAAGGGATCCTCATCGTTACCGTAGGCGATTATCTGAACAGGCTCATTCCCAGCGCCCAAAGGGCAACCATTCTTTCCTTCCAGAGTATGGCCTTCAGCATGTTCATGATCCTGCTCTTCCCTCTCGTCGGATGGATCGGGGAGAAGTTCTCCCTGCAACACTCTTTCATAACCATGGCGGTAGTGGGAACCTTGCTGTGCATCCCCTATCTGGCCCTTACCTACGGCATCCAAAAAAAGGGTGTACAAGCCCATTAATGAATATGTTTCAGGTTATCTCTTGAAGTGAGTATCTCACTATATCCTTATCTTGTATTACAATGTATGCACAAAGGAGGCTGAAGGTTATGAATATACTTACGTTGAGAATCAATGATGATGACAATACATTAGTGAGAGATTATGCCCAAGCGAATAACATGACTATTTCTGAATTGATCAGAGAGATTCTGTTTTAGAGAAAATAGAAAATGATATTGATGTAGGTTGTTTCTGGCATCTTGTATCATGATGCCAGTACAACCCTCAACACCTTACCTGTAGCTCTGCTGGACAGAGGCTATCTCCTCGAACACCCTCTTCCCTATCCTCTCGTCACTTGCAATGACCTCCCACCTAAGCAGGGCGTCCTCGCTCTGGCTGACACGCTGGAAGACCTGGAACCATGGGGTCTCCAGTTTTGCTGATGCATCATAGTGCAAAGGAAGATTGAAACGGTAGAGCGATGCTCCTAAGCTATCACCCTGTTCATTCTCAGTTACCTTGGTAGCGCCCATCTTGAACAGGAGCTCCTCAATGGCAAGCTGCAATGCACTGCGCTTTCCAGCATCCTTGATCATGACAGACCACTCGCGCGCTCTCCATGTGCTGTCCTGCAACCTTTTCGCCTCATCAAAGCGTTGTGGATCTGTTACATAGGCCTTCAGAACAAGCAGAGTATAGAAGAGGGTGTTTTCGGTTGAAAACTTGGGAGAAGTCCAATCACCTACAATCTGCGGTAACTGCAGGTAGTAGTGAGCAGACTCTTCCACAGCCGCCAGCACATGTTTTTCTCGTCCTTTCAGGAGGGCACTCTTGATATAGGAGTGGCCATTCTGGACTAGGGAGATTTTTTTCCCCTGCATGACACTTTTCAGAAGCAGTGTGGGGGAAGCCTTAATGTCAAACAGGAAGGTCGGCTCGAAGATATTTGCATCAGAGCCAAAATAGGGAGCAAACATATTTTTTAATTCGTTGGAGATGATTCCCATGACAAAGGAAGGAGATAGCTGGCTCCCCTTGTAGAGAAGATCCATCCTGTCTCCATCACCATCATAGGCAAAACAGAGGTCAGTCGGATTTTCTGCAAGGTATGCAAGGGTTGTCTTCATGCTCGCTTCTATTCCCGGATTGGGATCGCCTGCAGGGAAATTGCCGTTGGGTACCAGATGGCGATATACACCGTCCACACCACACTGGGTAAGTGCCCGGCTGACTGCAGCGCCATAACTGCCATGGAGGAAGTCACAGACTACGGGAAGGCCTTGCAGGCTCCCTGAGGGGACTCCTGCAAGACGCATGGAGTAGTCGATGAACTGGTCCATCGTATTGAGGGCTATGATGCTGCCTCCCTTTCGCTTATTGGCCAAAAGGGGCTTCTCATAGTAAAACTCGATCTTGGTCAGTCCCCCTTCAGGGCCACTCTCCAAGGAGACACTCTGTACATCCTTTGCCACTATCTTCATGCCCAGGTAGGTACCGGGGTTGTGGCTGGCAGTTATCATGACTCCCCCACTCTCCGGATGTTGGGTGCAGGCGTAGTAGAACTGGCACGACCCTATGGGATTGGACTCAAGATAGACAGTCAGGCCAGACTGCACAAAGATATCAAGGGCAGTTTGCATCAGTGCCTCACCGCCTAGGCGGGAGTCACGGGCCAGGACCACACTCTTTGTCTTCACATCATGGAGCATATAGTATGCTATGGCGTGACAGAGGCCCAATGAGGTCTCCTCGTCAAAATTGCTCTGTTTGCTACGGATATCATACGCTTTGAAAAGATTTCTTTTCATCTATATTCCTTTGTACGGAATACCGTACTCGTACAGAAAAAGAGGACAACCAAACCCTATCAGGATACGAGTGTCCTCCATATGTGCTATGAATTCAGTCAGGCCTTCTTCAGAAGACCCTGGCCCAGGTTGAGTTTAGTCTCTTCATCGAAGAGGTTGAACTTGCCTGTGGCAAAGCTCAATCCTACCTGTTTCTCAAGGTCGAAATCAAGGTCACCGAATACCACCGAGTGAATAAAACTCTCTCCCATCTTCAATTGGACTATGGTCTCCATCCCGGAAGGCAAGGAGGTAAGAACAGTCGCCTCGATCATGGAAGGCTCTTCAGTGATAGCTACGTGTTCAGGTCTCAGGCCAAGAATGACCTTCTGGCCCATGTGGAGCTTCATCTTTTCCAGTGGCTCAAATACCAGTTCAATCTTACCAGGCAAGGTGAGGGTGACCGGTTCTGTCCTGGTGACCTCTGCCTTGATCAGGTTGATGTTCGGTGACCCTACAAAGTCGGCAGTGAAGGTATTTGCAGGACGGCGATAGACTTCCAAGGGAGGGGCATACTGTTGCATATAGCCCTCCTTCATCAGGCAGACCTTGCTGGAGAGCGTCATCGCCTCCAGCTGGTCATGGGTGACATAGACAAAGGTGGAGTCGGTCTCCCTGTGCAGGCGCTTGAGCTCGGTGCGCATCTCCATCCTCAGCTTGGCATCAAGGTTGGAAAGGGGTTCGTCCATAAACAGGGCTTTGGGCCCTGTAGCAAGGGTACGGGCGATTGCAACCCGCTGTTGCTGTCCTCCGGAGAGTTCGGATGGGTAGCGTGCGGCGAACTCGGATATCTTGAGCATGGTAAGCAGCTCCTCGACCCGCTCTTTTGTATCGGCCTTGCTCCACTTCAGGTTTTCCAGACCAAAGGCAATGTTCTTGTAGACCGTCATATGGGGCCACAAGGCATAGTTCTGGAAGAGGAATCCCACATCACGCTTGTCCGGTGGGATGTCCACACCCTTTTCAGAGGAGAAGACCACCTTGTCATTGATGAGAATATCCCCTTCGGTAGGGGTCTCCAGGCCTGCGATCATCCTCAGAGTAGTGGTCTTACCACATCCTGAAGGACCCAGCAAGGTAACAAAGGACCGGTCATCTATGACCATGTTCAGGTCATCCACTGCTACAAATTTTCCAAAACGTTTGGTAACGTGCTTCAATTCAATCTTTGGCATCTAGTGCTCCTTAGGTGTTTCCGATTCCCTTGTCAATGGAAGCCCCTGTCAGCTTGGTAACCAACAGGTTGAGGCCTACCACGATGACTACGATCATCAGGTTGATGGCATTCGCATACTGGTTCCAGCCTTTCTCATTGTACTGGAACAGCAGCGTGGTGAGGATTCTCGTGGAAGGAGAAACCAACAGGATAAAGAGCGAGAGTTCTCGCATACAGGATATGAATGGCAACAGATAGCCGCTGATGAAAGTGGCCTTCTGGATGGGGATGATGATCCTTGTCATTCGCTTGAACCACCCGATCCCCATGATGGTTCCAGCCTCCTCGATCTCACCTGATAGCTGTAGCATCGCATTG
Organism: Sphaerochaeta sp.; assembly: GCA_048264225.1. Classification (GTDB taxonomy): domain Bacteria; phylum Spirochaetota; class Spirochaetia; order Sphaerochaetales; family Sphaerochaetaceae; genus Sphaerochaeta. The sequence continues at coordinate 132,563 of JBLXDK010000005.1, forward strand.
ATGCCGCTTCTTGAGGCAAACGGAAGATACTTGACCGCCCCTACGATGACCAACAGCCAGAAGGAGCCGTACAGGGCGGGAATGAAGCCCCTCTGGACAGCAAACATCGAGAGGAAGATCGCCCCAAAGGCCATGGAAGGCATCAGGTAGGGGAAGAAGGTCAGGTTGTTCACCCAGGTGGACAATTTAGAACCTCTGCGTTTTGCAATGGAGTAGCCGGCAAGGATACCCACCGTACCTGCGATGAGCGATACGATGACCGAAAGCTTGAGGCTGTTTGTCAGACCCAGCCAGATCGAGGGGTTACGCAGGATGCCGGGTTCGCTGTTGGCAATGTCCGCCCTTCCCGCTCCGATCCAGAACTCTGTGGTGAAGTTCGACAGGGAGTAGTCTCCCGGTGCCATGATGAAGGACTCTATGGCAAAGGATACCAGAGGTAGGATTGCGATCATCATCAGGATGGTGATGAGGATTGCCGTTAGGGGTGTCCTCCACCTGCGCAAGTTGAATAGCGAAATGTTGGAACTTTTGCCCGTAATGGTCGTATAGGATTTGCGTCTGCCGGTTATCCACTGGTTGAGCATGAGAATGCCCACGCCGATTGCGATCATGATCAAGGCCATGATATAGCCATAGCCTGGATTCATCCCATTGAGGGTGCGGAACATCTGGGTGGTGAGCACCTGATAACGGACAGGACTTCCCAGGAAGGCAGGAACGGCAAAGGCGCTCATCGTGGAGGAGAATACCAACAGGAAGGTCGACAGCAGGGCCGGTCTCACTATGGGCAGGGTAATTTTCATCGTAATCTGCCAGCGTGAGGCATGCAGCAGCATTGCCGCTTCCTCGAGATTAGCATCCATGTTCCTCAGGATCCCTCCGATGAGGATGTATGCAAAGGGTGCATAGTGAAGGCCTTGCACGATTACTATGGGAAAGAGACCATAAGCAAACCAGTTTGCCGTCTCTATACCCGTAAGCACGGTAAAGAGGCCGGGGGCCCCTCCTATGCGTGAGTTTCTGAAGAAGTTGAGCCATGCCATGGCCAAGGTCCAGGCCGGCATGATATAGGGGAATACGAAGACTGTGGATATGAAGCCTTTTGCCCTGATGTTGGTCCGGGTCACTGTCCAGGCGAAGAAGCCTCCGACTGCGATAGCCATGACACAGGAGAGAAATGCGACAACCATGGTATTGAGAAACGGTTCATAGAAGGTCTTTTGGCTGGTGATCCCACTGGCAAACATCTTTCTCCAGTGATAAAGGGTCAAAGTCCCTGTGTCTTGCTTGACAAAGCGTGCCTCCGAGGAGTGGACGGTTACGGTGTCCATCACGATAGTCAGCAACGGGACAAGGGTCAGGTACCCCAGCACAACAAATAGGACAACCAGGATGATGTTGTGGGGTTTCTTGATGAAAGACTTGAAGGTGTTCAATTGGCTTCTGGCACTCATGAGCTTTTTCCTTACCAAATGGCCTGCAGAAATCTGCAGGCCATACTGAAAATACAGGGTCTAGTAGATGTACTGGTTGAGGAACTCCTCAACTTCGGCACGATTGTCAAAGCAGTAAGCGCCATCCTCTTCGACGAGCAGGGGCTGCCATACGGCAAAGGGGTAATCGATGTCATCCTGGATAGGATTATTCGGGTTTGCACTGTAAGTCCCTACATCTGCACCCCAAGGGGCGAAGCCTTCAGGACTGTAGAGGAACTCGATGAACAGCTTTGCAGCATGAGGATGCTCAGCTGAGCGGGTCATCAGGGCATAGAGGCTGTAGTAGAAACCACTGAAGGGCTCCATGGTCATCGCCGGCTTGAGGGCAAGGTTCTTGCTGGTGGCATAGCGTGCCTTGGAGAATACGAAGAGGCCAACAGGGGGGAAGTCGCGCTTTTCGTTCTGGCCCTTGATGCCTACGTTCTCAGCAATGTTGGTGTCACTGGTACCTACGATAAGGTCGTTCTCGTAAATTGCCTTGATCCACTCATATCCTGCATTGGGTGTGGTGAGGACAATGTCCTTGCCAAAGTAGGACTTGTACGCCTTGGCAATCTTCTCAGACCATTCGGGACTTGTGCACATGGTGAGGAAGTTTGCATTGACACCCTCCTGGAACGGGTTCTTGAACTGCAACAGGCTCTTATACTTGGGATCGGCAAACTGCCAGATATTGGTATAGGGGGAGCTGGTAAGACCTTCGTCGTTGTAGATGAACACCTTGTTGATGGCAAACACCTGCAGGGGGTTCTGCATTGCAGCGGGAATAACACTCTTCAAGGTTGGAGGTACATAGTTGTAGAGGTGTCCGGGCTTGATAAGCTCGCCGACCAGGCGTCCTGCATCCTGGGCTAGGACAAAGTCTGCGCCTACGACACCAGCCTGAGCTTCCTTGGACACTTTTTCGATCAGTTCAAAATCCTTGAGGTTGGAACTGACAACTTCGATACCATACTTTTCGGTAAACGCAGCGGCAGCCTTGGCTATGCGACTCGATGTGGCATAGACGACAACCTTGCCCTCTTCCTTGGCACGGGCGACCAGCTGGTCATGGGTGAGTTCCTCGATTACTGGAGCGGGAGCAACAGAGGCGGGAGCTTCCTTGGATCCTGTAGCAAATACAGAGGTGACCAACAACGTGGCGACCATCAGAAATACAAGCAGTTTTTTCATACATTTCTCCTATTGATCTTGCGGATTCAAAACATTTAGTGAGTAAGTATACCATAATTGTAGGTATTCTCAATAACATACCCTAGCATAGATTTTGCATTTGTTGCACAAGAGAGATACTCTAAGCAGAGATATGGGTTCATTACAGCAGAAAGGGGAGGTTTCCCTCCCCTCCTGTCAAATCTTCAGGAACATCTTTTCCTTGATGGCATCCAGGTTGTCATCGCCAATCTTATTAGCTCTGCGCGTCCCTTCCACTATGATCTCCTTCACCTCAGGGAGGTGACTCTCATAGTAGGCGCGCCTCTCCCTCATCGGGTCGAGCAGATTGTTCAAGACCACATTCAGGCGCTTCTTACACTCAAAACACCCAAGCTTAGCAGAAGTGCACCCTTCGTAAATCTCAGGAGTCTCCTCAGGGTTGAAGATCTGGTGATACTTATAGATGTTGCAGATCTCAGGATGGCCTGGGATGTCCGTGGTAACACGGGCAGGGTCGGTCACAGCCTTACGGACAAGTTTCCAAACCTGCTCGGGGGTATCGGAGAGGTAGATTGCATTGCCCATGCTCTTGCCCATCTTGGCATTGCCGTCAAGACCGCTGAGCCTGCCAACCTGGCTGAGCTTCACCTGTGGCTGGGTGATGTTCGTTCCGTAGAGCTTGTTGAACTTGCGGACTATCTTGCGCGAAAGTTCAATGTGGGGAACCTGATCCTCACCGACAGGCACCAGATCCGCATTGCAGAAGGTGATATCGGCAGTCTGGCTTACCGGATACCCAAGAAAGCCATAGGTTATGTCCTCATAGCCGTAGTTCTGTGCCTCTGTCTTGATAGTAGGGTTATGCCGAAGCTGGTTTACCGTAACTATCATGGAGTAGAAAATGGTCAGTTCGGCTATCGAGCTGACCTGGGACTGCTGGACAAAGGTGACCTTATTGGGATCCAGCCCGACAGAGAGATTATCGATGGTCACATCATAGATACTGCTGTTGACAAGCTTGGGATTGTTGAAATGGGTGGTGAGTGCCTGGATATCAGCAAGAAGAATAAACTCCTCATAGCTGTCCTGAAGCTCATAGCGTGATTTCAAGGAACCCACATAGTGGCCCAAATGGAGTTTACCCGTAGTCCTATCACCTGTCAGTATTCTTTTTCTGGTTTCCACAACCTACTCCTCGTCCGCTTTTTCTGATTCAGCCTCAGGGGTGTTCCCTTGTAGATTGAACACCCGCACCATAGTGTGCTGCATACTGCAGGAAGGGCACATGGCAGGAGCCTGATGGTTTTCGACCGATTGCACCAACTCTATATGGGCATGACAATTCTGACACTCATATTCATAACTAGGCATACACGTACTCCTCTCTTATAAGACCCCGGTAAGGCCCTGCTTCAACAGCAGCATCTGCTCCTCACTCAAGGGCATCTCTACGATTGAAACAAGCTCATCATCGAGTAAAAACATCAATTTTAGGTCGGCAATCTTAAAAGGAATCTTATCCTTCTTCAATCTTGCCAAGTAGCCGCTACGCACCATCTGCGAGAGGGTTGTTGCGAGCTTCGGATTTTCCATCTGGATATAGGCATCGACGCTATAGGAGCCTTCCTTCTGATTGATAAGCAGGAGCACCTCCCTAGCCTGTTGGAATACAGACTGCGGAAGGTTCAGACCCAGATCAAAGAACGTTTCAGGCTCAAAGGCATACAGCGCGATGGAAGCATCGGACATCTGAAGGGCCATCTCATCGGTGATGAGTCTCTGTCTGGCCTTATAAGATGCATAGGCACTCTCATACGGGCCATTGGTGAAAAGCAGTTCATCATTTTTCGGTGTGTACAGGCTCAACGGGCCTTCCTTCTGGCTAAACCAGGTAAGGCCTTCAGCATTGCCTTTCTGGGAGAGATCTCTGGAGTACATCATCCCTGTATTGAGCAAAAACCTTGGGTAGTCTCCCTCAACCACCCCATATGCCGACAGCGCTTCCTGGTTCAAAGGATACGAATCGTCAGTGGGTTTGAGCGAGAGCGATACCCGTCTCGAGCGTTTGGCGAACTCTGCGAGCTCGCCAAAGGCCGAGGCCACAAGAGCGGGCTCTGCAACAGCATCTACAGTAGCTACGATGACACCGCTTTGGGCCATCCCTTGAAATTGATAGTAAGGCCTCTCACGCCTGGCCAAAGAAGCACATGAAGAGAGAAACAGTACGATGCACAGTGTCAGTACAACAGCCTTACCTTTTTTCATGGGATCAGTCCTTTGCTACCGCTAGCCTGACCAGATGGTCTCCACATTCGATCGCCTCAACATCTTCCATTCTAGCAAAGGAGAGGGTGTTCGACAACGTCTCCTTTGCAATAGTCTCTCCAAAGTTGGCGAATACCTGCTGCACCACCTCATTCCCATCATAGGTGAGGCGAATCCTGTCGGATACTTCAAAGCCACTCTCCTTACGGAGGTTCTGGACACTGCGCACGATATCACGGGCAATTCCCTCCTGGAGGAGCTCTTCGGTTACCTTTGTGTCGAACCCGACAGTCAGAGAACCGTCGTTGAGCACCTTCACCCCTTCCTTCTCGGTTCGGGCTACGATGATATGTTCTGCCTTGATCTCAATCTCACCTTCGCTATATGCAAGGGTGACACTCTTCCCGTCAAGGAGGGATGCGATCATTTTTCCCGTGAACAGCTCAATCTGAGCGGCCACTTCTTTCATCTGTTTGCCCAGGCGTGAACCCAGCACCTTGAAGTTTGCCTTGGCGCTGTAGCTGACAAGAGCACTCTCATCCTCTTGGATAAGAACTTCCTTGACATTCAGCTCCTCGGCGATGATATCAGCCATTGCAGAGAGAACCTCGCGTTCCTCCTCTGTCCTATCGACAAGGAAGACAGTCTGCAAGGGCTGGCGTGTCTTCAGGTTGTTGGAGGCACGAAGGGATCTTCCCATGACAATTGCTTTTTGGGTAAGTGCCATCCTCTTCTCCAACTCCAGATCCCGCTGTGCCTTCTGGTACTCAGGATAGAGCTCGAGGTGGATGCTCTGGTTCATCCCATCTGTCTTGAGGTTCTGATAGATATCCTCAGTCGTAAAGGGGATGATGGGTGCGGCAATCTTGATGAAGGTCATCAGGACGCGATAGAGGGTGTCATAGGCCTCTTTCTTGTCCCCATCGTTTTCACTTCTCCAAAACCGACGGCGGCTTCGGCGGATATACCAGTTGTTCAGATCATCAATGAAGGGGATGAACAGCGAACATGCCTTTTGTATGTCGTAGGCATCAAAGGCAGATGTGACCTCTTCGATAAGACGCTCACTGCTTGAGATGATCCAGACATCCATAGGGTTGGAAAGATTCTCGTATGAGGTTTCCCCAGGTTCGTACCCATCGATGTTCGCATAGGTAACAAAGAAGGAGTAGGCATTCCATAAAGGAATGATCAGGCTCTTGAGCACATCCTTGACAGAGTCTTCACTGAACTTCAGATCCTCTGCCCTGACCACAGCACTGTTCATCAGCGCAAAACGCAGGGAGTCGGCTCCATAGGAGTTGACGATATCCATCGGGTCGGTATAGTTCTTGGCACTCTTGCTCATCTTCTTGCCCTCAGGGGTAAGCACAATGCCATTGGTGATGCAGTTTAGGAAGGCTGGCTTGTCAAACAGGCCTGCTGCCAGGACAGTGAGGGTGTAGAACCAACCACGTGTCTGATCCAGCCCTTCACAGATAAAGTCTGCAGGGAAATGCTTCTCAAAATATTCCTTGTTCTCAAACGGATAGTGCAGCTGGGCATAGGGCATCGAGCCGGACTCAAACCAGCAGTCCAGTACATCAGTGATGCGCCTCATCGTGCCTTTTCCGTCAGGGCTTGGCCAGGTGAGCTCATCGACGAAGTGCTTGTGCAGATCAGGTACAGCTTGTCCGCACTTCGCCTCCAGCTCTTCCCTGCTTCCGATCACTTCGATGTGGTCACTGCCATCACACTTCCAGACCGGAATGGGGTTGCCCCAGAAACGGTTGCGGCTGATGGCCCAATCCCGAGCCCCTTCCAGCCACTTGCCGAAGCGTCCGTTTTTCAGGTGCTCAGGCATCCAGGTGATCTGTTCGTTTGCATTGAGCATCGAGCCCTTGATCTTCTGGATATCGACAAACCAACACCCCATGGCACGATAGATGAGGGGCTTATGGGTACGGTAGCAGAAGGGATAGGGGTGCAGGAAGTTCTCCCGCTTGACCAGCTTACCCATCTCCTTGAGTTTTGCAATGATATCCTTGTCGGTATCCTTGACGAACCTTCCCTCGAAGTCAGGGACTTCGCTGGTGAACTTCGCTTCGCTGTCTATGGGACACACTACAGGGATTCCAGAGCCTTTGAGCACTTGGTAGTCATCCTCACCAAAGCCAGGGGCTGTATGGACAATACCGCAGCCGTCTTCGGTGGTGACATAGTCGCCGGTGACACAGACAAAGGCGCCGACATCCTTGAGGTGAGCAAAATACGGGAAGAGCGGCTCATAGCGCATCCCTCTGTAGAAGGTTCCCTTCTGCTCGTCCACTATTTCATACTGGGTCTCGTCCTTGTAGTAGTGACCAAGACGGTTCTTGCCAAGGATATAGTAACAGCTGTCACTCTTGTCGAGGATCTTCACGTAGTCGATATCAGGACCAAAGGCCAAGGCAAGGTTGGAAGGCAATGTCCAAGGGGTGGTCGTCCAAGCCAGGAAATAAGTATCCTTCTGCCCGTCTACAGCAAAACGGACCGTCACAGCCTGATCAACCACATCCTGGTAGCCACCGAGATTCACCTCAAAGTTAGAGAGGGGACAGCCGAGGGCTGGACTGTAGGGAAGGATGTTGTAGCCTTCGTAGATGAAGCCCTTTTCATGCAGGGACTTGAACACCCACCAGATGGATTCCATGTAATCGGTGTCCATGGTTCGGTACCCGTTCTCCCAGTCGACCCAGCGTCCCATCCTGTTGATGGTATTCTCCCACTCCTTGGTATAGCGCAGGACAATGGACCGACACTGTTCGTTGAAATTGGCGACTCCGTACTCGTTGATGGCGGAGGGACCGCTGATACCCAGCGTCTTCTCCATCTCAAACTCCACAGGAAGGCCGTGGCAATCCCATCCGAAGCGGCGTTGCACACGCTTGCCCTTCATGGTCTGGTAACGGGGAATGGCGTCCTTTATGGTCCCAGGGACCAGGTGGCCGAAATGGGGAAGGCCTGTAGCAAACGGAGGCCCGTCATAAAAGACGAACTCATCCTCTTGCGGACGCATGGTGATCGATTTTCCAAAAATATCCTCTTGCTTCCAAAAGGAGAGGATACCCTCTTCCATTGCAGGGAAATCAACTCTTGTAGTTACTGGACGAAACATAGACGCTCCTTGTTCCCGGAAGCCTTGGTAAACTTCCGCATTAGTGCCATTCTATTCATATTGGGTCGAAATGACAACCTATGCAAACCAATATTATGATTGACCTTTCCTCTTTGTACAGGTAGTGTTCCAGTATGCAAACTTTCCCTGTTTCGTCGTCGATACAACGCTTTTCCTCACGCTTCAAAGCGGCAGGTTTCTCCCTCTACATAGTGGGAGGTGCAATACGTGACCATCTGATGGGCCTGGAGAATGAGGACTTCGATTTTACCACTGATGCCCAGCCTGTTGAAGTCAAGGCCCTGTTCGGTCATGTCATCCCCACCGGCATAGAGCATGGCACTGTCACAGTCATATTCGAAAAACAGATGTTTGAGGTCACCACCTTCCGAAGCGAAGGGTCCTATCTCGATGGAAGGCACCCAAGTTCTGTGACCTTCATCAGGAACTTGGAAGAAGACCTCAAAAGACGGGACTTCACGATCAACGCCTTTGCCGCAGATTGCGCAACAGGAGCCATCATCGACCTCAACGGCGGAATGGAGGATCTGAAGAAAAAGACCATCAGGGCCATCGGAAACCCCCAGAAACGTTTTGAAGAGGATGCCCTTCGCATCTTCCGGGCTTGCAGGATCGCTTCAAAACTGAATTTCTCCATTGAAGAGGAGACCCTCCTTGCCATGAAGAGCGAGAAGGATAACCTGAGGAACGTCAGCAGCGAACGAATCAGAGATGAGCTGTTCAAGCTGGTCTCTTCAGATCATCCTACTGTCGGGCTTCAGTACATGCACCAATGCAGCATACTCACCACCCTCTTCCCCGCACTCGCAAAAGGTGACGGCATCGAACAAGGGGGTATGCATCATCAGGATATCCTCCAGCATAACATAGCTGCCTGCCAGGCAGCAGCCGACAGGGCCTTTCCCCTCCCAGTACGCCTGGCCTCCCTTTTCCATGACATGGGAAAGAGCGAGGTCATCAAGGCTGGGGAAGGGAAGAACACCTTCTATGCCCATGAGAGTGTCTCGGCAAGAGAGACCAAGGCGATCATGCAGTACCTGAAGACCAGCAAAGAACAGATGCGCTTGGTCACCCATCTGGTGAAAGAGCATATGTTCAACTATCAGAGTGAATGGAGTGACAGTGCTGTGCGAAGGTTCATCAAGCGTGTTGGTCTTGAGGAGATTCCCCTCCTCTTCCAGGTGCGTATCGCTGACCAGATAGCAATCCATGGCGAACCCAATACACAGCTCATTGACGAACTGCAAGGGCGCATCAACAAGATACTCGAGGCGAAGGATGCCTTGAGCATTAGGGATCTGGCAATTGGCGGTAATGATCTGATGAAGATGGGGATTACAGGAAAAAGCATAGGGACAACCCTGGCATATCTGCTGGAGACGGTCCTGGATGACCCTGAGCAGAACAATGCTGAGCAACTGCTCAGCATTGCAAAGAACTATCAGGTGAGCGTCGGCTCCACCACTGATTCATAGGCCAGCTTGGCGGCGTTCTGCTCAGCATCCTTCTTGCTGCGACCTTGGGCAGGGCCGAAGCTCTGGTTGTTCACCTTCACCTCGACAAAGAAGGTAAACTCATGCTCGGGCCCTGTTTTCTTTACCAGGGTATAGACCGGGCACTTTCTCCACTTCTTCTGCATATATTCCTGGAGACTGGTCTTGTAGTCACGATGGTAGTCATACTTGAGCACCGCATGGATCTGATCCTTGAGGTAGAGCATGACAAACTCTTTTGCCACTTCAAAACCACTGTCGAGATAACATGCTGCGAAAAGGGCTTCCATACAGTCTGCAAGCAGGGTCTTCTTGTCCCTGCCACCGCTGTTCTCTTCCCCTTTTCCAATGAGAAGATACTTGTCCACATTGAGTTTGCGGGCGATCATGGTGAGGCTGTCCTCACTGACGACAACACTCTTGATTTTTGAGAAATCCCCCTCCTGCTTTGCAGGAAGATTTCTTAAAAGCCAATCGGCTACACACATCCCCAGAACACTATCCCCAAGGAACTCCAGCCTTTCGTTGTTTCCCACCTCCTCGGTCGTCTCGTTTGCGAACGAACGGTGGGTAAAGGCCAGGTTGAGCAGGTTCAGATCGTCACATTTCATGTTGCTTGCCTGTTTAAAAGCAAGAAGCTCCCGTTCTCTCGAAGGAGAGATAGCGGGAGCTTTTCCAAAGGCAAATTGATCCATAGACCCTATGCCTTAGAGCTGAGTTGAAAGAAAGTCTACTGCATCCTTGACGGTCTCAAACTCGTTAGCCTTCTCGTCAGGAATGGAAACACCCAATTCCTCTTCGATGGCATATACCAACTCATAGGTATCCAAGCTATCTGCTCCGAGATCCTTACGGAAGGAAGCATCCATGGTGATCTTTGCAGCATCAATTTCCAGTTTATCAGCGATGAGTGCTTTTACTTTTTCAAAAACTTCTTTATTATCCATTACTTATATCTCCTAAAAATGGGAACTATTTGTCTTGTAGTTCAACTACCTGAACACCACGATAAAAGCCGCACTTGGGACATACACGATGAGGCACTACCATGTTGCCACAGGTACCACAACGAGAAAGGGTTGGAGAAACAAGACGCATGTTCGCCGCCTTGCGGGAAGCTGCACTAGCTTTTGAAGTCTTATATTTAGGTGTTGCCATGTTGAAAATCCTCTTATCCTACGCAAAATTTTGACACTTAGGGAAGAATAACGAAAAACCCCTATTGCGTCAACAACTAAACCCATATTTGAAGCACCTCTGCAAAACAATTCTGATGAATTGTTTTGCGAAGAACGAATTACCGGAACAATAATGAGAGAAGCGATCTCATACTTTCCTTGGGTCGAACACCCATGGGGACGGTATCAGTTCAACCTCTTGATCCTGCTGCCCATCATCTTCACCACCAAAGGAGGTACCATAGGTGAGATATCAGCCCCGTAGGCTGCCATCTCCTTGATGGCACTGGAACGAAGCATGAAATACTTGGGGCTGGTAGGCATGAACAGCACCTCTAAGTCACTGTTGAGCTGCTTGTTGGTCATGGCAAGCTCAAACTCATAGCCGAAGTCGACCAGGGCACGAACGCCCCTGATCATGACCCCTACCCCATGTTCCTGGGCGAACTGCACCACAAGACCAGGATAGGTGACCACCTCAATATTGTCATACCCCTTGAGAATCTCCCTGAGCATCTGCATTCGCTCTGAAGCAGTGAAAAGGCAGGTCTTTTGCACATTGTCAGCCACTACGACATACAGCTTGTCGTAGAGGGCGGCACTGCGTCCAATGATATCAATGTGCCCATTGGTGGGAGGGTCGAAGGAACCGGGAAGCATAGCCACTTTTTTTGAAGCCGTCATTTCTTGTTCGCCTCCACATATTTCTTCATGATATCCAGGCTCTCAGCTGTCTCCCAGATGATCCTCTTGGTAAATGAGAAGCCAGTCTCCTCATTCTCCTCGACAACTGCAAAGGTTCCCCGCCCAATATAGCTAATCTTTTGCTTATCGGTGATCCGCTCGTCGTTGGCAATCTTCTCCAAGACACAGTCAAAATGGCAGAAACCCCCATCAGGATGAGTAAAGGCACTTGCAATATTCTCGATGACCTTGCCACACAGAGGGCAGTCCAGCAGGGGTTCCTCAATGCGTCTGACGGGTAAGGGGGGAAGACTGCTGTGATAGGGTGCCTTTGTCTGGGGAGGCAGAAGGGTATTCATGGGCTTCTTGTTGAGTTCTGAGGCACCTTTGCCTTTGGTACCGCGTTTCTTCCGTTTGCGGTCGCGCTTGCGGTTACTGCTCTCGCGCTTAGCCTGATTGGCTGGAGGGGTCTGTTTCTTGCTCTCTGGTTCCATATGATCCTCTAAAGCTACCCTATCCTGTTTTAGGCTGATGGGCAAGATGGTAAAATGCAAAAAGGACGTCATCAGGGTGATGTCGTCCTTTTGTATAGCAATGTATGGGAAAACTACGCGTTCTTTCTGCGAATGAGTTCCTTGACCTTTGCCTTCTTGCCAACCTTGTCGCGCAGGTAGTACAGCTTGGCCCTTCTTACACGGCCTCTTCTGATAACCTCAACTCGCTCGACACGAGGTGAATGCAGGGGGAAAATCCTTTCAACACCGACGCCATAAGATATTTTTCTTACAACAAATGTGCGGCGGATACCACCATTATTCTTAGCAAGTACGATTCCTTCGAAGATCTGCACACGTTCGTTAGTACCTTCGATAATCTTGAAATATACCTTTACGGTATCACCAACACTGAAGTTCTCAGCGTTTTCCTTCATCTGTTCTGACTCAATAGCCTTAATTACATCCATTGTCTACGGTCCCCTTCGCACTATGTTCTTTCAAATCTAATAACATCTTCCTGGAGTTCACATCCAAGGATGCCGTCTCCAAAAGATCCGGTCGGTTCAACAAAGTCTTCTCCAACCGCTTCTTCAGTCGCCATTGACCAATATTGGCATGATGTCCGCTCAATAATACCGCAGGGACACTTTTTGAGCAATAGGTCTCAGGCCTAGTATATTGGGGATATTCAAGCAATCCGTCAGAAAAACTCTCTTCTGAAAGTGAGTCGGCCCTGATGACCCCTTCAATGAGCCGGTAAACGGCATCAACGATCACCAGTGTGGAAACCTCCCCACTGCTGATCACATAATCTCCAATACTAATCTCGTCATCAACATATAGGTCTATCACCCGTTGGTCAATACCTTCATAATGACCGCAGATGAAGACCAACTCGTCTTCTAAGCTCAGGTTTTCAGCATACGCCTGTGTGAACTTCTTCCCTGAGGGCGAGGGATAAACCACTCGTTTGTCCTTTGCTTCTATCGAAGAGAGGGCATCACACAGGGGAGCACACTGGATCAGCATCCCAGCCCCACCGCCAAAAGGAGCATCATCGCATGTGCGGTGACGGTCTTTGGCAAATGTACGGAAGTCGATAATGTTGTACTGCACCAAGTTGCTTTCTACAGCACGCTTCATGATTGAATTCTTGAAAAACCCCTCCACCATCTCGGGAAAGAGGGTGACAATATGTATCTTCACGCCAAGATCCAAGGGGTTTTCAATTCAATTGTGCACTTCTCCAAATCCACTGCTCCGATAAACTGTTCCAGATAAGGAACCATATATCGTTTGCCGTCAGAGGCAAGCACTTCCAAAAGCACAGCCTGTGCCCCATCCAGAGCCTTCTCTACCTTCGCCAACGAAAGCCCATCATGCACCAAGGTGCATCCGATGAGATCGGTGACATAGTATTGGCCCTTCTTCAGGGGAGCAGCTTTGCTTCGTTCAACCATCAGGCGACAACCGGCAAGGGCTCTGGCATCCTCAGGGTTGTCATACCCGGCGAACTTCATCAGAGCTTGTGTCCCTTGCATCCTGAACTTTTCAATGGTGACAGTAAGCTCCGTTCCATCCTTACAACGCAACACTACCTCCTTGAGTTTCTTCAAGTTGGTACAGTCTTCGTTATTGGGGAGGATTTTAACTTCACCGAGGATACCAAAGGTACTTTGCACGGTGGCAGTATAGAGCATCTCTTCCATAATCAATCCAGGATTTCCAGCACGGCACGCTTGCCACTTTTGGTGGCCGAGGCACTCAGGATGGTCCTGATGGCCTTTGCAATGCGCCCTTGCTTGCCAATTACCTTGCCGACATCTTCACTGGCCACCTTCAGTTCAAGGATTGTGGACTTTTCGCCCTCAACCACATTGATACTGACTGCGTCAGGGACATCAACGAGGGATTTTACAATGTATTCTACAAGATCCTTTTCCACAACGTTCTCCTGGAACTTATTCCTGGACAGTTCTGGTAATGGTTATTCCATTGCGGTTCAGCAACTGTCTGACAGTATCGCTTGGCTGTGCCCCTTTGGCAATCCAACTGTTGATCTTTTCAACATCGAGAACCACCTGTGTCTCCTTACTGGAAAGGGGGTGGTACTGTCCGACCTCATCAAGGGTCCGGCTTTTTGTTGCTGCTCTGGAATCCATTACGACGATTCTGTAATCAGGTCTCTTCTTGGATCCAAACCGCTTCAGTCTCATGCTTGTGCTCACTTCAATTCCTCCTACGAATTCAACTCTACATACCCATCTGTTTAAGCATTGCAGCTTGGTATTTTTTATTTTTTGCTAACTTTTTCATGCTAAGTCGCATTTTCTCAAACTTTTTCATAAGCCTATTCACATCAGAGAGAGAGGTTCCACTACCTAAAGCGATCCTTTTTCTCCGAGTAGGGCCCATTATACGGTAATTTGCACGTTCCGCATAGGTCATGGAAGAGATGATTGCCTTTTCTCTGATAATTTCCTGCTTGTCAAAATCATCTTCGCTGATCTGGCCTTTCGCCCCAGGAATCATATCAAGGATCTGTTCCATAGAACCCATCTTGTCCATACGGTTGAGCTGGTCCAGATAGTCCTGCAAGTCGAAGGTGTTCTTGGCCATCTTCTCTTGCATTTTCAGAGCTTCAGCTTCGCTGAAGTTCTCCTGGGCCTTCTCGACTAGGGAGACAACGTCCCCCATCCCAAGGATACGGCTGGCGATCCTTTCGGGATAGAAGGGCTCAAGATCTCCGATCTTTTCCCCTACACCGATGAACTTGATAGGTTTGCCGACTACCGAGCGCAAGGAGAGGGCTGCCCCTCCACGGGTATCACTGTCGAACTTGGAGAGCACGACACCTGTGATGCCGACCTTCTGTTCAAATTCCTGTGCAATAGTGACTGCATTCTGGCCGGTCATGGAGTCAGCTACAAAGAGGGTCTCATCCGGCTTCAGCGCATCCTTGATGCGCATGATCTCAGCCATGAGTGTCTCATCTAGGTGCATGCGTCCGCTGGTGTCTACGATCAGCACATCGCGCTGCTCTTTCTTGGCAAGCTTCAAGGCCGCGGAGGCAACCTTAACAGGGTTCTTCTCCCCTTCGATAGTGAATACTGGGACACCTACTGATTCTCCGAGGACCTGCAGCTGCAGTATGGCTGCGGGGCGTACAAGGTCAGCAGCTACCAGCATCGGCCTCCTACCCTCTTTTTTCAGTCTCTGGGCAAGCTTTGCACTGGTGGTGGTCTTACCAGATCCCTGCAATCCCATCATCAGGATGACGGTGGTCGTGTCAGGGCCCTTGAGCAGGAGCTTCTGATTTTCTGCGTCGCCAAGCAAAGCAACCATGCGGTCATAGACAATCTTCACAAACTGCTGGCCAGGGTCGATAGACTTGAGGACTTTCTCCCCCATAGCCTCTTCCATGGTACCGTTTATGAATCGCCTGACAACGCGCAGGTTAACATCAGCATCAAGCAGGGCGACCTTGATTTCCTCAACGGCGTCCTGGATATTCTTCTCTGTTAATTTGGACTTTCCGGCCAGCGTACGCATGATGCCGGAAAACTTGTCACTTATTGAATCAAACACTCTGCTTCTCTATTGTAATACTCATACAAGTTACATCTTATACCGCAAGGAGGGACGTGGTGTCAAGGCTTCGTTTTAGCAGAGCCTGACTCATCGAAGGAGACCTCCTTGGCCTCATCGTTGAGAATGACCGGCTGCCCTGCTACGGTGTCTATGCGGTAGCTGACCATTGTTGAGACACCCGCTTCCATTTGCGTCACACCCAACAAGGTATCGCTTCCCATAACAGTATGTTTGTTATGGGTAATGATGATGAATTGGCTTTTCTTGGCAAATTCCTGCAACACAGATAGGAAAAATCCGATATTCCTGTCGTCCAGGGCCGCGTCGATCTCGTCCAGGACACAAAATGGTGAGGGTTTCACATGGTATGTCGCAAACAGCAGGGCTACAGCGGTCATGGATCGCTCACCCCCTGATAGCAAGGCAAGGTGGGTAAGTTTCTTTCCCGGGGGCTGGGCAAGGATGTCTATGCCACTTACCAGTACATTTTCTGGGTCCACCAACTTAAGCTCCGCCCTACCCCCTCCAAACAACCGGCGGAACATATCTTGGAAATTCGTAGAGATTTGCTTGTAGGTATCAAGGAAGAGCTCTTCGCTCCGAGTCTTAATCTCCAAGACCACAGCAGCCAAATCCTCTTTGGCCTTTGCAAGGTCGTCCATCTGCTTGGTAAGGAAATCATACTGCTCCTTCACCTCGCTGAACTCCTCCTCTGCCATCTGGTTTATATAGCCCATCGAGGCGATCTTTTTCTTGACCTCATCCAAATTGGCTTTCAGGACAGGGATGTCTACAATATCCTCGGTGAGACGGTTTTCATACTCTTTCAGGCTTTTGCCATAGTTCTCAAAGAAGGTAGTATAGATGCCGGTGATGCTGGTTCCAAGCTGCTCTATCTGATACCCAAGCCTTTCCGTATCGCTTTTTATGGTCTGCAGTCTCTCATAGGAGGAGTCCTTCATCTCTTGCTTGCCTCTGATCGACGAACCAAGATCCTCGATCTCTACAATAAGATCCTTCAACTCTTCATTGAGAGAAGCGATGTTCGCCTTCATTCCCTTCACTTCTGCTTCAACGGAGCGAATATCTTCCTGTGTCTCGTAGATTCGCTCTTGTGCCGTCTCGCTCAGGTTGACGGCATCACGATACTCATACTCCTGTTCTGTGACAGTACGCTGCAGGTTGGCTATCCAATCCTTGGCACTCTTCTTCTGTTCCTGCAGTTGGTTCAGCGCTACCCTCTGGTCGGCGATGGAAGCCTGGTAGGCTTCCAATGAGGAGGAGAGTTTTGCATTCTCCTCGCGCAGGTAGCTGATGCGTTCGCGATTGTAGGAGAGAGTCTTGCGTTTTTCCGCCATCAAGCGATCCACCGTATGCTTTTCGGTGATGATACCTTCCGGAGAGATGAGGTCATCAATAAAGGAAGCCTCATGGCTGAGGTATGTCGAAAAGAGGGAACGCAACGATGACAGGCTCGATCCTAGGGTCCGTTGGAATGTTCGCTCCTGGGAGAGCAGCTGTTCGGATGAAAAACCAGTGGAGGTAAGCTTGTCCAAAAAAAGCTCGTGTTCTGCTACCGATGTCGTTATATGATCAAGGCGTTCTTCAAAGGCAGAGAGGGCTGCCTTCTTCTCCTCCAGGTTGTACCCGGAGGCTTTCAGCTTGGCCTCAAGCTCAACGACAATGACGTCGGTGAGCTCCTTGAGCTTCTCAGAGAGGATCTCCAACTCTTCATCGAGTGCAATATCCGCTATCTCAGTCTCGCTGATCTCCTGGTTCTGGCTGATGATGAGGCTACGTGTCCTATCGATTCCCTTTTGGTTTTTCTCGATCTCAGCGTTGAGTTGTTCGATAGTGTCGTCAATGTCTGCCATGACTGAGAACTTTTCGTCTATCTCGCTTTTGTTGCGTTCCATGCGTTCCAGAATAGTAAGCGAACGCTCTGCAGCCTCGTCCTTTTGCGTAAGGAAGTCCCGAAAGCGTTGGGTAAGGAGGTCGAGTTTGTCTCCCCTTCCTTTGATGGCCTCATCAAGGCGTTGAAGCTCTGTCTGCATGGCGATACGCTTGGTACCCAGGGCTCTCATGGTCTCTTGCAGTTCGGTAATCTCTTCGTCATAGGAGGTAAGCGAGCCCTTTTGCTGTTCGAGTTCCTTCTCTCCTTTTATCTTCAGCTCTTCCTTGCTGTTCTGCAGCATGATGTAGGATTTGAGCGTCGATAGCTGTACGTCAACTTCCAGGGCAAACTGCTCTTTCTTCAACTCCCTATAGCTGATGGCCTTTGACGCCTGGTTCTTCTTGGTCTCGTAGCTTCTGCGCACTTCACGCAGGATGGTCTCCACCTGCAGGATATTCTCATCTGTTCTGACCAGCTTACGTTCAGCATCCTGACTTTGACTCTTGAAGCGCGAGATTCCTGCAGCCTCCTCAAAGATATAGCGCCTGTCTTCAGGACGGGATGAGAGTATCTGGTCTATCTTCCCCTGCTCGAGGATGGAGTAGGCACTCTTTCCCACCCCTGTATCAAAGAAGAGCTCTTTGATGTTCTTGAGCAGGACACGCGTGTTGTTGATGTAATATTCGCTCTCACCGCTGCGGTAGATTCTGCGCTTGATCTCAATCTCACTTTCGTCGGTGGGCAACAGCCCCTGTTCATTGGATACGACCAGGCTGACCTCTGCAACTTGCAGAGGCTTACGGGTGTCGGTGCCGTTGAAGATGACATCTTCCATACGACCTGCCCGTAGGGTTTTGGTGGACTGCTCCCCGAGAACCCATTTGATGGCATCGACAATGTTGCTTTTTCCGCACCCATTGGGACCAAGCAAGCTGGTTATCCCACTGGAGAAGTCCAAGCTTACTGAGTCCGGAAATGACTTGAAGCCGAATATTTTAAGACTTTTGAGAAACAAACTGTACCCTCTTCTCTGTTAGACGCTGATTTCTTCGTGATTATATCATATGATGGGAAGGGTTAGAAGTAGGAGAAAAAGCTCATGAGAGAAGAGACAAAGACCGATGATCACATACCTGACTCATTGTTCACCTTTGATGAACCGAGGCTTGTCTGTGGTATCGATGAGGCAGGACGGGGGCCCTTGGCCGGTCCTGTCTGTGCAGCGGCTGTCATCCTTGGTGATGATTTTCCCCTGGAGTTTCTCAATGACTCCAAAAAACTCAATGAGAACCAACTGATACAAGCTGAAAAGATCATCAAGGAGAAGGCAGTGGCCTGGGCAGTGTCCTTAGCCACGGCCAGGGAGATAGATACCATCAATGTCCTTCAGGCTTCCCTTCTTGCCATGAAACGTGCATATGACAAGCTCAAAAAAACATATCCAGTCGACCTGGCCAAGGTCGACGGTAACCAGAAGCCCAGTCTCGATTGCGCTACCATTGCAATCGTAAGGGGCGATGCGACCGAAGTTGAGATAATGGCAGCCTCAATCCTGGCAAAGTGCGCCAGGGACCGGTTTATGGTCCTAGCGGACAAGAAATGGCCGCTGTACAACTTTGCGAAGCACAAGGGCTACCCAACCAAGGAGCATCGGGATGCTTGTCTCTACTACGGGCTCTCCCCTATCCACAGAAAGTCCTTTCATATTGCCGGAGCAAAGAGGAAGGGAGACTTTGAGCCAGGGACACTGTTCTAGTCAAACAAACAAACAAAAAAGCAGCCATCAGGCTGCCCTCAATACTATTTGGTCTTTTCGTTCTGCTTTATGAAATCTAAGGATTTCTGCAATTCCTTGAGGAACTCCCCAAGGTCTTCCTGGTAGACAATGATCGATTGTCGGATAAATCTTTCACTCTCCGGGGTTCCCTTGCTCTCCACCATATTGAGGAACATGTCCCCATAGATGTTTTCCTTCACGTTAAAAAAATAGGTCCTGTCATTTTTGACAAGCCTCGTAGAATACACTTCTCCCCGCTGTCCCATACTGCTCTCCTCGCTATTGCAAAACGTTCAAATCACTACGCTCTACTGATACTTCATTTAAGCAGTGAAAAGGCTTCTCTGTCAACAAGGTAGGAGGTTGAACAAACGATATGCAGAGAGAGAAAAGAGAAGATATCTATAAGAGGGTAATGGTTTAGCGTGGAATCAGATAATTATTCGCTGCCGATTCAATTGAACAGGTAAGCATGCGTAGAAGTAAGTTTTCCTAAGGAGTTACTTTACCAAGAAGTTCTGGCCAAGGATAAGTAGACAAGTATAGGGGAAAAATCAATACCTTCTTTTTCTGAGGGTACTTGACGAAGATTTGATAATGTTTTAAAACATAGAGCGTACCGCGCCTTTCGTATACTGGTATTACCTCAGCCTTCCAAGCTGAAGAAGCGGGTTCGATTCCCGCAAGGCGCTTAGAAAACAAACCCTTTCATTGGAAAGAATAAAGAAACCCATACTGAAAAGTGTGGGTTTCCTTTTTACTACTGCAAAAAAAATTGAGTTCCCTATAAGGAGTAATCAAAATTGTTAATTGTGTTGCCTACCTACTTACCCTATACTTATCGAGACGTAGTTGGTAGCAAGCAGGAGGTTTTGCAATGCACTGTTTGGACTTGATCCCTGAGGAGGTACGAGATAGATATGAAATTCATAATTTCAACAATGCTGCAGAAATACTGTATCAGTCTTACCCAGAACTCTTTCAGGAGCTGATTCTTGCTTTATCGTCGTTTTAGATCACGTATCAAGATATATTGCAGTCCGGTGGTAATGAATCGACTATTCCAAAACGACTTTCTAAAATCCTTAACTTATGGGTTGGACAGAAACGAGGATTTCTGGAGATCTGGTAGTGACTCTCAAAAAGAGACGGCACACAAACAACGAATTTGTCGATAAGCAATTCACCATTCCAGAGTATAAAGATGGCCATACTATTGATTACGTAAAAGATAAGGTTGCAATAGACTTGGAATGGAACAGCAAAGACCAGACATTTGACAGGGATCTGTTCGCTTTCCGTACCTATTATGAATGTGGAATCATTTCCTGTGGTGTCATCATTACAAGAAGTGCTGAACTCAATCCTGTCTTCAACAGTTTAGGTCCGGATAGTAAGAAAAAATATGGAGCGAGTACAACTTGGATGGGAAAATTACTTCCGCGGTTACACTCGAGAAGACATGGTGGTTGCCCCTTACTTGTCGTGGGAATAACTCCAAAAACAATGTCGGAAACGTAAGGAGTAGTATTGTATATGGCAACTCTGAATGAATTATACCATCTTGAACATGATTTGCTTTCCTATTGCAAAGACAAAAAATATAAGACTATTCTGGCCGATCCCCCTTGGCAATTCCAAAATCGTACTGGAAAAATGGCTCCAGAACATAAAAGGCTAAACCGTTATCCGACAATGACCTTAGAAGATATCAAAAACCTTCCAGTCAATGAGATTGCTGATGATCAAAGCCACCTCTATCTTTGGGTTCCTAATGCGCTATTACCTGTTGGTCTTGAAGTCATGAAAGCTTGGGGCTTTGAATATAAATCCAATATCATCGGGAAAAAATTCGCAAGGACGGGTATCCTGATGGTAGGGGTGTAGGTTTTTATTTCAGAAATGTAACTGAAATTCTCTTATTTGGAATTAAGGGCAAAAACAATCGGACCTTACAGCCAGGGAGAACCCAGGTAAACTTGCTTCGTTCCATGAAACGGGAGCATTCAAGAAAGCCTGATGAATTTATCAACCTTATCGAAGGTTGTAGCAATCCCCCGTTTATTGA
Source organism: Sphaerochaeta sp. (assembly GCA_048264225.1). Lineage (GTDB taxonomy): Bacteria > Spirochaetota > Spirochaetia > Sphaerochaetales > Sphaerochaetaceae > Sphaerochaeta. The sequence continues at coordinate 153,818 of JBLXDK010000005.1, forward strand.
ACTGTTTGCAAGAGGGGAACGGGAAGGATTGACTCTTTGGGGTAATCAGGCAAATGAAGATTATGTGCCTGACTGGAATACGTATAAGAACGCAACAGGTTCTCTCGTTTCAGAATAGAGCTGATACCTCCTAAAATGAGCCGATGCTTCTAGCACTAACAGATCGGCTCTTTATCATTCATAGAGCATGTAATCACAAACAATCATTCCACAGGTTGCAGGTTGAAAACCAGGCAAGAAAGGTCTGATACAGCAAGGGGAAACCTGAGTCACTGTTGGTAAAATTAGGCATTACAGTAAGTTTGTCGCATCACCTTTCTCAGTATATGGTTTGGTATCTCAATACTGGCATACAAAATTTTTTTTACTACTGTAAGGTTAGATGATTCTGCCATGATTATCCTCAATACCTACAAATGCGTTTTTCTCAAGCAACAATTTATCTGACAACCAACATTGCTGCGTTAAAAAAGCCAACTTTCTTGTCTGTTGTCGGTATAAATAACAACAAATGGAGAGCCGTCCCGAAGATGATACTATCGTATAGAGGCATAACCTAGAAGGGATCAGAGATTTACCAAAGTTTCTTTGCTTTGCTTTTCTGGAACAGTAACTGGAAATTCCCTTACTCCAGGATCATCAGAGTGCCAAGTTTTATCAAACCAATACCCCTTAGGATGGATTTTAGTTCTATACCTTTTATGAGGAGTGGGGATAGGGTCACAAGCCCGTAATATGGCTGCAGTCAATTCAGAAAGCATATCCATCTTTATTGTACTATGGTCTTCTCCATCCCATAGGTTGACTACTTCCATCGGATCATTCTTCAGGTTATACAGATAGCCAGACCCCATCATATCCATCTGAATCTTATAGTCGCCCTTACACAGCATTCGCATCTGACCAGCCTGCGTCCAGGTGTTCAGGCAATCAAAGGTATCCCAATTATGACAAGCTTCCTCCTGCTGCACAGTCATGTTATCATTCTCATCCCAATAGAGGCCTGAGAACCCTGATTCTGCATATACAGTTGCAAATTCCTTTGCATCGTACACTTCATCCGAGAGTACAGCCTTAATACTCTTGCCCTGTACACCAAAGGGCATAGAAACTCCCAGAAAATCACACAGTGTGGGAAAGACATCAACAATATTGACAAACACGTTCGATAGCCGTCCTTGCGGTGCTATGCCAGGACCACGCCATATCATGGGGATGTGTGTAAGCACATCAGGAAGATCAGGACCTTTTCGCATCAAGCCATATTCTCCTACGAAATCCCCATGGTCAGAGAGAAATAATATCAAGGTGTCATCTAAAATCTTCCGATCTTCAAGACCTTCAACCAAACGTTTAAACTGATCATCTATCAGCCGAAGCATGCCCAAGTAGTTGGATCGTTGACGAAGCATGCGCTCATCAATTGAGGGACCAAGCACCTTCTCCCAAATCGAGCGTATCCAGGTAAATTTATGACCCTTCTTTTCTAGGTCAGCAGGAGTTGTGCTTATAGGAGGTAAGCTCTCAGGAGGGAAAAGACTGAAATATGGCTCCGGCACTTGGTAGGGATTATGAGGCTCAGCAAACGATACCCAAGCAAAAAAGGGTTGCTGCTTATCCTCTTGTACACTGTCAATAAACTTGAGTGCAGCACTGACATTCCTATAAGGTAGTTGAGCTGTCACATCACCAGGGGAAGGTTCCTGTGAATCAATGAATTTCAATGTCTTGAGAAAATCGTCAAATTCCTGTTCAATATCATCCAGAGATTGTCTTTCTTCAGCTCCAAGATGTCCATTCACATCATGAAAGTCAAAATCTGTGGGTTGCCGGTGGGAGTGATTCTTTCCACAAAGGGCGGTCTTATACCCTTGGCCCCTGAGGACGTCAAGAATATCCTTTGTAAATATTGCATCAACTACATTATGGTTGGTCCGAACACAGTGAGAAGATGGATACCGACCTGTCAGCATACTGACACGAGCCGGCATACAGGTCGGATTAGATGTATAGGCATTTGCAAAATCCACCCCTCTTGAAGACCAGGAATCCAAAAAGGGCATGGTATCGAGAGAATATCCCGCTCCTTTTCTCAAATCATGGCGTTGCTGGTCAGTCATTACTATAAGTATATTCGGTTTCATAGATTACCCCTTTATGGCTCCTATCATAACTCCCTTGACAAAATGCTTTTGTACAAAAGGATATAAGATTAAAACAGGAAGGCTTGATACGACAATTACTGAATACTTGATCCCCTCAGCCATTTTGATCTTATCACCCATTCCTATATCATTAGTTCCCATCTGTTCTGTTTGTCCAAGCAAAAGGATATCCCTCAATACTATCTGCAAGGGATAGAGATCTTCATTGCGAAGGTAAATCAAAGCACTGAAGTATGAGTTCCAATGCGCTACCGCATAAAAAAGAATAAGCACTGCAATAATCGAAGTGGAGATGGGAAGGACAATACTGATAAGAGTCCGTATGTTGGAACTTCCGTCAATCATTGCAGATTCGTACATCTCATGAGGAATACTATTCTCAAAAAATGTCTTGGCAACAATAAAATTATACGTAGTGATCGCAGCAGGAATCACTATAGCCCAGATTGTGTCATAGATTCCCAAATCACGCACTAACAGATACGTGGGAATCATCCCTCCATTGAAGTACATGGTAAATATGACAAATAATGTTATGGCACGGCGCAATGGCATATCTTTGCGGGAAAGAGGGTATGCGAGCATGATAGTCAAGACCACATTGATAATTGTACCCAAAAAAGTATACAAAATGGTGTTTCTATAGCCTATCCATATTTTCTCATTCTCCAAGACCATCCTATATGGCTCGAGGGTTATTCCCTTGGGAAACAACAATACCTTTCCTCGTAACACCAAATCTGGATCAGAGAAAGAAGCTGAAAAAACGAATAGGAGCGGATACAATACTATCAGTATGGTCATTACGGAAAACAGGGTCACAGCCGCATCAAATAGCTTATCATTTGAGAATATTGATTTTCTTTTCATACAACCCCTACCACAGACTTGTCTTAGTGAATTTCTTCACTAGAGAGTTCGCTAGTATCAATAAGCTAAAATTTATCAAGGAATTGAATAGGCCAACGGCGGCACTGTAGCTAAACTGCCCTTGCTGAATACCATATTTGTAAATGAATGTTGATATGATCTCACTCCTACTCATATTAATCGGATTTTGCATCAACAATACCTTTTCAAATCCAACCTCCATCAAATTACCCATTCGCATGATAAACAGGATAAGAATTGTTGGGAGCAAACAGGGTAAGGAGATATTGGTAATCTTTTGGAATCGACTGCATCCATCTATGGTTGCTGCTTCATATAAAGAGGGATCAATGGCAGACAAGGCTGCAATATAGATGATGGAATTGAATCCCATCGACTGCCAGACATTAGAGAATACAAATAGCGTCTGAAAATATTGTGCCTTTGCCATGTAATCGACTGAACCAACTCCAAAGAAACTTAGGAATTTGTTGAAAATTCCATAATCGACGTTTGAGAATAAATTTAGCATACTTACAACAACAACTACAGAAAGAAAATGTGGTATGTAGGTAATATTCTGAAGGGCTTTTTTTAACGTATTTCCTTGTATTTCGTTGACCAGTAAAGCAAGAAAGATAGGAATGGGGAATCCTATAAGCAGTTGATATACACTTAATGAAATAGTGTTGTATATAATATCCCAAAAATAATAAGAATTAAAAAATTGATTAAAGTACTTCATACCAACCCAGGGACTTGCAGTTATACCAAGAGACGGGTTGAACCTACGAAAAGCAATTTGAAGACCATACATCGGTATATACTTGAAGACTACATACCAAGCGATAGGAATTATCAACAACAGGAACAAGTCATACTTTGCTAGAATTCGCTTGAGAAGATTTCTTTTCATGAGAGCTCCTTTATTTCCAGCATCAGGCTTCCCTTTCGGGAAACCTGACTGAAAAATCTAGCATTATGTAAGACGATCGAACGCTTGTTGATATAACTTCTCGAGTTTAGGAAGTCCAATCTTGTCCAACGTAGTGCAATATTCATCCCACTTACTGAAACTCCATTCACCCAAGATGAATTTTGTAACTGCCTCATCCCTATATTTGTATAAATCCTGTACGATGGCGACAAATTCCTCTGTTTCTTCTTGGCTGAAGCTAGGTGGAAGATATACTGTCTCCGGCAGATAAGGAACCATCATCGCAGAAACCTTTTTCGTAAGATCTGATGCTACAACACCATCAGTATCGTTGGTAATGAGCTGAGGTGCTCCACCACCAGGAACAAGGTTAATTTGACCAAGGGCAGTCATGAAGCCTTTCGGGTCTTTCAAAATTGAATCAACAAAAACTGGCTTGCCTTCTGCATCCAAAGTATACGTTTCACCCTCAATTCCATATCGGAGATAGAGTGATCCCTCTTCTGAATAGAAATAATCTACCCAACGGATAGCAGCTTCTGGATGTGCACACACATTGCTGAGAGCAAATGCTCCTATCTGAAGCACTCCAGAGTTTGCATCACTCCACTTCTGATCACCATAGGGCCCAACCAGGGGGATAAAGCCAGTAAACTGATCTTCGACCTTAAGGAAAACATCACTGTATGGCATGTAGAAAGCACCAAAGAGTGCATTGGATAGATTGGATCTCCATGCCGGTAAGTCGCGCTTATAATAATCCTTCCACAATAACTTCTCTTCATACAGAAGATTCATAAACTGCAAGTAACTCTTGAACTTTTCATCCTTGAGCCAGAGGTGGACCTTGCCATTCTCAATGTTGAGTGTTTCTTTCATTTGGTGATCAAGACCAAAAGAACCACCAAGTGCATAAATTGATGATGCTTCACGTACACCCAGGGGTATTTCATCTCGTAGCCCATTACCATTGGGATCTTTATCCCTAAATGCCCTAAGAACTGTAACAAGCTCATCAGTAGTAGTAGGTGCCTCTAATCCAAGTTTTTTGAGCCAATCTTTATTGATCCACTGCTTGAAACCCATGCGCCCAGTATTACTCAAATCCAACTCAGGAAGGCAGTAGATATTTCCATCTGAACTGGTTATAGAAGCCTTAATTGCGGGATATTTTTTCATGAGTGCGGAAAAGTTTGGAGCATACGCATCCAACAGATCATTAAGTGGCATCAACTGGCCGCTTTCAACACCATACTTTGAAATTTCAACCCTATTAATCATGGATCGGAGAAATACATCCGGCAGGTCATTAGATGCAAACAAAAGGTTTTTCTTCTCTTCGAACCCTTGATTTGGAACTTCCTGAAAGTTCATTTTCACATTTGTAAGTTTCTCATAATCCTGGAATATTCTCACATTTTTCCAGTCAGCATGATTCTGATCCCTAGCACCAAAGACTTTCAATTGCACAGGTTCCTGTACAATGGGAAATCCAGTAGGGTTAACTGTAACCCCTTGGTTTCCTTGGGCGCTAGCCACTGGTGCATCCTTACTTCCTGCCGCTGATAGGCTAGAAGCCAATAGCGCAACAAGCAAGACAGATACCATAATCGATTTTTTTTTCATACATGTCTCCTTTACTTAGTTAAATCGTACCATGGTAACTCTGGTTGCAGTAAAACACATACTCAAATATATCTAGCAGTTACTCAGTTATTTTTACCCGACTGCTCTTCCATAAAGCCTAAGGGAGTAACTCCTTCAATATCCTTGAAAACCTTAAAAAAGTAGTTGTAGTTCTTGAACCCGCACTCACTAGCTATTTGTTTTAGGGAAATGCCTTGGAGTATCTTGATTTTTGCAATCTTTATCCTATGCAGGCTCAAATGTTTGGAGAATGTTATGCCTGTTTCCTGATGTACTATCCTGCTCAGATAGGATGCATTAACCCCTATACTCTTTGCACATTTCTCCAAGCTGATGTTACGATTATAGAAATGCTCGATATAGTGCAAAGTGTGCTGTACCGTTGCCGAGAGGGAACTATGTGCTTTGGATTCAAGCAAACCTTTAAATTGCGAAATGATACACGTGACCAGTTGCTCCGTATCGTCCATTTCAAGGGTATTCACCACTTCCTTGATTATTGTTTCATAGGGAAATGGCAAGGAATGTTTCGAGGCATACATAGCCAGGAAGTCCATGATCTCCTTAGTTACCATTAGGCGCGATGTGTTTGAACACATTGAGTTCTCTTCATACAAATTCTGAAGATCCTGCTGCATCCCTTCCATATCACCCCTTTCAATCGCTAATAGAAGCATTTTCTGCTGATCAAGCTTCAATGCCAACTGTGGCATCATAGTTCCATTTTCAGATTCTCCACTTAAAGATAACTGATACATAGGCTGGGGAATTACAGGATTTTGAATAATGGAACGTTCCAAGGCTGTCAGGGCAGAGAGTAAGTTCTTGCCAGAAACACGATGCTTCAGTATATAGTCATGGGCACCATTCTTCAAAATCTCCCTCACATAGTCATAATTGTCATAACTGCTGAGGGCAATCATGCCAATATTCGGATAATGTGCACCAATAAATGAGGAAAGTGATACACCGTTTTCCTCAGGCATGAAAACATCAAAAATCACTACATTGACATCCTGTTCGGCTAAAACCTGTTTGGCTTCAGCAACACTATGTGCAACAGCACAAATCTGATACCCATGTAGCTCCCAGTCCAGGAGACTAGTAACATACTGGATCGCTAGGACTTCATCATCGACAATAAGTATATTCATGCAGGTAACCACAACTCTACAACAGTACCAAGATTCATATAGCTGCTAATGTGTCCTTCGTAAGGTTCTCCATAGATCATACGAATCCTCCTAAATACATTGGATATGCCCACTCCACTCAGGTGCTGTGCCTCCCTATGAGCTTGATCCATCAGTTTGTCCACATCTGCTTGAGGCATCCCTTTACCATTATCAGAAACACTGCAATGGATACCATCTTCAAGAATATATGCCTTGATGGTAATACATCCTCCTTTCCTATTGGCTATGCCATGGATCAGAGCATTCTCGACAATCGGTTGCAACAGAAGCTTGGGAATCATATGTTGCGATAGCGCTTCGTCAATTTCCCAAACAGTCTCGAATTCCTGCTGATACTTGAATCGCTGTATTACCAGGTATTGTTTGATATAGTGGATCTCTTCCGCCAAGGGAATAAACTCATTTACTTGTCCGATCACCGCTCGTAATAACTCTACAATTGCAGTGGCAACCTCTTCAATCTCTTGGATACCCTTCAGGTGGGCAAAGTATTTCATACTATTGATTGTATTATAGATAAAATGGGGCTGAATTTGTGACTGTAGGACAGCAAACTCACTCTCCCGTTTCTGTTTTTCTGTTTCCTTGACCTTTTTCATCAAAGACTCTATCTGATCCATCATAGTATTAAAGACATTGGCCATCTCTCCAATCTCATCATTGGAAGTGATCGAAGAGCGTATTTCAAGATTTCCTGCACTGACTGCATGCATATTTTTGTTCAATGCGCGAATATTTCGATATAATCGGGCAGTCAACCATCTGGATGCAAAAAATATTAGGGGAAGAGAGCTGATAATAATCATCAGAATTATTGAACGTAACCTCAATGCATCTCCAATAAGAGTCTTATAGGAAATAACTCCTATTGTTACCAGGTTCAAATCCTGATTTTGAGTTGTTAAGATGAGGTTTTCTTTGTGTAGTTTCTTGACAATCGGCATATTTGAAACATCATTGGCAAGTATCGGAACTTCCTCGAAAAAAGATATGTCTATCATTGCGTTTGCCGGGTTACTTTCAAATAAGAGCATCTCGTTCAGATATGTTGTTATATACAGCTGATCCTGTGAGACAAACGACTGAATACGCTCCTTGATATAGGGATAATCCAACTCTGCTACTACAAGTGCCAGGCTTTGTTTGTCTGCATATAGAGCTCTGGTATATATAAGACGTTGTTCATCTGGAAAATACTGCAATAGGGGAGAGAGAGTCTTGCTGGAGTCAATGATCCAAGGTTCTTGCAATTGACTCTTCAACAACAGGCTTCCTCCTGATTGAAAGACATTCCCATTGGTGCAAAAGACCGCTAATTGAGAAATGTAATCCTTGTTGGTAACCAAATTTGCCAGATATGCATCCAGAGCCTTCTTCTGTAGAAACCATTCATAGGAGGCATCCTCAAACACGGTAATACTTGCATCCAGAACCAGAGGACTTGTCGTAGCCATCAGGGTGATGGTACGAGTGTCATCGAGCATGGACTCCAGTTCTGTGGAGCTATTCTCGATGATTCCGTTCATATACTGCAACGCATTCTTCTCAATGATAACCACAACTTGCCGGTAAAGAAAAAAGAGTGAGATTCCCATGACAACAAAAGCCACCAACATGGTCATCAAGAATATCTTGCTTTGTAAAGAGAGTCCTTTACTTCTCACACTTCCTCCGAGAAAGACAGTACTATGAAAAATGCATGCGATACCACTAGGAGTAATCTCCAGAAAAACATACCCCCTATATAGCGTAGTGTTTTGGAACCTTCATAAATATCTTCCTGATCCTCTCCATATCAAACTTTTCCTCCCTGTCATACAAGTAGATACCATTCTTCTCCTGTTCCACATCAGTAAGTTGGGTATAGCAATACCCACTTACGTGCTCAAGGGAAAGCAATGCATCTGTGAGGGCCTCAAGCCTATGGTAGAACTCTTCCAGGCTCTTGGGAGACTCTCCATACCCCCAAGAGACCAGGTTCTGTCCAAGCAAAAGGGTATCCTCATGCTGAGTTTCAGGATCCCATTTTATTCCACCGTACTCATCTACTATATACGGCTGTCCGCTGTATTCACTCTCAAAGTCAGGGAAGTTCCTGAAAGGCTTGCCCTCTTTCAGTGCAAGCTTTTCAGCAAACTTTACCGGATCCTGTTCATAGGTATGCACTGTCCAGATATCTGTCACGAAGTGAACATACCCACTACTATCATTAACCGGTCGTGAGGGGTCAAGCATCTTGCACAGGTTGTAGGCATCCCTATGGAGCCTCCTATGTGCATGCCCGTCAGTGAACCGGAACGTTTCATTCAAGGGTGTCCAGATGATGATGCTCGGATGATTTCGGTCGCGTTGCACTATTTCTGCCCACTCACTGAGAAAGTTTCGGGCAGGAAGGCTCTCATCATTATACTCCAGGCCCCAGCTTGGACTTTCTCCCCAGCACAGGTAACCCAACGTGTCAGCCCAATACAGGTATCTTGGTTCAAACACCTTCTGATGCAGTCGAGCTCCATTGAAACCTGCCTTTTTTCCCAACAGGATATCCCTCTTCAAGGAATCGTCGTCAGGGGAAGTCCACTGCGACTGGGGATAATAGCCTTGGTCAAGAACCAACCGCTGGTAGAGCTTCTCATGATTGAGATAGACTTGATTACCATGAATCTGCACATTGCGCATACCCATGTAAGAAGATACGCTGTCAACGACTTCTCCATCGATGGATGTAGTGAACTGTAACGAATAGAGGTGTGGGTCTTCACAAGACCATAGCTTCATGTTGGGTATTTCAATCGGTACGCTTACGCCCTCTTTTGCTCTCCCCTCATACCGGGCAACAACTTCGCCAGAGTCACTAACTGTGCAGGTGAAGAACATATCTTTTTTTACTGAATGAAAATATGGGGTTACTATGCAGTTTCTTTCATCAATATTACACTCCATCTTCACATCACGAAGTGCATGATGGTCGACCCCTTCCATCCAGACAGTCTGCCATATGCCTGTGGTACGGGTGTAGAAGCATTTGTATGAGTGCAGGAAGCTGCTCTGCTTGCCTGAAGGGATGCTGCCATCCTGCAGATTGCTGGTTGCCTTTACCACAAGGTTGTGCATCTCCCCTGCTCGCACATGTCCTGTTATATCCACGGTGAAGGGAGTGCTTCCCCCATCATGAAAATCAACGAGCCTGCCATCAATGAAAATATCAGCATGGTAAAAGACAGCACCAAAATGCAGGAGGATCTTTTTCCCAGAAAAAGATGTTGGTATCTCAAGATTCCGATGGTAGAAGATGCTGAAGATCATATCCTTGTAGGCAACAGTGGAAAGGTCACTCTCAGGTGAAAATGGCACGACGATGGTCTTGTCAAATCCATTGCTGCTCTCTTCCTGGTTGAAGGAAGGCTTATCAGCAAAATAGGGAGGCCTCATGTTGATGGTATAGGTCCAGACTCCATTGAGGTTCATCCAATCATTTCGCATGAATTGGGGTGTAGGGTGTTCATTCTTTGGCAGGGCTTCCATGTTGCATCTCCTGTAAAATGGTATAAGAGTCCACTGATAGTGTAGCAGTGACTGCGTTGCTCAAGGAATAAATATACTCACGATATCTTATATGGTACTCTGTTTTCTTTACTTCTAGAGTATCAGCATTACGAAATGGTAAGTTTTTTCCATCAGAATACCTATTTTACTTGTTATGATAGCATAAGGTATTTTCTTCATTGTTGGGATAAATACTCTCTCCTATACAAAAACTTACAAGCGTATTACCCATACATAAAATTTCAGTTTCATATTTTCAGGATATGGTTTCAACAAATACTTCTGCCTCCAAGACAATCGTCCACAGATCACTAGTCGGATACCAAACGAGAGCATACCTGTCTCCTTCTTGGGAGATTGCCGTGACGTACACCCTCCCATAGGCATCAAAGACAAGTTCTTCAGAGAGCCAATGGAGCTCTGATACAGACAAGCTGAGCATTGAACCTGAAGGGAAGTCCTGTCTCCCTAGCAGGTTTGTCGCCTCCCCTATTTCAATTACAGGTTTTGTCTCGAAACTCAAATGTTTAAATGAGTAACCGCTTCGATTGATTACCATGATCGTCTTTCCAAAGGATTCCACATACGGCACTTCTATTGGTGAAAGGAAAGGCCTATATGGGGAAGCAATGCCAGAGACCTCTGCTTCCCCTTGATCAGGGGCTACAGGTGGCATGGTAGCCACTGAGGTACAGGACACTGTTACAACAAAAATGAACAATTGAAACAAGATGAAGATTCTTCTCATACGATGTATCCCTCTTACCATCCCATGAGAAGTCTAGCTCCCCCATACCCGATCAAGGCTAGGCAAATGCTCATGAGTGTACCAACCAGAAAAACTTCCCGAAATGCACTGTCATGGCTGAACTCTGCATATCTGACCAGGGTTTTGGCTGCTATCACCAGAGCACATGTAGAAATGGCTCCAAATAAGCACAACAGTAGGATAATCAATCTTTCAAGGTACCCAATCTTATACCCGGCATGCACATCCTCCTGCTTGTATGCAGAGGGTATCGACGCTAATGACGAGAGAACCCTTGATACTATGACACTGCTTGGTTTGAATATGAGCAACAAGGCAAATCCAATGCCCACATAGGAAGCAGGCAGTTCTATATGCAAGGGGAACGGGATTGCAATGACCAGCAAAATACCCGCATGTATAGCTTGGTCAATCATCAAGGCTGTGAAAGAGAAAAACCTTCTACTTATGATATCCACGAGAAAGTGCGATATCCCAAGAGCAATAACAAGCCCTATACTCGTCCCAAGCGAAAGATTGATAAAATACACAAGGGGTATAAAGGGAATTACATATAATTGCGAGTGAATAAGAACACCCATGACTTGTTTTTGTTTATGTTGGGCAATAGAGTCTGCCTGCAGATAGAAATCCCCTAGCAAATGACAACACAACAATAATCCGTAGTACTCGTACATCATGGAACCTCCTGAATCATTTCAAGGGCAAGAGCCTCAAAGTTGCGTATTTGGGCAAAGTTGTTTGTCCTTACCACTGCATCAACATACTGACGCCTGATGCCAAGGGCATGAGCTATACGCCCATTCAGAGCTCGCTTCCACCCTTGGCGTATAAGGGTATCTTCATCAGGGCAATCAGGCTCTTCAAAACATGATGCATCTAGTGTGAGGGAAAAAGACGGCTTGTATGATGGGATGGTACTCGCACAGAGAAGTTGCTGTTGCCTCAGATGTGCTTCGATCGAAGCCATATGTGCAACCAAATCCTTCCATTGGGGAACAAGATGGGAATCTAGGAACTCAGCATAGTTGTACAGTATGGTTGTCTTGGGTTTCATAGCCTCTACCAACAACAAGTAAGATCCAAGCAGTCCATTGACAAAACGATCGTTTGGACTTGCAGAATGGAAGATGACTCGCTGCTCTAGCCCTTCATGACATAGGGCGAGGGCTTCCCTTGCCCTATGGTAGGCTGGTCCATCAAGTTCGGTACTCAACCATTCAGAAGAAAAGACATCCAAGGGCCCAACGCCGATACCACAACGAAACTGTACAGGATATGCAAGCCGAGAAAAAAAAGCAAAATACTGATATGCTGCTTTTGCGGAATAAAACAGCCCCTGCATTTCGTCTCCGCCGCTGAACATGACAGGTTTGCAGAGAAGGTCTGTAAATAGCGTGTTGCAAATATCAACAGCAGATTTCAGGTATGACTGTAAGAGAAGGCGATCTTTGAATTTTCGTGATTGTATCACATCAAAAATAAGAGCTGTGTAGTACATGGGTTCTTTCATAGGCTCTCCACCTAGGGATATAGTACAGCAACAAAGCCGGTTTAGCAATATAATTATATGCTATTACTTGTTAAGCAATACTTTTTTATTGCTTTTATTGTTTAGCAATACAAAGTACCTACCCGTCAGATCAAATCCCAATGCTAGTGTTACAACCCAAACCTCTTCTTCATCCCCTCTAGATTCCTGCCAAACTCAGTGCTTGCCCTATGTAGGTCTTCGAGTATCTCAGCATAGGATTTCCCCCTGCTCTGCCTTGCTGCTCCTATGGTGGTGAGGCATTCGTTCTCATCCATGAAAGCGACAGCCTCAACCAGATGTTCCTGATCCTCCTCGGGGATAACAATGAAGCCATGCTTATCTGCATGGATCAAATCTCCAGTCTTTACCTCACAGCCGAAGACTGTGACACTCTCCCCCCAGGAGATGGGCACTGAGTAGGCATGACCTACACAGAGCCTTCTTGAGAGGGCCTTGAAGCCTGCATTGGTCATCTCATCGACATCGCGTATTGCCCCTTCGGTGATGGTTCCCACGCATCCAAGTGCTGTGTGCATGTTTGCATTCACTTCACCCCAAAAGGAGCCAATGATATTCGCAGGGGAATCGAGATCCTGCAGCACTACAATCTTGGGCCCTGGCAACGAAGCAAGATATTTCTGATACTCCACCCTATTTTTGCCCCTATCCTGATAGTGTTCCTTGTTCCCTGGCTGGCAGGTCACAGTCACAGCATACCCTATCATAGGTCCCATCTGGGGCATGAAATCACGGGTTTCGTCCCGGTTGCACCTGACAGAGAGTCGATCAGACTGTGTTATTGCCTCCCAGCCATTGTATATGGTGGGGGTATTCCATCGTTTGAGTTTCAACATATCCGCATGTGTCAGCATAGTCACTCCTTAGAATTATCTACCTTGGTATGAAGTATACCATGCTCCATGACCTCATGGAGATGGAATTTTTTTTGCCACACGCCACTTCCCGTCACCATATTGGATTTCTTGAGTCACAAACCTTGTGACAACTCTGTATTTTCACTATTTCTTTTGCTTGTCTCTTCTGTCCATTCTTTTCTCTGCTTCTGATGCCAAATGCCATTTTATTTGCTATACTACTACATCGGAGGCACGATGCAAGATATACTCAGACGGTATGCCCGTCTTGTCATAGAAGTACAACTGAAACTACAAAGAGGTGATGCCCTCTCTATTAACACTGAACACAGCACCATGACCTTTGCCAGGATGCTGGCGACAATGTCCTGTGAATCTACGATGCAGACAGTAACGATTGTGGAGACAAATCATGGGAAGGTAGCCCAGGTCCTGGAGTTTGATCCTGTGGAGCATAGGATCAAGAGACCACCGATAACCGGCTATGTTATGTGTCATCTGGTCGACCTGGACAGCGCCCCCTACGTCACAGAGGACAATGTCTCCTCGATAGCAGAAGAGGTTGGCAAGCTTGGTATCTATGGCCTGCTCAGCGACCCGGTTTTCCTTGACCGTCGCATCGCTGTTCCCTGGGCTAACATCCCTTTCCCAGGTCCCCTTTGGGCAATGCAGATCTTAGGAAAGGCAGCCTCGGAAGAGGACATGTGGTCCCTTTTCGCAAAACTGTACAGGCTTGAAAATGACCACGGCCTGAAATTTTGGCTTGACCAGGCGAACCTGTTGCAATATCGCAAGCAGGTGCTCACAAAAAGAGGCACGCTCTCCCTTACCATACAGGGAGAGGGTTGCAACCTCAAGGCTACTATGGCAGACAAGACCCAATGGACAGGAGGGCTTTCCTCTGTATCCAACGGAAGGACCTTCATGCCAAGTCTGCCTATGCAACATGTCCACGCATCACTGGACAACAGCATGACAGAGGGCACTTGCAGCTCTTCAAGGCCATTTCTCTTATTGGGAAACGTGGTTGAAGATGCCACTTTCACCATAGAGAAGGGAAAAGTCGTCGCTTTCAATGCAACGAAAGGCAAACAGGCTCTCGATGCTTACTTTGCCGTTGATGAAGGAGCCTCTGTGGTATCGGGTCTCTCCTTGGCAGACAATGACACCATAGAGAGCCGGTACCTGACACAGGCGATCCATCCCCACTTCAATCGTGAGATCACCACAAGTCTGGTATTGGGAGGCTTCAACCTGAACACCCTGACCGACCAGAGCACAGACGAAGAGATAGAAGAATCAAGGCTGGGACGATCGCTAGTAAGGCTGGTAATCCCCATCGGAGGCGATTGCCTGACTATACAAGCCACCGATCAGCAGAAAGTGCCATTCACCCTCATGGATGAAGGCGTATGTGAACTATAGGAGCGTGTTATGAATCAGAGCTTACTGGACAGCTATGCGGATTTGGTTATCCTCAAGGGGATCAACCTGAAGAAAAATACCAGTGTGACCATCATGACAGGACCGGGTACCTACTACTTTGCCAGGGCCCTTTCCAAGTCTGCCTATCGGCATGGGGCTTCTTTTGTGCAGGTTCTCCTTGATGACCTCGATGTGCTCGCTTCACGGCTTGACAATCAAAGCGACGAACAGCTCAAACACACTCCCTCTTTCATCAAAGCCCTGGACTATGAGATGGTTGCAGAAGGGTGGTCATATATCAGGATAGACAGCACCGAAGACCGTCTGGATCATGCCCCCCTAGATCAACAGAAAAACCAAGTCTATGGTACGGCTAAACGCCAATTCTCCTCAACACGCCTGAAGAAGACTATGAGACACGAACTTCCTTGGTGTGTTGTCTGTGCTCCAGGTCCTCGCTGGGCACGTCAGGTCCTTGGAGAGCAAGCGACAACAGCAGACCTTCTAGATGTGCTGAAGCCCATTCTCCTGCTCGATAGGGATGATCCCTCCACTGCATGGGATGAGCACGACTTGATGCTGAAAGAGAGGCGGGACAGGCTCAACGACATGCATATAGACAGCCTACACTTCAAAAGCCCTATTACAGACTTTACCATCGGCTTTACTGAGCAGTCGCGTTTTTTAGGAGGGAGCGGAACGCTGCCTGACGGAACCCCCTTCTTCCCGAACCTCCCTACTGAGGAGATATTCACCACACCCGACAGGATGCGTGCAAACGGATACATCACCACAACAAGACCTGTGACGGTGCTCAACAGCCGAACAGAAGAGGTCAGACTGGTATTCAAGGATGGGAAGGTAGTGGAGTATTCGGCCAAGACGGGCCAGGAGATCATGGATTCGTTCTTCGCCATCGATGAGGGGACAAGACGCCTTGGAGAGTGTGCTCTCGTCGATGAAGGCAGCCCCATCGCACAGAGCGGCCTTATCTTCGACTCCATCCTGATAGACGAGAATGCATCTTGTCATATCGCCTTGGGTGATGGGTACCCCTCTGGCCTTGCACATGGTTCGAGCCTGACAACAGAGGATAGCCTCCACGAAAATGGGTGCAACACCTCTCTGATGCATGTCGATTTTATGGTCGGGTCAAAGGATATGAGCATTACAGCCCGTACGCGTGAGGGCATGGATGTTCAGATAATGAAAAGCGGGCACTTTACCTTCTAGTTAAGCTTGGCAATGAGGCGTAGCCCATCAAGGGTGTGCATGGGTGAGACTTTGTTGATGCGCCCGATAAGGGGGGCTATGGTAGTGCTCAACCCCCCGGTCGCTATGACAAACAGTTCGCTGCCAAGCTCCTGTTCACTTCGCTCAATGAGCGAAGTGACCATCCCGGCATAGCCGAACATGATGCCGCTGCGTATTGCGTCCTGGCTGTTCCTGCCTATGACCTTTTCTGGAACCCTCAGTTCGACCTGAGGAAGTTGGGCCGTATTGCCAAAGAGTGCATTCACAGCAGTAACTAGACCTGGGGCAATGGAGGCTCCGAGTACAGAACCATCCTCACCTACCGTACTGAAGGTCAGAGCTGTTCCGAAATCAACGACCATGACAGGAGAGTGAGGATGCATATGGTGGGCCTGGGCAAGGTTACACAGAAGGTCTGAACCCAGTTCGACAGGAATCGTCTCATTCTTGAGTCCTGTCTTGATGAATCGGTCGACCATGAGGGGTTGCACGTCAAAGAGGCGGATGATGTTCTTTTGCATCGAGCGGGTAAGATTAGGAACAACCGAACTGATGACAGATCGGTTGATATCCTGTTTATGTATACCCGCATGGGTCAACAGACTCTCCAATACCACAAAATACTCATCACTGGTCTTCTTCTGGTCACTGTAAATGCGAAACGACTCAACCCATTTCTCGTCGTCATGGACGGCGATCACAATATTTGAGTTTCCAATGTCTACAGCAATCAGCATAAGGCCTCCTAGAGAGCTACAGTGTGGGGTGAGTCAGCATACAGTTCATTACGAAGAGCTTTGATGGTAGGATCACTGTAATACTCCTCAAACTTCATCATCCTGTCGATGACTCCATTTGGAGTGAACTCTATGATCCTGTTGGCAATGGTCTCGACAAACTGATGGTCATGGCTGTTGAAGAGCAATACTCCCTTGAAGTCGATGAGCCCGTCGTTGAGTGCGCTGATAGCCTCCAAATCCAAGTGACTGGTCGGCTCATCAAACATCAGGACGTTGGACTGCTCCAGCATCATGCGGGAGAGCATGCATCTCACTTTCTCCCCACCGGAGAGGACTGTGCAATCCTTCAGGGCTTCATCACCGCTGAAAAGAAGACGCCCAAGGAAAGAACGGATATAGGTATCGTCCTTCTCCTCACTATACTCTCGCAACCAGTCGGTAATGGGGATATGTTCGGTAAACAGATGGCTGTTGTTCTTGGGGAAGTAGGAAAGGCTGGTGGTCACACCCCAGGTGTAGGTTCCGTCATCAGGCTCGAGAGATCCGCTGAGAATATCAAAGAGAACTGTCTTGGCAAAGTGGTCAGGTCCAACAAATGCGACCTTGTCGCCATTGTTGAGAATCATATTGAATTTGTCCAATACCTTGACATCGTCAACGACTTTGGTCAGGTCCTTCACCTCAAGGATATTCTTCCCCGGCTCCCGCAGAGGCTTGAAGGCGACATAGGGAAAGCGTCTCGAGGAGGGCTTGATATCATCAATGGTAAGCTTGTCGATGAGCTTTTTCCTGCTAGTTGCCTGGCGTGCCTTTGAAGCATTGGAAGAGAAGCGCTGGATAAAATCCTTGAGTTCGGAGATT
The DNA here is from genome assembly GCA_048264225.1 of Sphaerochaeta sp. GTDB lineage: Bacteria > Spirochaetota > Spirochaetia > Sphaerochaetales > Sphaerochaetaceae > Sphaerochaeta. The sequence continues at coordinate 171,634 of JBLXDK010000005.1, forward strand.
TTCTCTTCCCTTCGCTTCTTATCGTCCTTCATCTGTTTTCCTGCCAATTGGCTGGATAGGTACCAGAAGTCATAGTTTCCGACATACAGCTGAATCTTGCCAAAGTCAATGTCAGCGATATGGGTACAGACAGTATTGAGGAAGTGACGGTCATGGCTCACAACGATGACGGTGTTGTCAAAGTTAGCCAGGAAATCTTCCAGCCAGTGAATGGACTCAAGGTCCAAGTGGTTGGTAGGTTCGTCCAACAGGAGGATGTCGGGGTTTCCGAACAGCGCCTGTGCAAGCAGGACACGAACCTTGATATTGTCCTCTACGTCGTGCATCTTCTTTTGCTGCAGGTCGGTTGCGATCCCAAGACCATCGAGCATCTGGGCAGCCTGGGCTTCAGCTTCCCAACCTCCCATGTCAGCAAAATCACCTTCAAGTTCAGCTGCACGAAGGCCGTCCTCTTCTGTGAAGTCTTCCTTCGCATAGATGAGGTCGCGTTCCTGCATGATAGCATAGAGCTGCTCATAGCCCATAATGACTGTCTCAAGTACGGTATACTCATTGAAGGCAAAGTGATCCTGTCTGAGGACGGCCATACGCTCTCCAGGTGTGATGATGACATCCCCTGTGTCGGCTTCGATCTCACCAGAAAGGATCTTCAGGAACGTAGACTTACCTGCACCATTCGCACCAATGATGCCGTAGCAGTTTCCTGCGTTGAATTTTATGTTGACTTCCTTGAACAGAACCTGAGTTCCATATGAAAGGCCTATGTTTGAAGCGGTAATCATATCTATGTATCCTTATGGGTAGTATAGCGAAAAAAAAGAGCAACCATCAAGGCTGCCCCTTCTTACATTTTAGTTCCTAGGGGAATCGAACCCCTATTTAGAGACTGAGAATCTCCTGTCCTAACCATTAGACGAAGGAACCATTTTCTGGGATGGAGGGGCTCGAACCCCCAAAGGCAGAACCAGAATCTGCAGTGTTACCGTTACACTACATCCCAATCAAAATCCTGTGGTAGAATACGGAAATGCACATCTTTTGTCAAGTGGGGTTTGAGAAATCCCCTCTATTCCGCGTCATATTCCACCAACACATCAACAGGATACTTATGCAAAACCTTTTCGTAGTTGAGAAAAGGCAGACCGATAACGCCCAGAATCCCTTCGATCTTAGCACCATGCTCTTCAAAGATCGATGCTGCCGCTTCGAGGGTGCCTCCTGTAGCGATAAGATCATCAACAAGCAGGACGTGGGAATCCACTTGGACATCCACCTCCTGGACACATACCACATCACAGCCATACTCGAGCTCAAAGCTCTTCTTGTAGGCTTTCCCAGGGAGTTTCCCCAGTTTGCGCACCAGCACCAATGGAAGGCCAAGCCTTTCTGCCAAGGGGGCAGCGAACACAAAGCCTCGGGCCTCAATTCCGGCGATGCAATCGAGGTTCTTGCCTTTGCACAGAGCCTCAAGCCTGTCGATACAATAGGTAAAGGCTGTGGGGACTGCAAGAATGCCGGTGATGTCATAGTAGAGAACACCCGGTTTCGGGAAATCGGGTACCTTGCGAATTACGTTGTCCAAATCAAACTGTGTGTCCATAGGCCTCTCGTTAGGGGTAACTTTTTTTGAATGCACGTACGCGTGCACTTGCGCTCTCACTGTAGTCAGAGCGCACTCCATCCTGCAAATACTTATAGGCAAGGGCAGCTATCATAGCCCCATTGTCAGTACAAAGTTTCAAGGAGGGGAATGCAACCTCATACCCCCCTTTTTCCAAGGCTGTAAGCTCACTGCGAAGCAGGGAGTTTGCAGCCACACCGCCGCCGGCGCTTATCCTTTTGAGACCTGTATCATCCAGGGCGAGGCGTACACGACGCATCAGAGTCCCTATCGCCACCCTCTGAAAAGAGGCAGCGATGTTTTCAGGGCTCTTCTCGCTCTTTCCGTCCCAAAATTGGTCTCGCTGGTTAATCACAGCACTCTTCAGACCACTATAGGATATATCATACGGATGATCACCCTTGCTCAGGGCTGAACCCGGGAAGCGAAAGGCCATGGGATCGCCACTCTTTGCGAGGCGGTCAATGACCACGCCACCAGGATACCCCAGGTCGTAGTGTTTGGCCACCTTGTCAAAGGCCTCTCCTATTGCATCGTCGATGGTAGTTCCCAATACCTCAATGGTATCATAGTCATCGACTCGGCAGATGACCGTATGCCCTCCTGAGACCAATATCCCCAAATAGGGATATGCCAAGGGCTTCTCAACTTGTGAAGCATAGAGGTGGGCACGTATATGGTCAATGGTGATGAAAGGCACGTCCAAGGTTGCACTAAAGCCTTTGGCAAAGTTCAGCCCGACAAGCAATGATCCCAAAAGGCCGGGTCTGCTTGTAACCGCAACAGCATCTATATCGGCCATGGTAAGGCCGCTTTTCTCTATGGCCGACTTCACTACCTGAGCTATCCACTCAGTGTGCAGACGTGAGGCGAGTTCAGGTACAACCCCTGCATAGGGTTTGTGCAGTTCGATCTGTGTGGCGACAACATTGCTCAGAATCTCCTGGCCATCACGAACAATGGCGGCAGAGCACTCATCACAAGAGGTCTCGATGCCCAGAACGTTCATATATCGTCATCCTCATCGTCAAACTCGTCATTATAGTCAGAAATCTCAAAAGGCTCGAATGCAAAGTCAAACTCATCTTCAGAGACCATCTCCGCAATATCACTGAGCTCCATGCCATACTCAAGTGCCTCGGGAAACATATCAAGAAGGAACTGGGCGACATCAGGTTGCCAGCTTTCACCCACGCGTGTGGGTACCTTGCTCCTATGTGTGTTCAGCAGCATCACAACTTCTTGTGTCACTGCGTGCGTAAATAATCCTTTAGTTTTCAAAATATCCCCTCTTCATTCATAGCGTACTGACAATATGAACCAAGGTCAACAGATATGGATTGACCCTATGTGCAGGTACAAAATCATGGAAAAGAACCTGCAAATGCAAGGGTACCTACACTAAGGGGTACCGTAAGAGGAAAAGATACATGGAACAAAAAGTACGAAAATACATCCTGTACACAACTTCAAGCAAGGAGGGTATGACAGATGCGATTGCGCCCTGCATCCTTAGCCCTATACAACTCCCTATCGGCACAACTGAAGATCACATCAAATGTATGGGTTCGGGAGAAGCAGATGCCAAGACTTATGGTACAGGAAACAGGCTTCCCCCCAACGGTGATCACCGTCTCAGATACTTTTTGTCTCAAGTCCTCTGCCCAGGCAAGTGTATTCTCTTCGCTTTCAGTTATATGGAAGATGGCAAACTCCTCTCCTCCCATCCTTCCCATGATGTCGGAACTGTCCATTGTACTATATGCACAGTCGACGACAGCCTGCAGCATCCGGTCCCCTGCCATATGCCCGTATCTGTCGTTGACGAGCTTGAAATGATCTATGTCAAAGAAGACAAGCGTGGTCATTGGCCCCTTAGCAAGCAAGCGCTTTTCCACCTTCTCGATAAATGTCTGGCGGTTGTAGGCACCGGTGAGACCATCACGTTCGGCACGAATCTGCAACAGGTCGTTTTTGCGCTTTTGCTCAGTATTGTCCTTCAACAAGGAAATGGTTCCAATTGTGGAGCCATGATGAGTCTTTATTGTGTATACGCTGCAATCGTAGTACGTATCAGATCGGTAGAAGGAGAACTCCCCCTCCCTTCCCTGAGTCAAGACCTCATGCCAGTGGGGAAATTCAGTGCTGAGGGTTTGCTCCAAGTCATGAAGGGTCGGACCCATCATGGAGAGGGCCGCCTGGTTTGCTTCCAAAAGCTTGCCTCGAGCCGAGGCAATGACTATTCCATCACCTAGGAAATGAAATACCTGCTCACGTGCCAGTGGAGCTATTTCCAACAGGTCATAGCGGTAGATGCCCAGAAGCATAAACAAGGCTGAAAGGGCAAAGATACCAGAAATGGGGATCAGGTGTACAAACGAATCCCCCATCATGACCTTCAGCAATGAATAGAAGGAAGCGACAAACAGACCCACGAACACAGTCAGGCTCTGTTTTCGGGAAAGTGTGGTGGTACTCAGGGCAAAGATCCCCAGTATTACCAATGCGATGATAGAGAACAGTATGTTGAATGAGATCAGAACCTTTGCCAGCATGGTAGGTACTACGACCAAGGATTCTGAGAGGGGTGTCTTCAGGACAGTAACGCTTTCACGTATGAGATGGTGGTAGCCATCTGTGCAGACCAGCAGGATACCTATGCCCTGGAAGGTATAGGATGCATAGGCGATAAGCTTGCGCTTTGCATTGCCGATTCCTGTATAGACAATAACGAACAGCAGCGTAGCCACAGGGGTAAAGAAGACACCAAGCTGGGTGAAGTTTCTCCAAAGGAGCTTTGTATGCATATCAGAGGAGATCAGATCTGCAAAAGAGCCTATCGACCAAATAAGCATGAACATCGAGGCAACAAACAGCTGCTTTGCCCCATTCTTATCACGGATATTCCAGATGGTAAGGGTGACAGTCAGCATCATGATGATGGAAAGAAGATTGATGAAAAGTATGGGAAATGAGATCATGCAAAACTCCTCACTGGTCCATCATGATAGCATATGAATCAGATTCCTAGAACCTATATCCACGTTCTTTTCACACTTCAGGAAGGGTATGCGGGGTTCAGCCTTGGTTGCATGATACCTTTTTATTGGAATACCTTGCCCTTTTTGAGCTTTTGAGATACTCTTTCTAAGATTTTTAAGCGCCAAAATAGCTCAGGGGTAGAGCAGCTCACTCGTAATGAGCAGGTCAAGGGTTCGAATCCCTTTTTTGGCTAAATATAGCTAGCAGCAAACCATATACACAGGCTTGCTGCTTTTTTTTCAATATTTACCTATTCATTCCCGCTCGGGAATATGTTTACAATAAATCTAGTTATTTGCATATATATTACCGAACGGGAATATATTTGCCATCAGACTCTTGCCTTAGATGATCATCAACTCAAAACCTAAGAAGAGATTGCTTCTTTTCCCAAATTGCAACCCCCCAGACAAAAGTCTGAGGGTTGCACAGCATCCAACTTATCGCTGCCAAACCATTGTTTCAACCAAAGCGGAATTGCAGTTATCCTTATGAATCGATACCACCAATACAGAACCAAGAGTCAGAATGGGGGGTGGTGCTAAAGATAACCACAAGAGATGGTACCATGGAAGGTTCCTTATGCTTGATGGTCCAAAAAATGAATAATTCTTTTCCACCCTTTCAAGAATGCTTTCCGTAGTTTTCTGAAAATCCAACCCCAGTTCGCTCCTAGGGTTTTTATACTCCTCCACTTCCCAAGGGTTATCGGCATTCAAGTACAGATCATAGGAATCCAGATCACTTTGTGCATCCAGCATCCAGGTCCCATTGAGCTCAGACCCCTTTGGTGTCGCTGTATAGACCAACGTGTGCTCCAACTCACCCTCTTTACTAAAAACGTAAAAACTATGGAACGTAAATAAGGTCTTTTTATTATCAGTAGAATATGCTCTTCTATTGAAGGCCTGTACTTGGCGTCCACCGGGAAGAGCCACAACACTTTCCAAGTATTCCTTTACCTTTAATGGATTATCCGGATTTCCCCGAGAAATGTTATCTGGGTTTTCGTTAATTTCTTGGATGGCTTTCATAGAAGTGCATCCAGTCAAGAGGCCAGAAAGCAGTACGATTGCAAAACATAGAACAAGTTTTGATGCCAGTTTTTTTGAAAAATTCATCTCTTTCTCCACTAGTAGGTGATTCTGCTGGATATGATGAAAAGCGTGCCTGAGCATAAAAACCGTTGTCCCTCAACAATTGGCAATATCTGTTCAAATCATTATTCCATACAATCTATCCGCGATGTTTACTAGTTTATCATACTTGCATCCTTCTACAAGCATATTTATACACTTTTGGGTATTTGTACCCAAATATATTTTTCTTCGTCCCTAACAAGTTTTATATTTCTTATAATACATACATTTATAAAATGATTAATCAATATATGGTAAAAGATCCTATTTGTTTGCTTGGTTTTAGGTATGATTTGGTTTTTGTTTTTCCTTACTGTACTCATACGATTGAAAAATCAACTCACCCTAAATTCCTTTTTTGATCATTGCCAAAGAACAACCCCCAGAGTTGAATCTGGGGGTTGTTCGTAGTTACTTATGCTTAGCTTACTTGCCTTGCTCCATTGCTATTTCTTTTTCTTGTTCTTTGCAATGATGGCAGCCTGGGCTGCAGCAAGACGGGCGATGGGAACGCGGAAGGGAGAACAGGAAACATAGTCAAGGCCAACAGTATTACAGAATGCAATAGTCTTGGGATCTCCACCATGCTCACCACAGATGCCCAACTTGATCTTCGGATTGGTCTTTCTCCCGAGATCACAGGCCATCTGTACCAATTTGCCCACACCCTCGATATCGATGGTGGCGAACGGGTCGTAATCATAGATCTGCTTGTCCACATCATTGACATAGGGTCCGAGGAACGAGGCAGCGTCATCGCGGCTGAAGCCACAGGTCATCTGTGTAAGGTCGTTGGTACCGAAACTGAAGAACTCAGCCTCCTTGGCGATCTCATCGGCTGTGATAGCAGCACGAGGAACCTCGATCATGGTACCTATCTTATACTCGACCTTCATCCCCTGCTCGTCAAAGATATTCTCGATGACCTCAAGGGCGACCTTCTTACAGAATATGAACTCCTTGGAGTTGCCTACCAAGGGAATCATAATCTCAGGATGTACGACAACTCCAGCTCGCTTCACGTTGATGGCGGCTTCGATGATAGCCCGTACCTGCATCCTCAAGATCTCAGGGTAGATGATGGCCAGACGGCAACCACGGAATCCCAGCATGGGGTTAAACTCATGCAGAGCTGCTGATTTCTGTGCCACTTCCTCAACGGTGATGCCCATCTGCAAGGCAAGCTCATGACGACTTGTGTGGTCATTGGGGAGGAACTCATGCAAGGGAGGATCGAGCAAGCGAACAGTAGCAGGTCTTCCGTGCAACTCGGTAAAGATCTCCTCAAAGTCCTGACGCTGCATAGGAAGCAGGTCTGCAAGGGCCTTCTCCCTCTCCACAACGTTGTTGGCAAGGATCATCTTACGGATCGACATGATGCGGTTTCCACCAAAGAACATATGCTCAGTCCTGCACAGGCCGATACCTTCAGCACCTAGGGCGACAGCCATCTTGGTATCTGTGGGAGAATCAGCATTTGCATAGACGCCTAGGGTCTTCAGTTCGTTCACATAGCCCATGAAGGTCTTGTAGTTCTGGAAAATGGTAGATTCAGACTCCTTCATGAGGCCATTGAGCACCTGCACAATTTCCGAAGGCTTAACAGGAATCTTTGATGCATAGATTGCACCGGTGAAACCGTCGATGGACATGAAATCCCCTTCATGGAGCTTAGTCCCATTCACGTCAACCACTTTCTTCTCCTCGTTGATACGAAGATCCGACGCACCTGAGACGCAAGGACAGCCCATTCCTCGGGCAACAACAGCTGCATGGCTTGTCATACCACCACGGCTGGTCACTACACCCTTTGCAACGGCCATACCGCCGATATCTTCCGGACTGGTCTCCGTGCGGAGAAGGATGACATCCTTACCCTTCCTAGCCATCTCTTCTGCCTTGGCAGCGGTGAAGTAGATCTGACCTGATGCTCCTCCTGGGGAGGCGTTCAAGCCACGGGCAACTTCTGAAAGACCCTGGTCACGAATACTCTTGGTATCCAGGACAGGGGCGAAAAGCTTGCCGAACTCGCCTGCTGGAACACGGCTTACTGCAGTCTCCTTGGATATGAGCCCTTCATTGACCATGTCTACCTGACTGCGAAGCCAGCTGAAGACAGTACGCTTTCCATTACGGGTCTGCAGCATGTACAGCGTCCCTTCCTGGATGGTGAACTCCACGTCCTGCATATCATGGTAGTGGTTCTCAAGGGTGGAACGAATATCGACCAACTGTTGGTAGACACTTGGATTCACATCCTTGAGCGTATCAATGGTCTTGGGGGTTCTGATACCAGCTACAACGTCTTCGCCCTGTGCGTTCATCAGGTACTCACCGTAGAACTTGTTCTCACCAGTTGACGGGTCACGTGTAAAGGCAACTCCGGTACCACTGGTATCACCCATGTTCCCATATACCATGCTCTGGATATTGACTGCAGTACCGAGAAGGCCACGGATATCATTCATCTGGCGGTATTTGATGGCACGATCGTTGTTCCAGGAGTGGAACACGGCATTGGTTGCCTTGAAAAGCTGGTCAAGAGGATCTGTAGGGAAAGACTCTCCAGTATGACGCTTGTAAATTCTCTCATAGCGCTTGATGATCTCCTGGAGGTCGTCACTGGTGAGGTCGGTATCCAAGGCTGCCCCTTTCTCCTCCTTCACATCCTGCAAAGCGGTTTCAAACTCATGGTGCGGAACTCCCATGACGACATCACCGAACATCTGGATAAAACGGCGATAGCTGTCCCAAGCAAACCGTGCATTGTTGGTTTTCTTGATCATTGCCTGAACGGAAGTCGGGGTAAGGCCAAGATTTAGGATGGTATCCATCATACCCGGCATGGATGAGGCGGCCCCACTACGAACCGATACAAGCAAGGGATCCTTAGCATCCCCAAGTTTGGCTCCCATCTCTTTTTCCAGTTTTGCAAGGTTCTCAAGTACCTCTTCACGCATACCCTCGGGGTATGTCTCATTGTTGGCACTGTAAAACGCACACGCTTCGGTACTGATGGTAAAGCCTGGAGGTACAGGTAGCCCGATGCTGGTCATCTCTGCAAGGTTAGCTCCCTTGCCTCCGAGAATTTCCTTCATCTGGGATGTTCCATCTACATCTCCTGAACCAAAATAATAGACATACTTAGGTTTCTTCTTAGCCATTATCGACTCCTCTTTTCAATTATTACCTATATTTTTTATTAACGATAAAAGGGTAGCTGTTAGAAGGATATGTGTCAATGAAAAAGGCGAGGAAATGGAAATAATACCAGTCCAAATACTTATTAGATAAATATTTGACTATTTTGTTTATGAAACAATATTTCATTTTTAGATAATCAGGAAGAATACCCTACAACTGTGGAAGATACTCAGTATTACCGTATTTCACGCACAATTTTCTTAAGGAAAAGAAGAATATCTGAGAAAAAACAACGGTATACCACAATAAGTTTCTGTCGGGTATGCAAGGAAAGCGAGTGGTACTATGAATTTTCACTCAACAAAATGGGTAGAAACACATAATAAAACCTCCCTTTGTTCGAAATACTCGAATAAGGGAGGCTATTTTTAGGAAAAACCTCTCAGTTAAGGCTGTTTGCCGATATAGGCAAGAATACCTCCATCAACATACAAGACATGCCCATTGACGAAATCAGAAGCACCAGAAGCGAGGAACAGGGCAGGACCAGTCAAATCCTCAGGGGTACCCCATCTCTCTGCAGGAGTCTTGGCAATGATGAAACTGTCAAAGGGATGACGTGATCCATCAGGCTGTTTCTCCCGCAGGGGAGCTGTCTGAGGTGTGGCGATGTACCCAGGCCCGATGCCGTTGCACTGGATGTTGTACTTGCCGTACTCGCTGCAGATGTTGCGTGTCAGCATCTTCAGCCCACCCTTGGCAGCAGCGTAGGCACTGACAGTCTCACGCCCTAGCTCACTCATCATCGAACAGATGTTGATGATCTTGCCCGTCTTCCTCTCCATCATTGAGGGTAGCACAGCCTTGGCAACGATGAAGGGGGCGGTGAGGTCAATGTCGATGACCTTGCGCCAGTCTGCTGCTTCCATCTCGTGCATGGGTGTGCGGCGGATGATACCGGCATTGTTTACCAGGATATCCACAGGACCAAGGTCCTCTGTGATGAGGGCATTGGTCTTGATGACAGCGCTCTCGTCAATGACGTCACATACATAGCCCTTCGCAGCAAGTCCAGCTGCCTTATAGGAGGCAAGACCCTTGTCAACCAATTCCTGGTTGATATCGTTGAAGGCAATCTTTGCCCCTGCCTGTGCGTATGCACTGGCAATGGCAAACCCAATTCCATAGGAGGCTCCGGTAACCCAGGCCACCTTTCCCTTGAGGGATAACATTTCTTTATGATCCATTGTACGCTCCTACCTCAAATCCTCGGTCTTGATACCATCCATGTCGGTATAGGTGCGGTTCTCACCACACATTGACCAGATGAAGGTATAGTTGCTTGTCCCTGCCCCACTATGAATCGACCATGATGGGTTGATGACAGCCTGCTCGTTGTGCACTGCGACGTGTCTGGTTTCCTGGGGCTCGCCCATGAAGTGGAACAATGTCTGGTCACTGGGGATGTCAAAGTAGAAGTAGACCTCCATTCTGCGCTCGTGGGAGTGAGCTGGCATGGTATTCCATACACTACCCTTCGCAAGCTGGGTTAGCCCCATGGAGAGCTGGCAGGTATCGAGTACGTCAGGGTGGATGTACTGGTTGATGACCCTTGCGTTGCTCATCTCATCAGATCCAGCAGGCACGTGCTTTGCATCAGCGAAGACAATGTGCTTGGCGGGGAAAGCATGATGGGCTGGTGTTGAGTTCATGTAGAACTTGGCAGGATTCTTTGCATCCTTGCTTGCAAGAAGAACCTTCTTGGTTCCCATGGGCAGGTAGAGGCCGTCGAGGCTTACGATATCGTAGGTGACCCCATCAGCTTCGACGATGCCGTCGCCACCGATATTGATGATACCAAGCTCGCGTCTCTGCAGGTAGAAGTCCACGCCGAAATCAGCCATGGCATCGATGTTCATAGCAAGGTCGAGCTTCTTCTTCACAGGCATGGCGCCCATGGTGACGATTCGGTCGATATGCGAATATACACCGCTTACATCATCTTCTTTGAAGATGTCTGTGATGAGAAATTCCTTGCGAATTTCTTCTGTGGTCATTCTCTTGAATGCTTCTTTTCCTGTTGAATAACGAATATCCATTAGTTAACTCCTTAGTTAATAATATTAGATTTTACCCCTGATACTATCGATGGCATCTTGTTTCATAGTCTTCAATGCCTGTTGCAGGTGGTACATGTCATTTCCAAGTATCACCATGGTGATACCTCTTCCTATTGCAGCCTCAATGTTCGCCTTTGTTCCAGGAACGACAGGACACATCACGCCGATACCCCGGCTCTTACACCCTTCAGCCAACTTTGTGTATGCGTCAGCGACCCGAGGGTCCTCAGTGGCGTAGCCTACCTTGGCCCCTATGGAAAGCGAGTAATCGATGGGGCCGAAATTTATAGCATCGACACCCGGCACATCTAGGATCTCATCCAAGTTGTCGGTGAACTCAAAATCCTCGTCCATGGGGATGATCATCGTGTCGGCATTGCTCTTTGCCACATAGTCAGCCCATGAGAAACCAGGGCCCCCAAATCCTGCGCTACGTACGTTGGACTCACCACCTCGCCTTCCCATGGGGGGGAACTTGGCGGCATGAACCATCTGCTGCACATCTTCCTTGGTACGGGTATGAGGGACAACAATTCCTTCAGCACCCATCTCCAAAACCTTGCGGATCTCCACCTCATCGATTCCGGTAACCCTTACCACCGATGGGATGTTTGCAAGTTTTGCTGCCATGATGAGCTTTTCCATGGTGTTGGTGCCATCGAGGGGACAGTGCTCAAGGTCAAGATAGACAAAGTCATATCCCCAGGCCCCTATTGCTTCGACGGCACAGGCAGCTGCTGTAAAGCAGGTGATACCAAATACCGGGCCATTTTTCATTCTTTCGCGCAAGGTCATATAAACTCCCTTGTCATCCCATTAAGGATGGCAACCACATGCTCAGTTCAGGAATAAAGGTGATCATGAGCAAAACGATGATGTTACAGATGATAAAAGGCAGGGCGGCCTTGAATATCTCAATTATCTCCATATTGCAGATCTTGCTCGCCACGTTGAGGCACATACCGACAGGTGGGGTGACCAATCCAATGGCAAGCCCTACGATGATGATGGCACCGAACTGCAGCTCGCTCATGCCGAACTGCTGCATGACAGGAAGCAGTATCGGGCTGACCAGCAGGATACAGGGAGTGACATCAAGGAAGGTACCCAACAGGAGGATGATGATATCCAGGAAGAGGAACACCAACCAAACGGGAATGTTGGAGTTGACCAGGAAAGTTCCGATAGCAACCGGCACCTGCTCTACAGCAAGTATCCAGGTAAAGATCATGGTAAAGCCACCTATGATCATAATGGAACTGGTCATCATGAAGGTCTTCTTGAGGGCATTGCCCACTTCCTTCCACTTCAACTCCCTATATACAAAGAATCCAAGGACAGCTGCATACAAGACTGCAATTCCTGCGGACTCACTTGCTGTGGCAATGCCGAAGGAGACGGTGACGATGATCAGGACCGGCATCAGCATAGCAAGTGAACCGTCCTTAGTTATCTTGATGATGCTCTTGGCATCAATTTTTTCCTTCTTTGGGTGGTAGCCATTCTTTCTGGATATGCCAAAGGTGAGGATAAGCTGGGTTACACCTACTAGGATGCCAGGGATGAGTCCAGCAAGGAAAAGCTTTCCGACCGAGGCACCGCTGACCATGGCGTACATGAGCATCGGGACGCTGGGAGGGATGATCATCCCTATGGTTGATGAAGCGACAGTAATGCCTGCGGCAAACTTTTTGGGATAGCCCTGCTTGACCATGTCGGGGATCAAGATGCTTCCAAGGGCGGAGGTATCCGCTACAGAAGAGCCGGAAATGCCTCCAAAAATCATTGAAGATACGACATTTACCTCTCCAAGGCCACCGCCAAGAGGGCGGACCAGCAACATGGAGAAATCGATGAGTCTTCGGGTAAGCCCACTATGGTTCATGAGTTCCCCGGTCAACATAAACAGGGGCATGGCGATGATGATGAAACTCTCAGTTCCCGACCAGACACGCTGGGGGAACGTCATCAAAAAACCTGGGTTGGTCATCAGCATATAGAGAAGTCCCGAGCTGCCGATCGCATACCCTATGGGAACTCCAATGACCAACAGGACGATAAGGCCAAAAAACATCATTGACAGTTCCATTACACTTCTCCTTCCAGTACTTCAATATCAAGCTCAAAATCATCCTTATACCCTTTTATCGGCTCATCTATAGGCATATAGAGCTTCAGGATATTTACGATTGCGTAGAAGATGGTGATCACAAACGAAATGGGCATGAGACTGTAATAATATCCACGGGATATTCCCGTCGCTGGGGATGGAACTTTGCCGACCTTTTGGATCATGCGTATGCTGTAATAGATCATGACAGCCGATACGATGATGATAAATACTTGTACAAGTATGGAACACACTCTCTTTAGTTTTTGAGGCATCATGGCAGTAAAGTTATTTACCGCAATATGTTCCCCTTCACGTAGACCAAGAGCAGCACCAAAAAATGTAGTTGCTACAAAAACCATAGTCAACAACTCTTCCGAAGAAACAAATGCGATGGAGAACACATAGCGTAATATAACTGATATAATGACTCCACTGGCAAGGACTGCAACAAGAACCTTGCCTAGTACCGACAATGCTTTGTCGACCCCTAGTATTAATTTATTCATACGAACCACTCTTTTTAACCATTTTGACCACTATTTTTCAACGGATAGACAGAGGCCCGCTCCTTGTAGGGGCGGGCCGTCCATACAGTTATTTGCTTACAATTGCGCGCATTTCATCCAGGTCAGCCTGAGTCCAAGCACCCTTCTTGACGAAATAGTCATAGACAGGCTCACAAGCCTTCGAGAACAGTTTGACTTGAGCAGCGGTAGGTTTGTAGACCTCTACACCACCTTTTACGATCATGTCGTAGTAGTAGTCGTTAAGTTCCCTTCTATGCCTGTTCTGCTCATCAGTGAAGATCCAAGCTCCATCCTGTATGATCTTCTGAAGGTCAGCAGGAAGGGTGTTCCATACGTCAAGGCCGATGTCGATCGGTTCCGGATGGAACTGGTAATCGATCATGGTCATGTACTTCTGGACTTCAAAGAACTTCATGTCACCGATGTTTGCAAGAGGGTTCTCCTGTCCGTCGGCAACATTGGTCTTCAGGGCCATGTAGGTATCACCATAGGGAATGGATACAGGGTTTGCACCAAGGGCTTCCATACTCTTGATGATGGATTCGATCGGTGGGGTCCTGATCTTCAGGCCTTTCATGTCAGCAGGCGTCTTGATAGGACGTACGTTGTTGGTGAACTGACGTGATCCACCATCGCCGATTGCAAGCATCTTGATGCCATACTGCTCAGCTGAAGCCATGATCTTCTTTCCAAGGTCACTGTGGGAGACCTTCATCAAGTCTGCCTGTGTGGGGAAGAAGAAGGGCATGAGGTAGATTTCCAACATGGGAGTCTGGGAAGCGAATACGCCACCGACAAACATCTCAAGGGTACCGAGCTTCATGGCTTCGATCATGTCGTTCTCATTTCCGAGAGTAGCAGCGGGGTAAATTTCAATTTGTAGCCTGCCGTTGGATTCCTTCTCGACATACTCTTCAAAGGTCAGCAAAGCCTTATGCCTTGTTGCCGCTGTGGTCGATGCATGCCCTACTTTCAGGGTATACACTTTGTCGGCTTTTGCTTCAGCTTGTCCTGCTGAGAACAAAAACGGGGTCACCAGTAGTGCACAGAGTGCTAGAATAACCAGTTTCTTCATCAAATCCTCCTAGGTTTTGTCCCATATAGTGGGACACCATATCATAACAATGGAACTTTCTGGGAAATACATGCATATATCGTCATATACCAACCATAAATCCCATATCATGGAACTCTATTTCATTATACGGCTCATTTAGGAGTTGTCAAGACCTTTTAAATAGAATATATTAGATACAGGAGGCAACAGGGTGTCATCAGTATTGAAAGTACAGTCCGTAGATAGGACATTTGATATATTAGAATTCCTTGCTACCGAACAGAACGGAGCTACACTGGTTGGAATAACTGAAAAGCTGGATCTTCCCAAAAGTACCGCCCATCGCCTTCTTACTGTTTTGATACAGCGGGAATTCGTACGCAAGAACACTGAAAACAACCGATATCGCCTCGGGCCGGGGTTCATTGCCCTTTGTAGCCACTACCTCAACAGCCTTGAGCTGAAGACTGAGAGCTCCCCCTTTATGGAGGAGTTATCCGTCAATACAGGCAATGTGGTATTCCTTGCCATCAGGCAGGGGGACAAGATGGTCTATATCGACAACAAGGAACAGATCAACAGCCTGCGCAAGTATGCGATCATCGGCCAGTCCAAGCCTCTCTACTGCACATCCCTAGGCAAATCCTTGCTCATGGGGCTCAACGATGACGAGATCAGACTCCTGTTAAAAAATGAGACGTTTGAGAAGAAAGGCCCCAATACCATCACCAATATAGAGAGCCTGTTGCAGGATATCCGCGAGTGCAGACGAAGAGGATGGTCTCTGGATGACCAGGAAGCGGAGCCTGCCATCAACTGCGTTGCAGCCCCTGTCTATGATTACCGCGGTCAGGTCATTGCAGCGATAAGCACCTCCTGGGTACTTGCCCAGCATCCTGAGATGAGACCTGAGATCATGGCAGAACAGGTGATGAAATGTGCAGCAGGCGTATCCTTCAATATGGGGTATATCGGTAGCTCGACCCGTTTATAGGATTTGTTGCAATGTCTCTGTAGATGCAAAAAACCACCTATGCATGATGCACGGTGGTTTTCTGTATCTTCTTCCTGCTATGCATATGACAGCTATGCATGGGGCCTTGCAAGCAAAGCCGGACAACTTTCGTTGACCGGCTTTTCATATCTATATAGATCACACCACTAGGGGGTGTTAGTCAAGCAATGTAGCTCTCAAGCATCTGACTCTTCTGAGGGACTCTCAATCTCTCAAGGGCCTTCTTCTCGATCTGACGGATTCTTTCCTTGGTAAGGTTGTAGATCTCCCCTATCTCCTTGAGGGACATCGGAATCTTGCCATCAAGGCCGAACCTGAGTTCGAGAATCTCCCTTTCCTTATCGCTGAGGGTGGACAACACAGTGTTGATGTCCTCCTTGAGGGCGATATCCAGCAGGGAGTCCTCAGGGGAACGTGACTCATCCTCTATGAAATCTCCGATGTTACTGCTGCCGGTATCGTTGAAGACAGGTGCGTCCAAGCTAACCAGATCCCGGCTGATGCTCAACAGGTGATTGACATGCTCGGCATCAAAGCCTGTGAGGGCGCCGATATCCTCAGCTGTAGGATCCTCGGTGCTGTTGTCACCCATAAGTGAGCGCTGGGCTTTCTGAATCTGCAACAGCTCGTTGGTTCTGTTCAAAGGCAGGCGCACTGCCCTGCTCTTCTCGTTGATTGCCTTCATGACAGACTGTCTGATCCACCACACGGCATAGCTGATGAAGTGATAGCCCTTGTCCGGGTCAAACTTCTCAAGGGCAGTCATCAGGCCGATGTTCCCTTCATTGATAAGGTCTATAAGGGGCAAGCCCTGGTTCTGATATTTCTTGGCAACATTGACCACAAAGCGCAAGTTGGATTCGATCATCCTTTTGCGGGCAAACTCATCACCTTCCACAACGCGCTTAGCAAGAACAAGCTCCTCTTCCTTGGAAAGCAAGGGAATCCTGTTAATGTCCTTAAGATACATGGTAAGGATATTCGCATCGTCATAAGCCGCAATATTTCTTTTGTTATTCAACATTGTCTTTGTAGTTTTCATGAGCAGTTGCCTCCATGTGGTATGTAGAGGTACTTGCATTTAGCATGCCAACTCAAATTCCTTTATTTATAAGTTCTTGTATTGTAATGTATTAATAAAGTTAAAGATGAGAAGCAACCCAAGGACTGAGTATGAAGCAGATAAATTGGGCAAAATATAACCCTGATAAGTATCAAAATGACACAGCGGGAAAAATACATGCTAATATCGGGACAATATGACCCTTCTGCTCTACTATCCATTATCCAAAGGCGCAATCCGACTCATCTTCGTAGAGATCCCATGGGAAATCCAGCTCCAGAGAGGCAAACCATGATGCGAGATTTTGCGTTTGGAAAGGGAACTCACTTTCGTCCAACTCCTTGCGGATAGACTCGTACTCGTCCTTCAAAAAGTCATGGATCATATCCCCTTCACACAAACTGCAGCTGATCCTCTTCTTTCCCATCAGATAGATGGCAAACTGCCGCCTGAAGAAATCAAGCCAATCCTTGTCTTCAGCACATGCTGCCTTGCCCCTGATCAAAAAAGTATCAGTGTAACATCCAAGCGAACTCACAAGATTTTTAGAACGTGCAAACAGAAACGCCATCTCATAGAAGTACTGCCATAGTTCCTCTAATGTAGGGTTCTCTGGAAGGAATATAGGAGCGGTGGGTTTCATAAGCTCTGTATTGGTTCTTTCTGTGCTTTCCATAGGTAAGATGCCTCGTTCATCCGTCTTAAATATAGTCACAGCCCTTCCAATCGGCAAGGGGAAATAGCATAAAGTTGCGCACTGTGCAGACTCTGCACACTAGCAAAACATCCCTGCTTCTTATGCTGGGAAAAGCAAAACAATTGACGAAACGGGTAATCACACAAATTACCTTGCCTCTCAGGAAGTTATTCACTATATTAACACAGGCGAAGAGAAATCTTCGCGATACTTTTACAATTCAATTACGCGGAGGATGATACACATGAAGATTAAGCCATTGGCAGACAGGGTATTAGTGAAGATCGAAGAGGTGCAGGAAAAGACAGCAAGCGGAATTTACATTCCCCAGACAGCACAGGAAAAAACCCAGATCGGCAGCGTCGTTGCTGTAGGTGAAGGTACTGACAAGGTTAAGATGACTGTCAAGGTCGGTGACAAGGTCATGCACGACAAGTACAGTGGAACCTCAGTCAAGGCTGATGGAGATGAGTTCCTCATCCTCAGCATGAAGGATATCCTGGCTATCATCGAGTAGCATCAATCTCATCTGCGATGAGACGAAAAAGGTGGAGTTCAGTGAACTCCACCTTTTTTGTCCCAATGGTATTGTCATTCCTGCATCCTTCCTACCGTCATCTGTAGAAAACCAGACGACCTCCCAGGAGGACAGCTGATACAATGTAAAAAATGGCTAGAAACCCAGAGCTCTCAGTGATTGGTGATCACCAAAGCAGGGAAGAAGACCTGTTTTTCAGCCGAAAGGTTACAACTGTTCAGAGTAAGTTGAAACCCTATCAGTATTTTAGGGCAATTTCACAATCTTCCTGCAACGGCCCTAGTCCGCATACAGGAAGTTTTCTATCTTGTCACAGACAGTGGAAGTCTCGGTCTCGGGATGGAAGCTCTCTGGAAGGGACCTCATCATAAACACCCCGTAGTTCTTCAGCACTACCCTGCTATCGAGTATAAGGACTACGCCCCTGTCACCAGTATTACGCATCAGGCGACCAAAGCCCTGCTTCAGCTTCATAGTGGCTTCCTTGAGGGCAAGGTGGTAGAAGCCACTACTGCCGCTGTTGTCCAGGGCATCACATCTTGCTTTGAAGACCGGGTCGGTAGGGACACTGAAAGGAAGCTTTACGATGATGACCATACGTAGCGTATCGCCTGGGGCGTCAACGCCTTCCCAGAAGGAGGATGTTGCGAACAGGGTGCTGTCCTTCTCCGCTATGAAGCGGTTGAGCAGGGAGTAGCGGTCCATATCCCTCTGACAGAGCAGCTCCAGCTTCTCCTCTGCAAAGCGAGGTTTCAGCCGGTCACTGACTTTCTGCAGCATAGCATACGAGGTAAACAGGACAAGGGCCCCTCCCCCTGAAGACAAGACAGCCGAGAATACCGTATCACACATGTACGAGACATACTCCTCTTCATTGTCCTTGGTAAGAAGTGGTGCATCGGTGGGGGTCAGCAGCATCAGGCGGTTCTGATAATCGAAGGGAGAGGAGAAGGCCGCCTTCTGGTAGGGCCTCATCTCGTCATAGGGAAGCCCCACCCTGGCACCCCAAAAGGCAAAGTCGTCGTTCAGATCCAAGGTAGCGGAGGTGCATATCACCGTAGAGAGCTTCTTGAACAGGGCATCAACCAGGATTGGGGCGATGGAGAGAGGGGTGATGCAGACCTCAACCGAACGGACATTCCTGTAGGACTCGGCATTGAACCAGTGCACCTCATCACCCCAGAGGGGGAAGTTGCAGAATTGGGATAGCACCTCACTCATCTGTGCGATCCTCGTTCCCCGTACCATCAGTTCATTCACCTTGGTAGCATACTCCTCGGGGGCCTTCTGGCGCTCGATGAAGTAGGCTATCTTGGCCGCAAGTCGTCCACTTGCCTGGGCGACCTTGGTAGCCTGCTCGACAAACGGGGAGAGACGGCTCTGGTGTTCAGCCTTAATAAGAACCGGCTGGAAGTTGTTTTTCTGAAACACCCCCAACAGATACTGGTCAAGGGTCCCTACCTCACCGCTGAGCAGGTGTATGTCATCGCGGATGCGGTCAAACAACTCAGGCTCGGGGGAGAATTCACCCAGCTGGTCCAAAAGCGACTTGGCGGCGTAGCGTCCTGTACGTTGTATCCAGGAGATCTGGCGCAGCATTTCCTTGGAGGTATACTCGGCGGTGAAGAAGCTGGAGGCATTGCTCTCGATATTGTGCGCCTCATCGATGATAAGCCTGCTATAGGAAGGAAGGACAGCCTCCTCATCAAAGCCGATGTCACTTTCGTGGCGGCTATGGGCATCAGTAAACAGGAGATGGTGGTTGCTGACGATGATCTTCGCTTCCTTGATCTTCTGCTTTGCCTTGAAGAAGAAACACTCCTTGAAATATTCACACTTACGGGTATTGCACAGATCCCCATCACAGAGGACTTCACCCCATATCTCACCCAGGCGGCCAGGATAATCACTGCGTAAGCCAGTCTCGGTAGACATTGCCCATTCGTTCAGCTGGTACAGCTCGCTCTGGGGATCCTGGGCAAGCAAGGAAGCGTCATTGCGCACGGTGACGAACCTCTGCAGACAGAGATAGTTGCCCCTACCTACGGCAAGGGCTGTCTTGCAGGAGAGGTTCAGTATCTTGAAGAGCATGGGGATGTCCTTCTCGTACAACTGCTTCTGCAAGTTGATGGTGGAGGTCGCGATGACCGTCCTCTCATCGCTTTCCTGTATGGCATGGTAGAGGGCAGGCACCAGATAGGCAAAGGACTTGCCTATCCCGGTTCCTGCCTCAATTGCAGCTATGGCGTGCGTATCGTAGCATTCACGAACCAGATCGGCCATAAGCAGCTGGCCTTCGCGGTATTCATAGGTGGAGAAGCGCTTCTCAAGGCTTCCTCCCTTGTCAAAGATCTGGTAGATGTCATTCTTGGTCAATTTGGTATTCCTGTAGTTTCCTATGCAGTGTCTTGCGCCCGATGCCCAGCACCTCGGCAGCTCGTGTCTTGTTCCCCCCGCACTGTGCCAACGTAGAGATTATCAGTTGCTTCTCAGCCTCGGCGAGGGTGATACCAACCTCAAGGGAGAGTTGTGCTGAAGTGTCTGCAAGCCTGACAGAAGGGGGAAGATCCTCAACTTCTATCACAGAAGAGCGTGAAAGCACAACAGCGCTTTCGATGGAGTTGCGAAGTTCCCGTATGTTTCCAGGCCAGTCGTAGGAGAGCAATGCCTTCTTCGCCCCGTTGGAAAACCCCTCAAGGCTCTTGTCGTTCTCCTTGTTGAACAGGGTGAGAAAGCTTGTCATCAAGAGGGGGATGTCATCCTTTCGTTCGCGCAAGGGCGGGACATCGAGATGGACCACATTGAGGCGGTAGTAGAGATCCTCACGGAATGTGCCCTTCTCGATCTCCTTGAGCAGATCCCGGTTGGTGGCACAGATGATGCGAACATCGACTGTGACGGGCTTCTCTCCCCCTACCCGCTCAAACTCCTTCTCCTGCAACACTCTCAACAGCTTTACCTGGGTTGCCCCATCTATCTCCCCGATCTCATCGAGGAAGATGGTCCCCCCGTCGGCGAGCTCAAAGCGTCCCTTCTTCTGGGCGACAGCTCCGGTAAAGGAGCCTTTCTCATGTCCGAAGAGCTCACTCTCCAACAAGGATGCCGACAGGGCGGCACAGTGCACCTTGACAAACGGCCCTTTGGAGCGGGAGCCCAGCTCGTGCAGGGCATCGGCGACCAGTTCCTTACCCACCCCGCTCTCACCGGTGATGAGCACCGAAGCGCGGGTTGGGGCGACCTGGGCTACAGTCTCCATAAGGGCTACCATCTTCTGGCTCTTTCCTACGATGCGATCATAGCGGTTGCGCGCCTTGAGGGTGGCGACCTCCGCCTTCAGCTTCTCATGTTCAACATAGAGGTCGGTATTGGAAAGCGCCTTCTTGACCACCAGGGAAAGACGGTCAAGCTCAACGGGCTTGGTAAAGAAGTCTATGGCACCCATACGCATCGCTTCCACCGCTGTCTCTATGGTCCCATGCCCGGTGAGGATGATGACAGGAAGCCTCGGGTACGCAGAGGCTATCTTCTGCAGCAACTGCTCACCGCTCATATTGGGCATCCTCAGGTCGGTGATGACCAGATCCACATTCTTCTTTCCCATCAGGGCCCATGCTGATGCTCCATCCTCGGCTGTGAGAGTCTCATAGCCCTCCAGATCCATCGCCAGGGCCAGACCGCTGCGGATGTTCTTCTCATCATCGACAATGAGTATGCTACGTTTCATAGGTACTCTCCTTCTCGGGCTCCCCCAAACTCAGGCGCTCACTTCTGGGAATAGGAAAGGAAAGGGTGAAGGTGGACCCCTCGCCCAACTTGCTCTCTACGGTGATGTCGCCCCGATGTTCCTTCATGATCTTATAGACAACAGTGAGACCGAGGCCGGTTCCCGTTGCCTTGTTGGTATAGTACGGCTCGAAGATCTTCTGCAAGGTCTCGTCGTCCATCCCGATACCGGTGTCCTGAACGCTGATAAGCACCTGGTTCCCATCAGGGCGTGCACGCAAGGTAAGACGCCCTCCACTTTCCATGGCATTCATCGCATTCTTTATCAGGTTGAGCAGCACCTGCTTGAGCAGGTTTTCGTCAAACTCCAGCTTGGGAAGCGATGGTGATACATCACAGACGAGGGTCACCTTATTCTCAGCTAGCTCGGGCTCAACGAAGGCTGTCACCTCCTTGAGCGTCTTCATCACCGAACCGAGGCGCAGGCGTGTATCCAACGGACGTACGGCAAACAGGAAATCCACGACAATGCTGTTGAGGCGGGTAATCTCCTCCTCCAACACATCGATATAGCGCTGTGCATCATCATAGGTAAGGCTTTCCTTGCGGGAAAAGGCCTTCTTCAGCAGTTGCAGGTGGATCCCCATCGCTGCGAGGGGGTTCTTTATCTCGTGAGCAACCCCTGCTGCCATGGTAGTCATACTTGCAAGGTTCTCAGACCTTCTCATCTTCGCCTCATTGGCATTGTGTTCGGTCACATCGCTGAACATCAGCACATAGCTGGAGAGACCCCTCACCTCAGGCATCTTGTAGGTGAACACATTCACTGCAATGGTCTGGACCTTGTTGCCCCTTTGGAAGGTGAACTCGTTGTCCAGATCCTCCGCACGGTTATAGACAGAGAGGACGATGTAGCGAAGCACATGCTTGTCCTCTATCACCTTGGAGAGGGGAAAGCCCTCATAGGATTTCCTCCTGGCCATAGGAATGAGGGTCGGGCAGTGGGAGTTGGCATAGTTGATGGTAAGATTCGCATCGGTGAGGATGACCCCATCCTCGATGGACTCTAGCACATTCTCCAACATCTCCAGCTCCCTGGACTGGCTTTGCATGATGTCGACTATCTGCTCGGTATCCAGCTGATCTATCTTCCTGATCGCCCTTTGGACAAAATTCTTCATGCAACCTCCATAAGTCTCAAGTAGAGGGCCTCGAGCATAAGACGTTTGTTCTGGTTATAGAGCGTAGCTGTGCTGTAGCTTTCCGATACCAGGTCAGAGAGAGCCTTTGCCCGTTGCCAGGTAATCGCCCCCTGAGAAAGAAGTACACCCAAAGAGGCGAGCAACCTCTTCAGAACATACTCATAACTTCCCTGATCATCAACAAAGGAGAGGATCTCGTTGAAAGCGTCCTCCTTCAGATAGGTGTGGTTGGCAATTGCATTGAGCAGCGTATCGACTATCTCTCCATGGCGTGCCAAATCAAGGCCACCACCCTGCAGGAAGAAGGACTCAAGGCTGTCGAAGCGCTCGGTCCCCAAGAAGAAAGGTGTCAGCAAGGCATTGACCGCCTCTTCCTGCAAGGGAGGGAAGCTGTACTTGCGTACACGGCTCAAAATCGTCTGCATGATCCTGTTGGGATACTCGGATATCAGGAAAAAATAGGTATCGGTCGGGGGTTCCTCAAGCATCTTCAGCAGGCTGTTTCGAGCTGAGGCATTGGTCTGCTCCAAGCCCTCTATGATGATGAAGGTCTTCTGTTCGCCCATGGTTGTACGGCTTATCCACTCTTCCAGGGATCGGACTTGGTTGACCGATATGGTGGTGTTCTTCCTTGAGGCGGCCAAAAGTGGCTTCATGGCGGTCTTCAGACTCTGGGCGAGGCTTTTTGCCTCCCGTTCGGTGATCTCGCCTTTCTTCTCGGAAAGCTCCATCAACAGGTCACTTACAGCCGATGCACTGTCGTAGTTGCTGCTCTGGGTAGAGGTCTGTGAGTTCCCCAACAGGGAGGCATGGTACTGGAGCAGCAGGATACGTATTGATCGGAGCAAAAAACTTCGGGAGAAGTCGGATCTGAGGCGTACAAAACTGCCCAGGGCTGTCTCGATGACACTCTGATGGTCTCGATGGCTGACAATGACCAGATTCTGCATGGTAAGGTTCTCAAACTTCCTGCAGCTGCTGCACCGGCAGGAGGGAGTTCCCTCCTCCTTGCAGGAGAGGACCCTGGCACTCTCTATGGCGCTTGTCATCCTCAGCGAATACCTGCTTCCCCCGAACAGGTTCACCTGGGTGAAGGTTCCCCCCTGTATCTGGTTGGACAGTTGCATAGCTATGCCCTTCTGGCTTTTTGCTAGTTCATCAAACATGGGCGGCATTCACCGTCAGTGTAAACCAATTCACCGTCTCCGGCACCAGCGGCCTGACCAGGCGCAGGACAAACTGGCTCTTGTCCAAGACAGAGGAGAGGTCGAAGGAACTCTGCAGCTCCAGTATGTAGAGGATGAAGGCAGAGAACACCAACACCTCGACCACACCCCAGATGAAGCCCAAGAGGCTGTTCACAGCCCTGAGGCCTGTAACATTCAAGGCTGTGTCCAACAAGTTCCCTATAACCCTCATCAGGGCATACCCTGCAAGGAAGAGCACCACGAAGGAGATGAGGCTTGAGAAGAACATGGCAAGGCCGAAGGATGCAAACAAAACCTCTGCAAGCACTTTGGTAAACATAAGCGAGAGAAAGAAGCCGACGATGAACCCTGCCCTGTGGGCGAAGGAATCGGCAAAGCCGGTTATCGTGTCGGCTATGCCGCCTATGATGGCAAGACAGAACACGATGATGTCAATCGAATTGAAATACACAGATCCAATGGTTATGCCCCAATCCATATCATTCTCCTTTTCGTATCAGGGAAGCCAGCAGTTCTGAGCTCCCGGTGACAGACAATTCTTTTGCGTTCGTTGCTAGAATAGCTCTTTTCTGAGGATTCTCCAACAGGTCCTCAACCTCCGAAAGGAAGTTCTCCCGCGTCACCGTTCCAAAAAGAGCCCTTGCAGAGCCCTTCTCCACCAGACGCCGGGCGTTGTCCTCCTGGTCTCCCCTGCTCGTAGCCTTGGAAAGCGGCACTATCACAGAGGCACAGCCAAAGGTAAGAATCTCTGCGATGGTCCCGGCCCCCCCACGGCTCACCACCAGGCAACTTCTCCTGTACAGGGAGCCCAGGACGGTTCCCAGATGGGGGACAGGAAAGTAATTCTCGTGCGCAAGAGGGAGAAAGTCGGCTTCACCACACTGGTGGATGACAAAGGCACGTGGACAAAGCCTATCCAGGTTCCCCCTTACCAGGGTGTTTATCTCGGCCGATCCCTGGCTTCCCCCGAGGACCAGCAACAGGGGCATGCCAGGGGGGATGCCGAAGCGTGACAGGTCCTCATCGAGAAACAATGCCTTTCTGATGGGGTTGCCGGTGACAACCACCTTGGAAAGGGGCAGTTTCCCTTCGCTTCCCTGGAAGGGTATGCACACAAGGGAAGCACACCTGCTGTTCAAGCGGGTTGCAAGCCCCGGGGAAGCGTCGCTCTCATGCGTTATGATCCGTATCCCCAGAGCCTTTGCCGCGAACACCGGGGGCACCGATACAAAGCCACCCTTGGAGAAGAGCACATCGGGCCTTCTCTTTCGCAGAATGGATAGGGCCTGGAAAAAGCCCTGCAGGATACGAAAGATATCGGTGATGTTTTCCTTCGACCTGTACCGCCTGTACTTTCCACTTTTGATGGCATAAAAAGGGATGTGCTGCTGTTCCACCGCTTGTCGCTCGCGATCATTCTCCCTGCCTATCCAGAAGGCGCTGTAGCCTTCTGTATCGAGCAGGACCTCATGTACGGCAAGGGCCGGATAGATATGACCGAGGGTCCCACCCCCTGTATAACAGACCAACATGGGCCGAGTATACCATGCGCGATGCCCCTCGCATAGGTGTTTTGTATCATTTTGATACACAGTGGGTATATTTGGCTCACTATTTTGCCTAACCTATGCTTTTCTCTGACCTCTGTTTTGAGTATACTTGGTAGGGCGTGACAGATCACGCCAAATACTGCACAAGAGAGTCATCATGGGAACGTCAATATTTACCAAGCTGTTCGGAACCAAACAAGATAAGGACCTGCGTACCCTCAGGCCGATCGTAGATCAAGTGAACAAAGAGGACTCCTGGGCAAGACAACTCAAGGATGAGGATTTCCCCTTGCAGACAGAGCTGTTCAGAAAGCAGGTTGCAGAAGGCACGCCCCTTGAAGCTATCCTTCCCAAGGCCTTCGCCTTGGCAAGGGAAGCTGCAAGCCGGGTTCTCGGTGAGCGCCACTATGATGTGCAGGTCATGGGAGCGGCTGTGTTGCACAAGGGCAGGATCCTGGAGATGAAAACCGGTGAGGGAAAGACCCTTACCTGCGTCCCTTCTGCCTACCTCAACAGCCTTGAGGGCAAAGGTGTGCACATCGTCACGGTCAACGACTACCTCGCCCGACGTGACAGTGAGTGGATGGGGCCCATCTACAAGTTCCTCGGCCTGTCTGTGGGCGTGATCCTCTCTGACATGGACAACGAGGCCAAGCGAATTGCCTACAATGCGGACATAACCTACGGTACCAACAACGAATTCGGCTTTGACTATTTGCGTGACAACATGAAATGGTCGGCAGCGGAAAAGATACAGCCCAAGCACCACTACTGTATCATTGACGAGATAGACTCCATCCTGATAGACGAGGCGAGGACCCCCCTGATCATCAGCGGCCAGAGTGAGGATGACTCGAAGCAGGTGCTGGGAGCCGAGAAGATCGCTGCCTTCCTGAGCGAGTGTGAGAAGGATCCTGCAACCGGCGACTACTACGAGAGGGATCCCCTCTCCCGCTTTGACCGCAGCGCCCAGCCGTTTGAGGAGAAGGGTGACTACAAGCTAGATGAGAAGCAGAAGAAAGTCTCCTTCACCAACCAGGGCATGAACCACATGGAGGAGTTGCTCAACAAGCACAAGGTCATCACAGGATCCATCTACGAGGATGAGAACTTCGAATATGTGCACTATGTGACCCAGGCTGTCAGGGCCCTGAGGCTCTACCACCACGATGTGGACTATGTGGTGGTCGAAGGCCAGGTGCAGATAGTCGATGAGTTTACCGGACGTATCCTCCATGGAAGGCGCTACGGAGACGGGTTGCACCAAGCCATCGAGGCCAAGGAGAAGATCAAGATCATGGGCCAGAACAAGACGCTGGCCACCATCACGTACCAGAACTTCTTCCGCATGTACGACAAGATTAGCGGCATGACAGGGACAGCCGACACCGAAGCACCTGAATTTTTGAAGATCTACGGCCTCGATGTCGTGGTCATCCCCACCAACAAGCCTATCGTACGCGAAGACCATCCGGATCTGGTCTACTACAACGAGCAGTTCAAGGTCCAGGCCATATGTGAGGAGATAGCGCGCGTACACAAGGCGGGCCAGCCGGTCCTGGTGGGTACCATCTCCATCGAGAAGAGTGAGATGCTCAGTCTTCTGCTCAAGAGGATGGGCATACCCCACGAAGTGCTCAATGCCAAGAACCATGCCCGTGAGGCCATGATCATCGAAGAGGCAGGGGCGAAGGGGGCGGTTACCATAGCCACCAACATGGCAGGACGAGGGACGGACATCAAGCTCGGAGGTAGCCTTGATGCAAGGGCCCGCAGGGTCTGTGGCACCGATGCCACACCCGAAGAGTTTATAGAGGCAACAAAACAGGTAACCCCTGCATGGAGAAAGGACTATGAGGAGGTGAAGAGCCTCGGTGGCCTCTATATCATGGGCACCGAACGGCACGAGTCTCGCCGTATCGACAACCAGTTGCGCGGGCGTAGCGGCCGCCAGGGAGACCCCGGCACCAGCCGTTTCTATGTCTCCCTCGATGACTCGCTGATGCGCCTCTTCGCCTCTGAGAATATCCGCGGAATCCTGGGAAAGATTGGGATGCAGGATGGCCTTCCCATCGAGCATCGCATGCTTTCCAATGCGATCGAGAAGGCACAGAGGCGGGTTGAAGACCGCAACTTTGAGATACGCAAGCACTTGCTTGATTATGATGACGTGCTCAACGAACAGCGTAACTACATCTATGCAGAGCGCGACAGGATCCTCAGCGAGGAACACCTGCTTGAAAGGGTGCGTACCTCCTGCCATGAGATAGCCGTCGATATAGTCGACAGCATTCCCAAGGATATCAAGGACTCGGATATGGCATTGAAGATCCTTGAGGAGGCCCAAGCGGAGTTCCACCTCACTATCGCAGCCCTTCCCCCAGAATCAACGAGGGAGGATTACAAGGCACATCTCAAGACAAGCATCGATGAGGAGATTGATGCGAAGGTCAGCCAGACCGGGGAGAAGCCTTTCAATGACTTCCTCCGTTTCAACTACCTGCGTCAGATCGACCTCCGCTGGCAGGATCACCTGATGGCACTCGAGGACCTGCGCGATGCTGTAGGCCTGCGTTCCTATGCCCAGAAGAATCCCTTGGTGGAGTATA
This sequence comes from Sphaerochaeta sp., assembly GCA_048264225.1. Classification (GTDB taxonomy): domain Bacteria; phylum Spirochaetota; class Spirochaetia; order Sphaerochaetales; family Sphaerochaetaceae; genus Sphaerochaeta. Next base: position 200,002 of record JBLXDK010000005.1, read on the forward strand.
AGGTAGAGGGCTTTGAGATCTTCAACGATATGCTCCAAGGCATCAAGCACTTCATCGCAGACACCTTAGTAAGGGTGCAGATCACCCAGGCCGAGGACAAGTACAGACAGAAAAGTGCCGCCCACAAGACGGTCGAGTCCCATGGTGCTCAAGGTGCCTTTGCAAATGCAGGGCAGAGAGGAAGGGTCCAAGGCGGCGGGGATGTGAGCCCTGTGACCGTTAGGCGCACCGCTCCCAAGGTAGGGCGCAACGACCCCTGTCCTTGTGGAAGCGGCAAGAAGTACAAGAACTGCCATGGAAGGAATGCCTAGGAAAGGTAGCTGATAAGCTACGTAGTAGCAGAAACAGAACTGAAGTCCCCTGGATTTCAAAAAACTAGGAAATAGTCAACCATCAAAACACCTATCACATTGACTACGAAAGAGCTTCTATACAAGAAGCTCTTTCGTACTTTCCCGCACTGTCAGGGAAGTGGGTATGTACAGTTTCCGAGGGAGCGTGTAGAGCCCGCTTACCCTGTTCTTGAGGATATCCACTGCATTCTGGGCGATGAAGGCCATGGGAACATGCACTGTCGTCAGCGGGGGATCGAGGAACCTCACCGAACTCTGGTCATTGAAACCCACCACGCTCATATCGTCAGGGACCCGGATTTTCTTCTGGTGCAACCTTGCAAGGGCGCCTGTGGCCGTGGTGTCATTTGCGCAGAACATGGCAGTGGGACGGTTCTCTGCTCTTAATAGGCCAGAGGCGAGAGAATATCCCTCATTGTAGGAGAGGCGCTCCCCTTCATAGATGAGTCTCTCGTCAAAGATGCCCTTGTCCTCCATAAAATCAATATAGGCTGCCTTTCTCATATCCCTGCCCTGCCCTCCCGTATCCCCGATGACCTTGCCCCCCACATAGGCTATGAGGCGGTGGTTAAGGTCATAGAGATGCTGCAGGGCCAGCTTGGTTCCCAGCTCTGTGTTGATGAGCAGGGAGTCAAAGCGGGTGGCATCGGGACAGGAGTCCAGAAAGACAATATGGGGGGAGAACTCGGCGATCTTGTCAATCTGGCCAAGATTGAATCTTCCTATTGCGATGATGGCATCGATGGGGGTATCGACCGAGGGGACAAAATGCCCGTCCATGTTGATGAACTTGACTGTGTTGATATTCTCCCTTGCAAGCTGTTTCTCCACCGTAGTCATCAGATACAGGTAGTAGGGATCTTCTATCAGGGCAGGATAGTCATACCACTCGACAATGGCGAAGGTGAGCTTCTTAGCAGCCTTCCGCCTCTGTTTCCTCTGCTGCAGCGTCACGTACTCCAACTCCTTGGCTGCGACGAGAACGCGCAGCTTGGTGTCGTCGGAGACACTGAGTGTGTCGTCATGGTTGAGGATCCTTGAGACGGTTGTGATGGAGACTTGAGCCTTTTGTGCGATGTCCTTGATAGTAGCCACGGCCACTCCTTTGCAAGCAGTAAAAATTTACTAGTATCGTACCACTATTTTTCCTATTTTCAAATGAAAATTTGTTGATTTTCTCAAAATTGACGGTATTACTGACAATATTAGAGAATAAATTGGGTGTTGCGCTGCAGAAAACGGTAGTAAAATTTAGTAAAATTTTCTTGACAGATACATTTTCACCTCGTATGCTTAGCCTATAAGGCAGGAGTTCTGCCACACGAAAAGGAGATTGCGAGTATGAAAAAAAGTGTAATTATTCTCTTGGTGCTCTTGGCGTTGATGACACCGCTGTTTGCAGCGGGTGCTAATGAAACAAAAAGAAGCTGGACCCATCAAGATTTGGGCTTGGGATCCCAACTTCAATATTTCCATCATGAACGAGGCTATCAGCCGCTACAAGGTCAATCATCCTGAGGCAACCTTCGAAGTGGTTGGGCTTGCAAAGGCTGATGTGGAGCAGAAACTGCACACCAACCTGGCTTCCAGGACAACAGAGGGTCTTCCTGACATCGTCCTTATCGAAGACTATAATGTGCAGAAGTACCTGACAAGCTATCCCGGGCAGTTTGCAGACCTCACCAATGCATTCAACTACAAGGATTTTGTCGGTTACAAGGCTGACGTCATGAAGCTTGACGGCAAATATTATGGTGTCCCTTTTGATTCTGGGGTAGCCGGTTTCTTCTATCGCACAGACCTTATGAAGAAAGCCGGCTTTGAGGCCAAGGATCTTGAGAACATCACCTGGAACCGTTTCGCCGACATTGCAAAGCAGTACAAGGCCAAGACCGGCCAGTATATGCTCGCCGGCGACAAGAGTGATGGCGGCCTGTTCAGAATCATGCTGCAGAGTGCAGGAAGCTGGTATTTTGACAAGGACGGAAATCCTGCCCTGGTCAACAACGCAGCTGTCAAGGAAGCAATGAAGCTGTACAAGCGCTTTGTAACTGAAGACCTCATGCTCCCCACCTCCGGATGGACCGAATGGGTCGGAGCTATGAACTCAGGTAAGGTTGCCTCGATCACCACCGGTGTATGGATCATCGGATCCATCAAGGCAGGGACCGACCAGAGCGGAAAGTGGGCAGTTGCTCCCACTCCCCGTTTGGATCTCGAGAATTCCGTCAATGCGTCCAACCTTGGTGGTTCTTCATGGTTCGTCCTGAAAAACGGTGCCAACCGTGACAAGGCCATTGACTTCATGAAGGAAATCTATGGTAATGACAAGGCTTTCTACCAGACCATCCTGATGAACAACGGAGCTATCGGATCGTACATCCCAGCCTTCACCGGTGATGCCTTTGCAACCAAGGATGCTTTCTTTGGCAACAAGGCCATCTTCAGTGACCTGAGCAAGTGGGCCTCTATGGTACCCAAGGTAAATGTCGGCCAGTACACCTACGAAGCTGATGCCGCTGTCATGGCTGTCATGGAAGACTTCTACAATGGTAAGACTACCCTTGATGAGGCTGCTATGGCTGCTGAGAAACAGTTGAAGAACGCAATCCAATAAGTATTCACACGTCCTGAAAAGCAGGAGGAGTCATCCTCCTGCTTTTTTATAAGGGGAGATACACACATGGCTATTGAAAAACGAATGGATAGGGTTGGCTGGTATTTTATCATTCCCGCCTCCGTTCTGCTTATATTCTTTATCGTCTATCCGATATTCTACTCGTTGTACCTCTCGTTTACCTCCACCAAAGGAATCGTGAGTCAATTTGTCGGAATCAAGAACTACATCAGGATGTTCAACGACCCTATGTTTTTCCTTGCCTTGAAGAATACCTTCAGGATCCTGCTGTTGCAGGTTCCCATCATGTTGATACTTGCCATATCCTTTGCTGCAATACTCAACAACAAGAAAGTCCATTTCAGAGGGTTCTTCAGGACTGCTCTCTTCTTGCCCTCTGTTACTAGCCTCATCGCCTACTCCATCCTGTTCAAGATGCTGTTCAGCTACGACGGGTTGGTCAACAACACCATGCTCAGGCTCTCGCTCATTGATGCTCCCTTGCAGTGGATGAGCGTTCCACACCTAGCGACCTTTGTCCTCATCCTCGCCATGATCTGGCGATGGACCGGCTACAATATGATCTTCTACCTCTCTGCCATGCAGAACATCTCTGAAGACCTCTATGAAGCTGCCTCGATCGACGGATCCTCCAAGGTACACAGCTTCTTCCATATCACCATTCCGCTGTTGAAGCCCATCATCCTCTTCACGACGGTGATGTCCACCATCGGGACACTGCAGCTCTTTGATGAGCCGATGAACCTCTCCCAGGGAGGGACGACAGCAAGTATGATAGGACCTGACAACTGCTTTCTCACCCTCAGTGTCTATATCTACAACATCTGTTTCAAATATACTCCGAACTTCGGCTACGCTGCGACTGTCAGCTACGCCATCCTTATAATCATTGCATTGCTGACCGTCATCCAGTTCAGGGTGAGCAGTGATTCGGAAGATACGATGAGAAAGAGACTGGAAAAGGCAGAGAGAAAACTGCAGAAGGGAGGCGTACGATGAACATGAAGAAAGGGTTTGGTTCATTTTTATTATATCTATTCCTGTCAGTTTCGGCATTCCTGTCGATATTTCCCTTTTTCTGGATAGTGATAGGGTCGACAAACAAGGCTGTGGACATCCAGATGGGTAAGCTCAGCTTTGGAAACCAGCTGGGAAATAACCTTGGGAAGCTCTTCGGCAGTGCCGACATGGGAGGGGCTCTCTTCAACTCTGCAAAGATTGCAGTGCTGACAGTCGTCCTCTCCCTGTTGGTGACCAGCATGGCTGCCTATGGCTTTCAGATGTACCAGTCCAGGGCAAAGGAGAAGGCCTACTCCCTGTTCCTGCTGACGATGATGATCCCCTTCGCCTCCTTGATGATCCCCCTCTTCCAGATCATCGTGGTATTCCGTCTGTTGAACTCCCATATGGCCATCATCCTGGTAGGAAGCATCAGTGTCTTCATGATATTCTTCTTCCGACAGAGCTTTGTGAGCTACCAGACTGAGATCCTGCAGGCAGCCCGTGTTGATGGGGCTGGCGAGCTTCGCATATTCTTCACGATATTCTTCCCAAGCATGAAGAGCACCTATGCAGCTGGAGCCATATACGCCTTCATGACCAGCTGGAATGCGTATATCTGGCCCCTGATAGTCTTGCAGTCGAATGACAAGAGGACATCAACGCTGCTGATATCCTCCTTGTCATCCTCCTATACCCCAGACTTCGGAGTCATCATGACAGGCATTGCCCTGGCGACGCTTCCTGTCATTGTAGTGTTCTTCGCCTTCCAGAAACAGTTCGTACAGGGCATGATGGGTTCTGTCAAACAGTAAGAAGGATATAGCATGCAGACAGTACAATCATTAGACCCGACACTATTTCAGGAGAACCGACTACCTGCCCGCGCTCTGTTTGCACAACAGAGCGCGGTCAAGGAGGTCTGCCTGGATGGTACCTGGCATTTCTCCTACTACGACAGCCCCCGGGAGGCCACTACCCTATTCCTCAAGAAGAAGCATATAGCTGAGATGCAAAGCATCGAAGTGCCTTCCCACTTCCCCCTTCAGGGCTATGGGGTCCCCCAGTACACGAATACGGTATATCCGTGGGATGGGCTCGATGCGATAAGACCTCCACAAATACCTGAGCAGAACCCAACCGGTTGTTATGCAAAGCTGATACCAATAAACACTGAAGAAATGCAGAAGGACATCATCCTTCGATTCGATGGGGTCGACTCTGCCCTCTACCTGTATGTGAATGGAGAATTTGTGGGCTATAAGGAAGATTCTTTCTCCCCAGGGGAGTTCCTTATCACACCCTACCTACAGACAGGAGAGAACCTCATTTCGGTTATGGTGCTTCGATACTGTACAGGGAGCTGGCTTGAAGACCAGGACTTCTGGAGGATGGGCGGCATCTTCCGGTCGGTGAAGCTATTGTTTTGCGAAAAAACGAGGATCACCGATGTGTTTGTCAGGCCTAAACTCACCAATGATGGTTGTACTGAGGCAGAGGTCTCTTTTGAGGTAAAAACTTCATACAAGAAGGACTATACCTATCACCTCACTATTGAGGGGAAAGAGCAGACAGTACAAAGAATAGATTCAAAAGAAGAAACCAAAGAAAAAGACACATATACAGATACAAAGAAAGATGCAGACACTACAACAATAACCATTCCCTTCGAAAACCCCAAGCTCTGGAGTGCTGAGGTGCCCAACCTCTACCAGTACACCCTCGCCCTGAAGGAGAACGGGACGACAGTGGACAGTGTGTCTGACCACTTTGGGTTCCGTAAGATTGAGATCAAGGACAGGACGATATACCTGAATGGGAAGAGGCTCATCCTACGCGGGGTCAACCGCCATGAGTTCGATCCCTACAAGGGTCGTGTCATTGATGAGGCTCTCATAGAGAAAGATATCCTGTTGATGAAGCGGAACAACATCAATGCGCTGAGGACCAGTCACTACCCCAACCATCCCTATGTCTATGAGCTGTGCGACAAGCTTGGCCTCTACTTGATGGATGAGATCAATTTGGAGACCCACGGAACGTGGATGGTTGCCGGCCAGCCAGAGAAGAAAAGCTACACCATCCCTGATGATAAGATCGAGTGGCGTGATGCTGTCCTCGATAGGGCGATCTCCATGACAGGGCGAGACAAGAACCATCCCTCCATCCTGTTCTATTCCTGTGGTAATGAGAGCTACGGAGGGTCGGTAATCGATGAGGTGGCATCCTATTTCAGGAGCTTGAACGACAATAAGCTGGTGCATTACGAGGGAATCTTCCATGACAGGCGCTACAACAACTCAAGTGATGTTGAGAGCCAGATGTATGCTAAGATCGAGGATATACAGGCGTACCTGAAAACAGGGGACAAGCCGTTCCTCCTGTGTGAGTATGCACATGCCATGGGGAACAGCGTAGGCAACCTTGATGAGTATGTTGCCCTTGAAGATGAAGGTGAAGCCTACTGTGGTGGCTTTATCTGGGACTTTGTCGATCAGAGCCTCATACTGGATGGTAAGGAAATGGCAGGCCTTGGCTTCAGTGGCCCCACCGATGGCTATTTCTGTATCAATGGTCTGGTAGACGGGCTACGTACCCCTTCGGCAAAGCTTGAGCAGGTAGCCTACTCCTACAGCCCCATTGCAATACACATACAAAGTGGTTTTGAAGAAGACAACAGCAAAAAAACAAACAAGCTAAACAACAATGATGCAAGCAGACATATTGATAATGCTATTGGGCAACCTACCATCAATGGTGAGGACAATAAAGGTTTAAGAAAAAACAAGGAAGAGATTGTCATTCGGAACAAGAACCTGTTCACCACAACAGAGCAGTATGACTTCTTTTACTCCTACACCCTCGATGGCATTGAGGTTGAGACAGGGTCTCTGGATGTGGAGATAGGGCCTCTTGAGACTAAAGCCTACCCTTTTCCTGCCTTGAAGCATGAGAAAAACAAGGAAGAGCGTGGCGAGTATCAGCTTATTGTGCGAGCAGCCCAAAAAGCTGACACTCCCTGGGCCAAGAAGGGTCATACCATTGTGAGTGTGGGCTGTGTGATAGAAAACCCCAAATATAGTGGAAAAGAGCACACTGATGACTCTGAAAAGAAAGAGAGAGTAGCAAACAGTCCCCTGATCGCAGGAGATATGCACACCGGCCATCGGCAGGGCAATTTCTCTTTCTTGATCCATCATCACTTTGGCCAGATAGTGGCCATTCAGCACAAGATGCTGAATCTGCTGCAGAGTCCCATAAAGATGGAGTTCTGGAGAGCCCCGACTGACAATGACATCGGGGTCAATCCCCTGCTGCCCTCTATGGATTGTAAGCTGGCATCGCTATATCAGGTAGCAGAGCGTTTCCGCATTGAAAAGGATGTGTTCTATACGACTATCAGATGTGGGATGTATCCTGTGGAGGTTTCCTACAGGTTTGTCGGCAATACGGTGGTGATGGAGATAGAACCTCCTGCTTTTGAAGCAAATATCCCTTGCTTTGGCATTTCCTTCTCCATCGACAAGAGCTATCAGAATGTCTCCTACTACGGTAATGAGATGAAGGAGAGCTATGTCGATAGAAGGGGTGGCAATGTACTGAGACAGGTTTCCTTCAATCCCTACAAGGACCAGAAGCCGTACCTGCATCCGCAGGAGTATGGCAACAGGGTCGGAGTGAGAAGTCTTACCCTTACTGATAATAACCATAAGGGAATGACTATCACAGCCAACAGGAGCTTTGAGTGTTCGGTCCTCCCCTATAGCTGCCATGAGCTGGAGGAGGCTACCTACATCCATGATCTTCCCACTACCGACAAGCTTCATGTCCGCATCCTAGAAGGACAGAGCGGTGTTGGAGGGGATGACTCCTGGGGTGCTCCTGTACATGAGAAGTACAGGTATACAGGGCCTAGGGAGAAATGGGTGGTGGAGATAGAGGTGTTTGAGTAACAGGCCTCAGTACACAACCAATAGCAAAGACAAGCATCCAGGGTATCAGATTTGCAAAATCTGATACCCTAAAGCAATTGGAAGGGACTATGTGTTACTTCTGAAATATACAGCTGAATAAGCAAAAATTACTCATGCTGTTCCTGAGCTTGTACTCAAGGTTCATGAAAGACCTTTACAAATACGCATACCCGCTATATTGTAATTATAATTCATAAGGAGTAGTAATGAATAAGTGTTTTTCAGATTCAGTAACGGTTTTTCACGGATTCTCACTTCCTGAAGAGGGAATTCCAGCTGGATATGTTGCCCTGATCGATGCATATGACCTTCCTGCGCCTTTTCCCTATACGAAAATGGCCATTGGCATGAAACATGCGATAGTACAAAAGATGGGTTGGCACCTTCTTACGCCTAGGCATCAGCCAAAGCAATCACTCAAAGGACACCTTGAATTTGCTCTGAAATATGAAGGAGTTGATCTATGTGTGTTGAAGAAATTATTTGAGGTACTTGATGAGGGTGAAATTACAACGATAGTGCAAGAGACCATTACAGGTTCTTATGCCAGACGCATCTGGTTTCTGTATGAATGGTTGATGGGATCACGCCTAGACCTTCCTGATGCAACAAGAGGCAATTACGTGAGTGTTATCAACCCCCTACATCAGCTAACGATACAGGGGGAGAACTCCCAAAGGCATCGGGTGGTTAATAATCTCCCAGGAACACCCGAGTTTTGCCCTCTGATACGGAGAACAGAAGAAATTGATGCATATCTGTTGATGAATCTCAAAGAGAAAGCTCTTCACGTTTCATCAGAAATCCCAAAAGATATCATAATGCGAGCAGCATCGTTTCTCCTTCTTAAAGATTCACAAGCAAGTTTTGCCATAGAAAATGAGACCCCTACCCACGATAGAATTGCACGATGGGGCGAAGCAATACGAGAAGCTGGAAAAACACCCATAAGTAAGGAGGAGCTTATTCGTCTTCAGCGCATCGTGTTGGGGAATGGTCGCTTTGTGAAGATAGGATTCAGAGACAGAGGAGGTTTCATAGGGGAACATGAAAGAAGTTCGGGAATGCCTGTTGTGGAGCATATAAGTGCAAAAAGTGAAGATATTGATTCTTTGTTACGGGGATTAATTGCATACAACACAAGAGTGAAGCTTGAGCTTGACCCAATTCCCTCTGCTGCTACCATCGCTTTTGGGTTTGTAAATATTCATCCATTTGCAGATGGGAATGGACGAATCCACCGGTATCTTATCCATCATATCCTCTCAGAGAGAGGATTTAATCCATCAGGCATCATCTTTCCCATATCCAGTGCGATGTTACACCGTATTGATGAGTATGGAGCAGTCTTACGAGGATATTCACAAGGAATTCTTCCTTTTATCAAGTGGGAATCCACAGAGGATCATAATGTACGAGTCCTGAACTCAACGATCGATTACTACCGGTATTATGATGCAACCCCATATGTTCAATTTTTGTATCGTTGTGTCAAGGAAACAATTGAACTCGATCTCCCCAAAGAAGCCCAATTCCTTGTGAAATATGATCAGTTCAGAAGCATGGTGCAAAAAAACCTTGAGATACCTGATAGGATTGTTTTCTTACTCTACAGCTTTCTTTCCCAAAATAAGGGGAAATTTTCCAAGCGCGCTCTTGAGAAGGAATTTGTCATGCTCTCAAATAATGAAATTGAGCAATTCGAGAATTTGTATGAGCAGCTGTTCTCTGATACTACCCTTGATTAAGAAATCTATCACTTTCATCAACGGGTTTACTGAAAGCAGCCTCTGGGTTACTAACAGCTGAAGAAGTACAACTATAGTGGTTAGGATGGTATGTACATAAGTTTAAGAATTGATAACACGTACAGATATTTTTATCTGTTGCTATCATATTTTTTTTACTTGGTGTTAAAACCATATTCCAGTCCCTGTTCAAAGCCCCATACACCATATTTTGTAAATATTGCTTCAAAAGGCGACCTGCAGCAGGTATCATACAGAGTATGCAAAAGAAAATCTTCCTATGGTTTGTATTGATCGTAGTTCTACCAAGCGGCATCATCTATTTCATAGCCAACCAACTATTCATTCAATATGCTGTAGACCAACAGATAACAAACAACAATCAGATCATTCAGGAAATGCGTAAGAACCTCGATACAAAACTGCAGCACTATCAGCAATTGAGTATGCAGTTTTACCTGAATGACCAGGCAATGGAAGAAATTCATACTGAAACACCCATCATTGATTGCCGTGCGATCAAGAACCAGCTGGAAGGATTTGTCAATTCCAATCGTCTGGTCGCTTCAGCCTATCTCATAACCGAAAAAGGCATTGTGTTCAGTGGAACGGGAATTCAGGATATTGAAACTATCAACTCCGAAATACAGCCCGCCCTTGTAAAGCTTGAAGGGCGCATGCATTGGACAAAAACCTACCCGATGATAACCAATTTTGGTCTTTCTGACACCTTCTTTTTCGGAGCACGTCATATCCGTCAGGAACAACAACCAATCGCAACCCTTATACTGGCTTTTAACAGCCTATTCTTTGAGGACTTCTTTCAATACACACCCTTCTCTAAAAACCAGGAAGTAACTGTAACGAATAATATGGGACAGGTGATTGCATCAAATCATCCTTCTTATACTGAAAGACCACTCGGTAAAACAAATATCCGCCTCTCATCGGCTTCCAATGCCAGTGACTGGAATATCAATCTAGTGCTGGATACCCGTAACATCTCAGGAGAGCTCACCTTTATACGCAACATGTTCAATCTGAGTGTTGTTCTCTATCTGCTCTTTTTCCTCATCATCAGCCATCTCATCTCAAAACGGCTGACAAAACAGATCCATGCCCTTACCAATGCAGTCAACACAGTCGGAGAAGGGATGTTGGATATCCAAGTGGACGTAAACCATCAGGATGAGATCAAGCAACTTTCAATAGGGTTTAATGCCATGACAAACCGTATTCAGAAATTACTCCAGGAAGTGAAGCAGGAGGAGGAGAATAAACGCAAAGCCCATATGCAAACCTTGCAACTCCAACTTACACCCCACATGCTGTACAACTCTTTGAATACTATCCGTTGGATGGCACAAATCAATGGACAGGAGAATATCAAGAAGATCACCCTATCGCTTACCCGTTACTTACGCAGCCTCTCTGATATCGAAAGCGAGTACATCCCCCTACGAAAAGAACTGGAGCTTATGGAAGACTATGCCGTCATCCAGCGCTTCAGATATCAGGACTTCACGATTGTACAGGACGTCCCCGAGAAGATTCAGGAGTATCTGATGCATAAATTCATGATCGTGAATCTGGTCGAGAATAGCATTATCCACGGTCTGGCTGACCTTCCCGAGCCTGGATTGATCCACGTACAAGCAAAAATTGAAGGAGAGACTCTCTACATAACCGTCAGTGACAATGGCAGAGGCCTGCCACAAGATATCACCGATTCTCTGACACGCAAAGAGACGTATGATACTGACGAGCTCAATCACACAGGGCTACGCAATATCCAAACACGCCTACGTCTCTATCATGGCCCTGCCTATTCACTGCTTGTCGATTCTCAGCCAAACCAAGGCTGTAGCGTAACCATACCACTGCCGTTGATCACCAGTGAGCCTTGATTCACCAAGCACGGTCACTTGTGTAGAGGGCGAGAATATTCTCTATGGGAGTTCCCGGTTGGAGATTATGACACGGTGCACAGATATAACGACCATGCGTTCCAAGGCTTTTGATATTACTGCGCACTTCACTGACAACCTCTTCAGGGGTTCCAAAAGGGAGCACCTGTTGGTTTTCGACAGCACCATGAAATGCAACTCTTGATCCAAAAGCCTCAGAGAGATGCTCACACTCCATACCCGGGCATGCATGTTGAATAGGATTGATGACATCTACTCCAAGAGTAACCATCTGCTCGATAATGGGAAAAGCCGCCCCGTCAGAATGATAAAATACATAGGCACCCTTGGAGTGAATCAAATCTATCAACTGACGATACTGCTCACCAAAGCGGTCCTGCCACACTTCAACAGATATCAATTGTCGGTCTTGCATGCCCATATCATCCGACAAGTACACAACATCTATCCTATCACCACATACTTCAAAAGCTTTCTCGATATAGCTTTTTTGAAAGGTGAAGATCTTTTCAATGATAAAATCGGCGAGCTCCGGATCGGCATAGAGATCCATCAAGGAGAGATCCATAGGGCGCAGTTTGCAGTATATCTCAAAGAGTGAAACGAACGAGAGCATCCGAACCCATTCATCATGTTCATTACAGCTATCCAAGAGATGCTGATAGTCAAATCGGCTAGGATCAGGCCATGAGTGCTCTTCGATAGCTTCAATGGTTTCAGCCTCTGCCAAGGGATAGAAAACCACCTCCTCATAGGACCCATCTGAACTATGCGAGACATCGCGAATCCTGCTACCCCACTCGTTAAACCCCAGTGTACGCCCTACGCTATCGAGTATAGCATCTGGAATATCTTTGTATGGGGCATCAAGCATTACAATCTTGTCGATCTTCAGTATACGCCACAACTGCTGTTCATCAGAAACTCTAAAATAGTCCATCAACAGTCTCTTAATCTCTGGAGTGTACCAGATATCAAAAGGTACTTGGTCACTCTTCTTACCCGCCAGGACCGACAGTATACGCTCACGACAGTTCATACACAGCACCTCCCCTATTTTTCATATCGGCCAATGGTGGGCAAAGCTTGGTAGACTGCCAACACATTATCCACACGTGAATTATCCTGAAGCAGATGTGTTGGAGAGAATAAGTATCCCCCACCTTCCATCATTATTGCCAATAGAGCCTCTAGTTCTTTCAACGTATCCTCTACCGTCCCAGAAACGACTGAACCCGCGGTGGAAAATCCTCCATGGAATGCCAAACGGTTGCCATATTTGGTCTTTAGGTACTTTGGATCCATCAATGTAGCTTCAGGTTGGAGGGTATCAATTGCAACTATACCCATTTCACTGAAATCATCAAAAGCCCAGGAAGAAGATCCGCAACTGTGCATCATTACCGGTACATCGTACGCAGCAGCAAGGTCTATGAACTTCTGATGCCGCGGTCGGATGATACGACGAAACATCTCTTTCGAAATGAGGGGACCAATTTGGGTGCCCAGATCCTCTCCCATCCAAATGAAATCGATACGTCCTTTCAAAGCTTCCAGACTTCGCTCCATCTGCTCCAGCTGAATGGCAAGACGGCGGTCAACCAGACGGATCCAAGCTTCATCTTCTTCAGCCAAAGCAATGTAGACGCTCTCCATCGAGCACCACATCCCGGTGGTATTTAGGATATCACCAAGACCCGGATTCCCAAAATAGAGGGCTAAGTCTTTCCATCCATGCGCTTGGTCTTGCAACACCGAATAATCATAGTCATCGGCACAAGGCATCGGCCAAGTCTCAACTTGCTCAAGGTTCAATTCCTGGAGAGGAAAATCACAGTAATCCCAATACCCGCCACTTTCATGTTCAACCCAGCGACAGACGATCCCCCATTGAGAGTCGACTCTCCGGTTCGGTCTTGGTATGTGGAGGCTCTTCCCAGTATAGGGGAGTTGTAACTCCCGAAAGTCTACCTGCAGGGCCTGTAACAGTGCTTCGTCCGCATCAGGAGCCAATGCAAAATGCTCCTTAATCCTATGATCAATACCGGCATTTGCCAGATAATCAATGGGAATCCGGTCAACAGGTTCACGATAGAGGGATCTGAGAACCCTTTCACGAGAACTATAGTGCTTGCGTATGCTCATGTAAGCTCCCTTTCGGTACAAACAATCTGATATAACCCAGGGGGCATATGGTATGCTTCTCCTCTTTCTCCCTGATAGGGACACAGAGGAGAATCTTTGGTTTCCAAAACAACCTCTACACCAGTCGGTTTTTGCAGATACCCCACTAGGTTCAATCCTGAGGGTAAAAAGAGATAACCATCTGTACCTGCAGGAATTCGTATCGTCACTATCACCTCACCATCTCTGCGTTCCCACTGCAAGGAAGCCTGTCCATACGGGGGGGTATCAACTGTTGCTGATGCATGCTCAATCTGTTGAAGGTACGCTGGTGTCAGGGCAATCTTTCGCCACCCTGGAGCCAAGGGAGACAAGCCGGCCACATAGGTATAAAACCACTGGTCAATGGAGCCAAGCATGATGTGGTTATGTGAATTCATCCCCTCGCAGAAGATAGGTTCCCACCGCTCCCAGAGCGTAGTGGCCCCTTCACGCACCATATAGATCCATCCGGGATAATTCTTTTGGTTGGCGATGGTATAGGCTTTTTCCTGGTATCCCCATCGGGACAACTGCTCCAACAGATACCGAGTTCCATGGATTCCGGTTCCCACATGATCACCAGAAGAAGATGCGACAAGGTCATACAAGCTTGCAGCGAGCGCTTGTGCATCCTGCGTATCGAGCAAGTCACCTGCGAGCGTCAGAGCCTGTGCTGTCTGGTCAGGGAAATCCCAGGGAGTCATCGGCAGACTCTCCATATGGGTCCCTTTCCAGAAACGGTTAAGGAGGGCATCTTTGATGATCTTACTCTTCTCACTGAAATATGCAACGTCTTCAGAGTTTCCAAGAACTTGGGCTATCTGAACCATCAGAGAAAGATCATGATGCAGGTACCACGTTGAGATAAACGGTAACCCAGTCTTCTTGGAGGTTACCAGGCCCGGTGCACACCAGTCACCGAATGTCCCTAAATTTTCTACGATTCCAGCGGTGGTCTGAGAAAGCAGGAACTCACTATAGTGTTTGAAAGCGGGATAGAATTTTTTCAATACATGCTTATCGCCTCTATAGAGGTAGATATTCCACCCTATGGTAATGAAGGCACTGCCCCATGCGGGATCGGCTGGCTTGTCCATCCAAAACTTGGGCGCTACATCGGTAATGGAGCCATCTTCATTTTGGGTGTCTGCTATATCCTGCAGATATTTTTCGTAGAATCCCTGCACTTCATAATTCAACAAAGCGGCAGGAGCTGCCAAGAGGGCATCTCCCAGCCACCCATGACGTTCATCGCGTTGTGGAGAATCGGTTGGAATGCCCATCATGTTTGAGCGCAAGCCCCAAAGGATGGCCTGATGAACCCGATTGAAGTCCTCGTTGGAACAATAAAATGATCCCATTGCCTCTGCTTCTGTATGGACAAAGAGACCCAGAAGGTTCTCAAGCTTTGGAATGCCTACATAGCCCGACACCAACACATACCTAAAGCCATGATAGGTCGAAACAGGATGCCAGCTACCATAAGAACCGTTGCAGATAAGGGTATCTAAGGACTCTGCCTTTCGGTTGGAGGAGGGGTTAAGGTGTCCATCTTCACCCACGTCTTCGGCAAACTTGAACGTAATCTGGGTGCCAGAGGGTTGTTGTCCTTGAAAAGAGACAAACCCTGAAAAGTTTTGTCCAAAATCAAAGATATATCCGCTCTCCATGCGCCACATGCGGACTGGTAGTATTTCTCGGTTAATCTTAATGGGTGGCTCATATGCAGCATATAAAGGATAGCCTGAAACTTCTTCAACCCTTTCTTCAGTATGTTCCCCCAACACAACACGACTATCATACACTTCGCCATTAAAGAGGCTGTTCTGCTGAACAGGCCCTGAGGACAAGACCCAGCTAGCATCAGAACAAATCCATTGGTGTTCGCCATGTTCATATTCAAGCAATATCTGCACATACCCACGAGGCTTCTCAAACCCATACAGAGCAATATGTCTACCATTCCCTAAGAACAGGGTAATATCCAGTTCTGATGCATCTATAGCAAGGGGTAACACATCATAGAGCACTCTCTTACGATAATCAGTTTGCGAGGGAGTCAGTACCCGCTCCTCCACTTTCTCCTGCCCAAGGTACAGCTGGTACACCCCTACTCCCGTAACATACGCTCGTGCTCGGGTAATCTTCGTATGCGATTGGGCAAGCTGCACCTTTGTGGAAAGATACATACCATAGGCATGTAATCCCTCTTCCTCTCCTGTCTCTTGGCCTGGAACACCACTTTCCCACTGTCCTGCTGTATACCACACTGGGGTGCGGGCACTGATCCATGAGGCCTTGAGGTCAGCAGGACTCAACATCGCTGTTTCAAACTGTGAGAGGGCAGACCAATCGCTCCAATTGTCGAAATTATCAGATACCCTGACACGCCATCGGTACACTGAAAAGGAAGTGAATGGCTTTCCTTCATAGACAACTGAGAAGGATTTTTTGCCACGTACCGAACCGGAATTCCAACAGGTAGCCCCTTCACTGTCCATAACCTCAATCTGATAGGCCTCTTGGGACCAAGAGGGAGATACTTCAGAGGAATACCTCCAAGAAAAACGGGGGTTTGGGATATCTATCCAAAGGGGTTCAGGATGCAATTCACATCGTAATTCAGTGGGACATATACCTGAGTTTTCAACGAATGCCATACTTAACTACTCCTTGATGGAACCGGCAGCCAACCCTGATATTATCTGGTCTGAAAATACCAAGAACACGATAATTACTGGTATCAGGGCAAAGGTTGCCGCTGCAAAGACAAAATTCCAGTACGCCAAGAAATTGGCCAGATACTGATAGATAGCGAGAGTCAGTGTATGCAGTGACCTCTTTGCCAAAAACACGAGAGGCAGATAGAAGTCATTCCATATCTGTACGAAACTGACTGTCATCACCGTAAATATGACCGGCTTGGAAATGGGCATCATTATTCTCCAGAAAATTGTAAGCTCTGAAGCTCCGTCAATAATGGCACTTTCATGTAACGCATCGGGCAGTTCCTTGAAGAACTGTGAGAATATAAACAGGGAGAAAGACATGTTCGCGGTATAGAGAAGAATCATCCCTAAAAAAGTGTTGGTCAGGTTAAGCGATCGCATGATGATGAATAACGGTAAAATTGCAATCTGAATAGGAAACATCAAGCCTAATAAAAAATACAGCTCAAGCGCCTGTCGGCCCTTGAATCGGTATCGGGAAAGACCATATGCAGTCATAGAGGAGATACATACTAAGGAGACTATTG
This sequence comes from Sphaerochaeta sp., assembly GCA_048264225.1. Classification (GTDB taxonomy): domain Bacteria; phylum Spirochaetota; class Spirochaetia; order Sphaerochaetales; family Sphaerochaetaceae; genus Sphaerochaeta. The sequence continues at coordinate 217,064 of JBLXDK010000005.1, forward strand.
AAAGCATGGTCAGGACGACACTATTGAGAAAGTTTTTATAGAGCGAGTCTGTAACAAATATCTGTCGGTAGTTCTCGAATGATATTTCAGCTGGAAACCCAAATGTATTGAACAAAAGATCTTGTTTTGTCTTAAAGGAAGAGATGATCATATTTCCAATCAGAACAACAGCTATCAAGCAGTACAAAGTCAATATGATAACAGCTATCCAACTGCCAAAGCCTTGTCGTCTCTTATACATCAATACCTCCAAGATGTCACAGTTTCATACTTACCGGTTAAATAACCGATTAAAGACTAGTTTTTGAACGAGCGCTATCACAAAAATAATAGAAAACACAACAACGCTGATAGCAGCCCCAAACCCTAGGGCAGTCTCGCCGAAGTAGGCATCACCAAACGTATAGCGAAAGAACATCAGGTTCAGAAAATCCAGTTTGCCGTCAATGCCTCCGTTGAGGCCTCCGACAATGAAGGGGATATCAAATTGGGTCAATGCAAAGATTGAACTAAGCACAACCACATTGATGATCGAAGGTTGCAGGAACGGCAATTCAACTCGCCAAAACCGTTGCCAGACTGTCGCCCCGTCTATGATCGAAGCCTCGACCACGTCTTCGGGGATGTTCTTCATATTTGCTAAAATGATGACCATCCCGACCCCCAGACCATTCCATCCGATGACTCCAACGAGGAGAAAAAAAGCAATGTCAGGGGATCCAAACCAAGCACTCACCAAGTTCGTCCACCCTAAGGAGAGGAACAGGGTATTCAACATACCGATATTGGGATCAAAAACCAGTAAGGTGAAAAATCCTACAATGGAGGGGCTGATGACGTAGGGAAGAAATATCATCAACCTAAAGAAGGTATGACCATGAACTTTTAGATGGATAAGGTATGCCATTCCGACTTGTATGGGGATAAACACAAAAATAGCAATTGCCATATACCGGAAGTTGTTGCCCAGGGCGTTCCGAAAAATACCAGACATCCTAGGCTCAAAGAAAATCCGCCTGAAGTTATCCAAGCCAATAAAGTCCATCGCTCCCATACCCGACCATGAGAAAAAACTGTAGTAGATGGCAAACCCCAGAGGGATAATCATAAATACCGTGTACAAGATAAATCCTGGGGTGATAAAACCAATGTATGCTTTGGATCTTGTCATTGAAACTCTCTTGTTATCAAAAGACGAAAGTGGATGCCGACATGCGGCATCCACACAAACTCTTCTTAGAGATTAGGGTAACTCATCATCGAATCGAGGGTCTTCACAAAATTACGTGGGGTTACACTCCCTGTGAATAGTTTTGGATTGTCCTCTTCCCACACTTTGGTGGGAGACTTACCTTCCGCTTGGCCGAGAACCATGATGTTGTAGAAACTCTCTAACTCTAGGTTTGCATCTGCAATTTCGTCAGCTAACTCACTGCCCGAGTTCACACCATCCAAACCAGCGATGGCACCAAGGCCATCAACCCAGATTTGTTGTGATTCTACGGTAGCCAGATAGTTGGCTAAACGCATTGCCTGTTCTGGATATTTGGTCTTTGAATAGACTGAAAATCCAGCAGCATAGGTGAGTACAATAGGTTTTCTTCCATCGCGGGTTGGAATCTGGAATGCACCGATCTTCATTTCAGGATTATTATTCGTCAGTGTAGTCGTTGTCCAAGAACCGGCAACAGTCATGGCAGCCTGTCCGCGGGAGAAGGCTAGATACTGTCCTGCTTCATCGACGCCGAGGAAGAGATCCCCATAGTATCCTTTCTTACCCCATTCAATCATCTTGTCCATGGCAGCAACTACTCGAGGATCATCAATCCTGGCTTTTCCTGCTGTAGCTTCCATTATCCAATCTGGATGCATGGCAGCGAGAATCGGTTCGAATAGGAACAGGATGTTCCAGTTGTCACGACCAGCAAGGCTCAAGGGAATGTAGCCAGCACTCTTGATGGTAGCGAGGAGAGTTTCAAACTCAGCAAATGTCTTGGGAACTTTCCAGCCTTCCTTTGCAAACAAGTCTTTGTTATAGAATGCTGCACGGGTGTCGATGGTGGCTGCTGGAGTTTGGTACAATTTCCCTTCCCAGGTCACCTTGTCCCGAGACATCTGCGAGTAGGCTGTGACATCAACTTTATTGGTAAGATCCATCAAAGCCCCCTGTCGGGTCAGGTTTGCCATATCCGTGGTTGCTGTCCCATGATGCCAAAACAAATCAGGAGCCTCCCCTGCCTGAATTGCCGTTGTGAGCAGAGAGAGATAGTTGTCGGGTGTCTTTATCTCATACTCAACTTTAATATCAGGGTTCTTTTCCATGAAGCGGGCAAGTGTGTTGCGCAGAGGAAGTTCAAATTGAGGAGTATGTTCCCAAATGGTCAGAACAACCTGATCGCTCTCAAGTGTTGCTTTCTGTCCTGCAGCAAAGAGAGGAGAAACAAGTACCAGTGCGAAGAGAAACACTACTAAGACTTTTTTCATATGATAACCTCCTATGGTTTTCAGTGACTTAAGTTTGAGACACCGCCAGGGCGTAGTCCATACCCATTAGTTGGTGGTTCATGCTTAAAACCCAGTCAGAAGTTCACATACCAAATAAAAAAGGGTTATTCATGCTCAATGTTCAGTTTTTAAGCTCATTATTCAGATTGCATGCACATTGAGATCGAAACTCACTGACGGTCTTTCCAGTAATCCTCTTAAATAATCGGGAAAAATGACTTGCACTGGTATACCCCACTTGATTGCTGATCACCTCCACAGTGGCATCACTCTCCAACAGAAGTGATTTGGCGTTGTGTATGCGGATTGTATTGAGGTATGCGACAAAGCCGATACCAGACTCTTTCTTGAATAATTCAGATACATAGTTACTGTTAAAACCGAAATGTTTCGCCATATCCTGCAAGGTGATATGTTCTGCATAGTGTTCAAGCACATAGAGCTTCATCTGCATAATCTTCCTGCTATGTCCCTGCACATCGAGCACATACGCAGTTCTTTGTGGCAGTTCTGTGGTGTACCACATTGCCAATTGATTGAAATCATCAAAATCTTTCATGTATTCAAACATTGTCGTGTGTACAGTGATTGCATCCTTGGGATGTATATACAAGGATTTCAACACCTGTTGGACTTGGTGCCAGTATACAATGAGGTTCATGCAAAGGGACGGAGGATCGACTTTGGCTCTTTGAGCAGCAGCAAAATAGATGTTCATGGCATCATGCCAGAGCACCTGTTTTTCTGACTGCAGTAACAAGAGAGGGGAAGGCAACTCTGCTGCCAGACTCCGTTGTTCTTCAGCTCCAAGTACTGCAACCCGTGTTGAATCGATATAGAAGACATGGTCTTGCACATCCGAGAGCCCCACCCATTGTTCCTGGACAGATTTCGCTGTTCCCCAATATGTGCGAAGCAGTACTACCGGACTGTTGATATACTGTTTCAGTTGCCCTAGTAACTGTGAAAAAAACTTCTTTCGGATATCTTCACTCTCGTTGTTACCATCTAGGAGCAACACCAGTTCCTCAGATTGCTCGTAGTAGACCTGCCCAACTTGAAAATCCTCCAACAATCTCCGGACGAACCGTAAGCACCAAAAGATATCAACGCCTGACTTGAGCGGAATGTGTTTTTCTGAATATTTTTTCTTGAAAATCATTCGATAGACAATAGGGTTAGAGAGGTTTAGGGAGAAAACTTTAGGAGTTTTCAGCAGGTCAGAAAAACGGTGAAACCCAGACCAATCAGGATCAAGTGCTTCCTGGCTGTGCTTTTTCACGTGTTCTTCCTTGTCTATAGTAAGGCCATCGAGAGTCTTGAACAGTTCAGCAGCATCCAATTCATGTTTAAGGATATAATCGACAGCTCCCAATTTGAAGGCGCTTGAGACAATTGCAAAGTCTTCCAAACAACTGAGAACAACGACTTTCGCACGAACCTTATCTGCTTGCAGGCGTTTCAGGAACTCTAACCCATCCATTCCTGGCATTTTGATATCGGTAAGAATTATATCGGGATCCAAAGCATCAAGGGCCTGCAAGGCTTGGTCTGCACGTGAAAAACTGCCGACAATATGATATCGGTTATTCTGCTCAAACAGGGATTCAATCCCCAGTAGCACCAGTTTTTCATCTTCCACGACGATAATCGACTTCACCTGCAACCTCCCATAGAAGAGTCCCCATACGTAAAAAGTTCTCTCTCCCACCAAACTAGTTCATGCAAAGTATCAAGGCGGTCACTATTTATTCATATACACCTTCACATCCTTACTCTTCACATATTCTTCATCTTATAGTGGTTAGGATGGTATGTACACAAATTATTGAACCCCCTTCCAGAAACAACTAATACAGAACATAACCTACTCGGGGTATTACTTTTGTGGAAAGGAATGGTTGGAATTTACATACAGGTCAGGCCAAGGTTGTGATATAGGAACCGTATAAGAAAATGCTCAGGTAGACAAATGTACAATTATGGTCCTTGGCAGAAAAGTATCATTGATCTTCGTCCTCACCTTTTTCTCACTTTTCTTACTCTTGATACCCATCATTGGGACTTGAAAGGGGGAGATTTTGATCTCCCAAGGAAGAGATTTGATGTGTTATGGGTTTGTACTTTTTGAAGATCAGGTAGCCATAAATACAAGTTTCCAAGGGTCTGCAGCTATAAGGAAAATCTACTGGTGGGTCCTCATCTCCAAGGATGATTGGTCTAGGATAATAATCTCCCTACCCTTCCCTAACTCGATGACCCCTTCATCCTCCAGTATCTTCAATCTTCGGCTTAGGGTTTCTTGGTTCATAGCAAGAAGCGAAGCGATCGTACCTTTTGCCACAGGCAAATGAATCGTATTGTTTGGGACCTTTTGAGACAATTCAACCAGATAGCCAGCCAGGCGTTGCTCTGCAGTTCCTTTGGCAACACTGTGGAGCGTTGCATCACTTTGCGAAAGGCGCCGGCTGAGCTCCTGGGTTATCTTCAAAGCTATCAGTGGGAATGTAACCAAGATGGAGCGCATCGCTTCTCCATTGACCATGCACAGAGAGCAGTCCCCGATCGCCTGTGCAAAGTCTTGGACCGGCTCCTTGCTGAATAAAGCTAACTCCCCAGTAAACTCTCCAGGGGACAGTATCCGAATGACCTGTTGTTCGCCTTCTGCATCGAGGCGATATATCTTAACCTTGCCAGTATGAACCACCAGCAGTGAGCCGCTGAGTTCCCCTGCATAGTAGATGAGCTGCCCATCGGTAAAGGTCTTCTCGCGGGTAATGGCATCGACTGCATACATCTGTTCGTCATCCAAGTTTTGGAACAAGGGGACTATGTGGAGACAACTGTGATGACTACATTGCATATGATACCTTCCTCATGCCTTATAAGATAGTATTCTTTTTCCGTTTCGCAAACCTCAGTATCCTGGTAGCGTTGATGATAACAAGCAATACTGAAAGCTCATGCACAAGCATCCCGATGGAAAGGGTAACACCACCGAGCAATACACCAACCAAGAGTATACCAGCAACACCAATTGCAAAGAAGATGTTCTGCTTCATGTTTCTGACTGCCATACGACTGATGCTGATCGCATCGATGAGGGCACCTAACTTCTGGCCAAGGAGAACCACATCGGCTGTCTCCATCGCAACATCGTTTCCAGCCGCACCAATTGCAATCCCTACGTCAGCAGTAGCAAGCGATGGTGCATCATTGATGCCATCGCCAATGAAGGCGACACTGCCATACTTCTTCTGCAAAGCTTTCACAGCCTCCACCTTATGCTCAGGCAAGAGCTCGTAACGGAATTCGTCCAGTTGCAAAGAGTGTGCTACCGTTTCGGCAGTACCCTTACTATCGCCTGTGAACATAACACTCTTCTTGATGCCCAGTTTCTTGAGCTCCTGAATGACTCCAAAGGCCTCATCTCTGAGCTTATCGGCAATAACAATAAGACCTATCACCCTTTCAGAGGTTCCTACTATCACCGCGGTCCTCTTTTCATGCTCTTCACTGTAAATATCATCAAGGGCAACAGTCAGATCTATCCCATTTTCCTCAAAAAGCTTTCTGTTTCCAATGAAGTATGATTCTCCTTCAAACGTGAAGCTGACACCCTTTCCTTGAATGTACTCAGGCTTCTCAGGAACATCTGTCGGAAGCACACCTCGATTGGAAGCTTCCTTCACGATGGCGGTGGCCAATGGATGCTCTGAATAGGTTTCGCCAATTACGGAAATCCTCAACAGTTCGTCCTCACTCATGCCGTAGGCATGCAGTGATACCACAGAGGGTTTCCCTTCTGTTAGTGTTCCTGTCTTGTCAAAGGCAGCTGCTTGGACGCGGCTCAGTTTTTCAATTACCTCTCCACCCTTTACCAGGATGCCATTTTTTGCACTCGATCCGATGGCAGCAACGATGGAGACTGGCACTGATATTACCAAAGCTCCAGGACAGGCTATGACCAACAGGGTGAGTGCCATATGAATGTCGCGCGTGATCAGGTAGGTAATGACAGAAAGGGCTATTATGGCCGGTGTGTAGTAGCGGGAAAACTTCTCGATGAATTTCTGTGTAGGGGCTTTGGCATCCTGCGCCTCTTCGACCAAATGCAGTATCTTAGCGAAGGTTGTGGCCTCACCAACTTCAGTAGCCTCTACGATGAGGTATCCTGATGTGATGATAGTTCCTGAAAAGATGTGTTCATCCGCATCCTTTAACACAGGCACAGGCTCCCCGGTGATGCTCGACTGGTCGACATACGCCGATCCTTCCAACACCACTCCATCGGCTGCAATGCGCTCACCGGGTTTGATGACCAGGACCATCCCCTTCTTCAGTTCATCTGCAGAGAGGGTCTGCTCGACCCCGTCGAGTCTGACCCGTGCAGTTTCGGGAGCCAGGTCCATCAGGCTTTTGAGTGAGGAGCGGGTTTTCTCCAGTGTCCTGCTTTCAAGATAATCACCGATCATGAAGAGGAAGGTAACCGCAGCGGCTTCCCAATACTCGCCTATGATCAAAGCTCCTATTACAGCAATGGAGACGAGGGCATCTATGCCCACAATGCGATAGCGCAAGGCCGCAAGGGCCCTACGCAAGATAGGGCCTCCAGCAATAAGGGTCGAAACGAGCATGAGGGAGATCGTGAGCGGGTGGTAACCAATTGTCTTATGGAGAGCGTATGAGATCACCACCAGAATGCTTACGATTATCACCAACGTCTTTTTGCTAAGCTTTTTCATTAAGGGGTCTCCTTTACTGACAGCGTTCCATATCCAAGCTTGGAAATGACTTTCTTAACTTCCTCTACCTGTATAACCTGCTCATCATAAGCAAGCTTAACCCTTGAGGTATTAAACAGTACTGAGGGGTTTTTCACTCCGGCTGTCTTTTTCAATGCACCTTCAATCTTGAGAGCACATGTGGGGCAACTCAGTGTTTCTAGCTGTATTACAATGTTTTTCATATCGTTCCTCCAGGAATATTTTTTATCTACCTGTACTTTACTCACTATCCCAGGGAAAGGATTTGACCTAGGACAAATGTAGGGAAGATTTTGAAATATTTGGAGGAAATGGGTATTTCGTGATGGATAAGATGCCGAACATAGACAAAACCAACATACCAGGGACTGTTGAAGCAAGTCACAAGCAGACCCAGTCCCTGAAGGAGTCCTTCAGGAACCTGTCTTCTCTGATGAAGAACAAGACGTACAAGATACACATCAGCATGTATCTGCTTGCCTATAGTGCCATGGATATCATAAGTTCAGCCTTCATCTACTTTGTCACGTACTACTTTGGCAGGCCTGAGATCTATATCTTCTGCCTGGGTTCGATGCTGCTTTCACAAATCATTGCCCTTCCGGTGTATCTTTTCCTTGCAAACAAGATTGGCAAGGGAAGAAGCTACACCATAGGGGCGATCATACTCAGCATTGCGATGGGCAGTTTCCTCTTCATACCCTCTGATGTAACCCTCATCTTCCTGATCACTCTTTCCTGCATTATGGGAGTAGGATTCTCTGCCTTCATATCGATTCCATGGGCAATGATTCCTGAGTCTTCTGATGTGGATGAGCTTCTCAATGGAGAGGCACGGTCAGGGGCGGTAGCAGGGATGTTCACCCTTATCAGGAAACTTGTCCAGGCCTTCATACTCTGGCTCTTTGGTACCCTACTCTCCCTCATTGGCTTCAATGCTTCCCTACCCCAACAGGCACCTTCAACAATTCAGGGGATCAGGGCAATCTTCTGCATTGCACCCATACTCTGTATGATAGCAGCGGTAATAGTATCACTGCGCTACCCAGTAACACCAAAGACCTTCAGAGTGGTAAGGAACGAGCTGGCTAGGCTTCATCAAGGTGGTTTGAAAAAGAATGCTGATCCAGAGACAAAGAGGCTCTGTGAGAAACTGACAGGGCATGTGTATGGGTAGGAGCTATCACCATTGAATTGTTCCATGATTGTTTTCTCGAATAGTTTGAAATACAATGGTTACAGCTGAGTGGGGAAGATTGGTTTCTAACGAGGAGTTTGACCATGGAAGAAAAACTCATTGCTCCCTGTGGGATGAACTGTGGAGTATGCATCAACTATCTGACCATGAAGAACGACCTGCACAAGCAGGGAATCCATAGGAAATACTGTGATGGCTGTATCCCTCGGGGGAAGAACTGTACCTATATGAAAGGCAGTTGCAATCTGTTGGAGAAGGGCTTGGTCAGGTTCTGTTTTGAGTGTGAGCAGTTCCCTTGCAAAAGACTGAAGACCCTCGACAAAAGATACCGTGACAAATACCACATGAGCATGATAGAGAACCTCAGATTCATCCAGGAGCATGGGATCGAGAGCTTACTGGAAAGGGAAGCAGAAAAATGGCGGTGCCCTGACTGTGGGGATACCCTAAGTTGTCATACCGAGCAGTGCCTGAGGTGTGGTCCTGATCAGGAGAAAAATGCATAATATCCCTGAGATTTACCTTTCCATACCTAGGGAAGAAGATCTCTTTTTCTCGATTCACCTACTTTGTGTACAATTGGGTCTAGAACATCTGGGTATTATCCATGTAGATACACGCTCTTCCTAGCGAAACTATTGTGGCATCTCGTAATCGTAACAGCGTCCTTTACATGTACCTGAGGGTGAGAAATTGTTGAGACTAGCAACATGATAGTGTTGCCCTGTCATCACTATCATGAACTCTTAAATACCATATATGGGCGGGAAGAGACTACATACCAGAAAGGCCTACCCACCGGCAATGCAGGTGGGTAGGCCTGAAATCAGCGAATAAAAGCAAATCAAAGCCTCACATCACTGGTACAGTATTACTCTTATAGCTCTCTGATCCTATTCAGCACCTCACATTCGGTGATATTGTACTTGATGATCAAGGCCTTCATCTCACGCTTAATTCTAGTCTCATCCTCTTTGTTCAATTTGTAGAAAGGACTGAGCACCGTCCCTGCAGATATACCGGCCCAATTCAACATTGCCTTAATGCAATCAAAAAAATGGTTTTTCAGAACATAATAGATTATGACATTGGCTTTGTTTTGAGCATCGCGTGCTCTTGGAAGATCATTTTCACGTGTAGCATGCCAAATGATCTGAAATAATTCAGGAATGACATTATAGAAAGACCCGATAATCCCATCGGCACCAAAGGCAAACCCACTCAAAGCCATCTCATCAGCACCAGAATATACGGAAAAATCAGGGCTGATCTCATCCTTGATCCTCAGGATTTCATTATGGGTCGTTGCCGTATACTTTATTCCCTGTACTGTAGGAATCTTGCTCAGCCTCTTTATGGTATTGAAGTCTACAAGGCCAGCGAGTGCAATGTTATAGACGATCATGGGAAGGTCGACTGATGCACTCACATCTTCATAATAGCTGACAATTTCATCAGGGGTAAACTTGAAGTAAAACGGAGGTACTGATGAAATTGCTGCTGCTCCACAACGCTGTGCATGTCTTGCAAACTCGATGGACTTACCAGTTCCGATATCCCCTACATGGACTATCAGGGGAATTTGTCCTTTCACTTCATCTGATACGGTTTCTACAACTTGCTTTCGCGCTTGTTCAGTCATCAGGAATGACTCACCGGTACTTCCGGCGAGATATAGCCCATCAACTTTTTTCCTGAGCAAAAATCTCGTAAGCTCCCTTTGTGCCTGCTCGTCAAAATTGCCATCTGCATCAAAGCAAGAGACCATTGCAGGTATTACACCCACTATATCCTTCACATCTTTCATCATATGCTCCCATTCATTGGTACCCGCTTCAAGCAGGTACCTCTAGTGTTCTAAAATGTTTCCTCATCAAATCCATAGCCAAGGAGACATCCTTATCTTTAATAGCTTCAAGTACAGCCCGGTGGTCTGCTAGAACGGAAAGTGATTCATTGAAATCGAACTGGCTGTATCGAACGATCAGTCCCTTTTGTTCAGCTTGCTTAAATGCAGTCCAGAATATGTTGCATAAGCCAATAAGAAGATCATTTCCGATGGGTTTATACAAGGTATCATGGAATTTCCTATCAATATCATGCACTGGATTACCCTTATGCACGTAATACTCCCATTCAGCCAGGATCAGCTCGCACTCCCGTATGGTTATATCGGAAATGTTCTCTATGACCTTGGGAAGAAGGGAAGATTCCAGTTGAATCCTGATGTCATACAGATCATAAATAAGGGATTTGTCCAGAACAAATCCATAGGAAAATATGTCAACTATTGCATCCAGGTTAAAAGACCTTACGACCAGGCCAACACCGTGCTTTATTTCCAGGATTCCCATGCTTTCAAGAGCTCGAGTAGCCTCTCTCACTGAATTTCGAGCAATACCCAACTCCTCAGCAATATTCCCCTCACTCGGTAGTCTGTCACCAGGCTGCAAATCGTCCTTTAGGATACAGTCCCTGATATAATCCCGAACCAATTCTGAGTTGGATACCTTTTCGGGGCCTCCATTCGTCCCTTGTTGGGGCATTGCATGTACGGTGTTTTGCATAGTAGCGATCATCCTTTTACTCCAGCAGAAATACTCATTCCAGAGATAATTTGTTTTTGGTATACCAGGAAAATGATGAGGGTTGGCAGGAAAGAGATAACGGCACCTGCAAGGGCAACTCCAATTCCACCACCTTCTCCTCTTTGCGCTTGGGAAAATATATTTGCAAGCCCCAATTGCAATGTATACATCCTATCATTACGTACCATAATCAATGGATAGAGAAAATCATTCCATTGGTTGATAAAGTTGAATGTAACCAGTACTACCATAGCAGGTTTTGTCTGAGGTGCAATAATTTTTGTGAATGTTGTCAATAATCCTGCTCCATCAATAAAGGCGGCGGCATCGTATTCCCGAGGGATAGCTTCCATAAATTGCATCATGAGGAAAATCCCAAAAGCATCAACGAAAAAGGGAATCCAGGCCAGATAGGTATTTACCCATCCCACTCCACTCATAAAGATAAACAAGGGAAGTATCCTGGTCTGGATCGGGATGACCAACATCACCATTAGCAGAGAGAGAAGTATCTTTCTCCCCCTGAACTCAGTCCTTGAAAAACCAAATGCTGCCATGGAGCATAACAATAACTGGGCAGCGCTTGTACCAGCAGATATGACAAAGCTGTTCAGTATCCATTTGATAACAGGATACCGTTGGAACAGGATCATATAGTTGGCACTCGAGAAGAATCTTGGTAGCAGCTGGACCGGATATGGTAGGGTTACGAGATTGGGGTGAAATGATTCCTTAATGAGGATGTAGAAGGGAAATACTACAATAACCGATAATAGTACCAGAAACGAGTACTTCAATGTTTGCAAAACAGTTTTTTTCATGGGTAAAGTCTCTCTTGCCATTGCTATCACCGATCCCTCATTAGATATTTCTCTAATTGTATAATTGTCAGGAAAATTGCCACTCCAATGACAGCTATACAAGATCCATAACCGATATTGTATGAGTTAAATGCTTGCTTATACAGATAATACGTAATAGTACTTGTTGCATAATCAGGTCCACCTTGTGTCATCATGTAGGGTTGTACAAACATCTGGAATGCCCAGGTAGTCACCATCACTACAGTTAGGACCATTGTCGGCTTGAGCTGGGGAAGCGTTATGCTGAAGAACGTTCTAATGGGTCCTGCCCCATCAATCATCGCAGCTTCATTCAGGTTCGGGTCGACAGTCTGGAGCCCAGCTAGGATGATCAGGGTGGAATATCCACTATTCTTCCAGATGGAGAGCATGACAAGCGAAGGCATTGCCATGCTCTTGCTCAGCAACCAAGGAAGGGGCGTACCACCAAAGGCTGATATGATCTGGTTGAAAAGCCCAATGTCAAAATCAAAGAACCACTGCCAGACAACGATGACGATCACATACGATGTGATGACAGGTATGTAAAAGAGTGCACGAAAGAATCCCATAATACGGGAGCTCTGGTTGAGCAAAAGCGCGATCATCGTTGAAATCACGATGGTTGGAAACACATACAAGATCGCATAGTAAAACGTATTCCACAGTGAAACCAAAGCTATCTTGTCAGAAAAAAACCTAACATAGTTCTTAAGCCCAATAAACTCAGGTGGTGAGAGTGCAGACCATTTCAAGAAGCTATAGCCTACATTCCCCAGGGAGACCAACAGCCCAAATCCACCTAGGATTATGACTGCTGGCAAGGTAAAGAAGAACCCACCTCGCATTCTACTCGGACTTTGTTTCTTTTTCATATTCACCTCAGAAAGATTTCTCTTGTGTTGCCGCCACTAGACTTGATGGCATGGAAGGCAGTGGCAGGTATATCTTTTTGCAATCATGTCTCTTGGATTCATAGATGCCCATGATAATCTCCAATGCAGCCCGGCCATCCTCACTTGTCGAGGAATTGTTGAGGGACTCTCCACTTCTGATACAATCGATGAGTTCCTTATAGCCCTCAAGATAGGCGTTCAGAGGTATCGGTGCCTTGGGGTACTCGACAGGCTTAAGTTCTCTAAAACCTGAGGCATAGTCGCTTTCTGCGTATGTCCACATATATGCTTCGTTGGTCAATAGCAGCAACTTACCTTTGGAAGCTTGGATTTCAAGTTCGAATCTCATGTAATCAGTTCGTTCGTTCACTAAGGTCATCCCATAGATCCCATTCTTGAATCGCATGGTCGAATATGCACTATCCTCAACCTTGTCATCAGGGTGTGCCCTTTCAACATCTGACAGTACCCACTGAACATCACCAAAGAGGTACCGCATGATATCAAACAGATGCGTGGCATCATGAAGCAGTGGCCCTTCAAAATCATTTTGCCAGTTCTTGTTTGGTTTACATCCCTGACAAATTCCCACGATAGCATTGACTTTTCCAATTGTACCATCTTCTATCAACTGTTTGGCAGACCTGTAGATACTGTTAAAACGCCTATTGTGCATGGTCATAAGCACAACCCCATGCTTGTTGCATGCTTCGATCATCCTATCTGTTTCTTCAAGAGACAATGCCAGGGGCTTCTCACACAGGATTCCCTTGATCCCCATAGGGGCAATAGCTTCGACAATTTCCGCATGAGTTTCAGGATTGGTTGCAATCCCAACAATATCTATCTTTTCCTTTTGCAACATTTCACGATAATCAGTATAGACAGTAGACAATCCCCATCGTTGCTTGAAACGTTCAGCACTTTCGGCGGTTCTTGCAGCTCCAGTCACCAACGTTACACCATCCAGGTTTGCCAGTGCCCCAGCATGTGTACATGGGTGACTTCGTTTGGGATCATCTTCAAGAGTGGATCCGATTCTTCCAAGTCCTATTACCGCCGCTCTCAGTGTATTCATGTATGCTATCTCCTCTACCCTATGATATGTTTCAATAATGTGAAATTTCTTCTTGTCTCTTCACAGGAAATGGGGGGACGTTTTGTCTCCACCATATCCAGAAAGGCCTCAATGGTCTTTTCAAAACCCCCATATGCGTTCTCAGCACTCCACGAACCCTCTAGATAGGGTATCGCATCTGAATTTGCATACCTCTCAGTCAAAGTATAGGCCTCGACCAAGTAATCCAGGTGGCTTGTAGCACACAACACATCCACACTGGCACAACTGCCATCCTCATACGTTATGATCACATGATGATTATCTTGTGATAACGAAGAGGTATAATGGCTTGAACTGTTACTATACCTACAAGAGGCAATCTGTTTTTCGGGCATAACCATGTTGAGCAGCTCAATGGCATGGATGCCAATATCGATCAACATCCCACCACCCTCAGCAGGGTTATCATGCCATCGCTTGCGGGGATCCTTCATAAAATGTTCCATAGTATGGAAAACGGCAACCCTGCAATACTGAACTGGGTTCGCCTCAGCATGTAAGTCTTTCGCCATCCGGATATACACAGGTGAAAATCTCAGGGGGCTGGCCGAGAACCAGGGTTTTCCTGCGTGCTCGTCAATGAACTGTAGTGCCTCATCCACGTTGTGAGATAAGGGCTTTTCGATAAATACAGGAATGTCACGGGATAGGAAATACTTTGCCAGCTGGGTATGCTGGTTATTGATACTACTGATGATGACCCCATCGACCTGTGGGTATCTGGTACTATCATAGACCTCAGCACAAGCAAAGGTATTCGCGTATTCCTTCACAAGCTCGGGGTATGTGTCATAGACAGCCACCACTTGAGCACCTTTCTCTTTCAAGATAGGTGCATATGTATAGGGGTTTTTTAGCCCCAATCCAACTATTCCAATATTTTTCATACCAATCCTACTGATGAGGGCCTGTACTGTACATGTACCGTACAGGCCCTGTCACATTATTTAGCTATGCTAGTTGTTCAGGATTTGCTCAATCTGCTTGGCCAAATCCTTGAGCCCAGTTTGCATATCACTGGTGCCGAGTATTATAGAGTTCAACGAAGAGCCTGTTGCAGAAAGAATTTCTGAATAGTGTACGTTCATCGGACCTGTTCCTGTGGCATATTTGTTCTGCTCCGCCAGTTTCAGGGAACGAGGATCTGTCATGTAGTCACTTTCATCGATATCAGTTCGAGGTGACATGAATCCACCACCAGACAGAATCGAAGTAGTATTTTCCTTGTTTGCGATAAACTTGACCCATGCCTTAGTCGCTTCCCTGTTGCCAGCCTTCGTGAACATGGCATATGTGCCGCAAGTTACATATCCAACCTTCTCCTTGTTCTTGAGGATAGGTCCGGCAAGGAAGTTGAGGCCAGGGTTCTCTGCCAGTATTTTCTTGACATCATTTGGTTCCCGTTGCAGATCAATACCAATCTTGCCAGATGAGAAAGGTACTCCTCCACCGGTGATGTTTGACTTCTGGATATATCCCTTGTCAAAGAGCCCCTTGATGTAGTTCAACGCTTCTTTTGTTGCTGCACTATCGATGATGACTTCATTCTTTTCATTGAGAATGTTTCCACCAGCTTGCCAGATGAAGGGCATTATGCTGGTTACAGGAGATGGCCTGTTCAGGTCAAACCTTGCACCCCACTGCACAATATTTCCCTTATCATCTTTCTTTGTAAGCTTGGCAATTGCAGCTTCAAGATCAGACCAGGTTTCTGGTGGATTGTTGGGATCGAGACCAGCTTCGATGAAAAGATCAACATTATAGAGGTATCCGAGGCTGTTGGTCAGCACAGGTATTGCATATAGGGTTCCACCAACAGTTGCAGCATTCTTGGCGCCGGTCTTGTAGGTCGCAAGCTCGCTTGCAGTGAAGACCTCTTTCATGGGAACAAGGTTGTTCGTATGGGCAAACATCGGAATCTGGAAGTCGTTCAAATATACCACATTGGGAGGATTTCCTCCTGCAATTGCAGTTAGCATTTTCTCATATCTTCCATTCCAGGGAAGCACTTGAACGTCAACAGAAACATCAGGATAGGTCTTGTTGAATTCAGTGATCATCCCTGCAAACACTGCCTGATCATTCCCTGTTATCGGGAAAGTCCACATCGTTACATTACCTGCGACTTTTCCATCCGATGAAACTGTTTCCTTCGAGCCTTGAGCAAACAGAGTAACACTTGAGATGATTGCGAGTATAAGTATAAAACTTATGATTCTCTTCATTATGATATCCTCCATCTAGTAGTAGATATCCTATATCTTATACTAGATATGGGATATGTCAAGCGAAATATTACATTTTTCTTTGCTACATTCAATCAAATAGCACCCTGAAGGATGCATTTTTCAATGCCAACTGAAGATACCATTATCCAAATTTCACTTACTTAAATGCTTGTGATGCTCATTTCAGCAGATTTTATCTCCCATGGCATACAGATTGTGTTTTGAAAAGAGGTTCCCCGAATATCAGAAGAGTCCCAATATTTTGCTTACAGATAGTGCATTTAGAGCCGCTTGCACTCCCTGAGGAAGCTGAACGTAGCAGAATTTTTCGTATACGACACATGGTTTGCTATTCTGCTAGAAGAGAAGGACAGGACATATGCATGAATAGAAGGAACATGTTCTCCTCACCATCGGTAGAAACCAATTCAACAATCTTGAACGAGAGTTTATTGATTTCCTTGCTAATCCTGCTATCAATACCTTGCTCAATGATAGTAAAAACCACCTTCATGCCTTCGTTCTTGCCTGTCTGATGAACCGCCAAGTTACTGCTGAGAAAGCATGGGTGATTCCCTATAACGTAAAAGAAGAAATGGGAGCGTTTGAGATAGATATTTTGGGATCGAACTCTCTCGAATACTATAAGAAACTGTTTGTTTCTCAATCATTACACCGGTTCTCTCTTATAATGGCTGAGACATTCCATTCAGAGATCCATCATATACAAGAGAATTATGATGGGGATGCTTCTAAAATCCGGGAAGGCAATCCAAGCAGTGCAACTGTGCTCTATTGTTTCCTGCAATTCAAAGGGTGTGGGATCAAGAATGCCACAATGGCATCCAACATACTTGCCAATGTTTTATTCTACAGACATAATAGCGATGTAGGGCAAGAGTCCTGCTGGTCATACACAGGATGTATGGGCATTCCGATGATTGCAGGGTTGAGCCAAGACGCAGCGCTGCATGAGGTGTAAAGGGTTTAGTATGAACCGCACCTTGGCTTTGGAGGCGGTGTTGCCGATAAGGTGGTACCGACTGAAAGAATCGTACTTTATGTAAAAAACCTGAAGTAAAGCCTTCAGGTTTTTTTAAAGTTGGCCCCGGGCCCTTAGGTTACCGGAGCTCGATCACTTACCTAGATGATCCTGGCACACAGGTAACTAGCCAACTTTGAAACCTCAAATGGACGAAACAGGATCCAAGTAGGCCTTGCATCTTGATTCCCAATCAATTTGTTCTTATGAACAACAGAGTGCCACCATAGTGGCAACCAGTGAGCAGCCTGTTAGGAATATTGCTTGAATTGCAGCTTCTTACACTGTGAGAAGTGATATGTTCCAAAATGGAACGTACCACTTGTCATGCTCATTTCCTTTTTTCTTGAATCTGAATCTTTGGTACTATAGATTTCTTTGAAATGAAGAACCATGAAGGTCTTCATCAAACCCTGCCCTGCTCAAATTGCTCAGGCTGTTGGCCAATTGTATTGAGACTCTGCAAGCGTTGGTGTTTGTGTTGGTTTTAAGCTATTGCCTTACTGCCTAGAAGAATTGCGAAGGATCAAGCGCTATCCCAGACTGCTCTATGCTGAAGAAGAGTGTAGGCTTGTCGTAGGTGGTGCCACTGGTGCCGATGCTACCGATGACCTCTCCCTTGGAAAGGGTCATGCCGATCTTAACCTCGACATTCTCCAGGTGTGTGTACGTGGTGCGGTAGCCACCTTCGTGGCTAAGCTCCACAAACTTCCCCCTGCCCTTCACTTCATTGCCGGCACTCACCACATTCCCTGCAGCAGCGGCAACAACAGCAGAACCCGGGCTCCCTTCTATGAGGATACCGTTGAGGGACTCTGTTATGCCTGTGGCAGGGTTCTTGTGGGGCTGGCCGAAGAGGGCTGTTATGGTGCCTTGGGCAGGTTTCTGGAACTGGATGGGGGCGATATCAGCCATCTGAATCAAGGACTGGCTAGAGGTATCGGGAATAAACAGGCGTTGTCCTACCGAAAGGTTCTCGCTCTTCAGTCCATTGAGCTCCTGCAAGGTCTTCCAACCCAAGTTTGCGCTGTACTTACGGGCGATGGTGGAGAGCATGTCCCCCTCCCTAACCGTATATAACTGACCATCACGGTCGGGAATTTCAAGGGTGATACCCTCTTTCACAGCCTGGACATTACGTATCTGGTTTACACTGATGAGGGTCTGGGTCTTGAGACTGTAGAGGGCTGCTATACTGTTCAGATCCTCACCCTCGGCAACAGCATGCTGTGCATACTGCACCGTCTTGGAGCTTGTCGCTGTTCTCGGCTTGGTGTCACTCAAGGCCCTTGCCTGGTTGTCAGGGCCAGCAGCATCTGCTGGATCTGCAGTCGGGGTCTTCTGGTCCACATTGATAGCAGTGGGAGGAAGCACCTGTGGGGCATCAACGACCTGTACCACTTTCTTGGCAGTCGTCTCAGTAGCCAGGGCACTGGACTGTCCACGATCAGGGTTGTTGGGGAAGAACTGGTACCAGACAATAATCACAACGACACAGATAGCGATCCCCAGGGCGATAGTCCAGATAAGCCCCTTTGAAGGCTTATCATAGGTTCCACCCCGAGAAGACCTTCTTGCAGGCCTATCCATCATATCATCATAGTTGTCTTTAGCCATAACTCGACATTACCTTTCCTACATAGTAATATAAAAAAATCATGGATACCAGTCCAAAACGCTCATATTACCGGTTCTTCCTCTCCCTTACCCTGATTTTGCTCCTGCTTTTGCTTGTCAGGATAGGCTTTATCATCTATACCCAAAGCCCACAGAGGAAAACATACGATAACCCCCTTATCTCAAAAGAGGTAGTAAGGGGAACACTGTACGACCGAAACGGCAAAATACTAGCCATCCAAACCCCCTACTGGGGCGTCTTTTTCCACCTTACCATGATAGACGACCTCCCACTCGTATCAGAGGTGGTCGCACCCTTTGTGGGCATGAGCCCAAAGCAGATACTCCAGCAGGCAGCACAGTACACCACCTATGCCATGATAAAGAAAAAGATCGACCCTTCCCAAGTCTCTCCCCTTTTGGCTGAACTTGAGCGGACAAACCTGACCAAGCAGGTATCGGTGGTCAAGAGCATGGGGCGCGACTACCCCGCTTCCTTCCATGCGTCGCAGACCATAGGCTTCACCAACATCGACAATGAAGGATCGGAAGGGGTGGAGCTTACCCAGGAACCCTTCCTGAACCCCTACCCTGCAATAGGCACTGATGACTCAACCTATGGACAGGACATAACCCTTACCCTGGACATAGACATCCAGTACCTCCTGGATGTGCAGATGCAGAATATCGCTGACGAACACAACCCCGACTACGGAGTTGCTGTGGTGCTCGATGCCCAGAATGGCGACATACTGGGCATGAGCAGCTATCCCTGGTATGACCCCAATGCCCTTTCGAAATCTACCGACACACAAAAGCGCAACCATGTGGCCAACTACCTGTACGAGCCGGGCTCGGTATTTAAGGTCTTCAGCCTGGCATCTGTCATGGAAGCAGGCCAAGCTGACCTGGAGGAACCCTTCCTCTGTGACGGATCGTACACCTTTACCACAGGTAAGGGTGCCAAGACCACCATTGTCTGTACCTCGCCCCATGGAGAGGTCGATCCCAACACCATGATAGCAAAGTCATGTAACGGGGCAATATCAAAGTGGGCAATGCAGACTGAGCCTGAGTTGTTTTATTCAGGGTTGAATCGATTCGGCTTCAACACCAGCTACGACATCAGCCTCCCTTCAAAGACCCGCTCCTATATCGCAGATCCCTCAACCTGGTCAGGAAGGTCTGAGGCGACCATATCCTTTGGGCAGGAACTCTCCACCACTGCCCTACATCTTGCTGTGGCAGCTACCGCATTTACCAACGATGGGGAAAGGCTTGAGCCACACCTCATCCTTAAGCGCAGTGAAGCCGATGACGGACCGGTCACCTACCGTAGGGAACGCACTGTTGTCGACAGGGTTATCTCACCCTCTGTTGCACAGTCGATCCTGCTTGCCATGGAAGATGCTACCAAAAGTGGGGGCACTGCAAGAAGCGTGGCAGTTGAGGGTGTACGTATCGGGGCTAAGACCGGCACCTCCCAGATCATGAACCCTGAGACAAACAGCTATGAGGATGGGACAGTCCTTGCATCGACACTTGCCATCGTGCCCCTGGGCAAACCCAAGTACATCATCTATGTGGCTGCAGGAAACCCCAAGGGTGATACCCAGTGGGGAAGCAACATAGCAGCCCCTGCAATAGGGAAGATCATCGAGTCCCTGGTTAGTCAGGGAAAGGTTGTGAGCGACCGGTCAGGAAAGCGGTAAGGCTTGGCAAACGTGCTGTATGTTTCTCTATCTCAGCTGTTGCTTCTGTTCTGGTTCGCACTCAGCGCCTGCAGATCGAGGGAGAACCCACGCAGGTACGAAAGGATGACCTCGCTTGTTGCCTTCAACAGGTTGTCAGGGACCTTCTGCCCATTGGTTAAGAACAACAGGGGAAGGTTGTTGTTCTTGCTTACACTGAGGACATTACCGATATCCTCAGTCTCATCGAGCTTGGTGACAACCAACGATTCCAGTGGATAGGAAGAGAACAGCTTAACAAAACGCTGCAGATCCCTATTCTTATGGGAGGCACTGACGGCCAGGGCATGGGAGGTTTTCTCCTGGGGAAGGACCATCAGAAGGCTCTTCAGATGCAGAGACAATTCACCCTGGTTTGCACTCTTACCCATCGTATCGACCAAGACCAGGGAATAGGTGCTGAGGATAGGGAGCAGCTTCGAAAGCTCCACCTCACTATGGGCGTGATAGAGGTCAAGGCCAAAGTCCTTGGAGAACAGCTCTATCTGGTTGGTAGCCCCGGTCCTATAGGAATCAAGGGATAGCAAGGCGACCTTCTCTTCCTCTCTCTCGTACAGGCTTTTCAGGTAGAACAAGGCCATCTTCACCAAGGTGGTGGTCTTGCCCACCCCGGTAGGCCCCAGCAGCACAAAAAACTGCTTGGGCTTGGTGTACTGGCTGTGGTTGATGGCCACACTCTCAATAATATGTTCAAGCACTGCCATCTCGAGTTCCTCAAGAGTACCGAACTGCATATCTGTCAGCAGCTTTGTCATCGCCTCTTGGATATAGCCATCTGTAAAGTCATTCTCTTCAAGCAGGGCTTTCAACAGCTGGTGCTGATGCTCCCTGCCTTCAATGGAAGTATCAAGATGCTTCGCTTTCGGTGACGGCTCATTTGCTTCTATAGTTCCTTTGGTTTCATCATATACCGTTTCACTGACATATTGTACATCTGAATGGTCTTTCGCATCTATCGGGTCTTTTGGGTCTGTGGTCTCTTCGTATAAAACATAGGCAGATTTTTCATCAGTGCCTAAGCTCTCTTCGATCACCCTGGTGTCGAAGCTATCAATATGTTCATCATCAGAGGCCCTCTCTTTGACCAGGTAGAAGGTAATGGTGCAACGCCTCATTTTCTTCAGACCCTTCTTGACCTGATAATCCTTACGGGTATGCACGCGAACAGAGGTCCCGTACGTTGTACGGGCCTCTTTGAGTGCAGTCTCGTAATCTTGTGCATCAAGGGTGATGAATTCCACAGAAACTCCTTGCTAGAGAATGAACTTCGAAAGGTCCTGGTTCTGTATCACATCCCCTAGGCGCTCATCAACATACTTGTCTGTGATGGTGATCTCCTGTCCACTGAGCTCGTCAGCACTGAAGGAGAGTTCCTCAAGCAACTTCTCCATAATGGTGAAGAGCCTTCTTGCCCCAATATTGTCATTGGTGTTGTTCACTTCATAAGCTATGTCGCTGATGCGCCTGATGGCCTCATCGGTAAAGATGATGGTCACCCCTTCTGTCTTGAGCAACTCCCTGTACTGCATTGTGATCGCATTGGCAGGTTCGGTGAGGATCCTGTAGAAATCCTTTGCAGTCAGGTCATCAAGCTCGACACGCAAGGGAAAGCGTCCCTGCAGCTCAGGTATCAAATCACTGGGCTTGGATACGTGGAAGGCCCCGCTGGCAATGAAGAGAATGTGTGTGGTGTCGATGACACCCCACTTGGTGGAGACGCTGGTCCCTTCCACGATGGGAAGGATATCGCGTTGCACACCCTCACGGGATACATCAGGACCCCCGGAAGATGATCCCCCGGTCTTTGCCACCTTGTCGATCTCATCGAGGAAGACGATGCCCATCTGCTCGACACGCTCCTTCGCCTCATCGACGGCACGATCGGTATCCACAGCCTTATCGGTCTCCTCCTCTGTGAATATCTCCCTGGCCCGCTTTATGGTAAGCTTGCGTGCTTGGCCTTTGCCACCACCAAAGATGGAACCAAGGCTCTGCATTGCATCCTGGAGGTCTTCCATGTTTGCCTGTCCGAGGACTTCAATGCCAATCTTCTTCTTGCTCTGGACATTCACCTCGACTTCCTTTTCGTCGAACTTGCCCTCTTGCAGCATCTTGCGGAATTTCTCCCGCGTTACCTGCTTGCTGTCGGTGTAGGTTGTTCCTGCAGGAATTAAGTTCTTTCCATTTTCAGGAGCAGGCTCGGTTCCCACAGAAGGCAGCAACAGGTCAAGCAGCCTCTCCTCCACTCGAGCCGCAACCTTGTCCGCCTGGGCTTCGGCAAGCTCTGTCTTCACCTGCTGGACAGCAATTCCCATCAAGTCGCGGATGATGGACTCTACATCGCGCCCGACATACCCCACTTCGGTATACTTGGTCGCCTCGACCTTGATGAAGGGTGCATTGGAAAGCTTAGCGATACGTCTCGCTATCTCTGTCTTACCCACCCCTGTAGGCCCTATCATGATGATGTTCTTGGGAGACACCTCATCACGGATATTGTCAGGAAGACGCTTGCGTCTTGTACGGTTGCGGATGGCCACAGCTATGGTACGCTTGGCCTTGTCCTGTCCGATAATATATTTGTTCAGTTCCTCGACGATCTGTTTGGGTTTCATCTCATCGAGTTTCTTGGTGGCATTAAATGGCATGTCTTTACAGTTCCTTGACGATGATCGAGTCATCGGTATAGATGCAGAGTTTTGCGGCGATCTCCACACTCTTGACGGCGATCTCCTTTGCACTAAGCTCAGGAGCTGATTCCAGATAGGCCAAAGCTGCTGCAAGGGCGTAGTTCCCTCCGCTACCGATCCCTATGGCATCACGTTCGGGGTCAACGACATCCCCACCTCCGTTGATGAGAAAAATCTTTGTGCCGTCACTGACGAGCATCATGGCCTCAAGCTGGCGTAATTGCCTGTCGGTCCTCCACTGCTTGGCAAGCTCAACAGCCGAACGCGTAAGATCCCCGTTATACTGCTTCAGCTTCACTTCAAACAGCTCAAACAGCGTAAATGCATCAGCTGTGGTCCCTGCAAACCCTGTGATGACCTTGCCATCAAAGAGGGTGCGAACCTTATGTGCGTTCGACTTGAGAATCGTATCTCCGGCAGTTACCTGGCCGTCTCCGGCTATGGCAACCTTTCCATTCTTACGGACAGCTACTATCGTCGTCCCTTTAAAACTACTCATTCTGTTTCCTTCCATGCGGGTGGCTCAAGGCATAGACCTTAGCCAGCCGCTTCTGTGATACATGGGTATATATCTGGGTGGTGGAGATGCTCTCATGTCCAAGCAGTTCCTGCACCAAGCGGATATCAGAGCCATTGTCCAGCAAATGGGTGGCATAGCTGTGACGCAGTACGTGCGGAGAAAAGCTCTTTTGCCACCCAAGCTCTAGCCTATACCTTGCAAAAATACTACCAACGGTGCTCTGAGGCAACTGTTTTCCCGAATCAGAGCAAAACAATCGCCCTGTCCTCCCAAAAAGGGAGTGTTTCAGCGACAGATAGTAGTGTATGACTGAGAGTGTCCTCTGGGTGAAGAATACATAGCGCACCTTCTTGCCCTTGCCAACGATGCGGATCTGCCTCTCCTGTGTCGAGACATCCTCCTCTGTGATGGCAAGAGCCTCACTGATGCGACAGCCCGTATCATAGAGCATACTGAACAGCAGCATGTTCCGAGTTGTGGGAAAGTCGTCATAAGGGAGGCTGAGCAGCTGTACAACCTCCCCTACCGTCAGGACCGAAGGCAGGCTTGAGCGACTCTTCTTCAAGGATATCAGCGAGAACGGGTTTGCCACAACCAGATCATTTCTCATCGCGTAGGAAAAGAACGAACGTGCACTGCTGATCATCCTGTTGACCGTCGATTCGCTGTATGGCTCTTCTGTGGTGAGATGGCGGACATACTGGCGGGCATCGGGGCCCTGCATTTCCAACAGTGGGCACTGCATGGCCTGCAAGAAAGTGCTCAGCTTATCCAGATCAGAGGCATATGCTGTTATGGTATGGGGGCTCGATCCCTTGATATGCCTGTGATAGTCAAGGAAGGCATCCAGCACCTCTTGTTCATCATGTTTCATCGGTTAGACTATAGCATGAGTTGCCATACCGGTACAGCTTGCCATTGCCTCCTGCTGTAGCTGTCACAACTAGAGCCCCTCTTGTTCTGCGGTAGTCCAGAAAGGATGCTATTTCAGCATACCCTCCCACTACTGGACATCCCTCCTCTGCCAACTGTCGAGTGCCCCCACACCAAGGCAGGTTGCGCAGTCCACTGTGGTGGACCACCACCTCACGCCCCATATCCAAAGCAAGACTTGCACAGTGCAGGGAGCCCGAACGCACTGGAGCCTGAACAACCACCAACAGGGGGGAAAGGGCTGAGGTGAGGACATTGCGCGATAGGCACCTGAAGCGAAGGGCCACATCGTCGGGTTCAAAGGGTGAGATGAGGTTCATCCCCTGAAGCAGATGGTTGTTCACTATCCTAGGGGTGTCCAGACCACAGTCGCAGGTTACAAAGGCCGGAGCGCATCCATCACTGGCGGCATAGAGGGCAGCACGGTCTATCCCCTGGCTATGGGTGGTGACAATGGAGACATTGTTTGCCCCTGCTTCAAGGGCCAAGGCATACGAGGCACTCTCCCCTGCCAAATCAGCCTTGCGCGTCCCGCATATCGAGAGCAGCTGTTCTCCCTTCTGGGGAAGCCTTCCCCGATAGAAGAGCCTGAAGGGAGGATTCTCCTCCTTTGCCAAAAGGGAGGGATACCCCTCCATCCCAAGAAAGATCACACCGTTGGCGGTTTCGCTGCAGGTATCGTGGATGGTGGTGCTATTGCTGCTTGGGTTTGTGTATCCTTTGTTGATATGCGGAGGAGCCTCTGCATTAGCACAAGCAATATGTGCGTTGGTTGTATTGCCAGTGAAATTGGTATGGGTATTCCTCGTGTAAGGAATTTCAGCTGTGGATCTGTACGTGTTCGTATTCGAGAGAAATCTCTGCATCCTCTCTACCCTCTGAGGATACCAGTGGTTGGGAAACCTCGTTCGTATCTCAAGGGACGTGGGATTCTGCCTTGCAAGGGCGAGCATCTGATTCCCTGTAAGGGGCAACAGGGAGATGGCAAGCAACAGGGATAGTTTCATACCATCTTAAGGAATGGAACTGTCCTTGTCGCTTCAGAACAGGGAGAAGGTGGAGCTGATAACCTTCAACAGCAACAGCGCCAGCATGAAAAGCATGACCGGCCTGATGACCTTAACCCCGCCCCTTATTGCCAGGCCGCTTCCTATGTAGCCGCCTATGATCGCACTGATGGCACACGGGATGGCGATGGCATAGTCGATGCTGCCAAAGCGTATGAAGGTAGCGAGGGCCGCCACATTGGAGGCAAGGTTGACCACCTTTGCAGTCCCGCAGGACCTGAGCAGGTCAAGTCCTATCACCGAAGTGAATATGATGGTGAGGAACATTCCTGTCCCCGGGCCGAAAAATCCATCATAGGCTCCCAACAGAAGCCCGGCTACCGCGGAAAGGGGGATGGAAGAGCTCGGAACCATCGGTTTTGCCTGGCCGAAATCCGGCTTGAGCATGATGAAGACGGCAATGGCAGGAACCAGGAATATCAGGAGGTAGTGCAGGTAAGCATCGGCAAAGCGAGTGGCGAGGTAGGAGCCTGCCGCAGAACCCGCTAGGGAAAAAAGGATCGCGATGGTGCCGACCTTCCAGTCGACCTGACCCTTACGTATATAGCGATAGCAGGCGATGGTGGTCCCACTGGCGGCGGCAAACTTGTTGTTGCCCAAAGCCACCTGGGGAGGAAGCCCGACAGCCACGTAGGCAGTAAGGGTGATGAGGCCGCCCCCTCCTGCTATGGCGTCGATGATGGCCCCGATGGCTATGATGGGACAGAGGATAAAAAGGATGCTCATCAGAACTGTTCTTCCTTCAGTGTGTGGTAGGTATCATAGACTTGCTTCAGGACGTTCGTCTCTAAATGGGTATATATCTGTGTTGTCTGGATGTCACTGTGGCCCAGAAGTTCCTGCACACTGCGTAGGTCTGCCCCTCCTGCAAGCATATGGGTGGCAAAGCTGTGTCGCAGGGTATGCACCTTGCCTTCCAGGCCCAAAGGCCTGGCATACTGCACAAAGCGCTTGAAGACTGCCTGGCGCGTCAGCTTCTTTCCCCTCCTTCCGACAAAGAGGGTCTGCTCGGTAGAGCGTGCCTTGACCAGAAAGGGCCTCACCTCAGAGAGGTATTGCTTGAGAGCGGAGGCCGCCACCTCCCCTACGGGGACGAGGCGCATCTTGTTGCGCTTGCCAAGCACCCTTAGGGAATTCTTGCTGTAGTCACCCACCTTGAGGTCACAAGCCTCGCTGATGCGTAGCCCACACGAGTAAATCAGTTCAAAGATCGTACGGTCACGCTTGCCCAGGAGCGTCTCAGTTTCGATCGAATCGAGCAGGAGGTCGACCTCCTCGACGGTAAAGAAGGAAGGGGCATCGGGAGGCCTACGCTCGGAGAGTATCAGCTCAAGGGGATTGTCCACTCGGATCTTCTGAATCTGCAGGTAGATGAAGAACGATCGGAGCGCTGAGATGTTCCTGGCGACCGTGCGAGAGGAGAGGTCCCTCTCTTGTGCGCTGAGGACCAGATAGTGCTCGATCTCAGATACCGTGATGGTCTCAATGTCCTGGGTGATGCCTGCAAAAAAGAAGCCCACCTCCGTCTCATATACCTCGATGGTAGCCTTGGACAGGCGCTTTTCCAACAGCAGATACTCCGAATACTCCTCAATCAGAGCCTGGTCTGTTTCCTTGGACATTCCTATTTCTCGTCAGGGTTTCTGGAATAGCGCAGTACAGCCGGGATCGAGTAGTCGTCACTCTTGCCTTCGGGAACCTTCTTGATCTGTTTCTGCAGATCCTGCCAGCGGTTCACCTGTATGGAACCTGCATCACCCTCTTCCTTGTTGGCACTCGCACTGATTGGCTGTTGGCCCTCTTCGCTCTTTGCACTGGAGGTGAAGCGGCGCTTGATCATATCCATGTCGGAGATCTCGCTTCCGGTCACCTCAGGCTTGCGCTCAAAGCCGGTAGCTACGACAGTTACCTTGATACGGTCTCCCAGTTCGGGATTGAAGGCCTGACCTGCAATGATCAGGGCGTCCTCGGCACACTTCTCGGTTATGATCTCAACGACGTCCTGATACTCCTGCAAAGTGAGGGTATCGCTGCCGGAGAGGTTTACCAGCACGCTCTTGGCCCCCTCTATGGAGGCATTCTCCAGCAGGGGGTTGCTCACTGCCTGCCTGGCGGCATCGACGGCCCGGTTGGAGCCTTCGCCAAAGCCGATGCCCATCAGGGCATCACCCTTGCCTTTCATGACGGTACGCACATCGGCAAAGTCAATGTTTATCTCACCGGGTTCGGTGATGAGCTCGCTTATGCCCTGCACGCCCATATAGAGCACCTCGTCGGCCATGAGGAAGGCCTGCTTGATCGGGGTGTTGTTCTCCACCACCTTAAGCAGGTACTGGTTTGGGATGATGATCAGGGTATCGACCTGCTTGCGCAGCTTCTCGATGCCAGCCTGGGCAAGCAGGAGCTTCTTCTTTCCTTCAAAGGCAAACGGTGTGGTGACCACCGCAACGGTGAGGGCATTGCAGCTCTTTGCTATCTCAGCGACGACCGAGGCGGCTCCCGTACCGGTTCCCCCTCCCATGCCCGCTGTGATGAATACCATGTCGGCATCCTCCATCTCACGACGGATATCCTCCTTGCTCTCCTGGGCTGCCTTCTCCCCTACCTCAGGGATACCTCCGGCTCCAAGTCCTCCGGTAAGCTCCTTGCCTATGGGGATCCTCACCTGGGCATTGGAGCGTTGCAGCGCCTGCATATCGGTATTCATCGCAATAAAGTGCACTTTCTTCAGGCCGCTGGCGATCATGCGGTTCACCGCATTACCCCCGGCCCCCCCGACCCCGATGACTTTGATCACCGTTGCAGTCGCCTGCTCATCATGTACCATGTCTTCCACTTCAAACATTCCGAAATCCATATCTAATCCTTTGCCACCAGGCTCTAAAACAACGTTCTGAAAAAACTCTTGACCTTGGAAGCCGCCCCACTCTCTTTGTGGCGTACCCGCGCCTTATGGTTCTTGGCCTTGGGAGCGGTCTCCTTGACCTTCTTTGCCTCACTTTTGAGAAGGCCCAATACTGTCGTATACATCGGGCTGATGTAAGAACGGTCAAGCCCCCCTATGGCCTCAGGAAACCCAAGACGTGCCGGAAGGCGGAATATCTCACTTGCCAGCTCGGTAACTCCGCTGAGCAGAGCCCCTCCCCCTACAAGCACCACACCGCCTCCGAAGCCCCCCTGCACATTGGCCTTCTCCAGATCATTCTGCAGGCGGGAGAAAATCTCAGCCATGCGCGGTTCGATGACCTTGCTCAGCTCCTTCTTGGGCATCCTTATGGCAGGAAGGCCTCCCACCTGGGGGATGATGACCATCTCCTCGCCTGATACCGAAGGTACGTAGCTGTGACCGCTCTCGCACTTGATCTGCTCTGCAACAGCTCGGGTCTTGTTCAGTATGTAGGCGATGTCGGCTGTCACTGCTTCACCACCAAGGTTCACCCCACCGGTATAGACGGGGGATCCCTTGGAGTAGGCTATGATGTCGGTAATGCCGCTTCCTATGTTGATGAGGATGGTCCCCATCTCCTTCTCCTCGCTGCTGAGCACCACCTCGGAGTCTGCAAGGCTCTGCAGGACTAGGCGCTGCACCCCAAGACCCGAGCGCTGGATGCACTTGCGCTCGTTCTGGCAGATTGCCGAGGAGGCGGTGACTATGAGCACCCTGCTCTCCAGGCGGTGGCCCAACATGTCGATGGGATCCTTGATGCCCATCTGCGAGTCGATCTGGAAGTCCTGGACCAAGGTATGAAGGATCTCCCTGTCCTGGGGAAGCTCAAAGGCACGGGCTACCTCAAGCGAGCGGAAGATGTCCTCGCGCTTGATCTCCTGGTCCTTGCTGTTGATACCCACCACCCCGGTGCTGGCAATGCCGACTATGTGCTCCCCGCCGATGCCTATTATCACCTCTGAAATCTCAGATCCTGCCTGAAGCTCGGCCTCGTTCACCACAGACTGGATGGTCTTCAGTGTCTGCTCTATATTGACGATCGTGCCGGAACGCACGCCCTCACTGGGGCGCTCGCAGATGCTATCGACCATAAGCAGGCCTTCACGGCTCACCGAACCAATCACACACCTGGTCCGGCTCGACCCTATATCCAGCCCCATCAGCATTTTATCACCTGCCATTGACACAACCCCCTTATGGACTGTCCTACTTCCTGCGCACCATGGCCCCTTTGTAAAGGTCATAGCGCAACATTTGCTCCCTGAGGAAAGATAGCGAGTCTCTCTGGTCCTCCTGGACCAGGTGTATGGCTTGGGTGACCCTCTCTTGCGAGACAGGCTCCCTCAACCAAATCTGGGCATGTAAAGCGGAGAGTTCCAACACCATCTTTCCAAAGCTGTTACTGCTATTATTATCGTATTTTATGCGAGTTATCAAGGCTCTATTTCCCTCAAGTGAAGCAGCCAGCTCCATAACCTGGGCGAATGCATCATCGGATCCATACTTTTCCATCATAGACGCATACCCCACCGGTATCTCCACTTTCAGTGCCCGGTCATCAAAGAGGTGCCAATCCTCCCTCTGCAAGGGAAGCAAGGACCCAAGACGCAAGACATAGACACCCACCGTCCTGTCATCAGCATCCTTTGCATAGACAACAGCCTGGGGCCCAAGCAAGGTGGCCTCCACCATCAGAGTCGAGGGGAACCTCCTCTGCACCCTCACCGAGTCGACCAGTGCCAGCTTTTCAAGCTCCCGCATGACCTTTCTCCGTGACAAGGAGACAAGGGACTGGCCCCTATACTGGGATAGAGCGCTCCTCAAGGCATACGGAATCTCACCCCCCTCATCGGAGAGCGTAAGCACAACCGAATCTATGTATAGGGAGGGTACATGCGATAGGGAGAGATATGCAAGGGGGAGGATCACCAACAGGACAAGAGCCAGTACCCTGATCTCAATGCGAACCTTGCTCATGACTGTTCCGTTTCATGCTCAAACAGGAATTCATTTCGTACCTCTTGGGAAAGGGAGCTCATCTCAAGCGGGATGCGCCCGCTCGAGATGAGCAATATCCTATAGAGCAGTGCACACAGGCAGATCACCACAAAGAGGTTCGTTCCTCCCTGACTGAAAAACGGCAAGGGGATGCCCGTTGGAGGGAGCATCCCGGTGACCACAGCGATATTGATGATGGCCTGCAACACGATCATCGTCGTTATGCCGAAGGCGGTGAAGCTGAGGAACCGGTCCCGGCCCAACATCCTGATGTACGCGTTGTAGCCCAGGATGGCGAACATGGCGAACAGGGCTATGATGAAGGCGACACCCACAAAACCAATCTCCTCACAGATGGAGGCGAAGATGAAGTCGCTCTGCACCTCGGGGATGATGCCCAGCTTGTAGGTGCCATTTCCCAGCCCCACCCCGAACAGACCCCCCGACCCTATCGCCTTGAGGGAGTTGGTGACCTGATAGTTGATGCCCCCCGGATCGACCTGGGGGAAAACGAAGGAGAATACACGCTTCACCCTATAGCTCTGGCTGAGCATCAACACTGTGGCAGGCACTATCAAAAAAGAGAAGCCCACCAGCAGAGCTGATATGCGCATACCCCCTACCAATAACAGGGAGACACACAGGGCCAGGTACAGGATGGTGGTGGAGTAGTCTTTCTGCAGCAGGATCATTACAGAAAAAAGAGCGGTCACCACAAGGGGCAACCCAAAGCGCATCACAAAGGAAGATTCTGTATTCTTCTTGTTGAAACTGAGGGCGAACAGGAGAATCGTCCCCACCTTGACCAGTTCAGAGGGCTGTAAGGAGGGAAGGCTTCCCACCTCTAGCCATCTGCGGCTTCCCAGCCGCGTTTGGCCAAAGGAGGTGAAGAGCGTCATGCCCATCAGAGCCAGACAGAGCAGGACGAATGGGATCGCAAGGTAGTGAAACCATGAGAGGGGCATATAGCGTATCACCACAGAACAGAGCAGTGCAAAGAGGACAAACATCATCTGGCGCTGGAAGAAGTAGTAGTGGGGAAGGCCGTGGATCAAGGCCTCATTGTAGGAGGCACTGTAGAGCATGATCAGGCCCAGGGCGATGAGGATGACCACCACACACAAGAAGGTGAAGGCGCTTGCATTGCCTCCTGTCTCACTGAGTGTGGCCTGTGTCGCCTGCCAGTCATCATAGGATTCTCTGTTTTCCATCCCTTCCCTACCCCCCTGTTCCCAGGAACAGCAGGAGGCCCAGCAAGGCGAAAAACCAGGAGACCAGGGTGAACCTTCCCACTATCGTACGCTCTGCAACGCCTTTGAGCTCGTAAGCGTGGTGAAGAGGCGCTATGGAGAACACTTTCCTTCCTGTGCTCCTGATCGCGATGATCTGAATCAGGCTGGTGGCAAACTCCAGGAGGAACAGTCCGCTGGCCACCAGCACCAGGACCTCGACGTTGAGCATCAGGGCGGAGACTGCAATGTACCCACCGAGGGCGTGACTGCCACAATCTCCCATGAAATATCTGGCCGGCTTCCTGTTGAACAGCAGAAATGCCGACAGAGATGCTATGAGGGCACCTGAGAAAGGTGCCTTGGAGGAGAAGGAAACGAGGGCGATCAGAAGCAACAAGGGAAGCGAGGAACCCCCAGCCAGGGCATCCAGGCCATCGGTGATGTTCACTGCATTGACAAAGTACAGGATGTACAGCAGGGCAAAGGGGTAGTAGAGCACTCCGAGAGAGAGGCTTTGTCCTCTAACCAGGGGCAACAGGAGTGTCAGGCTGAGGTTGTTGCTCTTTGCAAGGAGGGCCAGGAGGATAACGGCCACTGTTGCCTGCAGCGCAAGCTTGGCAAGGCTCTGGATGCCATCGCCGTTGTCCTTTTTTGCCTTGGCTATGTCATCAACCATCCCAATGGCGGCAAACAGGACAAGAGCAAGCAAGGGATACAGGACCGTAGGGGCGAAACGGTTGGGAAAGAGCATGGTTGTACTGGCTGTTCCCAGACAGAAGGCGACTCCCCCGATCGAAGGGGTACCCCTCTTAGTACTCTGGGTGCTCTCAAGCTCTGCCTTGATGGCGACCTTGAGAGCCGGGGCGTACCTGAGCAGGCCCAGGGAGATGAGAAATGTTATGCTGAAGGCCAGGCCCATCTCTAGAAACACCATCCATCCCCCTTATCCAACCTGGCTCAGGGCGGGTATCAACCGCTCCATAGCCACGCTTCTCGAAGCCTTGAGGAGAAAGAGATCCCCTTGTCGGCCGGAATGCACCACATGATTCTCCAACTCGCAAAAATCGTCAGTGTAGAAGAGTGAGTTTGCATACCCGCCTCTCTTCAGCAGGTCGTAGGCACCTTTCATCTCCTGTCCGTACAAGTATGTCGATCCCATCGGTGAGGCCGAAAGCTGCCTGGCGACCAGAGCATGGGCATTACGGCTCTCCCGCCCCAGTTCCTTCATGGGGCCGAGGACAACCTTCTTCTCACCTCTCCACGCAAGGGCCTTGATGTAGCCCAGGATTGAGAAGGTGGAGTCGGGACTCGCATTGTACGAGTCGTCAATGATGGTGACCCCGCTCTTGTGGACGAAAGAGCGCCCTTGCATGGGGGAAAACCCTTCAAGGCCCTCTGCGATATCCTTTCTGGTGGCTCCGAGAGCAATAGCTACCTGTATGGCACCCATCACATCCCGCAAGAGATGTCTGCCTACACAGTCTACATGGAATGCCTCACCTTCATAGGTGAGATCCCATCCGTCTAGGCCCCTGTCGACGGTCTGGATCTCGTCAAAACCGTACCGCCTCAACGTGAGGTTCGACCTTTTCTCCAGGATGGAGGTATAGGGGCAATCATCAGAGACAAAGCCCATCTGCATGCCCGGATGGAAGAGCTTGCCTTTCTCCCTGAGGATAGTCGAGCGATTCTCAAACTTCTCAATGTGGGAGAGGCCTATGTTGGTCAGCAGGCCAATGTCCGGCTTGAGAATGGCGACCATCCTGTCCATCTCCCCCACATGGTCGATTCCCATCTCGAAGATGCCGTACTGGGTATCGCTTTCCAGAAGCAGGATGCTCAAGGGCAGGCCTATCTCACTGTTGAGGTTTCCCGGGGTCTTCACTGTCTTGCCCAGAATCGAGGCAAGGGAAGCGAGAGCTTCCTTGGTGGTGCTCTTGCCACAGCTGCCTGTGATGCCGACGGTGGTGAGATGGCCCAACATCGTGCGATATTCGCTGGCGAGGCTTTGCAGGGCTGCCAGGGGATCGGGGACGAGGATTACGGAACAGGTGGTGCCCTTAACCATAGCCAGGGCATACTCCTTGTCGGGATACGGGACCACAACGGCGCTGGACCCCTTCTTGGCTGCTTCACCTACATATAGGACTCCCCGTTCCCTTTCACCGTCTAGGGCGAAGAAGAGCGAATGGGAAGAACACTTGCGCGAATCTATCTGGACATCCTCTACAACACTGTCCGAGGGACGCACGACAAGGCCACCGCACATGGCGGCGACCTTTGCTATGCTGTAGCGCTGGTTGGAAAATCCCCCTACCCTTGCCATCAGTTCCTCCTGCCTACCATGACCAAGGTATCGGCATCGATCTGCTGCAGGAGGATGTCCTCCCTCCAAGCCCCTTCGGAGAGGGCCTCGGGCATACTCTTCTGTGCTATCTGGGAACGAAGCAGCCTCTGCTGCTCCTCCAGGGTCTTCAGCGATGAGGAGAGGGTCCTGAACTCTACATCCAAGGCCCTGTTCACCGCACTCTGCCAGACAGGGACGAGCATGCTCGCCATGACGGCAATCACCATAAGCATGGTGGCCGCATGTTTCAGGCGGACCTGTGTATTGCTTTGTGTCTTCTTCACGTGTTCACGGTCAAAAGTATACCAATCTTGTTCCATGGCAGATCCTCCAAGTATTCGTTAGATCTTCTCGATAATCCTCAACTTCGCACTACGGCTGGGAGGATTCTCCGAACTCTCGGCATCAGTGGGTATCAGAGGTTTCTTCGTCAGGATCCTGATCGTCGGGTTGTCCCCTTCGGCCAAGCCCTTGAATAACCATTTCGCCCTGCGGTCCTCCAACGAGTGGAAGCTAATTATCGCAAGCCTTCCCCCGCTTCTGAGGGCCTCTATGGCTCCCTGTATGGCAGGTTCTATCCTATCCAGTTCCCGGTTGACCTCTATGCGGATCGCCTGGAACGATCGGGTTGCAGGGTGGATGCGTCCGTAGCGGTACCCTGAAGGAACCGCCTTGTAGATGATTGAGGCAAGTTCGTCACTCTGGGTAATCCTGCCCAACTTGCGCTTCTCCACGATCGCACGCGCTATCCTGCGCGAGTAGCGCTCCTCTCCGAACTGGTAGATGACATTTGCAAGCCGCTCTTCCTGATAGCCGTTGACCACATCGAGGGCGCTGATGGGGGCATCCTTGTCCAGACGCATATCCAAGAGCTCGCCCCGCTTGAATGAGAAGCCGCGTTCGGACTCCTCATAATGGAAGGACGATATGCCCAGGTCAAACAGCACCAGATCCAGAGGAGGCCCGTCATACTCTTCAAAAAACTCATCAAACCAGATATTGCGGGGTGTGAAACGATCACCAAAATCCTTCATGCGCTCAATCGCCTTGGCTTGGATGACGGTATCGCGATCAAGACCGGTAACGTTCAGATTAGGATAGGTGGAGAGGAAGAGATGGGTATGTCCGCCTTCTCCGCAGGTACAGTCGACCATGTAGGCCTCCCTGTCCAAAGGAGGCTTGAGATAGTCGAGGATCTCCGCCCTCATTACCGAATAGTGCACATACTCCATCAATGTTTCTCCCTGATCATTTCACTGAGCGACTGGGCGGCATCCAAAAATTCAGGATTGCTCTCATCCATATACTGCTCGTACTCATCCTTGTTCCACAGCTCCAGATAGTTTCCCGTCCCAAGCAGCACACTCTCTTCACGCACCACAAGGCGCACGCTCTCGCGCAGCTTGGGAGGGATGTTGATCCTCCCCACCTTGTCAATCTCACACAGCTGTGCCGGTGCTATCATGCCACGCTGCAGGTTACGCATCTTGCGGTCGAACATGGCACCAGGGCCATCTACTATCAGTTGTTTCAACTCTTCAAATCGGGAGGGGAGCATGAGCCACAGGCAGTTTTCCAGACCCCGAGTCACGTACAGTGCATCGCCTTCCAAGGCGCTTCGCAGACGTGAGGGGATGAGGAGGCGACCCTTGTCGTCTATGGTGTTGTAAAATTCACCAGTCAACATCTCCCATACTCCTTACAAAATTCCTATGATTTTGGGATTTCTTCCCACCCTGTTCCATAAATGTACACTTCTTACCACCACAATACAACCAAAGGTTATAGCTAATTTGTGCTGTGATGGGAAAATAGTGGCAATAACCGCTTAACAGGCGTAGACCTTTGGGCATAATTTCCAAAAATTTTTCAGAAAAAGAAAAATCCCCTCCACAAGGAAGGGGATCTGAAGAGTAGCCAAAAAGGACTTATCGTTCGGGATTGAAGATGTTGTAGTCGATGTCCGGGAAGAGTATGTCGCGCTTCTCCGCCTTGACCAGCCACTCGGTGTTCACCGCATTCTTGCACATGTTCCCGTAGACCACATTGAAGTTTCGCAAGTGGTCGGTCAGGCGCTTGTGGGCATACCCGCTGCTGGTCTTGTTGTAGAGGATAAAGGGCCAGTCACTTGCCATGGCGAGCAAGACTTCACGGGCCGCCTGGTTGAGGAACCTCTGCTTCAGGCTTATCTGGTCGCTGAAGCGTACTGCAAGCTCTTCCATCCTCTCGATGGACTTGTGGATGTGACGGTAGGTCCAGGCATTGGAGCCGTCCAGCCATACCGAGCTGTAGCCACCCTGACCCCATGAGGAGAAGGCAGGTCTTGCAACCTGCAGACTCTCCCCTTCCTTGGCAAGGAAGGATGAGGGGGTTACCAGGGTGACCTCCTCTTCCTCTTTGCCACTGAGGATCAGGACCTGTTCGAGCCACTGTATGCCTTCGAACCACCAGTGGCCGAACAGCTCCGCATCAAAGCCAAGGGTGTAGAGAGGATCCTCACCCATGGAAGAGGAGAGCACATCGTCTTTCTTCTTGAGGTTGTAGAGGAAGTTGTGCGCATGCTCGACAATTCTCTTCTGGGCCAAGGAACGGTCATAGGGTTTTTTCTGGTCGGTATTGCCGGTGATGGCCCAATACTTGTATCCGGTGAATACACGTACCCCAGGTTCGTGGATATAGTCTCCGATGTACTCCATCGGAAGGTCATAGCCGATGTCCCGGTAGAATTCGCGATAGTAGCGGTCACAGGGATAGCCGCTGGTATTTGACCAGACAAGGCTTGTCGCCTGATAGTCACGGGGGAAAGCAGCGACCCCGTTGGGACAGAGGATAGGGCGGTAATCGCCAAAGCGGACCTTGTCCGGGGAGAGCAGCATGCTCTGGCTTGCAACCTGGAACCAGGTGATGCCATGGTACTTGAGCGTCTCCTCAAGACCGGGGTAGTAGCCGCACTCAGGAAGCCAGAACCCCTTGGGCACATGGCCGAAGGTGGTGAGGAACGACTGTATGGCCAGTTCGACCTGGGCGTTGATTGCAGTCGGATACTCCTGATACAGGGGGAGGAACGCATGGGTGGCCGCTGTAGTTATCAGCTCAAGATGACCGCTTGCCTCAAGGCTCTTGAAGCCTTCGAGGATGTTGCCTCTGTAGAGGTCATTGAAATCGGTGAGGTTCTGTTTGAGCTGGGCTAGGTAGAACTCTGCCATCTCCAGGAACTCAGGCTGCTCGACAGTACAGCGCAGCACCTCCTTCTCCCCAAGTTCTCGGTTGCGCTCCATATAGGCGTTGAACCTGTTCTGCAACGCCTGGTCTGTGACCATGCACATCACCGTAGGCGATA
The DNA here is from genome assembly GCA_048264225.1 of Sphaerochaeta sp. Classification (GTDB taxonomy): domain Bacteria; phylum Spirochaetota; class Spirochaetia; order Sphaerochaetales; family Sphaerochaetaceae; genus Sphaerochaeta. Next base: position 254,691 of record JBLXDK010000005.1, read on the forward strand.
TGCTTACAGTGAGGTTGAAAGGAACCTTCTCATTGCGCAGCTTGTAGAACATGCGAAGCATGGGCAGATAGCTCTCCGAGATGGATTCGAACAGCCAGTCCTCCTCCAAAAAACGGGGATACTCCAAATGGCGTACATAGGGAAGATGGAGATTGAGAATAAAGGCTACAGATTTTTTTGACATTACAGCACACCTCCGCTTAAGGTCTGTGCTATTTCCTGCAGCACGGCATTGTCGACGATCTCCCCTTCCTTGGTTACCAGAGAGGAATAATGTACATTGAACAGGTTGGCATCCATGGCCATCTCATCATAATGGTCGGCCCAGTATGAGGGGTAGGTGGACACGTCCTTGCTTTCGGCAAGCGACATCTCCAGACCTTTCTTATTCTTGTAGCAGAGGGCGACCCGATAGGAGTGCCCCATATCAGGGAGATTGACATTCCACTGGGTGTCATCGACACCTACGGTTATGTCAAAGGTCTTCTCCTCACCGGTGATCATGGCCTTTGATGAGACACGCAGGAAAAGGGTGCCCCCTAGCTGTTCCTCTTCTCCGAACACCTGGATCTTTGTAGCCGGAGAGAGAGACCAGTATGCATATGCCCAGACGGGGTCTCTCAGGAGAAGATGGATGGCTGTCTCGGCATAGACATCGGGGAGATCCTCCACGCCAGGGAGACACTGCACATTCTGCATATTACCCCTGAAGTCGGTCAGAGCGTTACAGAATCTCTTGCGACTGGCCTTGTTTTTCAGCCATGAGGAGATCACATCATCATCCTGGTCGCCATAGGCTTCCTCAAGTTCGTCAATAAGCTCTTCTCTCTCTAAAGTTTGCCAGTTCTCCAACCCTTCTTGCTGTGCGATGTACTGCAGTTCAGTAGTGGACAAGGAATCAATGTTGATCAGAATCATGCTTGCTCCCGGAATGTATTCTATGCGATTAGGTAACGCCCCAATCGTAAAAGAAACGGTTCCGTTAGTCAACAGCATGCATATTGGCCACTAGTCGAACAGAGTCTCCAAAGCCAGTTCCACCATGGCATTGAAGGTGTTCTGCCGATCCTTGGAAGGGACCTGTTCACCGGTGAGGATGGAGTCGCTCACACTGAGCAGTGTCAGTGCCTCCACACCCTTGAGATGGGCGAGGGTATAGAGTTCGCAGCTCTCCATATCCACAGCCATGGTTCCCAGGCTTTTGGCAATGGCCGCCTTATCCTCACCATGCATGTCATAGAACTGGTCACTGGTAAGCACATTGCCTACCTTGAAGCCTACCTGTGCATTCAGGGCATGGGTATAGGCCTTCTGCAACAGGGAGAAGGAGGCTGTAGCGGCATGCTGGTAGAGGCCGAAGCGTGAGCTGTTCATCCCGCTGTCGGTATCCGCCCCCTGGGCTATGAGGATGTCCCTCAGCCTGAGCCTCTGGTCAAGGGATCCGCAGGTTCCTACCCGTATGAGCCTTTTGACCTTGAAGGTGTCTATCAGCTCATGGGCGTAGATGGAGAAGGAAGGCATGCCCATGCCGGTGCCCTGCACCGAGACTCGGTTCCCTTTCCAATAGCCCGTATAGCCGTACATGCCACGGATCTCATTATAACAGAATACATCACTGAGATAGGTCTCTGCGATGTGCTTTGCCCGAAGAGGGTCACCCGGAAGCAGTACGCTTTCAGCGACGCTGCCCTCGTCAGCTACAATATGTATACTCATGCTCAGCTCTCCTTTACCCCATTTTCGACCATAAGGGGAGAGAAGGCAAGGGAAACAACCTTGTTTGACCTATCATAGTACTACATTCCTATGATATACTTTCTGAAGAAATTATGAATAAGATAGATACAACAACTGATCTGATTCTCCATGGGCACTTTTACCAGCCCCCCAGAGAGAATCCACGCACAGGAATCATAGGAAAACAACTCTCCGCCTCCCCCTATCCGGACTGGAACGAGAGAATTTATTCCGATTGTTATAATGCAAATGTCCACTCCCGATATCTTTCGGGGGTCAGACGAATCCTCTCGATGACCAACAACTATGAGTACATCAGCTTCAACTTCGGCCCTACCCTGCTCAGTTGGCTACAGCGCAAGCATCCTGATACCCATGACCTCATCATCGAGGCAGACAAAAAAAGTGTGGAGCGTCTGGGACATGGCAACGCCATGGCACAGAGCTTCAACCACTCCATACTCCCCCTCTGTACAGAGGCTGAGGCAAGGGCCCAGATAGTCTGGGGCCTGAAGGACTTCTCCCTGCGCTTCGGCAGGGAGGCCGAAGGGATGTGGCTTCCTGAGACCGCCATCAATGGCATGGTCATCGACCTGCTATCAGAATACGGGCTCAAGTTTGTCATCCTCTCGCCCTGGCAGTGCAAAAGCGTCGAGGATGAGAACGGACAGATGGTTGACCTCAACGGCAAGAGCGCCCCATATGGGAAACCCTTTATCCTGACAGGGGAGAAAGGATCTACCATCAGCGCATTCTTCTACCATCCCAGCCTTGCCGAAGGCATCAGTTTCGGCCATCTTCTGCGCGATGCTGATAATCTGTATGCAAGATTGCTTACCATCAAGCGGGAGGAAAAGCAGGAGCTTATCCATACAGCCACCGATGGGGAGATTTATGGCCACCACGAGCCGTACGGGGATATGGCTCTTGCCGCCCTGATAAAGAAGGTGCATGAACGGTCTGACTTCCGTCTGACCAACTACGCAACCTTTCTGGAAAAACATCCTGCGACCCTCCATGCCACCCTTCATGATGGTGAGGCGAGCAAAGGGACCAGCTGGTCATGCGTGCATGGGGTCTCACGATGGTACAAGGATTGTGGCTGTCATACCGGTGGCGACGAATCCTGGAACCAGAAGTGGAGGACACCGTTACGAGAGGCGTTTGACAATCTGGGGGAGAAGATCGATGTTTGCCTGGAAAATGAGGTAAAACGGATCTTCTCTGACAAGCTTGAGGCACAACAGCTTGTCCAGATGTTTGGCCCGGTCATCTCAAACCTCATACCCATGGAAGAGTTCCTCAACGACTTGGTCAAGCAGTATCCCTTTGACAAGAAGGAGCGGACAAACATCGCTTCATTGCTGTTGGGTATGCAGTACAGGCACTTCGCCTATACTAGCTGCGGATGGTTCTTCAATGACCTTGCAGGCCTGGAACCCAGACAGAACATTGTCTACGCCCTGATGGCCGTTGACCTTTTCAAACGCTTTTGCAAGGAGGGAACCCTCCTGGAATCCCTTATGGCTGATCTCAAGCTTGCCAAGTCAAACCGCAAGCAGGACGGCGACGGCGAAGACCTTGCCCTTGAGGCGCTGGACAACTTGCCCGGTGAGATCGAGGCCGCCCTGTATTTTGTACTCAACCGCAGGATAGCCCTACCCGAGGACCAGAGTGACCGCTACGGCTTCTTCAAGCTGGAAAAATACGACTTCCAGAACGAAAAGACCCAGATACTGGAGATCTCCAACCAATTCTCGTTGGTAAGGTACCAGTGTACGGTACTTGACCCTGCCCCTGGAAAATCCGAACTGACCTACACCCTGACTCTCAGGGATATGCGAAACGGGGATATACAGAGCCGTTTCATCGATTCTGAGGATATCCCTTCCAGAATGCGCGATGACCTCTTCAAGCAGATTGACAACGGCATCTGCCGCCTGGAAAGCTCTGAGATAAAGAGGATCGCACGCGAGATCCACCACTATGCCGCCCTTGCCAAGGCAACGCCCTACCTGCCGATGGGTTCTCTCTACCAGGAGAACATAGGCTCGTGCCTGAGGGCAATCAAAAGCCTGTTCAGATATGGGACCCTGCCCCTGTGGGATGAGTTCAAGCAGTCGTTCATCACCCTGATCGGATTTTTCGTCAGGTATACGAAACCTTCCGACAGGGACATCATCAAGCGCCTCTTTGATTCGGAGATGGCCTATCTTGCAGAGAAGATTCAGTCCTACGGCCTGTACGACAAGAACATCCGGTTCATCCTGGAGTTCCTGCAGATAGTGCGCGAGAATTCCTTCCAGCCTGATCTTACCCAGATTCAGAATTCAGTCTACCCGTACCTGAATGGGGACAAGAATGCGCACAAGGATACTGATATAGGTCTGATCAATACGTTGGGAAAGGCTCTTAACTTTGATATTTCCATCAACTAGGGTTTTGTTGCTACGGGAGTTGCGAGGAGCATTGTGAAAAATTGCAGTGTATGCTGGAAATTGAGATACTAAAAGCTGATTAGTCAAAGGCAAAGAAATTGTTTTTTCTCTATGGAGAACAAAGTGTAGGAATTGAATAGTTTTTTCTCTACGGAGAATAAAAACTATTCTTCCTTCATGACACAACCCCAGCCATCAAAGCTGGGGTTGTGTTCAATCTGTATGTGGATTGTAGGATCTTCCCTGTTCCTTTAGGTATCGTACGCTTTGTTTTCCTAGAGCTCTTCGTCAGCGAGCACATCCTGGTAATCGGGATTCTGTATCATGACGCGCTTTGCATAGGAGCACAGGGGAACTATCTTCTTGTTCTCCTTTCTGGCTAGCTCAGCAACTTTGCGTACCAATAGCCCCCCTATCCCTTGACCTCGCAAGGTATCGGAGACATAGGTGTTGTCAATGACCATGGTCCGCTCATCCCGAGGGTGGTAGGTTATCTCGGCTAGCGGGCTGTGAGGATCCTCTCCCACATAAAATCCGTTCTCTCTCTTCTTGCACAACAACATCTGCCTACCTCCTACTTCGTAGCGCTCAACATCTGCTTGGCATGGACAAGGCTCACTTCACTTGCCTCATCACCGCTGAGCATGCGTGCTATCTCCTGTTCCCTCCGTGGGCCCAGCACCCGCTGGATGTGACTGAAGCTCATGCCCTCGGTGACCTCCTTGGAGACCACAAGGTGTGTATCTGCCTGGCTGGCTATGGAGGCCAGGTGGGTAATGACCAGCACTTGGTGGCTTCGGCTCAGCTTCTTCAGCTGCTTGGCGACCGAGAGGGCGACACTCCCTCCTATGCCAGCATCCACCTCATCAAAGATCAGGGTCTCTACCCTGTCATGATGACTGAGGGTGGTCTTCAATGCAAGCATGATCCTTGATAGTTCTCCTCCACTTGCCACATCCTTGATGGGACGGCTCTCAAGGCCCGGGTTTGCGCAGATCATAAAGGCTATGGAGTCGACCCCATTCACTGAGGGTGGAATGTTAGTCAGTTCAATGGTAAACAGCGCTTCCTTCATTCCTAGCGTCCTCAGGGTCTCCTCAATCTCCTTTTGCAGGGCAAGGGCTGCTTTATTCCGTACCTCTGTCAAAGCAGAAGCGGCTTTGAGCATTGCACTCTGTGTCTGGACAAGCTTTTTCTCAAGGTCCAGCAGGAGGTCTTCACCCTGCTCGCTTTGCAGCAGCTTCTCCTCACTCTCTGCCTTGAAGGCGAGCATCGCCTCAAGGGAGTGCCCGTACTTCTTCTTCAGCCTCTGTAGGAGTGCAAGCCTGCCTTGCAGCTGGTCGAGCTCCATCTGGGAGAAACTCATGGAGGAGAGATAGTCACGCAAGCTCTCATAGATGTCCTCAAGCTCGATGGAGGAGCTTTCCAGCCTCTGGTGAAACTCTAGGAGGTTCGCATCACTCTTGGCTGCAATGCCTATCTGCTTGCCTGCCTGGTGGAGGCTTCCCAACAGACTCGACCCTGCATCAGAGCCATGGAGCAACGTGGTCGCAAGGCTGAGGGCGTCATGTATCTGCTCAAAGGAAGAGATGGTTCGAATCTGTTCTGCCAGAAGTTCATCCTCCCCCACCTCAGCTTTTGCCTTTGATATCTCGTCGACGGCAAACTTCAGGAACTCTGCTTCCCGTGCGCTGTCCTGCAGGTTTCTTTTGAGCTGCTTCTGCTCGGCCTCCAGGGTCTGCATCTTCCTGAACAGTTCCTGATAAGCCTGTTTCTCAGCATGGCAGGATCCGAAGGCATCAAGGACCATCAGCTGGTTTGCTGATGAAAGCAGACTCTGATGGTCACGTTGGGCGCTGATATCCAACAGCTCCTCCCCCAGAAGGGTAAGGTCGCCTCTTGTGGCGGCCCTTCCCTGGATGGATGCACTCGATCGTCCGTTGCTCCTGACATTCCGGGAAAGCAGAAGCGTCCCGTCATCAAGGTCAAGGCTATTTTCCTCCAGATAGGCAGCTATCGCAGGGGGGATATTATCACCAAGGAAGAAGGTCGCGCTGACAGTTGCTGCGTCACAGCCGCTTCGTATTGCCTGTGCATCGGATTTTTCTCCCAGCAACAGGGCAAGGGCTCCCAATATGATGGACTTTCCTGCTCCCGTTTCTCCGGTAATAACAGTGAAGCCCTCACCAAAATCGATGGCTACATCATCGATGAGGGCATAATGATGAATTTCAAGGCGCTCAAGCATGGAGACCTCCTCCTGACCAGTTGAGTTTATCACGTATTACTTCTATATAGTTACGCCTTTCGCTTGTGACTAGGAGCGCTTTACTTCTCGATTTCTCAACTATTATGACATCTTCCTCTTGCAAGTTGAAGGTCTGCTGCCCATCGATGGAGAGCATGAGGCCGGTTCGCTGATCCTTATTGATGGTAATGGTGACCTTTGACTCCCCGCTGATGACAAGAGGCCGGTGAGAAAGGGTGAAGGGACAGACTGGGGTGACGATGAGGGCTGATAGATCCACATCCAGGATGGGCCCTCCTGCTGCAAGGCTGTAGCCGGTGGAGCCTGTTGGCGTTGCAATGATGAGCCCGTCTGCACGGAAATATCCCGCATGGGTCTGATCGATGGACAAGGAGAGATTGATGACCTTGCTGATGCCACTTGAGGTAACGACCATCTCGTTGAGCCCGTGACCGGAGAATACCCGCTGACCGCCTCGCATGACAGCTACACGGACCATGAGCCTGCGGCTGATGGAGTTGCGCCCCTTGAGATAGTGCTCGATGGCCTCTTCCCACTCATTGACAGATATCTCGGTGATGTAGCCGAAGGTTCCCAAGTTGATGGCCAAAATGGGGATGCCAAGATCCTGGAGGTAGCGGGCACAGTAGAGGACTGTCCCGTCCCCACCCAGGCAGATGACCAGGTCGGTGCCCTCATCCACCACAAGGGCTTCACTCTCCTCACAGGTACGGAAGATGGTCGAATGAATCCCCCTCTCTGCAAGATAGTGCTCTATCGTATCAGAGAGTTCATGGGAGGCCGTCTTTTGCCAGTTGGCTATGATGAGCACCTGATGTAGTGTGCGTTTTTTCATTGCTACTCCTTAGGGAAGGTGAGAGATGACTTTTATCAGCATCTCGACATCACCCTGCTTGAGAAACGGATAGGTTGGGAACGAGAGAGCCCTCAAGAGAGGGGGCACTGCATTGGGATACAGGTCAAAACTTTGGCTGTGCAGTGTCCCCAGGCTCTCTGAAAAGGTCTTCTGGGCCGATACCTGATACTTGTTTGCAAATTTGATGACATCCTCGGCCCTGGAGTCCAAGACCACACAGAATCCGTAGCCATTCGGTTCGAAGTCGATGTTTCCTATACCGAACAGCTTATGGGGGGTCTTCAGCAGGGACTGGCGAAAAAGCGTATAGAACTCCCGGCGTTTGATCATCTGGAAGGGAAGGTTGTTCAGCTGGATGATACCCAAGGCGGCATTCATGTCAGGAAGCTCCTCGTAGCTGCGAACCTCGGCATAGAGTTCCTCCAAGGGAGCAGCGAATGCACCGTCATTGAAAACCAGGGCTGCCCCTCCTCCGGTGGATATGATGCAGTCCTGTTCGAAAGCACAGACAACAAGGTCGCCAAAGGATCCAGCCTTGGTCTGTTCATAGGTGCTTTCAAGGCTCTGGCTGATGTCCTCTATGACCTTCACCCCCAACTGACGATAGTCACATTCGTAAGGGATCTGGCACATCGGCTCATGGACAAGCAGGACCGAAGCCCCTTCTGAGACGAGTCTTGCTGCTTCTGAAAGGGAGAGGCATCCATGTTCAGCATCGATATCACCAAGAAGCACCTCAGCCCCCAGGCTCACCACCGCCGCCTCATATACACGGGGGGAGAGTATGCTCACCCCTACTTTGCTCCCAGGCCCTATTTTGCATAGCTTGAGGGCGGCGACAAGGGCATCGACATAGCTTCTGAGGGCTATGCCTTCCTTTGTACCTGTAAGGGTGCAGAACTGCTTGAGGAACTCTTGCGCCCTCTCACCCGGCCCTATCCTTTCGTCTACCATGGTCTGCAAGACGGCATCCATATCCTTTCGGCGTATGGTGGGTTTGTAAAATGGAATCAGTGCCACACGTTCCTCCTCGACCCAGTATACCTGCTATTGCAGTTGGTTTCCACAGAATATCAAGAAAGAGAAAGCCATAATACTATGAAGAACAAATTAATTTTATGTTGGCAGTATTATAGGATACACTTGAGGTAGAATGTTTGTTGTATTCAATGAGGAGTAACAATATGAAATTCAGTGACCTCTTTGGCTATATTCTATTCTCAGGAGCAATACTATCATTTTTTATTTGGTCAATGAAAAATCACAAATTGAAATCTGAAAATACATTAATAAAAAACCAAGAAGATGTAATTATTCAACTTGCAGTAGAGAAAAATGAGGATAAGTATAAAGACCTAGACTTTTTGCATGGGACAATTAAAAGGCTCCAAGAATTAAAATATGGTGAATTTTACTTTGAATATGGAGCAACCTACCATAAATCATTTTTTTGGTATAGAAAATGGGATTCAATAGCAAAACCCTTAATATTAGAATGGGATTTACTCATTAGAAATGTTATTGCTTATGATTTGACAAATAATTCACAAATAAACAATTACCTAAATTCAAAAATATCGGAACTATATGAGGAAGCTTCTAGTTTACATCAAGCTATAAACCTAGATGCAAAAAAGCAGTTACACAGAAAATAAATGTCAAGATAAAATGAAGCTTCTTTAGGCCATTGCAATAGTAGATATAAACAATCATATGCTCATATCCCTCAACACCAAAAGGCCCGTATGATCTCCTCTAGAAGGAGTCCATACGGGCCTCTTGGTGTATTTCCATATACAATGTATGCATATATCGTAAACCAGCAAAAGCAATGCTGTCCTTTGGGCAAAAAAAGGCCCGGCGGCTACCTACTCTCCCACGGAAAACCGTAGTACCATCGGCGTGAGGGCGCTTAACTGCCGTGTTCGGGATGGGAACGGGTGTGTCTGCCCTGCTGTGGCCACCGGGCCGGCCAACA
>JBLXDK010000006.1:0-207116 GCA_048264225.1 Sphaerochaeta sp.
GGTCCCCCCATTCTCCGAGGCAGAAGCCTTGGGAAATGGCCGTGTCCCCATGATGATAGAAAGTATTTGAGGGTACGAGATTGAGTCCCAGAGCAAGCCCAAAGATGGGAGATGCGTTGATTCGCTACCCTATGAAGGCACCCCAATTCCAGAAAATTGGGAGCAATGAAATTCATAGGGAATAAGTGCCTAAAGGGTGAGGAATGTGGGCTTGAAGGATGATACGACACGAGCCTTACACCTTGTCCACAGCGCTTCTGACCTTCATCTCTTCTCTGAAGAGCTCAAGGCTCTGGAGAAAAAGAACAGCAGGATGCAGTTCTCCTTTGTGTCGAATCGTGAAGAATTCAAAGAGGCTGTTTCTGCATTGACAGCATCCTATGGAGAGGGGGCCTACTATTGTACATCAGGTTCTCCCGATGTCGTGCGGTCGACCAAGAAGCTCCTGAAAGTTCTGGGAATTCCGCGGAGACGGATTTTCAGTGAGTCCTTTTTGGGGTACTAGCCAACAGTCCTTGCAAGAAATGCATGAAAGTCCCTGTATTTCCAGGAACGTAACAATGGCCAGTACAACCAAGAGTCTCTTCAAGACAAGAAAGACCAGAGAGGGATGCCTTTATTGGGACATCCCTCTCTGCTAGTCAGTTGTTATTGCTTGTAGTAAAAACCCTGAGTATGCTGTGAAAATGGCAGAACAATTAATATTTTAATTTATTTCAAGCAAAGACAAAGCTGGTAGAGGCAAGACATCTTTTCCAGGGTCATCCATATACCAAAAGGCAACTGAAGAGATATCATCTTGCAAAGGCAGGTATTCTCTTTTTTCAGTGTTTACAGTTGCTTGCTTCCACCCCAAAGCCTGCATAGTTATTGCTAGGTTTGTTGAGAAATAGATGGGGTCTTGGATATGCCAGCGATACATACTGAACCTCATTTGACTTTTATATACTCCATCGGGTCTTTCAATCACAGGCAATCCCGAATATAGAGTAGAATACTCTTGATATGTTTCCTTATCAAAATGTTCAAAATTATAGGACCCAAGAAAATAATCTTCTGTACCTGTACCACAAATTGTTGGAAATTCAACATCATCATCAAGATACATTTTTATCTCACCTTCTCCCCACCATCCAGAATTATTTACTCCCCATGTCATATACGTACCTACATAACAACCTTTTCCTGCTATTCTGGGAAGAATTACATATTCTTCTTTGTATGGCAGTGGGTTTGATCGATTAAATGCAGCATGGAAATAGAGAATGTCTCTTGGTTTTGGTTCAAGAGTATAATCAATTTGATAGTACAGAATCATTTCCTCTTCAAGAGTATTTTCAAATTCAATTCTACAATTACTGTTAAATGGCATTGACCACCAGCTGTTTAATGCACACTTGGGATTGACTGTTATGCAAGCAGAATCAATCTGTCCTATTGTCTTTAAGCCTGTTGCGAAGAAATCACCAACTGGAACTTCAACAGCAGGAACTTTGCAATCATCCCAATAAATTCTTATGATATTTCTTCTGAGAGATTGGTGAAGAACTGTAAGCCAGATATGAGTTATCGATCCGCTTCCCTTGATTTCAGCCAAGGTGAAGCTGGTATTTGCAGGAATTGTAATTGATGGAGATATTTTCCAGCCTTGACCTAGATTTCTTGCAGGAGAGGACCCAGTCCCTCCAGTTGATCGTCCTCCTCCTCCTTTTTCACCAGTAAAATTTTCCGCTGAAATTGATCGGCTTATTTTATCTGAAGGGGATGTAAGTTGTGAGAAATTCATAATGGTACTCCTTGTTTATTTTATAGACCCTGCGGTCATTCCACGTTGGAATTGTTTTTGCATGAATAAATATAGAACTACGATTGGAAGTGAGGCAAATATTACACAAGCAAATACTAAAGACCAGTCAGTAGTGTAGGTGCCAATAGCATTATATATACCAGTTGTTATAGTTTTTCCCCTACTACTCCCTAAGATGTACATAGGTGGTAAGAAGTCATTCCAAATCCACATTCCAACAAAAATAATGACTGTTGCAGAACATGTTTTTACTAATGGAAATACAATCTGGAAGAAAATCCTAAAGGGAGAAGCTCCATCCAGCATTGCTGACTCTTCTAAACTCAATGGTATTGTTCTAATAAATTCCGTATAAAGAAACATTGCAATAGACATATAAGAACCTGCATAAAAACAGGCAAGTCCAAGCGAAGTAGACATCAAATGTAGTACCTGTAAGGTTTTGATACTTGGAATAAGAATGCTTTGAATTGGTATCATCATTCCAACAAGTACTAGCCCATACAGAAATCTCGTTAACTTAGTATTTTTTCTTGCAAATACATATGCGAGCATTGTAGATAATAGGATAATTAAAAGTAATGATCCTCCTGTTATAATAATGCTATTGGCATATAATTTGAATATTTCAACTTCTTTTAGAGCTCTGGTGAAATTTGAAAGTGTTGGAGAATGGGGTAGCGCGAGAGGGGACTTTATAATTTCCGCGTATGGTTTGAAAGCATTAGTAACTGCAACATACAAAGGGATAATATATATGACAACAAAAAATATAAGAATACTTTTTGTTGTAATTTTTTTTGCTGTAAGCATATAGTTGTTTTTCATTAGTAATCTATCTCCTTATAACGGTTAACTTGTATCTGTAAGACAGAAATAAGAAGAGTAAAAACAAGTAATGTGACAATAATGGCGGAGCTATATCCAAACATGTTATACTCGAAAGCACGTTCAACGGCGTATACTGCTACGGTCTGAACGGTACCTGGAATCATTACCTTTACAAAATCGTATTGTTTCAAGCCCCAAATTATTGCTGTTGTAACATTGATGATGATTGCGGGCTGTAACAAAGGGACCGTAATAGAAAAAAAGATCTTCTTCGGTGATGCTCCATCAATTTCTGCAGCTTCGTATATTTCTTCAGAAATATTGCTTATATTCGCGATATAGACAGTCGTGTAAAAACCAAGGGCTGCCCAAGCGATTACCAGTGAAACCATAACAGTCATTGATCCATTTGATGCATAAAGATCTATTGCAGGTATACGAACCCATGCAAGCATGGTGTTGATTATGCCTCCGTTTGTCTGAGTCATATAAGACCAGATAAACGACACAACAACTCCTGATAAAATGGCAGGGATAAAAATCATTGTTTTTGCAAATTTATTGACTTTACTTTTGGGTTCAATTATTGCTGCTAAGATAATTCCTAGGCAGTTTCCAACAATTGCAGTGATTAATGTTAAGATAATAGTAGTTTTAAAGGCAACCCAGAAATAAGTATCTGTTAGCAACATCTTGTAATTTCTAAATCCAACATTCTTCATGGTACTTCCGAATCCATTCCAGTTGGTGAAACTATAGACAAAACTCAAGGTCAAGGGGATTAATAGGAAAACTGTAAATACTATCAAACCAGGCGCAAGAAAAGCTGCATCATATTTGCTAAGTTTATTTTTCATACGTAATTCCAATTATAGGCATAATATGGGGCTGTAAATTCAGCCCCATATAACTTAATCATAGATCGATAGCAAGTTTACATATTGCTATTTACAAAATCCCATTCAGCATCAAACTTTTTCAGTTCGGATTTTACATCTGACCCCATAGTAATTCTTTGAGTCATTTTATTGAAATAAGCTTGTAATCCTGGTAGGAGCGCTGCATCACCTGTCATGTCAAACCAGTTTTCAACATTGTTTAATGCTTCGAACTTTGCTCCAACCTCTTTTCGTAGAGGGCTCATCTTGTAAGGAATTTCTTTTTGGGAGCCAGAAAATAGCATTTCAGTTTGAAGGAATTGTCCATACCACAGTTCATCTTCAAAGAAGAACCGAATGAAATCGAGACATTGTTCTGGATATTTTGTGTCAGCATAAATTGCGAGTCCTTCATTCGCCCAAACTGCTATTGAATCAGCATTCATGTCTGAAGGAACAGGGAAGAATCCAACTTCAAAATCAGGATTAATTGTTGCTTCGGTCCCTTGAATCCATGAACCCATGGGTATCATCAAGGCTTTTCCTGAGAAGAAGAGTTCTAGTTGTTGTGCATAGCTAACGGAAGCTGAGTCCGAATTAGAGTAAATGCTTGTAAGTTCTTGGTATTTCTCTATGCTGCGGACAAAATTCCTATCTGAGAATTTAACTTCATTTCTGTTTCGCTTTAGGCCCCAATCAGGATCTTCTGAAAGAATGTCAGCAGAACAAATCATGGAGGCTAGAATACTATGTGCCCATCCATCTTTTAGACCCATAGAGACAGGAGTTAGATTGTTTTTCTTTATTGTTTTTGAAATATTAATAAGCTCATCGTAGGTTTTTGGTGCATCGAGTCCCAGATTTTCAAAAGCTGTCCTATTATACCAAAATCCACCAACTTGAATCTTGTAGACAGCTACATAGTTTTCACCATCGATCTTACCTATGGACGTATCTTTTAGATACGGCATTTTTTCAACAGGGAGAGGCATTAATGCACCAGATCCAACAAAATCTCCAGGACTAGCCATTACCATCACGTCAGGAAACTGGTTAGTTGCAAGAAGGGTCTTGAGGAAATCCCTATGCATTATGTTTGATGAGGGTTGTCCTACATTTTCAATGACAACATTTGGGTTTTGTTCCATGTAACGGGAAGAGACGATATTCCAAAAATCCGAAGTTAAAATAGGTGTCTTGTTAATGCTAAAGGTGATTTTTGTTTTCTCTTCGGTTGTTTTGGTTGGCTCTTTTTGCCCAGCAGCAAAAATACTTGTTGAAAGTATTGCTAATATTAGTGCAATACAGATGAATCTTTTTTTTCTCATTCAGAAACTCCTTTTTGATGTGATGTTATGATCAAAGTGCTTTTGATCAATCCTAATTATAGTTTCTAATGAGACTATGGTTATTGTAAGCGGGACAAATCCCATAAATAAGTATAAAAATCTTAGGTAGCAATTATCTTGTTTCGATATTCAGTTGGAGTGATACCCAAATTATCACGAAACATCCTGAAGAAATATTTTGCTGAAGAAAATCCTGCCATAGAAGAAATTTTAGAGATAGTGAAATCTGTTTCGCTTAATAGAGCGCAAGATTTTTTTAGTCGGTATTGAGTGACAAAAGTTGTAAACTTTAAGCCCATTACATCAAAAAACAAGCTTCCTAAATAAATTGGGTTTTTATCAATTTCGTAAGCAAATTGTTTGAGGCTGATAGGAGAGGCGTAATTGAATTTAACATATCTGATCATTTTTCTGACTAAGGGATTCTCTATTAAAGGCTCATCTTCGTCCAAGATTTTGGACAAAGACTTGGTGAAGTTTTTAATTTCTAGTTTGATTTCCTCTATATTAGAGAATCCAGCAAATTTCAAAGGAGTCAAGTTCAACTCAGAAGCTATATTTATAAATTCAGAGAACTTATACTGTAACAAACCAATAATATATATTTCTAGAGAAAATACTGTTTGGCATATTGTGTTAAAGTCTTTTCCTTCTTCAATTGTTTTTAGCAATAGGTAAGCAATTGATTGATAATTTAAATCATGTACTGCTTTAGATAGATCTTGGGTAAAAGGAAGTTGATTCTTGTTTTTTGTAGCTTTTCCCACGAGAGTTGGGTAAGGACAAAAGTTCATAGAGAAAAACTCAGCATCTTGAGGTAATCGCATTCTATATTCTTGAATAGAGTGGTAGCTAAGTCCCAACTCATAGATTGAGGATACCTGCATACCCCCTATCATGTTTATACGAATATTAAGTTGTTTTTTTAGCGGATAAAGTTTAGAGAAGAAACTCTCAGAGAGAGTATCTGTTTTTTCGCAAATTACATAGAAAATATTATGTGAATCCAAAAAAAACAAACGTTCATTAGTTTTATCTTCCATAATTATTTGTAGTAAGCCTTGTCGAAATTGGCCTTTTTTGGTTTTTTCTTTTTTCCCAATATCAGGACTATAAAGCCAGACCATAGTGCAGCTTTTCCATCGTAGTAAATTTTCGAGTCCTAGAAATTCCAGCTTATTTTCAAACTCCAACTGTGAAATAGCTCCTTGGATAAGACGTCGGAACAAGGTGTTTGTCATTGCGGTCTTGCCTTCTTTAAGGACTATCTGGTCTGCTTGCTGGTTTTCCAAGGTTGTTGATAATAGTTGAATGTTTGATTTTAACTCTTCAATATTTATGGGTTTTAGCATATAGCTAATTACTTTGTAGCGAACTGCCTCTTTCAAAAATTCATAGTCATCATATCCAGAAAGTATTAAAAATTCGATTGGTTTGCCGGTTTCTCTTACTTTTTTGACTAACTCAACTCCAGACATCCTAGGCATTTTTATGTCAGTTATTACCGCATCAATTTCATTCTGCATGATATAGTCATAAGCTTCCTGCCCATTAGATAAGAATGCGCATATCTGTAAATTGTAATCACTCCAGTTAATTATTGTTTTTAATCCTTTGCGGACTAATACATCATCGTCTACTATGATTGTTTTCCAGTTATATTTCATTGCTCGCTCTTTGATATTGGGAAGGCTAGGGTCAATGACATTATTTCTTCTTGGTAGCTAATATCGATGATTCCTATTTTGTCTAGATACTCTTTTCTGGGATAACTCATTTTGATCCTTTCATGTACATTTTTCATTCCAATTTGGGTTTTGTTATTATCTGTTTCAATATTATTTAGTATCCTGATAGCTTGTTGTGTATCGTATTCATTTGCCTTGTTTTCAATGCAGATTAGCAAGAAGTTTTTTTCAGTTCGTGCTGATATATAGACATTCGGTTCAATATCAAAGCATCCATAGGTAATAGCATTCTCGATTAATGGTTGTAGGATAAGTTTTGGCACGAACATGTCTTTGCTATCAATTTCAATGTGTTGCACTAGTTTCAATCCAAGGTCATTACGCATTGATTGCAAGGTAACATACATATTAAGATATTTAAGCTCTTCACTTAATCTAACAAGTGCAACATTGCTGTCCATAGCCCATCTAAATATTAAACCAAGCAGGTTAACCATTTTAGCTGTGCTTTCATCTTTATTCATCATTGCGGACATTTGTATGGATTGTAAAGTATTATACATAAAGTGTGGATTAATCTGTTGTTGAAGAATCCGTAACTGTGCTGTTTGTATTTTAAGTTTTGAGGTAAAGACCTGTTCGATGTAGGAATCTAATTGTTTGACCATTTCGTTGTAGGATTCTTCCAACAGTCCAATCTCATCATTCCTTTTGATTTCAATAAAATCATCGAATCTACCATTTTGTGCGCTTGTCATATGTATTTTTAGAGGGGCCAACCTTTTTTGCATAAATCGTGACATGATGATTGTAGAAAAGAGAAGAAGCATTATTACAATAATAAAGATTGAAAGCACCAGTAATTTGCTTTGTTTATATACAGTGTTGAGTTTGTCATAGTCAATAAATGCATATAGGGTTAATATCCCCCCTTCAATGGCGTTCTTTGATATAAGCATTTTTGATTCAGGAGGGTTCTCAGGATCGAGACGATTTGATTCTTGTCCCGAATCAAATATTTTTTCAGTCGAGGATGGGGTTGTTAGGATAAATCGTATAAGGTCATCGTCATATAACCGATTGAGAAGAGCTTCAAACACTTCACTATTCACGTTTAGCACTAATGTACCAAGGGGACTTTTGAGCTTCAAGATACTCCTATCTATTATGTTCATTCCAAATGAAACATTTTTTTGAGTTTCTCCCTTGCTTCTTTGCAAGGATATGTATGATGGAGAATAATGCTTTATTAGCATTTTGTTTTCTGAAGTGCTAAACAATGAAAGGAAAGGATCCAATAAACATTCTTCTGATGTAAAAGTTGAAGTGATGGATTTTTCCGGTGATTTTGTATAACCAACAAACAAGGAGGTTTGAGGATTAAATAGAATTGCATCACTTATGAGTGAGCTTCGATGAGGAATCATCTCTATCCTGTTCGTAATACGAGCTTTTAGTTGAGGAGATTGCTCATTTCTATACTGTAGCAAGAGGGACTCAAGTGTATTTTCGCTATAATCTTCTGTATATGTTTGGTAGAAAATATCCAGAATGCTTTCTAATAATTGCTCTATGCTGACAGCATAGTTTTGAGCTACATTATTCGCATATTTTTGCTCAAGATCCAACATTCGTTCGAATGTTTGCTGAGATGAAAAATATGCCCCAAGCAAAACTCCCAATGTCGAGATAAAAAACAACACTAATATAATCTTAGTAAAAAAAGAAAGTCTTATTGCTTTGAAAATAGTATTGGTTGACATTGGAGCAGGTATTATCCTTAATTATTATCTATTTTGAGTAATCGTAGAGGAAAAGCTTCAGTTCCACAATTCTAATAAAGTTTGAAATACTCCTGTCACTGTATGTGGTGACAGTCGTTATCTTTTACCTATAGTATCATCATTTTTAAGATGATTGGAATTCTTTCTTCCCCTATGTTTCGATTTGAATCGAAAAAGGTTCGTTGATGAGTAGGATTTTCTCTGGTACTGTGCGCTTTTTTGTTATATATCTTTTATGGTTTTAGATTGATATTTGTTTTTAACACACAAATAAGTAGCAGAGAGGGATGCCTTGTATTGGGGCATCCCTCTCTGCTAGTCAGGTATTAGTGATTATCTAATCTCTAGTCCTCTTTCCAGGCATTTCCGTAGAAGCTGTCTAGGTACAGCTGCTTGATCTCGCTGATCAGGGGGTATCGGGGGTTGGTCCCGGTGCACTGGTCATCGAAAGCCCTGATGGAAAGCTTCTCCACTACATCGAGGAACTCGTTCTCGTCCACACCCCACTCCTTGATGGAAGAGGGTATGTTCAGCTCCTTCTTCAGCTTCTCAATCCCTGCAATAAGGGCCTCTACCTTCTCGGCTTGGGTTGATGAGGGAGAGACCGTGATGAAGGGAGTGTTCTCCTGGTCATTCAACGCCATGGAAATGTAGTCCGCCGCCCTTGCATACCTGCTTACTGCAGAGGGGTACTCATACTGGGGGAAGGCTGCCTGTTTGGTCGGGTTGTCGGTGGCATTGTACCTGATGATGTTACACAGCAAGAGGGCATTTGCCATACCATGGGGGACATGGAACTGTGCTCCAAGCTTGTGGGCCATTGAGTGACACAGTCCCAGGAAGGCATTGGAGAAGGCCATTCCTGCAATGGTGGATGCATTGTGAACCTTCTCACGGGCCTTCTTGTCAGTACCGTCACGATAGGCCGCTGGCAGGTACTTGAAGATTACCCTTGCAGCCTCCAGGCTCAGGCCATTGGTGTAGTCGGTGGACATGCTGGAGGCCAAGGCTTCCAGAGCATGGGTGAGCACATCAACACCACAGGCTGCAGTAAGGCCCTTGGGCTGGCCCATGGCCAGCTCACTGTCGACGATAGCCATCGTCGGAGTGAGGGCGTAGTCAGCAATGGCCCACTTCATGCCGGTATTCTCGTCGGTGATGATGGCAAAGGGAGTGACTTCACTGCCAGTTCCACTGGTGGTAGGGATACAGACCAGGTCAGCCTTCTTTCCCATGTCAGGGAAGGAGTATATTCGCTTCTGAATATCCATGAAACGCAGTGCCAGACCCTCGAACTTAACCTCAGGGTGCTCGTAAAGCAGCCACATGATCTTCGCCGCGTCCATGGGTGAGCCTCCGCCAAGGCCGATGAGCACATCGGGCTTGAAGGCGTTGATGGCCTTCATTCCCTCGGTGATGGTAGCTAAGGTTGGATCAGGCTTCACCTGATGGAAGCACTCGTTCTCAATACCCAGGTCATCGAGGATGTCTGTAACCTTGTCTGACATGCCACTGCTGAAGAGGAATGAGTCGGTTATGACGAAGGCACGTTTCTTGCCCTTCAGCTCGCCAAGGGCGAGGGGGAGGCATCCATACTTGAAATAGGTCTTGGGTGGCAGTTTGAACCAGAGCATGTTTTCCCTCCTGGCAGCTTCAGTCTTGATGTTCAGCAGATGCTTGGGCCCTACGTTCTCGCTGATGGAGTTGTTTCCCCACGAACCGCATCCCAGGGTAAGGGAGGGCTCAAGACGGAAGTTGTAGATATCCCCGATGGCGCCCTGGCTTGCTGGCATGTTTATCAGCACACGACTGGTCTTCACTGTCCTGCTGAATGCATTGACCTTTTCCTGCTCCTCCTCGTCGATGTAGAGGACACTGGTATGGCCAAAACCTCCGAGGACGACGAGCTTGGCTGCCATGGCCGTTCCTTCGCCAAAGTTGTCGCACGTGTACATGGCTAGGATCGGACTGAGCTTCTCGTGTGCAAAGGGCTCGGTAGCCTCTACGGAGGTTACTTCGCCGATAAGGACCTTGGTGTGCTTGGGAACGGTGAAGCCCGCTATCTGGGCAACCTTCTCAGCACTCTGACCGACAATGGCTGCGTTGACGCTGTTGCGTTTGGGATCGAGGATGACAAGGCGCAGCTTGGCAACCTCCTCGGGGCTGAGGAAGTATGCCCCGCGGGAACTGAACTCCTGCTTAACTGCAGAATAGATATCCTTATGGCAGATGATAGCCTGCTCCGAAGCACACACTACACCATTGTCAAAGGTCTTGGACATCAACACTGAACTGACGGCCATCTTGATATCGGCACTCTTGTCCAGGAGGGCGGGGGTATTGCCGGGGCCGACGCCAATAGCCGGGATGCCTGAGGAGTAGGCACTCTTGACCATCGAAGGGCCGCCTGTGGCAAGAATGAGGTTCATCAGGGGGTTCTTCATAAGATAGTCGGTCTTGGCGATGGAGGGCTCATCTATCCAGCCGATGATGTCTTCAGGTGCTCCAGCCTTCACTGCCGCTTCAAGGATAACCCTTGCAGCCTCACAGGTGCATTTCTTGGCACGGGGGTGGGGGCTGAAGATAATGGCGTTTCGGGTCTTCAGGCTGATGAGGCTCTTGAAGATCGCAGTGCTGGTGGGGTTGGTGGTGGGGATGATGCCGCAGATGAGACCTTTGGGCTCTGCGATCTTTTGGATCCCGAAGGCCTTGTCACTTTCGATTATGCCACAGGTCTTGTCATCCTTGTACTTGTTGAAGATGTACTCGGCTGCGAAGTGGTTCTTGATGACCTTGTCTTCGACAATACCCATGCCTGTCTCCTCCACTGCCGCTATGGCAAGGCTGATACGTTCATCGTTGGCTGCAATGGCGGCAGCGCGAAATATGGTGTCTACCTGTTCCTGCGAGTAGGTGGAGAATTTGACTTGTGCCCGGTGAACCCTCTCGATAAGGGCTTGCAGCTCCTGCTGTCCTTCAAAGAGTTCTGTTGTTGTTTCTGATGCTTCTTTCTTTGCCATGATTGACTCCTGACTGTTTGATAGCCTTAATGTATAAAAAAATATCTAATAAGGTCAAGAGCTTTTTGATTCTATGTGACGTATGTAGAAAAATGTTTTGATAATGCATAAAATGAAGACAGTTAATAATATAATTATCACATTAAATTCAGATAACTACCTATTAAATTAAAAAATATATGATTAATAAGATGTTAAAATACTAGTTTGCTCCATATGGCTACACCAATGACAACCAGCACAACCCCAATAAACAGCGAGGTGTTGATTTTCTTAGGTGCCTTGGTGTGGGAAGTACTCATCTCAACGCTGCCTGCGGCAGTCTTGAGCAAGGTCTGGTCCACCCTCTGGATAAGCGTCCCCTTCGATCCCCTAAAGGAAGTCGACAGCAGGGTGAAGTACCCAAGGGTGAGGGGAATGTATGCAAGGCTTTTCGTGCTGAGACGAGGATTGCTGGCACTGATGCACTGGCTTGCAGCCAAGAGGCTGATGAGTCTCAAGGCCTTGATGAGTGCTATCTCGACAGAGCCTTGGGTAAAGGCTACGGAGCCAAAGGAGAACAGGACCTTCCCGTAGGGTTCGAAAAGGCTGAGCAACAGCATCGAAAAGAGAAGCATCAGAGGGGGCACCACCCTGATCTTTCTCTTTGCTATCGTTTGCAGCAGATACATCAAAGCGGTGATTATTGCGAGAGGCACCAGTCTATCGACTATGAGGATGGCGGCAATGGCAAGGAGCGCTGCCAGCGCTACCTTGCCATTGTGTTCGCGCTCTGCAATCAGGGGCAGTTCGAGGGTGAGTGTGTCCTGAGCCAAGAGATGCAGTAAGGTTCCTTTTGCCTTGTACCTTTCAGCAACAAAGCCTAGGAATATGCTGCTGATGATACCCAGACCTAGCATGAGGGGGGCCGCAACCCATATGGTCTTCCCATATATAAGGAGGGAGGCGCTTCCAAGCTGGGCGGTGTTGCTTGCCATAGCCCCTATGATACTGCAGCCAACCAACGATACCCGGCTTTTGAACAGGTCTTTTGTCCCCTTCATCAGCAGACCGCTCGATAAGGTGCCTGCAAGGGAGATGAAGAAGAGGTAGGAGAACAGCGTCCCGCTGACAAAGCCCTGTCCTATGGACTTGAGAAGGAGCAGGATAAAAAAAGATTTGAAGGTGAAGATATCAAGGACGAGCAGGATGGGAAGGTTAGCCAATCCCAGCCTGAGGAAGGGAAGGGGTTTGGGTATGAGAAACTCCAAGGTTGAAAGCAGCAGGGTGGCTGCTGCTACAAAGGCAATCTTGCGTTCAGTTCGCGACATCATCGACCTCCGTTTCTCCGTCAGCAGAAGAGACTATGGTAAGGAGGATCTGGTTGGGCAGGCAGGCTATCCAGCCGTTCGAATCAGTTATGGCGCCCTGCTGCACACAGGTTTTTGTGGGGCAGGGGGAGTCTATGATCTTGGCCGATCCATCTTTGATGATGATATGGGTATCTCCAAGGGGGCCATGGACGACCACTTCCCTGTCTGTTGCCAAGGAGTAGCGAAAGGTTCCTTCAGGGCTTTCCACATTTACATACCCGCCTGCACCTCCGAGGGAGGCGGAGGCTATCATCAGCACCAGGATAATGCTGAACAAAAAAAGGAGGCTATCCACCAACAGGGTGGGGTAGGTATGTTTCACAGCAATTAGTGTAGCGTCATCGTTTGGGGTTGGCAATATGGATAACCCTTTTGTATGTTTGTGCCTTTTGTGGGCAAAATGTGTGGATATTTCCCTATTATACGATTTTTCCATATATGTTTGACATATTCTACACAGTATGGGTATAATAATCCACTATCTATTGACGTTCCTCACAAAAGGATGGGCTTTGTGCTATGAAACTCATTTACATCGTTGACGGTACTTTGGAAGACCGGGAAGGTATCAAACAGTATCTTGAGCTTTCCGGATATGAGGTGCAGGCTTTTGAAGACCTGCACACTGCACAGGTTGCCATAGCACGACAGTTACCTGACTTGTTGCTGCTGGCCGTCCTTCTTCCTGATGGCGATGGCTTCACCTTCATCAAGAAACTCAAGCAGACCTACACCTTCCCTGTTATTTTTGTAACAACCCGCATAGCGGAAAGCGACCGTATCCTGGGCTTTGAGCTAGGTGCTGACGATTATATCTGCAAGCCATTCTCGTCCAAGGAACTTGTCTTGCGTGTGCATGCCATGTTCAGGCGCATCGATATGAGCGCCTCTGCATTCCGAAGCGGTTCGTCCTGGACACTGGGAAATTCCTTCTTGCAACTTGATGAGGTTTCACACCTGTTTGCCATGGATGGCAAGCAGATTCCCCTCACTGCCGCCGAGTGGAGGATCATGAGCTACCTGGTAAGCAACAGTGGCATCCTGATAACACGATCGCAGATCCTCGAGCACTGCTTTGACTACAGCTTTGAAAGTTATGACCGCATCGTAGACACCCATGTGAAGAACATCCGTTCAAAGATGGGGCCTTTGGGTTCCCAGTGGATCGAGACTGTACGTGGATATGGGTATCGGTTTGCAGGCCACAGCACGGTAAGCAGGCCCATAAGTTTCCCCTCCAACAAGAAGGGCAACAAGTAGCAGGGCGAAAGACTCTAGCTTCGGAAACCAAAAGCACCGTAACCAGAAAACCTTGTTGATTCTGGATACAAGAAAAAAATGAACTCCAAGGCAAACAATATGAAGACGATAAAGGAGGTAAGACGACAATAATCTCTCAAAGCTCCTAAACACTCACCTTCATGAGGGTGTTGTCTTCAAAGTCCTTGATAATAAAGGTTTTATCCTTATAGATACAGTAGGAGGGAGGATAGCCTCCCTTGGGAATCGATACTGACCCTGGATTGACCAGGAAGATGCCATTTTGCTCTGTTGCCACTGGAATGTGGGTGTGTCCGCTTACCAGGATGTCCCCTTGCTGCAAAGGGGGATTTGGGTGATGACCATGGGTAAGATAAAGCATCCTTCCACCCAATTCTTCCAGGAAGAGACTGGAGTATTCGGAAAGGATGGGAAACTCCAGTACCATTTGGTCTACTTCCGTATCGCAATTCCCTCTAACACAAATAATTGATTCTTTTACACTATTTAGTAGCGCATATGTTTTTTTAGGGTTATACTTTCTAGGAAGATCATTCCTAGGGCCGTGGTACAACAGATCACCCAGAAGTATTAGTCTGGAGGCTCTGTTTCTTTTATAAGCTTCCATCAGGTTATGCATGTAATATGCACTGCCGTGGATGTCGGATGCGAAAAGATATATCATACTTGTATGGTAATGCAATCGGTTATGTACTGCAATAATGTTGACAGTATAAGTGATATTGTCTTTGTAACCTTCTTAATATCTACATAAAGGAATTGTATGAACACAAATAACACACAATTACAAATATTCCACACACAACTACCTATTTGCTCATCATTCCATCACACAATTCCACAGTTCCAACACCATTCTTCCATTCTACTCACAAAGTGCATCGACATACTGATGTTACAAATAAACTCTCACGCAAAAAAATGGAGATTTACGTCATGAAGAAAAAGTTTGTATTGACTCTGGCGCTGGTTCTTATGGTAGTTGTTGGCTTGACTGCAGCCCCTCTCGAAATTGCTGGTGAATTCTCAGCAGGTCGTACTTTTAGTTTTGATCCAAATGGAATCACAGCTGCTAACAATGTTAAACTTAATAAGGTTTCTGCAAGCAGTGACTTTTGGAAGATTTCTATTGATGGTGGTGCCGTTTCTTTGGACGGTGGCATGAAAGGTGTAGCAGACATCTACCTTCACAAGGCACTTGCAGAGCAGGGCGTTGATTTGTCAGATATTACACTTACACTTTCTGTAGGTAATATGGGCAATTCTGCCATTCTTAGTGTTTATGGTGATCCCAATGACAGTCTTGGTAAACTCGAAATGAATGGTGTTCTGGCAATGGGTACTACTGCATTAACCGTTGGTTATGCTGAAATGGTCACCGTAAAAGCAGCTGTGAACTTTGACAGCGCTAATACACCTTTCGTAGTATCTGCTAAGGCAGCTCCTGTTGCTGGTGTCGAAGCTACTGTTGGGTTTACTAACTATGCAGTTGGTGATACCAAGGGTGGTATTGGTGGATCAGTTAAAGTTGACGTAGCAGCTCTCGCTGGTATTGAAGACTTTGCTCTTTCTGCTGGTGTTTATGACAAGTATCTCCTCGATACTAAGAAAAACTCCCTGTATGCTACAGTCGGTGCTGGCTTTGCAGACGTCGCTGTTGATGCAGAATTCGTAATGGCTGCAAAGAATGACCTGAAATTCAATGCTTCCTTTAAGGGAATTGAGAATCTCGGACTTTCTGCTGGGTTGGATTTGATGGATCTTTCAGACATCAAACTTGTTGTTAGCGGTGCTGTTGATTACACCATGGGTGGCGTAAAGTATAAGGTTGCTGTGAAGCATGATAGTACTGTTGCTGCTGGTGTTGCAAAACTTACCGTCAGTCCTTCTGTAACAATCAAGTTCTAATTAAACCTAACGCAAGTTAGCTTAATGAGTGGCCCATCGTTGATGGGTCACTTTTACGTTTACTCACCATCTAATCTTTTTCCATTTGCCTCTTTCCTCATTACCCCTTACAATGATTTCACAATCGGTTAGGAAAGCAGGTATATGGCAAAGAGTATTGGAAGGACTGATGTAGCCAAGGCAGCAGGAGTATCTGAATCAACAGTTTCCCGTGCATTGAATGACTCCCCCTTGATAAGTGGTGACATAAAACGAAAGGTTCGCGAACAGGCAGAACTGCTTGGGTATTATCCCTCACGCACTGCGACCCTTTTGGCAAGTTACAAAAGGCTCTTTCTTTGAAGAGATACCATCAGATAAGAGCCTGGTCAACCTTGCTGGTGGAAGGAACTATGATTTTGCCGACTGGTCAACCCAGAAGGGTCTCGAACTGATGGAAAACTACCTGCAGAAGTATCCTGAAATTCATGCAGTATTCTGTCAGGATGATGATGTCATGACAGGCGTCCTGCAGGCGATCAAGGAGAGTGGACGCAAGGACATCAAGCTTGTATTTGGTGGTGCTGGTTCGAAGGCTGCATATGAGAAGATCATCGCTGGTGATTCTCTGATTTCCATACAGCCAGTTCTCCAAAGTCTGTAGTTCTTCCTTCCGTATTGGTCACCAAGGCCAACGTGATGGATCACAATGACAAGGATTCAATATTCTGGAAACTATTTGAGCTTGAGTTTGATTGCACCCCCAAGGTTTGGGGGTGCAATGTTTGAGGACGTTTATTATTGTTTCACAAGGTACAGTTCAAACGTCTAAATGCTCTATAACAGAGACTGTGGTACGAAACGAGAAGGGTAAAAAGTTACTATGAGTTTACCTCTTTTTACTACAGGGTTACCACAAAATCTGTCATGGCATTACAGAACCCTCCTGGGAATTTTAGATTGCTTCCAGCACCAACTACCAGAATGTAATGATCGACATCTGCAGGTTGTGTAGTATAGGAAAGGTCTGTTTGCCCAGCTATTTCCTCTATATCTTCGAAATCATTGGGATTTACCCTGAACCATTTGTAGGTCAGGGAATCCAGTATTGAATTATCAGCGTCAGGAGTTACCGTAAAAGAAGCTACAATACCAAAGCCAACACGAGGAGACATAATCCCAGTATGAAACATTGAATAATCCAAACTCCAGGTTATATTCACATCAACTGCACATTGGGTTGCATATACGATATTTGAATATTTTCCATCATGGACTCCACCATTGATCAGAAGCCTGAAGTATCCTTCAGTTTTTGATGATGGAATAGGAATGCTATAGCCAGTAGCCAATGGGGAATTAGTAGTTAAGGGCTCTGCTCCATTCATAACGGTTTGAAAATCATACGGAGTATTTGATTGACTGTACTGGACAGTATAACTAGTAGCAGCAAAATCCTGAGGCATAGTGAAACTCATGTAAACTTCTCGTCTTGAAAACAGTAATCACTTTTTTCCATAAATAGCAAGTTTTTCGGATTATGGGAGATTTCTATAGGATCTCCAGTACCAGTATCCATTGTGCATGATGTCATTCCGATGGACAGCAAAATAATCACCAGACCAATACCACGTCTACTCATACCAAACCTCCAGCAAGCCCATCATCAGTGATAAAGAGCTTTGCTATTCATGCTTACACACCCTTTCATTACCTGGTGAGTTCCAAACCGACTGCATTATGCGGCTCCTTGTGAACCGCATGATGCAGATAGGTATAGACAGATGAATAAGTTTCATAACGGGATCTGCCAAGATTTAGGTTGGTGTTTTTGTAGGGATGAAATGAATTCACAAGACATATTCAGAAGGAAAAAGGGAGAAGCAGGATGATCATGATGTAACCTCCAGAATGTTGTATCTAGCTATAAGTGTAGATTATTCAAAGGAAATTACAATATTATGGGAAGTGGCTAGACCAACATTTTTTTTGAAATATAGCTTGAGGTACTGTCCATAGGGAATCAGAAAAGAGAGGGGCTGAAGACATGATTTTCCTCGTGACTCATTTTCTCTTTCGACTGATTATTCATCGACACTGCTTGCTGTATACACAAGAAACCCTTGGATTTTCCAAGGGTTTCGACATCGGTCTCTAGCATTTTTTGTTATTTGAACCTATTCAGCCTCAAGGCATTCAGAACCACACAGACACTGGACATCGACATCGCAAATGCTGCGATCATAGGTGATAGCTGAGGGCCACCAAACAACGTCAACAGACCTGTAGCCACAGGAATGCCCAGAACATTGTAGAAGAACGCCCAGAAAAGGTTCTGATGGATATTACGCATCGTAGCTTTGGAGAGCTGGAAAGCCTTCGCCACGTCCTTGAGGTTATTCCGTACAAGGACAATGTCAGCAGTCTCGCGAGCGACGTCTGTAGCGCTTCCTACAGCGATTCCCACATCAGCCTTGGCAAGAGCCGGGGCATCATTGATGCCGTCTCCAACCATAGCCACATGGCCCTTCTCTGCATAAGCGGAGACAGCACTTTCCTTTTGGTCAGGAAGTTGCCCTGCTAGGAATTCATCGATACCAGCCTGCTTGGCTATTGATCTGGCAGTTCGCTCGTTATCACCGGTCAGCATCACAGTTTTGATACCTTCATTCTTGAGCAGCTGTATGGCCTCTGCCGTCTCTTTCTTGATGGTATCGGCTACACCTATGATTCCCAGCAGCTTGCCGTCGAAGGCAACCAGGAGGGGGGTCTTTCCTTGGTCTGCAAGGTCATCAAGCTGTTTGTTCTCAGCCTTCGATATCTCTATGTTGTTGTCAGCCATCATGACGAGGTTGCCGATTCTGACCTGTTTCTTGTCAACAGTCCCTTCAATGCCCTTACCGACAATAGCTTTGAAGGCCTCTGTTTCTGCCAGGGGTATGTTTAGTTCTTCGGCCTTGCTCACCACCGCTTTGGAAAGCGGATGTTCGCTGCTTGCCTCAACACTGGCAGCAATTCTCAACAGTTCATTCCTGTCTTTCGAAAGCAGGTCTGTGACGACTGGTTTGCCTTCTGTCAGAGTCCCAGTCTTATCAAAGATGACTGTCTCGACTCCTTTGAACTGCTCAATGGCAGCAGCATGCCTAAAGAGAATCCCCAGCTTGGCGCCCTTGCCACTCGATACCATGATGGCTATCGGGGTAGCGAGGCCAAGGGAGCAGGGACAGGCTATGACAAGTACACTCACGGCCCTGATAATGGCAGTATCAAAAGATGTTCCTGTAAAATACCAAGCAAAAAAAGTCATCACAGATATTCCCATGACAATGGGTACAAACACCCCTGAGATCTTGTCAGCTATTCTGGCAATGGGGGCCTTGGACCCCTGTGCCTGCTGTACGAGCTCGATGATATTTGCAAGGGCAGTATCAGATCCTACCTTGCTTGCACGGTATTGGAGAGTTCCTGTGGTATTTAGGGTAGCCGCAAAGACATCACTTCCCATAGTCTTGTCCACTGGCATGCTCTCTCCTGTCAGCAAGGACTCGTCAATGGCGGAAGAGCCTGTCAGAACCACACCATCGACAGGGAGCTTCTCCCCGGGCTTTACCATGATGATATCATCGACTTGCACTTCGCTTGCATCTATTACGACTTGCTTACCATCTCGCAAGACAGTGGCAGTAGCAGGGGCCAACTCCATAAGCTTGTGAATTGCCTCTCCGGTCTTGCCTTTGGAACGGTTTTCCAGGTACCTGCCCAGCATCACAAGGGTCAGTATGGTACCAACACCCTCGAAGTAGAGATGGTGGGCCGCTTCCATATTGCCGCCGAACAGCTGGAAGATACCCCAGAGGCTGTATAGGAAGCTTGCAGTCGTTCCAAGCGCAACAAGACTATCCATATTGGGTTCGCGCTTGAAGAGGCTTGAGAAGCCCTTGGTGAAAAAGGCCGAACCACAGATCATGGTCCCTATGGCTAACACTAGTTGTAATAGGCTGTTACTGACCATACCTATAGGTAGGCGAAGCCCCAGCATAGGTCCCATGGCAAGGATCATGAGGAAAACGGTAAGGATGGAGGATACGATGAGTCGGTGTCTTAGGTTCACCAGCTCTTTCTCCTTCTTTTTCATCCTTGTCTTTTCATCTATTTCCTCCAATACGGAGTATCCGATCTTGGAGACAGCTTTCTTAATATCATCGAGTGAGAGTTTTTCTTTTTCATACTCGATGGTTGCACTCTCTGTAGCAAGGTTCACCTGGGCAAGCTTGACGCCGTCAAGCTTGTTGAGGGTTCTCTCCACTGCAGAGGAGCAGGAGGCACAGGTCATGCCTCCGATCGCTACTTTCTTTTCTTCCATTACTCCACTACCTCAAAGCCGATCTCAGCGATAAGAGCCTTGGCCTCATCGACTGTTTCGTCTTTCTTATATTTGATGGTCACCTTACCTGATGCAGCATCAGCCTTGGCCCCCTTGATGTCCTCAAGGTTGTTGAGGGCGTTTACCATTCTGGTCTCGCATCCATTACAATGCATGCCTTTTGTATTGATAGTTGTTTTCATATCCTAGTAAACTCCTTGGTTATAATATACTTCTTTTTTAGGAAAATCTCCAGTTAAGGACTTTTTTCCTGTACCCACTAGACAGTTTCACAATATTCAAGTATTATCGCTCATGTCGTGCGGGCGGTTAACTCAGCGGGAGAGTGCCACGTTGACATCGTGGAAGTCGCCAGTTCAATCCTGGCATCGCCCAAAAGCAAGCTTACTGGAAACAGCAGCTTGCTTTTTTTGTCGCTACTGCCTACGAAACTTCGCCATAACATCCATGAGCTCTGATATCTTCAGTTGGCTCTCCGCCTCATCATTACTTTTCAAAGCATCAGTGACACAGGTATTGAGATGGTTCTCCATCACCAGATCCTCCACCTTCTTCAAGGCGGAGATGACAGCAGATAACTGCAGGAGAATATCCACGCAATAGCGGTCATTCTGCACCATGTTTCTAATTCCCTTTACCTGGCCTTCAATCCTAGCCAATCTTGGGTCTATCTTGTTTTTAGCTTCTTGCTTCATATGTACTATATATACCCCCCTAGGGTATTAGTCAAGGGGGGGGGTATAACAGCCTCTTATGCATGTGTCTGGGTATTTTTGGGTGTTTTTCCCATATTCTGGGATTCACCATTTACTACCCATTGGGGGTATGATGCATTTGAATTGTTTTATGAATTTTTCGTAAAGGATTTTGTTTGTTAACATTCTACGATCACCCCCATCATAGCCCCAATTCTCCCCCTGTGTATCTTTCCTTACCTGTAATTTTTGAGCTTATGCTTCCCATGGTTTCTTGATCATCCCAGAACCCCCTGTATTCACCTTTTTCTCCTTTATTGATTCTATTGCTTGCATGTGATATAATTACATTATGTTCGGAATTCTGTAAGAAGGATTTGGGGCAAATCAAGCAGCTGCTTGTCAAATAATCCAAGTTTATCAACTCGTTGTTTTTCCTTGGGGCACAAGCGTTGCAAGGAGTTTTTACATGGCATTTTCTACAGCACAACAACAGATAGCAGACCGGTTCGATTCCGATGTGGACCAGAAGCGATGGCACGACTGGAAGTGGCAGATACGCCACTGCATCAAAGACGTCGAAACCTTTGAAAAACTGTTGGATGTTCACTTTGATAATGAAAAGAGGGCAGATATCGAAAAGACTATCAAAGAGTTTCCCCTCTCCATTACCCCCTATTACCTTTCACTGATGCAAACCGATTCTCTGGAGAATGATCCTATTTTCAAACAGGGTTTCCCCTCAGTACGTGAACTCGACATCCTTGAGTGTGATATGGCAGACCCCTTGCATGAAGATGTGGACAGCCCGGTTCCCGGCCTGACCCACCGCTATCCAGACCGTGTCCTGTTGCTGGTAAGCAATACCTGTGCCATGTACTGCAGGCACTGTACTCGAAAGCGCAGGGTAGGGGATGTGGACAGTATTCCCGATAAGGCTCAGATCAAGGCAGGCATCCAATACATAGCAGACCATCCGGTTGTCCGGGATGTCCTCCTGTCAGGGGGAGACCCCTTCATGCTCAGCGATGAGTACCTGGACTGGATCCTTACCGAACTGAGGAAGATCGACCATGTGGAGATTATCCGTATAGGTACCAGGATTCCTGCAGTCCTCCCATACCGCGTAACTGACGAGCTTGTCACAATGCTCAAGAAGCACCATCCCATCTGGTTGAACACACAGTTCAACCATCCTCGTGAACTTACCAGCTCCTCCAAGAAGGCATTGGCTAAGCTTGCTGATGCCGGGATCCCCTTGGGAAACCAGTCAGTGTTGCTTAACGAAGTGAATGACTGTCCCCGTATCATGAAGAGCCTGGTGCAGAAGCTTGTCTACAGCAGGGTACGTCCTTACTACATCTATCAGTGTGACCTTTCTGAAGGTCTCTCACACTTCCGTACGTCAGTAGGGAAGGGCATTGAGATCATGGAAAGCCTACGGGGTCATACCAGTGGGCTTTGTGTGCCCACCTATGTCATTGATGCACCTGGTGGAGGGGGCAAGATACCTGTAATGCCCAATTACCTGCTTTCCTGGTCAACCAACAAGGTCATCCTCCGGAACTACGAAGGGGTCATCACCACATACCAGGAACCTACCAACTATGTTCCCACTACTTGTGACCGTAACTGTGAAAAATGTAATCTTGAACTGCCTCTTTCTGAAGCCGATGAATACAAGGCAATAGGCATCGAGAAGCTTCTTTGTGACTATGAGGATAGCTTTTCCATGTCCCCAGAAGGACTGGAACGGGACACAAGGGCCCACCTTATCGAGGAGGCCTCCAATGCATGATAAGACCATCACCATCGACGGTGCAGTCGTACAGCACGGGGACAACAACAGCCGCGTCTATCTTATGGACATCGCCGATGCCCATCCAGAGACTTTGGTGAAGAGCCTTGCCTCCCTTGCCGATGAAAATGACTATGGGAAGATCTTTGCCAAGGTGCCCAAGTCCAAAGCCGATGCCTTCATGAAGGCCGGCTATGGGGTTGAGGCCTCAGCATATGGCCTGTATGGAGGGACTGAGCGGGGACTCTTCCTAAGCAAATACCTCAAGACAGAAAGGGAGAGCGAAGAGAGCCAGAGTTCTTACCAGGATGTGCTCTCCCTTGCCTGTGGAAAAGACCAGATAGAACTGCCTTCCTTGGAAGAAGGGGAGTCAGTCAGGCTCTGTAGCCTTGAGGATATTCCCAGGATGGCAGAGCTCTACAAAGGGGTCTTTGATTCCTATCCTTTCCCCATCGACAAGCCTTCCTTTCTGAAAGCAGCCATGCAAGGGGATACCATCTTTGCAGGGGTGGAGAAAGAGGGCGTCATCGTCGCCCTCGCCTCTGCCGAGTGTGACCTCTCAGAAGGACACCTGTATGCTGAGATGACCGACTTTGCTACTGATGAGGATCACAGGGGCAACGGCTACGCCTTGCACTTGTTGCGCTTCCTGGAAGCCCAGGCAAAGGAGAGGGGTGTGCAGACAGCCTTCACCATAGCCCGTGCCATCTCCGAGGGTATGAACATCACGTTTTCCAAGGCAGGTTACACCTATGGCGGCAGACTGAAAAACAATACCGACATCTCAGGCACCATTGAGAGCATGAATGTCTGGTATAAGGCTCTGTAGCGGTCATCACAATCAGTTGAAGGTGAAAAACTCCGCTTGCTGAGTTGACTGTAAATACACCATGCACGCTGCATCTGTTGAATCAATTTGAATCAATTTGGATCCATATGATATACTCCATCACAAACTTGGTTTGTAATGGAGTATGTTGATGAAACGAAGCCGTTCCCTTTTTCTGTATCTGCTGCTAGGTGTCTTTCTGTTTGGTTCCTGCACGATCTCAAAGGTCAATAATGGACCTGCTGATGAACCAGAGCTGTTCTCTGATAGTATCAAAGGTGCCTGTTTTGATAGGGAAGGGAATCAGGTAGAGGTCGATGCCGACTATTACCTCATCTACTACGCAGCAGACTGGTGCCCCTATTGCACTGAGTATACCCAAGAGCTAAAGCAGACATACACCCAGCTCAAGAGGATGTATGGCAATGTTGAAATCATCTTTGCAGGCCATGAACGTGACCTAAGCAATGAGGACCTGCTCTCCTTCATGAACCAAGGTGAGTATCCCTTTCCCTATGTCAAGTACGAGTTCAGAGAGAGGACGAACATCATGAACCTGGTGGAAGTCCCCAAGTTCTGGATACCTGGCTTTGTGCTCCTGGATAGGTATGGCAACGTCCTTTCCTCGTCCAATGGGGAGGATAAGGATGCATATTACCTGCAGAGGCCCATCAATGCTTATCAGACGATGCAGCAAAGTGACTGTGCGTCCTGTCAGAAATAAGGTCAGAGGAGATGCAAGGCTTGACGTATATACTTTCATGCTAATTTGATGTATGACATTAGCACGAAAGGAACCTAAGCATGACACAATTTGAGCAACTTGACCTGCTCGTTGCTGAGCATTTGGGGACCATTCAAGCATCTCAAGCACATGAGATTGAAATCTCTAAACCTATTTTCTATGCATATGTTCGTAAACGGCTGCCCATGGCATATACGTTCTAGAGGATGCTTGGCCAGATAGCATGTATATGCTCCATCTTCGTTGTGAGCAGGCAATTTTTTCTCATGAGACTGCTCTGTTCCTACATGATCTTACAGACCGTGAACCGATACAGTACGCCATCACAGTAAAAACGGGATATAACCCTTCAAAACTACAATCCGATGGATACAAGGTGTACACTATTAAGGGCGATTTGCATCCTATAGGATTGACAACAGTAAACACAAATTTTGGTCATACCAACCCGGTGTATGATGTGGAGCGAACACTATGCGATATTGTCCGCAGTCGCAGTGAGATTGAAATACAAACATTCCAAGATGCCTTGAAGCGATATGCCCACCTAGAGAACAGGAACATTAGGGCCTTGATGCGCTATGCATCCCTGTTCCGTGTAGAAAGAATTATCAGGCACTATTTTGGAGTGCTTTTGTGATGATGCGATCAGGGATGCAATTGAAGGCTATCCTTCGCAATGTTTCCAAAGAAATAAAAATGGTGGGGAAAACGGTCTGAAAAGGATTACTCCTTGACATTGCCACTTGTAAGCAAGACGATAGTATTGATGAGAGACAAACTTGGTTAGGCTTTGAGCTATTATTTAGTGTTTTATTAGTTTCCTTGGGGGATCTCCTTACTAGCAATAGCTACTTATGTAAAGGTGTGTGATTTGGTATATAGAAGATGTCAAAAGTGAAGCAAAAGTATTTTTCAGAATTCAAGAATAAAGACCTTTACTTTTTCATGGGAACTCGCAGAGAAGCTCAAATAAGGCGTTGGAAAAAACCTTATTCAATTATAGGGGTATTTTATCCACCAAAAGTGATTCAACTAACATTTGATTTTACCATTTGATTGTACTACATTGCGACTGTCACATACCCTATATTTGTTTTCCCGATCCCCTGTCAGTTGACAATCAAGCTTTCAGGGAGTACTTTTTAGTTAGCATAAGCTAACTGAATGAGTCTGTATTCTTATACTTGTCCTCATGAAGAGATGATCCGGTTGGCTTGAAAGGATGGCTTATATGAAACTAGTACTCTTACGGCACGGCGAAAGCATTTGGAACCTTGAGAACCTCTTTACCGGATGGACTGATGTGGACCTCTCGGAAGCAGGGGTTGTTGAAGCAGGCAAAGCTGGAGACCTTCTCGTAGAGGAAGGGTATGACTTTGACATCTGCTACACCTCCTTCCTGAAGCGCTCCATCCACACTCTCAACCTGGTACTGGAGAAGATGGATCGGCAGTGGTTGCCTGTCATCAAGAGCTGGAAACTCAATGAGCGGCATTACGGAGCCTTGCAAGGCCTGAACAAGAGTGAGACAGCAGACAAATATGGAGAGGAGCAGGTACATATTTGGAGACGTTCCTTTGATGTGTCTCCACCTTCCCTTGACCTCTCAGATAAGAGAAACCCAGCCTTGCAGGCTATTTACAGAAAAGTTGATGCAAAGGATCTTCCCCTCACCGAAAGCCTCAAGGACACCATCGCCCGTACCATTCCCTACTTTGAAGAGGAGATCAAGCCAAAGATGCTTGATGGTGAAAGGGTGCTCATCGCAGCACATGGCAACTCCCTCAGAGCCTTGGTGATGTACTTCGAAGACTTGAGCCCTGAAGAGATCATGAAGGTCAACATTCCTACTGGTATCCCCCTTGTATATGAGTTTGACAAGGACTTCAAGGTACTCAAGAAGCAGTATCTAGGGGATGCTGATGCCATAGCGGCAAAGATGAAGAAGGTCAGCAACCAGGGAAAGAGCAAGAAGTAACAGCACAATGATTGTTTGGAACCAAGTTCTCCTAAAATTTGATATTACCCTGGCTTGGGTTTTGGTATCATGAAATCGAAGAAGGGCTCCTTAACCAGCCAAAGCAATTGGTAGGACATTAAGAGTAGGGTGAATGTCTTTCTCTACTCTTGGTATTCTTCCTTGCATTTCCCTCTGTAAAACTTCATACTACATCTTGATTATGCAAACAAACCGAAAAACCACTATATCAGCCCTATTTATAGGCAGCATCCTCCTTGTTGTCCTGCTTGCCTCTTGTACCAAGAAGCAAGCAGAGCCCCAGGGGCAATCATTTTTCATGCTGGGCACTGTCTGTAAGGTGACCATCTATGACAATCCTTCCGAAGAAGCCTTCAGAGCAAGCTTTGCTCGCCTGAAAGAGATAGAGGATAGGATGAGCCTGCGTAACCAGAAGAGTGAAGTCGCCGAGATCAACCGACAGGCTGGAAAGAAACCTGTCGTGGTTTCTTCCGATACATTCTCTGTAATCCGAAAAGCCCTGGAAATAGCAGAATTGAGCAAGGGTGCTTTTGATCCAACAGTAGGGCCTCTTGTACGGGCATGGGATATTGGCGGGGATAATCCGCGCAAACCCCCTCAGGAAGAGATAGATTCCCTGCTTCCCCTTATCGGTTATGATCGTGTAGTCCTCGATGAAGAGGCCTTATCAGTATTCCTGAAGGATGAAGGCATGATCCTCGACCTCGGGGGCATTGCCAAAGGGTATGCTGCCGATCAGGTGGCTAAGATCCTGCATGAGAGCGGGGTAGAGCATGCCATTGTCAACCTTGGTGGCAATGTGCTGACCCTTGGTAACAAGACCGATGGCAAGCCTTGGAAGATCGGGGTGCAGGATCCTGAAGCACTTCGTGGCGAGTATGTCATGATCCTATCCCTGACAGACCAGACTCTGGTCACCTCCGGCCCGTATGAACGCTTTCTTGAGCTCGATGGGGAGGTCTTCCACCATATCCTCAATACCAAGACCGGCTACCCTGTCAAAAGCGACTTTACCAGTGTCAGCATCATCACGCGGAACTCCCTGCTAGCTGACGCCCTTTCCACCTCCCTCTATGCCCTTGGGTATGAGGATGGGATGGATCTGATCAACACCCTGGATGATGTCGAGGCGGTCTTCATGACCAAGGATAAGGAGATTCTCCTTTCTGACGGGATAAAGAGAGGCTCTCTTCAGTATTCGGTCACTGACCCGGCATACTCTGTTCTTCCCTGAGCCGTTGGGAACAGCTGATAGCGGCATTATTTTTTTTAGTAAGTAGGTGTTTTGGTATTTCCTTGCGAAAAGCCATACAATATTCCTATCAGACCATACTACAGGTTTGATACAATGGTGTTTGTTGCAGAGTGTTGCATTAATCTTGGCATATGTATACGACTACTGTCAGCGATTGATGGATACTTTTTCCAACATGCATAGATTGCTTTTGGGACAAAAGAGAAATATGCTTGCTGTAGAGAGTCCCATCCCGTAAACACCTTTTGCTGTATTACGGGAAATATATGATTTTTGAAATATTATTTCAATAAAAAAATAATTATTCAAAATATTAGGCATATGAGCAATAACTACTTGAAATTTTTATGAATAAAGTAGAATATATGGTAAAAGTAAAGGATTTAATCAATTGTATCATATGGAGGATAGTATGGCAGATACCCCACTAGGAATTTCGTGGATCATGAGGGACCACAAGGTCAAGAATATTGACCTTGCAACCAAGCTCTTTTCAATGAAGGACGCAATGACAGCCCGCCGCTTTCACAAGCAGATCCCAGGCTATAGGATGAGTTCCCTACAAGGTCTTCCCAACCTTGCCACAATGTTCGGAGTAGGTGGTCTCTGGGTCAAGGACGAGTCAAGCCGCTTGCAACTCAACAGCTTCAAGGTGCTTGGAGGCTCTTTTGCCCTGTACCGCTATCTGCAGAAGCAACTTGGTATCCTTGGTGAAGACACTCCTTTTGCATATCTCGCCTCTGATGAAGTGAAGGAGAAGGTCGGCAATATCATCTTCGCAAGTGCTACCGATGGAAACCATGGACGTGGTATTGCATGGGCGGCAAAGAAGCTCGGCTTCAAATGTGTCATCTACGTACATTCAGAGACCAGCACCAGAAGGATTGATGCTATCAAGAGCAACGGGGCAAAGGTTGTCATCGTTGACGGAAACTATGATGATGCAGTGCGTCAGGTAGCAGAGGATGCCAAGACCAATGGCTGGACTATCATCAGCGATACCAGCTGGGACAACTACACAGAGATTCCTACCTGGATCATGCAGGGATACCTGACCTTGCTTACTGAGGCTCAGGAGCAGTTCAGTGGTGTAGGCCTGGTCAAACCCACCCATATCTTTATCCAGGCAGGAGTAGGGGCCCTTGCAGCATCTGTCATTGGATTCTATCATGCCCTTTTCGGCCAGAATGCCCCAAAATGCATCGTAGTCGAACCGGATCAGGCTGACTGTCTCTATCAGAGCGCCCTTGCCAATGACGGCAAGCCTCACTCTGTGAAAGGGGAGCTTGACACCATCATGGCAGGCCTTTCCTGCGGTGACCCCTCTCCCATCGCATGGGAAATTCTCAAGGAGGATGCCGATTGCTTTATAAAGGTGCCTGACTTTATCGCTGCTAAGGGTATGCGTGTCTATGCAACTCCCCTTAACGGCGACCCGTTTGTCCTCAGTGGCGAAAGTGGTGCAGTTACCCTCGGTGCCTTTGCCTCCATCATGCAGTATGAGGAGCTAGAGGAGTTGAGAAAGGCTTTGGATCTGAATGAAGAGAGCCAGGTGATGTTTGTCAACAGTGAAGGCAATACCGACCCAGTTCACTTCCGCCAGATTATCTGGGAAGGTGCGAACCCTGTTCCCAAGCAGTATTGGATCAACCGTTAGCGGGTAGGCCAATTGGCCAGAAACCTATCAGGTATGTATGCTACCAAGCAAAGAAGCCGTTGCAGTTTGCAGCGGCTTCTGCTTGGTCTTCCAATTACAGTATGGTTCCCTGTGAAACCCAGTTCTTTTTGTACTCTGTAGCATCCTGTTTTGATGGGGTCAAGGTATTGCCTGGCTTTTCCCCATCGCTAAGGGTGCCACTCCATCACTTTCTGTAAGGGCATACGTCTTTGAAAAGATCAGTGTCTCCACAAATCCTTTGTCTGGCATGGCATCAGCATCATAGGGTATTTCTTCCAGATCAGTCTGGGAGGCCAATGTCATGGTTGTTGGTGTTTGTGTATGGGCGAGTATCTTCCCAACACAAGGGCAGCCATCATTTGATGGCTGCCCTTGGTTAGCATGAAGTGCACAGCCGAAAACTCTTACTCCTCAAAAGCAAGGGCAAAGGTCTTGTTCTTGGGAGGGAAGAGTAGGGAAAAGGCATAGAATGCGACAAAACTGATTAGCATGGCAGGGATGATGTTGTTTACCTTGGGAATGGAGGGGATGATCTTCCTGTCCATGAGGAAGAACACTACGCTTCCGATGAGTATGGATGCAACCGATCCTGCGCTTGAACTCTTGTTCCAGAAGTGACCCATGATATACGGGACAAAGGTCCCTGCCGCCCTGAGGGTGAAGGAGAATGCAAGCAGGGTAAGGATATTGTTCGCGTAGAGGGCTGTTACCAGTGAAAAGAGGGCTACGATGACCATGGTGATCTTGGTGGTCATCATGACCTGCTTGTCAGTGGCTCCCTTGTGCAGGAATATCTTGTAGATATCATTGCTGAAGATGGAGCCCGCTCCCAATAGGTCTGAGTCTGCTGATGACATTGTTGCACTGATGATACCGGCAAAGAGAATACCGGTTACTACTGCAGGCATGGTTGCCACTGCAAGGGCGGGGAGGGCGTAGCGGCTGTTGTTGGTCAATGCATCGACAACACTACTGTCCAAAAGGTTTTGGTTGAAGAGACTCAGCATGGTGATGCCGAGTATAACGGGGATGAAGGCGAAGACAAAGTTGACTATTGCTGCGATGATCGAACCCTGTACCGCAGCCTTTCCATCTCTGGCTGCATAGTAGCGGGATACCGCCTCCTGCCCGACTGAGAAGGTCGCCACATACATGATGACAAAGCCTGCTATCTGGCCCCAGCCACCTATACCCTGTGTAAGGCTGAAGTGAGATTCTGGGACGGTGGCACGCACTGTCGCCCAACCTCCCGCCAGTTTGAGTGCAAAGGGAATCGCGATTATCATACCGATAACAATGAGGAACACCTGGATGAAGTCAGTCAGGGTTACCGACCAGAGTCCGCCCATGACAGCATAGACAGTGATGACCACGGTGACGATGATCAGGCTTGTGGTGTAGTCTAGGCCGAGCATGACTTCCAGGATCGATGCCGAAGCCTTGAACTGACCGGCTGTGAGGCCTACCAGGGCCATGAGCATGATGATGCCACTGAAGCCGCCTGAGAACTTGTCATACCTTCTTCTGAAATACTCAGGGACTGTCTTTACCTCTGATGCCCTGAACTTCGGTGCAAGGGGAATGAGGATCATGAAGGCGATTCCCATTGCAATGATGTACCAGGATGCGCTTATGCCCCATGGTCCATAGGCATTGGCGACCACTCCGAGGGAACTCCCTCCACCAATCTCAGTCGCTGCCAAGGTCCCTGCCATCAGGAGGGGCCCAAGCCTTCTGCCTGCGACCATGAAGTCAGTGTTCGATTTGATTTTCGTTGAGGAAAAATACCCTATTCCCAACATCATCAACATGTACGCTACAACAATGATTGTAATGGTAATGTTCATTCCATCTCTCTCCATTTTTCCGTTTGTCTCAAAATTATGCCTCTAGTATTTGGACAGCCATTCCTTTTTGTCAAGAAGATTATGACTAGCGGAGTTCTTATATAACCCCGAGTTGGATATCCCTCTGTTACTTGTCAACATATTGAGGTATTGGGAATTTTTAGCCGTGGATTTTTGTTGGTCAGGGTGCTATGTGGTCTGCATTGGGGGACTTTTGTTTTTTTTGGATGCTATGCGGAGACAAAAGACAAGGTGCTCAGCACGAATGCAGAGCACCTTGATGTATGTGAAAGGGAAGAGGAACTACTGTCCTCTCCCTAGAAGCTGTAGAGTACACCAACCGAGGTGGTCAGAAGACCCAACAGCGGATACAGAGGATTGAAGTCAACAGCAGCACTAGTATCGCCATTAGCATCATCTATGAGGACACCAAAAAGCATGACCGGAACGTTGATGTTGAGAAACAGGGCATAATTCTTGTTGGGTATCCAGTACTCACCCTTGATCACAGGACCGACAAGCCCTCCGGCTACAGGGCCGAAGTCAGTAAGAAGGATTCCTCCAAGCCCTACCTTGAGGTCAAAGCTCTCACTCAGGGCAAAGGCCGTGGAAACATCAAGGGTGAGGGTGGCTACCTTAGGAAAGGCTTCATCGCTAGCACCTGCGTTGGCAGCTATATAGGAATACCCAAGTGGGTAGTTGATACCTGCATTCAGGTAGAGGGGCCCCAGCCCTACATCAACGACGACACCTGTTGCGGCAAAGCCCGCCTGGAACCCTGCTGCAAAGTTGTTTTCCCGGGCAGCAAGGGGGGAGATGCCGAGAATCACTGCCACAATTAGTATCGCTATAGTAAGTTTTTCTTTTTTCATATTCTTTTTTCCTTGAGAGGTATTGTGCTATCCAAATACCACTATGCCAATATAACACAATAAAAGAGAAATGGTGACAAATTTTTCAAAGTGTATAGAGTTTATTGAAAGTGTATAGGGGATGTATGTATCGTATGGTTTTGCTGGACTTGTCCCTCTAGTACTACGAGCCTTGTCCTGAAGAATTCAGGGGTCGACAATATCCCTTACCCTGACCCTGGATTTCATCCTACGCCATATATGCCCCTTCGCTTCCTGTCGTGCTATGCTATACTGACTGGGAGGGAAGGGCTCTGCCCTCCCGAATCTGGTCCCCTGCTGTGCACAACATACCCGGTTGCTTGTGCCATTTGGGATCAGCAGAACAGAAGGAGGAGTGTGCTATGAAAAACCTATTTCCCAACAGTATCCCGTGGCAGATGCCTGAGGTCACCGGCATGAACAGACTGCCCATGAGCTCCCTCCCACTTGCTTTTCCCACCGAACTCCAAGCAAAGGACGATGCCCTTTCAGGGCCGGAAGGTCGTGACCTTTCTGGTAACCCGTACTGTCTCAGCCTTGATGGGGAATGGAATTTCCTGCTGTATGACAACCCCTTGCATGTGGAGGCGAATGTAGTGACTGACGAATCAGAGCTGCCATGGAAACCTATCCTTGTTCCTGGGGCTTGGAGCGTGCAGGGCTTCGGCAGGCCTCACTACACTAATGTCATGATGCCCTTTTCCGAAAAGCCACCTTACACCCCTTCAGATAACCCTACAGGTGTCTATAGCAGAACCTTTACCCTTCCCCTTACTTGGAAGGAGAAGCGAACAGTCCTGAAGGTCGGCAGTGCCGAAAGCTACCTTGAGGTCTATCTCAACGGATTCTTTGTAGGAAGTTCCAAGGATAGCCGGCTTCCCGCTTGCTTTGACATCTCATCCTATTTGCAAGCAGGAGAGAACCTGTTGGTCCTTGTAGTTGTCCTCTACAGCGATGCCAGCTTTGTCGAAGACCAGGACCAGTGGTGGTTCGGTGGCATACACCGCAGTGTCACCCTGTTCTTCACCGAACAGCTATCCATGGAGGATGTGAAGATACAGCCCCTGTTGGATAGCTCCCTGGAAAAAGGGACAGTACAGGTCGAGGTGCCCCTCTGTGGGCCGTACCACGACGTTGATGGGCCCCTTCTGTTGCTCTCACTCTATGATCCACGTGGTCAGCTGGTACTCTCCAAGAACTTGGAATGCGATAGTGATGGGGTGTGCAGGACTACCTTGGATGTTGGCTGTCCCTTTCTTTGGAACCATGAGAATCCACATCTCTACACCCTTACCCTGAGCCTTTCTGGTGTTGGAGAGCATCGTGGTCTGCGCTTTGGATTCCGGAAGGTGGAGGTCAGCGACCGCAAGCTGCTGATAAACAACAGGCGAGTGTTCATCAAGGGCGTTAACCGCCATGAACATGATCATCGTATGGCAAAGACGCTGACCACCGAGAGTATGGTGGAGGATATCCTCCTGATGAAAAGGCATACATTCAACGCCGTCAGGACCTGTCATTACCCTAATGATGAGAGATGGTATGAGCTTTGTGACCGCTATGGCCTCTATGTCATGGACGAGGCTAATGTGGAGTCCCATGCATATTACGACAGCATTTGCCGGTCTGAAGCCTATGCCGCCTGTTTCCTTGACAGGATGCAAAGGATGGTACGCAGGGACTTCAACCACACTTCGATCATCATCTGGTCCTTAGGGAATGAGAGCGGATACGGGCCCAACCATGATGCCATGGCGGCGTGGGTACGCCGCTATGACTCCCATCGTCCTATCCACTACGAGGGGGCGACGCGCCCTGAGTGGGGCCAAGGCACCCCAACCTTAGATAGCCTGAAACGGGGGCGCTCTGTAACCGATATCGTCGCACCGATGTACCCCTCCATCGCGCTTATCGAGGCGTGGGATAGGAACACAGAGAGTTCCTCTGACGACAGGCCCATGATCATGTGCGAATACAGCCATGCCATGGGGAACTCCAACGGAAGCCTTTCCGATTACTGGGATACCATACGAAACTCCCGTGGTATCCAAGGAGGCTTCATTTGGGACTGGGTCGATCAGGGCATACTTGTTGATGACCTGCTCATGCCTGTAGGCCCTCGGGATGTCGAAGACCAGAAGATCCCCCGTTGGCGGTATGGTGGTGATTTCGGTGATGAGCCTTCTGACTACGACTTCTGCCTCAACGGCCTGCTCTTCCCTGACCGTACTCCCAAGCCTGCAATGGAGGAGTGCTTCAAGGTGCATCAGAGCATACGCATCACAAGTGAGAGAGCGAGCCAAGGCATCTTCACCCTGCACAATGAGTTTGACTT
This sequence comes from Sphaerochaeta sp., assembly GCA_048264225.1. Classification (GTDB taxonomy): domain Bacteria; phylum Spirochaetota; class Spirochaetia; order Sphaerochaetales; family Sphaerochaetaceae; genus Sphaerochaeta. The sequence continues at coordinate 34,339 of JBLXDK010000006.1, forward strand.
CTCCTCGTTGGAGGGCCTTCTCATCCACTGGCGAATCATATCAGCTCTTGAAGAGGAGCCTGTATTCGGTGAGGTCGAGGTCCCTCGTCTCCTCCCTGGGAAATCCGCTTCTTTTGCTGTGTCTGAAGTGGTTTCAGAGGCAGTGCAGGCCCGTATGGCACGAGGGGAGTGTTTCATCCTCTTTGAGTCATTTTTGGCAACCGATACCCTTTGGGCTCAGGCTGGGCATCGCATCGCCTGGGACCAGTTCAGACTCTCTGAACCTGCCCCTCACGTATTCAGTCCTTCCTCCGTCTCTTTTGAACTGGAGAAGAATGGCCCCTTCTCCTTGGTCACTGAAGCCTATTCGGCATCGGTGAACGAGGAAGGCCTGCTCTCCTCGCTGAAGTTTGCCGGCCAGAAAGAGCTGTTGGCCTCGCCTCTGAGGCTTTGCCTCTATCGCGTACCCACCGAGAATGACGGGATGAAGACCTTTCCAAGGAAGAGCCAGAAGGACAAGGCCTTCAATGCATGGGTAGAACATGGCCTTGACCAGGTGGTCATGGAGAAGCTTGAGCTCCAGGCAGAGGGAGGCTCTTTGACAAGCAGCCACCGAATCAAGACCCCTCAAGGGCTAGAGCTTGGCCTGTTTGAGCAGAGGTGGGACTTTTTTGACAAGAAGCTGCATCTGGAGGTTGTGATACGCCTGAACTCGGTTATCGGCGACTATCCCCGCATTGGAGTCAGCTGCGCCTTACACAGACGATGGTCTTCGATCAGGTGGTTTGGCCTAGGCCCTGAGGAGAACTATCCAGACAGGAAGGCAGGGTGTATAGTAGATGAGTATCGGGCAACAGTACACGAACTCTATGTGCCGTATATCGTGCCTCAGGAGTATGGACAGCGTACAGAAGTTCGGTATCTGGATCTGTTTGACGGCGATAAGGGGAGGATACGCCTGGCCTCCGAGCAGCTATTCTCCTTCTCCTTGCAAAAATTCACCCAAGCCGAACTATGGGAGAAATTGCACGCTGATATGCTCGTACGAAGTGCCTATAACCACCTCTACCTCGATTCGGCGGTACGTGGGGTAGGCACAGCCACATGCGGGCCCGATACGCTTGAGCGTTACCGGGTAGGTAGTGGTGTCTACCGCCTTGGGTTTGTCATCAGCTCTGTGTAGCTGAAAAGGAAGAGATGATATGGGTATCTATGCCTACAAAGTGGTAGGGATGGAGGGGGAAAGCATCCCCCTTTCCACCTATAGGAATATGGTTGTGCTCATTGTAAATACAGCAACCCGTTGTGGCTTCACACCCCACTATGAAGGGTTGGAGACTCTGTATGAGCAGTACGGCCGGGAGGGTTTCACCGTATTGGACTTTCCCTGCAACCAGTTCAAGAACCAAGCCCCTGAAGAGATTGCAGAGATCGACGAGTTCTGCAGGCTCACCTATGGAACCAAGTTCCCTCGCTTTGCCAAGATTGATGTGAATGGTGAGAATCAATCCCCCCTGTTTGCCCTTTTGAAGCAAGAGAAAGGGTTTGCCGGGTTTGATCCCGAACATGAAAAAACCCCCTCCCTTGTCAAGCGCTTGCAACAAGCGGATCCAGCCTACGAGCAAGACCCATCCATCAAGTGGAATTTCACCAAGTTCCTCATAGACCGAAGGGGCAACGTTGTTGCCAGGTTCGAGCCGACAGCCAGCTTCGCCTCGATTGCTTCGGCCATAGAAGAACTGCTGTAGGGCGTTCTCTTGACAAATGCTGGTATGGGCAGTAATATTGTCATATAGGTTGTGAAAAACATAATCGCGAGCAATAGAAAAGGAGATTCCCATGAGTCTATATGATATTTCAGTAAAAGGAAAAAAAGGGGAGGACATTTCCCTCTCCAAGTACAAAGGCAAGGTGCTTTTGATAGTGAACACCGCTACCCAGTGTGGCTTTACCCCCCAGTATGATGACCTAGAGGCAATGTATGAAAAATACAAGGATAAGGGTTTTGAGATCCTCGACTTCCCCTCCAACCAGTTTGAAGGTCAAGCCCCTGAGTCCATCGATGAGATCGACAAGATCTGCAGCACCAAGTTCGGAACCCAGTTCCCTCGCTTCGCCAAGATTGAGGTCAACGGCAAGGGTGAGAGCCCCCTCTACACCTACCTGAAGGGCAAGCAGGGCTTCAAGGGCTTTGATATGAACCACAAGATAGCACCGATCCTATTGGAAATCCTGACCAAGAAGGATCCCAACTATGCGAAAAACCCCTCCATCAAGTGGAACTTCACTAAGTTTCTCATTGACCGTAGCGGTAATGTGGTACAGCGCTTTGAGCCTACCCATGATATGGCTGCTATCTCGGATGAAGTTGCAAAACTACTCTAGAGTCGACGTCCTTTGTATTTGATATGCTCCTAAGCGTTGTCCCTTGAGAGGGACAACGCTCATTTGGGTGTGTGTCCGTTACCATATCTTTTAGGTCTGGAAGATAGGGAAGTCACATTCAGTTCCTTTGGCCAGGGCATTGGGCAGCCTCGTATGCCAATAGCAGAGCCCCCTCCAGGGCAGTTCCTTTAATCGGGCAGACAACAATATCCTCAGGCAGTCTCTTCAGGAAGAGACCTCGTATGGTGGCATCATGCTCAAGTACCCCACCTGCAAGGGTCAGACGCGAACTGAACGGCCCCTGAAGCCGGCGGTGGACCGATAGGACAAGGCCTACCAGCTCGTCTGCAGCCTCGTTGAGGATCGCTTTGGCAAGATGATCGCCCTTGTTTGCATAGGCGGTCACATACGGGGCGAAATCAGCGACGACTGATTTGGTAAGTCTTTTGTCATTGAAGAACGGCACGCAATCCTGCCAGTCCTCAAGATGGAAGAATGATCGTATTGCCTTGTCCATGGTGGTTGCCTCATCGCGCTGTTCCCGGCTTCTGAGAGTCCTTTGCACCGCTTGCATGGCGATCCACCAAGCCGATCCCTCATCCCCTAAGGCGCTTCCCAACCCTCCTGCACGTACCATCTTACCCTCTTCATTGCGTCCTATGCAGATCGAGCCGGTTCCTGCTATCAGACCGAGCCCGCTGACGGCCATATGTGACCCGGTTAGCAAGATCTCCGCATCGCTTGCCAGGATACGGGGAAAATCTTCCTTGAAGTATTCGTCAAAGACCGCTTTCCACCTGCTCTGTTCTAGCTTGCGTGCAAGACCTGCACTTCCGAAGCAGAAGCCCTTGATGGGCATGCCCGCAAGGCCGGGTTGTGCTCGTACACCATCAAGCAGTGCCAACACATGTTTCTTCGCTCCTTCAAACCCTACTGCGTAGGGATTGGAGCTGGCTCCCTCTTCCTGGTAGACAATCTGTTTTTCCTCATTCCAGATGGCTAGGCGACAGCGGGTGCCCCCTCCATCGAGTGCATAATATATCCCTTTCATACGACAAGTATGGGATGGGGGGCCATGCGGTGCAACATAAAAGTTCAATTTTTGATGAAAAAATTGGACAGTGTGGTATGCTGGGGATATGCTAGGATGTACTACATTATTACAACAGGCTCTCTCCTACCTTTCGCCTTCTGAGGCTAAGGTAGCCTCATATCTGCTTGAAAGCCCCGCCTTGGCGGTGAAAATGAGCATCACGGTCCTGGCCAAGGAGAGCGGCAGCAGCACTGCCGCTGTTGTCAGGCTCTGCAAGCGGCTACAGTTCGAAGGCTATGGCGCCCTTAAGCTTGCCTTGGCCCAGGAGGTGTATGGAAACAGTGCACCCCGCAGTGAAGGGCCCTATATCTTCGACCTCCATAAGGCGGAAGGGGTCTCTTCCATAGCAGCGATGATGGTCGATACTGCCTGCTCAAGCATACACTCCCTCAAGGAGGTGCTTTCCAGCTCGCAGCTGGAGATGGCGGTGGAGAGCCTGTTCACAAGTGGGAAGATCCTTCTGGCAGGCATCGGGGCCTCTGCCCTGGCTGCCATGGATCTCTATCAGAAGCTGGGAAGGCTGGGCATGTATGCCAGCTTCCCCAGCGAGCCGGATCTGCAGATCGTCAATGCCTGTGCTTTGGATGTGAAGAGTGTTGTTGTCATTTTCTCGTACTCCGGGGAGACAAAGACCATGCGTCAGGTTGCTCAACAGGCAAAGAAGGCAGGGGCAACTGTCATTGCAGTGACCAGGGTAGGGGGTAACTCCCTGTCCAAGCTCGCTGATGTGGTGCTCACCGTCCCAGACAGTGAGGCCCTCTATCGCCAGGGAGCTACGCTTTCCCGGTTGAATCAGCTGGTGGTCGTCGATATCCTGTACAGCAGCCTTATTGCAAGAAGCCCTGATGCCGAACGGTCGATCACCACAACGTGGAAGGCAGTCAGTCATGTCGGCAAGCTGAAGGAACCCAAGGCCTAGAACCTCTTTTCTTCTCAGTGCAAAGAATCCAGTACGCGCGAGATGCTGCCTTCGCTAAGATGCAACAGCTTTGTCGCTTCCTCTTTGCCTACAGAGAGGAGGCCCATGGTCATGGCGACCTTGGTGTTGCGCCCAGACTCTTCAAACAGCTGGACAGAGCGCTCCTCCGAACACCCGGTGACCTCCCTGATGAGCCTTTGTGCCCGGAGGATCAGCTTCGCATTGACAGGCCTCAGGTCGACCATAAGGTTGTTGAATACCTTGCCTATGCGGATCATAGCTGTGGTGGTAATCATGTTCAGCACCAGCTTCTGGGCTGTGCCCGCCTTCATCCTTGTAGAGCCGGTGACAATCTCGGGCCCAACAGGGACAAAGATGCGATGGTCTTCATCGATGAGGTCAAAGACTGCTGTCTCCCTGTTGCAGCTGATAGCCCCGACCTTGGCTCCCAACTCTTTTGCATAGCGCATCGCATCCACGACAAAGGGAGCCCCTCCGCTTGCAGTTATCCCGACAAGCACGTCAATGGAGGAGAAGGCATGGCTTTGTAGGGTCTCGATGCCGGCCATCCCATCATCCTCTGCCCATTCCACAGAGGTTGTCAGGGCCTTCTGTCCACCGGCGATGATGCCCTGCACCATGGAAGGGTCGACCCCATAGGTTGGGGGACACTCCGAGGCATCGAGCACGCCAAGCCTGCCGCTGGTTCCCGCCCCTATGTAGAACAGGCGCCCGCCTTTGTTGAAGGAGGAGACCACATCATCGACGACGGTCGCTATGCTGGGGATTGCCGTCTCTACAGCAAAGGGGACTCTCTTGTCCTCAGCATTGATGATGTGCAAGATCTCCAAGGTGGACTTGGAATCGATCCTGTAGGAGAGGGGGTTGCGCTGTTCAGTTTCTATCAAGGGTTTCATTGAGTGCAGTATACGCTGAAACTTCTCTGGTTACAACAATATTTTTCATTGTAATGGTTTTGATAATTGAAAATTATTTACGATATGTATGCTTCCTTGTCTGTTGCCTTAGAGACCAAGCTGTCGTACCATACCTAGAAGGAGAGCCCATGCAATACAATGGCCTGGAGCGTATAGCGTCAGAATCTCACCTGTTCCGGAATAGACGGTTGGGTCTTGTCACCACAGCAAGTGCCGTGACTTCCTCCCTACGCTCAAGTGTCGAGGTTTTCTCCTCCCTCTATGACTTGAGATCATTGTATGCCCCCGAGCATGGGCTCTACAGTGATGCTCTGGATGGGGATCCCATAGAGACATGCATCGATGCATCAACTTCACTGCCTGTGTACAGCCTCTACAACCATGAGAGAGAGAGCCTGACGCCTGCCATGGTGGAGGGCATTGATACCTTGGTCTTTGATATCCAGGATCTGGGATTGCGCTTCTACACCTACATAGCGACTTTGAAGAACCTGCTCGTCGATGCCTCTTCGTTGGGCCTTCCGGTCATTGTGCTTGACCGTCCCAATCCTCTTGGGGGTATGGTTGTTGAAGGCAATATCCTGGGCAAGGACTCCTTCAGCTTTGTCGGGCCGGCCGCCCTTCCTATCCGCTACGCCTTGAGCATAGGGGAGCTCGCTCTCTATCTGAACTCAGAGGAGCACATAGGATGTGACCTTACGGTAATCCCCCTTGTCGGGTGGAAGCGAAGCATGTATTTTTCTGACCTCAAAAGGCCATGGGTCATGACAAGTCCTGCAATAGCGCATTTCTCGACTGCGCTTATCTATGCTGGGATGTGTCTCTTCGAGGGGACAAACATCAGTGAAGGTAGGGGTACCAGTTCGCCCTTCTCCCTGATTGGAAGCCCGTTTCTTGAGCCGTTTTCCCTGACTAGGATGGCCAATGGCCTTGGCCTTGCAGGGGTGGGCTTCACCCCTGCCCATTTCACGCCGACATCGAGTAAGTATGCACATGAGAGTTGTAAAGGCTTGTATGTGCATGTCCTGGACAGGCACCAGTTCCGTCCCGTAAAGACAGCGCTCTCTCTCATCAACCTCATGGCAAATCAGTATCCAGGGGAGTTTTCCTTCTTGCCATCTGGCAAGGAAGGGACCATGATGAGCTTTGAGCGGTTGGCAGGCAAGAACACCCAGGTCATGCTGTTGGAGGATCTTCCCCAACTTCTCCATACTTGGGAAGATGAGAGTCGTCTTTTTGCAGAACAGAAACAGAGGTTTCACCTCTACCAATAAGGAGTCACCGTGAACATCATCCAACAGATCGGACAGCATTTTGTCTGTGGGTTTCCAGGAACATCCATGGACGAAGCCTTCAAGGAGGCTGTAAGGATCCATAAGATAGCCAACGTCATTCTCTTCGCTCGCAATATAGAGAGTAAGGAGCAGGTCAAGGGCCTCTGTGAAGATATCCAGGCCTTGGTACGAAAGGAGTGTGGAACCGATGCCATCATCGGGATCGACCAGGAGGGGGGTATGGTGACCCGCCTCAGTGAGGACTGTACCAATGTCCCCTCAGCTATGGCTCTCAGTGCGACAGGGGAGATCGCCTCTGCCTATGAGGCGGGCTCGATTACCGCCAGCGAACTGAATGCCTTGGGCATCAACTGTGATTTTGCCCCGGTCTTGGACGTGAACAGCAACAAGGCCAACCCTGTCATCGGGGTGCGCAGTTACGGTGATACCAAGGAGCAGGTAGGTGCGTATGGCCTTGCCATGGCAGAAGGCTTGCAGAGCAAGGGCGTTATGGCAGTGGGCAAGCACTTTCCCGGCCACGGCGATACCCACCTTGATTCGCACCTCGCCCTTCCCAAGGTACTCTCTGATAGGGATGGCCTTGAGGAGCACATAGCACCTTTCCGCCAGTGTATCAACGCAGGTCTCCAAGGCATCATGAGCAGTCATATCCTGTTTCCTGCACTCGAGAAGGAAGAGCTTCCTGCTACGATGAGCCGCTCTATCCTCACCGGTTTTCTCAAGGGGGAGCTCGGCTTCAAGGGTCTTGTCTTCACCGACTGTATGGAGATGCAGGCAATCGCTCGCTACTACGGCACTGTCGAAGCTTCGCTCTCCGCCCTGCAGGCGGGGGCCGATATGGTGTGCATCAGCCACCATGTAGAGCTAGCCTGCAAGGCCATTGACCTGGTCTCCGAGGCAATCTTAGATGGCAGGCTTTCAGAGGAGGAGCTTCAGGCCTCAACCGAGAAGATTCTCCTGGCAAAAGAGATGCTCGCCGAGCAGGATAGGCTTGACTTCTCCCTGGTCGGAAGTGCAGAACACAAGCGGAAGAATCAGGGTCTTGTGGAGAAGTCCATATGTCTGGCCAATGACCAGCATTTCCTGTTGGGGGAGAAGAGCCTGTTTGTCGCTCCCCGTCTTTTCAATGCCACGAATGTCTCCAACGCGCATGACAGGCTCTCCTTCGCCCCTGAAATGGAAAAGCGTCTGGGAGGGGGATCTATGGTCGTCTCTGAGAATCCCCAGGAGGAGGAGATAGAATCGGTTGTCACCATGGCCTCTTTCTACACCTCAGTGGTGGTAGGCACCTACAACGGACACCTCTACACAGGGCAGCTTGCCTTGGTAGAAAGGCTGGCGAAGCTTGGAAAGCCTGTCTGTATGGTCGCCCTGAGAAATCCGTACGACTTGTCTTCTCTCCCTCCCTCTGTCCAGGGTTATGCGATGTTTGCCTATAGGCAGGAAGTCCTTGATGCATTGGCCAAGGTTCTGACGGGGGAGCTTGTCCCCACCGGGAAGCTACCGGTAAGACTGTAGAATAAGGAGAACTATATGCCTGATATGTTGGTAAAACTGTATGAACTGCCTGAGATGGAGGAAATCCTCTCTCATGTGTATGGGCATGGCATCGAGATTCGTCGGGCCATGGCGCCTGATAAGGTGCGTATCCTCGCTTGGATAGGGGAGCACTCCACCCAAGGGGCTGTTGGGGAGGCTGATGTCTGTTTCGCGCATTCCCCCATCTCCCTGTTTCTTGCCACCAGAGGCAACCAGATAGTCGGCTATGCCTGCTACAATGCCACAGCCCCCAACTTCTTCGGCCCTACCAAAGTGTTGGAGAGCGAACAGAAAAAGGGCATCGGCAAAGCCCTGTTGCTAAAAAGTCTCTATGCCCTGGAAGCGCAGGGGTATGCCTATGCCATCATAGGAGGGGTAGGGCCCCGACAGTTCTATGAGAAAGTGGTGGGTGCCACCCTGATCGAAGGGTCTAAGCCCGGCATCTACAAGGACTATCTGGGGGCAAAGGAATGAGAAGGGTGGAAGACCTTGCCAGTAAGGAGACAAAGCTGGTCATCGGTCTGATGAGTGGCACCAGCTGTGACGGTGTTGACGCGTCTTTGGTGCGGATATCAGCTTCTGGGCTGGAAACCCGTATCCAGGAGCTTGGTTTTGTCTCAATATCCTATGAAAGATCATTTCGGGAACGTCTGATCCTCCTTGCCCAAGGCAAGATTGGAGGTAGTGAAGAGCTGCTTATGGTCTCCCTCCGTTTGGGTGAGCTTTTTGTCCAGGCTGCAAAAAAGGTCTGTGACCAGAGCAATATCCCTTATGGACAGATAGACCTCATCGGAAGCCACGGTCATACCCTCTACCACATCCCTAAAGGTCGACAGTATTTTGATTCGGAGGTGAGGGGGTCTTTGCAGGTAGGGGAGCCTTCCTTGCTGGCAGAGGCCTTCGGGTGTGCTGTGGTCAGTGACTTTCGGGTACGCGATATGGCAGCAGGGGGGCAGGGAGCCCCCCTGGTACCCTACACAGAGTATCTCCTGTTTCGTGACAAGGGCGAACATGTAGGACTGTTGAACCTGGGTGGTATAGGCAATATCACCATCCTGCACAAAGGGTGTACGCCTGAAGAGGTTCTAGCCTTCGACACCGGGCCGGGCAATATGGTCATTGATGCTTTGGTCTATCGCTATAGCGAAGGCCAGAGCTACTATGACGTGGATGGGGAATTGGCTAAGCAAGGAGTCATAAGCTACTCCTTGCTTGCGTGGATGGAGAGCATGGATGAGTATCTGACCCTCCCTCTTCCAAAGACCACCGGCCGGGAGCGCTACGGCAAGGAGTATGTCGATCGTCTGGAACTGAAGCGGGAGAATCTCGATCTCTCAGAACTGGATCTTCTTGCAACGGTCACCGAGTACACAGCCCTTTGTGTCTCCAGGGGATTGGAACGTTTTTTCAGGGCTGGTATCGAGCGCCTTATAGTCAGTGGAGGAGGCAGCCATAACACGACTTTGCTCGCCGCACTCAAACGGTATTTGCCTGATACTATGATCCTGACCCAGGAGGATATCGGCTATAATAGCGACAGCAAGGAGGCTGTTGCCTTCGCCGTTCTTGCCAATGAGGCTGTCTGCGGACGGGCAAACTCCCTGATAGGGGTCACAGGAGCCAGCCATCCTGTTGTTATGGGTAAGATTCTCCTGTGAATGAAAAATATTTTCATAGTGCCAAAATATATTTGTAAAAATGTTTGTTGCCCTATCACCAGTTCAGTGCCTATAATGAAGTGGAGCGACTCACTCATCCTGCTTGCTGTTGTACCTGCCTGAGTACCTGAACGTACGAAATACCGCGATGCGGTTTTTCACATACAAAAGGAGGGGTCTATGAAAAAAACCCTATTGGTTTCTCTGTTGGTTATCATGGCAGTTGCACTTACCCTGAGTGCTCAAGGGGTGCAAGAGAAAAAGAGTGGAGGACCTATTGAATTCTCCCTGTACTACTCGGACAACGCAACACTTCCGTTCAAGCAGGATTGGCTGACGGTTACAGAGGCACAGAAACGGGTGAATGCTGATGTGGAGTTTGAGATCATCCCCATCGCCGACTACCAGACGAAAGTCTCCCTTGCCCTTAATACCGGCACTAATGCACCTGATGTCATCCTCTACCAGTCGACAAAGGGAGAGAATGCTGCCCTTGCCCTCAACGGGGCCTTGGTTCCCATCAGCGACTACGAGGCGTGGACTCCGAACTTCAATGCGAGGGTGAAGGAGTTTGGCCTTGAGGACGATGTTGCCCTGTTGAAGCTGAAGGACGGCAAACGCTATTTCCTTCCTGCCCTCTTCGATGTCCCGTTCTATGATGGTGGTCTTATCTTACGTGAGGATCTGCTTGCGAAGTACAACCTGAAGACACCGAAGACCTATGATGATCTGTACAATGTGCTGAAGGTCTTCAAGCAGAACAACCCCTCTTCCTATCCCCTGACCATCTTGGCAGGCCCTAGGGTCCTGTACCGCATGACCATGCCATCATGGGGTATCTCCCTGGGCAAGAATGGTGCCAGCGGCACCAATACACTCAGCTGGGACTATGCTGCAAAACGCTATTTTGCAGGTGCTATCAGCGAGGAGTACAAGAGCTATATCACCTTCTTCCACAAGCTCTATGCAGAAGGGTTGCTCGATCCTGAGATGGCCGAACCCATCGATGGGGACAAGTGGTCTCAGAAGCTTGCTACAGGTTCCTCCATGGCAACCTATGCCTACTATGACCAGATCGGAGGGGTGACTGCCACCAGCAAGATACCTGGCTTCAAGCTGGAGATGTACCCCGCCCTGGCAGGCCCTGCCGGTGCACACCACCAGCCTAAGAGCAAGACAGGAAGTGGCATCCTTTTCCCATACAAGACCAGCAAACGTTCTGATTTTGAGCAGTTGGTCCGAACTGTCGACGAGATGTTCTTCTCCGCTGAGAATGCAAAGCTCTGGTGTCTTGGAGTCGAGGGGGTCACCTACACGATGAAGGATGGCAAGGTTCAGTTCGTCCCTGAGATCCTCAACTCTAGCGAAGGCATCTACAAGAGCCTGCAGGTGAAGTACGGTTGTGGAAGTGATGTCACTCAGATGGTATGGGTCAATGCACGTGAGATGACCAAGTATGATGCGAACTATGCGAGGATCAACAAGGAGGTCGAGGCGATGGGCAACGTCATCCAGGCCATCCCTCCCAATGCGAAGTTTGACGACCGCCAGGCTGAGGAAGCAGGAACCCTGCAGACTCCTCTTTCTGATGCGTTCGAGCGTTGGAACTCAGCCTTCCTGACCGGAAACAAGGACATAACCCGCGATTGGGATGCCTATGTAAAGGAAATGAAGAACCTTGGTATCGAGAAGTTTACAGCCTTGTATAACGCCAGCCTATAATACTGGCACTATGTTGTAGGCCCTGCTCGTACCTAGGGCAGGGCAGATTGTTATTGGAGGGATGGATGAAAGCAGAGAAGGGGACGGTCAATACAATTTCGACAAAAAAGTACTTTGCACGGTATTGGCAACTCTATCTGATGCTTGTCCTCCCTCTGTTGTATTTCCTTGTATTCAAGTATGCCCCGATGATAGGCAACGTCCTTGCCTTCCGTCGCTACCGCCCTGGGATGGGGGCTTGGGGGACCGAGTGGGTCGGCCTTACCTATTTCAGGAGGTTTTTTGAGGATCCTGCCTTCTGGAGGGCCTTTCGGAACACGCTGGTGCTGAGCTTGCTCAACCTGGTTGTCAACTTTCCCATTCCCATCCTCTTCGCCATTCTAGTGAATGAAGTGCGTCACCTTGCTTTCAAGAAGGTGGTGCAGACAGTTTCCTACATGCCGCGCTTTATCTCGACGGTGGTCGTGATAGCCATCCTGGGAGAGCTACTTTCCCCTTCTAGTGGCATCATCAACATCATGCGGGAGAAGCTGTTCGGCTTGGATGCGATATACTTTTTGAATGACAGAAAGTATTTTCGCCTGATCTATGTGCTTGTCGATACGTGGCAGTATACCGGTTGGACGGCCATCATTTACCTGGCGGCCATCACAGGTATTCCTGCCGACCTCTATGAGGCGGCTACAATTGACGGGGCGAACAAGGGTCAGCAGATCATCTACATCACCATTCCCTCGATCATGCCCACCATCATGGTGATGCTGATCCTCAATGTCGGGCGTCTGCTCTCCCTGGGCTTTGAGAAGGTCCTGCTGATGTATACCCCGGATAACAGCATGGTCAGCGACATCATAGATACCCTGGTCTACCGTACGGGCCTTGCGAACCAGAACTACTCCTATGCGACGGCCATCGGGCTGTTCAGCGGCCTGATAGGCATCGTGTTGGTCGCAGGAAGCAACAGCTTGAGCAAGCGCCTTACCGGCGATGGGATCTACTGATATGAGAGCCTATAAGACACGATCAAACTTTCTGTTCAACCTCTTGGTACATGTGGTGATGCTCACTTCCCTGGTGCTTTGCCTTATCCCGTTTGTCTACATGGTCGCCCTCTCCCTTTCCAGTCCGAAGGCGATCATCAACAACGAGGTGTTCCTCTGGCCCAAAGGGTTCAACGTCAAGGCGTATGTGCAGATATTCACCTATCCGAACTTCTTCCATGCCTATGGCAACACCATCCTCTATACCTTCGGAGGGACGGCGATCTCCCTGTGTATGATGATCCTGTTTGCCTATCCGCTGAGCAAAGGCAGGCTCAGGGGACAGAAGGCCCTGATGAAGCTGGTGATCTTCTCCATGTTTTTCACCGGTGGCCTCATCCCCAACTACCTGTTGGTCTCTTCGTTGCACCTGGTCAATACAAGGTGGGCAATGCTTCTTCCTTTTGCGATCAACCAGTTCAACCTGATACTCCTGATAAACTTCTTCAGGACAATACCCGACGACCTGGAGGAGGCGGCCATCATCGACGGGCTGGACTACTTCGGCATCCTTCTAAGGATAGTTCTTCCCCTCAGTGGGGCGGCTCTAGCTACCGTCGGCCTCTATACAGCGGTCTTTTTCTGGAATGACTGGTTCAACGGCCTGATATATCTGAAAAGCTCACAGTTCCCTGTCATGCTTTTCCTACGCAACATAGTCACAGGCACAAGCATGGTCGGTGATGCTGCAGGTTCGGGTGACAAGACAAGCATAGCAATCTCCATCAAGGGAGCAGTCATCATCACCAGCACCCTTCCCATCATAGTGCTTTATCCGTTCCTGCAAAGGTATTTTGTAAAAGGCATCATGATAGGGGCGGTGAAGGGGTAGGGCTAGGATCTGAGCTCTGCCATACAGCTCTGCGTTGTCTCCCGCACGATAAGCTCCGTATCCATATACATGTCACTGATGGGGATCTGCTCCTTGCTGATCCTCTTTATCAGCATCTCACAGCTGAGCAGTCCCAGCTGGAACTTGGGCTGGTTTACTGTAGTTATGGACGGGGTGCACATGGAGGAGAGCTCGATATTGTCAAAGCCTACGATTGCAATGTCCTGGGGTACCCTCAATGATGACCGTCTCGCTGCCTTGATGGCTGCCGCAGCGTAGACATCACTGCTTGCAAAGAAGGCATCGGGTCTCTTTTCGGAATTCAGCAGCTGGAAGGCTGCAGAGACCGCCATATCGTAGCTGATCTCTTGCAGTTGGATGATGCTGTCACTATCCTTTTCAATATGGGCGGCATCCAAAGCCTGCAGGTACCCCTTCAGGCGATCTTGGGCATACTTGTATTCGATGGGGCCGTTGATGAAGGCAATGCGCTTCTTGCCCAGCGAGATAAGATAGCTCACCGCATTGCGGGCTGCAGCTACGTCATCTATGGTGACAAATGGGATGTTCGCGGTAGGTATACACTCACAGCACTGCACAAGGGGAAGATCTGCATTGAGTTTGAGCAGGTTGGCTCGGGATATGCAGTTGGTGGTGATGAGACCCGCCGCATTGGTCTTTTTCAACAGGGCTGAGAATGCCTCGATGGATTTGTCGTCGATGGGATCCTCGTTGACCAGCATGTTGTACCCGTTGCGCTGGGCGGCTGCCTTCGCCCCCTTGATGATGAGGCTGTAGAATGGGTTGTCCAAGGAAGGGATATTGAAGATGATCAGGTCATTGCTTTTTTGTGAGAGGACTTCGATCGCAGAGGTATCATATCCCAGGCCCTGCATCGCTTGAATGACCGCTTTGCGTGTCTCTTCCCTGACTTTTGTCGTGTTGGTTATGACCCTTGATATGGTTGCAATGGAAATCCCTGAAACCTCTGAAATCTCTGAGTAGGTAATCTTCTTATGGTGTTTCATCATTGAGTACTCCTGTGAGTAGTGTACGGGGTGTTTTACTGCTTTACAAGAATAATTTGAAAAAAATGTAAAATTTTACAGGATGATATGAATGTTATGGGTCAATTAGCAGTAATTTTGATAATTTTTGTTAAATTAGCAAAAATTACGAAAAAAGTTGACTTGTTTTCTGAAAGATTTATACTACTACAAAACAGGCATCCCAGAGTTTGCCCGTTAGGAGGTTCGTATGAAGAAAATGTTGGCCGTTCTAGCCATCCTGCTGGTTACAACCAGCGTCGTCTTTGCTGCCGGTGCTTCAGAAGCAGGAGCCAAGAAACAACTGATGGGAGTAGTCACCCCCAGCGCAGACCACGGCTTTACCGCCGAGTCTATCCGCCACTGTGAGGCCCAGGTCAAGGCCCTTTCTGCAAAGCATGGGTTTGACTACCGTTTCATGACCGCCGCTGAAAGTGGAGAGCAGAGCAATGCTGTAGAGACTATCCTTGGGATGAATCCTTCTGTCATGGTGCTCTGGCCGGTAACCGGCGATGAGCTCCGCTCCTCAGCCCAGTCAGTCATGGAAGCAGGGGTCCCCCTTATCGTCTATGACCGGTTCATCCAAGGTCTGGTTCCCGATGCAGAGATTTCCGGTGACAACGTTGCCATTGGTGTAGGGGCGGGAAAGTACTTCAACGAGTATTTCAAGGCTGACTTGGCAAAAGGCCAGGTAAACTACCTTGAATTCAAGGGTGACAGCTCAACAGTTCCCATGGAAAGAACCAATGGGTTCCTCTCCACAGCAAGCAAGAACTTCAACCTGGTTCAGTCCTTTGTCACCAATTGGAGTCAGCAGACTGCCATGGAACAGATGGAAAACTTCCTCAATACCAAGAGCAAGGCTGAGATCGAGTCCATCAAGGCAATCTGGACCCATGATGATGAGATCGTATTCGGTATCGTCGAGGCTCTGAAGAACTACAACGGCAGTGCCAAGATCAATATCCGCCTCATCAACGGTGTCTCAGCCGGTGAAGGCTTCATGAAGCTGTTTGACAATTCCGGTCTCAGCGGCATCGATTTCATGACCTACACCTTCTCTCCCTCCATGGTACGGGACGCAGTGGATCTGGGTTGGCAGGCAATGCAGGGCGAGAAGCTTGAGAAGAGCTACAAAGTCCCTACTGAGATGATCGACAAGACCAACTACAAGTCCTATATGCAGGGAGACCTCTACAAGACCCGCTATAGCCTGTAAACAGAATATTTGTGTAGTGTATAGTTGCCCTCAGGGGGTGGGGTTTCCCTGCCTCCCCTGGGCAACTCGTGTAGAATGGAAGGGAGTGAAACACCCATGATTCTGGAAATGAAGAACATAGTGAAGAACTTTGGCCCTGTCGAGGCATTGAAAGATGTCTCCTTCACTACCCATCCCGGAGAAATTCACGGGCTGTTGGGTGAGAATGGGGCAGGCAAGACCACCCTGATGAACGTGCTGGCAGGTACGTTCCCCCCTGACAGTGGGGCCATTATCATCGATGGGTCACTTATCGAAGGGATGACTCCCCGAAAAGCCAACAGTCTGAAGATAAGGTTTATCCACCAGGAACTCAATCTCTGTAACGATCTGAGTGTCTACCAGAACATGTTCCTCGGCGAGGAATATTCCAAACACGGATGGAAAGTTAACAAGCAGAAGGAGATCGAGCATGCCCAGAAGGTGCTGGACTCGATGAACTCGGGTATCAAGGCCTCCACTGTAGTGGGGGAGCTCGATACTGCACAGAAGCAGATGGTGGAGATCGCTCGTGCCCTTCTGTTCTCTTCTGAGCTCATCATCATGGATGAGCCTACAACAGCTCTGAACAACCGTGAGATCATGAAGCTCTTCACCATCATGGAGAATCTCAAGAAGGAAGGGGTCACCTTCATCTATATCTCCCACAAGATGCCTGAGATCTTCCATATCTGTGACAAGTATACAGTCCTTAGGGACGGCAACTTTATCCAAAGTGGGGATATCAAGGCTATTGACGAGCATAAGGCTACCGAACTTTTGGTTGGTAAGCGCTTTGTACAGGCACATATTAAAGACGGGATTACCAGCCACATTTCCGACGAGGTGGTACTCAAGGCAACAGCCTTACAGGGAAAATCCTTCAAGGATGTCTCCTTCTCTCTTCAGAGAGGTGAGATAGTTGTCTTTACCGGCCTGCAGGGATCTGGCACAGATGAGCTTGCAACTTCCCTTTTTGGGGCGACTGAACTGGAAAAGGGAACAATCGAGACAAATCATGGTCCTCTTGATCTCAAGAATATCCGTACCGTCATGCGTAGCGGTATTGCCATGATTCCGAGAAATCGCAAGGAGAGGGGCATCCTTCCCGATCTGAATATTCGAACCAACAACTCGCTTGCCTACCTGGTGGCTAAGCACAAGAGTGTGCTGGTCAACCAGAAGACTGAGCATGCTCGCTTCGAGCGAAGTCGTAAACGGATGAACATCCGAGTAAGCAGCGACCTCAACCCGATAACCTCTCTGTCGGGAGGAAACCAGCAGAAGGTCATTCTCAGCCGATGGCTCGAGATTGATGCGGATGTCTACATCATGGACAATCCCACCCAAGGTATCGATGTAGGGGCTAAGTTTGCTATATACAAGCTGGTGGTAGAATTGGCTGCAGCAGGAAAGAGCGTGCTTTTCTTTACCAGTGAGTTTCCAGAGATCCAGCAGTTGGCAGACCGCTGCATCGTCCTCTACAAAGGGGAAGTCGCGGCACAGCTGTCCAGATCTGAAATTTCTGAAGTCACGATCATGGAATATTCGACAGGCACACATACAGGGGGAATCTAGAGTGAAGGGTTTTGCAATGAAAGATATGGATTGGAAAGAGCAATGGCGGAATATCACCACCAATTACAGCCACTGGCTGAGTTTCATCCTGCTGATGGTTGTTGCCATCATCGTCAGCCCTGCGTTCCTCTCCTGGAACAACCTTACCAACCTGTTTGTGCAGGGTTCTGTAGTGGGTATATGTGCGATGGGGATGAGCCTCATCATCTCGGCAGGGATGATAGACCTCTCGGTAGGCTCTTCTGTGGCCCTTTTGAGCGGCCTTGGTGTGATGGTGCTCAATTCCACCCACAGCCTTACCCTTACCATCCTGTTTTGCTTGGGCGGAGGGATGATAGTCGGTCTGGTCAATGGGCTGTTGGTAACCAAGGGCAGGATTGCCCCCTTCATTGTCACCCTCGCAACCATGAGCGCCTGGAGATCGGTCATCAACCAGTTGGGGCAGGGCGGGCCCTTTACCGTAGACGAAGTGATGTACACCCCCTTCAGAAACATTGCCGCAGGCAGGTTCTTCGGCATTCCGCATCTTATGCTCTTTCTGATAGTCGTTTCCTTTCTTACCGCCATGCTGATGTCCAAGACAAAGTTTGGAACCTATGTCTATGCTGTCGGGTCAAACCAGCAGGCTGCAAGGCTCTCAGGAATAAACGTCAATAGGGTAAAGACCCTTATCTTTGTCTATGCCGGGACCCTTTACGGCTTGGCGGCCTTCCTGCTGGCAAGCAGGCTCACCTCCATCCAGGCAGCGAGTGCAGGCTCCGGCTATGAGATGGATGCCATCGCCGCTGTTGCCATCGGGGGAACCTCGATGGATGGGGGAAGGGGAAAAATTCTCGGAACCTTCCTGGGTGTGCTTATGCTGCGCATCATCAACACAGTCCTGATCATGGCAAACGTACCGCCCTTCCTCAATGGTCTGGTCACCGGTGTCATCATCATCGTTGCTGTACTCGCACAAAGCACCAAGAAGGGGAGATAGGAATGGGCATGCAGATAGGAATAGTAGGTGCGGGAGGCATGGCCTCCTACCATTGCAAGGGGTTTGCCCAAGCAGGGGCTAACGTCCTCTGCGTCGCCGACTTCAATTCGGAAAAGGCTTCCTCATTTGCCAGGGAGTATGGAATCGGACACACCTCTGTCTCTCTTACTGAGATGTTGGTCAGGTTCCCCTCACTCGATGCAGTCTCCATCGTGACTCCCAACAAGTTTCATGCACCTCTTGCCATAGAGGCCCTTCAGGCGGGCAAGCATGTCTATTGCGAGAAACCCCCAGCAAGGAATGCCGCTGAGATGCAGGCTATGGTCGATGCTGCCAAGCTATCAGGGAAGACGCTGATGTTTGGCTTCAATAACCGCGCACGGCCAGAAGCCCAGGCAATGGCGACCTACATACAGGAAGGGGTGGTAGGGAGAGTAAACTCGGCCCAAGCGACTTGGATCCGCAGGGCCGGCATTCCGGGGTTTGGAGGCTGGTTTACCGATAAGGAGATTTCAGGGGGCGGGCCTGTCATAGATCTTTTGCATATGATCGACCTTGCACTCTCCTTTATGGGCTTTCCCAAGCCAAAGTGCGTGCTCGCCTCAACTTTCAATGACTTTATGGGGAACCCCACGTTCAAGGGGCCCTGGGGCATTGCCGACGGGACAGGCGTAATGGATGTGGAGACATCAGCTCATGCCATGGTAACCTTTGAGGATGGGCAGTGCCTGACAATACGCAACTCATGGGCGGAGATGAACGAACGTGAGGTGGTCTCAGTTGTCTTCCAGGGTAGCCGTGCGGGGGGGAAAGTAGAGCGCATCTTCGGTCATGACGGCTATGACGAGACAAGTGTGGACTCTTGCTGCCTCTTTACCGAGGAGTATGGCCGTCAGGTCAACAGGGAGGTCATCACAGAACAGGATGAGACTATGGGGCGCATCGCCAATGCTGTAAATTTCGTGGAGTGTATCATGGGGAACAAGGCCCCTCTGAATACCCCGCTGGAGGCGCTGACCTTGATGACGATCACCGATGCCATCTATGAGTCAGCCAGGACAAACAGTGCTGTACTGTTGTAAGGAAGGATTGTATGAGTAGGTTAGTAACACTGGCTTCGGGTCAGTTTGGAGATCTCGAACTGGAAGAGTTGTGCATTCTGGCAAAGGAAATGGGCTATGATGGCTTGGAGCTGGCAACCCATGCCCACTTTGATGTGACTAAGGCATTGGGGGACGAGTCCTATATCCCTTGGGTGCGGCAGACGCTCAACAAGTATGCTCTCAAATGTGTAGCCATTAGCGCCCACCTCACCGGCCAGTGTGTCGGAGACACTTGGGATGAGCGGCTGGACAACTTCGCCCCAGCCTCCCTGGCTGGCCAGCCTGAAGCCATAAGGGCCTGGGCTGTAGAGGAGATGAAGAGGACAGCCCGCTCTGCCAAGGCCTTAGGGGTAAAGGTGGTCAACGGCTTTACCGGTTCCCCTATCTGGGCACGATGGTACTCATATCCCCAGACTTCACCTGAGATGATAGAAGCAGGCTTTAGGTTAATCTACGACCTTTGGACTCCAATCTTTGATGTTTTTGACGAGTGTGGAATTACATTTGCCCTTGAAGTGCATCCGACGGAGATAGCCTTTGACTACTATACCACCGAGAGGCTGTTCGGGCTGTTCGGGTATCGTCCTACCTTGGGCATCAATTTTGATCCCAGCCATCTTGTGTGGCAGGGGGTCAATGAGGTGACCTTTGTCAGGGATTTTGCCACCCGGATCTACCATGTCCATATGAAGGATGTGAAACTGCTGAAGAATGAGCGCGGGGGGGTACTGGGATCCTTCCTCCCTTTTGGGGATACCCGCCGCAGTTGGGACTTTGTCTCTGTAGGGCACGGCAATGTTGACTTTGACGGCATCATACGGGAGCTAAACAGAGCGGGCTATCGAGGGCCCCTCTCGGTAGAGTGGGAGGATTCGGGCATGGACAGACAAACCGGGGCGACAGAGAGTTGTGCGTATGTGAAGCGCATTAACTTCTCCCCCTCAAGCATAGCCTTTGATGCTGCATTGAAGAACTAGAGCGTGATCACCACCGAGTCTCTCTTCCTATGTCTGGAGCTGAGGTTCTTTGAGGTGGCATAGGCGGCAAGTACTTTACACTCTTCGCCCTTTACAAAGACCGTGTCAAACTGGTCTCCGGAATTGAGAGGAAGGCTGAAGGTGATGGTAGTCCTTTTTGCTTCCTCTACGAAAGAGACTGCCTTTGCCGACTCCTTTCCCCCTAGGGAAACATCACTTTTGTGGCTGGTGCTCCCTGTGCCGTACTCGTCGCTGAGATGGAGTTTCCCATCCTCCACATAGGCGAGGATATAATCGGCATCTTTCATCCGGCTGGTGGGGTTGAAGCCCAGCGAAACCCACCCGGTTGTAGGGGCAGTGACAGTGAACTCTATGGTTTCACCTTTGAAGGCCCAGGAGAACGACCAGTCTTTGGCCAATTCCACCGAATTCCCTGCAAACAGGGGAGAAGCAATTGAGCAGAGAAACATCAGGACCAGTACCACAGAGCATCCTCGTACCTTGTTCATACGTAACTCCTTGTAATTATTTCTGTTGCAAACCATTTCTCTCTATGGATACTATAGGTTACAGGCAAACGCAAGAGCACGAGGGCCCAGTCTACAGCATTGGCTTCTCAATTTCCTTCTTGGTTTGCAAAAGGAGTTCCTATGACCTTTCTTCAGGACCTTGCCTACGTTTCCTTCTTGGATTTCCCTCTTATCGGATACCTGGGGATCTTCAGCTATCTCTCACTAGTGGCCACAGCCACTGTCTCCATCCTCACCAGACGCAGGATAGCCAAGATTCCGATGCGCATTCACTTCAGGCTTGCCTACCTCACCCTCTCCCTGGCCACAGTGCATGCCATCCTTGCCCTGGCGGTCTACCTGTAACGATACAACGGGATTTTCCCTAGGAACAAACACGAGTTGTTCAGACGGAAAGCTCTGAATGATTTGGTTTTAGCTGATGCAATTGCAAGCTTTTTACTATGCTATCTCATTGTCTATTATGGAATTGTTTCTTGATTTCTGCCTTGTTAGGGGTGATAATAAGGAGAAACATAGGAGGAACAGATGCGAACTACTGATGTACTCGTAATTGGTGGAGGAGCCTCGGGCCTGCAGTCTGCCATAACCATCAAGACAACATACCCGGAAAAAGAGGTGTTGCTTGTGCGAAAAGAGCAACAGGTGCTCATTCCCTGTGGAATTCCCTACCTGTTTGGAACCTTGGAAGACACCAGCAAGGATATCCTTCCCGATAAGTTGCTCACCGGTGTTGGCGTTGAGATAGTGATCGATGAACTGGTTGCTCTCCAAGTCGAAGCCCACCAGTGTGATTTTGCCTCAGGGGAGAGCATCACCTATGGCAAGCTGATCCTTGCTACAGGCTCGGTTCCCACTAAGCCTGCCTGGCTGAAGGGATCGGACTTGAAGCATGTCTATACCATCCCCAAGGACAAAATCTATCTGGATGCGATGTTGGCAAGTCTTGCCAAGCAAAAGGAAGTTCTGGTAGTAGGGGCTGGCTTCATAGGCGTGGAAGTCTCTGACGAACTGAACAAGCGTGGATACAAGGTAACCTTGTTGGAAATTGAGAGGCAGATCCTCAACAGGGCCTTTGACCCTGAATTCGGAAAGATTGCAGAGGAGCACCTCACCGAACGTGGAGTCACTGTCATCACTGGAAAAGGCATTGCAGAGATAGTTGGCAAGGACGGAAGTGTCCAGAGTGTAGTGCTTTCCACCGGGGAGAAGATTCCTTTCGATGCTGTAATCCTTTCAATGGGCTATGCCCCGAATACGGAGATAGCAAGGAAAGCTGGATTGCCGCTGAATGAGTTTGGCTTTATCCGCGTATGTGAGTATATGCGAGTCCTTCCATGCAATACCGATATTGTGGCAGTAGGTGACTGTGCTGAGAAGCGGGACTTCATTACCCGTAAGATCGATCGAACCATGCTTGCCTCCACCGCCTGTGCAGAGGCGCGCACAGCTGGGATGAACCTCTATTTCCTCAGCCCCTGCAAGCCCTTTACCGGAACCATCGCCATCTATGCAACGGCGATAGGCGATCATGCATTCGGGACGGCAGGCATCACCGAGGAGAAGGCGATCCAAGAGACCTTCTCGGTCGTCTGTGGCAGTTTTACCGGTATGGATACCCATCCTGGAAACCTCTCACATACCCACAAGCAGACGGTCAAGCTGATAGTAGCAAGTGACTGCGGGATGATCCTAGGTGGTGAGGTATATGGAGGGCCTAGCATAGGAGAACTCACCAATGCAATCGGCTTCCTCATCCAAAATAGGGTGACTGTAAAGCAGCTGCTGACGATGCAGATCGGCACCCATCCCTTGCTCACAGGATCCCCTGCAGGGTATCCCCTGATCAAGGCTGCTGAAGTGATCGTAAAAAAAATGCGCTAAAGTCTCTCAATCTCCCTGTGGGGCATTGCCCCACAGGCTTGCTTACCTTTTTTTGGCCAACGGCAAAAAAATAACTTCCCATAACAACAACTACGATCCAATCTTTTCCCCATATGGTATGGCCCAGCAATAACATTTTTCACTATTTTCAATAATCCTAGGAATATCACCCCAGTTATGTTATTATAAACCCCATGATATAGATACAAATTCGTGTCATACTACTGTTTGCATCGGGGGGCTACTTACCTATGTCGTATTCTTCTGTCAGAGCGAGTGTTGGGTTCTCTTGCTTGTGTGACGACCAATGGACTATAGCTGGGGGTAAGGATGCTCTTCTGGGTTTTCTCGGTTGCCCCTCTGATGTGTTTGCCGAAACCTATCAAAGCTCCCTGGTGGAACTCATTGCCCAAGCAATGCAACCCCTACAGGAACAGGTCTTTAGGATAAAAGCCTATGGGGTACCATGCCTCTGTTCAGTTGCACGACAGAACGAACGATGGCTTGTACAGCTGGACAGGCTTCCGTTCGGCCTGGAGGGTAACCCTCAAGGCATCGGGTTGTTCAGACTTTCTGAAGGGGCAAGACTTCGATGGGCAAATGATGAGTTCTATCAAATGCTCGGGGTGGCACGAGAAGGCTTTGCATCAGAGTATTCTGATGACCTGTCTTGCTTTGATCCGATACTGGCTCCTCTCTCTGGTAGTGGCATTCTCTATGATTCGTCCCATAACCTCATCTTCTGTGCGACTGCATCTGCAGGGTATTGCTTCTCCCCTTCGGCTTCATCTGTTTTGCATAGCTATCAGAAGGCATTGAAAACAAATGGCATGCGTGTTTGGCAGTATGATCTGACGAGGGGTATCATTGAAGGGGTGTCCTTCAATGATACTGATGTTTTACAGTTGGAACGCTTGCATCAACGCCTCAGGGGTGGAGAGAAGGCCTGTTCTGCCCGACTCTTCCTAATGGATGAGCAGCGCTATGTCTCTGTGCAGTATACAAAGGAGGGATCTGTTGCCTTTGCTGTCGAGCAGGATATAACTTCCCATGTAAGCAGGCAGAGATTTCTCTTTTTCGAGGAGTCTCAGCATGGGCGTAACCATGAATCTCTGGACAGTATCCTCAAGATAGACCTCACCGACAACAAGGGGTTTTACCTCAAGCGAAGGGGGCTGAAAAATCCGGACCTTGATGAGGGGCTCCCCTTCATACAGATGTTTGAGGAGTTGCTGCAAACCGTTGCCTTTGATGAGGAGCGGCAGACTTTCAGAGGAAGGTTCAACCATGCCTCCCTGCTTGAAGCCCAACAGAGGGGACTTGATGAGCTTAGCATGGAGTATCGAAGCAACGATGAAACAGGCTCGATATACTGGTTGGAGGTTAGGGTATTGCTGAACCGTGACCTGGAAACCAACCATATCCATGCCTTGGGCATATCGAGACGAATTACTGAAAAGAAGAAGCTGGAGCTCAGCCTGGCTGAAAAGCCATTGCGGGATCCCATCACCAACTTCTATGACAAGAAGACCTTTTCCACCATGGTGAGCCAAGCCTTGAAAACTGAGGACGATCGTTCGCTCTCCTATGCGTTAGCCCTGGTAGAGGTGCAAGCTTGTACCTTGATCAGCGATGCGCTTTTTTCGCATTTAGCCCAAAGTATCCGCTTTGTCATCACCGACCGCTGTATAGTGGGCAGACTCGACTCCACGCATTTCGGCCTGTTCTTTGCCAGAGTCGAGCATAGTATGGATGTGCGTGTGCGCCTTGAGCGCCTGGCTTACTTGTTTGGCAATGCACTGGTATTTGATGCGATAGAACATCACATCTTCTCTTCCATCGGCGTTGTATCAGGTTTGTACGGTGAAGAACGTACGTATGAAGTTTTGTCTGAGAAGGCGGTTCTGGCATTGGATTCTTCACGTGCAAGAGGGAAGAATCAGGTAAGCATGCACACCCATGGCTCAGACTTGGTTTTTTTGGAACCGCTCGATCGTGACCAGACGAAAGTGCTGGGATGTATGGATGCCACTGTCAGATTCGATGACTTGGGTTCTAGCCTTCCCCTGATCCTCTCGCAGGTCGGTATGTACTACCATAGCAAGCGGGTCTGCCTTATGAGCCAAGAGAAGGGCAACGTCTTGCAGGTAGTGGCAAGTTGGGAGCCCCAAGCCTCCTCACGCGCCTTCCTTCCAATTCCCTTGGATCCTTTTGCAGACCTTTTCACCCGACAACAGGTGAAGAAGCTCTCCCTATCACCTGAACTACACACACCGTCATGTCTCGACGGGTCAACTGCCCTAGTTGCGAACCTGAAGGTCTGGAATCTGGAAAAGAGTTATCTGGTTGTGCTTGACCCGTTCCTTGAGGATGCTTCTGTACTCTCCCATGCCGCACAGCTACTTAGCGGGGAGATGACAAAACGACGTCTGTTGGATCGCCAGGAGTACCTGCTCTACCATGACAGTGCTACCGGATTGAGGAATTTCCATGGCTACAACCAGTATGTCTCCACCCTGCAGGAGGATGCTATCTCATCCTTGGGTCTTATCGTCGTTGATATCAACGACCTCAAGGAGATCAACAAACACCATGGCAAGGAGTATGGCAATACGATAATCAGGACTGTTGCAAAGGTTTTACGGGAGATCTTCCCCAAAGCATCGCTTTTCCGTCTATCCAGCCATGAGTTCCTTGGTATCAGGGTGGATGTCACGTACAAGGCCTTCAAGGCAAAAGTGGAAAGGCTCACCGAACAGCTACAGCTCTTGCTTCCCCGCATGACAACACTTGCCCAAGCATGGTCTGAGCAGGAGAAACAGATCCCTGTGCTCTATAACCAAGCCTCTATGGAGCTTGAGGCAAACAGGAAAAATTCCCTGGACCTTTCAGATCCTGGTGAGCATTACCAGGCATACGAAGCGTTGGCCACCTCTATCAGACGGGGGGAGTACCTAGTGTATCTCCAACCCAAGATATCTTGCACCACCGGCCTTATGTGTGGTTCTGAAGCCCTTATCCGTCATTTGCATCCTACCCATGGTCTTGTCTCCCCTTCCAAGTTCATTCCACAGTTCGAGCAGGACGGACTGATAAAGTACATTGACCTGTTTGTGTTTGAAGAAGTATGCAAGTTGCAGAGCCGATGGAAAGAGGAGGGTAGGGCACTCTTGCCGATCTCCCTCAATTTCTCCCGCCTTACCCTACTTGATGACAACCTTATCTCCACCATGCAGGAGATCCTCAGCCGCAATGGTGTTGACAGCAAGCTTGTGGAGATTGAGATAACCGAAAGCTTCGGATCTCTGGATAGGAACCTGGTGCAGAAGGTTGTAGAGAAGATTACCGATGCTGGATTTGAGGTGTGCATCGATGATTTCGGATCTGAATACAGTAACCTTAGCACCCTTACCTCCCTTCCCCTAAAAGTGCTGAAGCTCGACAAGAGCCTGATAAACTCTCTGGCTTACAGTGCAAAGGCACAGGCTTTTGTCGAAGGGTTCATCACCATCTGCAAGAAGCTGGATATCCGCACAGTTGCCGAAGGAGTGGAGACCCAAACACAAAAGGAGATCCTATCACGTATGGGCTGTGATATGATCCAAGGGTATTTCTTTGACAAGCCTTTGGCGATCGAACCGTTTGAGCAGAAGTATGTGAATAGTGTGTAAGAAGCAATACATACGTCTATGTCTCCTTTCCTAGGTATGGTTTTCCTGTTCTGTCCATATTCCCTGCATTTTCCCTGCATATAAATAGACATACTGCATACGTAGGTGGTACAATCCTTCAAAATGTACTCACATCATGGTCAGTTCCGGCCAGAAGGATTGCTTGTATGGTGAAAAAAAACATCGATTGGGGCAGTCTTGGGTTTTCCTATACCAAGACAGATAGCCGATATGTTTCCCAGTGGAAGGACGGAGTCTGGGATGATGGGGCAATGGTGGAAGATGCCAACGTCACCATCAATGAAAGTGCCGGTGTATTGCAGTATGCACAGACCTGTTTTGAGGGCTTGAAAGCATACACTACAGAAGATGGCCGGGTAGTCTCCTTTCGTCCCGACCTGAATGCAAAGCGTATGTACGACACAGCGAAAAGGTTGCTGATGCCCGCCTTCGATGAAGGACGTTTCGTAGAAGCGGTTGATATGGTGGTCAGGGCAAACCTGGCCTACGTACCTCCCTATGGCAGTGGGGCAACCCTCTACCTGCGTCCATACCTTTTCGGAAGTGGTCCGGTCATCGGCGTTGCTCCATCCCCCGAATATACCTTCAGAGTGTTCTGTACCCCTGTAGGCCCGTACTTCAAAGGTGGTATCAAGCCTCTGAAGCTTGTGGTCAGCGAATATGACCGTGCAGCCCCTCAGGGAACTGGGCATATCAAGGCAGGACTCAACTATGCCATGAGCCTCTATGCAGGCCATGAGGCCAAATCCAAAGGGTTTGCCGAAAATCTCTTCCTCGATGCCGCAACACGCACCAATGTTGAGGAGACCGGCGGGGCCAACTTCATCTTCATCACCGAGGACAACACGGTTGTCACTCCCAAGAGCCCGACCATCCTGCCCTCCATCACCCGTCGCTCGCTGATGTATGTGGCGAAGCACTATCTGAACCTGAAGACAGAGGAGCGTGACATCCCCCTCTCCGAGGTGAGTTCCTTCAAGGAAGGTGGCCTTTGTGGCACAGCTGCAGTAATATCTCCCATCGGTTCGATCACAACCAAGGAGGGTGTCATCTCCTTTGCAAGTGGCATGGACACTATGGGCCCTGTTACCAAGAAGCTCTATGATACCCTTACCGGTATCCAGATGGGCAGACTCGAAGCACCCAAGGGTTGGATCCACGAAATAGCCTAAAGGGATATATAGGAAGTAAGGTAAAGTAAAGAAGACAGGACACCTCTTGCTAGCAAGAGGTGTCCTGTTCTACATAGCTGTATCTGTATAAGCTCTCCAAGACAAACCTGCCTTTTTGCGGGTTTGTTGTTGGTGTGGCTGCTACTATTGTTGTTATTGACAAGAACCGCCAGGATGCTCCCTGTCTACAGCCCATACCCCAGAAAGATGGGATGAAATGTTACGTCAGATAGAGGGCTGAAAAAGTGAAAACGCTTTGCGACATGATAGCCAAAAGACAAATGATACCAAAACTACACCCAAACACTTTCTGAATCATGGGCTTTGTCTCTTTGCGCATATCATTGTTTGTCTTTGCTTACCTTTGTCTATTCCGACTTCACATGCCTGAACTTGGTGAACACTATGATGATGGTCAAAACCAGGGTAAAGACAGCCCCTGCCAGCCCTGCATTCCTGTATGATCCGAAAAGCCTGTAGACAAGGCTGAAGAACCATGGCCCCAGGGCACTGCCCGCTACGATGATGGACATGGCAAACCCGCTTATTGCCCCAATGTGCTTTCTTCCAAAGAGCTTTGGCCAGGTGACGATGTTCAGCATCCCGAAGAGGCCTGAAGCCATTCCGTAGGGGAGGAGGAAGAGCAGCCGTATCAGAGGAATTGAGAAAAAGACCAAGGAGAGCGAGGTGAAGAACAAGGAGATTCCAAATACAATATAGAGTCCCTTTATAGGGAATCTGTCACTGAGATAGCTCCCTGCGAATCGGGCAATGACAGAGATGACCGAGATGGGCAAAAAGATGGATACCGCCTCCTGGGCAGTTTGTCCGAACTCTGAGAAGATTGAGACTACATGGAAGGTAAATGCCGTGGTGAAGAGAGAGGAGAAGCCCATGACAAGCAGTATCAACCAAAACCGTCCTTCCTTTCGTACTTGTTTGATATCCTTTTGTTCTAACGCATCCCCAATGCTAGCGCCCTTGGTCTGTTTGCGCACTGTCATGCCCTGTTCCATCTCCATTGAGCAGGATGCAGGGTCGCTTCTGAAGGTCAGTAAAAACAGGGGCAGAAACCCGACCAGCAACAGGGTGGCAAGCGAGACCAAAGCTCCTCTCCAGCCTAACGAATCAATAAGGGACTGCAATGGTTGGGGAGCATAGGAGAAGCCAAAAGCGGTCACCAGTCCCATCAGGCCTACTGCAAGACCCCTTCTGGAGGAGAACCAACGGGCGACCATGCCTCTGGAAACCAGAGTAAGCACCCCTTGTCCAAAGAACCTGATGCCGAAGAAGCCCAGCGTCAGCACTACCATCGTCACTAAGGGCTTGGGCAGTGAAAATGTGGTGGAGAACATCTCTCCTATGGTCTGGGAAAAAGAGAGCAATAGTAAAAACATGCTAAGGAAGAAGGTAGCAAGGCCTGCGGTGAGGCGGGCTCCTTTCCTATCGTAGAAGATTCCTGCAAACGGGATGATGAGACTGCTTGAGAGCGTCCCTATCATATAGGAGGCTGAGACTCCCACCCGAGTGAGTGAGAGGGCCTTGATCAAGTGGTCAGTAAAGACCGAGACTCCCATGGTTTGTCCTGGTATGCTTGCCAGCACCCCTATGGAACCTACTACCAGAATTACCCACCCATAATAGAAGGGCAGGGAAGAGATGAATAATGGTTTGTGAGCAACTGTGGTTGCTGTGTTGTCATGCAATGAAAAACTCCCTAGATATGATAGGGCCATTCTATCGGAGGAAACTACTTTGTTCCACATGCCCTGAAGGTTTGCAAATGAATATTGTTGGTGTACAGTATGCAGAAGAGGAATCGCCTGATGAAAAAAGCCTTGCTTTTCATATTCTTGTTGCTGTTGCTAGGCTTGCCCTTGGTTGCAGGGTCTTGGGACAGGATAGAGACAGAGTTTACGACCATCATATTTGAAGAGAGAGATGTGCAGTATGCACAAGATATTGCATCCTTTGCCGATGACGTGCTGCTTCAGCTCGCAGATCTGCTCGATCATATGCCAAAGCGAAAGGTTCCGGTCATCCTGAGCGGACGGCCTGCAGTTTCCAACGGTATGTTCTCCTTTTTCCCTGCATCGATCATCCTCTACCTCACCAGCCCTGTTGATCGGTTTCTGGGATCACGGTCAGAGTCCTGGCTGAGAAGCCTCTACACCCATGAACTGACACACTACCTACATCTTACCGCCCCTGTGGGCCCTGCAAAGTATCTGTTTTTCCTAGGCCCTGAAGTGCCTGCCATGAATGATGCTCTGATGCCCCTGTGGTGGATAGAGGGGATAACCACCTATACCGAGAGTGAGTATGCCCAAGGGGGAAGGGGAGATTCCCCACTTTTCGCCCTTACCTGGCAGTCGCCCATGCTGGAGGACTCGCTGTGGTCACTCTCCCAAGGACGATACAACTCCGCCTTCCCTCCTCCGGGAAGAATCTACAGCACAGGTTACCTTATGGTCGATTACCTAACCCGCCACTACGGCAGGGAGAGTTTTGCCAGGGTGAACACAGCCTTTACCTGGTTCCCCTTCTTGGGGCTGAATGGGGCACTCAAGAAGGAAACCGGCTTCTCAAGCAAAGCTTTGTTCGCCTTGGCCATAGAGGAACAACAGAAAGCCCTCCCCCAAAGCCTATCCCTCGGAGAGCAGTTCACACCAGACACATTTGGGGATTACTTCCTGCCAACGCAAACAGAGCTTGGGTTGGTAGGGTATTCCAATACCCACGATAGGGGAGGTGCCCTGGTCCGCTATGCTCCAGAGGGGAAGATTGAAGAAATTCTGAACCTTCCCTACATCAATGAAGATTCTATATCTATCAAGGAAACCCAAGCACTGTTCTCCTTTATCTGGAGTGATCCCTACCACCCTTCATCGATCCCTCTTGCGACTGTGAGTTACAGCGACCTCATGCTGTATGACTTTTCCTTGGATTCGTTCAGACGCCTCACCCATAGGGCAATGGTATCCCAGCCGGACTTAAGCCCTGATGGCACCCTCATGGTTGCCATCGAGCGTACAGGTGACAGGTATAAGCTTGTCCGAATCGATCAGGAGACGGGAGAAAGAACTACTCTCTATGACAATCCCTTAGGTTCTGTATTCGAGCCGGTCATACGGGATGACAACACCGTCATCTTCGTGGAGATCGTGCAGGGGAACTCTTCACTGCTTGCAATAGACGTGCAAGGAAGTGTTGCGGTCCTGGTGCCTCCAAGCAGGAGTGAGATACGATCCCCCGTCTACTTTGATGGAAGCTTGCTTTTCGTCTCTGACAATGCACAATATATGGATTTGTACAGATACGACTTCTCCACTGGTACGGTCGAAAAGCTCCTTTCCGATCCACAAGGGATCCTAGGGGCACGCATCGAAGGGGAGAGCCTGCTGTATGAGACCTATAAGGCGAAGGGAGTTGCCTTGAAGCGGGTACCGTTATCCTTGCTCGATCATACACCTGTGGCAATGCAAGACCCGATATCCCTTGAACCTGCCTTCACACCTTCTCAAAAGAGAGTGTACTCCTCCAAATCTTTTATTGACTACCCACGCCTCAATGTGGTACTTCCCTTCCCCTTTGTCAGTGAGAACAGTGTGCGACCAGGGCTATGGATGCATAGCCAGAGCATGCTCAGACGACAAAGACTTATAGCTCAGGTAGGCTGGGACATTGACAATGCTCGTTTGGCCGGATCTTTTGACTACAGGTATGACCCGGGGCCCTATGCTGTTGGCTTGCAAGCCTCCCTTGGAAAGGAGAAGCGTGCAACGCTTACTCTCTCCCTTCCTCTTCTGTACCAGGCCTCCTTGTATGATTTTAAGCTTCTCTCCCTGAGCAGCTCCCTTTTGCTGTTGGTCAGCGAATATGATGATATTTTGTACTCTCCTTCAGTTCTGATTGGCTATCAGGTAAAGCGACGATCACGACCCAAGGACTTCTTTGGCGCACCGTATGGTTCAGCTTCCCTTGCTGTGCAGGCCAGAGCACAGAATTCCTCGGTCCCTGATCAATATCGGATATTTGGTACTTTGGCAGGTCAGCTCAGGATGTTCTCCTCTTCTCAGATGCTGGCTCTTCAACTCGATGCAGTCAATGACAGCAAAGCTGATCTTGATGATGCCCTGTTGTATGAAGGGTTTTCTGATAGAGGTCTTGATGCCGAGGCAAAGGCACGTCTTTCCTTGCGGTACCATATTCCCTTTGGCTTGCTCGACCAACCCATCCCCTATGGCGGAATGACAGGCCTTGGCCTTACTCTTTCTGCCCAGAGCGCATTCTACTACAACAATGATGCTTTGCTCTGGGATGAAGAGGTGGTAGTGTCAGCAAGGCTGACATCATCTATGGTAGTGGGGGGCGGCTTGGTCATACGACCTTTTGTCACCCTGGCCTACAGGTCAAGTGATGGAAAAGGCAGTATCTCGATAGGACTTAATGGAGGCTCACTGTTGGTTACCCAGGATGGTTCTAGCCTGTAATCAGTGGGGATCGTGACCAATATCCAGGCCGACTCCCAACAGGAAAATCCAGGGCCCGACATGGGCGGCAAAGGCACTGTCTTGCTCTTTGATGGCCTTGGTGTCAAAGACATACTGGATGGAGGCGGAGAGTCTGGGACGGTAGCTGTTGTTCTTTGCAACCCACTGCCCGTCGCGACCAAATTTGATGCCCCCTTCCAGGGCTACTGTGCCCTTGATCTCCTCGATCAGGACGTTGGTGGGGCTTCTCTGTAGGTTATACCGCTGAAAGCCCGCCAACGTTTTCAGATAGGGAAACATCAGATCTGTTGCCTCCCACTCCTTCTGATACCCTATCATCCAGGAAGCGACTGTCATACGTCGGTACGTGTCTGAAGGATCATTTCTCATGGGCCCGTTCTTATGTCGCGTCTGTATGATGACAGGACCGAAGGCTAGGGAGAAAGACCTGTTCTGATGACCGATCATATCATAGAGAGCTGCTAGGGAGTAGGTGAAGTCGGTATGGTCATAGGTTGAAGGTTGGAAGATTTGCATCAGGTCTATGCCGAAGACTCCATACGACGAACCGCTTCTATGGTGGTAGATCCAGGAATTGGAAATGAGCCCTCCATCAAAGGAGTAGGAGAAGGTTGGGCCGCTTAAGCGTTCCATCATCGCAGCATGGGCGATTCCCCCAGAAAAATCATCCATAAAGGAGTAGCCTCCTTTCAAGGTAAGGGCTCCTCCCAGCTTGATGACTGCAAGGCTTTGGATGGAGTTCTCCCAGCCAAAGGTATGGAGGTAGGAGGCCTCAAGGCCCACCTCTATCCAGCTGAAGGGGTACATCACTTGGATAGTCGATCCTAGGTTGGGATGGGCATGGGCCTCTGTATTGTCATAGGGAAGGTGCAGGGTGGGAAGGTTCATGTTCTTATGGAGGTTATTCTGCATCCTGTCAAAGCCAAAGGCTCCTTCAAGGCTTATCCCAGCCAACGGCGTGAAGGTAGAGATGAAAGGTCCTAAGGTGAAGAGAAGAGGAGAATTAAGGTTGATGTTGATCTGGTCATAGCGATACTTGGTTTCGATCCTGTCAGTGAAACCCAAAGCGTCGACTTTGAAAAACACCCAGTCCTCCACTGCAATGGTCAGATGCCCTCCAAAGGAGAGCCCGTCATCGAGGTTGTCCCCAAGACCCATGGTATAGAAGTCGTTACCCACTCCCATATGCAGATGGGTGAGTTTTGATGCAGGCAGGGGAAGGAGGCTTGTGAGCAACAATATGATTGTCAGGGGTCTGCTTCTCATCATGCTTACTCCTTTTCGGAAAGCTCCAGCCAGCGGTCTTCCATCTCTTCGAGTGTCTTGCTGTTTCTGTGGTAGGTCTCCGTCCTCATTGCCAAATTGCCTAACGGTGTACTCTGGGCATCGGAGAAACTCTCCTCCAACTCCTTCTGTTGGATGTGCAGAGCCTCCATCTGGATATTGAGCTTTTCAAGCTCTCGCTTTTCCTTAAAGCTCAGGCCTTTTTTTTCATTCCTCCGGGTTGAAATTTCAGGTTTGTTCCTTTGCTTTTCTGCAAGAGCCCTCTGTTGAGCCTCTTCCTTCTTTGCCTGCTCTGAGGCTCTCCACTCGCTGTACGGCCCTGGATAGAAGGAGATGTTGCCCTCCATATCAAAGACAAAAAGCTCGTCACAGGTAAGATCCAAAAACGCCCTGTCATGTGAGACGACCAGAGCGCATCCGCTGAAGTCCTGCACATACTGCTCGAGGTTCTCCATGGTGGGAAGGTCAAGGTCGTTCGTCGGTTCGTCTAGCATCAGGAAGTTGGGGTCTGCAACCAGGCGGGAGATGAGGTAGAGCCTGCGCTTCTCCCCTCCAGAGAGGGTGGCGATGGCACTTCTATGCATGGTGGCAGGGAAGCCGAAGATCTCCAGAAACCTTGCGGCCGTGACAGTCTGGCCCTCACTGAGAGTAATCCTCTCGCTGATGTCCTGGATGAACTCAAGCATGCCCTTGTCACTTTGCAGGTTGCGACCTTCCTGGTCGTAGTAGCCAAAGACCGTGTTGATCCCAACATCACGCTCGCCCTTATCCGGTGTGGAATGGCCGGAAAGCAGGTCCAGCAGGGTGGATTTTCCCGACCCGTTGGGCCCTACGATCCCTATCTTCTGTCCCTTGGTGAAGGAGTAGGAGAAGTCGGTGATGACAGGAGACGATCCATACTGTTTTGCGAGATTGCGCACTTCCAGGATTTTCTTCCCCATCCTTCTCTTTGCGGAACTGAAGCTGCTCTGGACGGTTTCTGACACATCCTTCTGCTCTGAAAGCATCCCCTTGATGCGATCCTGGCGGTTGGTATCCTTTCCGGTTCTTGCCCTTGGGCCCCGTTTGAGCCATTCCAACTCCCTGCGCAAGACGACAGAGAGCCTGTCCTGTTCCTTTTGCATCATGCTGAGCCTTTCAGCCCTTCGTTCAAGGAAAGCACTGAAGGAACCGGGATGCAGGTACATGCTGCCCCGATCCAGCTCCAGGATGGCGTTGCATACCGCATCGAGAAAGTAGCGGTCATGAGTCACTATGATCATGGTCATGCTGCTATCTTTCAGATATTTTTCCAGCCATTCGATGGTCTCGATGTCAAGGTGGTTTGTCGGCTCATCCAACAGCAGGAGCGTCGGCTGTGCACAGAGCACCCTTGCTATGGCTACCTTCTTCTGCATGCCTCCGGAGAGGTTCCGTATCGGCTCGTCAAGCTTGTCATAGAGGCCGAGTTCTCCTAACAGTGAGGTATAGTCACTCTCGAGGTTCCAGCTTTGGGTAAGATCAAGCTGTTCGGTAAGGGTGATTAGTTCCTTTTTTGTCTGGTTGTCCTGCTTCTTTTCAATTACCCGGTGGTAGGAGTTTACCAGTTCGATGCGTTTTCCCTCACCCTTGTAGAGGTAGGAGCGTACTGTGTCCTCCTCACTGTAGATCATCTGCTGGGTGAGCATGATAAGCTCGCCCTCCCTGGCAGTGGCAATGGTGCCGCTGTCAGGGAGCAACTCCCCTTTCAACAGGCGCAGAAATGTGGACTTGCCGGTTCCGTTCTGTCCTATGAGCCCGACATGGTCGCCTCCCTCGAGACCGAAGCTCACCTCTGTAAACAGAGGCTCTTCATCGAGGGTTTTTGAGATATTTTCTAAGGAGAGTACATTCATACGCTAAGAGTACCAAAAGGAGAATGCAACTACAATAGACCCCAGTGACTCTTAGGCGGCCAAAAACAGGATAGCGACTCCCAAAATGGAGACAAACGTCCCCAACAGGCTAGAAGTGGTGATTTTTTTCTTGAGGATGAACTTGTCTATGGGCAAAAGGAGGATGGGGGTGGTCTGTGTTATGGTGGTGACAATGCCTACCGGCGCCAAGGTAAATGCCTTCATCTGGCTGGACATGCCCAGCACCGGTCCTATCATGGCGGCCATGAAAAGGAGGGCCAGCCATTTGGGATTCTTGAAGGCGGCAAAATGAGAGCGTGCATTTCTTTTGATGATGAAGCTGTAGAGGATGAAGGCCATAAGGCCTCCGACATTTCTCAGGAGGTTGGTCGATACGGGCCCTGTGCCTTCCAGGGCAAACTTTGCAAGGAGGAATGAGACGGACTGCAGTATGGAGGCGAGGATTGCAAAGAGCATGCCCTTTGCCTTCTGCTTCTCCTCACTCGCTGCTCCCTTGATTCTCATGCCGCCCACCACCATGGTTATGACGCCTAGGATGGTCAGCATTATGCCCAATATCTGTATCGGTCTGAGCCTCTCTGCAAAGAGGAAATAGGAGAAGATGGCCGTTGCTACCGGCGAGAGGGTCATGATGACCATAGACTCCCGAGCTCCAAGGTAGACATAGGCATGGAAGAGCATCATATCGGTGATGAAGTACCCGATGGCACCGCTAGAGAAGAGCACCAGATAGGTCTGGGAGGAGAGGTTGATGGGGAAGAAAGACCCTTCGGTGAAGTATGCGAGCAGGATGATGGCCGGCAGGGCTATCCACATGCGAATGTGCGCTACCGCATCTGATCCTACCTTGGTTCCCAGGTGGCGGTAGACCAGCGAGTTTTGTGCCCAGCAGACTGCAGTGAGCAGCCCGAGCAGCTGTCCTATGATGAGGTTTCTGTCCATAGGAAAAGACCTTATCACAACAGGGCGAATAGTTACAGCTGTATAATGCGGAAAGTTGCATGCAGCAAGAAAATGAAGTGTCTCAGGTGTAGGGAGGCCTTATAGATACGTACCGAAAGACGGCCTTCCTGAGCTGTTCTCTTTTTTGCGCTTTATCCTCCCATTGCGTTGACCTCAAGGAGGGGTGCTCAGTACAATGAAGCCATGACTAAAGATATATCAATAAGACTGTCCGACAAGGCAGCTAGCGACAATAAGGCTGTACAACAGCAGGCTGCAAAAGAGGCAGGCCTGCCTCTACGAGATATTACTGGAATGCGTATCCTTCGCAAGAGTATCGATGCAAGGCGCAATCCGCCGATGGTAGAGATGCAGGTGCGTCTTTTTACCGGAGATTCAGAGGAAGAGCTGTTTGAGACGACAAGTTTCGGCTATGTTGGTGACAAGAAGCAGGTGATAGTCGTAGGGGCAGGTCCTGCGGGGCTGTTTGCCGCCTTACGCCTCATCGAACAGGGGTACAAGCCTGTAGTGATCGAGCGGGGTGTGAATGTGCGCGAGCGCAAGAAGGATATCGCCTCCCTCGCCGCACGAAATGTTCTGAATACAGAGAGCAACTACTGCTTTGGCGAAGGCGGAGCAGGAGCCTATAGTGACGGCAAGCTCTACACCAAGGCTTCCAAGCACGGCGATGTGGGAAAGATACTCGCCCTGTTGTGCCAGCATGGAGCGTCAACGGACATTCTTTACGAAGCCCATCCACATATAGGGACGGAATTGCTTCCCCAGATAGTGGAGCAGATTCGCAATACCATCCTCGCTAGCGGGGGAAAGGTGCATTTTTCAACCAAGGTCGTTGGCCTGATCAGGAGCGAGGGCAAGGTCACCGGGGTCACCACCGTACGGGGAGAGACCTACGAGGGACCTGTCATCCTTGCTACAGGGCACAATGCGAGGGATGTCTACGAGTATCTGGAGGGCGAGAAGATTGCCATCGAGGCAAAGGCACTGGCCATCGGCTTGCGGGTCGAACACCCCCAGACCCTCATCGACCAGATCCAATACAAGAGTGAAAAGGGTAGGGGGGAGTACCTCCCCCCCGCCGAGTATGTCTTCTCTGCCCGTGTCGAGGGTCGTAGTGTATACTCCTTCAACATGTGTCCTGGTGGCTATATCGTCCCAGCTATGCATTCGAGTGGGACGCTGGTGGTCGATGGCATGAGCAACTCAAAGCGAAACGGTAAGTTTGCCAACAGTGCCATGGTCGTCGAGCTTCAGCCTCAGGATCTTCCCCAGGAGAAGTTCGGGGGAAACCTTGGGGTGATGAACTTCCAGCAAGCTTTGGAGGAACGTCTCTACAAGGCAGGTGGCGAATCTCATGGCGCTCCAGCGCAGAGGATGGCAGATTTTGTAAACCATCGTCTTTCAAAGACGTTGCCCGAAACATCCTACGGGCCGGGTCTTGTATCTGCTGATCTGCACAGACTGTTGCCTTCCTTTATCGCAGACCGTCTTGCTACGGCTTTTTCAATCTTCGGCAAGAAGGCCCATATCTTCTTGACCAACCAGGCCGTTCTTATCGCCGGTGCGACCAGGACCAGTAGCCCTGTACGCATCCTGCGTGACAAGGATACCAATATGCATGTCGAGCTCGCTGGCCTGTTCCCTTGCGGGGAGGGTTCCGGCTATGCTGGGGGTATCATAGGTTCTGCTGTCGATGGCCAGGTGTGTGCCGATAGTGTATGCACCTACCTCGGATGAGAGAGGGATTTCCCCCCATTGAGGGAGAAAGGGCCCATACCCTCATCCTAGGGACCGGGCCCAGTGTGCGATCATTATTGAAACAGCAGTATTACGGCCATGAACGCAATGCGTTCTGGCCGATAATGCAGAGCCTGTTCGGTCGAAGGACCGAGACCTACGAGGAGAAATGGTTGCTCTTGCTAGAGCATGACATTGCGTTGTGGGATGTGCTTGCAAGCTTCAGACGGGAGGGATCCTTGGATTCCGCCTACAAGGAAGTGATCCCCAACGACCTCAAGCTCTTTTTGGAGGAGCATCCTTTGGTTAGGAAGGTGCTGTTCAATGGAAAGAGGGCTGAGGCTCTGTATAAGAGGCTGATCGCCTACTATCCCAAGGACATCACCTTTCTTTCTCTTCCATCGACAAGCCCTGCCTATACCCTGAGCTTTGAGGAGAAGAAGAGAGTATGGGGTGAGGCGTTGCTTGGGGAGTAGGGAGGACTCATTCTCCTGCAGAAGAAAATGGTTCCAGCCAGGCCCTTGAAGTAAGAACAGTGCAAGACACAGGGAACAACACATTGACCAAACGACAAGCCCCTGCCTCCTAGGAGGGAAGGTGCTTGTCGTTAGTCTTCTTTGAACGGTACTTTGAACCTTTCTCTCTCTTCTTGTTCGTATGGTGCTTTGCTAGGCAAGATACCTGATGAGCCCCAACTTCTTCGCCACCTCTAGGATGGGAAGGGGTAGCAATGCCAACCCCAGGACAATGGCATACTGGGGTAGTGTCAGGATAGTAAGGGCAAAGATGTTGGCAACCGGAGGTATGAAGAGTACCAATGCCAACAGGACACCCGATACAAGGACAGCCTTATTCAGCGTCGTGTTGGTAAAGAAGCCTGTAGTGAACAGGGAGTGCTGACTTCTCATGTTGAAGGCCTGGACCAGTTGTAGGATCGCCAGGGTAGAGAAGGCCATAGTCCTGCCGACCACAATGTCAGGGCTCTGTCTCAAGCCTATAAGGAAGGCAAGAAGCGTCAGCAAGGCAAACAGGCTTCCTTGTGCTATGATCTGCAGCGTGAGCCCGTTGGCGAACAGCCCTTCTGTCTTGCTTTTCGGCTTGTGATCCATGACATCTGATTCTATCGGTTCCATACCCAAGGCTATGGCCGGTAGGCTGTCTGTG
Source organism: Sphaerochaeta sp. (assembly GCA_048264225.1). Lineage (GTDB taxonomy): Bacteria > Spirochaetota > Spirochaetia > Sphaerochaetales > Sphaerochaetaceae > Sphaerochaeta. The sequence continues at coordinate 73,494 of JBLXDK010000006.1, forward strand.
ATGAGGTTTATCCATAAGAGCTGCATGGAAAGCAGTGGAGTCTTACGGAATATCAGCATGGCAAGGAATACCGTGAACAGCTCTGCGACGTTGGTGGAGAGCAGGTATCCCACCACCTTGCGCAGGTTTGCATAAATTCCCCGCCCTTGTCTGACCGCTTCGACAATGGTTGCGAAGTTGTCGTCGGTGAGGGTCATGTCAGCAGCGCTTTTTGCAACTTCAGTTCCTGTGATTCCCATGGCACAGCCTATGTCGGCTGCCTTGAGGGCTGGGGCGTCATTGACTCCGTCTCCGGTCATTGCCACCACTTCTCCTCTATCCTGCAATGCCTTGACGATTCGAATCTTGTCCGAGGGGGATACGCGTGCATAGACGGAGATGCTCTGTACCTTATCGGTAAGATCTTTCTCATTCATGGAGGTGAGCTGTTGTCCGTCAATGGCAAGATCTCCCTTGTTGAGGATGCCCAGTTGCTGTGCAATGGCCTTGGCTGTCACCAAATGGTCTCCTGTTATCATGATCACCCTGATACCGGCTTTTTTGCACAGGCGAATTGCTTCCTTCGCCTCTTCTCTAGGAGGGTCTATCATGCCCAACAGGCCCATGAAGGTAAGGTTCTTCTCAATAGTTTCACTATCGAGGACAGAGAGGAGGGTAGGAACATGCTTGTAGGCGACGGCAAGCACGCGCAGTGCCTCTCTACCAAGGCTTTCCATCATCTCAGTAGCCTTTGCAAGGTCGATATCCTTGCATCGGGGAGCAATGCTTTCAAAAGCTCCTTTGACTATTACCATCTTCTTTCCATCAACTTCGTTAATGGATGTCATCATCTTGCGATCGGAATCAAAGGGTATAGAGCCTATGCGGGGGCTAGCCTGCAGGAGTTCTGCCTGCTTCATCCCATTTTTTTCTGCTGCCATGATGATCGAAGTCTCTGTGGGGTCTCCGATAAGTTTCGGCTCTTCTTCAGAGAAATCTACTGTGGCTTCACTACAGAGTGTGGCATAACGCAACAGGTTTTGAATAGGATCAGAGTTATGGTCGGTAATAGGTTCTGCTTCCTTACTCCCAGCTGAATAAGCTTGTGTTACCGTCATCCGGTTCTGGGTGAGGGTGCCTGTCTTATCCGAGCAGATGACAGAGGCGCTTCCCAAGGTCTCCACAGCAGGAAGAGTGCGTATGATCGCATTACTTTTGACCATGCGCTGCACCCCAATGGCCAGGATCACCGTAACAATGGCAGGAAGGCCTTCAGGTATTGCAGAGACAGCGAGGGATACTGCAATGAGGAAGATCTCTCTGATAGGTATGTTGTCCAACAGCCCGATGATGAAGATGACAGTACATGCTAAGATGGCTGCTATGCCCAGCGTCTTACCCAGGGAGGCGAGCTTGATCTGAAGCGGGGTCGCCTGATCCTCTTCGTTTTCCATTAAGAGGGCAATCTTGCCTATCTCCCTATCTAATGCTGTTGCTGTCACCACCGCCTTGGCAGTCCCCCCTATGATAGGGCAACCGGAAAAGACCATCGTGAAACGATCCCCCAGGGGGGATCCCTCAGCTACGATGGCTTCACTGTCCTTGTGCACAGGTAGGGATTCACCGGTAAGGGCAGACTCATCACAGAGGAGGTTTGCACTTCTTAGGAGCCTTGCATCAGCGGGAGGGATGTCCCCAGCCTCCAGTGTGATTATATCGCCTGTCACCAGTGACCAGGCCTCAATGACCTCTTCATTCCCATCGCGTAGTACCCTGGCATGGACGGTGGTAATGCTTTTGAGTGCATCAAGGGCTTTTTCTGCCTTGTTCTCCTGCACAACACCTAGGATTGCATTGAGGGTGACGATAAGCAGGATCAACAGCGGCTCAAAAAAACCTGATCCTTCATATATTGCCAAGCCAAAGGAGATGGCGGCCGCCCCTATGAGGATGATGATCATCGTATCCTTGAACTGTAATAAGAAGCGTTTGAAATTGCTTGTCTTTGGCTTTTCCTGAAGTTTGTTCGGCCCGTTCTTTTCCAGTCTGGCTGCCGCCTCATGGGAGGTGAGTCCTATATCGGGATTTGTCTTAAGTTCGTCAAGTATATGGGCGATCGGTTCGTAATATGCTTTCATAGTGCTCCTTTGAGGCAGTGCATTATCAGGAATTATCGCATACCTTCCAAACCTTGGGTACCCTGCGATGAGTAAATACCAGAAGGCTAAAACCTAAAACCCTGGGTTTAGAATCTTGTCTCTGAAGCTACAGGGACCTATACTCTCTTGCATGAAGAAAAAGATACTCCTTGCTGCTTTGTTTATCCTCATCATTGTGACTGGGGCAATACTGCTCTTCCTCAACCAGGAAGCACCCGCAGATGCCATCAACTTCCAGGCGATGGCATCGGATACATTGGTCACAGTCACTGATACCAAAGATGCGATTATATTTGAACCGGCAGCAAAGAAGGCAACAAGTGCCTTGGTCTACTACCAAGGGGCCAACGTGGCACCCGAGAGCTTTGCCTATGCAGGAAGGAAGATAGCAGAGGCAGGCATCCAGGTATTCCTGGTCAAGATGCCTTTCTCCCTGGCTATCTTTGCTATCGGATCAGCATATTCCTACCCTGAAAGGTATCCAGAGATTGAGAGTTGGGCCTTAGGTGGATTCTCCCTAGGGGGCAGCAGTGCTGCCTTCGCCTTGGCAAACAAGGAGAGCCGCTATGAAAAGCTGATCTTATACGTTTCTTATACCGATGAGAAGCACTCCCTCAGGGACAAACCCTTGAAAGTCCTCTCCCTCAGCGGCTCTAACGACGGTCTTGCCACCCCCTCCGACATAGAGAAGGGCAAGACCCTTCTTCCTCCCGATACCCAGTACCTGGTTATCCCTGGGGGTAACCATACGCAGTTCGCCCTGTACGGAGAAGGAAGACTGCAGAAAGGCGACAACGAGGCGACCTTGCCTGTGATGGAGCAACAGCAGATGATCATAGATGCCACTGTAGCGTTCCTGATGTCCTCCTAATGTGTTGGTTACAAGGGTGTGAGGTCAAGAGCTCTCTTTGTCTGCATCTTCCCATAGGACAATATGATAGCTTCTAATAGGACTTATTGTTTATAGACCTATGTTTTTTCTCTTCCCTGTGGTATTGTTCTCTTAAAACAGAGAATTGAGACTCTTAGCCTCGTTTCGGTTGTGCTCATTTCTCTGGGAGGAATGGCCTAGTTTGAAACTACAAGCAAAAGACCTTACCGGCATAGTGAAGCGGATCGTGTTGTTCGTTGTGCCCTTGGTTGTGCTGTTTCTTGTGCTGTTCTCCTTCTATGAAAAATCCTTGGAACAACAAGCTTCCCGACTTCTGCAGACAGAGCAGGAAAAAGGTAACGCCATAATAGCGAACCAACTGGAAGCTGTCTTTTCCCAGTTTGTCTCTGATTTACTTCTTGTCTTCGACTCATCTGAATTTTCCCTCTATGTCCAGGATACGACAGATTCGACCCGCAGGGAACTTGAACAACTCTTCTTGCGTATAGCCAACAAGAAATCCTACATTAACCATATCCGACTTCTCGATGCATCAGGAATGGAGATCATAAAGGTTGTCCATTACCCAGATACTCCTGCTACTCCTTCTGACACCTCTTCCTTGAAAGATCGCAGCGGGACGGACTTGTTTGCATTTGGCAAGACCCATGATGCCAAGACGATGTTTGTCTCTCCTATCGGTCTGGAGAGTCGACAAAGCTTTGATGATGGGCACAAAGGGCCGGCAATGGTCTTTGCCCTTCCTGCCTACCATGAAGGCTCTTTCTTCGGGTTGGTCATCGTCGACTATGATGCGTGCTTCCTGCTCTCCTTTCTACGGGATTACCAGGCGACAATGACTAAGAACATTGTCTTTGGCCTTGCTGCCAACGATGGGTATTGGATTCATCGGGGTGGTCAGAATTGTTCTGAATTCATCTATGGCGAACAAGATAATGCATCCTTGTTCCTAGAAGCACCTGCTTCACAGTCGCTGGTTTTTTCTGATGATGCAGGACTATTTGTCTCTGAAAAGAGATCGTATGGATATCAGGCAGTCCAACACAGCTCTACAGCGGATTTTGCTTGGTATCCTGATGAAGGAAGGCTCTGGACTGTTGTCAGCTACTATGACTTGGCAGAACTTTCTCCTTTGAGCCTGAATCCGGTATTGCAACATCCTGCTTTGAAGTGGTGGCTTGCTTTCGTGCTGCTCCTTTCGGGTTCTGTCGTTGTCCTGTTTCTCCAACTGCGCAGGGCAGATCTCTTGCAGTTGGAAGTAAGCTCCCTCATTTCTGAATATTCGGGGAATGGGATCGTGGTTGTTGATGAGAACAGCCGGATAACTTTTTGTAATCATGCCTTTGAAGTGCTCTGTGGGTATTCTGGAGATGAGCTGATAGGGAAGGATACACACAAGTTCTTGCCGTGTGCCAATCTTCCTCCGAAAGAAAAAGGCTTAGAACAGGATGTCATACCTCTGGGCATGCCCACATGGATCCGGCACCGAAATGGGAATGAGTATCTGACCAATCGTACCCAAACCAGGGCAAAGACAGAGAATCGAAAGGATGCGTATACTGTAGAGGTCTATACAAGCTCATCCTGGAATGTCTCTGAGTTTGTTGCCTATGTCCGGGAGAAAGAGGTTGAAATTCCGCAGATGCTGCTTGCAGGATCTGAAGAGAAAACTACGACCAGCTACTGCCTTTTGGTTCACCTGAACCATCATTTGGAGCGAGATTCGCACTATTCCCTCATCACCGAGAGTGGATTCTCCCTTGCCATAAGCGAATTTATCACTACAAATCTCGCTCAGAACGAGCCTGTGTATGCATTCTCAGTTGATACGTATGTGGTGCTCATGCACGAGGATGACAGGGGAAAAGTGCAACCTAGGATACAAAGCCTGCTACTGGGTATAGAGAAAGAGTGTGAAGCCCTCTCTACGTTTGTGCATACCCAGGCAGTGTGTGGTTACTCACAATTCTCAGGAAGTGATGCTTCCATCCCCACCTTGCTGGTGCAGGCATCCATGGCAACCAAGATGGTTGAGGATTCAAAGAAGCATAGGTGCCTGCTGTTTGATGAGGATGTGCACAACCAGTACTTGCGCAAGCAGGCGATCCTTGCTGCCATCCCCGGTGCTTTCAGTTCCTCTTCCCTCTGCCTGTACTACCAGGCTCAAGTTGATGTCGCAAGTGGGAAGATCGTAGGAGCAGAGGCCCTGATCAGGTGGATTCATCCTGAGTTGGGTTTCATAGCACCCGATGAGTTCATCCCCCTGATGGTGGAGCATCATCTGATCTCCCTGTTGGGGGAGTTTGTGATCTGTGAGGCAGTGGCTTTTCTTGTAGCAAACAAGGACTTGTTGGGTAGGACTGTACCTGACTTCTCCCTGGCTATCAATCTGAGTGCTGAGGAGTTTTCCCATCAGACAATCATCGACCTGATAGGAGATGAGCTTCAGAGAGAGGGTGTCGATCCCTCCATGCTCGCCATCGAACTGACTGAACATACTGCAGTTGAGAGTCTGCAGAATACAGAGAAGCTTATGGACAGGCTTCATCAGATTGGGGTAGGCATTGCAATTGATGACTTTGGCACTGGATTCTCCTCGCTCTCCTATCTTTTGGAACTATCAATTGACAAGCTTAAGATCGACCGATCCTTTATTGCAAGATATCCTGATTCTGATGCAATAACCATCTACAAGACTGTACTGCTGCTTGCCAAGGAACTTGGCATCACCGTGGTGGCTGAAGGGGTGGAGACGGAGGAGCAGCTTTCTTTCCTCAAACAGATAGGGTGCAACCAGTATCAGGGGTATTATTTCTCCAAGGCTGTTGTGTGTGATGAGTTTTTGAAACAGTTGGAAGGGTAGGGACAAGCCTGAATGAAGCCATGATCAAAAGGAGATGAGAAAAGGACGCAAAAAAGGGAACCCTTGCAGGCTCCCTCTTTGCTAGGTCGTCCGAGGACTAGTAGCGGTTATTGTTGTAAGACGGGCGGGGCTTTGCGATAGCTTCGTTAACGCGGAGGTTACGGCCATCGATTTCCTTACCGTCGAGCTGTGAGATAGCGGCTTCTGCAGCAGAATCCTCTTCCATCTCTACGAAACCAAAGCCCTTGGGGCGGCGAGTTTCGCGGTCAATGATGATATTAGCAGACAGCACGTTACCGTACTGTGCGAACAGGTCCCGAAGCTCTTCTTCGGAGGTGTTGTAACTCATGTTACCAACGTAAATTTTCTTTGCCATTAAAAGCATCCTTTACAGGCTTTGCCTGTATTCATAATATTGCTCTATTTGGCGCAGTCTTGAACTTTTTTGCCTGTCTGCTGGAGGATTCAGTAAAGAATGCATACATACTAAGATAGGAAAACGGACGAGCTGCAACTCAAAAAACTAAAGCAACTGCATCCTAACACGGGCCCCACATAATGTCAATCTAGCAGTACTGTATACTTGCAAATCGTTGCGGAATTATTGATATTTTTGATAAATTTCTTTGCAATGTGCGAAAAATACAAGCAAGGAGCAACGATATGACGTGAATATGTGATAGTGTAGGGGCAGCCTTCTCTTATTGGGAAAGGATGCTTTTTTTCAGGACCCTCACTAAAAGTGCTGGTATAATACGTATCTGAGGATATATATAAGTGATGAAACATATAGAGGTGGCGGCTGCCGTCATCATACAGGACAACAAGGTCTTTACAGCCCAACGGGGAAAAGGGGGAGAACTTGCCTTGAAATGGGAGTTTCCCGGAGGAAAGCTTGAAAAAGGGGAGGGTGGAGAAGAAGCTATTGTCAGGGAGATTTTCGAGGAGCTTGGAATCGAGATTGTTGTGAGAAGGCACCTGATCACCGTGGGACATCAGTACACGAGTTTCTCCCTCACCCTCCATGGGTACCTGTGTGACATCATTGGGGGAGAACTTGTCCTTACCGAACATGTAGATTCCAAGTGGTTAGGCAAAGAGCAGCTCTTTTCAGTATCATGGGCGGAAGCTGACCTCCCCATAGTCAGGGCAGTCGAAGCCTTGTTGGTGTAGCCATGAAGCAACATGTGTCTGAATTTCCTGTTGAAATCCTAAAGACAGGGTTTCTTACTGTGAGCATATCGGTATCCCTGATGCCAGACAGACAACACTGGAAATAGCAACTTGAAAGCAATGCTAGGCGGAAGGCTGCCCATCTATACATACCCCTAAGCACTCCCCTATGCAACAACCAGTTCGTAGGGTTTGTTCTGGAATGTAGTCCATATCCATTAGACAGTTTGCTTGAGCTGGAAAACCCTTTGCTTGCATGGGAAGTGTCCAGACTACGAAAATTGCAAAGGTTGAAGACCAAAGCAGAAGGTTTTCTGCAGTGTATGAGACAAATCCTTTCGTTCTGGCCAGTTGGTAGTAATGATCCCAAGGTAGCTACAAAGTCACACATTGCATTGGAATTACAGGCTCTGTTACTCTTGACGAACGACCAACTCTGTACGATTCTATAGTCAGGATATGGCACATACCGAACGAACACACTGTATTGCCTCAAGACCCTTGGCTGTTGGTTTCAACAGACCACATTTTTTATATTTTGCAATGTGATCGAGCCGTTTTGGCTAAAGGAGCGAAATGTGAACAAGAAACGTGAAACTATCAGAAGACCCGTAGACCGTGAAGCAGTTCCTGACTGGGATGATCAGGATAGGCGTATTCCCCCACCAAAACAGGCAAAGGGCCCAAAGCATCGTTCTGAGGAAGAGGATATGATCCTCGACAAGGATGATGATTGACCCCAGTACTGTATACTCCCCCATGCACAAGGTGTATGGGGGCATCTCTTTATAGGGGGCAGATCGCCTCTGCAATATTGCTTTGCGAGACTTCAACCTTGACCTTGGGAAGTGTCTGGGTGTAGATGGTCCTTCCCCCCAGGTCCTGGAACGCTACCTTCAGGGTGTACTCACCAGGTTCCAGATCAGTTGCCCCGACCCATGCAGTGGAGGGCAAAAAGTGGGATGATCGCACATCAGCACTTTCACTGGCGTAGTTGGCGATTTTCATCAGCCAACCGAGAACCTCCTCCCCTACAGTCCGTTCTTTGTCCTCTGTTGTGACACTGTCATAGACAGCTATCCCCAAGGCCTTCATGGTCGAGCGGGTAATCGATTTGAGGCGGGATAGGGCGGAGGACGCCTTGAATGTTTCGATGGCAATGGAACTGAGGCTCTCAATCTTTTCCAGAGGGAAGCTTGTCCCATCCTCCAGCGATACTATCACCTGGTGGATAGGGGATTTCCTCTCCACCAGCACAGGGTAGGCGATCTTGGCATAGTTGTTCCTTGAGACATAGACAGCGTCCACCACCTCATGCTTTTGGGGTGACAGGCCATTGAATGCCACCAGGGTAAGCCTGGCCTTCTGGTCCGGAATTGGTTCTGCTTCCCTTGCAAGGGAAGCGGGGATAGGGAAGGGGTAGAGCTTAGGCTGGGTCTCAAACGAGCGCTCTATCTGGTCTAACGAGTATCTGAACAGGTTGTCATCACCGATTCCCCTGGCAACGACCATGCTTAGGTAGTTCGCCAGGGCAGAGGAGGAGAAGGCCATGGAGTAGGTGTCCACCTTGACACTCTCCATGCCCTGTTCGTCTGCATACCTGGTGAGCTTTTCTGCCTGTCTCTCATACTTCTGTTTGAGAAGGGACTGCTTCTCTATCGAGCGGTTCAGCTCTACCAGAGCCGACTCCTCCTCATCGAGATGCAGGTAGTTCAAGGCCTTGAACACATTGATGTAGATATCCTCATACGACTCACCCTGGTAGTCCCGGGTATTGTCGTTGACGATGAAGGATGCAATGTTTGCTGTGACGCTTTCGGTATATGCCTCTTGGATTTTCCTCTCTGAAGAGGAGAGCTGCTCGTTGGAGAGCTTGTACTGACCGTTCAGGCGTGAGAGCAAGCCGGCATCCATATCCATGATCAGCGAACCTTGTCGCTGGATGATGGACTCCCTTTTGGAGATCAGGCTCTCATAAGCTGCAGGAAAGTTCCCCTGCCTATAGAGATTTTCCGTGTCGGATATGTCTATGACTGAGGAACAGCCCCCCAAAAGAAGAACCAGAACCAGTAGGGGCAACCATGCTATCTTCCTCATATGTCCACCTTCTGTGCAAACAGTACCTATGCCCTGTAGCATTACTGTAAAAAAATGTACCATTGTTAGGAGTGAGATGCAACAGAAAACCTCTTATCCAAGTACAGATAGGTAGCCTGAAAGAATCATTTTTTTCTGGTTTTTAGTTCCCCTATGCATAATTGTATTGTACTATGAGCTATAGCCAGCTTGTAACCCTATCCAGTGGGTTACTGTTTGACTAATAGATATTTTTCAAATTGTGTATGAATTATGGTGGGGGATTTAGTACAAAATCCCCTTATCTGGTGTATGATCGTTTTATATGGTTGAAATAGGGAGTGTATATATGAAAAAAATGGTGCGTCTCAGTATTGTTCTGGTGACCCTCGTCACCTTGTTGGTATCCTGCCAGTCCACAGTCTCTGTGGATAGGCTTGCAACGGACACGGATATAGACCTCAGCGGGAACTGGAATGATACCGATATTCGTCTTGTCGCCTCGGCCTTGGTCGAGGACAGCTTGAACTCACCCTGGGTGGACAAGTTCAGGATGAAGAATATGAAGAACCCTGTGGTAATCGTAGGGAGTTTCATCAACAGGAGCAGTGAGCATATCGATACCTCCATCATAGCAAAGCGCTATGAGATGGAGCTCATCAATTCCGGCAAGGTTGATATGGTTGCAGATGTAGCCTTCAGGGCGACAGTCCGTGACGAGCGGGAAGAGCAACAGTACTTTGCAAGCGAAACGACGGCAAAGGCATTAGGCAAGGAGATAGGCGCAGATTACCTGTTGCAGGGCTCTGTGAGGACTAACCTTGACCAGGTGGGCGGAAAGTCGGTAAGGACCTATTACGTCTCCGCCGAACTGATCGACATTGAGACCAACCAGAAGGTATGGGTCGGAGAGGAGACCATCAAGAAGATGGTCAAGCAGAGCAAGTACAAGTTTTGACAAGGAAGAGGAAACCCATGAGACTCGGTAAACAGACATCTCTTTTGTTAGTGCTTGTACTTTTTGTCCTGCTATCTCTTTTCAGCGGCTGTGCATCTGTCGGAACGGCAAAGACCCCCCGCTGGCTTGATGACCTGTATGACAATCAGTACAGCGAAGATACCTATCTTTGTGCAGTAGGAAGCGGGTCCTCGCGGGAGAAGGCAGTTGATTCCGCCCTCTCCTCGCTTTCCCAGATATTCAACTCCCAAGTTCGTTCGGTAACTACCGTTCTTTCACTTTCCATCGCAAACAAGAATGCAATGGGAGATGTGCAATTTACTGAGCAGTCAGAGATGATGGACCGGGGGACAGTGAGCTCCAGTACCGATAGGATAGTGGGAGCTGAGGTTGTGAATACCTTCATTGATGGCAATGCACGCGTATATGTCAGGGTAGCACTGCATCGCAAGAGGACAGCCGAACTCTACCAGAAGGAGATTGCAGAACTCGACCTCTCCATCATGTCGGTAAAAAGATCTCTCATTTCTCTATCAGATCCTCTGGAACGCTATTTTACCCTGCAGAAGGCGGTCTCCTTTTCCCAACGGCAACAGGATCTTTTCGACCAGATACAGGTGCTCCTGAAAAAAAGCCAGAATTCGACCCTGATCCCCTTGGAACGGGAACTGGCGGCTATCGCTTCCTCTGTTAGGATTGCTGTTTCAGTCGATAGCCTTGAAGGCCATCAGGTGCTCTTCTCTGCGTTCTCCCAGAAATTGGTGGAACTGGGCTTTACTGTTGTTCCCCTTGATGGTGATCCCACCGCATTCTTGGTCCTGCAGTACGAATGCACCCCTCTTGAACTGGCGAACAGCCCGTACAAATATGCACGTTATTCACTCACAGCCCAGCTCAACAGCGGCAGTGCCACCCTGTTCTCGTATCAGAGGAGTGACAGGGAAGCGGCCATGAGTGAACCTGAGGCGCAGAAGAAGGCTCTTCTTCAGGCCTCTACCAGCTTGGTTTCAGAATTTTTTGCCCTCTTGCAAGAGAAGCTTGGGGATACAAATTAGAATAATTGTCGAATTGGAGGTCTTTGATGAAGAAATTTTTGATCGTACTTGTTGCAGCCCTTATGGTTTTCGGACTTACCGGATGTGCATCAACAAAACAAGAACCCGCACCACCTGCTCCTGTTAAGAACGTGATCCTTGGTGCCGATGGCATTCCCCAGCCAGATTGGGTCTACAAGACCGTATCGAGCCAGGATATGCATTTTGAGTCAGGGTATGGGATGATGAGCAACAAGCAGAACTCCATCAAGCGCGCAACCGTTGAAGCGAAGAACAAGATAGCAGCATGGGTAAGCACCTCCGTCAAGGAAGTTGTGGTAACCTATGTCAACGATGCCGGTAGTGGGGACAATCGTCAGGCAATGGATGCTATGGAAACCATCAGCCAGCAGGTTGCTGAAGCGACCCTTTCTGGGGTATCCACTGAAGAGATGTGGGTTGACTCAGATGGTGGGGTATGGGTCCTTTGCTCCATTCCGCTTGCAAATATCGAAAAGAGTTTCGAACCAGCCGCCGAAGCTGTCGCAGAGGCCTTTGTTGAGAGTGATGCTGCCGCTGCTGCCAATGCCAAGATGAAGGATGCCTTTGCAAACCTCTTGAAAAAGGCAAACTAGCAAGCAATGCGAATAAGAAACATAGTGCTCCTATGTATCATGGTCATCTCTCTGGGCGGATGCTCCACCACCGGTGGGGTATCCGAATCAGAGTCTGATGCTCAGAGGGCCCTCTCGCTTGTGGACTTGAGCAGCTATCCTAGAGATGTCTACGTCGGCATCTCCGGACCATATTCAACCCAAGAGCGTATGGTTGAGGAAGCCATCCTTGCCTGTGCAAGGAGCATCCTCCTTGAACGGGCGCTCGCCATGGACAATACCCTTGTGATGCAGGCCAGCAGCAGCAAGGGCCTTCTCTCGTTTGCCCAGAAGGAAAAGGCTTACTATGATGATGCAACCCTCAAGGAAGTGGTGGAGGCACTTGAAGTGCTCTCGGTCACCTTCGATGACAAGGCCGGTTCGGTTGTCCTTGCGCGCTATCCCGATAGTGTTCAGACACAGAGAATCCATACATCGGACGCCGATTCTTTTGGAGAGCCTGATTGGCTTACATCTCTTCCCCAAGTTGATGGCTATCGTTTTGGCATAGGAAGCAGCAAATCCTATTACTTCTTGAATGACTCACTTGAGGCCTCTGATTTCGCCGCGGCTCAGAACCTTCTTGATTTCAACACTGAGCATGCCTTCTCCAAATCCCTCACCACAACTCGTGATGGAAGTGCGACTAGTATGGACAATGTCCTCTACCAAGCCCAGCGTGGCCTGCTTCTGGGCTTTAGGGTAGTGGATCGGTATTATGATGAAGAGAGTGATACGTACTGGAGTCTTGCCTCCATTAAAGAATAAGGAGTTACCTGATGCATAAGAAACTTCTCACCTTTGTATTTTGTGTAGGCTTGGTGCTAATTCTTGCAGGATGTGCAAGCACACCCAAGCCAAATGCTGATGGATCGCCATACTGGACGACCTCTACGCCAAATAATACCCGCACCCTTCACTACGAAGTTGGCTCTGCGAAGCAGTCGACCCCTCAGCTGAGTCTGTTGCGTGCTGAGTCCTCAGCAAAGGATGCCATCGGACGATGGGCATCAACCACTGTAGACAACGCCTTGGTGACCTTTGTCGAGGAAGCTGGTGAAACATTGAGGAATCAGCAAAGCCTTGAGGTGTTGCAGAACCTGAGCGTGCAGACAGTGAACATAGCCTTACGGGGTGTGTCTGTTGCCGAACGGTATACAGCCCCTGACGGGACGGTCTGGGTGCTCTCCTCCTATCCTGTGAAGAACCTTAAGGATGCCTACAAGCAGCAGACTTTAGCATTGGAGAAGAAGCTTGAGATGGCCGAGGCAAAAGCCGAGGTTATGATGGCATATCTCGAAAGCCAGCTGGAAAAGGATGTCGTTGAGCCCTAATGGCTAGAACTTTTTTCGATTTAGTACAAGTTTGTTGTTTATGGCAATTACTCTCTTGACCAACGGGAGGGTAATTGCCATCTTATTTGTAGGAGTTCCTATCATGAATAAAATAACCATTATCATACTAATCATTCTCGTTATTTGGTTTCTTATCTTTCTTGGGGTAAAGGTCTTTGCCAATGGGACAAGTGAAACCCCTTCAGCTTCAGGAGAAAAAAAGGCTTCCTACCGTAAGATATCAGCCCAAGAGGCTAAAGAGCTGATGGATAGCGGCCAAGATCTTATCATCCTTGACGTACGTACTCCAGGTGAGTTTGCTGGGGGTCATATCAAAGGTGCTATCAACATAGCGAATGAGACCATAGCAAAGGAGAGGCCTTCCTTGCTGCCTGACACGGGGGCCACCATTCTTGTCTATTGCAGAAGTGGTTCGAGAAGTGCTCAGGCAAGCAGAAAGCTACTCGCACTTGGATATACCGAGGTCTATGACTTTGGTGGGATCATAAACTGGCCCTACGAAACCGTACAGTGAGGCCTACTTTGATCAAGAGTGCCCTACGCAATCCAGAATACTTGTACATCCATGATTCGGCTGACAGTTTTGTCTATGGAGCTGACCAGGAGTGGTATCCCATGCTTTGGCAACGCAGAGCCGGTTGCGGGCCAACCACGGCAAGCAACCTGATGCTTTATTTCCTGCAAAAGAAAACTCCACGCAAACAGCAGAAAGATGAGGCCGTTCTCCTGATGCAGGAGATGTGGCGCCTTGTCACACCCGGTATCATGGGGGTGCATCTTCTTAGCCAGTTTACCAAGGGTGTCCAGATGTTTCTGCCGAAATTGCCCTTCGCCCTCACCGAGCAGACCTTGAAGATTCCCAAGGCAAAGGAAAAGAGGCCCGCCCTATCCCAAGTAGTCGAATTTTTGGTTGCTGCCTTTGAATCTGACTCCCCGGTTGCTTTCCTTAATCTCTCAAAGGGCTCATTGACAAATCTCGATGAGTGGCACTGGGTGACCCTTGTCGCCATAGAGCAAGAAGGGGAGGACAAGCCTGTATATGCCACCCTCTATGATGCTTCCCTGACATGGAAGATTGATCTTGGTCTCTGGCTGGAGACAACTACTCGTGGTGGGGGCTTTGTCTGGTATCTTCCTGTACAAGCCTGATGACATCTTTTTCTTCCACGGGTCTGCTGAACAGATATCCCTGCAAGTAATCGCAACCCATATCCAAGAGAAGCTGACGCTGACTCTCTGTCTCCACCCCTTCTGCAATGATGTGTTTCTCAAGATGGTGGGCCATGGAGATGATGTCGGAGGATATCCCCTTGGTCATCGGATCTGAGAGCCTGTCCACAAACAGTTTGTCAAGCTTCAGCACATCCACAACCAGTCCTTCAAGCAGGTTCAGTGAGGAAAAACCTGTACCGAAATCATCGATTGCAATGCGTATGCCCAAGGCATGGATAGCTTGTATTTGCTGGGAAAGGAACTCAAAGTCATGGGAAAAGACTGACTCTGTCAGTTCAATCTCAAGATCCCTCACATCAATGCCTGCCTTCATGGCGATATCTTGGAAGTTTTCTACAAAGGACTCTTCCAGCAGTTGCATGGCCGAAACATTGACTGCGATAGGATATGTCTTGATATGTAGCTCAGAAAGCCTGTTCGAAAAGGCTGCAGCGTGCTCAAGAATTACTTTGCCCAGAGGAATAATGAGCTGTCTCTCCTCAGCGATGGCAATGAACTCCAAGGGAGGCACATTGCCCAGGATGCTGCTCTGCATGCGGGCAAGGGCTTCGAAGCTGACGATCGATCGATCCTTGCTGTCGACTATCGGTTGGTAGACGAGATGGAGAATGCCCTCTTCCCCGGCGATTATCCTCTTCAGCTCGTTTTCAATGGTATCCTGACGAAGCAAGTTCTCCTCTATCTCCTTGGTGTAGTATTGGATACGGTTGCTCCTGTTTGTCGCACTCAAGGCAATGGAAGCCTCCTTGATGATGGTATCGAAATCAAGGGTTTTCTTATGCCACTGGACCACCCCTATGGAAAGGTCTGCCAAGCCTAAGGCGCCAGGCTCATTGTTGATGGACAGGATGTGCTGGCAGAGCAAGTCCAGCGTTTCAGCAGATTCGTAATTCTCTGCTGTCAGGATGAATTGGTCGTCAGTGAAGCGATATGCATGTAGCTGTACCCCTTGCACAGCGATGCTGTTGACCGCCTGTGCTATCTGTCTTAACAGGATATCGCCATAGGAGTACCCGTAGATGAGGTTAATGTAGGAGAAGTACAAGGGATTTATGATGAGAAGTGCCAGCTTCCTATGCTCCTGCTCTTTCAATACTCGTTTGAGATACTTGATGTTCGGCAGGCCTGTGATATCGTCATAGTATGCGACAGTGAAGATGCTCCTGTTTTTTCTTGCTATGAAGAAGATGGAGAAGGTGAACAGGATAAAGAGAACCATAAGGACTGCAGTTGTGGTAAGGGCTATACGGACAAAGAGGCGGTTTGTATTCGTGAAGTCGAACAACAGGGCAAGCGTCCCCACTTTAGTAGCGTTGACCCAGATGGGAGTATAGAGCTTAAGATGCCATGCAAATCCTTTGCGATCGAATCTAGGGTGATTTACATCCCTATCACCAGACCCCGCAAGTGTAGCCTCATCCACGCTTTGCCCGATCTCCTCAGGGATATTGGAGGCAGTGATGATATTCTCGCCGTTTATGAATGCGATCTGAAGGAGAGGGCTCTCTTTTGCTATCTGGTCAATGATCCACTGTTCGTTCAGCTTCTCATAGAGCTCGGCCAACTTGTCGGCAAGGATTCCCGTTTGTATCATCCTTCCGTCTGCATACCGTTGGTAGCTGTACAGCCAGTAGGTGTCTGTCTCGCTATCGGTCCTGATCTCATCCACATAGTGATCATGTCCGCTCTCAAAGAAAGTTCTGACAGGGTGTCCCTTTGGAGGAACCCATCCTATATACAGGTTGTCACTGGAGTACTCGATCTCCATCGCACTGTTGTAGACGTAGAGCACATCGACGTTCAATATACTTGCTAGATTTGCTAGCATTTCGTTGGTGAAGGGCCCTGTTTGGCGGGAGGCTATGTTTCCTGCCACACGCAGGGTCGTATGCAACTGTTCGACAAGCAGGGCCCTTGCATCGAGTGCCGACTCCAAGGTGTTGGCATAGGTCTGTGCAAGCAACGTCGCCTCATGGGCCTTCTCTGTACGGTAGAAGTCATTGAAGTAGGATATGATCAGAAAACCTGTTGCAACCAGAGTGACAAGGGTGACGATCAGAGGGATGCATATGGACTTCTTGGTGCCAATCTGTCCGGAGAACATGCGCCTTGCCATCTGTAGCCCCCTTATGGTTATTTGTAAGCCTAGCACCACCCTTTGACAGCTGTCAACATAGTACTATAGATATACTCTGATATACTAGGAATTTACACAGTCCGATGCAAATGATCGAGCCATCTTGTCGTATATTTCAATGTCTTGGAAGGACAAGCATCAACACAGAGGCCGCAGCCGACACATCGCAGGTTGTTCACAGCGATCGCCTGTAGGGCATAGGCTTTGACATCGATGGAGAGGGGGCAGACACTGGAGCATTTACCGCATTGGATACAATGGGTTTCAACGGTGGAAATTCTCTGTCCTCCCAGTTTTGCGATCCAACTCAACACACTTCCCAGAGGGCAGTAGTAGCAGTAGAGCCTGCCCACAAACGCCACCCAGAAGAACATCGCCATGAGAAGTTCAAATATGAGGTACTTGTAGGTCTCGACCTGGGAGACCCAGGCCCTACTTCCCTGTAAAGGAAAGCCTGCCATATAGAGTAGCCAATACAGGGTAAAGCCAAAGGCAAGTATGATGAAGATCGTCCTGAAAACAGTGAGCAGTGTGAGCTTTTTCTGTGAAAACGGGGACTTCCTTTTCCCCCCCAAAGGGATAGCCGGCTCAAATATCTCTGCAGCGAACCCATTGAACAAACATAAGGAGGAGCACTGCAACCTACGTCCGAACAGTAACGTCCCTACCAGGATGAATGCACTGTAGATCCAGAAAAAGAGGATCGATGCCCTGATACCCTCCATTCCTATGCTTTGGCTAAGGCTCTGGTGCATGCTTGTCCCTTCCAGTCCAGCTTGTAGGGGGACAGTCGACCAGGGCAAGGGCATGGCAAAATAGTAGGTTTCCGGATTTGAGAGTAGGAACGGCAGGATGATGTGAACCAATAGGGCTGCAAGGGCAAACCCTATCAGGTTCCGTTTGCGCATAGCAGTCCGTCCCTTTTTCCTGCTGATGCGAAGGGTAAGGAAGCTGCAGACTACGATGAGAGCGGTTTTGATCCAATTCTCATAGAAGTGCCATGCGTCTGCAATTGCCTGTGCCACCTTTGGGGATGCAGAAGGGACATAGCCCCAGTTGAGTGAGGCTATGATGAGGCACAGGCCAATATAGATCCAAAGCAGGGCTTTGAGGAGTCGGAGCTCCCAGCTTGAAGTTTTCATCAAGCTGATGCAGTCTTTTTTCTCTTCATAAACAGGATGATGACAAGCGTTGCGGCCAGAAGGAACAAAGCACCCTGGACGGTTATGATGACAACAGGATACGCCCTGTTGAAACCTGCAGAGGAGGTGTGCTTGATGAGAATTCCTGCAAAGGCCCAGATGAGGGTGGCGATATAGGGGATGTCCCTTGCCAAGATAGCTGTGGCCATGCCGATCAGGGCTCCGATGATGATGAGGGTACTTGTCCACATTGACTCGCTGAGACCCCATCCACTGAAGCCCAGCGTAACCAGAAGGGCTGTGACATTTGCAATGGTGGCAACGGTTATCCACCCGAAATAGATGGAGAAGGGCAGCTTGATGAAGAACCATTCCTTCCGTGTCATAGGTTTGTTTTTGAGCAAGAGATGGATTGCTATCAGGGAGAGAAGGATCAGAAGCATCAGGATGACCGAGAGGAAGATGATGGAGTAATGCCAGCAGAAGATCCAAATGGCGTTGATCAGGGAGGAAAAGGCGAATATTGTACCGATTCGTATGAGAAGCTGTTGGTCAGTGGCTCTCTCTTTCTGGAACAGTCCCAGCTGATAGAGGGTATAGAGGCCAAGCAAAACGTAAATGACTCCCCAAATGGAGAAGGTGACCCCTGCAGGGGCAAAAAGGTTGGGGAAGGAGTCTGAGACCTCACCGGTAGTGATCCCTGCTATGGGAAGGATGTTTGCCAGTGCATTGACAGTAACCATCAGGATGAAGGTGATGGTTACGAGAATTGAAGTCGGGGTGAATCGTTGTTTCTTGTCCATGTTGTTCTCCTATATCATGGAGTAGTATGAGGTGAGAACCTCATCCACTCCATGCTTGTTTGCAATATTCATGATCGATTGCTTGAGTTTCATAAGCGGTATCGCAGCCATCTTGTACTCGTCAATCCTTTTGGTGATCCGTTTCTCTTCTGCTGCTGTGCGTATGCACATCTCGGCCATTGTCGCTGCTGTGATCGCCGCCTGGGAGCGTGAGACTTCCAGCGAGAGATATTTTTCAAGGAGCCTGTAGAAGGCGATGCTTGCCTGCTGACCAGGTTCTGCTTCCGTAAGGAGGTCTTCCATTTTCCAAACCTTCTCAGGGTCGCGTTCGGTGACCAGTGGCCTGTATTTGATCCACTGTTTCTGAAGTTCTTCTCTAGTGGCCCCTGATGTGGCGTGCATGCATTGCAAGGCTGAGACATTCTTGTCCTTAACCTCAAGCATGATATCGATATCCTTATCAGGAAGAGTCTCATAGAATGGAAGAAAGTCAGCCAAATTGATGGAGGCGGAGTGCGAACCGGCTCTTTTGCCGGGATCCTGCTGGGAATAGTGGATTTTCTGCTTACCATCCTCAGCCTTCCAGGTAGAGGCACACCTCTCTATCCACTGCCGGCCTGTCAAAACCTCATTGCTGGCATTGATCGCATGATGCAGGTTGTCAAACACTACAGGACAGCCAATTTTGTCAGAAATGGCCAGCACTTCGCTGATGGTGTAGAGCTTGTCATCATTTTCAATGACAAGCCTGTCCTGTACTGTTTGGGGTAATGATCGGTAGGTAGTGACAAAACGCCTGATAGCCTCTGCCTTGTCCCCATATGCACCTCCGATATGCAGGACTATTTTATGCTCTTTGCCAAGGCCCATACCTGATAGCACCCGCTCGTGGTATACCAAATCTGCAATTGCATGTTCCACAACCTCCAAACGAGGGGAGTTGATCACTGTGTACTGCCCGGGGTGCATGCTAAGGCGTATGCCTCCCTCTGTAGCAAGGGAGCCCAGTTCCAAAAGAGTCTCAGCAAAGCTCTCCCACCATTTGAGAGTGTTAGCTTCACTTGACCCGAAGGGTATGAGGTCGCTGCTGATGCGAAAGAGCGAAATTCGGTTTGCCTGTGTATAGAGAAGCAGGTTCTTCAGATGGGCAAGATTTGTCCTGCACGTTTCAAGCAAGGTCGTCTCAGTGACCTTGGCAAGGGTGAGGCTTTTCATCTCGCTTTGTGGTACTCCCACTGCCAAACAGGCATACCCGATACTCATTGAAACTCCTTTTCACACTGTGAGTTTAGTGTAGTGGTAGCCTCTAGCCTTGTCAAAGCAAAGAAAAGAAAAAGCAATTACCCGGACATTCTCCTTTGCAAGAACCCATAGGCCTGAGGAACCCCATTGGTTCCTTAATCACAAATATAGGTAGCTGCAATGAGAAAAGACACACATCAGATCATCATGGCTGTATGGTGGGTGTTTCTCCAGGTGTGGCTGGTTCTTCCTTGGAGCCAGTGCGTGGCTTTTCTCTAGGGAGGTTGACAGAAACCTCCTCTGAGGTGATGCTTATAGGGTATACTGGTACCAAGAGATGCAATCTCTGTATGCTACCAATGCAAATTAGGAGGATTTTATGTATACACCTTCAGAAAATCGGTATGATTCGATGCTGTACAACTATTGTGGTACAAGCGGATTACGGCTTCCAGCAGTCTCACTAGGACTTTGGCATAACTTCGGTGATGTGAGCTCATTGGCAAATGCCAGATCTATGGTCCATACGGCCTTTGATCTGGGGATAACCCACTTCGACCTTGCCAACAACTATGGTCCGCCTGCCGGTTCGGCAGAGCTGAACTTCGGCAAAATCTTGGCACAGGATCTCAGGGCCTACCGTGATGAGCTGATCATCTCTTCCAAGGCAGGCTACGACATGTGGCCGGGCCCCTATGGTGAGTGGGGTAGCCGCAAGTATCTGCTTGCAAGTCTCGATCAGAGCCTCAAGCGAATGGGTCTTGAGTATGTAGACATCTTCTACTCCCACAGATTCGACCCCAATACTCCGCTGGAAGAGACCATGGGTGCTTTGGAAACTGCCTATAGGCAGGGCAAGGCCCTGTATGTAGGCATCTCTTCCTACTCGGCAGAGAAGACCCGCGAAGCCCATGCGATCCTCTCTTCCCGCGGAGTGCCTGTCCTCATCCACCAGCCTTCCTACTCCATGCTCAACCGCTGGGTGGAGGAGGACCTGCTGGATACCTTGGGAGAACTGGGGATCGGAACCATATGTTTCTCGCCTTTGGCACAAGGGATGCTTACAGACAAGTACCTCAACGCAATCCCTGAGGACAGCAGGGCTGGAAAGAAGGATACCTCCCTCTCTACAGCGATGCTGACCAAGGAGAATCTCGATCGCATCAAGGCCCTCAACGAGATAGCCAAGAAGCGCAAGCAGAGCCTTGCACAGATGGCACTCAGCTGGGTTCTCAGACGAAAGGAGGTCACCTCAGTGCTTATCGGAGCAAGCTCGCCTGAGCAGATCAAGGAGAATGTAGGGGCATTGGATCACCTTATTTTCACTGATGATGAGCTGGCCGAGATCGACAAGTATGCCCAGGAGGGCAATATCAACCTCTGGGCACGTTCCAGCAACGAGAAATAGGATTCTTTGCTGAGGTTTTTCGTCAGACGATCCTTGGCAAATGATTGATCAAGAATTAGATACGTACAATTGGATGAAGGGTCTGTCCGAATGGAGGACATGGCCTTCATCCTCTTTTTTCGTTTGTCGTTCCTAGCATTCCTGTCATACTTGAGGTAAAGATCAACAGCTTTTCTCTGTTTCAAATGCTGCTAGTGCTTAATTCCCCTGCCAAGAGTTGCTTAGTATACAGGTAAGCACAAACAGATTCTGCTCATTTACCTTGCCTTCTCCTTGTGTCGCTTGCTTGCTTTTCCCTCTCTTTCTGCCTATCCCCTGAAATATTTCTCGCTCATGTATCATCTTCTTGCTTCTTTTGATACACAAAGCAGGTTCCGGTGAAGCAAGGCACCTTGACAAATACTATTGCTCTCTGTTATATTTTACACAATTAAATAGACTTGAGGAGCATAAGCTATGGCAACTTCCCTCTATGATTTCACGGTAACCAAAAATGACGGATCTGAATTCTCACTTGCTACCTTGCGTGACAATCCTGTACTTATTGTAAACACGGCAAGCAAATGTGGCTTTACCGGCCAGTATTCAGGTCTTGAAGAGCTCTATCAAGAGTATAAGGAGAAGGGTCTTACCATCCTTGCCTTCCCCTGTGACCAGTTCGCCCATCAGGAACCTGGAACTGATGCTGAGATTGCAGAGTTCTGCAAGCTGAACCACGGGGTGACCTTTCCCATCATGAGTAAGATTGAGGTCAATGGCAAAGGTGCTGACCCTCTGTATGTCTGGCTGAAGAAACAGGGCCCGGGAGCGTTGGGCAATTCAATCAAGTGGAACTTCACCAAATTCCTGGTAGGCAAGGACGGTACGAGCGTTCAGCGTTTTGCATCCAAGACCGAGCCGAAGGATCTGAAGAGTTCAATTGAGGAGGTGCTTTGATGGCACATCCTCAGCTTCTGCTTTCCAACCAGCTCTGCTTCCGTTTCTATGCCTTGGAACGTGAGCTCATGGCTGCCTACCGTCCCCTCCTAGATAAACTTGGGCTCACCTATGCCCAGTACATAACCTTGCTCTATCTCTGGGAGCATGACAAGGCAACTGTAGGGGAGCTTTGCGCTGCCCTCAGCCTTGATACAGGGACTGTCTCACCCCTGCTCAAGCGCCTGGAGAGTGCCAAACTCGTCGAGAGAAAGCGCCTTCCTTCTGATGAGCGTACCGTTGAAGTGCGCATAACCAAGAAAGGCAAGGAGTTGGAGGAGAAAGCTCTTGCAATTCCCGAACACATTGCCTCTTGTCTGCTTGCAGGAGATAAGGATGATCAGGGAAAAAGGTATGTACACCTGCGACAGATGCTTGACGAAACCCTCGGACAGCTGAGGGCTACCAGAAAGCAAAGACTTTCAGTATAATCACCTATGGTCCGGGAGGGCCAAAATGCATGAAAACTGAAAGAGAAGCGTTGCAATCTGTTCCATCATTGGATCTTGAGAGATATCTTGGACGTTGGTATGAGATAGCAAGATTTGCCCATGGCTTTGAAAAGAAGCTTGTTGGGGTTACTGCCCAATACTCACTACGCCCGGACGGAAGGATCCAGGTGGTCAACAGCGGCTTTAAACATAAGATCGGTGGTACGTATACCAAGGCGAAGGCCATTGCCTGGAGACCCGATGATGCAGTTCCAGGTGCCTTGAAGGTGAGGTTCTTCCATCTTTTTGCCTCTGACTATCTGGTTTTTGGTCTTGATGACGAATCCTACAACTGGGCTTTGGTAGGTGATCCTGACCGTTCCTCCCTATGGTTTCTTGCAAGGACAGCTGAAATTACTCCCGAACTGCTTGAGCATATGAAGGGCATAGCCCTGGAAAAGGGCTACGACCTGTCGAACTTGACAATGGTGGAGCAACAAGAGCGATAGATCTTCGTAGTATCTGCATACAAGGGAAAGAGTAGGCTCACGCATTCTTATGGGTCATCTTTTTCCCTTTCCATGAACACAAATAGTCTTTTCACATTCTTTTTCGACTTTTCTGAGAATAGGTCGGAGCATAGGTTTTAGAGGAATAAACAGTATGGCCGTAGAGAGGCGATATGCATCAGATGTTGAAGCAATACTTTCGCATGTACACGATAATGGTGCTGACCTTTGGACAACGCGTGATAAGCGGTTGCTTAAGGGTTCTCCATTTTCAACATTGGAGAGCATACTGTACTTAAGGGAATTGGGCGTTGAATCCTCCGACCCAATCATGAAAGAGTGTGCTCACCTGATCTTCAGCACGTGGAAGGAGGATGGACGCTTCAAGCTGTATCCCCAAGGCGCCATATATCCATGCCAAACAATTGGCGCCGCCAATGTCCTGTGCCACATGGGGTATGCTTCCGATGAGAGACTGAAAAGAACCTTTCAGCATCTTTTTCAGATCCAGCAACCTGACGGGGGCTGGACCTGCAACAAGTTCAGCTTTGGACGGGGTCCGGAAACTGCATATTCAAATCCTTTCCCCACACTTACGGCCTTACAGCTGTTCCGATATACCAGCTATCTCAACGACGAGCCTGCTCTTGACGATGCTGTGGAGTTTCTGCTGGAACATTGGATCATCAGACGTCCCATAGGACCCTGTCACTATGGGATTGGCTCCTTATTCATGCAAGTGGAATTCCCTTTCCGTACATACAACCTGTTTGTATATGTATATGTTTTGTCTTTTTACGATAAGGCCAAGAAGGATGCACGTTTTCTCGAAGCCTTTGAAGCACTAACTTCCAAAATTGTCGATGGACAGGTCGTGGTTGAACGAAGTGTACCAAAACTTGCAAGTCTCGATTTCTGCAAACAAGGTCATCCAAGTGAACTGGCAACAAGGCGGTATCAGGAGATATTACAAAATCTCCATGGGTAAGTCACCTACCCAGTTCCTTGAGTTTCTCCATCTCAGAGTTTGGTTCTAGAAAATTGGTTAGGTGTGTTTCAATCCACAACCAACTTTTCTCCTCAAAGTCATCCTCAATATCTACCAAGCGTGTTGACATTTCATAGTCATCAGGGAGCTCCAACAACGCGAGTATCTCTGCTGTGCTCATTGCTGTCATTGTTTCAAGCTCATGGAGACTTGTCTGCATGGTGAAGGTGACCAGGGGGGCTGTATCATCCTGTTTCAGTGCATTCCCTTGTCCGGTCAGATGTGGTGCAAGGAAGAACAGCAATGTTAGAACCAGTGCAGTAGAGAGGGATATGATATAGGTGTGTCTGGTTTTCCGCAGTTTGGGAGGGCATGAGCCCTCGCATAATCCACACCTGATACATGTGCTTTCATGCACGTGTTCTTCTGCACTCGGGTCAAGGCCAACCGGGCAAGCCTTGCTGCATGCCCCACACGCGATGCAAGTGTCAGAGGGTCTCTTGATCTTCAGGATGCTGAACTTTCCCAACAGGGAAAGGATGGCGCCCAAAGGACAGAGCCATCTGCACCAAGGGCGCTGGATGAACAGGGATGCCAAAAGGGTAGTGCCGAGGATGATTAGGGCAAGGGGAGCAACCTCTCCTGTAAAAAAATGCATCAGGGCATAGTAGGGATCGGCTTTGATGAATACCAGATTGAAGCTCTTTGCCGTAGCAAGGAGAATGAGTGCCAGAACCACATACTTGCTAAACTGCAAAACCCTGTCCAAGCTTTTTTTGACTTTGATGTGTGGGATTTTTGTCTTTCTTGCCAGGGCTTTTGCCCAATCTTGGACACTTCCTAAGGGGCAGAGCCAGCCACAGAATACAGGGCCTGCCACTATCGTGGTAATGAGCACACCAGAGAGAAGTATGATGTTGGCTATTCCTGTCTTTGGGATGAACAAACCTTGGCTGACAAGGCGCGTCAATGTTGCAATGCCTCCCATGGGGCATATCATATGGAAGATTCCGACAGGAAGAGAGAGGGCACCTGCAAAGAGGAGTATCTGGACAGAGGTGCGAAGCCTTTTTGCTTGTTTTGTCTTACGAGACAGAGAAGATGATCTCTTCATCATAGCCTCCCTTCGTGCAGATGCGACAGATGTTGAGGATCCTTTGTCCTTGCTGGGATGCTACAAAGGAGAGGGTTGTCTGGTTGGTGCTCTTGGATGTTGTTCTCCACACTATGGGGCTTTTTAGCACTACTCCCTGCTCATTCTTGTCCACTCTCCACTTTTGCTTGTCGAGCATGAAGAGTGTATCCTCAGGGGGAATTTTACAGCCCCGATGATCTTCGGTGAAGATAACCTGCAGGGTGTAGAACCCATCCTTTTCAAGGGCTATGGTTGAACCCGGAAGGATTCTCATATCTGTCAAGGAAGGCCCTGATAGTCTGAACTCCATCTCGCAAGCCAAAAGGGGAAAAATGAGACCAAGAGTAAGGATACCAATTACACACAATCGTTTTGAAACCATGAAGTACCTCCGTACGCCTGAAGTATTGTCTTGTCTTGAAATACCTCATCGCAAGAGTGGGTAAAGATTCGGTAAAGATTGACAGCAAATCCCATTTTCTTGCGTTCTGTTCTTGCCCTCTCTATGCTGGTGAGCGTACACTTGGCCCATGATATATGTAGTGGAAGACAATGACGCCATACGCGAAACGATCTGTTCCTATCTGGAACTCTCTGATTACGAAGTTGAACAGTTCAGTACCGTTTCCTCGGTAGTAGAGTCGCTGGATTTCAAGAAGGCCCAGCTATGCATCCTGGATGTGATGCTTCCTGATGGCAATGGCTTCGAGCTTGCCAAGCGCATACGCGAATCTCATCGTGATGTGGCCTTCCTGTTCCTTACCGCCAAGGAGGCGGAGAGCGACCGCATCCTTGGCTTGGAACTGGGTGCTGAGGATTATATCGTCAAGCCATTTTCCCCTAGGGAGTTGGTTCTGCGCGTACAGGCAATCCTCAGGAGGCTTGAAGTCTCGCACACACCTTCTATTGGTGAGAATAACACCACCAGTGTGTGGAAATCGGGCGATGATAGCCTTACGATAAACAAGGCCACCCATACAGTCTTTGTGCAGGACAAAGAGGCTTACCTTACCAAGGTTGAGTGGAAGATTCTGCTTTTTCTCGCCTCAAACCCAGAGCAGCTCATCAGTCGGGAAAGAATCCTCGGTGAGTGTCTGGACTATCTGCATGACGGATCTGACCGTACGGTCAATACGCATCTGAAAAATCTACGTTCAAAGCTTGGTGATGGGCAGTGGATAGAGACTGTGCGGGGTTTCGGATACAAATGGGTGGGAGAGCCGGTACAATGAACAGAACCAGAAAACGAGAGTTTTTCAATCGTCTTTCGGTGCGGTCGCTGGCTCTGGTGCTCGTCTCCCTTGGTATGTTTGCCTTGGTCTTTGCCCTGCTGCTTACCTTCGGCCTTGGTGAGATACTACAGGTCTGGCATGAGGATGAGAACAAGGCCTTGCACCAGTATGTGCGTACCACATTGCTGGAACTGCAAAGCACTGCCAAGAACGTGACCCAGGCAGACTTGGCCCGCTCCTTCGAAGGGCTCCCCTTTGCCCCTGACTATCTGGTGGTCACAGGTCCTGGCGGGTCTCTGCTCTACTACTATAAGGAAGCTGAAAGGGGTGCCGGGCAGGCAAGGATGGCCCTCAAGAATCTCAAGGAGATCACAGAGTGGAATAATGTTACCCTTGATGATGGCTCTTTGGCCTTCAGATACGCCTTGCACCTTCCTGCTTTCGAAGAACAGGCTTCAAATGGGTTTCTTATTGCAGCTTCAAAGCTGCTGCTGCTCTGGACCCTGGCCAGTGCTGCTCTGCTCTCCCTTCTCTTGGCCTATTTGTTCACACGTCCGTTGAAGCGTGAGAGCAAACAAGTGGTCCAATCCTTGCAACGTATGGCCAAGGGCGAACGGAACGTTCCCTTGGTATTGGGCAACGTTGCTGAGTTCAATGACATCGTCACCGCGTCTCAGGTACTGCAGGAACATCTGGTAGAGGAGCAGCAGCTACGCAGGCAGTGGGCGGAGGATGTTGCCCATGACCTGCGTACGCCCCTGTCTGTCTTGCGTGCACAGCTTGAGGCAATGGTTGATGGTGTCTTCAAGATAGAGAAGGCACGCTTGGAGAAACTGGTCCTTGAAACGGATAAGCTGGAAAAGCTGGTGAACAGCCTTGCCCTGCTTACGCACCTGGAGACCCCAGGCTTTAGTCCGAAACTGCAAGAGGTGAAGCTTGAAGCATTTTTGCACGCTTTATGCGAGCACTATAGTCAACCAGCCAGAAATAAGAGCATGATCCTGCAGTTGGATTGCCCTGAGGCGGTAATCTTGAGCTGTGACCCATCCCTGGTAGAGCGAGCTGTGGGAAACCTTCTCGCAAATGCCATCAAATATGGCAAAGACGGCACAGCCATACAGCTTGTCGTTGGCGTAGAGGATACCAGGGCGATCTCTCTCAGTATTGAAAATGATGGTACGATCGGGGAGGATGTGCTCACCCATATGTTTGACCGCCTCTATCGTGGCGAGGCTGCAAGGTCGACAGAGGGCACAGGTCTGGGTCTCTCGATCGTGAGAGCCATTGTCGAAGCCCATCAATGGAGCATTATGATTACCTCAGAGGAGACAACCAAGGTTTGCATCTCATTTACCAAATCTTTACCATATGTAGGTAGTAACTCCATGGCATGAAAGTATTGTTAGGCTATCAAAAGAGACTGGAGGTCTTCAATGAACAAAAGAAACATCAGTATGGTAGCCATACTTCTCGTGATGGTATCGGTAGGGGTATTTGCCTCATCGAATAGTGATCTGAAGGGAAGCGACTTTGTCCGCCTGGGAAATCTGGGTATTGTAACGGGGGCCCTTTCTGAAGAGGATGGCGAGTGGTATCTCTCCACCGATGAAGGTGAGTATGCCTTGCATCTGGGAAACTATGAGGTCATCTATCCAAGAGGGATCGATCTCAAGGAAGGATCTGAGGCTGTTGTCAGAGGGTTTGTCCTTAATTCTGATATCTCAGCGGTGACACTCGCCACCGGGGATCAGCGATACTCTTTCCGTACAGCAGAGGGCGTTCCCCTCTGGTCCGGTCAGGGAGAGAGGCAGAATCAGATGGCTTCCCAGTATCAAAGGACTGGACAGGGCAACTACCGACAACCGGTGCCCATGGCTCAGAACAGGCAAGCAAGTATTCAGAGCTCAGTCCAAGGCCGACAATCGAACTTCCAAAGCTCAAACCAAGGATTTCAGGGCAGACAGGCTAGTTTTCAGAGTCCAAGCCAAGGGCAAGGCAGACAAGTTGAGTTCCAGAGCCCTGGCCAAGGAAGGCAGGTAATCCAGAGTGTCCCTAGAGGCAGGCGTTAGGATCAGAATCATGGAAGATGGTAGTATGATTTCGTCTGAGAGCTAAATCTGCCACTGCCATGAAACTGAGACAGAAATTCAAAGAGAAGAAAAACCTAAAGAGAAATACGGGAAGGCCGGCTCAACACAAGTGTGTTGGACCGGCCTTCATCCTTCTATTCGTACCCTATGCATTTTCCAAGCTCCATACTGTCGTACATGTGCTCTTCAGGTAAAAATTCAAACGTGTGAAGGCATTGTTGATGGAGCTTTCACAGTATGGACATAGTATGAATGAGGAGCTTTTGATTATTAGGGATCCTGTTACAAGTGCTTTCACCCCTATGTTTCAATCTGGCGCACCTGATCGTTAATCGTGGGAAATGGTTTTTCAGCCGGTACACTTTGTGCAATTGGAGGGGTAGGGGAGCCTGCTTTACGAAATTGAACCACAACGACACCAGCCAATATGATTACTGAGCCAACCATCTGCATGAGATTCAATACGTCATGAAATAGGAGTGCACTCAAGATGACAACGAGTACCGGTGGCATATTCCCATACACAGAGACTTGAGTGCTACCAATTTGTTTTATGGCATAGTTCCAAAAAATATTAGCCGAGAGGAATGCAATGAGCCCTGAATATAAGGTGCAGAGCCATACAATTGGATTGACCTCAGAGGGACGTATGCTTCGCATATCGGGGAAATATACTACGAGAAAGATACAAACAGAGACAGCCATCGCTAGCCCGGTAACCTGCAATGGGTGATATCGCTTCATATACGGACGTAAAAAAGTAGTATTGATTGCATACCCAAATTCAGCCACAATGATAAAGATTATACCTTTTAGGGTATTTTGTGTTGCACCTTCAGGTCGATGAGAAGCTAGTGTAATAAGTACAAGCCCACCTACGGTAAGCAGTACACCTGCAATGGATTTCAAGCTGGGACGTTCCAATCGAAAAAGCAACGAAAGAATAACTACGTGAATAGGCATGGAAGCCATCAGGATACCACCAAGTGATGCTGAAGTCTCATCGATACCAATAGGGAAGAAAACCTGGAATAATCCTAGCCCCATACAGCCGATCACTACAACTCCCCAAAAATCCTTCGTTGTAAAACTAACCCGTCCAGGCATCCAAAAGGCAAAATATAGCATGAAAGGGAGAGCTATCAGCATTCGCACGCCACTGTATTGGGGAGCGGTAAGATACTGAAACCCAATCTTCAACACGATATTGTTGAATCCCCAGATCAAGGTGATACTAAACAGCATACCATGAATCCAAACACCACCATTACCCTCTTTGCCCATTGAACCACACCTAGCCTTATTGGATAGACAACAATAGCATGTAGTTTGTGTTATGGGCAGACTCAACGGGCAATACTTTTACAACTCAGGATTTCTATGCTCCTGCAGTCTCCGGAAGGACTCTTCTATGGGCAAGGAAGTTCATGAAATGAAAACACCTCTGTACTTCCCTCCCAGGTAAAATGTATAGGTACCTTCCTGTCCAAAAAATGGTTGGGAAATAGTCGTGGTTTGGCCTCAACCTACCTTGGTCTCCTCCTTTGTGGCAAGACCGGTCATCAGGATCTTCAGGCCTTCCTTCTCAAACACCTCTCGGGCCATGGCCAGTTCTTTCGGCCCTGGCTCATTGATATCCTTGAGTGAGTATGTGAGGCCTAGCTGTTCCCACTTGAACTGGCCCATACGGTGATAGGGCAACAGCTCGACCACTTCAATGCAGGAGAAACCTTTGAGGTAGGTTGCAAGTTCTTCCAGCCTTATCCTATCCAGTGTCCACCCTGGGACCAGCACATGGCGCAGCCATACCTTCTTGCCGATGCTTTCGCAGTACTCCAAGGTTGCAAGCGTATTGGCATTGCCCATCCCTGTGAGGCTGAAGCTCTGCTTGTCATCGAGACTCTTTATGTCCAACAGGACAAGGTCCACCTCATCAATAACGGCCTTGGTACGTTCCAGAGGCACACTACCTGAGGTATCGATGGCTGTGTGCAGTCCTTCCTTCTTGCATCTCTGAATGATATCCAGTGCAAAAGCGGGTTGCATCAGGGGCTCACCCCCACTGAGGGTGACCCCACCCTTGGCGATGAATGATCGGTAGGAGAGTATCTCCTTGACTACGCTTTCGCTGTCGGTGACGTTCTTTCCCTTCATCCTCCAGGTATCGGGATTGTGGCAATAGCGGCATCTCAGCGAACAGCCTTGGAGAAACAGGACATACCTGACTCCAGGCCCGTCGAGGGTACCAAAGGTCTCAACCGAATGTACTGTTCCTTGTATGCTCATCCTATCCTCCTTACAGGTGGTCGTGAAATGTTCTGTGGATGACATCAAGTTGCTGTTCGCGAGTCAGCTTGATGAAGTTCACTGCGTAGCCGCTTACACGGATGGTAAGCTGTGGATACTTCTCGGGGTGGTCCATGGCATCGAGGAGGGTGCTCTTTTCCATGACATTGACGTTGATGTGGTGTCCGTTCTCTGCGAAGTAACCGTCCATAAGGGTGACCAAATTTGCAATCTGCATCTCCCTATCCTTGCCCAGGGTTCCTGGGATGATGGAGAAGGTGTAGGATATGCCGTCCTGTGCATAGTCGTAGGGTATTTTTGCAACACTCTTCATGCTTGCCACACAACCTTTGGTATCACGTCCATGCATCGGGTTTGCCCCAGGTGCGAAGGGCTCGCCCTTCTTCCTTCCATCGGGGGTGGATCCGGTTTTCTTCCCATAGACCACGTTGCTGGTGATGGTCAGTACCGACAGGGTAGGGACGCTGTTGCGATAGGTGTGGTGGCTTCGCATCTTAGTGATGAACATCTTCACCACCTCCACTGCAATAGAGTCGACCCGGTCGTCGTTGTTGCCAAACGTAGGGAAGTCCCCTTCAATCTCAAAGTCCACAACCAGGTTGTTCTCATCGTAGACGGGTTTCACCTTGGCGTACTTGATGGCCGACAGGCTGTCAGCGACTACACTGAGGCCCGCGATGCCTCCTGCCATAGTCCTGAGGACGCTCTCATCATGCAAAGCCATCTCAATGCGTTCGTAGCTGTACTTGTCATGCATGTAGTGGATGACATTGAGGGTGTCGATGTAGAGCTTTGCAAGCCAGGAGCTCATGTGATCGAACTTTTCCATCACGTCATCGAAGTCGAGGTACTCGCCCTTGATCGATTGGGTCTTCGGGCCTGCTTGAACGCCGCTCTTTTCGTCCCGGCCACCGTTGATGGCATATAGCAGTGTCTTAGCAAGGTTTACCCTGGCTCCGAAGAACTGCATCTGCTTGCCGATGGCCATAGCCGAGACACAGCATGCGATGCCGTAGTCATCACCATAGTCAACCCTCATCAGGTCATCACTCTCGTATTGGATGGAGGATGTCTCGATGGAGAGGTTCGCACAGTAATTCTTGAAGTTTTCAGGAAGTCTCTGACTCCATAGGACGGTGAGGTTAGGCTCGGGTGCCGGGCCCAGATTGGTGAGGGTGTGCAGGAAGCGGTAGCTCATCTTGGTAACCATGTGGCGTCCGTCATGGCACATCCCGCCGATGGTCTCGGTTACCCAGGTTGGGTCTCCGCTGAACAGCTCGTCATAGGCTGGGGTCCTGAGGAATCTGACGATGCGAAGCTTCATGACAAAGTGGTCGACAAACTCCTGGATCTCTGTTTCGGTGTACTTGCCGCTGGCAAGGTCTCTCTCACTGTATATGTCCAGGAAGGTGGAGACCCTTCCCAGGCTCATCGCCGCCCCGTTCTGCTCCTTGATGGCAGCAAGGTAGGCGAAGTAGAGCCACTGGATGGCCTCTTTCGTATCGGTAGCGGGTTTTGCAATGTCAAAGCCGTAGGAAAGGGCCATCTGGTTGAGTTCCTCCAAGGCCCGGATCTGTTCGCTCAATTCCTCCCGGTCGCGGATAGCATCACTATCCATGACATCAAAGATGCGGTTCTCCTTGGCATGCTTTTTCTGTGCGATAAGGTAGTCGGTGCCGTACAGGGGGACACGGCGGTAGTCGCCTATGATCCTTCCCCTTCCATAGGCATCGGGCAGGCCGGTTATGATGCCGGTGTGCCTGGCCATCTTCATCTCAGGGGTATAGGCATCGAAGACACCGTCATTATGGGTCTTGCGGTACTTGAATACCTGGTCGATATCTTCAGGGAGGGTCTTGCCATAGGCCTTCAGCTCAGTGTGAACCAGGCGGATGCCTCCAAAGGGCATGATGGCACGCTTGAGCGGCTCGTCGGTCTGCAGCCCTACGATCTCTTCGAGCTGTTCATCGATATAGCCTTTGTTGTGGCTGGTGATGGTGGAGATGATCTTCTCGTCAATGCCGTACATGCCACCTCGCTCCCGCTCGATGGCAAGAAGTGAGGAAAGCTTCTCCCAGAGTTTTTTGGTCTTGTCGGTAGGCTGTTCCAAGAAAGAGGCGTCACCATCGAAAGGGGTATAGTTCCCTACGATGAAGTCCCGGGTATTGATTTCGAATGAGGTTTTTGGTACTTGTGTATCTGTAGCGTTCATGGTGTTCCTCTGCTATAGTATTTGAGTGCATGCGATCATGCCTCATGGGTATGGTTTACCATGGAGAAACTATTTGTTCTGTGATTCAAATCACATTCGCCATAAGAGAGGATTTCCTGTGGATAGCTTTGAACCATGCAAAGGGTGTGAAAACGACCTTTGCATTAGAAATGTACCCCTGTTCGCCACCCTGAACCGAGAGGCCATGCATGCCCTTACAGACCAGATGGCGCACAAGACCTTCAAGAAGGGGGAGATCATTGTCCGTGAGGGGGAACGCCCTCTGGGCTTCACCGTCATACGCGAAGGTAGTGCCAAGGCCTTTCGGACTACGTTCGACGGACGCGAGCAGATTCTCTACATCTTTCCGGAAAATGACTATTTCGGGGCACGGTTCCTGTTTACTGAGGAGAAGGTGCCCTACTCGGTAGAGGCTCTGGAGGAGACGAAGGTCTGTATCCTTTCCAAGGAGCAGTTCGCCTCGCTGTTGCTGGAGCACAGCGGTGTTGCCTTGCAGATCATTGAGGCGATGGCAAACCGCATGAGCCGGCTTGAACTGGTCATGCAGAGCATGGGGGGACGCAACGCCGAGCTGAGGATCGCATCGGTGCTGCTGGAGTTCAAGGATACCTACGGAAAGAAGAACGGTGAGTTCCTGGAGATTACCCTTCCCTTGAGCAGGGAAGGGTTGGCAAACTATCTGGGACTGGCTAGGGAGACCCTCAGCCGCAAGATGGCCCAGCTGGAAGAGGATGGCATCATCGAGAGCGTGGGATCGAAGACCATACGCATCGTCGACCTCGCACGCCTCCAGGATCTTTCTGTCCTTGTAGACTGAATCTACTGAAGGGTTTCCGCTTTGCTATAGATGGCCTCGATCTCAGCCTTTGGCATCAAAGCAGAAAGCAGGTAGGCTATGATGATGATCCCGGGTATGTCTATCAACAGTCTGGTGATCGCAAAGACAGGGCCTAGGGAGGCAACCTCAAAGAGAAACATTGGGATCTTGGTAGTCGACCAGGCTCCGAGGAAGATGAGGATGTTGGTGAATTTCACCCCCTTCTTCATAAAGACAGCAGCTACTGGGAAAGCTCCGTAGAGCGGGCCTGCCGCAGCTGATCCAATGAACAGGGCAAGCATGATACCCTTGAGACCTGACTTCTCACCCATGAATCTGACCATAGTCTGCTTGGGTACCCAGACATCCAACAGGCCCAAAAGGATGAAGATGGGAGGGATGACCAGAACCATCTCCTTTACCTGGTAGATGGTGGTCTGTAGCACCTTCTGCCCAACTTCCCAGTTGAAGGATCCATAGAGAACCAACAGGGCCAGCACGATGAAAAACGCCTTGTAGCGTGCTAGGAATACTTTCACAGCAGGGCCCCCATGACAGTACTAATTACATAGGCTACGATAAACGAAAACAAGAAGCCCAATGCATTTCGCATGATGGAAAGACGCTTGCCGAAGTAGCGCATCTCAACAGGGAGGGTCACTATGCCGACCATCATCAACGACGAGACGAAGGCCGCTATCTGCATATAGCCAGCTCCCCCCTGCAGCAACAAGGCAGCTGTGGGGAAGGCCACAAAGCCCGGGATAAGAGTGACAGAGCCTACAAATGAGGCAAGCAGTATACCAAACCAGCCCGATTCGGATCCGATGATGCGTAAGATCATGGTATGGTCCAGGAGGGAGAGCAACAGGCTCACCACAAGAATTACTACCAAAAACTGGGGAAGGATATTCTCAAAAGCCTTCCAGGCTTTCCTGAGGGCCTGCATGCTTTTCTTCCTGTCTTTCTGAAAAGAGAGAAGGAGGAGAACTGCAGTCCCTCCATAGAGTACGATATTCATGTAGTGCATTCCTTATGTTTGAGAGTTGTCGCCTATATATACAGGAAAAACTTGTTAATGACAATTAGTTTGCTAGGGATTTTCACTGCATTTGCTTGCATAAAAACCTACTCATCCTAGCAAATATACCTCATATGTTAGCAAATACCCATAGATAGAGTTGAGGGCATTGTCTTTGTACCTACCATATCAATAGTAAAGCTCTGGGTCTTTGTTTGGTTATTAATATATGCCATCAGAACTTTTATTAGCAAAAGATGATTCTTCATATACAATCGGTGATATTATCTTGCGCTTTGGCTGTTGGTGGGCTACCATTATTTAGGAGCTTTTCCTGTACAAAAACAAACGGAGGTAGTATATGGCTAATGTTCAATCGATCTTGGATGAGAAAGGAAGTAAGGTTTTTAGCATCAAAGCTGAAGATACGCTCGCCCATGCCCTTTTGAAGTTGACCGAACATAAGATAGGTGCTTTGCTGGTTGTAGATGAGGAGAATAACATCAAGGGTATTCTCTCCGAGCGTGATATCATTCGCCACTTCTCTCGTAAGCTCGAGCATCTGAATACGGCATCCATTCCTGTCAGTGATTTCATGACCACAGCAGTAACGTATGTCAATCCAAGCCAAAGCTTGGATGAATGTCTCCAGCTGATGACCGCTGGTCACTTCAGGCACCTGCCGGTTGTGGAGGAAGGCAAGCTTGTCGGTATGATCTCCATCGGAGATGTGGTCAAGCTCTCCTTGCATGAGCGTGATTTCCAGATTGGGGAGTTGGAGCAGTACATCACCAGTCCCTATTGACCATCTGATGATTGATTGCCTGTCTCAGGATAACCCGCACCACTTCTCTTGATTAGAGTAGCCGTGTGGGTTTACTGTTTGTACATTACAAAGTAGGAGAATATAATGGACCAAGAAAAAAAGATACAGTTGAAAGAGATCATAGGCAAACTCCATAGCGGGGCAACGCCAGAATCGGTAAAGGAGGAGTTCCTGCGTGAGTTTGGTTCGGTCAGTGCTGATGATTTGGCGGCAGCAGAGAAGACCCTCATGGAAGAGGGGATGCAGCTTGAGCAGGTGCAGAAGCTCTGTGATGTGCATGCCTTTGTCTTTGAGGACAATCTTCAGGCTGTAGGCAAGAGCAAGCAGGCAGATTCCATTCCGGGTCACCCTGCCTTTGTTTTCAAGGGTGAGAACACAGGGCTGAAGGCCTTCCTTGAAAAAACCTTCGAACCTGCTTTGCTGGCCTTCTCCAAGGAAAGTTCGGAGACGAACACAACAGAGCTTATCCAGGCGGTGAATAGCCTGTCCAAGCTGCATGTGCACTACCAGAGGAAAGAGAACCTCCTCTTCCCCTACCTTGAGAAAGCAGGCATAACCGCACCTCCCAAGGTGATGTGGGGTGTGGACGATGAGATTCGAGCATTGTGGAAAGAAGCGCTATCGGATCTTCCTTCCAAGGGCAAGGGAGTGCTTCCGGTAGTGGAGAAGCTGTTGGAACAGGTGAAGAGCATGATCACCAAAGAGGATAACATCCTCATGCCGATGTTGCTTGAAAACCTTGACGCTGATGCTTGGCTGACTGTTGCCCGTGACAGCGCCGATATCGGCTACTGCTTCAACGGTGGCGTTGAAGGGGCATCCCCTTCTGATGCACTTGCGTGGTATCGCTGGAATTTCTCTGTGAGCGGCAAGGAGGACAAGTCCGAACAGTCTGGTGACAAGGTTCGTCTTCCCAGTGGAAACTTCACCCTTGAGGAACTGACATGCATGCTCAATGCCATGCCTTCAGACATTACCTTTGTAGGAAGGGATGATAAGGTGCGCTATTTCTCAGAAGGGAAGGAGCGGGTATTCCCCCGCACCCGCAGTATCATCGGGCGCGATGTGGCACACTGCCACCCTCCGAAGAGTCTGCATGTCGTGGAGAAGCTGGTTGCGGAATTCAAGGCTGGGACGAAGGACGAGGAGTCATTCTGGCTGCAGAGGGGCAACCAGTTTGTCCTGATCCGTTACTATGCAGTCCGTTCCGAACAGGGTGAGTATCTTGGTGTCATGGAAGTGACTGAGGAGATCTCAGCCTTGAGAAGCCTGGAAGGGAACAAGCTGCTCGCAGATTGACCGTATGTAGTACGTATGAAGCAAGCCTGAGAGAGGATTAGCCTCTTTCAGGCTTGTTTTTGATACGTTCCTTCGTGTTTTTCTTCTTCATGGTAGCGATAACCGCCATATAGGCGTAAATCTGCCCTTGGATCTCTGAGTTCTTCAGTTCGCCTCTTCCCACCCAGTCCTGGCCTTCGTAGATGGTCAGGTGATGAAGCTCCCCTTCCAAATCATTGACTTTCACCGAAGCCAGCTTGATGCGGTTCTCCAGAAATTGCATGGTGGTGTTATACCCATCATGAAAGGCCTGCTCTTCAGAGGTCAAGTCTTGAGATATGTCTGTATCGTGCATGTGTACCGTTTCCTATCCTGACCGAGTTGCCAACTTCTCAAAAAGCTGGGTCAGTTGTATTGCTATGTCCTGGTTCTTGAGGGTTTTGATATCCTTCAGAGCCCGATCCTTGTAGGATTGTGCAATAGAATCAGCTTTATGTACACCACCTAAGGTTTGCACCAAGGCGACGGCCTTGGTTACTGAAGCCTTGGAGATGGCCTTGGTTTTTGGTTTCAAAAGGAGGGAGAGCTCTCTTTCCAATTCAGGTGTAGATGTTTCGGCTTCGAGGGCGAGCAAAAGCGGAAGGGTAGGGATACCCTCCCTGAGGTCTTTGCCTGTTTGCTTTCCAAGTTTCTGGTGTGTGCCCACATAGTCGAGTATGTCGTCTTGGATCTGGAAAGCCATGCCCATGGCGTAGCCTATGCGGTGACAGACCATCCGTTCAAGCTTAGGGAGCTTGGCTACCGAGGCTCCTGCATAGCAGGAGAGTGCGAATAGGGAGGCTGTCTTTCCTGCGATCCTCCTGAAGTAGGTCGTCTTGGAGATGAAGTAGTCCCCTTGGCCTGCATCCTGTTCCAGCTCGCTTTCACACAGGCGCGAGATGGCATTGGACACTACCTGGGCATTTAGCATGTCATCTCTCTCTTCAGAGGA
This sequence comes from Sphaerochaeta sp., assembly GCA_048264225.1. Classification (GTDB taxonomy): domain Bacteria; phylum Spirochaetota; class Spirochaetia; order Sphaerochaetales; family Sphaerochaetaceae; genus Sphaerochaeta. Next base: position 111,434 of record JBLXDK010000006.1, read on the forward strand.
GACAAGGGCGAGGGCACGCGCTAGAAGGTAGTCCCCTGCAAGCACTGCCTGTTTTGCCCCTGCCTGGGCAAAGAGGGTAGGCACGCCCCGGCGTGTCTTTGCAGAGTCTATGATGTCGTCATGTGCCAGCGAGGCTAGGTGGATCATCTCCAGGACGCTTGCCACCTTGATAGCCTGTTCCCGGTCAGGTTCCTCCCCAAGTTGGGAGCACAGCAAGACAAGAGCCGGGCGCAACATCTTGCCACCCGACATCACATGTGATCGTAAAAGGGTTCTGACAAAAGCGTGGGCACTTTCCACTGTCTGTTCAATGGTTGCCTGCACGCTTTGCAGATCCTGTTTGAGAAGAGGCTGATTGGCGAAAAAATCCTGCATCCTATAAGCCCTGATTCTTCTCAAGCTTGCGCTTCATCTGCTTCTTGGTGAACTCAGGCTCTCCCATGAACAGGTAGGTCTTCTTTGCAAGAGGTGTCTTGTTCCAGAGCTTTTTCAGATAGGGCATGACCCAGTAGTCAAGTCCGAAGGCACGTCCGGCCCCTCCGAGCATCATAATGGAGACTGCCATGTACCAGAAGATCTCTTTGCCAGCCAAAGCCCCTATGAGGAACATCACTGAAAGCCCTAGGGAGACCACAGCAGCTGGGAAGGTAAACAGGCCACCTAGGAAGCACAGTCCAATACCCACCTCTGCCAGTACGATCATGATCTGGAACAGGTAGGGTGCCTGCGATACGAACACATCGTTTATCCAGGTGTAGAGGGCCAGAGGTTGATCCAATACAGGAGGCGCGAACTGTTGTACAGCTTCAGTGACAGCGGTGGCTGTCTCTGTAGCCGCTTCCCCCCAGGCCTCTGAAGCCGCTCCGACTGCGTCGGCAGCCCCCCAGTAGACTTTTGATCCTGTGGTATCGGTAAGCCAGCCCTCGGTAATCTTGCCAAAACCTTCAATAAGCCACATAACTCCTAGGAACATCCTCAAAAAGGTTGTCCAGTAGGAGGGGACCCTGTAGGCGGCCATGCCTCCTATGAGCGAGCGTTTGTGCTTGATCTCCAGGATTTCATATTTGAAATAGGTCCAGGCACCATTGACGCCGCACACCCCAAACTGGTAGTACATGTTGACCATATGCTTCATTGCCTGGGCAAAGAAGCCGGACATGGAGATCCCTGCGGTATGGGAGACGGCGTACTTGCCTCCGATGGAGACCATATACCCATGGAAGTTCGACTTAAATGGCTTGGGAGGATTCGCTTTCTTTCCCAGGGCGCTCTTGATGGTGTAGATAACACCATCGGTAGCCGTCTTGGCACTCTGTTCCGCTGCCTCTACGATCTGGGGGACAGGGCGATTGTTTTCCTGGAAGTACATACCGTCCCCAACGACGTAGACATTATCATAGTCGGGTGACTGCATGAACTCGTTTACCTGTTTGCGTCCCATCTTTCCATCTTCAATGGCAAGGCTTTCCCCAAACTCAGTGCCCCGCACACCACAGGTCCATACCAGTGTCTTGGTCTTGATAAAATCTCCCCCCCTGATGGAGAAGCCCTCTTCATTGACCTCTGTGATGAGTGAGTTGAGCATGATCTCAATACCCCTCTTGCGCATATACCGTTCTGCTTTTTTGCGGGGGCCTTCGGGAAGCATATTGAGAATCTGCCCCAGAGCTTCACAGTTGATGATGCGCACTTCGCTCGGGTCGAGCTTGTTCTTTTCACAAAGGTGCGGAAGCCATTCGGACAGTTCGCCGACGAGCTCCACACCGGTGAAGCCTCCACCTGCAACTACAAAGGTCAATAGCTGCTTGCGTTTTTCGTCATCCGCTTCCCTGGCTGCTTCCTTGACCATCGTCTCAATGTGATAGCGGATAGCCAAGGCATGTTCAAGGCTCCAGAGGTAGAAGGCGTGTTCCTTTACCCCGGGGATCCTGAAGTCAGCAGTCTCACCACCGGTACCCAGGATAAGCTGGTCGTAAGGGTAGGAACCCCTATCGCCGGTGAGCACCTGCTTGGTGAAGTCAATGTTGCGTATCTCATCCTGGACAACATGTACCATCTTGCCAGAGAATATTCGGTCAAATGAGATTTTCACAGCGTTCTGTTTGACTCTGTTTCCCGCAACCTCATGCAACTCTGTCATGAGTATGTGGAACCTGTTGCGGTCGATCAGGGTGATCTCCACCTGATCTTGCATTTTCTTAAATGCCTTGTGAAGGTTTTTTGCAGCATGTACTCCTGCATACCCTCCGCCAAGAATTACAATACGTTTCTTTTCCATGTTCCTATCCCTTTGAGTCTGTTGTAAAGAATGGTTCTCCGCTTCTTATCTTCTAAAAAGCAGAGAGCACAGACTCGCATGTAACCTAGCCATACACTAGCATATTATTGAGCAATAAAGCAATTGTTGCTTTATTTATCGAATCAATACTCTCACATTATACAAGATTTGTAACCCACTTGATCAGAACATTATGTGATCATTTTGCAAAATTTTAATATAAACAACAAAAGGCTTGCAAAAGAATGCAAAAAGGCACAGGAGAACAAGTTGTATCAGCTTATTTTAAGGGTATGTAGGGTAATGAAATAAAAAAGTTTTCAAAAAATCGCGTTTTTTATGGATATTTTTCTATAGGTATATTGATACTCATTATCAAATGTGTATATGATTGGATATAAATGACTAGTGAAATACTTGCTGTCAAGGAGAATTATTGTATGAAAAAAACTATGAAATTGGCTTTTTTAGCCATAATCTTGCTTATTGCACTCGTAGCAGTGGGTTGCGCCAAAGAGGAGCCTAAGGCAGAAGCCACAGTTGCCACCCCCGCGCCCAAAGCCGCTGTCGAACCTGCAACTGCAGGTCTGAAGGACGGTATCTACTTTGCTATGGATGATGAGTTCGCTTCATCCGGATGGAAAGAGACAGTCACCCTTACGGTCGCTGGTGGAAAAATCACCAAAGCGGACTGGAATGGCGTCAATGTCTCCGGAGGTGCAGACAAGAAAGCCTATGACAAGGCCGGCAAGTACAACATGGTGAAGTTTGGCAATGCCCAGGCAGAGTGGTCGGTGCAGGCAGAGAAAGCTGAACAGCATCTGATCGCAACCCAGGATCCCACCGCAATATCCTATAAGGATGATGAGGGCCATACTGATGACATCGCCGGAGTCTCAGTCCATGTGAATGGCCTGTTTACCCTCGCCCAGAAAGCTCTTGCAGCCGGTCCTGTTGGTCGTGGTCCGTATGCCGATGGTGCATACTTTGCCATTGCCGACGAATTCCCCTCCACAGGGTGGAAGGAGTATGTCTCCTTTACTGTGTTGAACGGAAGGATTGCAGCAATCAACTGGAGTGCCATCAACCGAACCGGTGATGACAAGAAGGCCGTCGATAAGGCTGGCAACTACAATATGGTCAAGTTTGGCAAGGCCCAGGACGAGTGGACCGTACAGGCTAACCGTGTCGAGAGTCATCTTATCGAATCTCAAGACCTTAGCGCTATCACCTACAAGGACGAAGAGGGTCATACCGATGATATCGCCGGTGTCTCCATCCATGTCAACAGCATGTACGAGTTGGCCGAAAAAGCCCTTGCTTCTGGTGTCCAGGAGATTGGCCCGTATGCCAATGGCACATACTACGCCAGCGAAGAGGCTTTTGGTTCCAATGGGTGGAAAGGATTCGTATCCCTGTTTGTCAGCAATGGCAACATCGTGCAGGTCTACTACAGTGGCGTCAACGAGGCAGGTGATGACAAGCAGGCCTTCGCCTCTGAAGGCAACTATGGCATGATCAAGGCCAGTAAGATCGATAAGGAATGGCACGAGCAGGCCCAGGCTGCAGAGGCTTACCTCATCGAAACCCAGGATCCCAAGAAAATCAATTTCACCAATGCCGAAGGCAACACTGATGACATTGCAGGGGTCTCCATGCATGTCGGTGACTTCTTCACGTTAGCTGAGAAGGCCCTCGCAGCAGGACCAAAGAAGTAAGCTTCTGTTCTGAGAATGTTGATCTTGATCTAAGAGGAAATTCAATCGGGCCTTGTTATGCACTGCATTGCAAGGCCCGGTTTCTGCTTTGTCAGTGGGCAACCGAATTTTTACCTTGTGACTTGGCTTTGTAGAGGGCTTGGTCTGCCAGTTCTATGAGATCCTGTGGGCTTAGGCTCTTCTCCCCTTGGGCAACGCCGATGCTTACCGACAGAGCAAGGTCTCGATGATTTTCCAGGATATGTCCCTCGATGTCGTTCTGAATACATTGTGCGGTGTACAATGCCTGTTCCAACGCGGAAGAGGTGAGGATGATGGAAAATTCATCCCCCCCTATCCGGGAGCAGATATCCGATGGTTGGACGTTCGCCCTGATGATGGTGGCTACAGCTTGCAGGATCCTGTCTCCGGTAAGATGACCGTAGGTGTCATTGATCTGCTTGAAGCCGTCAATATCGATCAAGAGAAGGGAAAACGGGGTTGTAGATGCCTTTGCCCGTTTTGCTGTCCTTGCCAGCTGGTTTTCAAATAATCTTTTTGTCCCCAGATTCGTAAGATACTCCACTTCCAAGGAGTCTTCTCTTAGTCGCAGCACAATGCAGATTGCCAGGGAGACAAGGACGATGATCAGGATGAACAGGCCTATTATTAGGAAGAACATGTTTTTCAAGCTCTTCTCAAAGGTTCCCATGCTGAAGGCCACACCCACCACCCCAAGGATCTTCCCATCACCGTTGTCTATGATCGGGGCATGGGCAAAGATAGAGGTCCCCCATCGTTCGTCCTTGATGATCCCTCCTCTGAGTGGTGCTGCACTCTGGAACACATCCCCCTCTTCGGGTGAGAGCTTGGTAGCCTCATCAGTCACATGGGGGAGGGAGCTATCCAAGACGAACAGGACCTCTCCCTTGTCATCGAGCAGCTTGGCATACAGGAGGTCTACTCCTGCATTGCCCCTGATGGTCACTAGGAGCTCCTGCATCGGGTCAAAACTTTCACTTTCATAAGGAGTGCGATCATGCTGGAGGGCCCTGCACAGTTCAAGGTAGGGCAGGCTTTCCATAGCAAGGACTTGTACGGTTGTGTTGGCGACGGCAAGGGCTTTTCTGCCCATCTCGTCAAGCGTTGTCTGCTTGTAGTTGGAGTAGAGGATATGTGCAGGCAATAGAAGGAACAAAGAAACAATACAAACGGTGGCGAGCGGGAGAGACCAAGATTTTTTTATTCGGTATTGGTGACAAGCCATTGAAACTTTTCCCTTGTATTCTGTGCAAGTAGCTATATGGTAGCATGCACGTTTGAGAGGGGGTAGCAATTTTTTTGGATAAATCTTTGAAAATAAACGATATAGTATCGTAACCACAAAAGAACCGCTTGAAACAGCACGTAGCTAACGATACACTAAAGCCAACAGGAGGGAGTATCCGGTATGCACGTTGATGCGGTTTCGCTGTTTGTCTTTGCATTTGCCACTACCTTTTCTCCAGGGCCCAATACGATAAGCAGTGCTTCGATGGGGCTTTCCTTCGGATACAAGCGTTCCTTCAGGTATTTGCTGGGAATCGCTGTAGGGTTTTTCCTGATAATGCTCACCTGCTCGTTTCTTTCAGCCTTCATCCAGGCATACCTGCCAAGGGTGGTCACACTCCTTTCGTATGTCGGCTCGTTCTACATCTTCTATTTGGCTTACCATACCTTCAGCAGTGGGTACTCCTTTGCAAAAGGGGAGGGCAGTCCCTTGGGATTTGGGCGTGGTCTCATGCTGCAGATAGTGAATCCCAAGGTCATCATCCTTGGCCTCACTGTGTATACGACCTTTTTGCTCTCGATGCCCCACACCTGGTTCAATCTCATCTTCTCGGCTTTTGGCTTCACTATGATGAGCTTCACCGCTGTCTCAACCTGGGCAAGGTTCGGCTCGCTCATCGGAGAGGCGATGTACCGGGACAAGACCAGGAAAATCATCAATGCCGTCCTTGCTTTGTCACTGTGCTATGTGGCTATAAGGATGGTGGTGCAGGCAGGTATGCCCCTTTCCTAGGGGCATTGCCTACATAGTTCGTTACAAAGATACTTTTCGGTCGAACCTAATGCATCAGAGTCCTCAGCCTATGGGCAGGATCTCCACAATCTCAAGATACATGCTTGGATTCTTTGCATTGGCTTCGTTATTCAGCCGGGTGTTTTCCGCCTCGCCCACATAGTTTGCGACGACACGACAACCCTTGTTCCTGTCAGTCTTCTCAACTGCTGTGGGGTTGTACTCGTAGAACATGACCACCACAAGCTTTCGCTCTGTCAGGTTTGTCTTAGTCCTGTTGTCGGCAAGCCCTAGCTTCAGGTATTTGCCGTCTTCAGTGATGCCTGGGATGGCCACTGCAAGGTTTGGAGAACCGTCAGCGTTGGTGGTGGCAATACCCACTGTCACCTTATATGGATAGGCACCCAGTGCTGCCTGCAATGCCCCAAGGTCATAGGATCCTGCAGGGTAGTACCATTGTCCTGAGGCTGCTGTTATCGAGTCAACAGAAGGCTTAGCCACCTCTGACTTTACTACGGGGCTTTGCCCCTTGGTGCATCCTTCAACGGAGAATAGCACGCCCAACATCACAAACAAGACCATCATTCGTCGCATGGGAATTCCTTTATACTGGACAGGTAACTTTGCTTCACTTCCGTAAGCCTTGGCAGCTGTAGCAAGGTAAAATGGGAGTGTCAATATGGTTTTGATATTTCACTGTCGATTGGAAGAGACAGTGGCATTGCCCTTATTACTGCATGGTCAGCTCGTCACAAGAGGTCTCTGCACCGTAGACTGATCGTCCTTATTGGGGAGGGGCAAATCCGAAATGCCCATAGAGCATCCTCTGCTCTTCTGTGATCTCATCCACATAAGGCTGTTTTCCTGGGATCTGGTATTGTTTCAGCATGTCCAGGGTGTCCAGAAGGTCGGTCAATGAATATGACCTGTACAGATCCTTATCCTTCATCGTCTTGTCTATGGCAGCGACGAACATATGGGCAACGAATTGTATGAACAGCTTGCCTTCCAGGTTTTGTTCGTACGATACCAGGGTGCCTTTCATGTTCAGCCGTTCCTTGAGATTGGAGAATGCTTCTTCTATCAGGGCTTTTGACCTATATACCTCCAAAGCCTCGACGGGATCCTTGAAATCGTTCGAAATAAGGGAGAAGTACCCGAAGTTCTTCTGTTCTGCATCAATGGCATCTTGCTTTAGCGTGAGGGATATTTTTCGTGCCGACGTCTGGCGAAGGTCGAAGAATGCTTCGTATAGCGCTTCATGGGAGTGCACCCTTTTGTTGGTATAGAGTTCCTCTTCCAACAGGTCCAGTCGTTTGTCGAAGGCAATCTTGTCATCCATCTGCAGCTGTTCACTGTAGTAAAGGTGGACATATATCCTCTTGTCTGTCCTGATGACATCGCCATTACGTTTTTTTACCCTTTCATGAGGCCACACACTCATCACAGAGTAGCATCCCAGCTGATAGCCTTCGTGGTAGTGTGAGCGTTTCTTGATCGTCTCCCGTACAGGGTCGAGGTGGCTTTGGATGAAGGGAAGGGAGACCCGGGTCCCCATAAGAAACTTGTAATGGTTTGTGTAGAGGTCGTTGACGTTATCGTCACTAAAGAAATCACGATCTAGGATGAATTTCATTTTCCCCTCAATCGTGTCTGAGAGACCCTTGAGAATCTTCTTGAGGGAGGAGACTTCAGATATGTAGCTTTGGGAACTTTTGTAGCTTACAGGCATCTTGGATGCATCCCCGTACAACAAGGTGAGGTTAATCTTTGCCAGTGGGTCAGCTTCATTGTTTCCCCTATATTTGATCTGTATGAAGGTCTCCACGAAGGAGGATACAGATGCAATGTCGAAAGAAAGATATTCCTGTTCGTTTCTTCTTGCTACCTGCAAGGAGAAAAACTGTTCCTTGCGCTCTACAGTGACTGATCGAAACAAATCAGTGCAACTCTGTGGTGGTAGTGCCTCCTGATAGGGAAGGGCGTGTGTACAAGCCCATCTTGGGAAGCGACTGATGGTATTGTTCTCTTCCAGGATAAGGAAGAAGGCCAGTGACAGCATCTGCTTGTACGAATGGGGAAAACACAGTTTCAGGTCTTCGGTTATGCCGTAGCGCTCGCCTAGTTGCTCAAGCAGATAGGTGGCGCCATAGAACTGCCTGGTGAGTTCTGTAGAGGGTGGCACATCTGGCCTTTTTTGTCTGAGCTGTTCCAATTCCTGCTGCATCTTGTACTGCTTGTTGGGGACGAATACGTTGTCAACCAACTTGCCAATGCATACCCGGGTATTTCGGGACTGTTGCTTTTCCTTGTCCCAATAGGAAGATGACTCATACACATAAATTGTATTATTGTTCTTGTTCTTTACATATACCAATGACACAGAAATTACCCCTCATTGGTATAGTTATACCTTGGTTTGGATGTTTAGACAAGATATATAGCGTCTATAAGTCAATTTTTATAGAAATTACCCTATATACTAGGTATAATTATTTGACTGTTAGTTCCTCTTTCACTGTAGGTATTATTTGGATTTAGGAGTGATGTTTTTAAGAACGGAAAAATTAATTACTTGTTTAATAAAAAATTAGCAATTATTTGATGATGGTAGAGTTCAAGAATATATAGAGAGTTCACCATGTTAAGAAATATACTATTCCTAAAAATCCCTCAATTTGGAGATGAATAACTGATAAGTTTTAATAAAATTTGAAAAATTATACAAAAAAGTAAAATACTTTTAAAGTAATATATTTCTGTAAACATTTACAAAATAGGAACTTATAAATTTATGTTGGATTTATTTCACTATTTATCCTTGGTATTAGCTTGCAATTATATTGAAAACTCCGTACTTTAATACAGTAAACCATACAAACAAGGAGAAATTGAAGTATGAAAAAAATAAGTATACTAACCTTAGCACTATTGCTGATTGTTACTGGAGGCCTCTTTGCAGGCGGCGAAGCGGAAGCCAATACTACGACAATTGTGTTCGGTGATGTTTCGTGGGACTCAGTCCAAGTGCATAACAGGATTATGGCCTTCATTATTGAAAACGGCTTAGAGGGGTACAAAGCAGACTTTACCCCTGGTGACACCCTTCCCATTCTCAATGGATTGATGCAGGGTGATATTGATGTGGACATGGAGTCATGGCACTCTAACTTCCCAGAAGTGTACAGAAAAGGTATAGAGTCAGGGGACATTGTTGACCTTGGACAGAATATGCCTGATGCGCCACAGGGCTGGTGGGTACCTCGCTACCTTGTAGAAGGTCCTGATGCCTTGGCACCAGATCTGAAGAGCGTCTCTGACTTGCCCAAATATGCTTCACTGTTTCCCGATCCGGAAGACTCCTCAAAAGGTCAGATCTATGGTGGGGTAGCTGGATGGTCACAGATGAAGATTTCCGAAAAGATCTTTACCGACAACAATCTCGGAGACACCTACAACCTCACTATCGCAGGTAGCGGTACGGCAATTGCAGCTACGATGGTAAGCTCCTTCAAGCAGAGAGAGCCATGGGTTGGGTACTACTGGGCACCTACAGCAGTCCTTGGACGTCTGGACATGGTTCGCCTCAAGGGCAGTGAATATGATCCCGCACTTGTAAACATATTGGTGCACAAGTCAATGATCGAAAAAGCTCCTGAAGTTGTGGAGATCTTGAAGGCCTATTCGACCACAGTTGCAGAGAATAATGAGTTCTTGGCAAAAATGGACAACGAAGGTTGGTCAACTCAGGAAACAGCCATCTGGTTCTTGAAGAACAAGGAAACAGTTTGGACCAAGTGGGTCTCTAGCGATGTTGCTTCCAAAGTAAAGAGCGCTCTCAAGGCGCTATAAGAGAAAGAGGATATACATGGCAAACGAAAATAATACACAAATAGTCATTAAAGACTTATGGAAGGTGTATGGAAAAGATACGAAACGAATCTTTCAAAAGAACCTTCGTGACAAGAGTAAAGAAGAAATTCAAAATGAGACTGGTTGTATTGTTGGGATGCGTGATATCAACTTAGAGATTAAGAAAGGAGAGTTCTATATTCTAATGGGACTCTCCGGGAGTGGGAAATCCACACTTATCAGAGCTCTAATACGACTCGTAAAATCAACAAAAGGCTCAATCGAGATCAATGGTGAAGATATCACCAAAATGAGCTCTGATGAGATGATACAATTCAGAAGGAAGACATTTGGGATGGTATTCCAAAGCTATGGGCTTCTTCCCCACATGACCGTCCTTGAAAATGCCGCATATGGCCTCAAGATTCGCGGTGTGGGTAAGGAAGAACGTACCAAGAAAGCACTAGAGGTACTGGACACCGTAGGACTTAAGGGATGGGAAGAGTATTATCCCACCAGCCTGTCGGGGGGTATGCAACAGCGGGTAGGGCTTGCCAGGGCTTTGGCTAATGAGCCTGAGATTCTGCTGATGGACGAACCCTTCAGTGGGTTGGATCCCCTCATTAGGCGTCAGATGCAGGATGAGTTGGTAGAGCTTCAGTCAAAGCTGCAGAAAACCATCATATTTGTTACCCATGATCTGCATGAGGCACTCAAGCTAGGTGATAGGATCGCCATACTGCGTAACGGTGAAGTTGTGCAGGTGGGAACTCCAGAGGATATCATCACAAACCCTGCAGATGATTATGTAGAAGATTTTGTGCAAGATGCATCACCGGCGAAAGTGCTTACTGCCAGGAGCATCATGACAGATATCCCTGTCATTACCTATGTTTGGGAAGGGCCCAAGACGGCCTTGACTCTCATGCGAGGTGAGAAGAAACGCATGGGGTATGTGGTAGACAAAAATAGAAAATTTCTTGGTGTAATCACAGCAAAGGAACTGCAACGATTACTGGACAGTGGAGAGACCCATAAGTCAATTCCCTCTGCTTCCATTGAACAGGTTGAATCGGTTCAGCCAGATGTGCTCATCGAGGATCTTTTTGGTGTTGCCACACAGAATCCTTACCCGATTCCTGTAGTTGATGACAAGCAAAGGCTCCTGGGACGAATATCGAGTGATGCCATCTTTGATTCAATTTCCTCAAATGGAGGTATACATGAATAAATTTCCAGAACTTTTTACCATACCGTTGGCACAAGGTGTCGACAATGCGATGGACTGGCTATTGATGAACTGGTCTGGCTTATTTGACGTCATCGGGTTTATCATCCTGAAAGTCGTACTCGCATTTGAGGACTTGTTTCTCTTTGTTCCCTGGTTTGTCATCATCCTTCTTGTAGGATTTGCAGGGTGGAAGCTGATCGGAAGCCTTAAGACAGGGATTCTCTTTATGGTTTTCCTCTTGATAATAGGCCTGTTCGGGTACTGGGACTTGGCAATGCAAACTCTTGCGCTGGTAATTGCTTCAGTAGTTTTCGCTCTTCTTGTGGGCCTCCCTTTGGGGATCGTCATGGCAAGAAGCGACAGGGCTGAGAGGATTATCAAACCAATTTTGGATGCAATGCAGACTATGCCTTCGTTTGTCTATCTGATCCCTGCCCTGATGTTCTTTGGCATGGGAAAGGTACCTGCAATGTTTGCTACCATCATCTACGCTGTTCCTCCTGTGATAAGACTCACCAATGTTGGGATCAGGACAGTGGATGTGGAGGCTGTGGAAGCGGCTAAGGCATTTGGGGCGACAAAAAAACAGATACTGTTTGATGTGCAGCTGCCCCTTGCAAAGCCCTCTATCATGGTCGGTATTAACCAGACCACGATGATGGCCCTTGCAATGGTAGTCATCGGCTCGATGATCGGAGCCAAGGGCCTGGGGATGGAAGTCCTGCTTGCAATTGGAAGGATCGAGGTAGGACGTGGCTTTGAAGCCGGTATCTCCATCGTATTCCTGGCCGTCATCGTTGACCGCCTGACACACTCCTTGAGCGTAAAGAAACCAAAAAAGCAAAAGAAGAGTGAAGAGCCCAAATAACATCACCCTTTGAGAAAGCACTGATCAAGAAAACAACACAGCACACCCTTACAATGGGGTGTGCTGTGTTCTGTGTCCCCAACACCACTATAGATTGAACAACAACCAGGATAGTATGGGCTTTACCCAATCTTTATCGTATGTCCAGCATGTTCCCACCACATTGCACTATTGTTAGGTCAGAACAAAGAAACAAGAGCCTCCGGCTCGAAGGCGGATTACATGGACATGAAGAACAAAAAGTATTATAAGGTAGTATCATTCGTGGCAGTATTGGGCATGGTTGCCTTGGGATCTCTAGGGGCACAACCTATCAGCGAAGAGCAGAACATTCCGGTGACAGTAACCCCAGGGACACAAGTCAGTTCGGAAGCTGCAGGAATCCTGTACATGAGGGAAGAGGAGAAACTCGCCCGTGATGTCTATCTGGCACTGTATGAAGTATGGGGCATCAGGACGTTCTCCAATATCGCAAAAGCCGAACAGAAGCACATGGATGCTGTTGGACTCCTGATCGAATCCAAAGGACTCGTAGACCCTGCAGCAGATACAAAGAAGGGTGAATTCACTAATCCTGATCTGGCTTCTCTCTATACCTCATTGGTTGAGCTAGGTTCACAGTCACCCCAGGATGCCCTAACAGTAGGGGCGATCATAGAGGATCTTGATATTTCTGATCTGGATGCCTATCTGCTGAAGACAGAAGATCCTTATGCGGAGATAGTCTATACAAACCTCTTGAAAGGCTCTGAGAACCATATTCGTTCTTTCACCAGGCAACTCAGTCGGTATGGCATTGACTATGAGGCACGCTATATGACGGCTGAGAGGTTGGAAGAGATCCTGTACCGGTAAGGTGAACAGCAGAAAGACAGAAAGAAAAAATAAGCTAACAATGAGAATGGATTATTTTCCATGGGAGGGTCTGTCAAAAGGGCAGGCCCTTGCTGTGTGTTCGACAGGAGAATTTCCTTAGGAAGTCCAAGATTAACGACAAACTTATTGATGTTGGGAAGGAAAGCACCAGGTATTTCTTGCGAACCAGGGTGCCGTAACCCGCTGCTTATGGCAGGTAGGGTGGCCTTTTCATCCACAGTGACACTGAAGTCTGCCTGTGAGAGATATTTGTCGAAGGTCTTCCGGTCAAGCTTTGTAGCCTTCTTCGTTTGATCTCCTTGTCGTTGTAGCTAACAAGAAGGTAGATTCTCATGAGACTCGACTGCAAGTGTCCCACCTCTTTCCTTAACGATCAAACTAGGGGATTCCCTCCTATCATTATTGGTATGTGCACTGTATCAAAAACACCTTGTGGTCGACAGGGAGAAGGGTATATTTGGCAACAGTAAACAATAGCTTTTTACCTTTGATCTCGAGACAGGTGCCTATGGGAAAGCCCCGGAAGATTTCATTGAATCTCAGCTTCTGGACAAAAGACGCATCAAAAAGGTCTCCCTTGATTTCGGCGATGCATTCTTTCTCCATTCGTTTTTACAGAGCTCAGGTTTCTTTGGTGTCATCGACAGCCTCGGATTTGGGAACAAGGACACCCTCTATGCAATGGTCCTTTTCTATATGCTTTCGGCAATGGCGAACTGCAACGCTGACTCCTGGCTCAGAACAAGCATAGCAGGCCTGCTTTACCCCAAAGCAAAACTGGACAGTACGCGTATCAGCGAGTTCCTCGCCTCCGTCGGCTCTCCTGAGAAGCAGCTGGATGAGCTGCTTGCAATGAATGATGAGCTGAATAAGGCCTATTTCCTGCTCGCCCAGCTGAAGCATGCCTTCCTGGAGACCGATCCAAAGGTGCTGTTCCATGGGCTGAAGAGCTGGATCAGGATGGCCAATGAGAGCGGCGTTGAGGAAATCCAGGCTTTTGCCAAGACCATCAGGAAGCGTATTAGGAACCTTGTCAGCAATGCAACTCACCAGATAACTTCAGGCAAGCTTGAGAGGACTAACAACATGATCAAGACGGTTAGGAGAGCCTCCTATGGTATTTCCGACACTGAATACTTCTTCTGGAAGATCATGGAAGCCAGCAGGAGACCCTATCAGAAATACAAATCCCACAGAATTCTGATCTGAGCCCATTTTTTCCTTCGTAAATTTTTGTGTCCAGAAGGCAAAAAGAAAGGAAGCTAATTCCTTTATTAAAGAAATTAGCTTCCTTGTTGTTATGCGGTAGACTGGACTTGAACCAGCACAAGATTTCTCCCACTAGCACCTCAAGCTAGCGTGTCTACCAAATTCCACCACTACCGCAATACTGAGGTGTTGGCGTAGTCCTTGCGAACTAACCTTGGCTACATTACAACAATGAGGGCTAATGCGTCAAGCCCTCTTTTTTGAAAAGAGGGCTTAGACTGCAAAATTTATAGCAAAGCCTCAAACTCATCCAGCAGGGATGAGAAATGCTTGAGTGCCATCTCTACCGGTTCCCTCTGTTCCATGTCCACCCCTGCCTTTTTCAATGAATCGATAGGGTAGGCACTTCCTCCGCTTTTGAGGAATGCGAGGTAGTCACTCTTCTCCTTGTGCCCACCGTTGAGCACCTTCTGGCTCAGGGCGATAGCAGCGCTGATGCCTGTGGCATACTTGTAGACATAGAAGGAAGAGTAAAAATGTGGTATTCTCAAGCCTTCAAGGTCGCTCTCCTCTTCAAACTCGACTGCAGGGCCGAAATACTGCTCAAGTAACTTTTTGTATTCGCTTCTGAGCAGATCCACTGTCAGGGGTATTCCCTCTTCACTCAAGTGGTGGGTTATGTCCTCGAACTCGGCAAACATCGTCTGCCTGAAGAGGGTAGCCACAATGTCATCAATACCCTTGCTCAGGATGAAGGCCTTGGTCTTCTTGTCCTCTGCCGTATCCAAGAGATATTTGGACACCAGCTGTTCGTTGAAGGTCGAGGCTACCTCCGCTTCGAAGATGGTATAGTCATACTGGAAGTAGGGGTTGTTCTGTGCACTGAAGAAACTGTGCATGGAGTGCCCCCCTTCATGAGCCACCGTAAATAGGTCGCGTAGCACGTCCTCCTTGTAGTTGAGCAGGATATAGGGCAAGCCCGTGTAGCAGCCGCTGGAGAAGGCACCACTGCGCTTACCTTTGTTCTCATACCTGTCTACCCATCGCTCACTTGTCAGACCCTTCTTCAGGATGGAGACATACTCCTCCCCAAGGGGGGCAAGTGCCTCCCCGATGATCTCTACAGCCTCTTCATAAGGGGTATTCTTCTGCACACCCGCCACCAAGGGCACGTACATGTCATAGTGGGCAAGTTTTTCCAGGCCCATCAGACGGGCGCGCAAGGCGTAGTAGCGATGGAGGGAGGGAAGGGCTTCATGCACTGACTCTATCAGGTTGTCATATACGCTCATCGGAACATTGTCAGGGAAAAGGGCCTTCTGGCGGCAGCTCTCATACCCACGGGCAGTGCAGGTGAACTTGTCCTGCTTGACCTGACCTTCATAGAGGCGCGCGATGGCATGCTTGTGCTGGTCATACGTTGCATAGAACTGCTTGTAGGCCTTTTTTCTCAGTTCACGGTCCTCACTCATGAGAAACGAGCTGAAGGTGCTTTGGGTAAGGGGTTTGCTTCCTTCTTTTGTTTCCAGGGTGCCAAAATCAAAGTCGACATTGGTGAGGTCTCCAAAGGTAGTCCTTGCAGTTGAGGCAACCTCGCTTTGTAAGGCCATGATACGCTCTTCCTTTTCGCTGAGCACATGAGCCTTGAAGCGCCTGGACTTCTCCAGGTAGACCTTGAAGGAGGCGAAGTCAGCGTCCTTCAGGTAGCTCTGTATGGTCTCTTCGTCTATGGCGAGCAACTCAGGATCGAAATAGGCCATGTTTGTCCCGAGTTGGGCAAGACTCTGCCCTACCTGGGAATACCGTTTTACCTTGGTGCTGTCCGAGGCATCGCCAGCATAGTTGAGAAACGCCCAGCTGTAGAGCCTTTCTGCCAGGATGCCTGTCTTTTCGTACCACGCAAAGGTATCGAGGAAGCTCTGTTTCCCCTCACTGAGCTTGCCCTTGAAGGAGGGTGCCCTCTCTATCTCTTGCTGCAGTTCCTGCATACCCTCTTCCCAAGCATATTCGTCCTCGAACAAAGGCTTCAGGTTCCAGGTATCTTCAACTGCTACTTCTGCTCGTTTCTTGATATCCATCATAACTCTCCCAATATGGTATGTATGAGACGGGTCGCCCGTCCCCTGTGGCTGTAGAGATCTTTCTCCTCATCGCTAAGGGCTGCCATGGTTGAGGAGGCTTCATCGACATAGAAAATTGGATCATAGCCAAAACCGGCATGACCGTCTGGTTCAAAGGTAATGGTTCCTTCTACAGTTTCTGAAACAGTATAGACCCTATGTTCGGTAAGCACCAAGGCCAGGGCACAGACAAACCTGGCCTTGCGCTCCTCCTTTTTTTTGAGGTGTGCCAGGTTTTTGAGCAACAGGGCATTGCGCTCTCCTGCCTCTAGCAGTCGTCCTGCCTCCTCCATCCCGTACCGTGCTGTCCTGACCCCAGGCTTTCCCCCCAGGGTATCTACGCAGACACCCGAGTCGTCAGCAAGGATTGCATAGCCCTCAGGGACGTTTGGAAGGAGGGAGAGGGCCTTTCCCAAGGCATTCTCGGTAAAGGTCTCAGACGATTCCTCAAAGTCAAAGGTCAGACCCAGTTCAGAAGGCAGGAAGATAGCATGGTCGGTAAGGATCCGTGCGAACTCTTCCCGCTTATGGTTATTTGATGTTGCCAATAGTATGTTCATAGGGAAAAAGATACTCATTGAGATGCTTTTAGTCCATACATTCCTTGATCAGGGCCTTGATATAATGTACAGCTGAGGCCACAGTCCCTTTGGGAACGTTCAGCAACAGGCTAATCTGCGAGTGGCTCAGGTGGTATTCCATGCACCTGATCTGCTCGACTTTTGACCTGTGCACTCGCTCAGTCCAACTCAGAAGGTTGCTCAGCTCCTCCCTCCTTGTCTCATTGGCGCATCCGTTCAACTCCGCCTGGATCTCCATGATTCGTCGGAAATGGCGGTTGGAGGTCTCCTCCATCTGTTTCTTGCACTGTTGCTTCTTCTCCAGCTGCAGGGATGCAGTAGAGAGGAAGCTGTTGAGCAGGATAGGATCAACTTCAAGCAAGGAGGCGACCTCCTCCAGGAGATGCAGATTGGTCATATGGGGGGAGATGGCCAGCATGATGAGAAAGCGCTTACGGTTCACCCCTTGCTGCAGCCTCTTTTGCAAGCGCTTTTGCACCGCATCGAGCTCTACCATCTCAGGCCCCTCATGCTTGGGAGAGTTGAGCAACCGATCGAACAGCGAAGGCATCATCGCATTTTCTACGGTGGCAAGGGAGGAGAGTGTGGTGTAGCTTCTTGTCTCTGCGACACAGCTCTCATAGGCAGGTTCATCCCAGCCTTTCTGTTCGCTCTCCAGCAAGGCCCGTTCCTTGTTCTTCTGGGTACGTTTGTAGGCGGTGAAGTAGCGGCTTCTCTTGCGGACCACCTCGGTGATGTATCCGACATAAGGTAGGTTCCCCTCCCGATAAGAGATGAGGTAGTGCTCTATGGTATCATAGCAGTAGAGTAAAAACTCACAACAATCCTCCTCAGGCAGAAGCCTGAGTCTGGAAGGGAGGGTGTACAACAACTGTTGGGTAATAAGATGAACCTTGTCGTGCAAAACCCGATCATCTTTGTGTTTTTGCGACAGGAGTACCGCTTTGGTCAGCCTGTTGCTCTGAGTGTCCGAAATTTCTGCGATATACATGCTTTGCTCCTTGTGGGTGTTCTCCACAAGAAGCATGCAATGTGTATGCCAACTCCCCTCTAAATGAGGTCTTCAACCGCTTTCAGCAAGTTTTTCTGCACAACCTCAAGAGGCTGCTTTACCGTGGCTCCGGCGGCCTTCTTGTGTCCGCCGCCACCAAACCTCTCTGCCAATGCCCCTACATCGATATGGCTCTCGTGGCTTGCACGGAATCCGACCTCAGTAGCATCCTCGGAGAGCTGCTTGAAAAACAGCACCACTTGCACCCCCTGGATGGACAGCAGCATCGAGTACAGAGCATCACTGGGTTTGTCCGTGGTGATGAACTGTCCGTTATCAGAGAGAAAACTGGTGCTGGTCATCAGCTTTCCCTCAAAATGGGATTCGCTTCGGTCGATGAGCTTGCCCAGATACTTCACATAGCTGAGGTTCTTGCCACCGGTCATCTTGGTGTTCATCATGTTTGGTGAAACGCCAAGGTCGACCAGTTCGGCAGCCATGCGCAGTGTCTCCCCCCTGTAGGAATTGATGAACTTGAAAAAGCCCGAGTCAGTGGCAAAGCCAAAGAAGAGGTGCTCGGCTATCTCCTCGGTGATAGCAATGTCCAGCGTCTTGAAAAGATGCATGATTATCAGGGTAGTGGACACCGACCGGGGGACGATGTATCGGTAGGTGCCGAACTGTTCCCCGCTGCTGTGATGGTCAAATATAACCGTTGTGAGACCTTCGATCTCGCTTCCCAGATGGCCCAACCTTTCGCGGGCGGAACAGTCGACCACAACGACTACGGGATTACGCTTGTAGAGCTCCTCATCGATGTGGTTTAGGAAGTCGGCTCGCAGATGAGCTATCTCAGAGCGGTCAAAGGGCCCTGCATTTGCAAGATGGACTGTCTTGCCCATCTTCAGCAACAGGGCTTTCATCGCCATCTGGCTGGAGATGCAGTCCCCATCAGGACTGACATGACCGATGATGATGAATTCCTCCCGGTGTTTCAGCACACTGAGGATCTCATCCTCTATGGGGGGGTAGGTGAAGAGCATCTAGGCGCCCCGGATGATTTCCGGTTCCTTTCCATCAAGTACGCTCTCCTCTCCTACGATGACTTTCGTCACCCCTGTGAGGGAGGGAAGGTCATACATGATGCCCATCATGATCTTCTCAACGATCGAGCGCAGACCACGAGCACCTGTCTTCTGTTCAAACGCCTTCTTGGCAACAGCAGCGATCGCATCCTCTTTGAAGATGAGCTCGATGCCGTCGAGTCTGAAAGAAGCCTCATACTGACGTATGATCGAGTTCTTTGGTTCTACAATGATGCGCATGAGGTCTGCCTGGGTAAGGTTGTTCAAGGCCACATGTATGGGCATTCTTCCGATGAACTCAGGGATAAGGCCGAACTTCACCAGATCATCGGGCATCAGGTTGTTATAGATGACGCTCAGATCCTTGTCAGCGGTATTGGATATCTTTGCTCCAAATCCCATTGCATGGGCCGATGTACGCTTCTCTATCACCTTGTCCAGACCGACAAACGCACCACCGCAGATGAACAGGATGTTGCGGGTGTTTATCTTCAGCATCTCCTGGTTGGGATGCTTTCTCCCTCCCTGGGGAGGAACGGCGGCATCGGTACCTTCGATGATCTTCAGCAAAGCCTGCTGTACTCCCTCTCCACTTACATCTCGCGTAATGGAGGGGTTCTCACCCTTCTTGGCTATCTTGTCGATCTCATCGATGAAGATGATGCCGAACTCAGCTGCCTTGATGTTGTCATTGGCATTCTGGATCAGCTTGAGCAGGATGTTCTCAACGTCCTCACCGACATACCCCGCCTCTGTGAGGGTGGTAGCGTCAGCAATGGCGAAAGGAACCTGAAGTTTCTTTGCAAGGGTGGATGCAAGCAGAGTCTTTCCTGTTCCGGTAGGACCGACCATCAGGATGTTGGACTTGTCAAGTTCAACCCCTTGCTCGGTGATCTGTTTCTGGAACTTCACACGCTTGTAGTGATTATATACAGCAACAGCCAGGACGCGCTTAGCGCCTTCCTGACCGATAACATACTCATCCATATAGTCTTTCAACTCTTGGGGAGTGGGGATGGTCTCAGGTAGGCCCACAACACTCTCTTGCAAGTTGGGGTCTCCGGCTAGCATATCGTTGCATACTTTGACGCACTCGTCGCATATGGCTACGCCAGGACCGTTAATGAGTCTCTTGACCTCTTCCTGGCCTTTGCCACAAAAGGAACAGACTTTAGCATTTCGTGCCATTAATTACTCCTTCGCATTACTTTGTCGACAAGGCCATAGGAGACAGCATCATCGGCACTCAGGAAGAAATCACGCTCAACATCCTTGGATATCTGCTCCAAGCTTTTATGGGTATGTTCGACAAAAATGTCGATGGTGAGTTTCTTCAGCCTGCTTATTTCCTTCGCCTGGATGGAGATGTCAGTTGACTGGCCTTGAACGCCTCCCCAGGGCTGGTGGATCATGACACGGGAGGAGGGTAGGATATACCTCTTCCCTTCAGCACCCGAAGCAAGCAGCAGAGCTGCCATGCTGGCGGCTTGTCCCATACAGATGGTCTGCACATCGCTGTGCAAGTACTGCATGGTATCATAGATGGCCAGGCCGGCAGTCACGCTGCCTCCCGGGCTGTTGATGTAGAGACTGATATCCTTCTTCACATCCTCGGACTCGAGAAAAAGCATCTGTGCAACGACGAGGTCCGCAGTTGCGTCATTGATCTCACCATCGAGGAAGATGATCCTGTCTTTCAGCAATCGGCTGAAGATATCGTACGCTCGCTCTCCAACACCGGACTGTTCGACTACCATCGGTATGGTTGATTGCATCCTTGTAGGATGGATATTCATGGCAAAAGCCCCCTCATAAATCTTAGGATTAAAAAGGCGGAACCTGTATGGGAACCGCCCTTCACAACACTGACTACTGCAAGATAAGGAGGTTATTCACCAAAGGATTCTTGCATGAACACACTGTAGTCAACTGCCTCACCCTCTGTAAAAGTGTTATTCTCTTGGAGGAATGGGGCGACCTTCCGGAACTTCAGGTCGTCTTCGATTATGGAGCGATAGTAGTTGATCTGAGACTCATCGGTGATAGAAGCGAGCTGCTCGCTAACGATATTCTGCACTTCCTCTTCATCAGCGACAAACTTCTCAGTTTCCATTATCTTTTCCATGATCAGCTGGACGCGCAAATTTTTCTCAATACCTTCTCTCCAAGGAGCTATAATGGATTCCTTGGAGTTATTCTCCATCTCAAGGAGCTTAAGTACCTGCTCTTCTCCAAGACCGATCTGCTGCAAGTAGCGTTTCCATGTCTGGTTCACTTCCATTTCGATCATGCTACCTGGGATACTGAAGGTTGTATTTTTGGCCAATTCCTTGGAAAGGGCATTGTACTTCGCTGCCTCGAGCTTTGCAGTGAGGGCATCTTCAAGCTTCTTGCGCGTAGCATTGACAAGATCCTCTATAGTCTCATACTCATCCTTGACATCCTGGGCGAAATCATCGTCCAAGGCGGGAACGTCACGGAGCTTGAGCGCCTTCAGGGCAACATTGAGTTTGACGGTCTTTCCGGCATGTTCCTCAACGGTTGAATCCTCGGCATAGGTTTTGGTGATGGTCTTCTCATCGCCGACGCCCATCCCTATGATATCTTCGCCGATCTCAAAGTAGTCTGACTCACTACCAATGGTGAATACAAAATCCATACGGGCGGTGGTGGGGACCTCGTTGTCCTCTTCATCAAGCTCGACATAGTCGATGGTGACGATATCACCCTTTTCAGCCTTACCTTCCTTGTCGATGACAATGGCGTTCTGATCCCTGAGCTTATCGAGCTCCTTGGTGACCTCTTCTTCTGGAAGCTCTACCTTGGGTATGGTAATGGTAAGACCTGTATAGGAGGGCAACTCAAAGGTGGGCATTACATCATATTTGACGGTAAAGGTAACGTCACTGTTGCTCTTGAAGGGAAGCAGGCCCTCTTCTTCCTGCAGTTCAGGGGTGCTGTAGCTAAGGGGCTTGTACTTGTCCTCTACTTCTTCCAGGACTTCCTTGAGTTCCTCTTCAATGATTTTGAAGGTGCTTTCCTCACGTATGTCCTTGCCAAACTTGCTCTCCAATACGGAAAGAGGGGCCTTTCCTTTTCTGAAACCCTTGAGCTGGATGGTAGCTGCATACTTGTTCAGAGCTGCCTTGTAGCTTTCTTCAATGGTGTCAGCGGTCACAGTGACCGTCAGCGCGACGGAGGAATTCTCCAGTTCTTTAATACTCTTTTCAGCGATCATGCTATCCTCATCCTTTCGGTCCATCTTAGACCTATATAACCTAGGCTATGCCATTTTGTTGCTTTTTCGTCTCGCGAACCCTTGGAGTATACTATAATCCATGGGGAGCGACCACCCTGCAGAAGGGGAAATGGGAGAAAAACCCTTATACCTGAATCATATTGTATATACCAAGTATTTGCGTTTTGGTCTAGGGGATGGGGAAAAAGCAGAAAGGCCATCTCAGCCATGCAAATCTCACAGGATTCTGGTCTCATCCAATTGGGAGGTATCAGAGATCAGGTGGCAAAAAATCAAATCGCAAGCACAAAAAAATATCTGGTATATTTTCATATACCAGATATTTGCTAGAGCGAAAGACGGGACTTGAACCCGCGACATCCACCTTGGCAAGGTGGAGCTCTACCACTGAGCTACTTTCGCAAAAACCAATCAGCTTGTTACGACAGATTGGAATAGTACTATGCGAGAGAGGGGACTTGAACCCCTACACCGTAAGGTACCAGATCCTAAGTCTGGCGTGTATGCCAATTTCACCACTCTCGCAGTGCACGTCGCACCCCTTGATGAGGTTCGCCATGAGTGAGCCGCAAAGGGATCGAACCTTTGACCCGCAGATTAAGAGTCTGCTGCTCTACCATCTGAGCTAGCGGCCCATGACAAAATATACTAACAAAAAACAGATACAAATACCAAAACAAGTACCGTTGCGCCCGGAAGGATTCGAACCTTCGACCTACGGATTCGAAGTCCGGCGCTCTATCCAGCTGAGCTACGAGCGCTTCACTACCTTACGAAAAGGGTGGAAGACGGGGCTCGAACCCGCAACAGCCAGAACCACAATCTGGTGCTCTACCATTGAACTACTTCCACCATGGTAAGCTGAAGCAGTGGTTATTTACCAGTGCGTTTCAACGTTGCTTACTATGCCTTAAACCCATTTCTTTGTCAACATCCCTAAGGAAAATTTTGCAAAAAAGGGCTGCTTTCCGGCAAAGCATTGCCAGACAATCAGTTGTAAACTCTGCTTCTCATGCACCTGTTGGCCATATTACGCATCGGGCCGCTGGTGAGCCGCCTCTACGAAGCAGAGGTGGTGCTTCCATCTGATGGTTTTTGCTACAAGCAGGGTTGTGAGCTCTTCCTCCACCTGGGCTAGATCCACTTCAAGGCCGAGGGCCTTCCAGGCTTCGTTGTAGGAGGTTCCCAGCCATCTGCTGATGTCAGTTTTGGTGATGAACCTGTTCTCAATCATATCCTGCTCTTCAATTTTGGCTGCAAAACCCTTCTCTATAAAGGCTTTGCGAAGATCCTCAGACTTCCAGTTGGATAGTGCGTTGCCCTCCCCACCATAAATGAGCGTCTCAGCCTTCTTGAGAAGAGGCTGCAGGTCGGAGGGACAAAAGTCCGAAAGGCGGGATCCTTCAGACGGCACTCCCTCAGCAAGATGTATGATCCCTTCGGGGGCCAGACGCACTTTCATCAGATCCAGCACTGGCCCCTTTTCTGAAAGGCGTGTAAGGGTGTTGCGACCTAGGATCGCCTCGAAGGCAAGACCTTCCTCCAAAGTAGAAAGGACTTCTTCCAAGGATGCTTGCACAATGGAGGGCCTTTCCAGGCTTTGCAGGGAGTCTGCATAGTGGTTGATGTGCTCAAGCTGTTGCCCTGTATGCACCTGGGCAACAACCAGCCCCTCGGGGGTCTGCCTGTACGCTTCCCAGAGCAACAGGCCGTGCCCTGCATTGCAGATGAGGACCCTGTCGCTCCTGTGTAGGGTCAAAGAAGCAAACAGGGTGGTGCGGATGCTCTGCAGCATCGCCCCACGTTCGCTGGTAGTTCTGCTCAGCCATCGCTGCCTCTCCTTATCTCCTGGGGAGTAGGTGAGGTTCTCGACAAAGGCATCGGTCTCTATGCTTTCCAGTTGCTCTTCCCTACGCCGGCTCACATCGCTTCGGATATGTTTCTCATACCCTTGGTCACTCGGCTGGTAGTATACCTTGCCCTGCAGTGAGGTCGGCAGGTATTGCTGGGCAACCCAGTGGTCCTGGAACGCATGGGGATAGAGGTAGCCCTGTCCATGGCCGAAGCCCTTCGCGTCGCGGTTGCCATCGCGGAGGTGGTTGGGAACCTCATCCTGGGCCTCTTGCTCAACACCCTTGAGGGCATCAAAGAAGGCCATGGTGGAGTTGCTTTTTGGTGCCGTGGCCAGATAGAGGGCGGCATGGGTGAGGTGGAACCTCCCTTCAGGAAGGCCAATCCTCTCAAAGGCCTGGGCATCGGCTTCGACTACCACTATTGCATTGGGATCGGCAAGGCCAACATCCTCACAGGCGCTGATAAGCATCCTTCTGAATATGAACTTGGGATCTTCACCTGCACTCACCATCCTGGCAAGCCAGTAGAGGGAGGCGTCCGGGTCGCTTCCGCGCAGGCTTTTTATGAAGGCGCTGATGACATCAAAGTGATAGTCCCCCTCTTTGTCATAGAGCACAGCCTTACGTTGGATGCTCTGCTCTGCTGCATCGCCTGTGATGTGGATGTGCGTCTTTTGTGGGGGTGGAAAATGCTCGACAGAGGTCTCCACTGCAAGTTGCAGGGCGTTGAGCAACGATCGTGCATCACCATTGGCCACTTCGATGAGGTGTTCCAACGCACCCTCGTCAAAGCTGACCTCATAGGCGCCATAGCCGCGGCTTTTATCTCTCAAAGCCTGGAGTGCTATCGCTTTCAAGTCTGTTTCAGTCAGGCTCTTAAGCTGGAAGATCCGTGAACGGCTTACCAGAGCCGCGTTCACTTCAAAGAAAGGGTTCTCTGTAGTAGCCCCAATGAGGATGAAGGTGCCGTTCTCCACCCAAGGAAGGAGAGCATCCTGCTGGCTCTTGTTCCACCGGTGGACCTCATCGATGAAGAGGATGGTCCTCTGCTCGAAAAGCTCCAGGCGGTTTTTTGCCTCCTCTATCTCGTAGCGCAGTTCCTTAACTCCAGACAAGACTGCATTCAGGGTACTGAAATGTCTTTTTGTGGTGTTTGCTATCACACGG
The DNA here is from genome assembly GCA_048264225.1 of Sphaerochaeta sp. Lineage (GTDB taxonomy): Bacteria > Spirochaetota > Spirochaetia > Sphaerochaetales > Sphaerochaetaceae > Sphaerochaeta. The sequence continues at coordinate 136,563 of JBLXDK010000006.1, forward strand.
GCGAGAGTGGTCTTTCCGGTTCCGGGAGGCCCGTAGAATATGACTGAGGAGAGCTGGTCTGCCTGGATGGCCCTTCTGAGCAGTCGTCCTTTGCCTATGATGGCATCCTGGCCGATGTATTCGTCCAGAACCCTTGGGCGCATACGGTATGCAAGGGGTTGGTTTCTGTCGGCACTCTGTTCGCTAGCCGCTTCGAAAAGATTCATTGTTGCACCTTTTTGTTGAGTATTTCATAGAAGGATCCTGTTCCCTGGAATACTGGCGTTGTCCTCAGGTAGAGTTCCTCATCGCTCAGTTGGCCAAGATAGGCGGAGAGGAATGTCACAAAGAGGTGGTCTGCAGGATCGGGACCAAGGGTTGGTAGGGCCTCTTCTCCCAGTAGTACTTTCGCCCTTGACCAGATGGCATACCTGTCGGTGAGCATCTCCCAGGTCTCCGTGCTTAGGGCAAGGTATTCTGCAAGCATGGACCGCACCTCACCCTCTATATCCTTCTGATAGGTATCCAGCAACAGCAGCGTGGAGCTGTTGTCGCTTGCTTGCATGACAGAGAGAGGATCCTCTATCTCCATCTTCTCTATATAGGGTTTGAGCAGGCCGGGCATGGCTATAGTTGCACCTCTGAAGCCTGCTATCACCTGTTTTTCCCAGAGAGAGAGGTGTTCCTGCAGACGGGGGATCTGTTTCTGGTCTGTCAGGGCTGAAGAGGAGGGAGGGATGAGGGTGCTCAGCGTCATCTGTGAGTGCATTGTGGCTTCGATACGTTCGCTGGCTGTCTGTACTACCTCACGAAGAGCTGTGCGTATCTCCTCAAAGTCCCCCTCTTTCTGTTTGGGAACGGAGGAACAGGAGCTGAGTATGACCAGTACAATGAGGAGGGGAAACAACCTTTTCATGGATTTGACTATACCATTGCTACCCGCTCTTGCCTAGCTTTTCCAACTGTTTGTCCCATGGGGGAGAGCGACTGTTGACTAACTGAGGAAAAATGCTGACATTATACGGTAGTGTTAGGAGGATCGCAAATGGCGCAAAACAAACAAACGGTGTTGCACAATGTTGTGGCACGAGAAAGAAGTATAGTGAAGAGTGTCTATCTCTGGATGACCGCTGGACTTGGGGTCACAGGCGTGGTCGCCTTTTTCCTGGCAAGCAACCCCTCGCTTATGCGTGCCCTGGTCGGAAACGGCATGGGACTGCTTCTGGTCATTATCGGTGAGTTCGCCCTGGTTATCTACCTGTCATCAAGGCTTGAGAAGATGAGCCAGAGCAGTGCCATCGGGGCATTCCTTGCCTATTCTGCCCTGACAGGGGTGATGCTGAGTACGCTCTTCGCCGTCTATACGGGTTCTGTGATCTACAAGACCTTTTTGACAACGGCATTGATGTTTGCAGGCATGAGTGTCTATGCAATGAGTACGACGCGCGACCTCTCCGGTCTTGGCTACTATCTGAGGATGGCTCTCTGGGGCCTGATCATAGCGTCGCTGATGAATTTTTTCTTCCGGTCTTCCGGCTTTGAGTATATCCTCAGCTTCTTGGGAGTCGGTCTTTTCCTGGGTCTGACAGCCTATGATACCCAGCGTCTGGTCAGGATGAACGAGCAGTACGGCTCTTCCATGGACGAGGATACCTTCACCAAGATGAGCATCATCGGAGCTCTGTCGCTCTATCTGAACTTCCTGAACATCTTCCTGTTCCTCTTGAGGATCTTTGGTAGGTCGAGCAACAACTAGAGTATCTCAGTGCTTCCAAACACAATGAAGGCTGTCCGCATGGGCAGCCTTCATTGCGTTAGTCCACCTGTCAGCTTCGGTAGCAATCCTTCCTCTTGGAGTATGCCTGGTGTCTGCTAAGCATGAGTTGGAACAAGAAGAATCGGAGATCAATACTCTTTGCTGATGGTAAAGATAAGCACGAGATTGACCTGTCATACGTACCGATGCAGAAAACAGGTTCCTTCAGGAGTGTTGAACTGGGAGAACTTCCCCCCCCCTTTTTCTTTTGCTTTTTCTCAATGGAAAGATTTCAAGTCCCAAAGACCGTACATCCCTGATAGTGAGCTTCTTGGCTTTTCATTCGGTATCCAAAGGAAAGTAAAAAACAAAACCCTTCGCGGCTAGAGATATGGGTAACCTGATGACGATTACCTCTTCCTAAAGCTCTATGATACCAGGAGAAATGAATGGCAAGTACAGCAGTATTGACATGCATACTATATAGTATTACTATATAGTAGTAATAAGTGATACAGGATACCAGTCATACAGAATAGCAAGGAGAGATACCAGTGGAAAATCTGACCGAGATGTTGAAAGGAGTGTTGGAGGGGTGCGTGCTCGAGATCATCAGCAGGGGAGAGACGTACGGATACGAGATTACGCGTAGCTTGAACGCTCTTGGATTTACCGAGGTAGTAGATGGAACGGTATATACCATCCTTGTCCGTTTGGAAAAGCACAGACTCGTGGATATTGAGAAAAAACCGTCAGATATGGGGCCTCCTCGGAAGTTTTATGTGTTGAATGCTTTAGGACACAAGGAGCTTCATACATTTTGGAGCAAGTGGGAGTTCATATCATCAAAGATATACGAGTTGAAGGAGACATCAGAATGAAATTTTGGGAGAAAGTTACCGGAAGTGACATGACAAAGTTGATGAAAAGATATGAATCACGGGTACAGGCCTTTCCAGCAGAATATCAGCAGGCGTGGAAGGAGATCAACGTATCTCTTTGGCCTCACTCCGATTTGACCGGACAAAATCTCATGCCAATCCTTGAGGGGGTGCTTGGGTTATTTGAAGGATCGATAGCCGATGGCGAGAGCGCTCACCAGGTTCTTGGCGATGATATCCCGGCTTTCTGTGCTGCATTGGTTGGGAAAGATGGAGCGAAAACCTATCGTGATAGATGGCGAAAACAACTTAATGCGACTATTGCGAGAAAATTACAGGACAAGGAGTAACCATGAAAATTCAAGATATCATTGAAGGGAAGAAAGCTTGGCGCGCACATATGGCTCGAGTGAAATCCCTGCCGCCGGATTATCAGATTGTGTACAGGGAAATTCAAAAATATCTCTATAAGATTGGTCCAGTTGAACTGAGTGATGGCATTGGATTGCTCTCGGAACTCGTTGGTTTTTTTGAAGAGGGAACAGCAATGGGAAAACGGGTACTTGAAGTAACCGGCAATGATGTTGCTGCCTTCTGTGATGAGCTGGTCAAGGATTCGGTGACTTATTCCGATTTATGCCAAGGTTCTGTTGATGTGGCAGAATCAGACGCTATGAAAAAAGCTATGGATAAGAAGAGCAGAGAGGGAATGCAATTGTAGTGAATAATCTGCACAAGCCTTTTTCAATGTCATAGTACTGCGGGGCTTGGTCTTGTAGTAACCAATGGCGAAGTCTTCGCACCGTTGGGGGCTAATGAAGCAGGAAAAACTCCCTTGATTAGGATTTTCGCTACACTGTTGAAGCCTGATGAAGGAACCGCCGGGGTTACAAAGATTCGTTATAGTAGTGAAGGGGGATGCGGAAAAAAGTAGGAGCCAGTGATTCTTCCCAAAATCAACTGGCCCCTTATTGTGCAAGCTTGTCTGTCCGGACCCGCTTATCGTTTCATTAGTTTGCCACTACAATCAGCATCTTTGTGTCAGCCCATTGCTGTACTGAATAGGAGAAGTTGTGGGCATTGGATGCTACGACGAATTCGTCATCAAGTGTGTTGAAGGTGGTCTTCTCTGCTATATAGGCTTTCAGTCTTAATACTGCAGTCTCATTTCCCTTTGCAGCGAACAAGGAAGTTGCAGCTATTGCCAGTATGATGGTTACTAGTAATGTCTTCGCTAACTTATTCATGCTGGCTCTCCTTGTTTTGACTTCTTACATGTATATGATGGTGTATATGTTAGAAGTAGTCAAGGGTTATTTTAAATAAATTGTTATATTGTAAAAAGATAGTAAATGTCACATGTTAGAAGAAGTTGCAATATACTTATAACATATCACGTCGTTAAACATGTAATAAGTAGCTGTATAAGTTGGGTAGGATGATACGTATGACAGAATGAATGTTGCTTTTGAGCACCGTAACAGTCGATTTTTGGATCTGGTGGGTGTGGACGAAGTTACCCCGTGACAGGAGACACTAAGCTTTTTCCCCTGCTGATATGACGTAGGATAGGGTGAATAAGTTGGGAGAAGTTATACTGCTTGTTTTGGGTCAGAGGTCATTTGCGATAGTATTTCTCCTCGCAGATGCATGCTGAGCCCTGGTGCATGTTTCTCGTTTTATGGCAGTCATCATAATAGGGCAAAAAGGAGGAGCCGGTGACTTTTTCCAAAATCACAGGCTCCACATATTGCAAGGTTGTCTGTCCGTACCCGTTTGGTTGATCGTCTCTTACAAGGCCACCACATACAATACCCTGGTGTCTGCAACCTGCTTCACCGAGTAGGAGAAGGTATAGGCATAGGCATCGATGGCAACCCCCTCTTCGTGTATGGTGGTTGCTAGGGTTTTCGGTATATAGGCACCTAGTCGCATGACTGAAGTGTACTTGAGTGTGGCTGCGCTGAGGGAAGAAGCTGCCAGGGCCAGGATCATGGTCACAAGTAGTGTCTTCGGTGTCCTCTTCATATATCACCCCTCTTCGTCATTTCGTACTAGTGCATAATGGGGGATATTTATTGGGGCGTCAATCATTATTGTAAGTAAAGTGTTAATATGTATAAAGTTGATAACTGTCACATGTGTGATGTATAATAAGGTAACTTAGTACATATCACATATATTGTTATGTACCAAGTTATGAATTATTTTAGTAAAGAATACTCTTGTGACACCAATAAACTGCTCTGGATTCGTTGATTTATTGGTTTTGCCATGATTTGATCATGAAGAAGTGGTTCTTATGACATGGGACAACAAGATGAGCCTCTGCAATGATATGACTCAGGCTGTGCTGTATAGGTATTGACTAGGTTAGACCCTGTACGTCACCAGACCCCGTTCCAAAGCTGCTTTGAGGGCTTCAAAGGAGAGCTCCTCCATCTCGAGGTAACAGGAGCGTCTCCCCACCTCTTCAAGCCTGTGGGCGTCGCTTGCGGTGAGGATCGTCCTGTTGTAGGTCTCCGCCCTGACAGGAAGAGTGATGGCTTCGAGGGCGGAGTAGGGAAGGTTGGGCAGGAAGCCCAGGTTGGCAAGGGCGCTGTTGGCAGGTTTGTCAATATGGGCAGGGATGACCAGGGCGTCACGGCTGAGTGCCTCTTCAACGACATCGCCGAAACTGATGCCGCTGGTACTGATGAGCAGTTTCTCCACTGTCTCTGTGGTTTCGCCTTCAAGGTTCACCACCAGCTGGTTGCCAAAGAGGCGGGGGTTGTTCTTAATGGGTGGCAGCAGGAACTCGATGAAGGAGCTGAACTGCATCGCATCATCAAGTTTTTCAAACAGGGTCAGCACGTGCACATCCTCTACTGTGGTAACCTCAATGCCAAAGAGGGCCATGACCGAACAGAGCTTGCACGCCTCCTTGAAGGTAGGCAGGTTGCGTCCGCTGTTGTGGTCGGTGAGGGCGAGAAGGCCGATACCCTGCTCCATAGCCTCTACGGCGAGCAGGGCAGGGGTGAGGTCATCGCTTCCACAGGGGGAGAGACAGGAGTGGTTATGGAGGTCAGCCTTTACAAGCATCAACCTTTCCCAAAAGGCAGGCGATCTTGCAGCTAGCTTCGAACTGTGTTCCTTCGAACGTAAATACAGCCACGCTCTCCTCCTCAGCCGCCTTGAGCATGTCAGGGGGAGTGGAGCGTCCGTTGCAGATGACTATCGCCTGGATTCCGGCAAGGGAGGCTACAGCCACAGTGTTCTTATGGGCCTGGATGGTGATGAGCACGCTCTCTGATGGTGCGTTACCCATGACATCGCTCAGGAGGTCTCCAGTATAGGCATCGTTGATGCTCTCTGCGCCATTCTCCATGGTCTGCTTTACAAAGCCCTCCAGGGCGGCCAAATCCTTTACTTGCATGCTATTTCTCCTCTTCGCTGCGCAGCTTGATGCTGCACACTACGGTAGTGCCATTGAAATCACTCTCTATCTCAAACTCATCGGTAACCGACTTGACGTTGGGAAGTCCCATGCCGGCTCCAAATCCCAAGCTCCTGATCCATTCGCTGGCCGTTGACCAGCCGGCTGTCATCGCATCCTCAACATTGGAGATACCCGGTCCGTTGTCCCTTGCTGTTATCTGCAGGCTGTCGGGGGTGTACTCTGCGATGAGCTCCCCCCCATCGGAGTGGACAACCAGATTCATCTCCAGTTCGTAGCTGGCTATGGATGCCCTACGGATGATGTGCGGAAGGACGCCGGCTTTTTTCAGCCGTTTCTTTATCTCTGTGCTGGCGAAGCCGGCATTCTCAAAGTCATTCTTCATGATCGAGTAGGTGTGGATCTCCCCATGCATCTCGTCACTCATGCTGGAGGTGCTGGTTCGCCGTTCCAACTCCTCGATTTCGCGGTTTATCTCCACCAGAAGTGTGCTGGTGATGTCACGGTTTGTGATCATGCCCACCAGCTCCTTATGTTTGTTCAGCACCGGGAACCGGTGGTAGGAAAACCTGTCAAAGTAGTTGATGGCAAAGGAGACAGGCATGTCGTCCTCCAGGACTATGAGGTTGCGCGTCATATGGTCCTGGGCCTTGTCGTTGATATAGCCCTTGTCAAGGGCCTGGATGATGTCATCCATACTGACGATGCCGACCAGCCTCTTGCCCATCACGATAGGTAGGCCTGTGACCTGCTTCTCACGCATGATGTACTGGATCTCCCTGAGGGAAGTCTCCTTGGTCGCTGTCACCACTTCGGTGGTCATGACGTCCTTGACCTTGAGGCGGTAGATCAGCTCCAGGATGACGTTGGGGGAAGTGACTGTGTTTATGGGAATCTCTTGCATAGGGCAAGTATACATGACCGGAGTCTTATTGCAAAGGATTCTTGTCGACAGCCTAGAATAAACGCATCAATAAACTGTCATCTTATAATAGATGCGTTTGTCCTGTCTCTGTCTTTGCAGACTTGGGATTTTTGTCCATACTGGATACCGTTTGCACATACTCTCTAGGGCTTTCGGGTAGTATGCGTGAAAAATCTTGGTACGAGGGTTTCCTCTATGTTTACAAAGAACAAGAAAAGCAACAGAGCAATCAGAATCATAGTAATCGGACTTGGTATTACAGCCATAGTATTCATTGTGATATCGCTTATCACTGTGAAGATTGTATATGACAGCCAATTCCCACGCTATGACAGACCGGATGAAACCATTACAGCCCAACTGAGGTACAGCGATATCGAAAGAGACTATCCACGCATCCCGGTGACTTTCACATCGGGAAAGAATGCCTTGCAAGGGTATATATACGGTGGTGAAAACACCAGGGGACTTTTGGTGATTGCTCATGGGCTAGGCGGAGGAGCAGATAGTTATCTTCCTAATATACAACACTTTGTAGACAATGATTTGCGAGTATTCGCCTATGATTGTACCGGAAGCTATGACAGTGAGGGAATGTCCACCAGGGGGTTCCCCCAGTCAGTGGTGGATCTGCATGCAGCGCTGACTTTCATAGCTGTACAGCCAGACCTTTCCGATTTGCCTTTGGTACTTTTTGGGCATAGTTGGGGAGGCTATGCCGTAGTGAATGTGCTTCACTACCCCCACGATGTACAAGGGGTGATCAGTATCTCCGCAGTGAATAATGCTGTGGACATACTTGTGGAACAGGGGAAAGAGCTGATGGGTGGTTTCATCTATACGCAGTACCCGTTCCTCTGGTTGTACCAACGATTGCTGTTTGGAGAGGTTGCATCGTTCGATGCTGTTTCCGCCATCAATGCAACCAACATCCCCACCTTGATTATCCATGGCGAGGCGGATGAGATGGTTAGCTACGAGGGAAGCGCACTTATCGCCAGCAGAAATGAAATCAAAAATCCCAATGTCAGCTATGTGAAGGCCAGCACGCCTGGGCGAAACGGTCATGACAACCTCTTTCGCACCGATACAGCCATTGCCTATATCAAAGAGGTGAATGCGGCATATCGAGAGATATACGACAGCTATGATGGTCAAATCCCCTATGCAGTGAAAAAGGACTTTTACTCCGGCATAGACCGAATCATGCTGCAGAAATTGGAACCAAGTCTCATGCAGGTGATTGTTGAATTCATAGATGGTGTCTTACCCCGCTGATCAAAGCAATTGTAGTACGAGTCGCTTCTGCTAGGATTGGGATGCCCTTTGACAGGGTAGGGATCACGGCATAGGGTTTGGGCTTGCTTTGTTTTTCCAGCAAAAGGCCAGTATTTGTAGGTTATCCAAAATATCTTTCTATTTTTAGTGATTCCTGCCGGTATTTTTGGTATCCTTAGCATATATGAAAGATGTTTTGCAGTTGCAGGTGATCCATGAGGATCCCTCTTTTCTTGTGGTGGACAAGCAGGCTAACTTGCCGACTGTCCCGTTGAAGGATGATCCAAGAGAGAAGCAGACGTTGCTCTCTCTCATAAGCGAACACTATCCCGAGGTTCTTGAGATATCAGGGAAAAATACCTGGGAGGGTGGAGTTCTCCACCGCCTCGACACTGCAACCAGCGGCCTGGTTGTGGTCGCCAGGACTAAAGAAGCATATACTTTTTTGCGTACCATCCAGAAGGCTGACCTGTTCTGGAAGGAGTACAGGGCCCAGAGCAGCACCTACAAGGAAGCCCTTCTTGCTGGATTCCCCCCTTATCCATATGAGGATCCCTATGCAAGCAAAGGTAAGGAGGTCTTCATCGGCAGCCTGTTCCGCAGGTATGGAGAGCATCATAGGCAAGTTCGTCCGGTTCTGGCTGCGAGTCCCAAGCACCTGCTGGACAAGACGACCGGAGTTTGGTATCTGACCAAGGTCTGTTACAGTGGAAATCAGGAGAATGGCTCCAAGCAGTTTACCTGCAGGCTATCCTCTGGCTTCCATCACCAGGTCAGGGCGCATCTTGCATGGAGCGGCTGGCCACTTGATGGGGATCCGTTCTATCATGGAGAGGAACGTCTGAACCTTGGTTTGCGCTGCGTAGCTGTGCAGTTACTGCACCCGGTTACCCAGGAGCAGCTGGAGATCAGGCTAGATTCATAATACAGGTAAGATAAGGAGTCAATAACAATGGCAGATCAGAGAGAGCGGAAGCTTGCCAAGCTTCTGGTAGAATATTCGGTAGAGCTCCAGAAGGGTGAGTCCTGCCTGATCAACGCAGTTGATGTCCCCACTTCCATGACAGAAGCTCTCATTGCAGCAGTGTATGAGGCAGGGGCTTATCCGTTGGTCAATGTCTGGAACCAGAGGCTGGAAAGGGCCATGGTGCAGAGTGCGAGCGAGCCTTCCTTGGAAAAATGGGCCGAAGTCGATACCTACCGCATGAAGCAGGTGGACGCATTCATCGGCATTCGCGGCATAGCAAATGTCAGGGAACTGGCTTCCATTCCGGAGAAATCCAACCTGTACGGCAAGCTGTACAACACCCCTGTGCATATGAAGACCCGTCTTCCCCATACAAAGTGGGTGGTTCTCCGCTATCCTACCGAGGTCATGGCGATGCAGGCAAACAAGGGAACACTCGAGTTCGAGGACTTTTTCTATCAGGTCTGTACGGAAGTCGACTACCAGAAGATGGCCAAGGCAATGGACGTGGCCAAGCAGTACCTCGATACTGTGAACAAGGTTCATATCAAGGCCCCGGGGACAGATTTGCACTTCTCCATCAAGGGGATGGGGTTCATACCCTGTGCAGGAAAGATGAACATCCCCGACGGGGAGATCTACTCCTGTCCCGTCAAGGACTCGGTCAACGGAACCATAACATACAACTGTGACAGCACTTTCCACGGCCATCAGTTCAAGGGCATCAGCTTTGTCTTCAAGGATGGCAAGATAATCGAGGCACACTGCGATGAAGACGCTCTGATAAATGAAATACTTGATGTGGACGAAGGGGCCCGCTACATAGGGGAGTTCGCCCTGGGATGCAACCCTGGTGTCCTCCATCCCATGGACAACACCCTCTTTGATGAGAAGATAGCAGGTTCCATACACTTTACCCCTGGCAACGCCTATGAGGATTGTGATAATGGCAACCGCTCTTCGGTGCATTGGGATCTGGTGCAGATTCAGAGGCCTGAATATGGTGGGGGTGAGATCTACTTTGACGGAGAGCTGGTCCGTAAGGACGGCTTCTTCCTCCATCCGTCACTCAAAGATCTGAACTTCGAATCTTGAGATCCATCCTACGACAACTTTTACTTTTTTTTCTGTTGGTGGTTGACAACATAGGGTGAATATTTGTATAAGACGGACATATATCAAAGGCGATGTGGAAGGAATTCCACATCGCCTTTCTTAGTTTCGGGCCTGTTAGGCCTGTCGTACAAAGGCGTGCGTTGGAGTATCCAGCGCACGCCTTTACTATGTTCACACGTGGGAGGGAGCGGTATGTATTCATCTGTAGACACTATGTGGGTGTTGCTGGCAGCAGTCCTGGTCTTCTTTATGCAAGCCGGGTTCGCAATGGTAGAGACGGGATTGACCCGGGCTAAAAATGCCGGAAACATCATCATGAAGAACCTTATGGATTTCAGCCTTGGCAGCATTGCATTCTGGGTGCTTGGGTTTGGCCTCATGTTTGGTTTGGGAGCAAATGGGGAGAGCTTGGGCTTCATAGGAGTTCCTGACTTTTTTGTTCAACGCGATTATAGCTCTTCCTTTCCTACCTTGGCATTCCTGATTTTCCAGACTGTCTTTTGTGCAACCGCTGCTACGATTGTGAGCGGGGCGATGGCTGAACGGACAAAGTTCCTTTCCTACTGTCTGTACTCGGTGATCATCAGTGCGGTCGTGTATCCTATCAGCGGTCACTGGATATGGGGTGGAGGATGGCTCAGCACCTTAGGATTTCATGATTTTGCAGGCTCCACAGCTGTGCATATGGTTGGTGGGGTCGCAGCCTTCATAGGGGCGAAGGTTCTCGGGCCGCGCATTGGAAAGTACTCAGAGGATGGCAAGGCAAAGGCAATTCCAGGGCATAGTCTTACCTTGGGAGCCTTGGGGGTGTTTATCCTCTGGTTCTGTTGGTTCGGGTTCAACGGAGGCTCGACTGTGTCCATGACAGGTGATGATACGCTGCTTGTCGCTTCTTCCATATTTGTGACCACCAACTTGGCAGCGGCTTGTGCATCAGGGGTGACTATGATCATAACCTGGATCCGCTATAAGAAGCCTGATATCTCGATGACCCTCAATGGAGCTTTGGCAGGGCTTGTCGGCATCACTGCTGGCTGTGATGTGGTATCGCCAGTAGGCTCTGCCTTTATCGGCATCATCAGCGGCATAGCAATTGTGTTTTCCGTTGAGTTCTTTGAGAAAGTTGCCAAGATTGACGATCCTGTAGGTGCCATCTCAGTGCATGGGGTGTGTGGTGCCCTAGGGACGCTTCTGGTTGGACTGTTTGCCCTCGATGGGGGGCTGTTCTATGGAGGGGGCTTGGACCTGCTTGTCGTACAGGGCATTGGGGTTGGATCGGTCATCCTCTGGGTTTTGGTAACCATGAGCCTGGTATTTTTTATCATACACAAAACCACTGGTTTGAGAGTCAGTGTTGCTGAGGAGATCGCCGGTCTCGATATTGAGGAACACGGGCTGACCTCAAGCTATGCCGACTTCATGCCCTCCTTTGGTGGAGGTGCCCTTCCCTCTGTGCTTGGAACTCCTGTCCCCATTGATGAGGCAGTGCCTGTACAGGTGGTGAGCCCGCACAAAGGATCTTCCCATACCGAGGCAAAAATGACCAAGGTTGTCATAGTCAGCCGCCAGAGCAAGTTCGATGCACTGAAGAAAGCTCTCAATGACATTGGGGTCACTGGCATCACCGTCACGCAGGTGATGGGCTGTGGGATGCAGAAAGGACGTAGCGAATACTATCGTGGTATCCCCATGGAGATGAACCTGCTGCCGAAGATGCAAGTCGAGACAGTCATCAGCAAGGTCCCTGTACGTACAGTAGTGGAGGCAACCAAGAAAGCCTTGTACACCGGCCATATCGGTGATGGAAAGATCTTCATCTATGATGTGGAGAATGTCATCAAGGTGCGTACAGGCGAGGAAGGGTATGACGCCCTCCAGGATGAGGTGGTTCCAGAGTGAGCTTTATATTCAGAAATTTCTCAATCGTAGCAAAACCGGTTACGCTGAGAGTATGGAGAACTCTTACCTGAACCACTATGGTATGGAAGCTATAAATAGGCGATGGGGAAGCTCTTCCTCATCGCCTTCTAGCAGTTTGTCACCTCTCCACGTTGAAGGTTATGGTCCTGTTGTTCCAGATGATGACACGGCTTTCCAGGTGTGCCTGCACCGCCCTTGAGAGGACTCTGCGCTCCACATCCTTGCCCACATCCCTCAGCCCGTCAGGGGAGAGCTCGTGGTTTACCCTCACCACATCCTGTTCGATGATGGGCCCTTGGTCGAGGTCTTCACTTGCATAGTGGGCCGTTGCCCCTATCATCTTCACCCCACGTTCATACGCCCTGCGATAGGGATTCGCCCCTTGGAAAGCGGGTAGGAAGCCGTGATGGATGTTTATGATCTTCCCTTGCCATGCATGGGTGAACTCTGCGGTCAGGATTTGCATATACCGGGCAAGGACAACCAGGTCGACGTCAAAGCGCTTGAGCAGCGTGAGGACCTTCTCCTCCTGGTTCTTCTTTGTCTCTTTTGTTATCGGGAGATAGTAGAAAGGTATCCTGAACTGGTTGGCAACCATCTCGAGGTCGGGGTGGTTGCTGATGATCAGGGAGATCTCACACTTCAGCTCGCCTTCGTCCTTACGGGTTATCAGGTCGTAGAGGCAGTGGCTGGTCTTGCTTACCATGATTGCGACCCTTGCATTATAGTCGCTGTAGTGGCACTCCCAGGAGAGTTGGTATGTTTGGGCGAAAAGGCCGAACTCCTTCTCCAACTCCTTCCTTGTGGTACTCAAGTCCTGCATATCCAGTTCGATGCGCATGAAGTATCGCCTTTCGATGTTGTCTGTGTGTTGCTGACAATGGAGGATGTTGTACCCTTTGGTATAGAACCAGTTGGTCGTCGCCGCTAGTATCCCCTTGCGGTCTTCGCATTGGATGAGGAAAATGATCTTCTTTTTTTCTGCCATGGTTGAGCCTTCTTAGAACGTGGTAATTTCGGCGTTGTCTATCTCGTCACCCAACACGATCTCAACGCGGCTTTTGGCCTCAGAGAGTGTTTTTTCCAGCTTCTTGGAAAGGAGCATTCCCTCTTCGAACAAAGCAAGGCTCTCCTCAAGGCTTGTATCCGAAGCGTTGAGCTTCTGGGCAATCTCCTCGATCCTGGATACATCTGTTTCAAAACTCATGCATTACTCCTCTATGAGGGCCTTTCGGCTTCCGTCGATGAATGTCAGTTTGATGTGGTCTCCAACCTTGGCTTCCTCTCGATTGTGAATGGTTCTCCCCTGTGAATCAAAGACGAGTGTGTAGCCTCGCGCCAGTATAGCAAGCGGAGAGAGGGCTTGCAACTCTCTGGTTGCCAGAAGAACCCTCTGCCTGCTTGTTTCAAGCTTGTCCCTGTATGCCAGGTTCATATTCTGAGAGGCATTGGCCAATAGGTATTCTCGTTTTTCCAACAGGTGGGCCATGCTTCTTTGCATCGCCTCTGTCCCTGGGATGCGATGCTCAAGTAGCTGCAGGCGGTGGCTCATCGCCTTGTGGATGGCAAGGGTGAGGCCTGCCACGTTCTGACGAAGATCCAGGATGCCCTGGCTTACCAGCTCTGCGGCAGCAGAGGGGGTAGGGGCACGCAAATCTGCGACAAAGTCAGAGATTGCCCAGTCTATCTCATGGCCCACAGCGCTGATGACAGGTATCTCAGACTCGTAAATGGCCTGAATGACCTCATCCTCACTGAAGGGCAGGAGGTCTTCCAACGAGCCTCCACCACGCCCTACGATGAGCACATCGCACAATAGCAGGAGGTTAGCCTGCCTGATCCTGTTGGCAATTGTCTGGGAGGCGCTTGCTCCCTGCACAGTAGCAGGGAGGATGAGGATATCCAAGGAAGGGGCACGTCGGGAGAGGATTTGCAGGATGTCCTGCAAGGCAGCCCCTGTCGCGCTGGTGACCACCCCCACACGCTTTGGTTTGATCGGTATCTTTTTCTTGCGTTCGGAGGAAAAATATCCAAGCCCTTCATACTCGCGCTTGCGTTTCTCCAGCATGGCAAGGATGTCACCGGTGCCACTCTTCTCCATGGTGTCACACTTCAGCTGGTACGTTCCCCTCGCTGCGTAGACGTCCAGCGAACCGGTGACCACCACCTTGTCCCCTTCCTGGGGTTTGAAGGCTACCCTCCAGGTACTGCCTTTGAACATGATGGCAGAGAGGGCCGAGGTGCTGTCCTTGAGGGTGAAGAACCAGTGCCCGCTTGAGGCTGGTCGGAAGTTTGATATCTCCCCACTCACCCTCAAGCCATAGAACCCCTCTTCAAGGGTCCTCTTGATCAGGGTGGTAAGTTCTGTTACCGAGAGTTCTGTCCCAAGGAGAAGTGAATCATCACTCATCGTTTTGTCCGCTCATTGCCCTCTGCTTTTTCAGGCTACGTAGTTGGCTGAAGATTCCAATGGCCGAAATCAGAACAGTCATGGCGAGGAAGAGCCAGATATCAAGATACCAGAACCGAGCGAGCAGATAACTGATGAGCAGGGAGCCGCCTATCGCATTCTCAAAGACCAAATAGGAGGTGAAATCACGCATGCAGAATATCAGGATGAAGATGAGCATCACAGTTGTCACCACAAGGCTAAGGCTGAGAGGAAGGAAGCCCAAGAGGAGCAAAAAGAGGAACAGGGCCATGCTGATGGCGGTGAAGATGGCGACAATCTTGCTTGCAACAGCACCCGAACGCCTGGAGAGGGCAAACAACAACAGTCCTCCGAGGGCAATGCTGGCCAAGGCAATGATGCCGAAGGGGTAGAGCTCCCTACTTATGAGAAGATCCAGCAACCCCTGGATGGCAGACTTTGACTGCAAGGCCACAATAAGGGACTCTCTTTGCATAAGCAGAAAGACCAGGGCGAGGCTGACCATGGCCCCTGAGAGGACGCTGCGTAGGGGGACGAGATATTTTTTTGCTACGTTGCCATAAAAACAGAGAAAAAATCCTACGAGCAACCCCATTATCATTATAGGGGCGCCCAATGTGGGTAGGTCTGTGGGCATATGTCGATTCCTTATAGAAGTGAAAAAAAAAGAGACAGCTATAGGTGCTGCCTCTATACCATACGTGGTTCCCTTACTCCTGGAAGATAGCTGCAGTTGGGCAGACATCTGCACAAGTGCCGCAATCGATGCAGAGATCCGCATCAATTACATAGATGTCGCCTTCTGAGATAGCGTCGGTGGGACACTCTGGTAAACAAGTTCCGCATGCAACACATGCATCTGTGATTTTGTAAGCCATATTTTTGACTCCTTACTACGTTTTCGTTGCTTCTGACTATATACTCACTGTCCTATCAAGTCAAGAAAGAAGATATAATTGTACTATTGGAATAGAAATGACCCTCAAAGACCGTGAAAAATAAGGCATTAAAGAACATAAGGAGTAAAAGCCAAAGATTTATTCTAAAAAATAAACAGGTGTCGAAAGGGTTTTGGAAATGAATGAACTCTCATATCACTATTCTCTTATCACTATACAGTATACCACAGGGAAGCAGTGTGTCATAGGTTTGTACAATGATAATATAAACCCTTTTATTATAATAGTTAAACCCTTTTATTATAATAGAATATTTGACATTAACGGGTTTGTGGGGTACTATGTAATTGGTGGCGAAGTCAGGAAGGAGAGTCATCCTTCCCAGTAGCCTAGGGCCCTCTCTGGTGGAGGGCCTTATCTGTATGCGGAACTTTGAAAAAAGTAACAGCCAATTGTAAGCCAAGCGCTTACGTATCACCATCTCACTTTGGTACTTTCCAAGGTTTCTAGGGACTCTTGCATGGAAAAAAGGTTGACCCCTTTCTGCTCCTTTATGATGGGATCCATCAAGATTAAAAGGTTTCAGGGCCTTGCTTCCTGATCTGTTGGATTTTGCATGGTTTCCTGTTGATACACTCCAGACTAGTGGTATCCTTTGGTTTCATCCCCTTGACGGGACCTTTTCCATCCACTAACAATACCCTATGTAGCGTGTCTTTCGATCGATTGTACCTTGTGAAGGAGGATATATGGAGTTTGTCGGAATCATTTTGTGGGTAGGCTTGAGTTTTCTGGTTGCCAGCGCCGCCAGGAATCGCAACAGGTCCTATGTCGGGTATCTGGTTCTCTCGTTTCTCACCTCTCCGCTTATAGCCGGTTTTGTGGTGATCCTTCTCGGGCCAAAGAGAGGGTAGGCATTCCCAGCAAGAGATGTACAAAGACAACAACCACTGTGCCTATCATCTGTGCTATCCTTTACATGGATAGCGTAACCCTTGAGTTTGACTTGTGTATTGGTTGTTTAATACAGTTTTCAGGAGGACTAAACCTCATGTCGGTGTGTAACAAAACAATGCAGGACAGAATCATATATACGTCAATTACCTGTAAACGGGTAAACGGCCACAATTAAATAGACCAATATACTTCCTCTGAATTTCAGCATAAACATCTTGTTTGCTACAAGATACTATGTATCGATTTTTCTTGATTTATTGTCAATAAAAACATTACGATAATGGTTTCCAACGGTAATCGCTATTTGGAGAATTTTATGGCACACATCTATTGGGAACTGAAAGAGATTCCACAGCCTACAGGATCATATATCAACAAGAGTGACGGGAGAGTCTTCGTCTTCATCTCAGGGGACACCCCTGTAAGGAAGAGCAAGCGAAAAGTCATCGGCCATGCGACAAGTGAGACCATGATGCATCCCAACGACACCTTCAAGTATCTCTTTCCCAACCTGTGGAATGAGCACTATGGAAGTGACAAGCTCCCCGAGCATATCCTCCATGCAGGTCTCTATGCACTTACTCTTGGCATTGGCTATGAGACCGGTCTCTACCAGATTCTCCAGAATGCGTATGGCCCCTTGTACGGCAACATCCTCATGGATTATGCGATGTATTCCATCCTTGAACAATCTGATGTATCCATGCATTTTCCTGAAAGGATGGCTCAGCGAGTCCTCTTCTCAAAGGATTGTCCGAGTGAGGGCTGGCTCTCCGACTTCTTCCAAGGGAAGATCGATGAGAACGATAATGCGGCTTTCAGGTCGCAGTGGCTTGAGGAGTGCAAGAAAAGGGGCGTGACGAAAGCCTGGATCAGCATTGACGGGAGCAACAACACCAGTGATGCACTCGCATGCAATCTGGCGGAGAAGGGACATGCCAAATCCAGGCAGAAC
Source organism: Sphaerochaeta sp. (assembly GCA_048264225.1). GTDB lineage: Bacteria > Spirochaetota > Spirochaetia > Sphaerochaetales > Sphaerochaetaceae > Sphaerochaeta. Next base: position 154,063 of record JBLXDK010000006.1, read on the forward strand.
ACCAATATCGTAAGCTATATGTATGCAGTCAATGCAGAGGACGGCAGACCGATAACCTACACGGTATACAATGGGGGCAAGGTTGACTCCAAGGCCATCCAGAAGATGGCGGCCATACTCTCCACCCATGGGATCGAGATTGTAGGCATCATCCTTGACAAGGCCTTCTGCACCCATGATGTGTTTGAGCGGCTCAACGGCCTTGGATATCCCTATGTTGTCATGCTGCCCTCTGACACCTTCGGCCATTCGCAGATGGTGGCAGAGCATAGCGAGACAATACGATGGCGTGTCCCCTATGCAGTCGGTGAAAAGGGCCTGTTCGGCATATCGGAGAAGAAGAGGCTCTTCCACGGCCATACGGAAGAAGCCTTCGTCAATCTCTTCTTTGACGCTTCCAATGGTTCCCAGCGCTCCCTGACCCTCATTGCAAAGATAGTGAAGGCCACCAAGGTCCTGAAGGCGGAGATACAAAAGGGAAAGAGGCCGGTTGTTCCCCAGGCACTTGCCAAGTACATCTCGCTCAGACAGGAAGGGGATATCCTTTCTGTCGAACACGACTATGCCAAATGGCAGAAGGATGTAGACCTGAAGGGTTTCTGCAGCATCGCATCCTCAGAGGATTACGGGGCCGAGGAAGTGGACAGGATCTATCATCTCAGGGATTCGTCGGAAACCCAGTATGCGATACTCAAGAGCCAGCTAGGCTATGATGTCACCAGGGGCCATTCCACCCCAAGCATCCAGAACAAGTTCTGCGCCTGCTTCATAGCGGCAATCATCAGAGGTGAAATCATGAATGCCTGCAAGACTCTCGGATATGCCACTAACCAGATGATTCGTGAAGTGGACAGGATTGAACTCATCCTGCTTCCCAACGGCACCTATACTGCAATCCATGATGAGAGTGCAAGGCCCAAGGAGCTCCTGTCCTTGTATGATATCATTCCATCCGATTTTGACTCGATTGCCACGGATGTGAACACCCGCCTCTCAAGCAGCATGAACAGTCAGGTCAGGGTAAAGCCAAATCACGAAAAACAGGGATCCAGGAAGAGGGGCCGGCCAGCCAAGGCTAAAGACAATGCGCCTTTAGAACCAAAAAGGGGCCCAGGCCGCCCGAAAGGAAGCGTAAAGAACGTCGGACCTGCACTCCAAGAAGGTAATGAGAAAAGAAAGCCAGGACGACCAAAGGGAAGCAAGAACAAGGTCAAGTCCGATGCTATGGCAAGCCCAGACAAGCGGGAAAAAGACAGTCCCAAATAGGAGCCGGTATCCATCAAATACACGTAATATTTTCGAGCTGTCTACCGGTTTGTTGGAAATTCACGTATAGAGAAGTAGACCCTGCATGTGCAGGGTCTACTTCTCTGTAGAGACCTTTGCCTGTACTTGTCCAATCGACCAGTACAGGCTGTAGTTGAACTTACAGACCTGAAGCCATCATGCTGTGCAGGCTGCCACCGTTTGTGACATTGCTGAATCCCAGTTGGCTGAGAATGCGTACCCCATAGCTGGAACGGGCTCCTGAAGCGCAGTAGAGGATGATCTCGCGACTTTTGTCCTCAAGTGCTTCAGCCCAGGCAGCGACCTCATCAAGCTCGACGTTGATGGCCTTCGGGTGAGCTCCCATCGCAAACTCCATAGGTGTGCGCACGTCGACTATGATAGGCCCGCTGCTGGGAAGCGAACTCTCCTCTTCCTTCGCTTCTGGCGAGGTTTTTGCCATCCCATGGGAGTGGAGATCGTCAAGGGTTTTTTTCACTACCGGGAAAAGCCCTACCGAGAGGTGCTTGAACCCTATGGCCCGGGCATGTCTCTCAAGGGAGATATACCCCCCACTCACGTTGTAGACCTCATCAAAGCCTGCTCCTTTGAGCATGCGCAGTGCAACGTGTCCTTTCTGTCCATCCTCGCTGATAAGCAGGATCGGGTGTCCCTCTGGAATCTTGTCAACAGCCTCACGAACCTCATTCTGGCTGAGGTTGTTGCTTCCGTACAGGTTTGCCTTTGAAAAACTGATGGGGTCGCGCAAATCTATGACAATGGGTTGGCTCTCAAGGGCAAATTTCTCAATATCCTGAGCCAAAACAGCAGGGCTGAAGCCACTGTTCTGGTTGGAAGCGGTGAAGCCTGCCATATTGACAGGTCCGTTCGGGCTGTCAAAAGGCGGAGCATACGCGAAATCAAGTTCTTCGAGATCAGCGATGGTAAGGCCTCCAGCTATTGCAGTAGCCAACACGTCCAGGCGTTTGTCTATGCCCACATAGCCGGCGCTCTGAGCACCTAGGATTTTTCCGCTTGATTTTTCATATACGAGCATGAGGCTCACTTTCTGCGAGCCCGGGTAGTAGGCTGTATGACTGGCTTTGTGGACCACGACAGCCCCGGCATCAAAGCCGGCGTCCCTTGCAACCTTCAGACTCATTCCGGTGGATCCGGCCACTGCCTCAAAGACCTTTACAATGGAAGTACCCATTGAGCCGTTGTACTTTTTTGAACCGCCGAGTGCGTTTTCTGCCACTATTCGGCCCTGACGGTTTGCAGGCCCTGCAAGGGGCATTCTCAGAGTCTTTCCCAGCACATTGTGTACGATCTCCACCATGTCACCTGCTGCATAGATAGAAGGGTCGCTTGTCCTCATCTCATCACTGACACGCAAGCCTCCGGCTTTGCCCATTTCAAGGCCGGCATCGGATGCAAGCTGTAGCGTTGGCTTCACACCCACCGAGAGCAACACAAAATCAGCTTCGACTTTTGACCCGTCATTGAGCAGTACGTGGGAATCTTCAATACCCTTTACAGACTTGCCGAGTCTCAGCGTGACCCCGTAGTCCAGAAGCTCCTTGGTGAGGAAACCGGCAAACTCGCCCTCCATGGTGGGCATCACCTGCGCCGCCATCTCCACAAGGGTGACCTTGATGCCTCGCTTGGTCAGGGCCTCGACCATTTCAAGGCCTATGAAACCTCCCCCCACCACCACAGCGGTGCGAGGTTCGACTTCACGGATAAAGAGGTCTATCTTATCCATATCCTCAAGAGTCCAGAGTTGGAAGACGTGCTGCTTGTCAACACCGGGAAGTGGTGGGACAACTGGCTTCCCCCCTTGTGCAAGTATCAGGGAGTCATAGGGGAAGGTACGTTCTTCCCCGGACTCGGAGTTTCGCGTACTCACTGTCTTGTTTTTCCTGTCAATGGCCAAAGCTTGGGTATGCGTATGCACATCCACCCGGTACTGCTCATGGAAAGTCTCTTTGCTGGCTAGGATGAGCGATGACCTGTACTCTATGTCCCCGCCTATGAAATAGGGCAAACCGCAGTTAGCAAACGATACGTCAGATCCTGCCTCTAGCAGTGTTATGTTCGCATCATTGTCAATGCGTCGTGCACGGGCCGCTGCAGTGGCTCCCGCTGCGACTCCTCCAATTATTACTATATGTTTCATTATGTTCTCCTCATTGTATTCAATTGCCGTAGGTATTTGTTTATTATTTGTCTTTCATCACTAGGGGGTACTTTTGAGCATTTCGTTGGAAAGCGTCCCCACCGGACAGATCGCACACCAGATCCTCGGCCTGTACAGGAGTGACAGGCCAATGCCCAGGATCGTTGAGCTGAGCATCATCGAATAGAGGCGATAGGAGAGATGCATCACTGCCGGAGGAGCCTCTATGGTGATCAGTTGGGGTAAGGGCACCAGTGGTATGGCGATGAACAGCCGTATGTACTCCATGCTAGCCATATTGCCCACTGCCACCTGTATGGTCGAGGCAGTGATGAAAAGCAGATTCAAGCCAAAGTACCAGAGCATAACCTTTTTCAGCTTTCCGTTGGAGAACTGGCTGGGAATCTTTCTGATCTTCTTTTTGGTTCCACTTTGCATCAACAGCGAAGCCCTGGGGCAGTAGGCAGAGCACCATACTTTCTTCTTATATCTGGCCAGCAGGACAAAAGGTATCGCGATGCAGAAGAGTGCGAGCAGACCCGAGAGAATCGATATGAAGCCAAGGGCGAAATACAGCAGGGTTATCAGAAACATGCCTGGGATGATGCCTTTGCTCCTGTTCATCGTAGTTTTCATGCTCACCCTTTTTTCATGACCAGTGCCCTGGGCATGCAGTAGCGTGTGCATTTGCCACAGCCGGTACATTTTTTGTAGTCGACTACAGGAGCCGCATACCCTGTTTGGGACAAGGCTCCGAAAGGACAGGCTGAGACAGAAGGACAGCGGTGGTTCTGCGGGCAACGGTGCTTTTGCACGACAAGGGTCTTTTCTCCGGGTTCTTCGTGTTTTTTTGGGCTTGTCCCAAAGAACTGCATGAAATCAAATGCCATATGGTATCTCCAATAGTTGGTAGGGTTGGTATGCAGTGTTGTTCTCTGTCTGCATCGATAAAAGCATACTGAAAAGGGAGGAAAAGGTCAAATGATTGTCGGTAGCAATTGTTTCCAATGACAAATATATTACAGCCAACAAAAGATTCTTTGCACTTTTCCTTTCGCTCTTGTTTTCCTCCACCTCTCTTTTATCCTTTTATTTCCTGGTGACTGGTGAACCTATTACTCCCATCGCCTTCTCTTTCCTCCTTGGCTGTCTTGCCGAGAACCGGACAAACCAGCTATAGTTTTCCAGGGAGGAAGACACATTGAAGAAAGTTGTCCTGGCTGAAAAGCCGAGTGTTGCGAGAGAGCTTGCACGGGTACTGAACTGTTGGAAACGCGATAAGGGGTACATCGAGGGGCCTGAGTACATCGTTACCTGGGCCTTGGGCCATCTGGTCGAGCTTGCCCAGCCTGCTGTCTACAGCGATAGTTTCAGACGTTGGTCGCTTCGGGACCTTCCCATGCTTCCCAATACCCTCAAGCAGGAGGTCATACCCCAGAGTGAAGAGCAGTTTTCTGTAGTGAAGGCCCTGCTCAACCGCCCAGATGTCGATGGGGTTGTCATCGCAACCGATGCCGGGCGTGAAGGTGAGCTTGTAGCGCGCTGGATCATGAAAGTGGCAGGGTATGAGGGCGAGGCAAAGAGGCTGTGGATCAGCAGCCAGACCGACAGCGCCATACAGGAGGGCTTTGCAAACCTCAAGGACGCCAAACTCTATGACAATCTCTATCACGCAGCCGAAAGCCGTGCAGCGGCGGACTGGTATGTGGGTATGAACGTCACTCGTGCCCTAACCTGTCATTATGACGCCAAGCTCTCGGCTGGCAGGGTACAGACTCCGACCCTTGCTCTCATGACAGAGCGAGAGGATGAGATCGAAAGCTTTGCCGGGCAGTTCTACTGGACGCTGAAGGCTGACTTCGGATCCTTCTCGGCTTCCCACTACACTGATGAGGATACCATCCGCATCAAGAGCGAAGAGACTGCAAAGCACCTGGAGGAAACCCTGGTTGGTAAGAGTGGGTCCATCACCAGCTTGGAAACGGTGGTGAAGAACGAACAGCCACCGCTTGCATACGACCTTACCGAACTGCAGCGTGATGCGAACAACCTCCTGTCCTTCAGTGCCAAGGAGACCTTGGATACCCTGCAGCGGCTCTACGAGCAGCATAAGATCGTGACCTACCCCAGGACCGACAGCCGCTACATCACCACTGACATTGTGGCAACCATACCTCAAAGGCTGAGAGCCCTCAGCCTTACCCCCTTTGCCCCCCTTGCCTCCTCCTTTGTCTCATCCGGATTCAGGATCGACGAACAACGCTTTGTCCAGGATCTGCAGGTCACCGACCACCACGCCATCATTCCAACCGACCAGAAGGTCGACCTGACCAAACTTTCCAAGAACGAGCAGGCCCTGTGGGAACTCATCGTCATGAGGTTTTTGGAGGTGCTCAGCCCAGACTACCTTTACAAGACCACCACCCTCGTAGCCGAGGTTGAGGGCTCTCGGTTCCAGACCCGCCTGACCATCCCGACCCAACAGGGGTGGCGTGATGTCGCACGTCTCATCGGACGGCGCAGTGCCTCTTCCCTGCTTGAGGATGACGAGCCCTTCAATGCCGCACTGCTCTCCCTAAAGGAGGGAGGGCCTGTCACCATTGGGTCGGTCAAGACGAGGCGAATGGCGACAGCCGCCCCTTCGAGGTACACCGAGGCGACGTTGCTATCGGCAATGGAGCATGCCGGGCGACTTGTCGAGGATGCCAAACTGAAGAAACAGCTGGGCAACGGCCTGGGCACCCCCGCCACCCGCGCTGACATCATAGAGAAGCTTATCAACAACCACTATGTTGATCGCCAGGGCAGGGAACTTGTTCCCACACCCAAGGGTAGGGAGGTGGTGCGCCTCGCCCCGGATCTGTTGTGCAGTGCCCACCTTACAGGGAAATGGGAAGGCAGGCTCACGCGTATTGCCGAGGGTAAGGATGAGAGCGCCCCATTTATCGAAGACATAAAGGAAAGTACTCGCTCTCTGGTGAAGCAGGTCATATCAAGCGGTGAGACATACGCGCCCAAGTTCAAGGAGGCGAAGACCTGTCCGCACTGCAAGGGCCCGATGATGAAGGTCATCGATGAGATCGGTCAGAACCACTTTATCTGTCAGAGGCTCTCCTGCTCGTACGAAGAGAAGGAGATCAAGAGACGAGTGTTCCTGGAGAAATCCGAACAGGCTGAGCCTGCTGTTGTTGTCAAGGTTGTTGCAAAGCCCAAAGAGGGTGGGTCCCCCGCCCCAAAGAAAAAGCTGGTGGTGAAGAAAGCTCTTCCTAAGAAGACCCAACCTGAGATGCAAGGGTTTTCCCTCCCTGATGACTCTTCTGTCAAGACGGAGAAGAAGAACTACACGTGGGAGACTGTCATAGAGGTGGTACGCCCGAGCAAGTTCACCTACCAGAGGGACAATCGTCCTAGTCGTCCTGCAAAGGGTGAGGATCGTCCATGGGGCAACCGCAACGCCCCTTCTGCTGTCATCAGCGAGACTCCCACCGCAGGGGGTACCTTTGCAGACTTCATGAAGGCGAGCGAGGAGAGAAAGAATCGGAACAGGAATAAAAAGAGATGAAAGGTATCGATACCCCAGGGCAAGCCCTGGATCCAGGAGGCGTCGCCTCTCTTTCCGCCCCAAGGGGCGGGGTATCGCACCTTGCTTTCCCGGCACTCGCTCGGTAATGGAACCATGTAATGCTTCCGCTACTCTCGCTTCGTTGAGGAATAATGTAACAATGATGTTACAATAAAAACATTCTGTTATGCTATAGACAACATTGTATCATTTCTGGTAGGCTATTTTCATGTTGGAGGCATCATGAAAATAGCTGTTGTCGGATATGGAAAGATGGGAAAGCTCATTCGCAAGGGCGCCCTTGGCCTTGGCCATGAGGTGGTTAGCGTGATAGATCCTGTAGCAAAGGATCCTGAGGTCACAGATGCCAACCTTGACGCTTCGACGCTCAACGGATGCACTGTGGCCATTGATTTTACCCACCCCTCTGTGGTGGTGGACAATATTGTGCTCTACGCCCGTCTGGGCATTCCTGCAGTCATCGGGACCACCGGTTGGCATGATAGGATAGAGAGCGTACGGGAGGCCATTGATGAAACGTCCTGTTCCATCATCTACAGTGGCAACTTCTCCCTAGGGGTCGCCCTGTACTTCCAGGTAGTCAAATATGCATCCCGTCTCTTCGGAAAAAGCGGTCTCTATGACCCCTTCATCCAGGAGACTCATCACGCGCAGAAGGCGGACAGTCCTTCAGGGACTGCTGTGATGCTGGCCCAGATGGTGTTGGACAATACCCCGGACAAAAGCGCCATCTACTCCGATACCTTGCACCGAAGGAGAGAGGATGGTGAGATACATGTCGCCTCAGCGCGAGGGGGCTGGGTGCCTGGAACCCATACAGTAACGTTTGACAGTCAGGATGACACCATAGAGCTGACCCATCGGGCACGGTCCCGAGAGGGGTTCGCCTCCGGTGCCCTCAAGGCTGCCTCGTGGATAACCGATGGTAGGAAAGGGTTCTTCACCCTTGATGCCATGCTCGAAGATGTATTTTTAGGGGAGCGTGTACAATGAGAAAAGATATTAGTTTTAAGGGAGTGTTTACCGCGTTGGTAACCCCTTTCACCAAGAAGGATTTGTTGGATGAGGATATGCTGCAGGAGATTATCGAGAATCAGATAGCAAGTGGGGTATCCGGCCTGGTCCCATGCGGGACTACAGGGGAAAGCCCGACCCTCAGCCATGACGAACATGACAGGGTCATCGCCCTCACCGTCAAGTTCGCCAACGGCAGGGTCCCAGTCATTGCAGGGACTGGTTCGAATGCCACCAGCGAGGCGATACGCCTCTCACGCCATGCCCAGGAAGCTGGAGCCGATGCTGTTTTGCTGGTAAACCCCTACTATAACAAGCCAACCCAGAAAGGGCTGTTTTTGCATTTCCAGGCAATTGCCGACAGTGTGGACATTCCTTGTATCCTGTACAATATCAAAGGCAGGACCGGGGTGAACATCGAGACCCCTACAGTCCAGGCCCTCAGCAAGGCCTGTTCCAATATTGTGGGGGTTAAGGAAGCCAGTGGAAGTCTCGACCAGATGAAGAGCGTCATAGAAGCTACACACGGTGCGTTCCATGTGCTCAGTGGTGATGACAATCTCTGTCTCGACCTGATCGAAGCCGGGGGAGACGGGGTCATCAGCGTAGGGTCGAACATCTGTCCCAGGTATATCTCTGATATGGTTGCCCTTGCTCTTGGTGGTAACATGAAGGCGGCTAGGGCGATGGAAGCCAATCTTTCGGGTTTCTTCAAGGCTAACTTCCTCGAGACCAACCCTATCCCCATCAAGACCGCCATGGCACGCTATGGCTGGTGTGAGGAGTCCTTCCGCCTTCCGATGTGTACCTTTGAGAATGAAGATAACCGTACCAAGCTCTATGCTGAGCTGGACAAATTGGAAGGCCTTGGTGCCCTGACGAGGAGAATCTAGAGATGGCTACGATTAACAAGAATTTTGAGAAGCTGGCAAGTGGGTACCTGTTCCCCGAGATTGCCAGGAGGACTGCCGTTTGGCAGAAGGCTAATGCAGGCATTGAGATCATGCGCCTGGGTATTGGAAACACCACCGAGGCGCTTCCTCCTGCTGTCTGCACTGCCATGAGAGAGAAACTTGATGCCTTATCCGACCGCGCCACCTACAGTGGCTATGGCGATGAGCAGGGCGATACCTACCTGAGGGCAGAGCTGGTGAACTACTACAAGCGCTATGGTGTCACCCTCGAACCCACAGAGTTCTTTGTCAGTGACGGTGCCAAGAGCGATGCGGCAAACATTCAGGATATCTTCGGTAGGGACAATGTGGTGGCGATACAGGATCCTGCCTATCCAGTCTATGTGGACAGCAACGTGGTCGGGGGGAGAACCGGTCTCTTTGACAAGGAGAAAGGCCGCTATGACGGGTTTGTATACCTACCGAGCAATGAGGGGAATGGCTTCATTCCCTCTCCCCCAGATAAGAAGGTGGACCTGATATACCTCTGCAGCCCCAACAACCCCACCGGAGCGGTTGCGACAAAAGACCAGCTCAAGGCCTTTGTCGACTATGCCATCAACAACAAGAGCGTCATCATCTTTGACAGCGCTTACAGCGAGTACATCACAGAAGAGGGCTATCCACGATCGATCTACGAAGTGGAGGGTGCTGAGAAGTGTGCCATCGAGATCAACAGCTTCTCCAAGTTCTCCGGATTCACCGGAGTGAGGCTGGGCTGGACCATCGTCCCCAAGGCATTGGAGTGTGAGGATGCCAAGGCTGGGGTGCTCAACAGCCTCTGGAACAGACGCCAGTGCACTTTCTTCAACGGTGCGAGCAACATTGCCCAGGCAGGCGGCTTTGCAGCCCTCAGTGGCGATGGCTATCAGCAAAGCAGGGCCTTGGTCGACTACTACATGGAGAATGCCCGTATCATCAGCGAAGGGTTGAAAGGCATGGGCCTGACCGTCTATGGTGGGGTCAACAGTCCCTACATCTGGGCCAAGACACCCAACGGCATGTCCAGCTGGGCCTTCTTCGACCTGTTGCTGGACTCGTGTCATGTGGTGGTCACCCCAGGCTCTGGTTTCGGTCCTGCAGGCGAGGGATTTGTAAGGGTCTCTTCCTACGGACATCGTGAGAATGTAGTCAAGGCAATTGCTTCAATAGAGGAGAATCTAGCGATATGAGTGAGAAAAACCTTCCTGTGAGTCCAGAGAAACTGCAGGCACTGGCTGAGAAATTACCCACCCCGTTCTATCTGTATGATGAGAGGGCGATAGTGGAGAATGCACGTCGGTTTACCTCCCTGTTTTCCTGGGCCCCAGGGTTTCGCAACTACTTTGCGGTCAAGGCTTGTCCGAACCCGAGCATCCTCACCATCCTGAATAAGGAAGGCTTTGGAAGCGACTGCTCCTCCTTGCCTGAGATTCTGCTCAGCGAAGCGAGTGGCATCAGAGGCGAAAACATCATGTTTACCAGCAACAATACCCCCTCAGAGGAGTTTGTTGCCGCCTACAAGGCTGGTGCCATCATCAATGTCGATGACATCTCCCATATCGAGCCCATGATCGAAGCCTTGGGAGAGGTTCCCTCCCTCATCTGCTTCCGCTATAACCCAGGGCCTGAACGGACGGGCAATGCCATCATCGGCAATCCTGTAGAGGCCAAGTACGGCCTCACAACGGATCAGATCGTCGAGGCCTACACGATCATGAAGGAGAAGGGAAGCACGCGCTTTGGCCTGCACACCATGGTCGCCTCCAACGAGCTTGACGGCTCTTATATCGTGGAGACAGCCAGAATGCTCTTCGAGCTCTGTGTGAGGATCCAGAAGGAAGCGGGTGTCCGCATTGAATTCATCGACATGGGAGGAGGTATCGGAATCCCCTACAAGCCTGAACAGGATGCTATGGACCTTGAGGCCGTGAGCCGCGGCATGAAAGAGCTCTATCATGAGATCATTGTACCTGCAGGCCTCGATCCTCTCAACATAGTATTTGAATGCGGAAGGGTCATCACCGGGCCTTACGGCTATCTGGTGACGAAGGTCAGACACGTAAGCAGCAAGTACAAGGAGTATGTGGGTCTGGACGCTTCCATGAGTGACCTCATGAGGCCTGCCCTCTATGGTGCCTACCACCATATCACCGTTGTCGGTAAAGAAGAGGAAGATCATGACCACCTGTATGATGTGACAGGTTCGCTGTGTGAGAACAACGACAAGTTTGCAATCGACAGGGCCCTGCCCAACATTGAGAAGGGTGATGTCGTTGTCATCCACGATGTCGGGGCCCACGGCCATGCAATGGGGTTCAACTACAATGCCAAGCTCCGCCCTGCAGAGTACCTGCTGAAAGAGGATGGCACTGCCGTGATGATCCGTAGGGCCCAGACCTATGAAGACTATATCGCAACGCTCCGCTTTGATGGGGCCGAGGTAGCTCTCTGATGCATACCTTCAGCATACGTGTCTACTATAGCGATACCGACTGTGGTGGCATTGTCTATCACGCTCGGTATCTGGACTTTGTCGAGCATGCGCGTACTGAGCTGCTCAGGGATATCGGCATCGCTACCAAGCAGACAGGTTCGCATAGCGCCCTTATGGCCCAGGAGATGGCCCTGGTGGTGAAGTCTGCCAATATCGATTACCAGAGACCTGCCTTCCTTGATGACCTGTTGACTGTCGAGACTGAGATAGAGAGCGCAAAGCGCTTCTCCATCGTATTCCGTCAGACAGTCAAGCGCGAGGGTGAGACCTTGTGTGTTGTCCTGGTCAAGGTCGCTGCGATAGACACTGCCACCATGAGGCCCAAGGCGATGCCCGAATGGTTTGTCCCTGCCTTCAATGCACTGTAGGTAAGCTCTTCCAGTCTGTGGTATAGCACGGCGATAGGTAGGCCTGTCCCATCAGGTCGGCTTTGATCATGGTTGCCGCTGTGCCACAGACCAGGGCCCTTCTTCCGTAGGATCGCTGGATCTCCTGCACGACAGGGGAGAGCCTCTCTTCCTGGCCTATCCTCTTTTGCTCCCATTCTGCATTGAACAGTGAGTACTGATGCACCCCCTCCTCCTCCAGGTATGTTACCCACACCCTGCTCGCCTTGTAGGGTGCTTTCCTGTATATGGAGGAGAGACATACTTTTGCAGCTGCCAGGAGGGTCGGGGTATAGTCCGATCCTTGCTCGAGCTTCACTGTTGCCGACGGGGCGATGTAGTCGTCGCGAAATCGGCTGGTATAGAGGGCCACTGTAACCTCGCGGGCTTGCTTGCCACGCTTTCTGAGCTTTGAGCTGAGGGTGGCGCAGTGGCAGGCAAGGCTCTGCTCAAGCTCTTCAAAGCTTTCTTTGGGGTTTTCGAAGGAGATGCCGCTGCATAGCGAGATGCTCTTCTCCACCTCCTTGGGTACACAGGGTATACCTCTCAGTTCCCTGGCGGTAGAGAGGCCGGTGACGGTGCAGTGCTTTTCGATCCAAAGGTCATCCTTACAGATGAAGTCATAGGCTGTGCGTATCCCCAGCCTGTAGAGCTGTGCCTCGCGCCTGTGTCCGATACCCCAGACCTCTCCGATAGCAGTGCGCTTCAGCAGTGATAGCTCCTCTTCGGCATGAAGAATGCTTACCCCTGCAGGCAGGCGCTTACCCTCGTGGTTCGCCAGCTTGGCCAGAGTCTTGGTGCGGGCAAGCCCTAGGGAGACGGGGATTCCGGTGAGGCGGATTATCTCGTCGCGGATACTTTGTGCCTGCTCTTGTGCGGGGTTGTCCAGAGAGAAGAACGCCTCATCGATGGAGTAGACCTCCCTGTTTCCCACAAGAGTCAAAAGTGTATCCATAACCCTGTCTGAGAGATCCTGGTAGAGGGTGTAGTTGGAGGAGAATATGGCGGCCCCGACGCTTTCGAGGCGCTCGCGCTCCTCGAAGAGGGGGGCTCCTCTCCTGATGCCCAGCTTTTTTGCCTCGCTGCTCAAGGCGACGATACACCCGTCGTTATTGGAAAGCACCACCACTGCGCGCCTTCGAAGATCCGGGCGGAACAGGCGTTCACACGAGGCGTAGAAACTGTTGCAGTCGCACAGGCCTATCATCTGAGGCACCTCACCACCGCCGTGACAACCCCGAAGAGGGTCAGCTCCTCCTCCTGTGCCAAGCGGATATCGGAGAAGTCAGGGTTCTCTGCATGCAGGATGGCCCTGCCTCCCTCGAGGATCAATGTCTTGACGGTAAAGGTTCCGCCTATCTCCGCTACGATGACATCGCCGCTTTTTGCCCTGATGGTCCTGTCGACCACCAGGATATCCCCACTGAAGATGCCTTTCATTTTCATGGAGTCTCCACTGCATCGAAGGCAGTAGGTGTTTGCCTTGTGCTTGAACAGCAGGGCATTGAAATCAAGGCTTTCCTCCCTGCTGTCTTGGGCAGGGGAGGGAAAGCCACAACTTACGGTCTCAAGGAAAAAGGGTATGTGTAACTCATCCATGACTCATATAATCATGGGTTACTTAACACTTGTCAAGTACCTCTATTTGATAGGCATATTGACCAGGATGGTGGTACTTCCCAGACTACCCAGTTTTGGATGGCTGACGATGATATCATAGCGATGTGATCCTGCCTTGGGAACCGAGGTGTAGGAGAAGCCGTCCCCGGTAACAAGGGCTCCTTCACAGTACCAGGTGGCAGTGAGGTCTGCTGTTTCTACGCCCTGCAGGTTGCTGGGTGTGAAAGTGAGGGTGACACTCTCTCCTGCAGTAGGAGAGCTCGGGGTGCAACTCACCGTCCCGCCTATGGGCATCATGGTGTCGTTTGTGACGGTCATCATGAAGATGGTGGAGCGGTCTCCCATCTTCATCTCCAGTTCTCCTGTCGTAGTTGTTCCCGGTATGATGCGCACAGCCTCTGCAGAGCCGCTTACCAGTACGTTTTGGCTGTAGAGCTTGGAGCAGAGCATATACGATCCCGAGGGGAGGCTTGATCCTAGGCTGGCTGTACCACTCTCAGTATCCACAGTAGGGGTGGCGATGGAGACGCTCTCGCCTTGCTGGTTGGTAACACTCACTTCAAGACGGACATCAGAGGCCACCTGCTCAAGGTTCCAGCTGTAGGAGACCGAGAGCGAGCCTTCGCCCACCAGCTCCGTCAGGTTGATGGTCGCAGTGCTGGTTACAGAAGAGAGCATGGTATCAAGAGTGCCTTGGGCAAGGATGGCTCCACCGCTGTTCAGAGCTTGGGCGGTCAGAGACCATTTGCCCATCAATAGCTGCCCAAGTGTCACAGTCGATGTGCTGCCTGTTACTTCGACTGTCTCGCTGTTTGGCCCGTTGCCAAAGATCCTGTACGCGGCGATGGTCATGGAATCAGGGGTCGGAAGCAGGCTCCGTTCCTGCATGCTGTACTTTTCGCAGGAAAAACGGACTACAAGATCAGTATGCGTGGCTTTGCTGTCATCACAGCTGGTAAAGAGCAACAGTGCAATGAGGGGGACAAGAAATAATCGTTTCATGGGAATCTCCTAGGAATATGTTTGATCCTTAAGGAGAAGAACGCCTTATTTCACTTCAATTGGGTATTGGAGAAAGATCGCCCTTTGTCTATACTGGGAAAAAATGGGAGATGGATATGGAAGAGCCAATGGTTGTCAGAGTAGCTGAGGGGGATATCGGGCGAGCCCTTCCCCTGCCTTTGCACGCTTGCTGGGGTGGCGCGGAAGATGTTGAGGCCTCGGTAAGGCTGAGCCATGAGGGACGGTTCCTACACCTCCGGTTCTCCATCCAGGAGCCCCAGCTCAGGCGCATGTGCACCGAACATAACCAAAAGGTCTTCACAGACAGCTGCATGGAGATCTTTCTCCAACGTGAAGGGGAGAGTGACTATGTCAACTTTGAGTTCAGCGCCAGCACCAAGGTCCTTGTAGGGCGTGGGAAAGAGCGAGCGGCGCGCACGCTCTACCCAACCTTTGTCATTGACCAGATCCCCATCCAGCTTACGTTGCTTGAGAATACCAACATACGGAGCCGGTATCGTCTTGATGTTTCCATCGACCTGATCCTGTTCGGCCTTATGAAGGAAGAGGAGGCTACCTCGTTCATCAAGCTAAAGGGTAACATCTACAAGTGTGGGGACGAGCTCAAGGAGCCGCATTACCTGTGCTATGCACCCATAGGGACGCTGAAGCCGGATTTCCATACCCCTTCCTATTTTGTCCCCTTCAAGTTTCTCTGACCCTCTGTTTTTTTGAGCGGGGGAAACGGAGATGCCAGACGCAAGTTTCTCAACACGAAGGAAACCCATGCTGTAGACCTGAAGCCATATGATGGCCTCAGGCCATGCTTGCCCGCTTTCCCCTGGAGCTTTGGGTATTTGGGTTCCAGTTCTCCTTTCCTGTAAAGACCTCCTCCCCCAGGAGCTTCTCCATGGCAAGGTGTGCCAGCATCTGTCCGAATATTGCGGTGATGGTAGGAAGGCTCCCCAATACGTTACGCCTGCGTCCCTGGTCGCTGATCTGTTCGTTGAAATCGGGATGCTCTTCCTCTTCCGGTCTCTTGTAGGTGAATTGAACCTGTTCAGGCGAATAGACAACCTCAATACCCCTTCCTATCCCTCTCTTGCGCAGGTTCGACCGCACCTGCTTTGCAAGGGGGCACCCGAAGCTATCCATCAGATCGCCTGTCCTTATCAGGGAGGGATCCCTTCGTAGGGCAGCACCCATGCTGCTTACGATGGGAACCTGTTTGCTGTATGCCGTCTCCAGGAGGGCGCATTTGGGGTTGAGGGAGTCTATGGCATCGATGACCAGATCCACATCGCCGGTGAATATCTGCCCGACTGTCTCGTTTTGGACGAACAGGGGGAGCTCTTCCACCTTGCAATGGGGGTTTATCGCAAGGGCGCGCTCCCTTGCCACCCCAACCTTGGAAAGGCCTATGTTCTGGTGGGTAGCCAGGATCTGCCGGTTGAGGTTAGTGATGCTGACCCGATCGAAATCAACGAGGCGCACAGATCCCACGCCACTGCGGACAAGGGATTCGAGGCACATGCCACCCACAGCCCCCAACCCTACCACTGCTACCTTCTTGGTATGCAGGTCCTCTATGGCATCCTCACCGAGGAGGCGCGTTATTCGTAAGAATTGCTCTTTTTGCACGATTATTCCTTATCAGAGTCTCCCTATCCATGTGCATCAGGTGTGAGACCAGATCATATTGATCGGTCAGGACTTGGCTATAGGGTATCTCTTGCATAGTTTTTTCAAAGTCAGTCTCGATGGCAAAGGAGAGGGACGAAAACTCCTCAAGCCTCTTTGCCACATTGGTATGTCCGATCATAGGCCCAAGGGAGAGAATACACCCCTTCTCTGAAGCCAGTCTTGCTGTTTCAATGCTGCCGGCAAAGCCATGCCAGAGGATGGGAGGCACCCTTTTCCCAGCCTTGTCCAGGCAGGAGAGAAACAGTCCATCGGACTGCACGACATGGACAGTAATGCTTCTGTCCAAGGAGAAGGCGAGATCCAGGGCAGCGTTCATGAACCTTTGCTGACCTTCCATATCTCCAAAGCGCTTGTCCAGGCCAATCTCCCCAACCTGTACAGAAGGGTTGTCTTGCAGGGCCTTGCCCAGGGCTTCTATGGAGGGCAGGCTCCGGTTTGCCAAAGCACCGAGTGCCCCAATGGCAGGTGAGGGGAGCTTTGCAACCCCTTGCCACTCATCCTGATGGGAGGTGCAGTAGAGGGCGTCATAGAGTGTTCTGTCGTCTGTAAGGTGACGATGGGCATCAAACATAGGGTATCCTAGAATCTTAGGTGGGCTTTGGTCAAGTTGCAACAAGGGCAAGATAGGGGAGCAATAGAATTAACTGGGTTTGACTCTGTTGCTGATCGCTCTCTGTTGGTCACGTCACAGCACCAAGGCAATGTAGGTGACCAGT
The DNA here is from genome assembly GCA_048264225.1 of Sphaerochaeta sp. Lineage (GTDB taxonomy): Bacteria > Spirochaetota > Spirochaetia > Sphaerochaetales > Sphaerochaetaceae > Sphaerochaeta. Next base: position 170,962 of record JBLXDK010000006.1, read on the forward strand.
ATGCTGAGCAGGATGGGAAATATCATGCCGCCTTTGGTGTAGGCGATGAGAAAGGATGCCGCTATGCCTGCAAGTCCTGCATACCATTGTGGCGAAAAGTCCAGGAGAAGTCCGGGAAATACCAATGGCCCTAGGGCGGCTATAGGCAAGAGGCGCATGCTCCTTGCCACAAAGGGCGGCAGCTTGTTCATGAACTTCGCATAGTAGGGAAGGGCGCGTACGAGGAAGGTCGCCAAGGCTGTGGCCAGGATATAGACAATTGTAGGGATGGTACCGTTCATGGCACGACCTCGACTTCTGGTATCAGTAGGGCTCCAAGCATTGAGGCGCTCAGCATGGAGATTACAATTGCCCATCCGCTGCCCATGTGGAGAAGAAGGATGAGGATGGAGTTCACAATCGCTGAGAAGCCTGCGATTATGAGCACCATCATCCCTTTTTGGCGAAGCTCCTGGGCTAAGAGGGAGATGAACATCGCATAGAGGGTTACCCCCACTGCCATCTGCAGTTCAGAAGAAAGGACCATTCCGATAAGGAAGCCTAAGGCGGTACCCCCCACCCATCCGAGATAAGAAACCCCTTCCAGGCCCATCATGTATGGCCAGGAGAGCCTCTGGTTGTGCAACACCGCCACCGAGAACACCTCGTCGGTGGTCCCGTGGGCTAGGATGAGGCGTTTGGGACCATGGATACCCTCTTCAAGCTTCTGGTTGAGGGCCGCCCCCATAAACAGGTAGCGCAAGTTGATCAGGAGGACCCCGATGACTATTTCCAGAATGAGAGCACCTGATGCAAGAAGGTTGATGGCCAGAAACTGGCCGCTTCCTGCAAAGTTGGTGACTGAGAACAGCACAGCCTCCCAGATTTTCAGCCCGGCATCCCTACAGATGAGGCCGAATGCCATGGCTGTGGGAAAGTAGCCCACACAGATGGGGAAGCCCTCTGTGACACCCCTGGCGAAGGTGAGACTCTCGTGTTTGGCATCGAATTTCATAAGAAGGATAGTATTGCTTTGACCCTTTCTCTGCAAGGGGCGATTATGATACACTTTTCCCATGGGGGACGCATATGGCAATATATCTGGCAAACACAGGACTCGAAAGCCTGATCAAGGGCGACTCGCTTGACGAGGATCAGCTGCTCACCTGGTTCAGGGAAGCAAAAAGGATTCCTGCAGTGCAGGGGGCTTACTACAGCAAACTTTTCGACAGCGGCCTTGAACTGGTATTTAGAAGCGTCAAGCAAGGCGATGACCTACAGATAGCAGGCATTGACATGCATATGAGCGGCTCCTGCCTGTGGAGGGCCAAGCCCCTGGCAAAGGTCGGGTCAGGAGAGCCTTTGGCAGTCTCTCTCTTGATGACCAACTCCGATGAGAGCTGCGCCTTCATAGCAGACCTTGTCCATGCTGCAACCTTGGAGAGGATTGACGAGGACTCCTCGCTTTCGCTGCAGGTCTGCGCTTTTCCCCAGTCTATGGACGTCTATGACAGCAGAGCCTCCTATGAAGAGGCAAACGAGAATGGTTCGCGCCTTGATGACAGAAAGCTCTTGCCCTTCAACTACATCATGGCTCGCGATGAGAGCCTCTCCCAGGAGAAGCGGGACACCTATGCCGAGCATGAGAAGCTGATGGTTTTCGCAGCCCCTGTCTTGCAGGTCCAAAACCGCAAACATGGCTATAAGGCTACCTCCTGCATGGTGGCAACGGTTGCTACCGAGATGGGGCATATTGACCTTGTCTTTGCAGAGGATCAGCTTAGCACAGTTCTGCAGAAGGGCTCGTATGTGGTGTGCAGTGCCATCATCAGCGGTGATGTTCTGACACAGTAGGGGAGGATTTCCTCTCTGCCCTAGGTTTCGATCGTGACTACAAAACAATCTCCTGTCGGATGGATCCTGACAGGAGATTGTTTTGTACAGAGCGTTGATGCTGAAATCCCAGATTAGAATCTCTTCGTCCAGGCATGACAGTAAGGCTGGCTCCCCTTACGCTCATAGTAGTCCTGGTGGTAGGCCTCCGCATCCCAGAACTTGGCTGCAGGACGTAGTGTCGTAGCGATCTTCAGACCCTTGTCCTCAAGGATGTTGATGAGTTTGACAGCTGTGTCGAACTCATGCCGGCTCTGATAGAATACTGCCGAAAGGTACTGGTTACCGATATCCGGTCCCTGTCCGTTTGTCTGGGTAGGGTCGTGGATCTCAAAGAAGTACTTTGCAAGCTCCTCATAGGAGATGACCTTGGGATTGTAGATGATCTCAACCGCTTCAAGATGGCCGCTCTTCTTTGAGAGCACATCCTCGTACGTCGGGTTCTCTACCTTTCCACCGGTATAGCCGCTGGTTGCCTCGTATACTCCCTCTACGCTTTCAAAGAGATGCTCTACACCCCAGAAACAACCTCCTGCAAAAACAGCACGGGCTTGGGGGGCTCCTTCCTGGAAGGTCATGGAGATGGAGTTGACGCAGTGGCGGGTATTCTTCTCGGTGAAACCTTCGCCTAGGAACACATGTCCCAGGTGTGCGTTGCAGGTTGCACAGACTATCTCGGTTCTGGATCCGTCTGCATCGGGGTGTCTCTCGACAGCAAAGGGGAGTTCCTCATCAAAGGATGGCCAGCCGCAATTGGAGTTGAACTTGTCATCTGATGCATAGAGGGGAGAGCCACACTGTCTACAGTAGTAGGTCCCTTCCTCCTTGTTGTCAGTGAATTCGCCTGTATAGGCACGTTCGGTTCCTTTGTTTATGATCACCTGACGCTCTTGGGCGTTGAGCTCCTTCAAAAGGGACTGGTCTATGCTCTTGAACTGGAATCGTTCACTGCTGGTATCTTGTGGTATGTTCATAGGTGGCACCTCTGGTTCCTGTTGTTTTGGGGCGGCGCGCATTGCCGGTAAGGCAACTGCTAAGAGAACAGCTAAGATGGCTATAATAAGAAATATTCTTGTTAGGTTCATAGTCTCTCCTTCTAGTGAATCCTAACATGTTTGTTCCTCTGTATCTACTACCAGAACTTGAATATGATCGCAGAAGCCTGTTTCTTGTACTGGTGGTAGCCTTTATACTTTTTCTGAGTGATGCTTTCGGTAAAGATGGTGGAGATGCTGAACAACATGGTAAGTGCTAAAGGTCCTATCATACTCCAATTGAGGAAATCCCCAGTCGCCAGCGATGCAAAGAGGTAGATGCTGAACCAGACGCCCAGTTCCCCGAGGTAGTTTGGATGGCGACTACGAGTGAAGAGGCCGCTGCTTCGAAAACCCTGTGCATACTGGTCGGCCAATTCAGCCTGTTTGGGGAACAGACCGTACTTGGCTTGCTGGAATGTGTACTGCTGCTGGTCTGCGATGGTCTCGATAGCCAGGAAGGCGAGAAAAAGCAGTGATGCCAGCCAGAGGGGAACTGTCATGGTTGTTGTGCCATGCAAGGCGAGCAGGTACAACGGGCCGGTGAAGGCGATGAAGAGAATCTGCTGGTATAAGGCGATGAAAAACAAGTTGAACAGCTGCCAAAGGAATGGATCGCCGATCCTCGTATGGATGATTTGCCAGCGGTAGTCCTCGCTGGTGGTATACCCACCCCTCCGGGCAAAATTGAAGGTCAGACGAGCTCCCCAGAGGGTGACCAGGATGGTTGCAACCAACAAGGGTAGGCCCAAGTTTCCATACAGGGCGTAAATCCAAGCAAAGACCACAGGCATTGTGCTCCACAGGCGATCTGTCCAGGAGTAGTCTCCACTTATCAGGCCAAAGAGGAAGCTCAGAGAGGCCGTAATACCTGTAATGTAGAGGATGCTTCTCAAAGGATCGCTTGTCTTCACAGGATTGAACCAAAGGACAAGGACAACTCCAAGCACAATGAGGGTGAAAAAGAGGGGGGTGGGTTTTTTCTTTGCTTTCATGCTGACACTATAGCAAAAGGTGTAAGACTCTGCAATTAACATCACCTCAAAAATGTAAGGGCATAGCAACGTAAAAAGGGTAGGGGGAACTCAATTCCCTTCTGAGCGGTTCCTGCCTTTGCTTTTTGCGGCATAGAGGTTCTGGTCAACCTTGCGAAGCAGATCCCTTCTCGATTCGGCTGATCCGATGCTTGTATAGCCACAGCTGATGCTGATCTGAAGCCCCTCAATTCCAATAGCCGACTCCCAATCATGGGTCCATACACCTTTTACCAGAACTTCAGCACATGCCTGTATTGGGGTTTCAGGACTCTTATGGAGGATGATGAGAAACTCATCCCCTCTCCAGCGGCTTACACGGTCATCACCTTGGTCATGCCTCTGAAACAGGGAGGCAAGCTCTCTGAGTACCTTGTCGCCAACCTCGTGTCCATACTGGTCGTTGACCTGTTTGAAGTGGTCAACGTCGATAAAGAACAGTAACGAATTTTTTCGTGCATCTGAGGAAAGGGAGAACAGGCTGTTGAGATAGTCTTCCATGGTGGAGCGGTTCAACAGGCCGGTCAGCCCGTCCTCTTCAGCGAGGATCCTGAGTTTATCGAGCAAAAGGGTTTTCTGCTTTGCCTCGCAAAAGAGATCCTGCACCAGTTTCTGACTGATGAGCAAGAGGATTATCAGGTTGACTGCCAGCAGGAAGGAGAAGGTGAATAGCTGGGTGTAAAGGAAATAGGGTGCATCCTTGATGAGGCCGTTGGTTTGATCACTTGCACGTACAAGTAGGTAGCCGATGCGTATCAGATGGAAGAGCCCGAAGACAACATACAGGAAGGTGAGCATGAGAAATGAAGTCTTGTATGCTTGGTGCGTATGGAAGTTGCGTACCAGCATGTGTACATAGCACACTGAAAGCACTACACAGCCTGCACTGACGAGGATATAGCGGGCACTGATTTGCCAGCTCAAAAAGAAGCTCAACAGCACAAGAAGAAACAGCAGGAAAAACAGCGTGTAGCGGTATCTTTTTCTTATGGTGGTTTGGGTAAACTCCGCCAGGCCGAAATAGAAGAAGATTCCTCCAAAAAATGTCAGGAGCGTAAACCCCCCATAGATAATGATTGGATACGCCAGACCATTGGCGAGCAACAAGATGGACGTGATGCCTTGCAATCCTATTGTGAGCGTCCAGTACCCCAGGCCGGGGATTTGTCTGTTCGCCCGCAGGTAGAGTGAGATCAGGACAATGGTAAAGATGCCCTGGCTGATGGCATGCGCCAGGATGATGATGCTTTCGTATGCAAGAATACGCTTCCCCCTTGTTGGACAAATATAGATGTACTATACGATAGATGAAGACTGCGAGATAGGAAAAAGTCTGGCAGGCCCTCATTTATTTTGCTGAGAGGGCATCCTCGATCGCCTTGAGGATGACGATGCTGCTGTAGGTCGCCCCGCTTACAGTATCAACATCCAGGCTTTGGCTCTTCACTACTAAAGAGGGGATGATTTCTGCCTGTTCTCCCTGACCGTTTCGGTGCTTGACCAGCTCTATGTGTGCAATCTGGGTATTCCGCACTTCAACGGCCACCTCGACATCCAGAGGAAACCGAGCATAGGATCCTGTGTAGGTACCGTCTTCGAGTAGGGTAAGATCCAAACTCTCCACTGTGATGGTCCTGAGCTTTTCCAGGTTTGCCGTAGTCACGGTTAAGAGGGTTTTTCCCGCAAGCCCAACAATTAGGAGGACACAGAGGATCACAATAAGGGTTATGGTACGTTTTTGCATAAGTAGGGGCCCTCCTTGCTGTAACAATACACCAATGCTTCCCTGGATAAAAGGAAATACTTGCCTTCTGTTTCCTTTTGCCTCTTCTGTTGATGGTTTTATGTGGGAATGTGTTCCCTGAAGAGCAGAATCATAGGAAAGAGGAGAAAGGTTGTCAGTGATATGTTGCCTTTACTATTGATATAAAGTATCATTATTAGGTACCACTTGCACAGGCTTCCAGCTCAAAGGAGATTCCCATGAACCTATTTCTTGAGACCCTTATCATAGCTTTCGTCATCAATACCGTGTTCTTTATCTATGCATTCATCAGAAAGACCGATGTGGTCACCGATTTGTCGTATAGCCTGAGCTTCTTCCTGGCCACGACCTACATCTATGTGGTGCATGCAGAGAAAAACCTCTTGCAGACCTTGATGTTCGTCATTGTCATCCTTTGGGCACTGCGCTTGGGCTCCTACCTGCTTGGAAGAATTCTGAAAACAAAGGTCGATCACCGCTTTGATGACAAGCGCAACTCGTTTGTACGCTTTGGCGTCTTCTGGCTGTTGCAGGCAACAGCGGTGTGGGTGATCCTCCTGCCCGTTACCTTTGCCATGGGTTCGAAGGAGTTGGTGATCAACGTGCCGTTCCTCATTGCCGGATTTGTCCTTTCCCTCTTTGGGCTCATCTATGAGACTATCGCCGATTACCAGAAGAACACCTTCAAGAAAAAGAACCCCAAGACCCTCATCACGACCGGGCTTTGGGCAACGAGCCGTCACCCCAACTACTTTGGTGAGGTACTGGTCTGGTGGGGAACGCTGGTAATGGTTCTGCCCTATCTGAGCGGAGCTACGTTCCTCGTGGCACTCGGTCCTGTGTTCATAACAGTTCTGCTGCTCTTTGTCAGTGGGGTGAACCTTCTTGAGAAGTCCTGGAAAGAGAAGTATGGCCAGGAGGCCTATTACCAGACGTATGTCAGACAGACCTCCATCTTCCTCCCCTGGAAGAAGCGAACATGATGGGCATCATCTTGAGCACGGCAGCGCTCTGCCTGGTCGGATTTGCCTTGGGAGGCATCCCTACGTCCCACATTATCGCATTGAACAAGCATATTGATCTGCGAAAGAGGGGCAGTGGGAACCTCGGGGCAACCAACCTGAGCCGGTCGCTCGGCCCTCGGTTGGGAATTCTGGTCGGGGTGCTGGATATCCTCAAGGGAGTGCTGCCTCCTTTGGTTGCCCTGGCCTTCTTTGAGCTGAGCCGAACATCACTGCTGTTTATAGGTATGATGACCATCATGGGACACATCTACACCCCCTATCTTCCCTCCCATAGGGGAGGCAAGGGAGTCGCTACTGGGGCCGGGGTTATAGCTGTCCTCTTTCCCTCAGCCATATTGTTCGGCTTGTTTGTATTTTTTTCGGTGGCGATCATCACCCGATACATATCACTTGCCTCAATGAGCACATATGTCCTGCTCATTCCATACTATAGTGTCATGGATCGACCTGGAGAGTATGCCAACCTTGCTTTTCTTGGTATACTGAGCTTGGTTATCATAGCTACGCACAGGGAGAATGTGAGACGGCTCTTGCACCACACAGAACTGAAATTCAGCTTTTCAGCTGGTAAGGAGAGCGTTTGAACATAACAGGTAAAGACCTCTATGGATCATTGACCTTCGGCTATTATCACCTGCGCCAGAACATGCAGGAGATAAACACGATCAATGTGTTTCCCGTTGCCGATGGCGATACAGGCTCCAATATTACCCATACACTCAAATCAATCCTTTCCAATTCTGACGGGACAGGCTCGGTTGCAGACATTTCCAACAACTTTGCCAAATCGGCCCTATCAGGAGCCCGTGGAAACTCAGGCATGATCATAGCCCAGTTTTTCCAAGGGTTCTCCCTTATAGCCCGTGAGTTTGAGGAGCTGACAGTCAAAGCTTTGGCAGACGCTGCCAAGGCTGCAGTGGCAGCTGCCTACAGTGCGGTTGAGACACCCCTGGAAGGGACTATCCTGACTGTCATGAAGAGTTGGGCCAACCAACTGGGCAATATCGAAAACCTAGATGCCCCTGTTCCCGTACTGCTCAGACGGGCCCTTCGTTCTGCAAGGCAGGCGGAGAAGGATACAACCAACCAGATGGAGCTTCTGAAGCGATCTGGGGTTGTCGATGCCGGGGCAAAGGCCTTTGTCTCCATATTGGAAGGGGTAGACCTCTATATACTGAATCCTGTACACACGTTCTCTGAGACTGAACAGCTCATACAAACAGATGCCCATCATATTGACTCAGATCATGGCAATGATAGGAGTCACTTCCGATACTGCACTGAAGCCCTCCTTAGGGTCACTGACGAGCAGAAAGAGCTTGTCCGGGAAGCTGTTACAGGGCTTGGGGACTCACTGGTCATGGGGAGCCATGACAACCAGATGCGCATACACCTCCACACCGATGATCCTGCCCTGATGTTCGAACGCCTTGCCCTATATAGCCAGATAGAGGAGCAGAAAGTCGATGACATGTTTATGCAGCAATCTGCTGCCCATGAGCGTATATCCGATACGGTCATTGTCACCGACTCCTCAGCTGATATCCCTCAGGATGTAGTCGATGAGCTACGCATCTACAGGATCCCACAGATAGTTCAGGTGGGCGAGACCTCGTTCTTTGACCGCATCACCATCTCCTCCCCTCTGCTTTTGGGGATCCTCGATGCCTCCCAGCAGAAGGTCTCTTCCTCCATGCCTTCGGTGGGGGAGATACAGCGCCACTTGGAATTTCTCACCCAGCACTACAAGCATGTGGTGGTTCTTTCAGTGTCTGCCAAGCTGAGCGGGACTTTTCGTACCTACCAGCTGGCCGCGAAGCCCCTCCAGGAGTGCGGAGTACAGATTGATATCATCGATACCCGCCTGAACGCCTCAGCCCAAGGACTTGTCGTGCAACTCGCTGCACGTCAAGCCGCTAAAGGAATCGGTGGTGAAGTCTTACTCAAGTCGATCAGGGATACTGTTGAACGCACTACAATCATGGTATCGGTTCAGTCCCTTGAGATGATGGTTCGCGGCGGAAGAATCCCTAAGAAACTGGGTTCCCTGATCCTGAAGATGAACTTCAAGCCCATGGTAGGCCTCACCAAGGAGGGCGGGGGCAAAATTCTTGGGGTACGCTTTTCCAGGACTGGCAGCATAGCTGCCCTGGTCAAGCATTTCATGAAGATCCATAAGAAGGAAGGCATCCAGGCTTATGGGATGTCCTACATAGGCAATCCCGACTTGGCCAACTCCGTTGCCGCAATTGTGGAGAAGAAGACAGGCTTGAAGCCTCTCTTTGTGGAACAGGCCTCACCTGTCATTGCCTTGCATGCAGGAAAGGGTGCCATATCACTTTCGTTTGTGAGAAAAGGTGGTGAGACTGCTTCAGCGTAGAACAGCAAACGAAGAGAAGACGGTAGTAATGGTGTAATTCCCAAGACAAGCTACCCTACTTAAGCATACAATGGCTTATTTAGCCTGATTTGTCTGTTTAGTCGTATATTTCCTATAGTTTCTCTGGATAGAACATGATACTATTTGTGCAAAGTAACGTATTGTGAGAACTCTGCGGATGATATATATCACCATAGGGTTTTTTTATGAACATTCTCATTTTGAACTGGAATACAGAGTAAGGTATTGGAATAGATGATCAAGATTGCAATTTGTGATGATGACAGGGAAGAGCTTGCCAAGACACGAAGAAATTGCATGTCCTATACGGCCATACATCCACAGTATGATAGTAGGATAAGTACGTTTGAAGATGCCGCTAGCTTACTGACCCATATTGAACTTCATGGAAGCTTTGACATCATGATCCTGGATATCTATATGCCGCTCACCACCGGCGTTGAACTTGCAGAGGCGCTCCGAAAGAAGGGCGACATGGCTGAGATTATCTTTCTCACCTCGTCCACTACCCATGCAATACAGGCTTTTTCCCTGGACGCGACCCATTATATCTTGAAGCCATATACAACAGAGCAGTTTGAGTCTGCCTTGGCAAAAGCCTTTTCTCGGCTTGTGAAGCGTAAGCAAGCTAGCTTAACGGTAAAATCATCGCTGGGCACACATAAGGTATTGTATTCAGATATCATGTATGCGGAAACAGAGAAGCACATGCAAAACATCCACTTGGCTGATGGCATTGTCCTGCAAGTACGCATGACCTCCATCGAGCTGTATGACAAGCTTTCCCATGATGCAAGGTTCTACAAATATGGAAGCACATACATCCTCAACCTGTGCAAGATCAAGGAGGTAACTCTCCGTAGCATCTCCCTTGATGGCAACAAGCAGCTTCATATGCAGCGTCGTCAGTACAAACCGCTCATCGACAGATATACCCAGTTTTCCTTGAAGGGCGTGTGGTGATGGATTATTCGGCCATACTAGTTCCCCTGATTACGCTTGTCATTTCACAGGTCTTGATTTTTGATCTTGCGCGCTTGCGATTTCCCAGGGAAAAGCTGGCTCTTATCCTCATCACTGAACTGGTTGTTTTGGTGCTCATCAGTAGTGCCGTGCTCATGTTTGGCGGTCTTGCAGTATATGCAAGGTGGTATGTCCTGATCATGGTCGTCCCTGCATTCTCCTTGTTTTTTTATACTTCCAAGTATCGAGATGCACGTGATATGTTTACCGTAGTAACTACAATATTCCTAAACTTCCTCATATCAGTTCCGGCAATGTGGTTGGCACGGTACTATGGCAGTGGGTATGTGTTTTACAATCTTGTACGGATAGCCCTGTTTGCCCTGATGTTTTTGTTTATTCACCTGTTTTTCCGCAAGTACTATCTGAATGCACAAGAAGAAATCCTCAAGGGATGGGGAATCTTCAGCATACTACCTGTCCTGGGTTCTGTAGTCCTGTATTATTCCTTTGTTCAGTATGGGCAAAAAGGTAGTTATATTGAGGTCCTGTATTCGACCTCTGCAACAATAGTCCTTATGGGGTCTGTGTATGTGGTGATCTTTTACATGTTCCAACAGCTCCATGAAAAATACATGGTTCAGGAGCAAAGACGCATGCTCGCTATGCAGAACAAGGCTCAGCTGGATCAGCACATCATGTTTATGGAAGCTGCTGAAAAGACGAACAGACGGTGGCATGATGCCCGTCATACCACGCAGACTTTGATAGAGCTTCTGGAATCTGGAAAAACTGAGACTGCCCTTGTCCATTTGAAAGAGCAGATGGGCATGGGTGTCCTGACAAAAGAGGAATACTGCCGGCATCCTGCTGTAAACAGTATCCTTTGCCTCTGGGCAGAGAGGACACGAAAGGAAAACATCCTCCTGACCATAGCGGCCAATGTTCCCGATAGCTTGGAGATTGAGCCGGTCGAACTGTCCGCATTGTTTGCCAATGCCATTGAAAACGCCTATCTGGCCTGTCTGGAACTCCCTAGTGATACAGAGAGGTTCATAAAGGTGGAATCTCAGTATAACGGTAGGCGCTTGGCCATTGGCATTACCAATACCTGTAAAGCCTTCGTCAGCTTTGATCATGATATGCCGGTCTCTTCGAAAGAGGGAGGTGGCATTGGTACGCGAAGTATGGTCTATACTGTCAAGCGATTCCATGGTGCCTACACGTTTTCAGCAGAGGATGGCCTGTTCAGTACCAGATTTGTCCTTAATGTATAGGATTGCCACAACCTAATATTTGCGATCATGCCAATAAGTGAACTCTGCATATAAGGTACACTCAATGATTCGAGTGGCCAGTTTCAACCAGTATCGAGGATGTTCATGATCTCCAGAAAACTCTTGTCGCTTTTAATCAAGGCTTCCATTATCTGACGGGCCTGAGGCTCTATCTTCTGCACGTCTGAAAAACTACTTGAGCTTTCAAGTGACTGTTCCCGCTCAGCAGCATGACCTCCTGTTTTGTAGTAGATGTGGTACTAGTAGTCCTTGGTGTCATCGACTTACCATCGTGTCTTGATCGTTGTCTATAGACCGTCAAAGTCCGGATGGCCATCCACGGGGGGTCTCGAACGTGTGGTTCCTGCTGGCGACCAAGGCTGGGACGAGATTTTTCATCCCTTTGGCCATGATGATGGAGCTGTAGCTGTTCTCAATCAGCTCGTCCACAAGAAAACTGGACTGGGAGACATCATTGATTGATCTCGGGTACGCCTCTTAGGATAGGGGAAGCTGGTTTGTCTTGCCGAAGGAAAGAGCGAGATTGCAAATGGGGAATTCTTCCTCCTGAGCTTACGGTTGCACTCATTATTGTCAAGAGGCGAATTGCACCATACTATCTGGACACAAAAAAATCCTGCAAGGAATAGTTCCTTACAGGATTATCGGGCTGGGCGGATTTGAACCGCCGACCCCGTGTCCCCCAGACACGTACGCTAAACCCCTGCGCTACAGCCCGAAAATTATCGGTTACCCGACAGGAAGGAACAATAGCATAGAAGGGTTTTAGTGTCAACAAATGGGAGAAATGTCGCAATATATTTCCGATGTTGTGGTAATGCGACCAACTAGTAGTAGATAGATGTAGTCGTTTCTCAAAATATGTTGTACCTTAAGGCAAGTATGTAGGAGATCAGTATGGCACAAATGACGAAACTAGCACTTGCTCAATCGCTAAAACAACTTATGGCAGAGCGTACTCTTGATAAGATAACAGTTAAAGAAGTTGTAGCCAGATGTGGAGTCAATCGGCAGACATTCTATTATCACTTTCGGGACATCTACCATCTATTGGATTGGATGTTTGTCAATGAAGGGCAGGAGTTTGCCAAACAGTATCCTGATGTCCATAAGGCAGATGACGGTCAGACAGTGATTCGCTCATTATGCACGTATCTGCAGAACAACCGTAGCGTGATGTTGAACATCTATAACAGCCTTGGCAGGGAGTTGCTGGATAGGTATCTCTGTAGAGAGATTGCAACCTTGCTGCATACCACCTTGAAGGTTCGCGCCGAGAAGGCAGGGGTGACACAAGAGCAACTGGACTTTTTGATCAACTTCTACAAACATGCCTTTGTCGGTGCAGCCCTTGATTGGTTCCAGTCGGGAATGCCAGGAGAGACCGAGCAAATTGTTGCTCAATTTGCTCCAATTCTCAAAGGAACCTTCGATTCTGCCATGAAAAGAATGGCAAATAGCTAGTATTTTGATTTTTTACCCCTTACAATTAAGCAATACTTGAAGAATTGCCTCCTATAGCGTACACTATCACAAAACGGATCGGCAAAAAGAGAGTGTTCAATGAACCAAATGAAAACAAACGCGAAACGAATGACAATACTCGCTATGATAGTCCTATGTATGTCATTGTCGAGTATCTATGCGTATCAGTTCTCTCCCTTAGAGCAGGTTTTTCAGCCTACTGGGGCAGAAAGCACGAAAACATACACAATCGTAAATGACAGCAATGACTCGATTGCTATCAGCATTTCTGCTCTCATCAGAGACCAGGACAGCCAAGGTGGTGAATTGAATTCGCCTGCAGACGCATATTTCTCCATTGTTCCTAACAAGCTTGTCGTTCCTCCTCAGAGTAGCTGGGTTGTTCGTGTACAGTATCGTGGGCCGAAAACAGTAACCAACGAGCTCTCCTTTCGCTTGAAAGCTGAACAGATTCCGTATTCGCAAGGAAAAAGCAGTACTGACAAGGGTATGTTCAACTTCCTGTATATCTATACAACGAGTCTTTATGTGCAACCCTCAAAGGTTGTTGAAAACGTCGCTGTCAGGTCAATTACGCCGACTTCAGCAGAGGATGGGTCTCCAACCATGGCAGTTACGCTTGTCAATATGGGAACTGTTCACCAACTCTTGATTTCAAGTATTCTTGAGGTCAAGGACAGCAGAGGAAACTCCGTGGTGTTGCAGGGTGCAGACGCGCTTCCTGCTCTTGATGGTATGAACCTTCTCGCAAAAAAGACAGTTACCAAACAAATTCCTTGGCCTGAAGAATTGTCCAGAGCACCTGGGGTGACCTATCAGGCCACCATTAAATATAGCAAATAGTGGAGTTTTTCTCTCTGCTTTTGCCTAGTAGGTTTAATTGAATATGAAACGTAAGGGGTTAGCACATGCGGTAATCTTGGGCGGGTTGCTTGCATTGGTAACCCTTTTTCTTACCACTTTCCTGTGGAACTGTTTTCAGGTTCCAATGACGGCACCTGCCCAAGAGAGTGAAAAGGTCATCCCCATAACTACTGATGAACGGAAAGCCCCCCCCATCCCTGCTCCCCCTCGTTTTGTGGGGCCTCCTTCTGTCGAGTTCATGAAAGAAATTCCTCCCGTTGAAAAGGCACTTCCTCTCATTGCGGAGCCCTCTGTCGACGAGGAATTGCCTGTTCCTGTTTTCGAGTCCAAAGAGCCCACCATCCCCATGCCACCACCGGAACACCTTATCTGGTTGCCTCGTGTTCTTGAGAAAGCGAATGTGCCGGCGATACCTAGAACCCTTACCGTTTCAACAAAGCTGCATGTTCCTGACGTGCCTCTCCTGTTTGATCCCATGGTTCTTTCTGAAGAAGAGTACGACATGTTCTACCCAGCCATGACTGAACCACAGGCTAGGGACGATGATTTCTTCGCTGACTTCTTTGTAGTAGGAGCGGATTCCACCGTTGCCTATGAAGACGGTCTCTACTATCTGGGTCTCTATGTAAATAACGACTATGTTGGAGACATCGAGGTCAAGTTCGAGGGCGATGTCCAATCGGTAAATACTACAGAGCTTAGTCTGTTCATAGGTGACTACATTACCAAGGCAGCGTCACAGCGCTTGTTTGGTGATGGGCTGGACTATCTCTCTATCGAGCAGATAAACGATCGAGGTGTCGAAGCTTCCTACGACAGCGCTGCCTTTACCATCTCGCTGAACTTCAGCCTGGAAGACATGCCTGAGAGGTCAATTAGCATCACAGCCTCCTCCATCAACCGGAGGGAGCAGTACGGCATGAGCGGGGCTATCATCCTGGAACCAGCCAAATTCTCAATGGCCAGTTCCTTGAGTCTCTATACCCTGTTGGATTATGCCCCATCACCAACTTTTGTACTGAACAACAGGCTTCTCAGTCTCAGCGTCTCCAACAGACTTGCTATCTTTGGGGTAGGTATCAACTTCTCCTTCTCCCTCTCCTCCTCAACCACCGCTGAGACCTCCTTTACCCTAGGCGCCTGGAATGGATTCTATGACTTTGTCGAGACAAGCCAACGCTTGTCCTTTGGTAATGTCGGATCAAGTTTGAGCAACAAGGCGCCTTCTGGGTCAACTCCCTTCGGCGTGCAGCTTGAGAAGAGCTACTCCTATGGTACCGACAGGGCCAAGGGCAATCAGTTCGAGTACAAGATTGTCCTGGTCGAACCTTCCAAAGTTGTGATTTCCATCAATGGCAATGAGATATTCACCAGGGATTTCCCTGCAGGAACGTATCGCCTTAAGGACTTTGTCTTTACCCAGGGTGCGAATATCGTCAAGATAACGATCATCCCTGCCGCACGCCCTGACGATGTCATTGTAGAGTATGTTGACATGGGCTATGACTATCGTCTGCTTGGCAAGGGGGATACCCTGTATGGTTTTGGCCTTACTGTACCCAAAGAAAAATCTGCAACCAAGGCTACTGACCCTTGGGCTTTGGATCTGCCTTGGTGGAATGGGCAATATCTCTCCTATCATCTGGATAAATTCACTGCAACCTACTGGCAACAGGTTGGGGTTACCAACACCTTTACCTTCTCAACCGACCTCGCTTACTCCCCAGGTGTATTCAACGGGACGGTTAACGGTGTTTTTGCCTCAATGATAGGGACTAGCCAGATTCAGCTTACCCTTGGACTTGATGATCGGTATAGGGAGAACGGTTGGCTAGTCCCATCGGTAAGTGGTGCTTTGAACCATCGTTTCAGCGGCAAGTCCGAAGCAAGGTTCGGTACCGTCAACGCAGGGATCACCTTCCTGAAATCCTATCCCAGTCTTATTGCAGGTGCTCCTGACCCACTTCCATCCCTAGGGGTGAACCTCTCCTATAGCGGAAACCTCACCAAGGACATACGCTTCACCCTATCCGGATCAGTCACCCAGAGTATCGGAAAGAGCTCTCCTGCCTGGAACTCCTCTTTCTCGACAGGCTTCTCCCCGTTCAAGGGCATGTCCCTCAACGGTACCATCTCCCTCAATGCTTTGGAAAGTGCCCCTTTCAATCCAACGGTGACAGCTCAGATAACCGGCAGCTATTCATTCAGCCAGAAGCTGAATGCCAGCGCCTCCACCAGTCAGCAGACAGACACGAGCTTCTCTTCGGTTACCGGCAGCAGTTCGTTGGGTATCAGCTACAGACCTTCTGCCAAGGATAGTCTGAACCTCAACCTCAGCGGATATAAGTTTGAAGCTCCCCAGGACCACTCACTGGTCGCCGGGTGGTCACATAGCGGTGACCTCGCTTCCTTCTCGTTGCGCCAGCAGGCATCTAACTCCTATAAGAGGATGACTACAACCTTTACCGCAAACACATCCCTTGCCTTTGCAGACGGTGCGTTTGCCCTGGCCAAGTCGGTCAATGAGGCATTCTTCCTTGTCAGGCCGGTAGGGGAGCTGAAGAAGGCGGAGATATCGGTTGCAAGGTCTCTGGACTCCTCGCCGACACCACTGGGGAGGATTTTGGGAAGCGCCTTATATAACAACATCTCTACCAATACGAAAAACACTGTAGTGGTGTTCTCCACCGGTTCGAGCGACTATAGCAGTGGAGCCTCCTTTGTCTATGAGATCAACCCCCGAAGCCGTCAGGCCTTCATGGCTAAAATTGATGTGCAACCCTCCTTTACCGTAAGCGGTATCCTGCTGATGACTGACAAGCAACCGTACGAACAGTACTCATCCCCTGTCTACTCCCTCTCTACCAACGAGGAAGGCAAAGAGGTCATGACGCGCGATGATGCCCTCTATCTCTTTACCGACCAGGATGGACGCTTCATCCTCAGTGATGTCCTTCCTGGCGACTATCTGTTTGACCTTAAGGTGGAAGACCTCTGGTATTCTGTCCGGTTTACCGTTCCAGAAGTTGAAGCTGGAAAGACAGGTAAGGATAGGGTTTTGCTCCTTGAGCAGTTCTGGGTTTCAGATCCTGAGCTTGAGACCCGGATAATTGTCAGGGATGCTTTCACCCAAGAGGTTGTCGAAGAAGAGACAGATGTGTTCGGAACCGAACTGGTTACTGGCTATGATGCAAGTGTGACTCTCCAGATACAGGAGAGGATCGACGAGGAGACCTTCTGGAAGATCATCTTCCCGCCATTTGAGCAGGACGACTGGAGCTTTGGTGTAGTACCAGAGTCACAAGGGACAGTTGATGATTTCTTCTTTGTAGAGAACTCCGACCAAGAAGTTCCTCAACAACAGACGATCATGATCGATCCTGAGAAAAAGCAGAATCCTAAGGAAGTAGACCCTGCTGAAGGTACTCAGGAAATCTCCACTTCAGAGGATCAGCAAGGTGCAGGGACTGCTGTCACACCTGTTGATTTCGCTTCCTCCCTTCCGGGGGTGCCCTCATTCAAATCGGTTAGGATCCAAAGCGTTGGCCAGTACGAAGAGGAACAGCAACGTCTTTCATCAGATAAAAATGGAGAAGATTCTTCTTCTCTGGCATTTTTCCCTGAAGTAGAGCAAGAAGAGGAACCAACTCCATCTGTAGCCTATAGCGCGCCCTAATCCTTTCAATTCAACTTCACTTGACACTAGTATGCAAAAGTACGACTATGAGAATCATCATTGTCTTGAAAACAAAGGAAGTTCTACCGTGCGAAGCGATATTATCGACGAAGTTCTCTCGGTTGAGGATACAGCGCAAAAAATTATACGTGATGCCAACACCAATGCACGCAATATACTCAGTGATGCCCAACTTCAGGCTAGTGAGCTTGTTCGTTCTGCTCTCAAAGAGGAACGAGAAAGGAACCACGCCCTTCTGCTGCAGGCAGAAGAGGATGCCAACCTTCAGCTCAGCGAGTTTGAAGCAAGCCTCGATATCTCCTCAGTTCTCGATGAAGACACGCTAGACAGCATTGCAAAACGCATAGTGGAAAAAATATGTAAGACAGAGCTGGAGGACCTATAACCAGCATATGAAACAAAATCCAACTTCCCTCTATGGGTTTATCAATGCCAAGTTACGAGCCAAGATTGGTCTGATGCGCGAGTCGCATATCATCGAGGACCTGCTCAAGGCCAAGGGTGTTGTTGAGGCAGTCGCGGTCCTCCGCGACAGTGAGCACGCCTCTGTAGCCACCGCCTACGACAGGACAGGTGACATCCAACAGATGGAGCTGGCCCTTCTGTACAATGAGGTTGAGATGTACCAGGAAGTTGCCAAATACCTGGAGGGTAAACCTGCAGAGTTTGTCCTGAACCTCCTGGGGAAAATTGAGGTGGACAACCTCAAGAATACCATCCGTCTTTGGTATGGCAGCATCATTCGGCGTCGACCGATGCGGTATCGCAGCGAATATCTGTTTAAGGAAAAACTTCTCAACGACATCGATTGGACAGCCTTGGTAAATGCGACCGCTTGGGAAGGTGTCTGCAAGGCTCTTGCAAATACTCCCTACAGTGAACTTGTTACCTCATTTACCGAACAGCAGTTGGATGATGAAGGACTGTTTGTTCTGGAAAACATGCTTGACAAGCAGTGGTACGAGCATATGATGGCAAGTACTGAAAGGCTTTCAAAGCAGGACAAAAGTGTTGCCCAGTCTGTCTTTATGGTGGATATAGACCTGAAGAACCTGCTGATCATGGTACGCTATGGCTGGTACCACAAGATGGATTCCACAAAACTGGAATCACTCTTCTTGCCATGGGGTAGGGTGTATAAGCATAAGAGCGTGCTCGAATTTGTACGGAGTACCGCCCAGGGGCGTGATCCCTTCGCTGTCATCGAACAGCTGTATCCTGGCTTAAACCAGGAGATCCAGCAAATCTCAGAAGAGAAACGCGGTAGTGTTCACGCCGATGAACTTATGGCGTTGCAAAACCTCCGCATTGAGGCATATCTGCATGAGCGCCGTAAGAGTGTCTATAGGAAAATGTTGGCTTCCGATCCTTTTACCATAGGTGTCTGCCTGGCATATTTCTTCCTCTACAAGGAGGAGGACACTATGATCAAGGCTATCATCAACGGAAAGTATTACGGCTATGAAGAGGATTATATCAGGGGGGTATTAGCATGAACTTGTTTACAAGGCCGATGAGACTGCTCACGGCCGTGGTCCTGGAAGAGATGAGTGACACCGTGGTAAAGAGCCTCCTTGAGATGGGGGTCATGGATTTTGTCCACCTCAACAAGCTTGACCCCCAACAGATGGAAAAGCTCAGTACCCGTCCGAGTTCCATCAGCCGCATCGCTTTGGAAGATATGCGTCACCGGGTCGAGGCTGTCCTCAGGCAAGGACAGATCTCCCTTCCTACGACAGACGTCCTTGATGTGAAGAATATGGAAAAGCCAGACCTTGATTCCTACGGTTCGCTCATGGATTCCTTGGGGAAAAAACTGCTCCAGCTCAAAGACCGTCAGAAAGAGAGCAACCAGCTAGTGCTCGGCTTTGATGAGATGCACCGCTACATAGATGAGGATAAGGGCGAATACCTGGATCTTCGTGTAGGGGAGGTTGGACACGGAACTGCTGAAGACCTTTCGGCCCGGCTTGCAACCTTCGGGGGTATACTCGAGCCGTACTCCGACGGGAAGAAATATATCTCCCTTACCTTGCGTCGCGATGGTTCACAGGTCTCCCCTCTGCTTGACAAGTTCGGTTGGACAGAGAGCAGCGACATACAAGCACAGAAAAATGCCATCTCCCTCATTACCCATCGTCTGGAAAACGAGCACAGGAAAGCGGCTGTTCAGCGAGGTGAGATAGAGGCAGAGGTCAATGCCCTCATCAAGGAAGAGAGCCCCCGTCTCATCTCCATATGGGGGAATCTCAGGCTCAACGAGCTCAGTGACCAGATTCGCTCCTACTTCTCCTATACAAGAAATACGACACTCTTTTCCGGGTGGGTTCCTTCCGACCAGGCTGATGAAGTTACCCGTGCGATTATGCAATCCAGCGAAGGCCAGTGTGTCATCGAATGGACCGAAGCCACACAGATGCCCCGTGAGGAGATTCCTGTCGCTGTGACCTCCCCCAAAATGCTGGAACCCTTTCAGAAGATGGTGAACAACTACAGTACCCCGGAGTATGGGATGGTCAACCCCACCATTTTCGTCATGATAGCCTACCTCATCATGTTCGGCCTTATGTTCGGGGATGTCGGGCAGGGATTTGTGCTGTTGCTTGTCGGGCTGCTGACCCAACTCAGCTACAGGAAAAACCCACTCAAGGCAGATGGGATGCTCAGCCGAAACATCAGCAAACTGTTGCCCTATCTTGGGATCTCCTCCATGCTCTTTGGTGTATTGTACGGTTCCTACTTTGGCTTTGCCCTGTTCCCGGCACTATGGTTCAACCTGGATGCCGTGGTCGCAGGCGATGTTACATCAGGTCCTGTCAAGGACGTCTACGGCATCCTTGCCATCACCATCAAGTTTGGTATAGTTGTCATATATACCGGTCTTATCCTAAACTGGATAAACCTGTATAGGAAACGGGCCTGGCTAAAGATGACCATAGACAAGAACGGCATCGTCGGAGGGATCCTGTTCGCTACCGGGCTCTATATGGGCTTCGGCTTTGTTAGTAGCGGCTACAAGACGTTCCCTTCGGACCCTTGGATCCCTGTCGTGCTCTCTGTCACTATCTTTCTCCTGTTCCTTCGGGGGTTTTTGGATTACTACCTCTCTGTGAAGAAGGGTGGCCATAGGGAGAGCGCAGGAAAGGTTGTCATGGATTCCACCATGGAGTTCCTTGTTGACATGTTGGAGATATTTGGTGGGTACCTGTCCAACACGCTCTCCTTCATGCGTGTCGCCGGCTTGGGTATCGCCCATGCTGCCCTGATGGAGTCCTTCAAGGAGCTTTCCCATCTCTCTGGTGGGGTGGGGGCCATTGCCATATTGGTCTTGGGTAATGCACTGGTAATTGTGTTGGAAGGGTTGAGTTCGGGTATACAGTCCCTGAGGCTCAACTACTATGAATTTTTCTCTAGGTATTTTACAGGAAAAGGTGTTGCGTATGAGCCAGTCGGCTTGAAGACATCGTTTGCTGCTCAAAAATAGGAACTTTTTTAGGAGGGTCAATATGACCAGTATCGCATTCAAAAAGAAAGTATCGATGACCTTTGCAGCCACAGCGTTGCTGTTGCTCGCCTCCGGCTTTGTCTTTGCACCCAGTGTGTTTGCAGCAACAGCTGAAGCCACTTCCCCTGGAAGCTATAGCATTGCCATCATCTGTCTCAGTGCTGCAATGGCCTTTGGTATTGGAGCCTTGGCAGCTGGTATGGCAATCGGCAAGGTGGGGAGCGCAGCAATGGGAGCCATAAGCGAGAGACCTGAGATTGCCAGCCAGGCTCTGATCTTCATAGCCCTTGCAGAAGGTCTCGTTGTCTTTGGATTCATTACAGCTCTGATGATTCTTGGTAAGGCATAACAATGAAGTATTTTGTCATCGGTGACGAGGATACCGTACTGGGGTTTTCCCTTGTCGGTGTGTTCGGCATGCAGGCGACAAATGCCGAACAGGCACGGCAGGCTTGGACAAAAGCACTGGAGGACAGTTCAAACGGTATCATCATCATAACAGATGTGGTTGCCAACATGATCCGTCCGACAGTCAATCAGTATTTGTTTTCCGAATCGTTTCCCCTAGTCGTGGAGATCCCTTCTTCACGAGGTGACGGAAACCCTACGGATCTCAGGTCCCTGGTCAATCAAGCCATTGGTGTCTCTATCTAAGGGAGTTCGTATGGAACGCACAGACAATCGCCTGCTTGATGGGATTATCCGTCAAGCTGAAGAGAATGCAGAGAAAACTGTCGAGGATGCCCGTCTTCAAGCGAAGAAGATACTGGAAGAGGCTCATGTGAGATCCGATGAGGAGCTCGCTTCTGAAAAGAAGTCCTTCCAGCAAAAGATGCGACAGATCGAACTTCGACTGCAGGCAAATAAGAGCAGTGTGAAACGTAAGGCGGCCCTCAGGCAGATGGATGAGAGTTACCTCTCGGTCATGCGCCGTATCCGTGAAAAGATGCATTGCAAGACGATTGAGCCCTACCTCTCCGCATGGATCGCAGAAGCGGCCATTGGCCTTGATCTGAAGGAGGCGAAAGTCTCCTCAAGCAACCAGTGCCCCGCAACGGAGAAACATCTGAAGGAAGCTGCCGATCTGGTAAAGAAACATACCGGTTCGGAAGTTGTCCTAAGCTTGGATCCCAAGCCTATCAGAAGCCTTGGGGTAGTACTCTCCTCGTTGGACGACAAGGTTTCGTTCAACAATCAGGTCGAGATCCGTCTCAGACGGTTTGACCGCGTAATTAGGACAATGATTCAGGAATATACATGAAAGACAGAATAGTCGGACAAGTCAAACGAGTTAATGGTCCGGTCATCCTCCTTAGGGACGTCACTGACGCCGCAATGATGGAGATGGTCAGGATAGGTGAACAGCAACTGATAGGCGAGGTAGTCAAGCTTCATGATGGGCTGGCAACTGTGCAGGTCTATGAGGATGCCACCGGCATATGCCCGGGTGACAACGTCTATGGAAGTGGGATGAGTCTCAGCGTGGAGCTGGGCCCTGGGCTGATAGGAACGATTTACGACGGTATCCAACGTCCGCTGGAAAAGCTGATGGATGCTTCCGGTGCTTTTATCTCCAGAGGAATATCCTTTCCTGCCCTTGACC
The DNA here is from genome assembly GCA_048264225.1 of Sphaerochaeta sp. GTDB lineage: Bacteria > Spirochaetota > Spirochaetia > Sphaerochaetales > Sphaerochaetaceae > Sphaerochaeta. Next base: position 193,508 of record JBLXDK010000006.1, read on the forward strand.
ATGAGAAGAAGTGGCCCTTTGTACCTAAGGTAGAGGTTGGAGCGAACCTGACCCATGGCATGTCTGTCGGAGAGGTTGCCGAGACTGAAAGAGTAATGCATAAGGTTATGGTTCCTCCTTCCATTGCCGAGTGTGTTGTGGCCAAGATTGCCCCTGAAGGTGATTATACTGTTGATGAGGTCATAGCAACGGTGGTGCTTCCCGACGGCAAGGAGGAGAAGCTGACGATGGTCCAACGCTGGCCTATCAGGGTTCCCCGTCCTGTGCACAATCGTCTTGCTCTGAAACAGCCGCTTATCACAGGGCTCAGAGTCATCGATACCCTCTTTCCCTTGGCAAAAGGTGGCACCGTAGCCATTCCAGGGGGCTTCGGTACAGGCAAGACCATGACCCAGCACTCCATCGCACAGTGGTGTGACGCTGACATCATCGTCTATATCGGATGCGGCGAACGTGGCAACGAGATGACTGATGTGCTCAGGGAGTTCCCCCTGCTCATCGACCCACGTACCGGCCAGTCACTGATGGAACGAACCCTTCTGATCGCCAACACCTCCAACATGCCGGTCTCGGCTCGTGAGGCGAGTATCTACACAGGGGTCACCATGGCTGAATACTATCGTGACCAGGGCTACCATGTCGCCATCATGGCAGATTCCACCAGCCGTTGGGCAGAGGCTCTCAGGGAGCTGAGCGGACGTATGGAGGAGATGCCTGCAGAAGAGGGGTTCCCTGCCTATCTTCCCACACGCATAGCTCAGTTTTATGAGCGTGCGGGCTTTATGCAGTGCCTTTCCGGTGATACGGGGTCGGTTTCCATCATTGGGGCTGTCAGCCCTCCAGGAGGAGATTTCTCCGAGCCTGTGACCCAGCATACCAAGCGGTTTGTCCGTTGCTTCTGGGGGTTGGATCGTGCCTTGGCCAGCAGCCGTCACTACCCTGCTATAAGCTGGACAGACTCATACACCGAGTACCTTACCGAGGTACAGCCGTGGTGGAGCCAGCATAGTGAGGGAACCTGGCAGATAAACAGGCAGAGGATCATGGAGCTGTTGCAGAAGGAAGTCCGATTACAGCAGATCGTCAAGCTGGTCGGTCCTGATGCCCTCCCTGATAGTCAGAACTTCATCCTTGAGGTCTGCTCCCTGTTCAAGACAGCTTTCCTCCAGCAGAATGCGTTCGACGAAGTTGACCGCTTCTGTTCTGTCGGCAAGCAAGTGAAGATGCTTGATATCATACTGGAGTACTACCAGAAGGGATCCGAAGCAATTTCAAAAGGCGTGCCGATGGTCAAGGTACGGCGCCTGAAGGTGGTCCAAGAGATGGCAAGGATGCGCCTGACCATTGAGAACGAGGATCTGTCTGCATTTGACAAGTTGCAGTTGCGCCTCGAGCGCTCTATCGATCAGCTTGGGGGAATCTATGAGGACTAAAGAAGAGACTTTGCTTGTGCATACCGACCGTCACCTGTTGTCAGGAAGGGAGTACCGAGGTGCTTCCCGGATCGACGGGCCTCTGGTATATATGAGAAATACCCATCCGGTGGGATATGGTGAGCTGGTTGAGATTACCGCACCCGATGGTAGCCATCGATCAGGTCAGGTGTTGGAGACCAGTGACGAAGCTGTGGTGGTGCAGGTATTCGAAGGCACTGACGGCTTGAACCTGCCTGGGACTGGGATGCGTTTCATGGGGGAGCCTCTGACTCTTCCGGTCTCAGAACAGATGCTGGGGCGAGTGATGAACGGGTTGGGCAAGAGCCGTGACGGTTCTACCATACCCCAGGGTGCCGTTGAGAAGGATGTGAATGGAGAACCCATCAATCCTACAGCGCGTGAGTACCCCAGGGACTTCATCCAGACAGGAATCTCAGTCATCGACGGCATGACGACCCTTATCCAGGGCCAGAAGGTTCCTATTTTCAGTGGTAACGGCCTTGACCACAACAAGCTGGCCGCTCAGATAGCACGCCAGGCGAAGGTACGGGGAAGCAGTGGAGACTTCTGTATTGTGTTTGCCGCTATGGGTGTCAAGCATGATGTTGCCAAGTATTTCATCGACAGCTTTGAGGAGACCGGAGTTTTGGACAACGTAGCGCTCTTTCTCTCCCTTGCCGATGACCCTTCCATTGAGAGGACAATCACTCCCAAGACAGCGCTCACCCTTGCAGAGTATCTCGCTTTCGACAAGGGCAAGCAGGTTCTGGTCATCATGACCGATATGACCAACTATTGTGAGGCCTTGAGAGAGATAGGAACTCTGCGTGGGGAGATACCTTCCAGGAAAGGGTATCCTGGGTACCTGTACTCCAACCTTGCCGAGCTCTACGAACGTTCGGGCAAGATATCCGGAAGAAATGGTTCCATCACCCAGCTGCCGATCCTCACGATGCCAAACGATGATATCAGCCACCCGGTTCCTGACCTCACAGGATACATCACCGAAGGCCAGATAGTATTTGACCGCTCGATGCAGGCCCGTGGTATCTATCCTCCCATCAACTGTCTGCCTTCGCTGTCGCGCCTGATGAAGGATGGAATAGGCGAAGGGATGACCAGATCTGATCACCCGCATCTGGCAAACCAGCTTTTTGCATCCTACAGCCATGTCAAGGATGTGCAGAACCTAGCTTCCGTCATTGGAGAGGAGGAGCTTACATCCTTGGATCAGCAGTACCTGGAGTTCGGTAATTTCTTTGAGCACAAGTTTGTCAACCAGAGCTTTACTGAGGACCGAAGCATTGAACAGACCCTCGACATCGGATGGGAGGCTCTGAGCAAACTACCATCGGAGGAGTTGCAGCGTCTTACCGACGAGGAGATCGCCGAGCACTACGGCAAATAGGAGGAAGCGTGAATACAACACTTGCCCCTACACGGAGCAACTTGCTCAAGTTGGCTGATGACCTGAAGTTTGCCCAATTGGGGTATGAACTGCTCGACCAGAAGCGTTCGATTCTTGTAGCCGAACTGCTGACCTTGGTAGACCAGGCCGTTGACTACGAAAGCAGGGTTGTGCAGTCCCTCAAGGAGGCTGAGGCCTCCCTAAGCGATGCCATCATGAAGATGGGGCGCCTTAGGGTGGGCAATCTCAGCGGCGCTGTCAACATCGACTATTCCATCGATCTAGGAAAGAGAAGGGTTATGGGGGTGAGCTTACCCAAGGTAGGCACCACGTTTACCGACAACAGTCCGTATTTCAGTAGCGAAGAGACCAGCATCCTTGCCGAGCTGTCGATAGATCGGTACCGCACTACCCTGAGCCTCATGGGGCGTCTTGCCGAGCTGAAGGTCTCCATCATGCGTCTTGCACGTGAGGTAAAGAAGACAATCCGCAAAGTAAATGCTCTAGAGAAGATAGTAATTCCCAATAATCAGGAGACCATCGATTGGATGCGTGGACGCATTGAAGAGCAGGAGAGGGAGAACTTTATCCTGCTCAAGGTGGTCAAGGACAGGATGGAACAGGCAGAAATTGCCGTCGATCCTAACCAGAAGAGGATGACCTCCGTCGTAGTTAATGATACGATGGAGAGAGGAGGTTCGCATGGGGATCCCGTTTAAGGATATAGTTGTGTATCTGGACGGTTCTGAGAGTTCGATGACCGCTGCTATGTATGGAATCAAGCTGGCTGCCGAACATGGAGCCAAAATGACTGCAGTCTATGTAGTGAACACGAAAGCTCTCAGCGAATTGGTGAAGGCAGGTATATTTGTTGCCATTGAGCGCGATGAGTACCAGCGTGATCTGCAAGCCGATGCGGACCGGTATTTGCGGCATGTTTCCAAGCTGGCGGCTCAGATGCACCTGGAGATTGAGACGGTCAAACTGGAAGGGGCCACCCACGTGATGGTAAAGCAGTTGCTCAAGGAGCGGCATGCTGATCTTCTGGTGCTTGGGGGTATTACGGATATCCGTTCAAGGCGAGAGGAGCTTTCCAGTGAGACCGATAGGATGATGCGTACGTCACCTTGCCCCGTTTTGGTGGTTCGTGACGATGACGATATCTGGCTAGAATTTGAAGCGTAAGGAGCAGTATATGAATGTACTAGATGTTTTAGACAAGGATTTGGTCAAAGTTCCCCTTACAGCCAGTGACAAACAGGGTATCATAACCGAACTTGTTGAAGTTGCGGCCAGTGCCAAAGGGTACTCTTCCCAGCAGTTTGAAGATATATTGGAAGCGGTTCTCAATCGCGAAAGCCTTGGATCTACTGGTATTGGCAATGGCATCGCCATCCCGCATGCCAAGACATCTGTGGTGAATAAGGTGCTCTTGGTGGTGGGTATAAGTCGTTTCCCTGTTGATTTCGATTCCCCCGATGGCCAGAAGAGCCGGCTTTTCTTCATGGTGCTTGCTCCTCCTTCAGCCGCGTCGGCACATGTGGAACTATTGGCATCCATTGCCAGGACCTGCACGTCCAATGTTTTCCGAAGGATGCTTGAACAGGCCAAGGATAAGGACGAGGTTGTACGCTTGTTTATGGAGTAGGGCTATCTCACAAACGATAGGAACCAAGGGTAGGGGCATTGCGCAAGCAGTGCCTTGAACTTTGTGGTTTGGGGAATTTCTGTTCCTCGGTCTTCCTGTTCTCAGATTTCCCTGGCGTGGGTAAAATAGTATGTTCAGTGCCTCATATGGACTTTTCCCTTCTTCCCTACTATGGTAAGCACATCATAACCTGAGGTATGTCCAATATGCATCAGATTGCCACCTTTACACAATCGGAACTGGAATTGCTTGAGAGCTGTGAAGCAATTCTTAGCGAATCCTCAATGAACATGGTATCTCATCTGCAAGCTCTGCGAAGCGATGTGAAGTTGCTTTCAGAAATTGCAAACAGGTCCCCTTCTCCCAATCAGGACTTCAATGGACAGCCTGATGGCAGGTCATGGAGAACCCTTGCCGAAAAGCTCAAGAACCAGGGCATCGATGCTGTGGTCAACCTCCCTGTCAAGGCTGTGGTCGGACGATCATTTTTGGTAAGCAAGCTGCATCTCTTTGGCTTTCTGGACAAGATTTCCTCAACACAACCCTCCCTTGCACCTTTGCAACCTGCAATGGAAGACTCTTATCATAACACCCTCTTTGACCTTATGGCAGAGGATCTGTATGTTTCTGTGATATCAGAGAGTACCGGAGGCGAAGTCTGGTTGCACCGGGCGACTGAGGAACTGATCAGGATGTGGGATTACCGCACCAGTGTAAACAAGAGTGAGTTTGCCCCCAACCTCAGGAAACTTTGGATCGCGCGACATACCATCGTCCCCGTACTTGGGACCTTGATGGGAACTGTCGAATTGATGCGCCTCTCCTTTGGGCTCACCTCTGTCTGGCACGCCTTCATCATGTCTCAGGCGAAGAAAGAGGGAATGACCCATGCCTTGGAAGAGTACCTGTTCTCCCTCAGCTATGAGCAGATCAGCTTGCTCAGAGGGTATATGAGTGAGCAGGGCATATCTGCGATCAGCCGCAGCCAGGCTCACAGCCTGCTGCTCGAGTGTGGCGAGTCGGTATTTGAAAAAGGGGAATCAAGCTCGGCCATCCAACTCTATCGCTCGTTCCTGCAACGTCAGACCTTGGCAAAAGGAAGGCGCCTCACAGGAAGTAAAGGCCCCCATAGGAGCCTTGAAGAGTATTTTCTGATCTATCTTTGGGAAGTTGAAGAAAAGGAATCAGCAGCAACAGAGACCAAAGGATAAAGATACTGCAAGAGATACTTAGTACGATAAAGAAATGGAAAGGGGCAAGGAGTACCATATCCTTGCCCCTTTCCATTTCAATGCCTCTGCTCTATTTTGCGTTGGTATAGATATCACGTATCTCTTTCTTGCCAAGGACCATCACACTGCCCAAGGTACGTTTGCCGAAGAAGGTGCATTTCTCAGCCATCTCCTCGATCTGCTCCTCTGTCGGCTCAACGCCCAGCTCCTTGAGGTTGGTAGGCATGTCGATGCTTCTGAAGAAGGTGTCCATTGCATCGATTGCAGCTAAGGCATCCTGTTGGGCATCGCCTGACTGCTTGACAGAGAAGACCTTCTCCCCGAACCTGGCAAACCTTTCCGGCTTGTTCTTATGCACATACCGGGCCCATGTGCCCCAGATAGCTGCTATGCCAGCACCATGGGCAACATCAAACATGCCCCCTATCTCGTGTTCCAGCTGATGGGGTGCCCAGTCTCCTCTGGCACTGTTGCCAGCCCCGGTGAGGCCGTTGTGAGAAAGGCTGCTTGCCCACATGAGATTTGCCCTTCCATCATAATCCTCGGGATTGTCCTTCAGGACAAGGGCGAAGTGAACCACAGTCCTGAGCAGGCCTTCTGCAATCTCGTCGGTAAGGTGCATGGTATCACCAGATTGGAAGTATCGTTCGATGGTGTGCATCATGATGTCCACAGCCCCACTCATGGTCTGGTAGGTAGGAAGGGTGTAGGTGAGCAGGGGGTTCAGGATTGCAAACTTGGGACGTGAATATTCAGAATTTGCCCCACGTTTCAGATCTCCTTCCTCATTGGTTATGACAGCAGAATTACTCATCTCACTGCCAGCAGCTGCTATGGTCAGTACAGCTCCGATGGGCATGCATCCGGTGATGGATCTTGTATGACAGTAGAAGTCCCATACCTCGCCGCCGTGGAAGAGTCCGTAGCCGATTGCCTTTGCCGAATCGATGACCGATCCCCCTCCTACTGCAAGGATGAAATCAATTCCTTCCTTCTTGCCAAGCTCGATGCCCTCATGCACTTTGGAAAGCCTTGGGTTGGGGACTACGCCTCCCAAGAGGACATGCTCTATGTTGGCCATTTCCAGAGAAGCTACAATCCTGTCAAGCAATCCTGATCGTTTCGCACTTCCTGATCCATAGTGTACCAGAACTTTCTTACAGTTCTGTTCCTGTATGAGAGAGCCCACCTGGGTTTCCGCATCTTTGCCAAACACCACTTTTGTGGGGGTATAATAGGTGAAATCTGCAGTCATCTGTATCCTCCGATTAATATCCGAAACTTTCTCCGACCAACAGGACCTTGATCCTCTTGGGGAATTTCTGGCGGGAAAAAACAACATAGTTTGAGCAAATGGTGTGCTCACAAGCACCTGCACCCAAGGCCATCAGGTGATCATCACTGACCGAGGAATTGATGCATTTGCCATGGGTATTGCAATAGGTCTCGCAGTTGAGCCTCACGGCATTCGCTGGGGCTGCAATGTGCTTCACCCGCAGTACAGCTGATCTGAGGTCGGGTACTATCTTATCCCAAGACACGATGAGGATGACCTGCTTGGGGCCATAGAGCATTGCTGCAACCCGATTGGAGTTGCCGTCCACACAGTAGAGTTCCCCATGTTCGGTGACGGCATTGACACTTGCCAGGTAGGTGTCGACAGCGAAGCTTTCCAACAGGACCTGTGCAACTTCACTGGGGGACAGTCCCTCTTTGTGGCGGTCAAGGAAGGTGTACTCGCCACTACGCAGGAGATCCAATACTCCTGTTTCAGAAAGGCTCATCGAGCCTCCAACGGCAACCTTCTCGCTTGCCTTCAGCAGGGAGCGCACTGCTGGAAGAAGTCCATCCATTGAAGGGATGAAGGTGGCTTCCATATTGTTCTTCTTGAGGGCCTTGATGGTTCTTTCGACTTGCAGTTCCCGAATCTTTTGCTTATGTGCATCCATATGCTTCCTCCATAGGAGCATAGGATACCCCATAATGGGAGAGCTCTGCAAGAAAGGGTTTTCTCCCCAAGACGCATGAAACAACGTTTTGCCCCTCTGCTAGTCTTGACAGGGAGGATGGTATAGGAGAAATATCCTTTGCAAAGGGGACAGGTGGTATGGAAAAAAGAATAGTGAAGAGAAATGGGTTTCCCATTGCGATCATACAAAGTGATAGCCTGGTCATCACAGATACGCAATCGGCTTTGGACTTGCTGGCAACAGTGGATTATTATGACCACTGTCACCGAATTGCACTCTACAAAGAGGCTATTGTTGAGGATTTTTTTACCTTGAGCACTGGAATAGCTGGTGAGATTTTACAGAAATTTGTCACCTACTCGAAAAAGGTAGCCATCATAGGGGATTTTTCGGTCTATGCAAGTAAACCCCTTAAAGCCTTCATATATGAAAGCAATAGGGGAAACCAGATTTTTTTTGTTGCAGACGAGCAAGAAGCTATTGAAAAGCTTTCAACTGCTGTTTAGGCATACAAGTTGTCCCAAATGAGAGCATATGGCGAAGCAGTGAATTATTATCATGGCCCAGGAGGGTTTGATCGATGCTAGGGGGGCGTTCACAAATCTAGGGATCATGTATGGGAGGAACTATCGTCATACAGGTTTTGAAGTGTCATCATGGAAAAGTTGGTGACAGATTTTTCGATATCCCTTCATCTAATCTAAGTCATTGTTACTTCCTATTGATGCAAAAGAATGGCCACAGGGGAGGTGACTTGTATTCAGGCGCCCAAGAGATTATTCTCATAAGAAATGGAGAACCATTATGCAGTTTCACAAGTATGTATCAGAGGATAAAATTTTCCTCGACCTTGAATTTAAGACCATTACAGAGGTCCTGAAGTTCCTTTCCATGGAATTCTCGAAGGACGTGGGGTTGAAAAGTGAGAGGGTCTTCGAGCTTCTCAAGGAAAGGGAAAAACTGAGTTCGACCTGGATTGGTCACAGTACACTCCTTCCCCATAACCACTCTTCTGAGATCAGGGGAATATCCATCATTTTCATCCGGTGTGGCACGCCTCTGGTCCTCGATGACGGCAATAAGGTGAAGTACATCTTTTCAATTTTGACATCAGGCAAGGATCAGGACCTCTATCTCGGGATACTTCAGGGAATAGGGAAACTGATAGGCAAGGAGTCTGCCGAGCTAGACAGATGTAAGAGCCCTGCTGAACTCATAGATATTCTCAGCAAATCAAGCAACTCCATGGGATCCGCTCTTACAGCCGGGGACCTTGCCCGTTACTGGCCCAGGGCAAAGGATACGGACAGCCTTTCGGTTGCTGTGGACCAGATGAAGCGTCACAATATCTATTTTCTTCCGGTATCCAGCGCGCAGACTGGAAAGATATGCGGTGTGTTGGATCTGCTTGATCTGCTGAAAGCCGGGTTCCCTGACTATGTGTTCAGTTTGAGCAGTCTATCGATGATACAGGATTTCCATCCGATCGACTATTTCTGGAAGAATGAGGCAAACCTGAAGATTGGTGCATATCTCAGGGATCATCGTCCTTATCTGATACAGGATACGGTCACTTATCCTGAAATATTTTTCAAGATGATCAAAGGCAACAGGCGCCACCTGGTGGTGGTGGATGCTAACAATGAGATGATCGGCGTTATCAATCCCAATGAAATAATCAATAAGATGTTGAGGCCATAATGACCATATATATGTATGTAGCGATAGGGGTTTTTATCGTTGTCTATACCCTGCTGATCACAGAGAAGATGAACAAGGCAGTAGCTGCCATTCTGGGTGCCATGCTCTATCTGCTGTTTCACTTCATACCTTTTGAAAAGGCAGTCGCTCATATCGACATGAATGTAATCTTCCTCCTGATAGGGATGATGATGATCGTGAAGATTACCGAGCAGAGTGGTGTGTTCGAATTCATTGCGATAAAAAGCGCAAAGTTGGTGAAGGCCAACCCAATCGCATTCTTGGCTGTTTTGTTTATCATAACTGCTTTTTTCTCAGCAGTGTTGGACAATGTGACTACCGTACTTCTGATCTCACCGATTGTCCTCCTGCTCGCCACGCAGATGGAGATAGAAGCTCTTCCTTTTGTCATAACGGTGATTCTTGCTTCAAATATCGGGGGAACGGCAACGCTTATCGGTGATCCTCCGAATATTATGATCGGTTCTGCCGCAGGGCTCAATTTCATGGACTTCCTGATGAACCTGGCGCCTGCTATCCTGATCATCTCGCTTGTCAATATGGGGATCTTGATTCTAGTTTTCAAAAAAAGGCTCGTCGTAACCGAGCTGAACAAAAAACGGATCATGGCGATGGACGAGAAGAGGATGATCAGCGATCCCATCCTTATGAGAAAGTCACTCATTGTCATCGTAGCGGTGATAACAGGGTTCCTCCTCAATGGGATCCTTGAAACTGAACCGAGTGTGATCGCCCTTGCAGGAGCTTTCGTCCTGGTGCTCTGGACGAAAGGCGACCTTGAGGAGATTCTCAAGAAGGTCGAATGGGATACGATACTCTTCTTTATCGGGCTCTTCATCATGGTCGGTGTGCTTCAGTTTACGGGTGTGATCGACAAATTGGCGCTTCTGATAACCAATATGACCAATGGAGACCTCAAGAAGACCAGTACAGCCCTGTTGTTTGGGTCAGGGATTCTATCGGGGATTCTTGACAATATCCCCCTGGTCGCAACATTCATCCCTGTAGTGAAGGTCATGGGATCGGCCACAACATCCGAAGCAATCCAGCCTATTTGGTGGAGTCTCGCCCTCGGATCCTGTCTTGGTGGGAATGGTACGCTGGTAGGAGCCTCTGCTAATGTGATCATGTTTGGCTTTGCGAGAAAGAACAAGATACCACTCAGCTTCAAGGGGTATCTGGCGTATGGAATCCCTTTGACTTTGTTGTCACTGGTTCTTTCCTATGCGTATGTAATGGTAAGGTATTATTGATAGGATGAGTAGGTATGCTTCATACGTATCGTGTCTTTTCCAGCAAATAGCAATCTGTAGGATTATCTGAGATGTGTAGCCGAGGCTTCCTGTATGATTGTGAGGGAAGCCTCCTTCTTTGAAAAATGGATTTCTTATATAAGTTGCATCTGAGCCGGTTCAATCGTATCCTATAGGAAAGGAGCACCTATGGACATTACCTTTTTTGGCGCGGCACAACAGGTGACCGGAAGCTGTACGCTACTTGAGTGTGCAGGCAAATACATATTGGTCGATTGCGGACTTCCCCAGGGAAATGACGAACAGGAGTCAGGCATGGAACTTCCTTTCGTAGCCTCCGCCATTGACTATCTGTTGCTTACCCATGCCCATATAGATCACAGTGGAAGGATCCCCCTGCTTATAAAGGATGGATTCAAGGGCAAGATCCTGACAACAGCGGCAACCATCGACCTGTGTGAGATCATGCTCGCCGACAGCGGACATATCCATGAGATGGAGGCGGAGTGGAAAAGCCGCAAGTCGCGGCGTGCCGGCAAGGGGAGCGTAGAACCACTCTATACTGTGGAGGATGCCCAGGAGGCGATGCAATACTTCGAGCCCTGTGAGTATGATACCATCATTGACCTTGCGGGGGGGATTAAGGCCAGGTTCGTCGATGCAGGGCACCTATTGGGCTCCTCGTCCATAGAGATTTGGCTTAAGGAGGGGAAGGAGACTCGGAAGCTGGTATTCAGTGGTGATATTGGAAATTTCGACCAGCCCCTGATCAAGGATCCCGAGTATGTCGACAACGCGGATTTTGTCGTCATGGAGTCCACGTACGGCAATCGCCTGCACAAGAAGCCGGCCAATGCTGTTGGGTATGCTGTCCCCACCAGCGTACGGGCACAGGAACTCGCTGACATTGTGGAGAGGACGTTCTTACGTGGTGGCAATGTGATCATCCCAGCCTTTGCTGTAGGCCGGACGCAGGAAATCCTTTATCTTTTACGGGTGATCATAGAGAATAAGCTCTGTCCCTCTTTTCCTGAAATTCCTGTCTTTGTCGACAGTCCTCTCTCGGTGAAGGCTACCAATGTGTTTGCAGGGAATATCTTCGGATATATGGATGATGAGACCATGGCTCTGGTCAAGAAGGGCATCAACCCCATCATTTTCCCTTCCTTGACTACCATTACCGCAGTTGAAGGTTCCAAGGCCCTGAATAGGCGCAAGGAGAGTTGTGTCATCATAAGTAGCAGTGGTATGTGTGAGGCCGGTAGGATCAAGCATCACCTGAAGCATAATCTGTGGAGACCTGAAAGTACGGTGCTGTTCAGCGGATATCAGGCAGGGGGTACCCTGGGACGGTCAATCTTGGATGGGACTCGGCACGTGACCATCTTTGGAGAGTACATCGATGTGAAGTGTGAGGTCACAGAGCTTCACGGTATCAGTGGTCATGCGGATCAGGATGGTCTGGTAAAGTGGCTTACTGCATTCAAGAAGGAGCCACGGATGGCTTTCATCGTACATGGGGACAAGGAAGTCGCACCCTGGTTTGCTGCCTATGTATCCAGCACATTGGGTATCAGGGCGTATGCACCAGAGGTGATGCAGCACTTCAATCTTCTGGATGAGGCTTCCTTTCCGGCAGCTAAAAAGGTCGACGACTCGGTGCTTCCGTATATTCGTGAGCTTTCTGAGGCTATCGCACTGCTCAAGAAGGAGGAGTCTACTCTCCTGTCAGTGGTAAAGCGCATGGAGGAGGCAGGTAAGGAGCAGGGGATAGAGGAGAAGCGTGCAGTACGCCTTACCAATGCAATAAACCGTCTCGCCAGTGATCTTGAATACCTGCAGATAAAGTGGGGTGGGGATCCGGACTAGAACTTGAAACCGAATACAGCGCCCCAAGCGGGCTGCTTCAGTTTGGTGAAGCCCATCTTTTCATAGAAACCAAAAGCACGGGTGTTGCGCCCATCCACCCCCAGGTGAATGCCAGCAACGCCCGTTTTTTGTACGCTTTCCATAAAGGTAAGCATCAGGGCCTTTCCCAAGCCTCGTCCCTGGAGGTTGTCCAGCAGGTTGATATGTAGGTGTGCAGGATAGCCCACATGTTCCCAGACACCCTCTCCCGGGCCTTTATTGATGAGGCGTATCATGTTCTCTTCATTTTCACTTTTGTATGTTGTTATATGGGAATAGTGCTTTTTCAGAGGAGGAAGCCAATGGCTGTTCATCCAGCTGTTGAAGGAGACGGTATCGCTTGTTCCTACGATATAGCCTGAAGGTCTGTTGTACTCATCGACGGCAATAAAGCAGAGTGAAGGGGCAAAGAAGAAATAGGGTGCTGCATAATAGTGCCCGACACAGTACGGGTCATAGTAATAATCTGTGCCGTCGAGACCTGATAATGCTGTGCGCAAGCTTATTTCATACATATAGGGTATGTCCTGTTCGGTTGCCTGTCTGATATATTCCATTATGTGATATCTCCCGTCATCTGTACGATACTCTGGAAAGGGGGATCATATCAAGCATAAGAAAATAATAATGCAATAGGATTATTACCTACCATATAAGCAAAAACATGCCAAATATCAGCAATAAAACGGCAGGATGAAAAATAAATGAAAAATATGCTGGACATAAACGGTTTTCCGGTGTAGTATCCCATCTTGTTCGGCGAGCGAAGGCCGCATGGAAAGCTTGGAGGAAAGGGCCGCAGGGCCTTGACGGAAAGGGTGGAAATGGGGTAAGTTGACCGGGCGCCTCTGGAAGGGGGCGGGGGAGTGCAGGAGACTGGGCGACCCGCGATTTATGACACAACAAGCGTTAGGGAAGGGAAAGAGAACGGAAAAGAAGAGGAAGTGACCGCAAGGGGCTTCCCAGTCAATTACCGAGTGATGAACAGTAGATGAGATAAGCTACGTTCGTTTTGCGAGAAAGACAGGGCGG
>JBLXDK010000007.1:0-176370 GCA_048264225.1 Sphaerochaeta sp.
GCTTGATGATGGCCTTCTTGCCCACAAAATAGAGCATCGTCACCAGCGTGATGACTATGGAGAAGAGCATGCTTCCCGTTCCGGGGTCGATATATAGACAAATCATAGGGTCTTACCACCTCATATAGAATAAAATATGTCTCTAGGACATAGGGATCAGATGTGTCACACACCCAACCATGATAGCAAATAACCAAGAAAATAGAGCCAACACTGTTGCTGTCGATATAATACATTTTTCATGAGCAACAGTTCCATCAGAAAGGACTAGTTGAAAGAGCCTCACTGAACAGTAGATCAAAGCGAAATATAAAAATATGAAAGTTCGCCCTTCCGAGAACCAGATGGATGGGGTAAAGGCCATGATAATCCTAGAGGCAAAGCCTGCACCCAGGACAAGCAGTACAAGCCAAGCGTCTCTCTTCAATTCAAATAGACGATATAGCGAGATAACAACAGAAAGACAAACGATAAGAAGTATAAAGTCAGGAACCAAGCTCATAGGATGAGAAAAGCCAGGATTGGTCCCTGTCTCGGTCATGGCACCCCGTAGGGATCCCACAAAGGGGAGCAATTTCCCAGTAACTGGACCTAACAGACCAAACACTAGGGAGAAGAATAGGGGCAAAGCTGCGATACTAAGAAATACTCGATTCTGTTTTGTAGCCTTTGCAGCCAACAATACTAGCAATCCAAACACAATAAAAGAGAGGTTAGGCTTCATAACCAAACCAAACAACGTGGAAGAGAACCCTATTTCTAGTTTGTCAAAGAGGGATAGCGCTACATACCCTGGGAATTGAGTCTCAATAGTCCAAGCTGTCCGAATTTCATTACCGGGAGCGGTAAGAATAAACAGAACACTTGCTATACTCAGAACAGCCTGAGCCAGTAAAAACCAATGGATCTTTTTCTGTACAATGATTTGATACACACTAAAAAAAACAAAGAATCCCGCCAAGATGGTTCCCATCTGCTCATGATTAGCTGCATAGAGCAGAGCAATTATACCCAATACATATTCATAGACTTTCAAAGGTTCACTATGCAAAATCTTTTTGATAGAGACCATTGTATAGAGGCCAAAGGCAAGAGGCCATATGTAGTTCATGGTGGTGGCTATCCAGCCAGCGGTGCGCATATCAATAAAGGGATAGATAAACACAAGACAGACTAGCAGGTAATTGGTTTTCTTATCCATCCTGGGAAGCAGGCGACTCAAGCTATGAGCAGCTAAAACCATGACTGCTGTATCCAAAAACCACCAGACAATAGGAACATGGGTCACAAGGATCACAATAGCTTCAATGATGAGCCTTGAAGACCAGACAAAATATCGTTCCCCAAGAAATGAAAATAGGGTTACGTTTTCAGGTTGAATGGAATCACGGAAAAAGACATCGTCACCCCAATTAAGAATCAGAAAGACATGAAGAAGAAAACCCCCTACTGCTAGCAAAACAAATGGGGATAGTTCCCCTTGCAGGATTCTTGCTCGATCTTTTGTTTTTCGCCAGACTACATATAAAAGGACACAGATGATCTCCAGTTGCAGCAATACTGAGACACATCGGGTAAAATACTGCTTCATTCTCTCAGGAGTGAAATATTTCGCCAAGGATGAGCCGCTAGGCACAAGGGACCCAATTAGAGATATTCCAAAGTCCTGTATTGGAGCTTGCATACCAAGGATACAACAGAATGCTATAAGTAGTGCCAGACCAGCAAGGCGGTATTCAGCTTTCCTTGTCATTGTATTTCCTTGGTGATATAGATAGGACGCTGTTTCCCCTCAAGATAGGTCTTGGCAAGATATTGCCCCAAGATTCCTGTCGCCATAAGTTGTAGTCCACTACAAAACAGTATTATGCAGATGGTAGAAGCCCATCCAGCAACAGGATCCCCATACAGTATCTTACGGACAACGATCAGGACGATGAAAACAACTGCAAGGAATGCTATAAGGATTCCTGCAACAGAGGCAATAGCCAATGGCTTGGTGGAAAAGGCGGTCATTCCGTCAAGGGAGTATATGAACAGTTTCCAGAAGGACCACTTGGTCTCCCCTGCAACGCGTTCAATATTTTCGTACTCGAACCATTTGGTCTTAAATCCTACCCAGGGGAAAATACCCTTTGAAAAGCGATTTACTTCACCTAGGGAAAGGACTGCATCAACAAATTGACGGGTCATCAGGCGATAATCACGAGCCCCATCAACCACTTCAATATTGGAAAGTTTGCGCATGATGGAATAAAACCTTCTGGCAAAAAAGGAGCGGATAGGCGGCTCCCCCTTTCGGGTCACCCGCCTTGTCCCTGCACAGTCATAGTCTTCTTCCTTGAGGGCTTGCAGCATTTCAGGTAACAGAGAGGGAGGATCTTGCAAGTCTGCATCAAGGGTCGCCACATAGTCGCCTTTGGCATGCTCAAGTCCTGCGAACATTGCTGCCTCTTTTCCAAAATTACGTGAAAAGCTTACATAATGAACCCTTGGATCCTTTGCAGCAAGAGACCTGAGTATTTCCAGGGTTTTGTCCTTTGACCCGTCATCAATGAAGACAAACTCAGCATCTATATCCATGGAAGCTAGGACTCGGCAGGCTTCTTCATAGAAAGGAGGCAGTGCATCCTCTTCGTTATAGCAGGGGACAACCAGGCTTAGTAATTCACTCACTCTTTTGCCTCCTTAGACCTAAATACAAGCAACAGGCTCATCACATAGTTGAGTACAATGACAATAATGTTAACTCCAAGCTTGGAGAGTAACTCTGGGAGTCGCCACGCAGTAACTAACAAAGCCATAAGCAGTACATCAACAATACCAGAAAAAACACGCGAGCCATAAAACAACACCAGTTGTTTAAGAAAAGGCCCCTTTTGTGCATGAAATACAAAGGCCCTATTGGTTAGAAAAGCGAACAGTACACTGACGAACCAAGCGATAAGGGTTGCTACTGTGACCGATGCCATGGCATAGGTTCTCACCAGATAGTATGTAAGGACATTAACAGCCGTAGTGGCAACTCCCCAGAAGAGGTAAGCGCTAATATGAATCAAAAACTGTTTATTCATGAAACGATTCATATCTAACGTCACCTTCCTAAAGAATTACGAGACTAACAAGGGAATAATCTTGCATTGCTACCAGTATAACGGTGCTAAAACCCCTGTCAAGCAGAACCAACAGCTACCCCTTGGCACTCAAGGGTGTTTGCCGTTTCACAATGCCAACTGGCCAAAAGGAAGCAACGACAACAACTTCATTCCTTGACTTCACCAATCCATGCTATTTATTCAGTCAATCTTGTCCAGTTATCTGGCTCAAACAATGAATTCTTAACAGAGTAGCTGCTAGGGAGAGAGTGACTAAATACAAAGTCATTATGATCATGACCAGTATAGACATTAACACTCTCTTTGCTGGCAGACTCCTTCATATCCATACCTGTAAATGGGTTTATCGGGGGGAAACCCAAATCCTCGATGGCAAACAGAGGGGCATCTGCATGCGTCATAAAGGAGTCATCAGTACGCCACTCACCTGTAGCATCAAAATCCTTGAACAGCATGAGGGGATTATGAGAACCATAAAACCGCTCACTCCATGGAAAGTTTTCAAAACGGTCAGAGTATAGGGTAAATCCGTGGTCTGCAACGATGATAACTCTTGTGTTGTCATACACACCGGCCTCTTGCAAATCCTCAAGCCATCGACCAACTTGCCTCAACGCTGCTGCATTGATGTGATAATGCTGTATGTCCACCCTCTCTATGTTTGGGATGGCGTCTAGTGGAGTACTCTTGTCAGTAACTACTGCTTGAGGTTCATACTTAGGTGCCTGTAGCATTGCAGGCTCATGGGTCGAATCATTCCCGATGAATGTGTAAGTGTTCCCTTCCGCATCATACTCTGTGAGTTCTCCCAAATAGTATAATTGCGAATACGCATCAAGAAACAGTTCAAGATCTGGAGGATTACCAAATGCCAGGAAATAGCTTCCTCGCTTGTAGAGAGTTCTTCTCACAACAGGAAATGTTGTCTTTAAGATAGAGAAAATTGGCATCCGCTTCTTTATGATGGTGCTGTCGTATGCCTTATCGCTATTCAAGACATTGCTGAACTCCTCCTTGTACTCGGAGGAGAATCTTCCCTTATGTTTCATCACCCTCATTTCAGGATACTGTTTGAAAGGGGTATAATCACCTGTCCACTTATAATTGCTATAAGGAGGGTCAGTAATGGTAACAGAGTATCCATTATCAAGGAAAAGCTTCGGAAGCACTAGGGCGGCTTCATTATGCTTATCGACAAGCTTATCGCTAGAGCGCGCATTTATTGCATCCAAGGTATACTCATAACCGCCCATCATCGCAGGTGTCCCAAGAATGGTGTTTCCCCCAAACGAAATGGTGTCTGGATAATACACAAATCCCTCGTACTGCTGTTGAAGTTCAGGGAACTGTTCGAGAATAATTGGGAAGTAATAGCTGAAAGCCTTATCAAGGAAGAGGAAAACCACATTCTTCCCTTCTTTGGAAAGATGGAAGAAAGGTTCCACCCCTGAAGAATCACCAGAGAGGGCTTCTGCTTCCATAACATTCTTTTTATGCGCCTTGAACTCCCGTTGTATGGTAGTGCAAGAAACCAGTCCGCTCACCCCTGAAGCAAGGGTGATGATGGTTAGCAAGGTCGTAAGATAGTGCGCCTTTCTCAAGTGCAATAAAATTAGGCTGATGATCATCATTACCAGCAATATGACAAAAGGTGCCACAGTATACAGCCTGTCGGCATCCAACAGATGAGGCATATCAAATTCCAGCAATCGACTGACCAGGCCATAATCACCTTTGAATACAAACAGATTGACCAAAGCTATCAATGCAAAACAACTAAGCAAGAAGGAAATGATAGCCTTCATCTTCTTATTGGCAACCACATAGATGAAACTAGCCCAGACCACCCACAAGCCAAAGAAGATGGTTGCAGTATTGGCCACATAGGATAGGGGATTTTCCACTATCCCAACAAAAGAGAATTCGATGGGAGAGGAAACGATGAGATTTGCAGGAACCACTACCCCATTGAGCAAGAAGAGCAACAACGCAGAGAAGATGAAAAGACGATTACGTTGCTTTGTGCTATCTGCAAATCTTGCAAGAAACTTGTCATAGAGAAGATTTGCTAAAAAAACCAACAAAGGCAGAGCTGCAATGAAGGCACTCCCCGCATAGAGGATGAGCTTCTCTGAAGGCAGAAATCTTGGGTGTGCTACTAACATTGCATTTACCAATGCAAAGGTTCCAAGAGTCGCCACCAGATAGAACATTAGGAGCGGTCGTTTGAATTTGAAGAAGATGTTTTTTATAAGGGAGAACAGGTTGTTTAGTGTCCAATACAAGACAAGCCCTGCAGGAGACTGATACAGAAGGATCAAAAACAGACCAGCCATCCCATAGAGTTGGAGCTTATCCCGTACAGGGAATCCTTTGGTGTAGATCGCCCCAGCAATGATGTTGATAACGGTCATTAGGATAGGCAGAGCATTGATGGTAAAACCACCTAGAGATATCAATCCATCGGGGATACCCAAATTGGGAATGAATGCAAACCTTTGCCCTTGTAGTTGTTCCAAGTTTGAAAGGAAGTGGTAGGCTGCTATAAAAAAAGGGACCTGTATGATAAGACTTACTGAACTACGTAGGGCATACGCTGGGTGATAGTTATTTTGTCGATAATAGGTGGAAAGCATCATGTACTGCTCATCACCCTTGAAGGTCTCTTTAATCCTTCTAATCCCTGGTTCTAATCGTTGCCGCTCGTCACGTTCTTTCTTCTGTAGTGATTCTGCAATATTATAAAGAGGAAGAGCCAAAAGATTCACTACGACACTAATTGCAGCAATCGAGAGCCCTACATTTGAGAAACCCAAGGAAAAAAAAGAGTATACAAACTCCACGATCATCTCAATTGGGTAAACAAGTATATTGTAGAAGAAAGAACCCATACATTTTGCTCCAGAAATCAACTAGTTTTTGATACTATGAGAGACACTATATCATAGGAGCCTCTTGTCCATAAACCATATTCCAGTAAAACTTAAGAAAACAAGAGGTTCTTTAGAAAAAACATACCGCATAAACAAATAGCTATAGGCAGAGAAAATAAAACTCTAATAGATAATCATATAATGAGTCCCTAAGGTAGATAGTCTCATCACTGGTATTATTGGTAACCAAACATGTGTTGCCACTCGATGTACCAAAACCCAGGATGCAAAGGGAGAAATTAGGATGATTATATCCTAGCAGCAGAGACCTTGGCTAAGCCATGGACTCTGCTGCTATTACATTCAGTCTATCAATTCTCCAAGACCTTCTCATACTCTGCATAGATGCGATCGAGCACTGAGGAGAGCTTATACTCTTCTTCAACACGCTTCCTGGCAGCCTTACCGAACTTCTCGCGAAGGGGGGCATCATTTGCCAGGCGGTCCATTGCCCCTGAAAGTCCCTCTACATCCTTAGGTTCAACAGTAAGGCCTGTCTTTTCATGAAGACTGACATAGGGAACGCCAGTAGGAAGGTTTGTGTTGATGACAGGTTTGCCATACGCCATTGCCTCTATCTGGACGATACCAAACGCTTCAGTGCGTTCACTGGATGGCAATACAAAAACATCACACTCCGCAATCTGCTGCAAGAGATCCCCGTAAGGTATAGAACCCAGCATATGGACCCTATCCTCAATCCCATATGTTTTTGCCATCGCCTCCAGTTCTTCTTTCATGGGGCCGCCCCCTACCAGGGTAAGGTGGGCTTCCTTGTTTGTCATCTTGGCGAACGCTTCAAGCAGCACATCACAGCCCTTATAGTAGACTAGGCGACCGATAAAAAGGAATTTGATAGCTGAGGATATATCACTACTAGGCTTTGCTATGGCAGCAAGGCTTTTCTCAAGAAAAGCATCATCCAAACCAAAGGGGATAGCTACAATCTTATCCTTGAACTGCTGAAGCACCTCAGACCCTTTTACATGCCCCTCGGTTGCAACCATGATCAAATCTGCACGTTCAAGGAACTTCATCATCATGGGGCGGTAGATAGCCATGGCTTTTTTCTGCCTTACTATTTCCATATGCCACCATATGACTACCTTCCCCTTATAGCCAGAAAGGAAGTAAGCAAGATCAGCAAGGGGGAACGGCATATGGAAATGGACAATATCTGCATCCTTGGAGTACTTACGGACATTATGCATGAAGCTGAAGGATAGAGGCATGGAAAGGAATACACCAAGGCTACCACTACGGTGGACCTTGACCCCTTCATAGACCTCATCACACCCTTTGCCCTTTTCCTGGCAGACGAGGACCTGCATATCAGTCCTATCGTTCAAGCCTTCGCCAATTTGCTGTACTACCCTTTCGACGCCCCCAATCTTAGGGGGATAGAATCTGCTAATCTGAAGAATTTTCATGGTTACTCCTTCCCTGCCATTGTCCTGCATACAGAAGCAAGAATCTTTCCTGAGGTATCCCAGGTAAACTGCGAAGCATGTTCTATGCCCGATTTTGATAACTGCTTGCAGAGTTCTGCATCCAGTACAATACGCTCCATAGCCTCTACCATACTTTCAATATCAAAAGGATCGACATAGAGGCCACTATCACCAACTACCTCTGGCAGGGAGGCAGTATTAGCTACAATGACTGGAGTACCACACGCCATTGCCTCCAAAGGAGGCATGCCAAACCCTTCATATAGGGATGGGAAGACAAAGGCTTTGGCCCCTGCCATCAGAGGGGGTGTATCCTCATTGGATACATACCCGGCAAATATCACATCCTTCTCCAAACCAAGTTCCTTTACCCGTTCGAAGATTGACTCATACAGCCATCCCTTCCTTCCTGCAAGCACAAGAAGGGGAACCTTATCCAGCTTCTTCTGCAACAATGCATATGCCTCTATGAGACGGGGTATGTTCTTTCGAGGTTCCAAGGTTCCCAAATAGAGGAAGTAGTCTCCATCGAGGCCAAGCTTCTTGGATACTTCCTGGATCCTTTCAACAGAATATCCTGTATGGAACCTGGAGAAGTCCACCCCGTTAGGTACCACTGTTATCCTAGAAGGATCAAGTTTAAGATAGGAGACCATTTCACTTTTGCTGAACTCTGAGACGGTAAGCAGATGGTCAGCTCGTTTGGTAGACTTCTTGAGAGTCATACCAAGCATATACTTAGTTCGCCAGCTTAGGGTTTCCGGATATGCAAAGACTGCCATGTCATGCACCATAAGCAGGGTCTTGCCAACAGTGCCAGGTGGCAGATAGTTATTGAAAAACACCTGCACTTCAGGTCTGGACTTAAAGAACCGCTTGTAAGCGATAGGAATGAAGGGCCAAATAATCTTATACAGCCGTACATGGAACCAATTGCAGGGGTCAGCAGTACCTCCTGACTCTACTAATGTGGCCATGTTGGTACGAAGTTCATCATTCCAAGTAAAAGCTTGAGCAGTAAGGTCAAACTCATTACTCTTTTGCAACCTGCTGAACAGCTCATGGGCTACCCAACCGATCCCTGTCTTCTTAGGATCGAGCAAGGGCTGTACATCACACGCTACCGTAATCTTCTTACTCATCGCTCTTCCTTGCTGTATAAACTGATAGATTTGGAATTCATTCGAAGAACCAGCAGTTCTGTCCCTTTTTCCAGTATTTTCAAGGTATAGACAGCATCCGAATCCAGACTAAAACTTTCCCCAGTCGTATACAGACAAGGAGAGCCTTTTCCAGATAGGGAGACTGATCCTTCAACTACAGTCCATTGCTCACTGCAAGCATCACCCTTCTCATAGGTCAATACAGAGGGTTTGTTACAATGTATCTGCTGAAATACCCAAGATGTTGAAGATGAAAGGATCTTCTGTGTTCCCCAAGTAAAATAAGTAACACTCGAGCTATCTGAACGTATATCCTTGCGTTCCTTCAGATGATCGACAACGCCCTTGACCTCCTGAGCCGCATCTTTGGCGCAGACCAGCAGGGCATCGGCTTGGTCAACGATGACAATGTTGTCCAAGCCGATGACAGCTGTCACTTTTTGGTTATCCGAATAGACGAGGTTATCAGAGGAATCAATAAAGAGGTCCTCATGGAAACTGATGTTTCCATGATCGTCCTTGTATTGATCATATTCGCCATCAAAGGCGGTAAAACTGCCTAAGTCATTCCAGACGATCTGCAAAGGAAGCACTGCGATGCATTCTGTCTTTTCCAATACTCCATAGTCTATAGATATTCTTGGGGTCTTACTAAAAGATTCTTCAACGGTGCCAGAAGCAAAGGCTTCATATACACCAGGGGCATGGAGGCGGACCTGTTCACTGAACAGGTCCGTGCGGAACATAAACATGCCGCTGTTCCAAAGATAACCACTTTGTACATACTCCTCAGCAAGTTCCAAATTGGGTTTTTCTTTGAACTGGTCAACCATGAAAGCCCCGTCAGAAAGGGGCTTACCCTGCTTGATATAGCCATAGGCTGTTTCAGGGGATGTTGGTGTTATTCCAAAGGTAATGATATTGTTATTGGTTTGTGGTATTGCTTTCTGTATCTGAAAACTGAAGGATTCAGGATCGCGGATAAGATGGTCACTAGGAAAGACTGCGACCACATCATCGCCATTTTTTTGAATCTCCTTCACACCATAATAGATTGCAGGTAGGGTGTTTCGTGCCATAGGTTCTAGAAGGATTGTGTGGGGATTTACTTTGATACCAAGCTCTTCAATCTGAGTATACAGAAAAGATTCATAAGCAGCATTGGATACGATGTATATTTCTTCTGGCCTTGAAAAGGCCAGACAACGGGTATAGACCATTTGAAACAGGGAGTGTTCCATACCAGGAAATGTAACGAACTGTTTGGGATACGTACCACGACTCAGGGGCCAAAGCCGGGTTCCTGAACCTCCAGCCAATATTATGGATTTCATAGACACTCTCTTTACCCTTGGGTTTCTTCATAGGTACATACCCATGAACTGTCCCAATGGTACCAGAGTTATAGGCAAAAGACAATCAAAGAAAAGTGCCAGACAAGATAGGAAAAAGTGTGAAAAAACCGAACTGCCTTCAACTGTACAACAAAGGGTTTTAGCTGTCATCCAAACAGAAGGGCTACTAGAGGCCACAAAAGTTCAGCTACCAAGCTATACAGTATTAAGTTGGCAAATGCTATCAAAGGTAAACTTATAAAACAAACTGGGAGTTTTCTAATTGAGAAAGTTTTTCTGATTTGGAATCTTTCTTCAGAAGTGATCTCTATGAGTAGTGAGTAAAGTGAAGGGAGAACTGCAATAAACAAGATATCAATAATCCTATTGATCTGAGGGAAGACTCCTAGCAGTCCACCTATTATACTAACAACCATAATTACATTTAGGTTTTTCTTTTGTTTTTTGGATATGTTGTCAGTGAAACAGAAGGTCAGAAATAGGAACTCAAGCATGAAGAACAGCACTGTCTTGAGGAATCCATTGCTACGGAACGTATAGTTTTCTGGACTCAAGTAGAAATTAAGGAAATTCAAGAAGCTCACGCGGGTGGCGATTGCCCTTGCCCCCTGTATTGCCAGTGCATTGAAAAGGTCAAAAAAACGGGCAGCATACAACACTATGATGGCTACAGCTGCAATCCTGTAGGTTCGGATTTTCCCAGTAGGAAAGAAGAGATAAACGGCGATGACAACAAGGAAGATCAAGGCTGAATTATGAAAGCTAAATGCAACCAAGTATGCTAAAAGAGCCCATACATAACGTTTCCGGAAAATCAATGCATAGCTTAGCATGCAAAAGGAGATGGCCAATCCACCACGAAGCAATATCCCTGAGTACCAAAATCCATAGTATGAAACAAACAAGAGAAAGGCTGGGAGAATTCTGTATTCAACAGCAGGCCCTTCATGCATACTTGAAGAAATAAGCATTACAGAAAGGACACCAACCCCCACATTGAGAAAAGCGACAACAAAAAAGAAAAATTGATAGGACGACGATACCAGACTGGTGAGTTTACAGAGATTAGCAAAGCCAATTTCCATAGTCATATCAGCAGTAGTACCAACTACAGTTCTTCCCAATCCTAAGGTGAACTTATATGAATCCATGGAAGCAAACACATCCATATATGGAAGGGTGTCACCAACGGTATCAGGCCTAAAGGCCATCATAAGGACAAAGGCTAGAAAGAGGATACTGCTAGTTATGCGGTCAATTGTAATTGAACGGAAATGAACCACAAAATATGCTGCCACAGTTATACCAAGAAAAGCAGTGTTCAATGCAAAGAAGGCCATAAAAACTCCTCAAAGGAAGATGTAAAAACATAGATACATAACAAGTGATTATATGACAATTGTAGAGACAATACAGTCTTTGCTGAAAACCTTGTCATTTTGCCTCTGCTACAAGCTATGTGATAGCTTCTAGGAAGTCAATAACTCAAACTTGCTGTAGCGTCCTTCAAACCAATCCATCACAGAGCGCCGTTAAGAACTTTTCTTAGAGAAGAGACTCTTCAACAGAGTTATCCAATAGTGTTGCTCTGTTGATCGAAGGAAAACAAGTAAGAATCCCAAGAAGCCAATAATAAGAGAGAGACCAACTTGTAAGACTAATACAAAGAAAGATTCTCCAGGTACTAGCATGCAGATTCTATGCGTTAGGTAGCCCACAACACAAGTGGAAATGGTGTACTTGAAGAAACTGACAAAATACTCCAACACCTTTCCTTCATAGGCAATCTTATACAGATAATATGGCTCTACCCAGATACAGACAAAAACTGTACTGATGGTGGTTCCTAATAAAATACCCAAAATACCAAATTGTTTTCCCAGGATGATAGAAGCAACAAGGTTTACGACCGATTCAACCAGAGGCTTATAGCGGTCTGCCCAATAGATGCCCATAGAGGCTCTAAACATTGCAACGGACTGGCGCATGCCAAACAGATAAAAGTTGATGACTATCACCAGCACTATGGCTGGGGACAGAAGGTATTCTGGGCCTAGCCATAGGTTAATAAAGGTGTTGTATGCGTTGAAGAGGGTGATGGAACAGATGCTGCTTATCATGGCAACTAGGTAGTTGAAGTTATTAAAGGTTGCTCGTTTCTGTTGTAAGGATGCTGTTACGTTGTAGTTCCCTAGGGTGGGAATAATAGCTTGGTAAACGAAGTCCAGCAACACTTGGATAGCTCTTCGAACCATGTAGTAGTTGGAATAGAGGCCAACTTGTGCAATTCCAACCAATTTAGACATGAGCAAATTGTCCGTTCCATCGACAATGGCACCCCCAACCCTATGCAGAAATAATCCAAACGTATTTTTTTTAATCGTTTCAAGCTGTTCTTTTTGGAGGGTAGTATTGTAGGAACTTGTATAAACCTGAGGATATTTTCTATTCACAACCCACGAAATACTGATGTTTTCCAGCACAGTAAAAACCAGCTGAATAAGGAGGAAGTGAAGGAAGCTTCTACTTATCAGGAGAAAGGCGATTTGCATGATACTCAACAAAACCTTGAAGACCAGGGTATTGAGGACATCAACATACTTTTTTTGGTCTGCTATTATCAAGCCTCGTTTATAAGAGAAAAAGTAAGATGAGGCAGTATTCGATAGAAACAGTAGATAGAAAAGAACGAGGTCACTAAAGGCAATAGGGTTATCTTTTATCAGGTGAGGCAGCAGGGGAACGACAGCAAATCCTATAAGAAATATAACAAGTCCAACAAAAATATAGACTTTCTTAAACAAGCGCATTATAGCCTGTACTTTCCCCCAGTCTTCTTCTGCAAGGGGCAAGTACAAACTAAATATGATTGCTCCCCCTACTCCCAGTTCAGCAAGGGAGAGCAAGGATACGATATTGGAGAACAAGCCGTTGAGGCCAAGGTAATCAACACTGAGGGTATCAACAAAGACTCTTCTAATAATAAAATTAGAGAGAAGAATCACTATCTGTGCAATAGCTGAGATGATGATGTTCTTTGTTGCTATGCGTTTTCTATTCAATTCTTTATCCTAGTGGAAATTTAGTTAGTTTCCTATTACCTATTTATACCAGAAATCTTAGGTCTGTGGGCATAAAAAAGGGGAAGACATCCTGCTTGGATGGTACTTCCCCGAGTATTTTGGTTCAATCATTTTCTTTGTGGAATTAGAACATAAAAGATATGGATACTGGACATCTCATTTTTCGGAAATAAGGAACCCAAAACCAACCAATATTTTTTATCTGTGAAAATTACCTTCCAATAACAAATGTACAATTTGTTGTTGCAGATCCACCAATATTGAGCATCATCCCTGTCTTAGCTCCGCCTATCTGATAGGCTCCGGCATTGTCGGTCACCTGCTTCCAGAGATCAAGAAACATCCTTGCTCCACTGGCACCTACTGGGTGCCCAACGCCTATCAGGCCACCACTTGGGTTAACAGGATAGGATCCTTGCTTATGGAGCAGTCCCTGCTCTATTGCTTGATACTCTTCTCCAGGGCCTGTTATACCAAATGCTGAGATAGCTGCATACTCACTGGAAGTAAAGCAGTCATGAGTTTCAAATACATCAATATTCTTCACTGATAGGTTTGCTCGTGTATATGCATCAAGCACTGCCTGACGAGTCCAAGGAAGTACGTATGGGGTTGTCTTCCCTTCCTCCACCTTTGCATCAAAGCGCAAAGGGGCTACCCTATGCCCCCAGCCAAGGATACGGGGGATGGAATCCATATTCAAGTTTCTATTTCTGGCGTACGATTTGGCAAACTTCTCTGATGCTAGGAACACTACTACAGCACCATCGGTAACTTGAGAACAATCAGAAATAGCTAATTTACCGCCAACAAAAGAGTTTGTTGGAGTTCCACGCTGTTTAGCCTGATCAAGGTTCATAAACCACTTACGTGTCTGAGCAAGTGGATTATGCTTGGCGTTTGAGTAGTTCTTATTGGAAATTTCAGCAAGACAATTAAGGTATCGGTTCTCATCTAACCCATACCTTTCTATATAGACATCAGCAAGTCTTCCAAATAGTTTAGGGAAAGGGAATGAGATTCCTGCAGCTTCTTTCGCCTGATAGGCAGCAGAACCTAAGAAATCTCCACAAACAGAGGAGTTCACAGTTTTCATCAGTTCAGCGCCCACTACCACTGCCAAATCTAGAGCACCAACTTGAATTTTAGTCATTGCCGCATCTATAGCAATAGCAGAAGAAGCACATGCTGCCTCATAACGGGCAGCGGGAATGCCATTGAACACTGAAGAGACTTCGGTAAAAAATGCCCCAAAATGCCCTTGATTCAGGTAGTGCTCTCCATCGAAATTACCAACAAACACGCCGACCCTATTTGATTTACCCAACGTTTCAATAGTTGCGTAGTCAATGCCAGTAGCATCAAAGGAGTCCTCGAGGGTTTCCCTGAGCAGAGCAACAAGATTCTTTCTCTCCTTGGTGAAATTTCGTTCGAAATCTGACTGTTCCCCACCAAGTACAAATACCTGTTTCATATCTTTCCCCCCCCTACCTGGTTGCCTTGAAATATCTTCGGTAGGCCAGAGGAGGACCCTTCCTTTCAATCTCAAGAACCGAAAGGTCGAGGGAGCCTATGCTCTCTTGAAGCCTTATATCATTTCTAATGATCTTCTCAATCCCTAATCTTCCA
The DNA here is from genome assembly GCA_048264225.1 of Sphaerochaeta sp. Lineage (GTDB taxonomy): Bacteria > Spirochaetota > Spirochaetia > Sphaerochaetales > Sphaerochaetaceae > Sphaerochaeta. Next base: position 14,731 of record JBLXDK010000007.1, read on the forward strand.
CCAAGCAGGGAGCAGAGAGAGGTTGGAGGCACCCAACCGAATCCATAAGCCATGGCTATATCTGCAGAATCAACAGATTCTGCTACCTCTAGCGCACTGATATAGGAACAGATCACATACTTTACAAGAAAGTATCGGCAGATGGATGCTTCATCACTCATATCAGCAAGTAATCCATCGATTGCTTCCTGATACAAACCGTCCTGCAAACAGGAAACCATGTTATCAGCAAAGGGAAGTACATACTTCTGGATTGGGCGATAGCTGTCCAAGCCAATGTCATAGACCATCTTCTGCTTGGTTCCATCAGGAAGAAATTCCATCTTGAAAAATCCGGAACCACTTTTTCGTCCCAACCTACCCTGTGAAACCAAATGTGTTATGAAGTTGGGTACCTTCTGCTCAGCAGGAAAGAACAATGGAGCTTTTTCAATCAAGTTTTCCATTATTGCAATATGGATATCAAGACCGACAAAATCCACTGTATTCAGTGGGGCCATGCTTCGTCCTGTAAAAGGACCCAGAATTGCATCGAGGTAGTCGATACCCCCTCCATTGCCACGTTTCTTATGAATTTCTGCAAACTGTGCAACTTCATTGAGAAACAAAAATCCTATGCGGTTTCCCAAAAAGGCAGCCTTGTCATTGGTCTGTATTGCCTTTCGCAAGACTACAGACTGCAGATAGTCATAGAATTCATCAGCGATGATAGGACTGCTCCATCGGGTACGGGTAAACTCCATAAAAGGAAGGTTGTAAGGGGGATTGAAAAAATGGGTACCGAAGTACAGGCTCTTTCCCTCCTCATCAAAAACTGAGGCTAGCTCCTCAATGGAGAGACCTGATGTTCCTGTGCTGACAAGAGTCCCGACTTTCCGGTTCCTAGCTATTAGGGCGTTGATTTCAAGCTTCACCGTCAGATCTTCGGCTACGGTCTCAAAGACCCAGTCGGACTGCTGCACACATTCAGGCAAATTATGGTGCGTCATAGGAACAAGCAAGGACCTGATTGAGTCAGCACGTACAGACTTTACAGCCTGTTCAATGGCCCCAATAGATTTTTCCATTGATCTGCTTATCATAAAGACCCTTGCATCGCAGAAGGCTGCAAGCAAACCACAGACCTGAGATCCCACTGCTCCATTTGCTCCAATGACTGTTATATGTCGTATATCCATACTAAATTCCTATTCCGGTCGAACTACTTGGGTCATTCTGGTCAGGATTCCCAATATTTGTTATTTTCTACCATCTTAAGGTAGTCTTCCCTTAACAGGCCAACAACTTTAAGATCATGATATTTTCCATCTTTGTAAATTGCCTGTCTTTGAATTCCTTCAATAACCCATCCACACTTGAGATGCAGGTTCTCTGAGGCTTTGTTATACTCAAGCCAAGAGCCTTCCAACCTATGAAGTTGCAAGGTCTCAAAAGCATACCGTTGTAGAGCCATTACAGCATCGGTACCAATACCCTTTTGCTTAGGACATGATTCATGAAGCTTAATAGCTGTTGTGGCCTTCCTATCCTTCCAATCGATATTAGTAAGATTTACACTTCCAACAGCTTTGCCTTCATACTCAATTATAAACCGGTAATCCCTACCATTATTAGATGATTGGCGGAACCACTGCTCTTGGGAAAACTCTGATACTGGCCAAGCCCAACCTACAACCATCTGTTCGATTGTAGGGTCATTAAACATTTCCCGAAGGATATCCATATCTCGCAACTCAAAAGCTCTTAATATGACACGCTTACCATAGATGTTCATTTTCATTCCTCAATTGGTCACTCATAAGTTCCAAAACAGCATCAACCATAATGGACAAATCATCCTCTTCATATCTCTGATCACAAGGCAATGGCAATATATTATTCGCATAGGAAACTTCCAGGCTTTCCGAGTCACAGAAGTCGATAACATCAGGCCACAAGGTCGGAATATATATCTTTCTTTTTTGTAGCTGCTTTCGTATTTCAGCACCATTCTCAACTAATAAAGGATACGCAAAAGGCCCTTCTGGACTAGTTAGTGATAACTTGTTGAATTCCTCTAAGTGAGTGTGAAGGTATTTAAAACTAGCCTCTCTTTTTTTCTTGATTGATTCATAATCAAGTCCCCTCAGAAGATTGTGAGTTAGCTTGGACATGCTTTTGAGTGGCTCATTCTTGAATAATTCATTATTTGCCACATATTCCTGGTAATGATCCTCTGCATTGGTTTCATACCTGGCTAAAAGAAAATTCATTCGAGGATAAGAGATATCTATTGGCAATGTCCTATTTAGTTTGGAATCAGTTGCCAGGTAAGCCCCGTCAGGAACACCAAAGTATTTTCGACAGGTATAGATTATATCAAGTCCTACAATTGGCTTTTGAAAGAACGCTTGGACATTATCAACAATAACATTCTGGTAGGTATCGGCTATTCTACTAAGTTGATTATTAGACAATTGGCCATAATAATTGACTACGTAGAGATATTCATCATCACCAACTAAGAAATCAATCTTAGGGCTAAAATTTGAATTTATAGAATAATACGCTATCTCAACTGCATGTTTTTCACATGTTTCCCTGACAGATGAACAAAGAAATATCGGGATATATATTTTCTTTATCCTTTTCGCTTCTATCAGGTATGCAAGGCAGTTCCTCGCACAATTTAAGGGAATAGCTTCTTGAAAAAATTCAAAGCCAGAGTAATGTTCAAATTCTATGTATCCACCAATTTCTTTCACCCATGCACTCCTAAGCCTTTAATCCTCTATTCCAATGAAAACTGTTTGAGATTGTCTTGTACTTTATCCTTTGAAACATGCATCATCATATCAATAATGGAGAGATGAGAGATATATTCATTATCAAATTGAGTGTATATAGTATTCCCTGTCTCAAGAAATCGTAAAGAAATGCCATTAGCAAGAAACTCGTCCTTATCATACAGTTCCTGTCCACCAATTGCATTGTAATACTGGTCAGCATGCAAGAGTTTGCAGATTTCCAATACCTTGTCCTTACCCTTAAGTGAATTGTCTTTATCCAAGTCAGATGAAAGGATTAGCTTAGTCTGAATTCCCAAGTAATCACATACAACAGCTATGGAGTTATATAGAAATGAGGCAAGGTTCTGAGAATCAAAATTCAATACCCCCTCAAGCATTGGCATGACATCATCAAAAAACGGAGCTTTCTTATAGCTCATATCCAAAGTCTTCAGTTGCTTGTCAGGAAACTTAGTTGTTCGATTAATCTCAAGCTCATTGATAAGAGAATAAGAGCTAGCTTTTTTAATCGGGACTGTAATGAATTGAGGTTGGCCATTGATCAGGATCCTGTTCCGATTAATCCAACCGCCCTTGATATAGTTGACATCATCATACACGACATAGGTGTCTACAGCATTTAAGAGCTGCCAATATCCTATGTATGGGAAAAAGTATGGCTGCATGATTCCAAGCTTCATACTTCTCCCCTCTTTTTACCATACAGGTGATTATCTAAAAAGCTATTCGCTTTTCTCTGCATACATCCTCTCATAATACCCCTGATAATCCCCACTCACCACACCTTCAATCCACTGTTGGTTATCAAGATACCATCCTATGGTCTCTTTCATCCCCTTTTCAAAGGAATAGGAAGGCTCCCAGCCTAACTGACTTGTTATCTTGGTGTTATCTATTGCATATCGCCTGTCATGACCGGGACGGTCTTGCACATAGGCGATAAGCTCTTCGGATTTCCCTGTTGTCTTGATGATAAGCTTCACTATCTCAATGTTAGCCTTTTCATTGTTTCCACCAACATTGAATACTTCACCATCTTTGGCCTTATGCAGTACAGCATCAATTGCTGAACAGTGATCTAGTACATGAAGCCAGTCACGGACCTGCATACCATCACCATAGACAGGAAGGTTCTTGCCTTTAAGGCAGTTGTTGATCATCAGGGGGATGAGCTTCTCAGGGAACTGGTAGGGACCATAGTTGTTGGAGCACCTGGTAACAGTTACTGGGAATCCATAGGTCTCATGATACGCTCTGGCTATAAGATCAGCACTTGCCTTGGAAGCTGAATAAGGACTGTTGGGAAGAAGAGGCATCGTTTCAACAAACAAACCTTCCTTACCCAAAGCTCCATAGACTTCATCAGTTGATACCTGATGGAACCGTACGCCTTCCCTGTACTCTTTGTTGTACTTGTCATCAGGAAAGACCTTCCAGTGCTTCTTAGCAACATCAAGGAGCACCTCAGTACCAATGATGTTTGTGGTAAGGAACAGCTCAGGATCGACAATACTCCGATCAACATGGCTTTCTGCAGCAAAGTTGATCACATAGGTAAACCCATGCTTCTCAAACAATGCTTCTACAAGTGAGCGATCACGTATATCCCCTTTTACAAAGGTATAACGAGAATGGTCTTCTACTCGCTTAAGGTTCTCAAGGTTGCCTGCATAAGTAAGGGCATCTAGATTGACCACTTCATATTTAGGATACTTGTCTAGCATGTAAGGGATGAAGCTACTACCAATGAACCCAGCACCACCAGTAACAAGGACCACTATAGACTTATTTGGACTCATACTACCCTCCATCAAGAAAGCTCTTCGATCAATGAGAGGATATACTGACCATAGTCGGTCATCTTCAAACTCTCTCCAATTGCCCTAAGCTGTACAGTATCGATGAACCCACGTCTCCAGGCTATCTCCTCAATACAGGAGATATAGAAGCCCTGGCGAGACTGTACAGCTTCCACGTACTCTGCAGCCTTCAGCATACCATCAGGGGTTCCTGTATCAAGCCAGGCCATCCCACGCCCAAGAAGCTCTACATGAAGTTCGCCCTTTTCCAAGTAAGCATTATTCACTGAGGTGATCTCTATCTCCCCTCGTTCTGATGGCTTCACATTCTTGGCTATCTCAATGACCTTGTTGTCATAGAAGTACAATCCAGGGACTGCATAATTTGACTTGGGTTGCTTGGGTTTCTCCTCAATGGAAATCACCTTGTGGTTTTCATCAAAGGATACCACTCCAAAGGAGCGGGCATCCTTAACAGGATAGCCAAATATGGTCGCCCCACCTTTTCTTTCTTTTACCTTATTGAGGATTCTTGTAAGGTCCTGCCCATAGAATACGTTGTCACCAAGTATAAGGCAGACTGAATCATTTCCAATAAAATCCTCACCAAGGATAAAGGCATCAGCAAGCCCTCTGGGCTTTGATTGCACTGCATAAGCAATCTTCAAACCTATCTCCAACCCATCACCCAGCAGTCGTTCGTACACAGGAGTATCTTCAGGAGTGGAGATGATAAGTATCTCCTGAATACCTGCTAGCATTAATACTGATAGGGGGTAATAAATAAGAGGCTTATCATAGATGGGCAATAGTTGTTTAGAAACAGCCTTAGTCATGGGAAACAGGCGGGTCCCCTTTCCCCCGGCTAGTATAATACCTTTCATGTAAAAGTCTCCTTGTCTCAAGTTATGCAGTAATGATAGCACAGATTCTGTCAACGTCCTCCAAGGAAAGATCTGCATACAAAGGAAGGGTCAGAACCCTTTGGGCTATATATAATGCTATGGGGGTATCAGAAGGTGAGAACTGACCCTTATAACAGTCAAAGCTGTTGATGGTAGGATAGAAGTATTTTCGGGCAAAGATGTCACGCTTCTTCAGCTTCTCAAACACTTGGTCACGATCATACCTGTAGCCATCAAAGACAACAGGGAAGTATGCATAGTTACTCTTAACTGAAGAGGAAGGGATATTTAGCCTAATACCAGAGATATTAGAGAGATTGTGGATGTATCGATCAAATACTTTCTTTCTCTTTGCTATCTCATCATCAACGTGGCGCAAGTTACAGAGTCCCATAGCAGCTTGGAACTCATTCATTTTGGCATTGCCACCAACAGTAGTTACGTGTTCTGGTCCTCTAATACCAAAGTTCTTGACATCATCAAGTTTTGCTTTTAGGGAAGCATCACCAGTGGTGATGGCTCCACCCTCTATAGTGTTGAATACCTTGGTAGCATGGAAGCTAAACATGGATGCATCACCGAAGGATCCTACGCCCTTGCCATTGTAGGTCTCACCAAATGTATGGGCTGCATCATAGATAACGGCAAGATTATACTTGTCAGCTATCTTCTGAATAGCATCGACATCACAGATATTACCATAAACATGTACAGGTACAAGGGCAGAAGTCTTTTCTGTAATGAGAGACTCCAATAAAGAGGAATCAAGGGTATAGTCAGATTCCTTGATATCACAAAAGACTGGAGTCAGACCATTCCTGACAATAGCATGGGTAGTAGAAGCAAAGGTGAAGGGAGTGGTGATCACCTCACCGGACAAGTCCAATACTTCTAGAACCATCTCCAACGCTAGATGCCCGTTGGTAAACAAGGATAGATTATCAGTACCTAGGTAGGAAATAAGGGAGTTTTCAAGTTGTTGGTGTTTTACTCCATTATTAGTCAGCCAATGACTATCCCAGATAGATTGAATTTCTTTGGAGAACTCTTCAAAAGAGGGAAGAGAGGAACGGGTAACAAGAATGGACATGCAAGCCTCCAAGTAGAAAAAAAGTGAAAAACAGGAATAGAAACAAATAGCGAGGACCACAACCTAAAACATACATATTTATTTTTTTGATGTTATTCCTCTTGCTAGAGCCAATAATGTATCAACTAGATATCTGTAGCATTCAAGTTTAAATACTGTAGCTAATGTAATATACACTAAAATACCTATGAAAATTTGTAAAACCATAGTAACAAGCGCTGAGAGATGAAGAAATAGCAAAGAATAGGCAATTGCACCCATGATAAGGGAGATTGTAAGGGAAGGTAGTACATCTCTAATCTGTTCAGTATACCCATAGTTTAAGAGTTTCTTGTTTGGATAAGCATTGATAAAAGATGAAAGAATACCGCTCAAGACTTCACCTAACGCCAATGCATAGATACCAAAGGGTAAAGAAACAGCGAGAATACTCAGCCCAACAATCTTCTTTACAATCTCAAGCTTAAGAAAGATATCACTTCTTCCCATTGCATTGATAGCCTGTAAGTTTGCTGTGTGAATAGGCCACAAAGCAAAAGAAGCGCATAAAATTTGAAGGAATGGAACAGTTGGTAACCACTTATCGGTAAGTAGTACAATAACAAGAGGCTCAGCAACTACGGCAAGACCTACCATTAGAGGGAAAACTATGAAGGAACTAACCACTATAGAACGACGAACCATATTTTTTACTCGGTAAGCATATTCTTGCTGAGTAGATAGTGCTGGCAACATTACGGATTGAATCGACCCACTAATATTATTGACTATCAACTGAGGAAATTGTTGGCCCCTATTATAGTATCCCAAAATTTCTGGAGAATATATTTTCCCAATTATTAAACTGCGTAATTCTCTATATATAGTTTCTATTAATGAAGACAATAAGAGTTTCCATCCGAAAGAAAAAAGTATTTTAATCTTGGCCAGTGAAAACTTCATTATTGGCCGCCATGGAACAGAAAACCATAGGATAATTGTAATGACCAACGAATTGCACAATTGTTGAGCAACTAATGCCCATATCCCATAACCCATGTAAGCCATGGAAACTCCCACAACCCCTGAAAAAATACCCGCTCCTATACTGCTATAGAACAACCTTCTGAATTGCATATTCCGTGAAATAATAGAATTTTGTATAGAGTTAAATGCTCCAGGAAAAAGTGTAAGAGCAAGCACTCGAAGAACGGGGACTAGCGACGCCTTTTCATAAAATACAGCAATCACAGGAGCTGTAATATACAGAACAAAATAAAGAAAAGCTGCTATAACTAAGCTAACAAAAAAAACAGATGAGAAATCAATTTCATCCACCACCTGTTTTTGTATGAGGGAAGTGCTTAATCCACTTTGGACAAAAACATTCGCAATAGTAATGAAAATAACAACTAAAGCAAGAATACCATAATCAGAAGGAAGGAGTAATCGAGCAAGAATTATCTGAACAATAAATTGAACTCCTTGCACGCCCCCTCGTTCAAGTAATTTCCAAATCACCCCAGTAACAATGGATTGCTTTAAATCATTTTGCTCTCCACTCATGTTGCTGTATATCCTATCCTCTTTTTGATAATGTTTTTTACTCGATTAATGAATAGCAAATAAAGGATTTCCAGTTTTTTTAACTTCAAGTGCCTATAAGTCTCAAGCAATTCTTCTCTAAATTTCCTTGGCAATCTTGGATCTGAAAGATATGCCTTTACGTTTAAAACCTCAATCTCTTTAAAACTAGCCACATAATTACCTTGAGACATTATATTAAGTTCTCTATATAACTTTAGCATTCCTTGTGTTGAAGCAATTGAAAAATCTTTATTTTTTTGCATTTTCTCTGACCAACTTCCTTCAGAAAAAATCCTATATACTGAAGCAGTGATTGGAATATAGAGTGCTCCTTCAGTCAATGCCCCAAGAAATTGGATTGCAACATCCCATACAGGAGGATTTGGATAAATAGCATAAAGACTTTCAAGTTTTGGAAAAACATTTCTTGTCAGGACCAGAGAAGCTGTAGGCATAAAATCGCCTCCCCCAAGGATCACATCCTCTACTGAAAATATTTTCACCATATCTGAAGACTTGCTAAGAGTAGTTTTTTTTCCATTATTCCGTAATCCTAATGCAGGATGGAAACTGATATTACATTGTGGAAACTGAATCATGCAGTCAATTTGTTTTTGCAATTTATTCCTATCGATCCAATAGTCATCACCTTCACAAATAGCTAAATAGTCACCTTGAACATTTGGGAAAATAAAATCAATAAAAATCATTTTTCCTTGGGAATACTGGTTTGTCGTTTGTAAAAGGGGTTTCACTATACTAGGGAATTTATTTCTATACTCGATAATCAATTCTGTGGTACCATCTGTTGAAGCATCATCATGAACAATGACTTCGAAAGCAAAGGTAGTTTTTTGCATTAAAAAGCCGTCCAAAGCATCCCTGAGATATTTCTCATGATTGAATGTTGTGCAACAAATACTTACCAAAACCTTGTCTGAGGCCCAATGTTGCTTGATCAATGATTCATCTATTTCTATCATGCTAATAATCCCATTTTATTTGTAAATACCATCAGTGAAATAAAAAACTCCATATACCCTAAATTCCCAATTTTTTGTAACTAGGCCTCTTTATCTTCGTCACCAGGCACCACCTCTCCCTCGTCATTTACCGACTTTCCCTTCCAGTCATACTTGATGGCGAACAAGTCGAAGATGAGTCTCTGGGCACTGGTAGGCATCGAGTAGACATCCTTGTACTTGCCTTTGTAATGGATCCTTGAATAGGTGGCTACCTTGTGCAGAATCATCTGGTGGTTCCAATACTTCCTGTCCTTGGCAGGGATGGCTGCTATGAACCGTTTTAGCTCGTTCACAACGATCAACGCTAGGAAGTTGATGAATATCCTTCCCTTCATCACATCATCTGAATGGACACGGAGGCGGTTGCAATCCATCAGGTTCTTCATATCATCAAAATGAAGTTCGATATCATTTCGGGAACGGTATTGGGAGAGGGCCTTTGGTCCGTTCTTCTCATTGGTGGACAGGAGTACCCAATACCCACTGCGACCATTGATATAGCCATCAATTGCCCCATGCTTGAGTGTGACCTTCCTTCCCCGCTTAGGAGTCTCCCTAACTTCAAAATACCGTTCGTATAGATACTCATGACTGTCGAGCAGACACCCATCCTCCAGCTCAGTCTGACATTTGTTGAGGGTCTCCATCAGCTGGGCCACATCACGCTCCTTCTGTACTGCATCATAATACAGATGGATCCACATCCTGCCGTACTTGGTCGTCTTTACGACAGTCAGGTCGTAGATGATGGAATCTGTATCTTCAGCCTCAATCAGGTTGCCAGGTAAGCTTCATACCAATACGTAGGTTTCGCTAAAACTGCCAATCCTTTATCTTTTATCCAAGGAGACAAGAGATGGCAACCAGACTAACTTCATACAGACGCAGCATCCTCACCCAATACAATGCCCGTAAAACAGGCATGACTGATGTCGAGTTCTGCAAACATCACAAAATCAAGGTCCAGGAGCTTGAATGCTGGAAAACACTAGCTGCGACCGAGGTTGCAGAGGTTGTCTTTGCTGTCAAGGCCCAGGAAAGCAAAAAGAAACCAGAGGAGAGGTCGAGCTTCTTTGACAGTGGAACCCTTTCCATGATCGAAGTCCTTTCAGGAAGGCCAGAAACGGATGAGGACCTTTTGCCGGAAGTTCCCCTCCTGATTGAAAAGCTCCGGATGCAGGTGATGCTGAAGATTGCAAGCCTGCCATGTTCAATGCGGCATGTGGAGTATCTCTACAACCTGGAGGAGTCCCTTGATGCAGTCAGATAAGCCATTCATCCATTCCCTGGAATCCAGGAGATTCTTCATAAGGGCTGGCAGCACCGATTTCAGATGGGGAATCGACATGCTTGCAGCTTGTGCCGTGGCCACCAATGCAGATGCCGCACTCAGCGGATCGGTATTTGTCTTCTGCAGCAAAAGCAGAAACCAGCTTCGATTCCTCTTCTGGGAAGGAAACGGCTGGTGGCTTTTGACTCGTAAAATACTTACCCATAGGTTCATATGGGTCCAACAGAATGATGATAAAATCTCTCGGGAGGCCCTCTTCGAACAGGTCAGAAGCCTTGCTGCAGACCCAGGAGAGTACCGTACAAAGGCTCTCAGAGCATGTGCCCAACTGTCCTGAACAGGCAACTTAACTATATACTATAAAAAGAATAATATTTGTTTTTGTTCTGTAAAACCATTGTGTTTTTAGTGGTGGGATGCTATCATTACCCATGATGGAAACCGAAGAAGACAAACAAAAGCGCATCGATAAGCTGGAAGCCCAGGTTGCTGCCCTGACCCTTTCGGTGAAGGCTGCGAACAAGCAGTACCAAGGGTCTGCCCTCAAATATGGGGCCCTTGAACAGAAATATAAGGAGCTTGATGCCGACCATTCCAAGACCCTTGATGACCACTCAAAAACCCTTGAGGACTATAACAGGCTGCTTGCCTTTGTCGACAGCCTCAAGGAAAACATCTCCATCGACAAATGCATGCTCTGGGCGGCAAAGACCGAGAAGCAGAGCAGCAAGGAACTCAAGCAGCTCAGGAAAGACCTTGCCGACTACACAATCGCCAACCAGGAGAGGACCAGAGATCTTGACATCGCCGAGGCGGATGCCCCTCCCCAGTCTTCCAACGATGCCGTCATTGCTGAGATACTTGGGGACAAACCTCAAAAGTCTGAAAGCGGCAAGAAGAGATGGGGCCGGCAGCCTGGGGTGCACACCTGTGGAAGGAAGATGTCCTCTTTCGATGCGCTTCCACGCCACGAGGTGCACAATGACCTCAGGACAGTCTCAGATGCAGAATATGCGGCCAGCCTCACATTCATCAAGAAGGAGTCACGCCAACAGTTTGACTTTGTCAAAGGGTATTACCGTAACAAAGTAACCATAACCTACCTCTACAGTGACAAGGATGGCAATGTTGTCTCGCTGCGCAACAAGCTGGCCCCAGATTTCGTCAAGGGCGGGAAGCTGACCAACGGGGCTGCCGCTGCCATTGTCGCAGACAAGGTCCTCTGGGGGCTCCCCATCTACCGCCAGGCAAAGCGCATCAACATGATAAACAATTCCAACATTGTGGATGCCCAGTTACTTAATTCCTATTTCCTTGCTGCAGGAGACCTGGTCACCCCCGTATGGGAGGATCTCCTCTCCTACATCAAGGGCCAGAAGGCCATCCACGGGGATGAGACGACGCTTTTGTGCGTTCACAACACCGAACGGGAAAAGAGTGCCCTCGGCTATGTCTGGGCGCTTTCTTATCAGGGCAATGACAACCCCGCCTCCTATTTCCATTTTTACAACACCAGGGGATATGATTATGCAAGGGCTCTGATCGGTGACTGCAGGGGCATTGCCCTCCAGACCGATGCCTATGGCGCTTACTCAAGCATCACAAATGAAGTAAACGAAAACCTTGCAAAAACGATAAAACAGGAGGAAGGGGAAGAGGCCTCCAAGCAGTTCCTGCAGGATACCGAGGCTCTTCTTGAAAAAGGTATTGTACTGGCAGGTTGCCTCGCTCATGCGAGGCGTGGGGTCTACACGTGCTACAAAGCACTGTACAAGAAACTTCCGGAAAGCGAAGGGTTCCTCACCTGCAACACCATCCTGGGGCTGATCGGCAAGTTGTATGAAATCGAAAAGAACCTGCGGGCCAAACGCCCCGGGGACAATTCGGATGAAGCTGAATTCCTGGCGGAAAGGAAGAGATTGGCAGAGCCCATACTTGCATCGCTTGAGACGTACGCGAAGGAACGGGTTCCTATCCATCAAGGCGAAGTGAAGCTGAGAAAAGCGCTCAACTATATCCTGAACCAGATGCAATACCTCAAGAATTATCTGGCGAGCAGCGAGCTGTCCTGCGATAACAATTTTCAGGAACGGGAAATCAAAACCTTCGTAATTTCACGTAAAAACAGTCTATTCGCCTCCACCGAGCGGGGAGCCCTCGCCTGGACCAAACTCATGACTGTGATGCAGACTGCGATACTCAACAAAATCAATCCTACGCTTTACCTGAAGTATCTGCTGGACAGGATAACGGTGATAATGAATTCAGAGGCTAAGGCCAAGGACATCGACTGGTCACAGTTCCGACCTTGGAACCTGACTGCCGAACAGCTGGAACAGGCCTGGGATGCTTGAAATAGCCTAAACCCATAATCCATACATACTCTTGCATTACCTAAGCCATTCTAACCCAATGGCTGGGTGAGGTGTACCCACGCATTGGTATGAAGCTTACGTTGCCAGGGCGTTGCAGATCCCCTCGGTGATTATCAATAAAGTCTTGCTAACACTTGATATGGGATGAAACAGGTATAGTGAACTTATGGTCCTTTTGGGTAAATTTTCCTATGTTGTATTCGCCATAGACCCCCTTGTCCAAAAGGAACCCGACCTTTCCGACGGCAAGCTTCTCCAGATGGTCACAGACATATTCCAGGGCAATCTGGTCAGACATGCTTCCAGGTAGCTCTGTACACCATAAGGGCGTATTGTTTTCGTAGGTATAGAGTCCAAGACTCTTTTATCATAGAATCCCATAAAATGAAATAATTGATTTGCAGTATAGGCATAACAGGATTAGACTTAATCTGGAGTAAAACCTTAGAAAAGGAAAAGACCGGAGAGACCCTTCTTGGCTGTTGTGTCCCTCCGATCATGCAATTCAATGCCCATACATTGTGTATCACGGAATACATTTTATCAAGTGGCACCTGAAGAACTCCGGACTTTTTGCCAGATCCCGGAGTCGGCAGTTCTGTATGCTGTCAAGGACATTGAAAAAATCAGACCCGTTGCCTGCCATAAGTGTTATGCCCGCCATTGCATGGTCATTCACCAGTACAGGGTCCGCTACTCCCAGAATCTGTTCGGAGTGGTCGTTTACATCATTGTCGTGAGGTTCAAGTGCACCGCTTGCGGTACGACCATCACGGTAATCCCCAGTTTCGCACATTGCAACCACGTCTACGACGCCCAGGCAATCGGCACCTGCCTGGACTACCGCATAGCCACAGGACATGTCCTGAGAAAGAAAGACGGAGTGCCAGTCTGCCCCTCCTGGTGGCTTCAGCAGCGCTGGTACAAGGATTTCCGCTATGCCATTGGGTTCGGCAACCCTTCCCATGAAGAGATGATCCGATACATGAGCCACCAAAGGAGGCAGTCGATACTACTCCATAAGAATTATGTACGCATGGAGGCATACCCTCCGACAGAAAGAAATCCTTCCCTACACCATGGTTTGAGAGTCGTAATGCCGTTGCTTGGGAAGTAAGCTTCATAGTGCCACTACAGGAGGACACTATGACACAAAACGAGCAAAAGGCACTGTTCCGGTTCCAGATCATCCACCCCCTGCTTGATGAGCGAATGGGTAAGGGGGAGCTTACCAGACTCGTGAGGGAAGCAAGCCAGAAGCAGTACAACATTCCCTGCTCCAGGAAGACTTCCATCAGCGAGTCCACCATCTGGGCATGGTACAAGACCTATCAGAAGACAAGGAACATCGCATCGCTGGTTCCCCAACGCCGTAGCGACAGGGGAAAGAGAAGGAAGATTACAGGGGAGACGGCAGACAAGCTGTTGCAGTTCCGCCTGGAGAATCCACGCATCCCACTTACTGCCTTGGTCAAGAAGGCCGAGGGCAAGGGCATATTCTCACCGGTTGACACTATCAGGATGAGCGGCATCTATGCATTCTTCAGGGAGCACGAGCTTGAGCTCGACCCGAAGGCAGGTAAGGATATGCGCCGTTTTGAAGCCGAGGGGGTGCTGGATCTTTGGCACAGCGACTGCATGCACGGCCCAAAAGTAAATTACAATGGGAAAAGGATAACTGCAAAGCTTTTTTGTCTCATCGATGATGCCAGCAGGGTAATCGTCTCGGGCAAGTTCTATGCTACCGAGTCATCGGATTCCTTCCTCGACACCCTGTGGGAAGGCTTCCAGAACCGGGGGCTACCCAAAAAGATACAGGTGGACAACGGTGGGTGTTTTCGGGACCAAAGGCTGGTCCTCGGATGTGCAGCCCTGGAGGTATCCCTCTGCTATAGCCGGCCGTATCATCCCCAAGGGAAGGCGAAGATAGAGCGTTTCTGGCTTACCGTAAGGATGCAGTTCCTCTCTCTTCTCGATGATACCAAGGACCTTACGCTGGAGCATCTGAATGTGCTCTGGGCACGGTATGTGGTCGAATACAACAACAGGCCGCACAGCGCCCTCAGGGACCCTGATACGGGGAAGACCCTTACTCCTCTGGAGCGGTACAAGCAGGATATGAAGACATACCGGTATGCTCCGCAGCATATGCCCAGGTACTTCCGCTACAGTGAGACCAGGATAGTATCCACTGCACGCACCATAAGCTTCAACAACCGCTATTACCAGGTGCCCATCGGGTATGCACGAAAGAAGCTGGAGCTTCGCTTCTTCAGAAAGGACGGGGAGATTGAGGCCTTCTTTGGCGACAAGAGCCTGGGGGTGCTCAAGATTGTGGATCTTCATGCCAATTACAACGGGCATAGGCGCCCTGAAGGGGGAGGAAGATGAAACAGGCGAGACCCGAGCTGCTCAACGTACCCATCATCCAATACTTCAGCCTCAAGAGGGACCCCTTTTCTGACAACCTCAAGGCGACGGAACTATGCCAACTGCCAAGCATCAGGGAAGTCGCCACAACTGTGGAGATGGTAAGTCAGAACCACTATCACTTTGCCTTCACTGGGCCCACTGGAAGTGGCAAGTCCACGATACTGCGCTATGTGTGTGACCGACAGGAACGTCTTGGCGACAAAGTGGTGATGCTGAATGGGGGGAACTGGGGCTTTGGGGAGTTCCTCAGACAAGTAATGGAACCTCTTGGCATCGAGTATAGGGCTTACCACCCATCCACCATGATAAGGCTCATCCAACAGCAGATGATGAAATCCGCAGAGGATGGGAAGAAGGTGATCATAGCTATTGATGAGGCAGACAAACTTCGAAACGATGTCTTTTTTCAGCTCCATCTGCTGGCCTGTACGCCAGACAGGGGGGAGGCAATAGCCTCCCTCTTGTTGAGTGGGCAGGACAGCGTCGTAGACAAGCTGGTCAATCCGTTGGCCACTCCTTTGAAATCGAGGATGTACCCGGGGCACTACATTGCTCCCATCAACCGCCAGATGTATCGTGACTATGTCCAGCATCATATGAAATTGTGCGGTTTGCGCGAGGATTGCGTAGACGAACTTGCACTTGAACACATCTGGAAAGCGACATCGGGCAACCTCAGGTCCATCGGGATGACCTTCCGCATCGCCTTGCAGTATGCAGCCAACCACGAACTGCCCAAGATTGACGCAGCATGTACCAAGGCGGCATTTGCTGATTGGTGGGCTACGGCAATGGTTGCAGACCACTATTCCGATGCCATGGATGCTTCCAATGCTTAATGACATGAAAGATGATAGGGGCTGTGGCCTGTATGAGGATTTTTATCACTCCTTGCTCAAGGAGTATGTAGCCTTGGCCGGCAGCCCTTTCATTCTCGAGAGGCTTTGCATGAAACTCTATAGGATGGACAGGTTCGGTTCCTGTCTCGATTTGGAGATGATTCGTGAAGTTATGGAAGAATTGCAATCCTAGCCATGGATCTAAGGACTCCAGATTACTGCACCTGCTCCAGACTATTTTGTGGACAACCCGCTCTTGAATATTTCTGCTCTATAACTCCAGAACAATTCTTAAATCCATAGTAGGTACTGATAAGTGCTATGTTGATCTGCTCGCATTTTTCATGGTCCCTGTTATACCCCCACTCCACATATGGGTTGTCCTTGGCATAGCTGCTGATACTGCTGATATCAAATATGAGGCTTTTCCTCTCAGCTTTCCTTGCAATCCAGCCCGCATAGAAAGTGTTCTGAACATCCTTATCCAGAGCCCTGAAAAAGTCAGTTATCCGCTGTGAACAAAGAGCCGATCCGTTGAATCCACGAGCATCAAGCCAGTCCTCTGCATAGCAAACAGGCTTACCCTCACAGACAGCATGCCTCACCATCTGCAGGGAAAAATCTGCCTTTTCCTTGCCGATAGTCTTGGTGAGCACCTGCTCCAATCCAGTGGCGGAAATCATCTTGTCAAGGATGAGGTTCTCTCCCAAAAGGATTGTTTTGGATACCACCCTTTCCTTCTTTGCCTCATGAGTCTGCTTCATCCGAGCCCGATAGTATTCGTTATAGACAGGATTCCCCTTGGCATCAAGTTTGCCGATACCCTTGCGCTTATGCCGTCCTTGCTTGAGTTCAGGATCCCAGTAGGCGATGTCCTCATAGAGGTACGTGGTCTTGGCTTTCTTGTTGTTATAACTTTTCAATTTGGATCTGGTGCTTATGTGAGTGCGTTATTCTAATAAAAATGAATAACAAAAAAATGCTAAGCATATAATAGTTAATTGAATAATGTCTAAAATAAAAAACTCCCCAATATACTATCTGATACAGAAGAATAAAAATAATCAAATCCGATAAATAAAACCTCCCTGTGTTTCGACATTTTGATGTACTAGCTGCTGTTCCTAAAGAAATAAGAAACAGCAATATTATTGTCCCTAACCGCCCAAAATCTGCAATAAAAGATCCAATAAAAGTAGAAAAAACCCAAGGAGAGGCGTCATGCTCAAAATAATAGCTATACATTTCTTTGTTGTCATAAATAGCATTAATCTTTAAGCCCATCGCTTCAATGAAATTAGCAATCACAGGAAAGTTCAATCCTCCCATCCGCTTAGGAGGGTTTATCACAAAAATGTCATTAAAGTTACTAATTTGTTGCCCTAAATAATTTACAATTGATTCTGCTATAAAGAAATATTTCATATCTTGAAGCATTCTTTCATTAGAAATATATGATTTTGAACCATGAATAATCTGTTTATCAGAATTATTTACTATACTTTCTAATCCAAAAGAATATTCCATATCTTGAATAATCTCTTCATTAAGAATATTTGATTTTGAGCCATCGCTAAACCGAGAAAGAGTAATCATCATAAAAGGGATAAACGCTATTATTGTAAGAATGACAGAAACCAAAATTATTTTCTTCTTTAGACTTACCGTAATAAAATCCTTCATAAGAAAGAAAATAAAGATTAGAGACATAAACCAATATACAGAACCATCTCGTCCAACATATGCCAATATATAGACAATAAAACTCTGACTGCAAACTAAGAGAATAAATCCTCTAATAATAGCCCATTTTTTATTTTTAGAAAAATCAATAAATGCAAAAAGGAGCATATAAATAAATAAATTCGCAAAAAGAGTAGTAACCGAGTTAATCAGCCCAAATGACTCTAAAGCAGAGAAATTAATATGAACAATTCTATTATGATCAATATTGCCCTGTAATGCAATAATAGCAAAAGGAGTAAAAAAGATAAAAGATAAAACACCACACAAAATAAGTGAGTATTCTAAAAAAGCATAAACCCAAGAGTTTTCAATCACAATTGTATTAAAATTTTTATCTTCAAATTCAAAATAACCAAAAAAAACAACAATGAATGCAACAGACAAATAAATCATGGCATACCCTGATATTGGGAGGACCGGCCTTGAAATTGCTAGAATATAACCTATTATTGCTAAGAAAAACATACCAATATAAGCTAGAAAAAGGGTACTGACAATTCCTAATTTCCAGTTGTTCTTTTTTTGATAAATAAAGAATAAAAGGCATAAAGTGATACCAGGCAAACAAAACATTGGTGACCTCTTAGTTTAACTCTATGGTTGAAAAAATTCTAAAATACTCTTCAAATTTATCTGTTTTTGAGTACTTAGGAATGTTAATATTACAATTTATCTTATATTTAATTGCTTGAATTTTTTCGACTAGTGCAGATATATCCCCTTTATTCACTACATACCCATAATACTTTTCAATACACTCAGGGCTACCTCCTGTGTTATATGTAATTACAGGTGTCCCACATGCTAAAGCTTCTAGGTTAACCGTTGGGAAATTGTCTTCATATGTTGGATTAATAAAAACATCAGCAACACTATATATCTTTACAAGTTCCTCAACACTATCAGTCCTTTGGATACCTATAATATTCCTTGGAAGGTTTTTTGCTTGTTTAGCTGATATCCCTACGATGACAACTTGAAATTCTGGCAATTGATTAGCAACCTCAAGAACATCTGCATAACCTTTTCGAGAATCCCAGAGTGAAGCACAAGCAAGCACCATAGGTTTGAAAATGTTATGATCTTTTTTCCATGTGGATTCAGTAGGTTTAAAAATAGTTAGATCAATTCCATTATTTATAACTTTAACTGGATATTTTTGAAGAAACGATTCTTTGACTAGATCAGCTAACCATTGAGAAGGTGTTACGATTGTTAAATCTTTAATTGAAGTAAATAAAGCTTTCTTTTGCTCCCAGTTCCTCTTTGATTGATCAAGAAGAATAGATTTGGGATATATCTTTTTCTGAGGGCAGTGATGACAACCTGTTCTCCATTTCTGGCATCCAATAAAATCAAAATGAGCACAATGACCGGTAAATGACCAACAATCATGTAAAGTCCACACTACAGTTTTATCTAGTTCAGCGAGAAACTTAAATAAAACGGGAATATTTAAGTAATACCCATGAATATTATGAAGGTGGATAACATCGGGATTATACTCTTCTATAAACGTAATGAACTTCTTGGTAGCTTTTTTTGAATAGAATCCTTGTCTGTCGGTAATCCTTGAAAGAAGTCCATGTATAGTTACAGCAAAATCTGAACCTATCCTATAGGTTGGAACGTTGCATCCTTTAGCATACAAATCACGCCCATATGCAACAAGAGCTTCTCCACCATGGGATACAACAGTATCAGCTATTTGGCATGCAATACGCCCTGTGCTACCTAATCCAGCTACAGAGTTAACTTCCAGAACTTTCAACGAGGTGCCTCATTATTATTGATTATTGTATATAAAAGTGTTTGCAAGTTCTTAGCTGCTTGTTGAATCTCATATTCACTTTGTTTATATGATGCAATATCAAAAAGATTTCTTTGATTTCTTTTTTCAAGAATCACCTTGACCCAATATTGAGGAGATTTAGCTAAATCTACAAATGTAACCGCCCCTTGGATATCTACTTCTTTAGGAATAACATCTGAAACGATACAGGGCAATCCATTGGCTTGAGCCTCTAGTAATACAATTCCTAATCCTTCGAAAAAGGAAGGAAGGACAAAACAATCCATTGCAGATAATAAAGCAGGAACATCAGAACGATGCCCTAAAAACAACACCTCTTGATCTATTTGAAGAGATTTAACCTGGGATTGAATATTACCCAAGTCGCTTCCGTCACCAATGAGCAGTAATTTTGAGTCTTGCTTTTTTAGTGCCAGCTCCTTGAATATTTTTATCAAAAAAGGATGATTCTTTTGATAATCAAACCTCCCAATATGTCCTATTACAAACGTTCCTTCTGAAATATCCAATGCTTTTCTTGTTTCTTCTCTTTGCTGCGGATTAAAACAGAATTTTTCAAATTCAATTGCATTCGGAATAACGGTAAAGGGATTCTTCCCATACAGCCAATTGCCAGCCAAACTCGAACATGCAAAAAGATGTGTTGCGTATTTAGGAATTAAACGCTTGATAATTGAAAGATTTGTCTTTTTGATTCTGTTTCGAGTAAGATATTGTGTATTGTGGCTATGGGAAATTCTTACAGGAATTTTAGCTTTCCTGGCTGCTTTTAATGCATAAAAGTTAGCAGCATCCATATGCGACCAGACAATGTCATACAATCCTTCTTTCATGATTTATATTAATTCTCTCATGTTTCTTGTTAAACTAACTGATCGAGGAGTGACATGGAATATTTGACACTCCATTCTTTCAAGCTCCTGATCAAAAACTCCTTCGCCTTCCCCATGCTCAACAATATCTATCTTCCAATCTGTTAAATCCATGTTCCGTAAGTACGACATGATGAAGGTCTCCATTCCACCATAGCTCATTAACCCTCCATAGACGATTAGCATTTTCATCACGCACCATCCTCCACTCTTTTTACTGCAACTTTACAGTTGAATTATTTCCCCCACACTGTCTCATTCACAATCTTCGTATAGCTCTGTATCAGCTTGACCACCTTTATCGACACATTGGTGTCATGGTAATCGTCAGGTATCTCTGTCTTTTCCTTGTTGTCTCTCATAGTCACTGCCATTTCCAAGGCTTGTTCAATGTCATTGGTGGTAACGCCACCAATGACTACAGTGCCCTTGTCCAAGACCTCTGGCCTTTCTGTACTGGTCCGTATCAGCACCCCTGCAAAGTCCAGCATTGCTGACTCCTCACTGAGGGTGCCGCTGTCAGACAGTACACAATAGGCATTCATCTGCAGCTTGTTGTAGTCCAGGAACCCGAAGGGCTTGAGGCTCTGCACCAAGGGATGGAACTTGAAGTTTCTTTGGTCGATGAACTTCTTGCTTCTGGGATGGGTACTGTATATGACAGGCATCTGGTACTTCTCTGCTATGTCGTTGATGGCTGTCATCAACGACATGAAGTGATCTTCATTGTCGATGTTCTCTTCCCTGTGAGCAGAAACAAGGATGTAGTTGTTCTTCTTAAGCTTTAATGTATTAAGGACATCACTACTCAGGATCTTCTCCATGTGGTCATCCAACACTTCCCTCATAGGGGACCCTGTAACAAAGAGGGTCTTGCCATCAAGACCTTCTGACAGCAAGTATCTTCTGGAGTGTTCGGTATAGGGCATGTTGATGTCACTGATGTGGTCCACTATCTTGCGGTTTATCATCTCGCTGACATTCCAGTCCCAGCAGCGGTTCCCTGCTTCCATGTGGAAGATGGGAATCTTAAGTCTCTTTGCGCTGATGGCTGACAAGGCGCTGTTGGTATCCCCTAGAATAAGCAATGCTTCAGGCTTCTCTTTCTGAAGAACATCATAGCTCTTGGCAATGATGTTGCCCATGGTCTCTCCCAGGTCTTTGCCCACACTCTCTAGATAGTGGTCAGGAGCCCGAAGACCCAAATCCTCAAAGAAGACCTGGTTGAGGGTATAGTCCCAGTTCTGTCCTGTATGCACAAGGATATGATCAAAGTACTGGTCACATTTCTTTAGGACTGCACTTAAGCGTATTATCTCGGGTCGTGTCCCGAGGATTGTCATTACTTTCATCTTGGCCATTACTTACACCTCCTCATAGATAGTATCAGGCTTGTCCTTGTTGAAGGGTTCGTTAGCCCACATGAAGGTTACCATATCAGAGGAACCAGTATTTGAGATGTTGTGGGTATACCCTGGAGGTATGTCCACAACCTCAAGTTTCTCAGCTGAGACTGAGTATTCAATGACTTCCTTTGTCCCAATCTTCCTGAATCTGATAACCCCTTCCCCACTCACCACCAGGAACTTCTCGTTCTTCGTATGGTGCCAGTGGTTGCCCTTGGTAATTCCAGGCTTTGAGATGTTCACTGAAAACTGGCCACGCTCTTCTGTACGGAGAATTTCCGTAAAGGATCCTCTTTCATTGCTGTTCATTTTCAGAGGGTAATTCAATTGGTCTACTGGGAGATAGCTGAGATAGGTGCTGTACAGCACCTTCTCAAAGCTATTTCCCATATTGGGGACGGAGAGGTCTTTGCGGCTTTCCTTGAATTTGTGAAGAAGCTCGACAATGGTTCCAAGTTTGGTGGTATGGACGGTCGGGACCTTACAGTACCCTCCCTCCTGTAATACATCATTATTTAGGGCCTTAATGAAGGAATCCACCACATCATCGATGTAGACAAGGTTCATCACAACACTGGGGTCATTGACCGTAATGGGAAGGTCCCTTGCTATGTTGTAGCAGAAGGTGGCCACAGCACTGTTGTAGTTGGGCCTGCACCATTTGCCGAAGACATTGGGAAGACGGAAGAGATGAACCTTAGCACCTGTCTCCTTACTGTATGACAACAGTAGGTCCTCCCCTGCCTTCTTGCTCCTGCCATAGGGATTGTCCAGTTCAGCCTGGATGGAGGAGGAGATGAGGACAGGGGAAGTGTTGGCATGTCTCTTAAGCGAGTCCAGGAGGAGGCTGGTGAAGCCGTAGTTGCCTTCCATGAACTCCTTCGGGTCCTGGGGTCTGTTGACGCCTGCCAGGTGATATACGAACTCACACTCTGCACAATAGGTATCCAGCAAGGAAGGGTCTGTATCGACATCATAGAGATACAAGTCATCATAGCCCCTGTTCTTCAGTTCGGAGATGAGGTTCTTTCCTACAAAGCCATTTGAGCCGGTTACCAGTATCTTCATCCTAACGATTCTCCCAAGCCCTGATCTCTTCCTGGATGTAAGGCAGGGTAAGCAGCTTCGCCTTGACCTGCTCGACTGAGAGCAGTTCAGTATTGTCCGAGTTGAACTCGGTCAATACATTGCGCTTGTTGCTTCCGTCCTTGAAGTACTTGTCGTAGTTGAGGTCACGGTTGTCGGCAGGGACGCAGTAGAAAGAACCTAGGTCTACAGCCACTGCACACTCCTCGTTGGTAAGCAGGGTCTCATACATCTTCTCCCCATGTCTGATACCGATGACCTTAGTCTCGGCATCAGAGTGAAACAGTTCTTTCACAGCCTGTGCAAGTACTCCGATGGTACTGGCTGGAGCTTTCTGCACCAGGATGTCTCCTGTGTGGGCATGCTCGTATGCATAGAGAACCAAATCCACTGCCTCGTCCAGGGTCATGATGAAGCGGGTCATCTTGGGCTCTGTTATGGTGAGACTCTTGCCTGCCTTGATCTGTTCGACAAAGAGGGGAACTACAGAGCCTCGGGAGCACAGCACGTTACCGTACCGTGTTCCGCAGATGAGAGTTTTCTCTTCTGCCACCGTCCTGGACTTTGCGACAAAGACCTTCTCCATCATGGCCTTGCTCGTTCCCATGGCATTGATGGGATAGGCAGCCTTGTCTGTGGAGAGGCAGATGACCTTACTGACACCAGCATTGATACAGGCGGTCAGGACATTGTCAGTACCAATTACATTGGTTCTGACAGCCTCCATGGGGAAGAACTCACAAGATGGTACCTGCTTAAGGGCAGCTGC
Source organism: Sphaerochaeta sp. (assembly GCA_048264225.1). Lineage (GTDB taxonomy): Bacteria > Spirochaetota > Spirochaetia > Sphaerochaetales > Sphaerochaetaceae > Sphaerochaeta. The sequence goes on from JBLXDK010000007.1 coordinate 38,535, forward strand.
ACTGAAGACATAATCGACACCATTGAGGGCATCACGGATACTACGGTAGTCACGCACATCCCCTATGTAGTACTTGATCTTGTCATTCTTGTAGAGGTGCCGCATATCATCCTGCTTCTTCTCGTCGCGGCTGAAGATGCGGATCTCGCCAATTTCAGTATCGAGGAAGCGGTCCAGGACGGCATTGCCGAAGGAGCCGGTTCCGCCTGTAATGAGCAGTGTCTTGTTTTTAAACATGGGTAGTATCCTTCACGAGAGAATGCAGGACATTCTCCAATTGGTCTATAAGTGTTTCTTTTGAGAACATTGTATCAGAGTAAAGCTTGGCCTGCTTTCCTTTTTCCAATCTTTCCTCTGGAGAAAGATTGGAAAAGGCTACTATAGCATCAAAAAGCCCCTGAGCATCTTCGGCATCAGAGGCAAACCCAGCCTTTGCTTCCTTAACTACCTGCTGCACTTCCCCATCAGCAGAAACTAGGATGGGTACTCCACAAGCAAGGTAGGATTGCACTTTGGCTGGGATGGTCTTGGAGAAGATAGGGCTTTTCTTCAATATGACAAGCCCTGCATCAGAGACAGAAAGAAGAGCAGGAATTTTCTCGGCTGGCTGTCTTTCAATAAAGACAAACCAATCTTCAAGATTGTTTGTCGCGACAAGATCAAGCAAACGATGCTTATCACTGCCATCACCTACAAGGACAAAGCGGACAGGGATGCCCTGTTCCTTCAAGAGCAGAGAGACACGGATAAGTATATCCAAGCCCTGTGCCAGCCCTATGTTGCCTGTAAAGGTGAAGGTAAGCCTTGATACAGGAGCGAGCAATGCGTGTTCAAGGGAGCCTCTTTCAATTGGTTGATAAAACTCCTCTGCATATTGGGGGCAAAATAGAAGCTTCTCAGCAGCAACACCCCGCTCGGCAATAGTCTCTATAAAACTCCTTGATGATGTCAGAACCTTATCGGTACGACGGTAGATGGAGTCTACCATCCTCCCTATCGGCTTGATGACAAGTGGAGTAGAGATACCCGTTATGACTTCAAAACTCTCTGGCCATAGGTCAAGGATGTAGATTGCACTGGGAATTTTCCGTCTCTTCGCAAACCAGACACCCACCAGACTCTGTGTCATGGGGGAGCTCATGTTCATGAACACTACGTCTGCTTTCTCTCTGGTAAAGTGGGCAAAGAACCAGCCTGAAACAACGAAGGAAATATAGTTCAGGGTAAGGCCTATAAAGCCCTTCCCCCTTGGTATGACAGGGAGATGAATGATTTCAATGTCTTGATAGGTCTCCCTTCTTTTACGAAAGAAGCCATACCCCGGAAAGAACTTGCCTTTGGGATAGTTTGGAATACTGGTAACAACAGTTACCGTGTGCCCTCTCTTAGCTAAAGCAACACATATATCGTTGATCCGCATCTGTTCGGGATAAAAGAACTGTGATTCAACCAGTATATGCACGCTATTACCCTATTACACAGAAAAGAGAGTGTGAAGTAATCATCTTCCACCCTTCATCCCCAAGAAGGTTTCAAACGTCTTCATTACAATCTGGATGTCAAACGACAATGATTTGTTCTTTACATAGTACAGGTCGTACTCTGTCTTTCTGATATACTCTTCCAAGGTAGTGGTGTGCCCGTAGTTTATCTGTGCCCAACCGGTAAGACCAGGGCGAACCATGTTACGGAATCCATAGAAAGGAATCGCCTCTTTCCACTTATCATGGTAGATTCCCATCTCAGGACGGGGACCAACTACTGACATTGTACCATTGAGAATATTGAAAAATTGAGGAAACTCGTCAACTCGCGTTTTTCTTAAGATTTTTCCAACCAAGGTAATACGTTGGGTAATAGTACCATTGGGATTGGCAGAGTTCTCCAACTGCTTATCATCCTTCAAGCTTCTAATCTTGTAAAACATAAAAGACTGTTCATACAGCCCAATTCGTTTTTGCTTAAAAATAACAGGAAAACCTGAGTTCAGGACTACGAGTATTCCAAACAAGAGAATGAAAGGAGCGGTAATGATTCCCATGACCAAGCCAAACACAATATCCATGATCCTCTTCTCTTGAGAGATGGGTGTCTGGTTGAAGAATATCTCATAGTAGTCTTTGTACTCTTCTGCGATGGTCAGGGGAATACGGTAGAGCCAGTCTTCAACAACTTCGGTGATGTAAAACTTCTGGGTGCCTTTCTTTTCCAACTGGTACACATCTACAGATAATTCTCTGAATAACTTGAGGTTTGCAATGATGATGACTTGATGGCCAATATCTTTGAATAGAGATTGCGCCTCAGCAACAGAAGGAACCCACTGAGAAATAACAATCTTCCCCTGGGCAGACTCCTCCACCTCAGCAAGAAGGCTACCATAGGTTGCCTTATCACCTATGACGATACAGTGCATAGCGGGAATTTTGTTAAGGACCATCCTGTAGTACAACAAGGAGAGAATGGGTATTGCCAAACTAGCTGCAATAGTAGTTGCTATAAACTCATTTCGATATATATCTCTCTGGGCACCAAAGATAAGAATGATCAGGAACATTCCAACCAGAACACCTAAGAAGGAACCCAGTACGGTTGATATAAGCACAGCATTCTTTGATTTCAGCGTATTCAGTTCAAACCCATGAAAAATAAAGATGAATGAGACAAGGGATATGTCTGTGATCAGGAACTGGATAATTCGATAGGGTGTGAGTCGGTCAGCATAGAGATATTGGAACAGAAAGAGGAGCATGACAAGGAAAGCCATATAAAGTCTCTTCTGGTGTACTATTTTCTTATACATTAAAACCTACCTATAAAACCTATGTGCAGTCATGACAGAAACCCAACAATTCAACAAAACTAAGATGCAACAGACCAAAACAAGAAACAGTCTCTTCCCAGTTCAACTATACTGATTAGCTACTATTAGGGCAGAGCTACCCCAACCCAGATTACGATAGAAAAAGACTAGAGCATACCGTCTCCATACCAGGACGAACCTACAGTATGAAACCATTATTGCATATATAAGAGTAGTATGGGCAAGGATTTTCTCATTTCCTCTCTCATAGCTAAGGTAGCCTACCACTCTTTAATGCCTATGTAAATATTATTTTGAAAGACTTGTGGTTGTTTAGGGCAAAAGATAGCTAATAATATTGGCTTTGCGTAACAGTATTCTGTCATAGAGCAAAGATTGTCTTAGTCTTAGACTAAAAATAGAGACAATTATTATAATACCTCTTGCAAGCAGCACTGGCACAACAATACTTGAATGATTGGAAATATTGATACTGATATCTGGTTTGATGCTCATATATGTAGCAACAGCATAAATCTGTTGCTACATAAAACGGCTTACACAGGGTTGCTATTCAAATCAAGGGGCAGTAGATTGTAATGTGTTTTTTGTTACAATTGATCCATCCCTAATTTCAAATACATTCCAGTATACTCCTGATCCACTAGTAGGTACATTATATGTCCGATACAACCCTGATGAATTATATAACTTAACGGTTGCATTAGAAGTTGAAAGGTTCCCACTACCAGAAAACTTATGCACATAATACTTGTAGGTTCCACTAACTATGGGATTAATAGTAATTGTTTCTGGTCCATATGAACTGGTATCATCACGATCCAATCGTGCAGAACATCCTGCTTGGGTCTTATTAGAATAATAAATGTGTTGATTACTCGGAGTTTTTAGATGAGAGTCTAAGTCGCTAGGGTTTTCACCCCAGGTTAGTACAATTCTCCATGTACCACTTGCAGTGATACTCGGGTTTGCAACAATAGAGGAACTAGGTATTGTAGTAGTTGATCCTCCAGTGCTAATAGTGACATTAATGCTTTCAATATTATACCCCGTTTTGGTAAACGTCAGAGTATGGGTTCCTGTATTTAGAGTTAAAGAAAAACGACCAACACTATTGGTTGAAGAGGAGACTGATCCTGATCGGACAGTTACCCCCATTATCCCCGACCCCGTTGTTGCATCAATTACAGTTCCTGTCACAACTCCTGTAGAGGCAGCGTTTTTTACAACTAATACGGGGTACGTGTCATACCATGATCCAAGTGACATAGCATGAGAGTGCAAATCATCATGATCCAGAAAATAACTCGGGCAGTTCCCATTATGGCGAGATACATAATAATGACGATTGGATCCAGCATAAAAATGTGAATTATTTCGTGTTACGATATTAGCATCATCAAAAACCATTCCTAATGAAGTCATTAGAGCTTGCACTTGGCTTGAACTAAGAGTTTTTAGGTCATTCCAGTCTGCCATTCTATAATTAGTCCCATAGTTAGTGCTAATAAAGCTTGTAAATGCACTATTACTTGATGTAGCTTTTATTGTTTTTGATCGATTTAATGCAAACGTATTACTACCAGCTGTATAATATTTTGTAATGTTACTCGGGGTATTAGAACTATTCGAAGATGAAGAATTATTAACATTGGGGAGTTCACAACCTATAATCATAAGTCCTAAGATAAAGAATGCACAAATGCTCAAAATTTTTCTCATTTAGAAAGTCCTCCTTAGAAAATAAATCGATAAATAATTAATTTATCCTATAATAACATAGTATCAATTGAAAAAATAGAAAAATCACTATTTGTTAATATTCAATATTTATTGTTACCGCATAACAATTTAAAAAAAGTTGCTTGTGTAAAATAAGAAATATTTAATAAATACCACTACAGAATATCAATATAAATAAATTAAGACATTCAAAAAACAGACTATTATAATTGGTTTATATTGAAGAAACCAGTACAACGGATTTACCGTCTTTTTAAAATTGCATCATGATGCAATCGAAAAAATAGTTCTTGTGTCATATGAATTATTTTTGTCCTTTCCTTCCTTTGTTGTAAAATCAATTTTATGATGGCATAGTCTGACATCTAAAAATAGCATTTCAGCTTACCAGACTTGAGTGAAGGATCTTTGTATATGATTTTTTTAGGTAAAAAATCGTTATATTATTTAATAATGCACCGAACTAATCTCTGCACAGTGAAAAATCTAACCAGACACTCCTGACAAGTAGCTTGTTGCTGATCGGAAGAAAAAACCTCTTTTCTTTTCATAAAACTTTAAAATGGTTGATTGGCTCTCAAGTTCTCAAATTGGGTACTTGAATCCTTCCCCCACTGCAATGAAAGCATGATCAGGGGCAGTAACATCAGGTCCCCTACAGCAAAGGGAGATAATGACTCCACCAGTGAATAGACTCCCCACAGGACCAAGAGAGCTGTGAACATGAAAGATGTTTGTAGGAACCGGTACAGTGAGCGAATATAGAAATAGACAAACAACAATGAGAATAGCCCAAAGTGCACAAGCAGGTTCATGTAGGTGTTGTGCAGTCCTATGCCATTGAGTATTTCCGGTCGGTATCCGATCAAGACTCGTTTCAGAGTTAGCTCGTTGATACAGGCCAGCTGTATCTCGCGTCTCCCATTGCTACTCAAGCCATTGTCCACCAACCTGGAGTTGGAATACGCATAGAGCACACCAATGCCAAGCACAAAGGCGATTAAAGCTACTACAAGGAGGAAGACCCAACGGTGGCTTGTCATAAAAGTCCGAATGATACCAGAATGCGTAATGATAGTACGCACAATAACCATGAAGAAGAGAGCGCCTGAAATGAGCAACCCTGCCCTACTGCGGGAATAGAAGCAGACAAGGACTGTCAGAAAGGGAAGAAGCAGGGAGTACCCACTACCAGGCTTCCAAGAGTGAATACGTACACTATCTTCGTTTTCATGTTCAACCATGATCAGGAAGAAGCTTGTCATGATCAGAAGCTTGGGGATGGTATTCCTATTCATGGCATAGAAGTCTGATCCTGATCCAAGGCGAATCCCTTTAATGAAGAAGCCATACAGGAAGGGAGCCAGTGCCAGGTAACAGAAGAGTCTTACCATCCATATCTTCCACGTGGTATGCAGGATCAACAAGCCCAAAGCAAAACCAAGCAGGGGATAGGCTGCTTCTCCATACCACAGCATCGCACCTTGTTGGGAGACAAGCTGGGCATACCAAAACATAAACAGGATTACCACGAGCAGTATCCGTTCATTGGAGGTAATGGTCCTGCCTACTACAAGGAGAGTCATTAGCAGTAAAAGGAGCACACACATACCAAAAATAGCATCCAAGACTGGAACCACTACAAAGTTCTTATAGACAACAAGCAGGAGGATCCCCAGGGCAAAGATCTGTAAGGCGAGTATGAGTTTATTGGATAGCTTCTCTTTTTTCACTGTTGTAATAGTATCCATCAAATAAGAACTCCTAGGGTTTGATGGGTGAAGGATAGCACAAGGGGGGAGAAAGGTAACCGGTAAGAGAGGGCATTGTTCCTGCTTGAATAGGATCCTAACGCTATGGGAACATCACTGTCAGAGAGTATCCAACACTTCCTCAAGTCTAGCCTTGAATCGTTGGTACCAATCTACGGTAATACGGCTCTGATCGAAAGTCCCATCGAGTACAGTATCAACAAGGTTGTACTGGCTTGTCTGTCCGTCCAAGATATTTGCCAACTGTTCCTTGTCTGGATGCTCAGAATGTCTTCCGCCTGTGACAGTTTCGAAATCGGGATGGGCTTTTCCCTGCCAATCGAGGGAGTCGAGCAGCCACGCTTCCATGATCTGACGGGGAATCATGGGAACTCCCCGATCAAAACCAGCTTGCTTGAAACCAATCATTATCGATGCACACTTAGCTTCGTAATCATCGTGAGATCTTGTGGGATCTGCATCCTTGAATAATACAGCAATCGTCGGAGAGCCAGTTTTATTGGCGATTTCTTTGGCTTTATAGCCCAATGCACGGGAATTCTTGATGAAATAGGCAGTTCCTTGTGGAGATTTTTTTCCCGGAAACACTGCCTTCATAGATCTTCCTTGAGCAGAAAGCTCTTTCTTATGGATACATAAGATGACATCGCCATCAGCAGAATGAGTTTTGAGCGGTGAAACGCCTGTCTTTTCATGAACGACGGCATCTTTAAAATATGTCATGGGACCAGGATCGAATGATCGGGTAACGTAGTCGATCTTGCCGATGTCAGTGGGCCCTTCGCCTGAGAGCACGAATTTCATATCCGTTTCTTCTCAAGATCGTTGGCAACCGATTCTATCGCAGTATCCACATACACTTCACCAGGACCTAGGAGATCTAGTTTTTCTTGGGTGATTGAAGATATGAAATATCGGCCACATCGAGTGATGCCATCTTCACCCATATACACAAGAAATACACCTGCCTTGGCAACATCGTCATCCAGGTAGTTCAGGACCATCGGACTGTGGGTGGTCACAAGTATCTGCTTCTTACAGTTCACCAGGTAGTTCATCAATTGCTCGATCAACTCAGGGTTGATGCCATTCTCAATCTCATCCAGCAGGATAAAGTCACGATCGGAGTGCAGTTGGGCTATGATTGTCAAGATTCGCAGTATCCCATCATTGAGGTGCTGGATTTCAGTTTCCAAAGATTTCTTCTGTGCGGCCTTGTAATCCTTTGTAACCCAATAGGTCTTCAAACCAGAGGGCAAAGATTGTGCTCTTGCTTTCGTCACTTGCAGATAGAATTTTTGGAGCTCCATTACAAATTCTTCGGAACTGTCTTTCGTAAGGTGGGATAAGTATCCAGCCAATTTCTCTCCTCCCGAGCCGACATCATCAGCTTCGCGTGATCGGGTTTTGATCAATTGGGGATTCAGCAACTCCAATGACTTCAAGCCTTCGACAAACCTCTTAACCGCAGAAACCTCAGGCATGGCCTCAGGGTCACTCTTCAGAAAGGAAAGGATAGAGCCCTTGTAGGAAAAATCCTTTGCACTGACAGTTAACCTATCATTTCCATTTTTATAGCGAAGTATCCCCTCTGAAATACTCATTGCTGCAGTAGGATTGGAATTGATATGTATCGCCTCTGTGGTACATCGGGAAGTCACCGTGTTGAATGATCCTGTCCATTGATACCTAACAACCCCTTCAGCAATAACCAGCTTGAAGGTAATGGTTCTCTTCTCGGAAAACCTACTGGTCAGCTCGCTGAGTTTCCACCCTCTGGCTTTGACCCAGGTATCAAGTGTCCCTGATGCAAGATGGTGGATGAATTCAAAAGCTTGGAGAATCGTTGACTTACCGGCTCCATTAGTTCCCACAAGACAAGAAAATTGTGGAAGGGAGCCTGTATCCTGTGCTGGAGGAAAACTGAAGTCAATGAGGGACTTGAAATTGTCTATGGTGAATTGCTTGAGCATCCTACCTCCTACCCATCAATGCAGATAATTCTCATGTAGTACAAGTGAGGAGAATTGAAAGTACAACCTTCTATAGCCCACAAACACTGTGTAGGCAACAAAACCAACGTGTCCAGTGCTAGAGAATCTAAGCTTGCATTGATGAAAAAGCATATGATCACCTTCTTGAACAATGCCCTCAGGCTCGCCCTTCATTGGTTTGAACATCCGGTACCATGCATCCAAGTTCACATATTCGATGATCAAATGTCCTTCAGTTGCAAAAGAGGCAGGGGTTCCCAGGTGATAAAGGGGGTAATCCTGCGTTTATAGCGACCCAGGTCCTTATAGTACATCACCTCAAAGACATCCTGATCCTTTCTGAAACGCTGGTAGGCCCTATGGTAGGATGCATGGGAAGGAATGATGCCAATGGTGTCTTGGGCGAGCAGACGCTTCCTGACAGATCCTCGATTGGCTATTGAGATGGGAAGGCCAGCTTCATGGATGGCAAGGAACATCTGTAGGGTTTCAGCCATCCTCCCTATGGATTCCCCACAAAGCTCGATGACATACCGTTCTTTTTTGCTATAGTGGGGTCTGTATACAGCAAGGTTGATGTGCGTGGTATTTCCTCCACGCTTGATCTCCCAGGGATGGCCTCCGCTATCACGCAAAGGGTGAGTTCCATCAATCCACTGAGAGAACTCTTCAGCTGAATCACCATCGATCTTGAGCAACCCGTCATCACGGCCATCAGCAAACATTTGGTAGAGTTCCCTTCCCGAGAGGTTCTCATCCACCACTTCATCATCCCTTCGTGCTGCGATGTAGGCGATCTTGCAATAGGCGAAGTACTCGTTTGCTGTAAAGGAAGTCGGTTCTGTATGTTCACTTGTCCACAGACGTACGTTTTCGATGAGAGAGATGAGCTTTTTCGCCTTGTCTTGCCCGATTGCATCGTCAAGACGATAGTAGTCGGGGAAGGAGGAGCGGATGAGTGCATGGTGTACTTCTCCCTGGCGTAGCTCCAGGGGGTATTCAAGCTGTATGCGTTTGCTGCTTGCTATCCAGTCCTTGCGAAGTTGCTTCAACCAAGAGAGGGAGGAGGCAATGAGTTCTGTCCATAGGTTGAGTTGGCAACGATCAAAGCCAGATACTGGTTTGACCTCTTCCGGTAGGAGGAATTCAAGCGCACCAGCTTTGCCGGTTATGTCAACAAACATATAGCTCTCCATATACTTCACAATTCTCAGGTGGTGCCACTTGGTATCCTGGGTGGGATACAGTACATCCCAGATATGATCCAATGAGCTCATAGTGTACTGATATGCCTGGAGTTCTTGTACAAAGGAGGAGAGCTTTTGTTCAAGAGTTGTTTCCTTCACCATGGGTATGTGTCCTCCAAGATTGAGTAGGTTTGTTCCTGTGATGGGTTAACCATCAGTCTTTTATAGCTCTGTGTCAAGATTTTTCCTTTGCTTGGGGAAAAGAAGACGAAGATGAAAAAAGGGGGGGGGAAGGAAAAGAAGGAAAAAAGAGTGGGTTCCAGTGATTGGGGTTATGAAAGAGTTCTCAAGGAAGCTGAATTTGTTTGTGTTGGGGGTATAGGAGCAGGGTTTGGAGGGAAAGGTCTTTCCCTACGCTCCTGTCGGCTAGTCACCTCCCCTGGTTCTGCTGCCCTACGGTACGCAGAGGGGGGGGTGGTCGATGAGGGGCTACCCTTTCGAGAGAAGTAGGTTTGTATTCTCTTCTTTCGGCCATAGGAGGGCTGGAGGGAATATTCTAAAGAGAAATCAATATCTCTTTTGATAGCAATAAGCATTACTGATATGATCAGAAGAGATTCCCTACATTCAGTGATATATAAGAAATCTATATCAAACCGTTTTGTTAATTTTGTTAACAAACACTTGAAAACCCATTAATTTTAGCATCTCCACAGACTGTCTTAGATTTAGAAGACTAAAAAAAGGTAAAGATTCATATAGTTGCTTCTCCGATTTGTCAATAATCCCAAAGACTATCTTACATTCATTAGCTTCTAGCTTCCCATTATCTGGAATAAAAATTAGATCCATCCCTTCTTTTTTCGCAATTGCCTTAATATTTTGCACATATACAGGATCTTTAATGAGAGCCTCAGAAGATATTCTCCCTTGTGAAAACAAATGACTAAGATTTGCTGAACTACCTTTCTGTTTGATATGAATAAAATGTAATTTATCAGTTAAAATATCACAGGGCTCAATTACTGTACGAGCATCTTTGCACTTTACATTTTTCTTATCCATCAAATAATAGCCTTCTTGTGATTTTGATAAATCAGAGTTGTATTCACCTTCGTGAGGAACATTGCAATCAATAAATGAAACCTCAGAAGCAGGTAAATCCATAACAAATTTGGTTACGTTCTGTACAAATGATGTATCAATTTTGTACCAGCGCCCAAGGGTAAATACATATTTTAGTTTTTTTGAACTATCAGGATCAATCCTATCTGTTTCATAAGTAAGACAATCAAAAATACGCCACTTAGAAATGATTTTATCTGATTCAGCAAAATGGAAAAAAACCTTGTGCTTTTTGAGGGTCTCTACTGAAAAGTCATCCATACTTGTGATTTTATCATGATAATCATAAAAATCCATCGTCGGGTATGATTCTTCATCTTGGGATCGTGTGATATAATCAACACCATTTATGTTGTGCCAATCGATCGGCTCGGGGGGCGCAAGATGCATTTTTTCAATGTTGTTGTTTTTGATGTCATCAATAAGGTTAGTTTGAAGTTCAGAAATAATACTCTTATCTCTTTCTTCTGCTAGATTATCTATCCAATCAAATTGTTCTCTATACTTAGTTGATTTGTATTCAAATAAAAGTAGCCTGCATTTTTTCCGAATATCATTAATATCCAAACTTGAATTTAGGATCACAGAATCTCGGCCGCTAATAACTTTTGCTAATTTTTTATTTCTAGGGATTCCTGTCACAGACCTCATTAAATCTCTTGAGATATCAATCCCAAAAGACTCTTTCGAAGAGCTTATTGAAGCTTGAATCCTTGACTGAACTGTCGACTCTTCAATATTTACGAGATCCAAACTTTTTAATTGAGTGGGATTTACAGCATTGATGGCAACTCTAAACCCAAAATCATTGATATACGCTTCATCCTTGATCATGTATCGCCCATAACCAAAAACAAACGCAAACATACGACCTTTCTCGCGTACTAACATCACAGCCCGGTTGGATGTGTTGCTCAATTCTGGTATAGAATTCTTTGAACCTTGTTTTAGAAAATTAACCCAAGAAGGAAGATTGGTTGATTGTTTCCCAATGTATATAATTGCATCAATCTTCAGCTCTTCTTTAAGTGAAAACGAGTTAGACTCGATATTATCTCTAATTACAGAAGAAAACTCGGTAAACTCTTCTTTAATCAAAAACACATTTGCTTGACAAATTTTACTCTTAGCCATTATATTTCTCCAAGCTAGATTTTTTCTCAAATTTGGGTGAGTAGCAGTCTTTCTAACCAATTATTAGTGATTATATACGCACAAGCACCCATCATCATAATATTTTTAATGGTCCTTCCGATAAAAAAATGCTACTGAATATGATATATTGAAATCATTAACAACTGAGATAAGTTGGTAATGAGCTTAATCCAATTTAAGCTTTTCCTACCAGTCACATATTTTAAGGACATTGTAAAAGTTAATTATAAAACGTTGGCTTCCCTCGCTTTTTATAAAAGTCAGAACACAATACCTCTCAGTACAGATATATCTACAATATTACATCCTTTTAGCCGACAAGGAAAGGATTATTTCTCTTACTTGACTCAAAATACCATCTTTCTTCCTTATTCTGTCTTGCTATGCTTATGACAAGAAAAAGATTTCCGTTTTAGAAAATTTTGCATCAAACATATATAACCCGCTCTTTGTTTAATGGCTCTTGATGCACTCAGAGGGTTTTGATGATCCCTTCCCCAATGGCTAGGAAGTCTTTTGAAATGACCCAAGGTATGAATCAACAGAGAGATGTGAAGTCCTTGGAATAAACATCCAAAAGCCCTATTGGGAATAAAAACAAAATCCTGGGCAATCTCTTTCTGATGATCTACAAGCAGTAGCTAAGAAGATGATATATGAACAAAGAGCAAGTACACCTTTGATGTGAAGGCTTTACTGCACCAGTCTCTTGGTATACATATCTCTTATGCTTACAGAGGGATGGAGTCATCATCCTATCGGACTGTAGTTCTGCTGTAGCCTTGTATACAGCAAACGTCTCTTCTGTCGGGCTCCTTGAATTCTGTGTCCATATTCTCGATCAGGTTCCTTTCTTTCGTTCTTTCGTTCTTTCGTTCTTTCGTGCTTTCATTATCATCTCGAAAGGAAAGAAGGTAAAGCGTTCTATTGCTGTAGTATTGCACTGTTTCGAGACTGCTCATTTCAGGAAAAATATTTGCAAACCCTTCTGCATGTCATGCTCCCATTGATCGTCTACAATACATGATGGCATCAATAAACACTGTATGTTCAAAAACAGAAAAGATCGCCTTGTACCTTGTAGCGAAAACAACCCGTCTGTATTTTCCGCTAGGTAAACCAAGATCCTCTTCCAGTTGGAATTGAAAGGGATTATCCTTCAACGTACCAAGAACAGAAGAAAACTCATCTCTCAATACCTTAGCAGCAGGAATACTCACATGGGCAAGGAACCGTACGTGACTGACAAGCATTTCATCAGCTTTTTTGGAGACGATACTATCATACTTCATATTTGGTTTCAGCCTCTGCCACGATCAAGTCAATATCCTTAAGTATATCATCTCCACTTCTGCCGACATACCCGTTTCTCCGTTCATCCTCTGCAACAAGCAACTCTGCATACAATGAATTCTGGGAAGCCAGAGACAAACTCAGTGGCACTGACTTTTCCCTCACAATCTGTTTAAGAAGCATGGTGAAGGTTCCATTCAGTGTCATTCCAAGCTGATCGAGGATTTCCTCGGCCTGAGCCTTTAGCTCCGTATCCGTTCTCAAACTGATCGTTGTACTTGCCATAGAGTTTCTCCCTAGTGAGATTCTAGCATTTGGAAATGATGTAGTCAATACAATGCACATACATTGCATCAAGCCATCATTCTATTATTGCCGTGAATCAATAAAATCCCATACTCATCTGCACCTGACATCTTGGTCAGGCTTTGTCAGGCCGAGAGAGCTACATGTATAGCACCGAACTGGCGCAGTTTACCCATGGGGCCTCCTTCTGTCTCAAGAAACGGCCCATCTCTCTTAAACCGGAATATGATCACTGCCTTCTAAAAAGGTTGTGGATACTGTGGATCTTCTACCTGGTACCTATATAACCTCAGGCACGTTTATACACAGCTCTACTCAAATACTCAAAAGCTTTGTTGCATCAGGATTCAATAGTGAAGTTCATCTGCCATCCCTCATAAGAGCTAAGCATATCGATGAATTGCGCTGCACTGATCCGCTTGTCATCGATGATGAACTGGACTTCACTTTCCCCATATTCGTGTGGCTCAACGGTAATCCCGATACGCCCCATGAAACCCAAACTATACCGGCGTCCCTTGAAGACAACCCCACCGCCGCTGTTGAAATATTCACCTTCAAGAGCTCGCACTGGACTTGGTGTCAAGGATTTGCCACCAACACCAGAGCGGATGACCTTCTTGAAACGTTCAAATTCAGCATCCCTGTCTATCGAACCATCATCAGAATACACATTGTTATCGGGTGCTAGCGCATCAACTATTGGGTCGTAGCAGTCTTCTGGGATTTGCTGGCCGTTATAGAGAGCAAGGGCCTTTGCATCCCTGTAACGGCTGATATCGCCAAGTCCTCCATATTCAGTATCCATAAGATCATAAGGGGAGAACATCCTGAAAGAATATGGTTCAAACAGGCACGTATCCTTCGCCGTCTTTCTGGAAGTGTATGTTCTCCCAGATTTTTCCCTCTGCTTCCTAAGCTCAATTTCATTATACGGGTCTTTACTCTCATCAAGGTTGACTTCACTGCGTTTCGTTTCACGTGCCACCCACTCATACCCAGACGGCAAACATGCAACCGAGATAGCAAAGGAATAGGATGTGGTTGGATAGAGCTGGTCATCAGTTTGAAGAATACTGTCAATATCCCTTATTTCATCTACCACGAATGAGTATTCATACGTGCAGTCTTCAAGGAGCCTCTTTACCTGCTTGTTTGATTGGGCAATGGAATCAGTCTGGTCCAACGAAAAACCGAAGGATCCAGCATCGGGGTTCTTTGCTACAGGGACAACAGGAGAAGTTATACCCAAGGGCTTTTCTTTCACTCCGAAGAGAAGATACTCCTTGGTGGTGTTGAATTTCTCAGCTATCAAATCGCATAGGGCAACAGATATGGTTGCACCCTTCTCCACCCTGGACAGATGCCCCTGGGACATATTCAGCTTTTGAGCGAAGGCCTCTTGGCTAAGAGTATGAGATTTCCTCAGTTCCTTGATTCTGAGCCCGACTTCTCGATTATTGAGTACGTGATCCTTATTCGATTCCTGCATAGACAATTCTCCTTGTCGATGGAAGCAAGCCATCTATACGATCATGTACGCATGTATTATTTTATATGTCAAGAATATTTTTATTATTCTCTAAGAATAATTCAACGGGATTCACACCCACTGTAGGGTACGTAACCTATGCTTGGCCCTACCTGGTGCCTCTCCCTTATCGAACAAAAAATCTATGAGCATTTTTAGGCGATCTTGCGCGGTACATCTGATTGAGGAATATAAGGACAGATTGCATATCGAGCATTTCCATGCAAAAAGACTGGAAGAGGTGCAGCACCGTCTTGTTGCCTTGGGTTTCCCCAAAGAGTCCCTTACCCTTCTTCCATCAGGAATTGCCAGTTGGCAATACCTGCAATACTGAGCTCTGAATTTATTGCCGCCATCGATGATGATGAGAGACTATCCTTCCAGGGTATTGGAGCATGTGGGTAAACCTAGGATGCATGGCATTGCAGGGAGGTACCGCTATGAGGGGGGGGGGGAAGACTCTGGTGCATGATCGTTTTGCCAATACTGAGAATCCAAGTCTGTTCCAGAGGAAGCAGGCGTATCAGAATGAGGTGTACAGGAAGATAGAGGATTCAAAAGAGAGAATAACCGATACGTCCATTGTCTTGGGAGGGAACATGGTGTTTTCCAGGAGGTTGTTCATGCATGTCAGCTTTGATCCTTTTGTCCGTCGGGGTGAGGATATTGATTACATGGCCAACTTCCAATGGTTGTGTGACAAGATGCTGATGATCGATCACTAGCAGTAAGGAGACGAACAAGCTTCAGGAGGATTTTATGAGGTTCCTGTATGAGATGGCTATGATAAAACAGAGTGAATCAAGAGAAGGTATCAAGTCTGTCAAAGCAGGGCAGCTAACATAAGCCTCAATGTTCTTACTTGATAAGCTTGGAACCTAACCCCTTTATCCTACGATAAACACAAAAGTAGAACTATATCTTAACTAAAATCCGCTAAATCTTTAATTCAAGCATTTCTGAGCACTTTCTTTCGATTTTGATTGCATCAGAAAGCCCTTTGTCGTATACTATTTATAGGTCTACCAAGACCTATAAATAGCAGTTGGGGAGGCAGAGCTCATGGCTTTCATAAAAGTTCAGAAACTGGTGAGAAATGAGGATGGGAGCGTCAGGAGTGGCAGCGCTTCGATCCTGGTGACAGAATACGATAGGTCAGCAAAACATCTCTCCCGCCATAGAATCCGGGAGAAGCTTGGAAAAGTGGTAACTCTTGATGAAACAGGTAAAAGAGGGGTGTTCCTGTCTCCTACCAGAGGGCTTGTTGCCTATGATTCTGTATCCGATGTCTTTGAAAGTATTGGAAAGGACGATCCTAGGGTCAAGGCCCTCGATCTCTTTGCTGAGCCCCAGATCCATACCGTTTTCGGTGATTCCTACCTTTTTCTCCAGGTTTGTGAAAAATCAGGTCTGCTGAAGGTTCTGCGGACTGCTTTTCCACAAGACAAGGATTATGAGCGGGTCCTCTCGCATCTGCTTCACTCTGTCCTGAAGGATGGGTCCAGGGTCTCTTGCGACGACTTCATCAGCAAGTCCTTCGCCTCCTATCTCTTCGGTTCCATTCCCACCGGCTCCCTTGGAAGCGACACAGTGTACTTTTCAATGATGGGTGAGGATAGAAGCAAAGTTGCCTTCTTCAAGGCCTTTGTCGCCCAGATGAGAAAAAAAGATCCCCTGTTTGGCAAGGGATGCTATGTGGATTCAACTCCCTTGCCCAACACTATCAGGGACAATCCTTTCAATGCACTTTGCAGTCATGGGATACAGAGCACCTCCATCCAGACGAGGCTTGTGCTCGTATTGGATGAGAAGACGGGTTTTCCCGTATGGTATTCCATAATCCCGGGCAATGTCCTGGACTTGAGCACCCTCCGCTCGACAATGGAGGATGTGGCCGAGACCCTTGATATCCGCATTGACGACTTCGTCCTTGATGCTGGGTATGCCAGCAAGGAGACAATTGAGACCTTCCACTGCGGGAATGAGGAGGGGAAGACCATGACCGTGCGCATGCCCGCAAAGAACGGTTACCCATACAAGACACTATACCACCAGGCAAAGAAGCTGATGGGCAATGCCAAGTACGAGTTCATCCGTCAGGGCCACACCTATTTCGGCAAGCGTTTCGAGACCGAAGTATTCGGGTTCAAGATGTATGCATATGTATATGTGGATAGGGACAATGCTTTGGAAGGGTGTAGGGGCTACCGCCTCAAGCATGAGGACGAATACCAGAAGCTGACCGACAAAGAGAAGAACTGGTACTCGGTGCGCTTCGGCTTCTTCATCCTCCTTTCCACCGAGATGAAGGAACCTGATGAAAAATTGGATGATTACTTCGGAAGGACACGCATTGAGACGGTATTCAAGACCAGCAAGGAATATCTGAACCTCTTACCACTGTCGAAATGGTCAGACCTTACAGTCCGAGGGAAGATTCTCTCTGATATCATATCGACCATAGCCTTGCTGCAGCTGAGGAAAACACTCACAGGACCCGGAATCTCCACATGCAAGCTCATCGGGAAGACCCAGTCACTCATGTGCACGAAGAAGAAGGATGGGACGGTTATTGTTGAAGTCCCGAACAAGCAGGTGAAGGAATTCTATAAGGATCTGAAGGTAAAAGTGCCTTCGTCGGTTGACTTGAAGACATTCAAGACTGAAACTCTGCACCTGAAAACTGGGTCCTGAGAACGGTGTGGTTTATAGGTCTACTTTTGTGTTTATCGTAGGTTTATTCTCTATATTATCAAATATAGTGTCATATAGTTTAGCATAAGCCATAAAATCTTTCTCGATTATGGTATAAAAAAATGAGACTGAATTTGATCTTATGCAAAGTTGCCTATAGTGTGTGAGATGAGAGAGAAATTGTCAGGGAAGTTTGCATCGGTTGATCATGCTGGTCCAGTTGATGTGGCGAACTTTATGGACTTTAGCGATGATCAGGAGATAGAGATGATCCGTCGGGATGTCTTTGAACAGGTTAGGGCCTTGTTGTCGTCAATCTGATTACCTTACATGCTCCCTTTGGTTCCCCAACGAAGCGAAAGGAAAGGGAGCATATCCATACGTTTCACTACAAATACCTATGTCTCCCCGGTCACCACGAGTGGAGGATCGGTTTTGTCCTACCACATACTGTCACATCTTCTAGCACACCCCCGTAATTGGCGGTTGATGCTATCCAAGTCAAAAGGCCTGCAAAGCTTTGAATCATACCACTTCTTCATAGCAGCATGATCGGGATCTGTAGGATCTGAGAGAATTTGGAGCAACCGGGAGTACCCCCCAGGTCCCCCGACATCCTCAGGAGGGGCCTCCCCCTCCCAGGCAAGACATACTGCATGGTTCGTGTCATGATTGTCGATGAGGCTCACAAGGCGGATGTGGTGTATCCAATCATCGCCAAAGTCATAGTTGTAGATGATATGCTCATACTTGGGGAATATCTCAGAGAGAGATACAGAAGTATCCTCCCGTGTAGACTCCTCTTCAAGGTCAAATTCACGCTGAGACCCGACCAATGTATGTTTTAGTCTGCCGTTGGGATGACGCTCTATCCAAAAATCATGCAAATGATACTCTCTCCAACAAAAAAGAGTCTGTAGAACATGGTGGAACTGCCGGAAGGTATAGTTCAAAGGGACGATGATACGCCTAGTGCAAGGGCTTTCCAGTTCGAGTTCCACCTCAAACTCAGCAGCTCGACAATGATAGGGGGAAGCCCCATAGAGGCTTGAGAGATCCTCTCCCAATTTCTCGTGTACAACAAAATACTTCTTTTCCGGATCATTTTTCACTCTGATGTAGTCATGATTAATAATGGCCAACACCTGCTTCTGAAAAAGATGCTCGACTGTAAGGTCTTCTGCAAAGTGTGTCACACGCGCGCATAGCTGATTCAACCTTGAGACAAAGGTGCGCCCTGCACTTTTGGTAAAAACAACAGGAGTCCCACAGTCGGCGAGATACCGGTCGATAAGGTCAGGATCAATACATTCAAGCTCCAGACAGGTGCGTATGCCATCGATCAGCAAGTCACCAAGATTACGGATATCCTTGGCCTTGATGCCATACAGCACAAAGCCGTACCTAGAAGAATCATGAGCAACCACTATGGTACGGCGGCGATTGATCTGTATGAGGTTGGCGCTCCATCGGGAGACAGGGTCAATGCTTTCATCGGCAGCTCCAGCCTCTACCCCGATGTAGTCCAAAAGCTTCTTGGTACACTCCACTTGCATAGCCGATCCTCCCCTATACAGAGGCTAGCATAGTATGGGGCAAATGGTATTGTGGATCTCGTCATGATACAAAAGAACTTGGCTTCTATACCACATGATCAGCCTTCTTTGCCTGATAGCCATAACTCCATTGAGATGAGGAAGCCTGATGACTTCACTCTCTTCCATGTTCGCTTTGGGCACACCCCGTTTATTGCGCTTGTCCTTCCCACTGATGAATCGCTTTGAGAAATATGGGTCCATAGGAACTGGCCTTGACCTCACCCACCCCGTGAACCTGTAGGAGTTGTGTGAAGTCCTTTGGAACCTTTGAAGCCATATCATGAAGGGTCTTGTCGCTAAAAATGATATAGGCAGGAAATCCATGCTCGTCGGCTAGCTTCTTTCGGACACCTTTAAGAATCTCGACAAGATCAGGATCACCATCGTTGGCCGGATTTGTTTTCTGTCGAGTTGCTTCGATTTTCCGTTCCTCCAAGGATCGGAACTTGACCAAGGCAACTGACCTTTCGCCTTTGAGCACAGCCATGGACAAGGCAGTCAGTTGCAATGTCATCCCTCGGTCATACGCAACAGAGACATACCCTGCGTTGATGAGCTGCGAGCCATATTCGATCCATTCCTCATAGCTGAGATCTCGCCCGACACCAAAGGTCTTTAGCTCGTGCCATCGCATCTCTGTAATCTCCTGGGCATGGCTTCCCCGGAGGATCAGGGCACAGTGGCGCAAGGTTGAGCACCCTTTGGTGCGATAGATCGCCGAAAGAAGCTTTTGGGCAACAATGGTTCCTTCAAATGTCACAGGTGGATGCTCACACACATCACAGTGCCCGCAGTTTTCAACAAGTGTCTCCCCAAAGTAGGATAGGAGGATACGCCTGCGGCAGATCAGAGCTTCTGCGTATTGTTTCATCCTATCCAATTTCGCCTCAAGCAACTCTCGGCGCTCAGAGCTGGCACTATCGAGAAACCTGCGTTGTTGGGCGACATCGGCGTAGCTGTAAAAGAGGAGGGTGTCTGCAGGAAGCCCGTCCCGACCCGCCCTTCCGATCTCCTGATAGAAACCTTCAAGGTTTTTGGGCAGGTTCCAGTGGACGACCCAGCGGACGTTTGATTTGTCGATTCCCATCCCAAAGGCTACAGTGGCACATATGATGAGCGTCTCATCCTTAAGGAATGCGTCTTGGGCACAATGACGATCATCGGTGCTCATACCAGCATGATACGCATCAGCCTTGTACCCCAATCGGTTGAGTTTTTCAGCCAACTCTTCGGTAGCAGCGCGGGAAAGGCAATATATAATCCCTGCTTGGTTGGGGTGACTCTTCAGGAAAAGCCGCAATTTTTCAAACCGCTTCTGTCCGGGCAAGACCGATAGGTGGAGATTGGGACGGTCGAAGCTGGACTGAAAGAGTGAAGCCTCATCAATGGATAGTTGTTTTAGGATATCCCGCTGGATGGCAGGGTCTGCAGTTGCCGTCAAGGCCAAGAGAGGAACACCGGGGAGTATGAGCCGTAAGCGGCCAAGCTGTGTGTATTCAGGACGAAAATCATGACCCCAGAAAGAGATGCAGTGTGCCTCATCCACGGCGATAAGATTGATATTCCACGTTGAGAGGCTGTTGGCTGTGGAAGATCCCAAGAGTTTCTCCGGACTGATATAGAGCAGCTTGAGCTTGCCCCTTGCAATATCACTAAGAACCTCTTCTGCTTCATCCTCTGATTGGGTACTGTTGAGGAGCTCTGCCGCCACACCATTGGCCTTGAGCGCTTCCACTTGGTCACGTTGTAACGCAACAAGGGGGCTTATCACAAGCGTCAGTCCATCCTTGCAGAGTGCTGGTACCTGGAAGCATAGGGACTTACCGCCTCCGGTAGGCATCAGGGCAAGGGCATCCTGCCCATCCAGTATATGGGTGATAACCTTTTCCTGCAGAGGGTAAAAGGTTTCATATCCAAAGACACGATGCAAGACTTCAAGAGGTGTGTTCATCTGGAGCACTCTAGCACAAAATAGGCAAAGGGGGCAAAGGCATCCCAGATGTATGCGTACAACCACGTATGTCCATGTATGCAAAGCTTGATGGTACCATTTGGGATGTACTTTGTTTCCTGCTAACAAGAAATGACAGTTCCTTCTTCATCATTAGGCAGGTGAAGTGTAGCTTCAAAGGGCCAGCATCGCCTCAGCCAAGGTACTGTCTATCAGGAGGTGGTTGGCATACCCCTTCTGTATTGCCAGGTTTATCAGAGCATCTTCTAAATGGAATAGTGATGGATGAAGATGAAATTTGGAAAGATTTCCCTGATTGGGAAGATGAGGACAAATAGCCTTTCGGACTCATTGTATTTGGTGGAACAGCTGAACCTTAGTAACGATAAAGAGAACCAGAGTAAACCTTTTTTAGGGTATACCCCTAAATACTTATCACTTTTCATAAGTTTTATGGGGTATACCCATAAATACTTTCTTTACTTAGGTAGTTTTACAGGATATAATCCCAAATGAGAGGTACTCAACCATGTTCAATCGACCACTTTACTATGAGAAGATCAAACCATTTATCAGAAAACCATTCATAAAAATTATTACAGGGATCCGTCGATGTGGGAAATCGACCATGATGCTGCTGATTCAACAGCTGATGGTTGATGAAGGTGTACAGAAAAAACAGATTATCTCCATCAATTTTGAAAGTATGAAGTACTACAACTTGCGTTCTTCGATCGCTTTATACGAATACGTTTCAGACCTTGTAAAAACCATGGAGAGCCCTGTGTATGTGTTTTTTGACGAGATACAAATCGTTAAGGATTGGGAAGAAGCTGTTAACTCGCTGTTCCTCGACTTTCAGGTTGATATCTATATTACTGGTTCGAACTCACAGTTGCTCTCATCAGAGCTCTCCACCTTGCTTACTGGTCGTTTCATTCATATCCAGATGCAGGTATTGTCCTTTACCGAGATGGTGACATTCAGATCCAACCTGGAGGAAACACAACAAGATCTGCTTTGGTTGTATATCAGACGAGGAGGTTTTCCCGCTGTCCATCTCACCACTGATTACGATGAGAAGGCAACCTACATGATCATCAACGACATCTTCGATTCAATCGTCCTGCGTGATGTTGTCCAGCGGTACAAGATACGGGATGTCGAGTTGTTGCGCAGGATTTTGAACTTCATCGCTGATTCAGTTGGAAGCACTATTTCTGCAAAACGCATTGCAGATTATTTCAAGAGCCAAGCGAGATCTGTCGATGTGAACACGGTCTATACCTATCTTGACGCATTGGCAAGCTCTTTTCTGATTACCAAAGTCCAACGCTATGATATACAGGGAAAAGAACTGCTGAAGACACAAGAAAAGTACTATCTGGCGGACACCGGTCTCCAACATGCTGTCTTTGGGTATAGGGATAGGCACATCTCTGGCATATTGGAGAACATCGTCTACAATGAGCTGGTCAGGCGAGGATACACAGTATACATCGGAAAGCTGGGCACCCAAGAGGTTGATTTTATTGCAGAGCAACCTCCGAGGAAACTGTATGTACAGGTTGCATTCAAGCTTGAAAGTGAAAAGACAGTGCAAAGAGAGTTTGCACCACTGCTCGCAATCCGTGACTCCTACCCAAAGTTTGTGGTGACGATGGATCCACACTTCCAAGACATCATAGAGGGAGTTCAGCATATTGGGTTGTATCAGTTCCTTACTGATGAGCATGTGTTTTAGAGGGTGCAGCATGGTCCTTGATCCATGTGATTTCCCAACACCCACCCTGCCCCGAACCTAAAAGATAGTTTCATCCAATCCTATAAAATCATTCCCACCGATAAAATCAAGTACAACTATTTGCTATAGTTTGTTTGAAAAATTGTTTGATTTTATCATTTTTTGGCACTATAATACATTTAAATGTTGAAAACGATAGTAAAAGGTGAGATTGTAGAATGAAAATAAAAAGTATATCCATAGGTGGATTCAAGAATCTGAAACAGACAAGAATCGAGGTCGATCGCATAACCGCGCTGGTTTCACCGAATAATTATGGTAAATCCAATTTTCTCCAGGGGATTGACTTTGCATTGACATTCTTGAGTGCCGGGGAAAAGAGCCGAAAGAAGATGACTTCTTGGAAGAAAGGGATTCCCTTGAATCCGAACTCCGCGGATGATCCGTTCTTCTTTGAGGTTGAGTTCCATGAACCTTCATTGGGGGAGTACCAATATGTCCGGTATGGTTTTTCATTCACATGGATGCGCGATGATGCATCAGGTCAACGGATTGTCGATGAATGGCTGGAGATGAGAGAAAGCGAGAGTGTCAAATATACAAGGTATCTGAAGCGAAATGAAGGCCACTACCGGAAAGCAAAATCCACAAACGCCTTTAGGAACATCACCCTTGGTGATTATCAGTTGGCGGTCGATACCCTGTCTGCCATCGATGACATCGCTTACACCCTTGTGCTCGATCGCATCAAGCATCTCTCGTTCAATACATGCTCATCCCTGGATATAGATACACAATATCAGGATGTTCCATTTGAACTGGATGAGCCGGGCATTCCTCTCTCTTACACCAATGATATCCCCAGACTGCTCAACGCTCTCAAAGAAACCAATCCTAAAAAGTTTTCTTTGTTCAAGGAAGCCATCACAACCCTCTTCCCTGAGATCACCGATGTGGAAGTGGTGAAGGCAAGATTCGATCCTCCTCAAGGATCGATCAAGATGTTCTCCATGAAAAATGGAGAGGGGCTCCAAACCAACGATACGGAAATTCCCCCATTCAAATGGAAAAATGAAATCCAAAAGATCTTTGTGACAAACAAACATATGAACCAGCCATTGGACATCACCATGTTGTCAGCAGGGACCAAGCGTCTGTTCTGGATCATGACCATCCTGTTTTCCAGCAATTCGGATACCCATCTGATAGGCACAGAGGAACTGGAGACCAGCATCCATCCGAGACTCCTGAAGCAGACCCTGGAACTTCTCAACGAGCACCTAGGCGATATCTCCCTTCTCATCACAAGCCATTCACCCTATCTTGTCCAATACTTGAAATTGGAGCGGATCTATATCGGCCTCCCCGATGAGACAGGTCTGGCCTCCTTCCAGAACATTGCCAAGAACAAAGCAAAATCTTTAGTCGGCACATCCCAGGATCTTGGGCTCTCTGTGGGAGAGTACCTGTTTGACTTGATGTCGGGCGATTCCAAGTCCACCTTCATCCTCAAGCAATTCATCAAGGGTTGAGCCAATATGAAGAAAACCTATTCCAGAGGAGTTGCATTCATTTTCGAAGAAGATACGGAGCAAACTTTCTATGAGATACTAATCAGTCAATTCAGCGGAAAGCACCCAGAATATTCGTAAACGGTCAGTTTTGATGATGTAGTCAACGAAGTCATCTCAGAGTCGAGCTGTGGATCTCATTCCGTGATCATTCTCATGAATTCCGTGAAGACGATCACTCAAGTAGCTCATTCTGCCGGTTGGTTCAACAACTCTTGCAAGAAAAAGCATCCTGGTACCAAATGGACCGTCTTTTTGTGCTATGATACCGACTCCCATCTTGCTGATATCACAAAATTCTATGAAGGTGACTGGCTCACCTTACGGAGAAAATTGAAGGGAAAAAATGTTGAGGTCATTGATCTGGCCTCACGCGCAATGATCGAAGATCTTTTTCTCTATGATATGGAGGGAATCTGCAACTACCTGGGAGTTCCGAATCAGACCATCCCTCGCGAAGGAAACGGCAAGACAACCCTGAAGCAGTTCTTCCGCAAATTTGGCAAGGTGTATCACGAAGGGGAACGAGCTGCGGATATGATATGGGGTTTGGACATGGATATGATTGTTGCCAGCGCAGAGATACAATTGCACCTGGTTGAGGAGCGTTGTTTTCCTCTCGTCTAGATAAACAGGGACAACCCAGATAGTATCGAACAGTTCATGCTCAAAGCCTGAAGTGCAAGGAAATGTAAGCCTTTCTCTGCCTATCAGGGGATTTGGGTTGTTATCAGACCACTATCCGGATTCTCTTGATTTCCAATGACATCCCCATCAATACGGTAGACAAGCCGGTTGCAATCATCGATCCTTCTGCTCCAATATGAGGACAGATCCCCGGTCAACCGCTCCGGTTTACCGGTCTTGCAGTGTCCAGTACTCAAAATCCTGCCAAGCATCGTCAGACCATGCCTTAATCATGTACATCCACCTCATGGATGGTACCGCCGGTCGCTTCCATCTGTGCGATGGATTTCCTGAGCCTAGCCATGTTCTGATCGCTGTAGAACGGATTGACCGCGATTTCAAAGGGGACGGGCCTCTCTCTGGCTACTTTCGTAGCAAAAATAGTGGAAGGAGCCTATTCCTTGAAAGCAACTTCCACAGCGTATGTGAACACCACAAAAATCTGGCTATGCATTTCCTGAATGTGCTCATTGTAAAACTGTCGGCCTTCACCATGCAATCATCCCCCCATCAAGAGTTCTCTAGCCGTCTTGTCATGTGGATATCCTACCTGGTATCTGATTTCCATATACCCTTTCAGAACACCCAAAATTCCTCTTTTGAACAATTTATGGATTTCTTACCTAGTACCGTCACGAACGGATTTATGGCAAAACCCCTTCTGTATTGTCAGGTTTGCCAGAGGGCCTTATGCTCCCCTGCTTCTTTTTCAAGAGATAGCCAAAACTACCCCTTACTCATAAGCCTCATAGGTCTTCTTGATGATCTGGCCATACTCCTCAGGATTGCTTTTAATGATCAGAGAAAAGAGCATATCTATGAGGACAAGTTGGGAAATACGTGATGAGCTTGCCCCTTGGCGCTTCAATGGCTCAGATAGCGGTGCGAGCAAGACAACATCACTGAGCAGGGCGATATCGCCTAAGCGGTTTCCAGTTATAGTGATTATTGATACTCCATGGTCCTTCATTGCCCTAGTCATTCTCACCATTTGCTGTGAGTTGCCAGAATGGGAAATTACCATCCCTACCATACCTGGCTTCATATTGCTTGCACTGATCATTTGCATCTGAGTCTCTTGGTAATACCCACACAACAATCCCAATCGTTGCATTTTATGTGCAAAGTCAAATGCAATGCTATTGGATAATCCAATACCAAAGACGTGGATGAAAGGCGCCTTCTCAAGAATTTGTGCTGTCTGGCTTAGTTCTTCCATTGAAATCATCTTTTGCAAATCTTTGATGCTCTCAATACTACTGGAACTAATAAGGGAAACAATAGAAAGAGCAGCACTATCCTGAATACGCAGGATATCTTTCTCTACGGTACCGTTCGGATCATTCCCCATAAAGACATCTCTGGCCAACATAATCTTCATTTCATGAAAGCCGGGAATTCCTAAGGTCTTACAGAGTCTTATTACTGCAGAAGTGCTTGACCCTGTAGCCTTTGCAATGTCAGCAACCTTCTGGTGAATTACATCCTTCTTTTCTTTCAAAATATATTTAGCAACTTTCAGTTCTGACTCTGGCAAAGTATCCAACCTGGATTCTAATAGGAACAGAAGACTATCCATAACACCTCTTTTGAGCATGAAGCCCTGTCACAATATTATCACAATCGGCTATGTATTACAATTATTAAAATTTTTTGTTGACATAATTTTTTAATGGTATATATAATGGAGTTACAACAAAAAGGAGTTGACTATGAAAAAATCCCTGATCTTGTTCTTTTTGGTCCTATTCATTACAGGATCTCTAGTCTTTGCAACAGGAACTGCTGAACAACCCACGCAAAAAACCGATGTCACCATCAGGGTTCTTGCTGGAAGCATCCCTTGGACAGACTTCATCAAAACAAAACTTCCTGAGTTCACTGCTAAAACAGGCATTAAGGTCGAATTGGAAGCTTACCCCGAAGATGTATTGAGAAACAAAGCCACTGTAGAGCTTACCTCTCGCAGCAAAGACTTTGACATCTACACTACCAGTCCCCCGCAAGAGATGCTGATGTTCGCAAATAACAACTGGAGCACCAATCTTGACTCACTCATTGCGGCTTCTCCAGAATATGACATCAACGACTATATGCCTGGTGCCATCGCTGGAAGCCGAACCAATGGGGAAACCCACAGCATACCCTTGTTCACTGAACGACCTGTACTTTACTACCGAGCAGACATTTTTGCAGCAAAAGGCCTCAAGCCACCCAAGACCTTCGCTGAAATGGAAGCTCTAGCTGCAAAACTGCATGACCCGGCCAACAAATTTTATGGATTTGTTGAACGTGGAGCAGGAAATGCTGCTGTTACCCAGTTTGTCACCTTCCTCAGAGGATACGGTGCAGATTACCAGTCGTCTGACTACAAGACAGCTACCATCAACACCCCCAAAGCATTGGAAGCTTTCCGCTACTACGGAGAGATCCTACGTAAGTATGGTCCTCCTGGAGTCTTGAACATGAACTGGGGTGAAACGTCCAATATCTTTACGGAAGGCCTGGTCGCTATGCGTATAGACAATGACAGCCAGTATGGCAGAGCGGTCGATAAAACAAAATCAGCCGTATGGGACAAAGTGGAATTTGCGGTAGTTCCTGACGGACCTGCTGGACTCTCCGTGTGTAACGTTGCCCCTTGGGCGTTGATGATCCCCACCTTCTCTACAAAGAAAGATGCGGCTTGGGAGTTCATCAAATGGGCAACCAGTAAAGAAATGGCTTTGTTGGCCATGCAGGCTGGTCAGTTCGGAGCAAGACAATCAGCATGGAATAATCCAGCTGCCACCGAAAACCTTCCACCTTCTCTTGTTCAAGCAGTGAAGGATTCTATGGGTGCCAAGTACTCTATTGAGAGACCTGTCACCATCCAAGTCGGTAAGTCAAGAGATGTGATTGGAACAGTGATTCAAGCTGCGATCCAAGGTGTTTCTGATTCAGAACTGAAAGCCATCGCAGATAAAGCAAACATGGATTTCCAGAAAATCCTTGATGAAGACTACAAGAAATAAGCCAGTCGGGAAGGAGGGGCTAGCGGCCCCTCCTTCCCAATAATTTCCCCTACAAGGTGGTATCCATGCTATTACAGAAAAATGAGCGAGCTACAAAATACTTCTTTGTATTTCCTGCCTTCGTCTTTGTATCCCTAATGGTAATCTTACCTGTACTGTTTACGTTTGTTCTTAGTTTTACCAAATGGTCCATGGCTGGAACTCCCAAAATTATTGTTTTTGACAACTATACCGCTATGTTTAGAGAAAGTCGCTTTTTACATGCTGTTGTACGTACCTTGATATTTTCTGCAATCGCCCTTTTCTTTGAAGTAGTGCTGGGTACCTCCATTGCACTTATCCTAAACCGTGATTTCTTCGGAAAACCTCTCGTAAAAACCCTCTTTCTCCTGCCTATGGTTGCAACCCCTGTATCCATCGGTTTGGTGTGGATGCTTATGTATGAACCTACCTTCGGTGTAGCCAATACCCTCCTCGGATACTTGGGAGTACAAAATCTCCCAGTTTGGCTGGGTTCTCCCGATACAGCACTCATCTCCATTGCTATCATCGACATCTGGCAATGGACCCCTATGATCTCCCTCATTGTTATGGCAGGATTGGCAGCTCTTCCCCTTGAACCCATCGAATCGGCTAGAATCGATGGTGCAAAATCCTGGCAGATAGTAGCTAAAATAACTATCCCTATGCTTGGTCCTACCATAGTAGTGGCAAGTCTACTCAGGCTCATTGATGTCCTTAAAACCTTCGATATTATCTATGCTACGACACAAGGTGGGCCCACCTTCTCCACTGAAACACTAAATGTCTTGGCGTTCATAAATGCCTTCCAATACTTTGACCTTGGCTATGCCTCAGCCATGCTGGTGGTATTCTTCCTACTGGTACTCTTACTCAGCCTAGCTGTTGGGAAATTGAGAGACCGTGTCAGGATCGACTTCTAGGAAATGGGGATATATATATGAGCATCAAGAAAAACAAAATAATACAAACAGTCGGATACTACGCCTTGGTCTATGCCATCCTTTTCTGCGTGATTTTTCCTTTTCTCTGGATGGTTCTCTCTTCTTTTAAGTTGCAATCTCAGATGCTAAACATGAAATATCTACTCAAGTTTGATGCAACCACCCGGAACTATAAGGAACTCTTTTCCAATTACAGCTTCATCAGACCGATATTCAATAGTTTTATCATAGCACTCATTTCCACAGCCTTCTCGTTAGTCCTCGCTTTGCCAGCTTCCTATGGCATTGCACGTTTCGGAATGAAGAAAACCTCATTGTTTCTCCTGGTAGTACGCATGATACCTGCCATAACGTTCCTTGTTCCTTGGTTTGCTATCTTTACTTTCATTGGCATAATTGACACCCACTTCGGGCTCATCCTTGCCCATATGGTTGTATCTCTACCCTTCATAATCTGGATCATGGTACCCTTCTTCGAGTCACTACCGAAGGAACTTGAAGAATCGGCAGCAGTGGATGGAAGTAGCCGTTTTAACAGCTTTTTGAAAATTATTCTTCCCATCTCTGCACCTGGTATCGTAACAGCTGCAATCCTTTCCTTTGTGTTTTCATGGAACAACTTCATGTTCGGTATTATCCTCAGCGGAAGGACCACAAAAACCCTTCCCGTTGCCATTTATGGATTCATCTCGTACACAGATATCAACTGGGGAGGCCTGATGGCAGGCTCGGTAGTAGTGACTATACCTGTGATCGTCATCTCGCTGTTCCTGCAAAAATATATCATCCAAGGGCTCACAGCTGGTGCTGTCAAAGGATAAATAAACCATGCAATATATACTCACCATTGATGTAGGATCCTCATCCTCCAAGCTCGCTTTATTCGACACACAGGGGACACTGGTAACATTAGTCAGAAAAAGCACGAACCTATCCGCTAGTGATTCTTCATTGGCTTTACGAGAATACCAACCACGTGCGTGGTGGGAAAGTTGTGTCGAAGGTATCAGGGAACTACTGGCCAAGACACCTATCAAAGCTTCTTCAATTACCACCATTGGGTTGAGTGGGCAAATTGGCACACACATCCTACTCGATGACAAGCATCAGAGTCTGATGAGTGCCATCAGCTGGCAAGATGGACGCTCAGAAGAGGAAGCCCAATGGCTTGATGAAGCCTATCCTGCAAAAGAGCTTGATCAATTACTTGGAATGCACCTTCCCAAGGGAACTGCTTGGCCAATCCCTCGCCTGCTCTGGCTCAAAAAACATAAAAAGGAACTCTTCTCTCAGCCCTTCACCATGATGCAACCTAAGGACTACATTGCCCTCAAGCTTACAGGGGAGTGCAAGACTGATATCCTCAGCCTTCGGGGCTTGATGAATCCCAAGACAAAGACAATACATACAACCATAAAAAAGACGATTCTCGGTATTGAAGATATTGAAGAGAGACTTCCCAAGGCAGAAGAAGCCACCAGCATCTTGGGTACTGTCAGTAAAGAAGTTTCAGAGCAAACGGGACTCCCCTATGGCTGTACGGTAGTAACGGGTTGTGGAGACTTCCATGCTTCCTTGATAGGAACCGGTATTATAGATGATACCTATGCTTTCAATATTACGGGAACCAGTGATCATATCGGTTGGCTAACCAGTACAAAGGGCCACCAAGCCTATGACACCCGCTTGGGAAGATATCCTTCAGTCGTACCTGGATGGGATATCTGGTATGGAGCTACCTCTGCCGGCGGGGGCTCATTCCAATGGTTCCTCAATACATTTGGCGACAAGGGAGAATCAGAGTCGATCAGAAACTATGTAGAAAGAAACCTCAAACAAGCATCGAAACCAACCTCACTGATCTACCTTCCGTACATCAATGGCGAACGTGCACCTATCTGGAATGCAAAAGCAAGAGGTTCCTTTGTAGGCTTCGCCTCTTCCCACACCAAGGCAGAGTTCCTTAGGTCGGTACTTGAAGGGGTTGCCTTCAGCTTGAAGGATTGCTTGGATATCATGAGTAAGAAAGAGCAGGCTCCACTCCAACTACGAGTATCGGGAGCAGCTGCAGGCGATGACCTTTGGAACCAACTAAAAGCCGATATCCTGGGAATGCAGGTCAGCAACATGCGTTGCCATGAAAGCTCCAGCCTAGGTGCTGCGGTCATTGCAGCAGTCGGAAAGGGCCTATACGCCTCGATGGAAGAAGCAACAAAGCAGATGGTTCAGACAGAATCCCAATATGAACCCACCATGACCAACACCAGGTACTACGAAGAGATGTTTGCCATCTATCGAAACACCTATGAATCGCTACGCGGTTCGTACGAACAACTTGCAGCATTGAGGAGCTCCCTATGAACTACACCATTATTGGAGCGGGAAAGTCTGGTAGGGGTTTTATAGGTCGCCTTCTCTCTGGTGCAGGGTATACCCCCACCTATATCGATTCTTCTGCCTCCTTAGTCCATCAACTTGAAAGCAAAAAAGCCTTTGACATTGAGTTCTTTGGAAATGCCCGCCCACCTGTGACCATACCTATTGAAAACATCTTTCATACTGATGATCAAAGGGGAATCAAGGCAGTAGCGTACTCTGATGTGGTGTTTGTTTCAGTGGGAGCTGGCAACCTTCCAGAAGTGGGGAGCTATCTGAAGAAGGTTTTGGCAATAAGGGCACAAGACCAACCGCTTCTGGTGATTACAGCAGAGAATGCAATTGATCCTGCAAAAAAACTCACAGAGGCGATCCATACAAAAAAAGAGAGCAATACCGGATTCCTCGTTACTGAAGCAGCGATATTCTGCTCAACCATCGAGAAACCGGGTACTGCTGTCGATATTCTATCAGAGGCGTATGACAGCCTCCCCTATGATGCACTCAAAGCGAATCAGTTCAGCAATCTTCCATCCTTCTTACATCCTGAACACAACTTCCCCTTGCTGTTGACCAGAAAGATATTCACGTATAACTGTGCAAGTGCCGCCATTGCGTATTTGGGTGCCTATCAGGGGTATGCTTGGTATGCCGATGCTGCGAATGATCGTTCCATCATCCAAGTGATTGATTCGCTCTATGCCAAGGTCAATGAGGTGCTATGCGAGGTATATGGCCTTGATGCCCATGATCAGGAAGCTTTTGCCAAGGCTTCAAAGCACAAGTTTCAAAATAGAGAGGTACGAGACTCAATCGAACGTAATGCACGCGACGCAACTCGCAAGTTATCCGCTGAGGAACGTTTGATAGGTCCTCTCCTCCTGATGCAAACCCATGGGATGGTAAGCAATGCCTTATTACTCGTCATTGCCTCAGCTATATGGTATGGCTTGGAGAAACAGGAACTACGTATATTGGAAAGTTATAAAAAAGGGGGAATTCCCCTTACTCTCTCAACGGTTTGCCAGCTTGATCCTCATGATCATTCTATCCCAATAATTCAAGGATATTTTGATTTATTGCAGCAAAGGCAACCGCTTCCCACACTACTAACCCAACAGGAGCTTTAGGATGCGAATACTCATTTTTGGCGCAGGAAAGATAGCAAGAGGATTTATTGGACATTTACTATGGAAAGCAAATCTCCCGTTCCAGTTCATTGAATACAATCCACAGGTGGTTAGTCTCCTCAAGAAGCAAAAACAGTATTCTGTTCGTATATTGGGAGAGACAATACACACTGATCTGGTCACTAATTTTGGTGTGTGGGGGTATGAAGATGCCGAGGAGATCAAAAAGGCTATTGCTACAGAAGTAGAAACAATATTCATTGCCGTGGGAGGGAAGAACCTGAGCTCCGTCGGTACCTTGCTGAAACAGGCATTGCTAGAAAGGATGCAGTCAGGCACTAAAAATTTGTTGAATATTGTTTTGTGTGAAAACTGGATCAAGCCTGCTGATGTTCTGAAAGCGAGTATTTATGATGGGGCAAGCAGTGAATTCGTAGCGTTCCTTGATACATACATTGGTATCACCGAGTCGGTGATCATCCGATCTGCCATTGAGCCGACAAAAGAGGTTTTACAGGAAGATCCTCTTGCAGTGAATGTACAGGATTTCTGGTATCTGCCTGTAGACCGAAAGCGGCTGAAATCAGACCTTCCCGATATTCCAGCACTCCACTATGTTGATGATTTCGGAGGGTACTTGGATAGGAAATTCTACACGTATAATGCTGCCAATGGAACGGTTTCATATCTGGGAAGCCTAAAGGGCTATACCTATCTTTCAGAAGCTGCAAGTGATCCTGAGATTCTGGCTATCCTTGAACAGGTGTATCAGGAGACAGGAAAGGCGTTGTGCGCAAAGCATGGCTTTGATTTTGAAAGTCATATGGAGTTCACCAGGACTTCATTGGCAAAGCTACAGAACAAATTCCTGGTAGATTATGTGGAGCGTAACGCAAGAGATCCCATTAGAAAGCTTGGCCCTACCGACAGACTTGTAGGACCAGCAAAATTGGTAATACATTACGGGGGTGTCCCTAAAGCACTATCCACAGCAATAGCTGCAGCTATCTTCTATGATCAGCCTTCTGATCCTATTTCACAGCAATTACAAGAGATTAGGGAGAAAAAGGGTATTGATTACATTCTGCACACTATCTGCAAGCTTGAGGAGGATAAGGACGAAGTGTTGTTAGGTTTAATCAGAGAAAAGATAGAGATGCTGAAGGAATGGGGGTGGATTGGGTAGGTCTGCCTAAGCGTTGCATAAATGCTAACAGGGTAATGGCTGTCCACAAAGAATGCTGACAGCCTTGTTATATGTCCCCCATCAAACCAGAAGAATACCCGTAGCTGATCAGCAAGCCTCAAAGGACCAGCATCGCCTCAGCCAAGGTACTGTCTATCAACAGGTGGTTGGCATACCCCTTCTGTATTGCCAGGTTTACCAAAGGTGCCTTATGCTCCCCTGCTGCCGCAATGATGATCTTGCATCCACGGTCTGCCTTCTGGCCCAGAAGCTTGAGGTTGACTGCCTTGATAAGGGAGGATGATTGGCTGCTTCCTATGGGAGAGACAAGGGCGGGACAGTCAATGACTTCCCCTTCCTTGTCCAGGAGGTAGTAGTTCAAATCCCCTATGGCCCCACTGTGCAGGATCTCTTCCAGCTGGGAAGACCCCAGCGATGCTGTGATCATCTGCGTATACAGCCCTTGCTTGGAGAAGGTGCCAATGCCGAGCAATGCAGCATCGGCGTTCTGCATTGCTCCGAACACCTCTGCCTCAGAAGTCGGGTTCGACTCTGAACACCTGCCCTCGTTGCGATACCTGTAGGATGATATCAAGGAGGTGGCTGTGATGGAAAAGTCAGCAGGGGTCATGGTGAAGTTCAAGGGAAAGAGCTGCAGGTTTCCTATGCTCCCTCGCTTCATG
Source organism: Sphaerochaeta sp. (assembly GCA_048264225.1). Taxonomy (GTDB): domain Bacteria; phylum Spirochaetota; class Spirochaetia; order Sphaerochaetales; family Sphaerochaetaceae; genus Sphaerochaeta. The sequence goes on from JBLXDK010000007.1 coordinate 73,064, forward strand.
TGATCCAATATGCGGGCAACGGTATAGCCGTTGCTTACACCAAGGGAGAAGCGATCGGAAGCTCGTGCCCACCCTTCTATCCACAAGGACCCAAACCAGCCCAAGATCATCTCCTTGAGAAGCTGCATCTGTATCGGTCGTGTCTCCACTACCTGGACACACTCACGCCTCAAGCCTGTATGCAGGGCAACTTCTTGCTCCATTGCATCATTACGAGTGGCACTACGAATCCTCCCATCAAGCTCACCTCTGAAATAGGCGTCCCTGACTAGATTCTCAATGCTATGCTCAGAATCCAAGTGTGAGAAAGCCTTGGCATCAGAACCTGCAAAGACCTCACTGATGTATACCCTCTCAGAAGCGAGGGCCTGTTGTAGCCTGATGGCCAAAGCCTCATCCGACAGGGAAGAGAGTTCAAGGAACTCTGACAGCTGCAGCGAGTAGAACTCGCAGATGGCATTGAGGTTCTCTATGTTGGAGGAGTAGCTCTTCTCCCAGCTCTGATAGGTTCGCAGTGGCACATGCAAGGCATCTGCCACTGTTGTCTGGGAGAACTTCTGAAAGAGGCGCAATTCCCGTATAAGGGTTGTAACACGGTCCAATAGGCTATTCATAAGAAGAAGATATCATGGGTTCTCTTATAATGCAATAACTTGCGTATATAAAATGATTGTAATACATTATCTTGTGTGTTATTGTTACTATATCAGAATATGTAAGTTCTTGCATATTCAAGGAGGAAAAGATGAAAAAACTTGCTCTATTTTTAACCATTCTTCTCTTGGCAACATCCTTGTTTGCCGCAGGCAGCAAGGAAGCTGCCCCAGAGGGAGAAGTCACCCTGCACTGGTATTCCCATGCGTCATCGCTGGGGAATACGGAAAAAGCCATTATCGAAAAGTTCAATGAGACGAACCCCACCATCAAGATTGAAGTGGTGGAACTACCCGAGGCAACCAATGACAAGCTCCAAGCCCTGCTCATTGCCTTGCAGAGCGGAGACAGCTCAATTGACTTCTTCAATGCCGATGTCACCTGGACTGCAACCTTTGCATCTGCCCAGCTCATCGAACCCTTGGAGAGCTGGTTCCCTGCCTCTGAACGAGCAGGCTTCCTCGCAGGCCCCATTGAGGCTGCAACCTACAACGATGTGCTCTGGGGCATCCCATTCAGAACTGATGCCGGAGTCCTCTACTACAGGAAGGATCTTCTACAGAAGTACGGCAAGGAAGTTCCCAAGACCTACACTGACCTCTTTGCAACGGCACAGGAGATCAACAAAGGGGAAGGCGGCGGTATGTACGCCCTGGTGGGATCACTGGCAAATGGCGAAGGTCTTACCTGTAACGCTGTTGAGTGGTTCTACTCCAACGGTGGCCAGGTCGTCGGCAAGGATGGAGCCATCCTTATTGACTCCTCGCAGAACCGTCAGATCCTCGAGATGATGAGTGAAGCCTATGCGAACAATCTCATGCCTGAAGGAGTCCTCTCCTATGGCAGTGGTGATGCCCGCTCCTCCATGTTCCAGGGAAAGCAGGTATTCATGCGTGCTTGGCCCAAGGCATACGCCATGGGACAAGACCCGGCAAAGAGCCAGGTAATGGGCAAGCTCGGTGTCGCACCGCTTCCACGCGGACCACAAGGGCCCATGGGCAAGAGCGTACTGGGAGGCTGGCAGCTGTTCCTGAACAAGAATTCCAAGCATAAGGAAGCATCGGTCAAGTTTATGAAATTCTATGCAAGCGAATATGCACAGAAACTGCATGCACTCAATGATTCCTACATGCCTGCAAGGAAAGCACTGTATGCTGACAAGGATATCCTGGAGAAGTATCCGTACTACAGCGACTTCCCCCAGGTGCTGGAAACAGCTGTTCCCCGCCCACAGTCACCCTACTATGCTGAGATATCCTCCATCCTTTCTGCCGAAGTGCAGAATGCCATGAAGGGCAGCAAGAGTGCCGCCCAAGCTCTCGCTGATGCCCAGAAGGCAATGGAACAGGTAGGAAAGTAACACCCGCACACGTCAAAGGTTCTTCCTTCTTGCACAAGAGGGAAGGACCCTTTCAAAGAGAACACCCATGAAGACACTCACCCGTAAACAGTTTGGCTACCTCTGTATGGTACCTACCCTGTTGATATTCCTCGTATTTGCCATCTACCCAGTATTCAGGACCATCCTGCTGAGCCTCTATCGCTTCAGACTACAGACAGGACCAGTCAAGACCTTTATCGGTCTTGACAACTATATCCACATGCTTGGCGACAGCCGGTTTTTCAACGCCCTCTTCTTTACCCTGCTGTTCACCCTGCTTACCGTGGTGATAGAGGTAATTCTTGGCTTGATATTTGCCCAGCTTATGAATCTACCCTTCAAAGGCCGTGGAGCTCTTCGAGTCGTTGTCCTTATCCCTTGGGCGATCCCCACCATCGTAAGTGGCTTCATGTGGAAGTTCATGGTGCATGACCAGTATGGGGTTTTCAACCAGATACTCACAACAATAGGCATCATAGACAGCTTCCTGCCCTGGCTGAGCCGGGACACTACAGCACGCCTAGTCCTGATCATGTCCGACATATGGAAGACAGCCCCCTATGTCTCGCTACTGGTGTTGGCAGGACTGCAGACAATACCCAAGACGCTCTATGAAGCGGCTGCGATCGATGGGGCAGGACCCATCCGTCGCTACTTCTCCCTTACCCTACCGCTGCTCAAGCCAGTGCTGGCAACGGCAGTCCTATTCCGACTCATCTCATCCTTCAAGGTCTTTACCGTCATAGTGGCCCTGACCAATGGAGGACCTGGGTATGCGACAGAGTCGCTTACCATGTACACCATGCGTACCTACTTTGACGCAGGCAACTACGGCTATGGATCGACACTTGCAACCTTCACCCTCTTTGTCACCTGTATGATAGCCCTGCTGTTTACCGATGTCATCAGAGGGAAGATCGACAGTGGGAAAAGGAGCACCAGATGAACAAGGAAACAACCCTGCATAAGACGCTCTTCTACCTCTTTGCCGTCTTCTTTATCGTCACCATAGGATTTCCTTTTTTCTGGCAACTGCTGAACTCCTTCAAGATGGAGAAGGACATCTTCGCCCTCACTTGGTTCCCACGCCAGTACACTACGGACAACTACTACAAGGCCTTCACGACAAGACCACTACTTACCTACTTGGGCAACAGCTTTGTCATCGCAACCTTTGCAACCATCTTCTCCCTAGCCCTTGGGAGCATGGCTGCCTATGCCATAGCAAGGACTCCCATCAAGGGAAAGACTCCTTTCCTTATCCTGGTCATGTCCATCTCCCTGTTACCACCCATTGTCATCATCAGCCCTATCTACACCATCATACGAGCGATGGGACTGCTGAACAGCTACCTGGGTCTCATCATAGTGAATGTGCTCTTTACCCTGACGGTAGTCATATGGTTTCTGACACCCTACCTTCATGCAGTTCCCAAGGAACTGGAAGAGGCGGCTGAAATAGATGGGGCATCGCCAGCCCAAGCCTTTACCAGGATAGTCATACCCCTTCTTGGTCCTGGAGTCTTTACCGTAGGGATCCTTGCCTTCATCCAGATATGGAACGAGTACCTCTTTGCCTTGGTACTCAACCCCATCAGGATAAAGACAGTAACCGTAGGACTGAAGATGTACGAGTCTGACAACTACATGCCTTGGGGCACCATCATGGCAGCAGCGGTGATAATAGTGGTTCCCCTCATCACACTCGTTCTTCTCCTGCAGAAAAGGATCATAGGCGGCCTGATGGCAGGAGGGATCAAGGAATGAGCAAGAACAGCCTGCCCTGCCCCTATGCAGACTATCAGGGTACACGGTGGCATCGCCGCTTTGTATCCGGTGAGTTCATCCTCCAGTTCGACCAGGGCCCAGGGCGTGAGGTCATCATCGACCACATAGCCGAGCAACAGCCAAGCGACAAAGAAAACAAGAAAGCGTGGAACGATAGGATCAGAGCTATCTGCACTCAAGAGAGCAAGAGCTGGAACCTCCTTTCCCCAGGAGAGTTGGTAGAGCAGCTCAGAGAAGAGAGAAAGCTCTATTACCCAGAAGCAAAGCTTCATTGGAGAAGTTCGTCATTTCCTTCCTTTTCCAATAAAGAAGCCAATGCAGAGGAACATGAAAAAGCCGTAAGCAAAGACTGCGAAACAGTAGTTCCTTGTGAATTGAAAGTGGAAGCAAAAAGAGAAGAATCTCTTATAGGAGCAACAGAAAGCGTTCTAAAAGAAAGGCTAGTAAAAGGAATAACAGAAGAAGAACTAGTAGTAAAAGAACTAGCAGAAGAAGAAAGTGTAGTAAAAGAAAGCATAGTAAAGAAACGAGTAACAAGTGAAATACATGCACATGGAACAGAAATACAGAGCGAGAAAAATAAGAGCAAGGGAAGACAAAACCCCCTGGTCTTTGTCTTCCCGGATGTCTATGATGCCTGTCCTCTTGATGAGCAGGTAGCCATCCTTGTTGCTCAGTTCAGGATTTCTGGTACAGGGGACCTGAAGCTGAACAACAACACAGTCTTCGTCTGCATACCAGAAACACATGAAATAGAGGTAGGTTCCCTACAACACTATCAGGTACAAGGTATGAGCAGTCCTACTGACCTAGGCAAAGACCTGATGAAAGACATGGCCTCAGAGGGTGTCATTCTCTGCTCTGATGTCTGGTATGCGTATGCCTTCCTGAAAAGAGGCATTGCTGTGCACTCCTTCCTGGACAGGAGGGAGTGGTTTGCCTCAGTGGTGCTACATGACAACATCCCTGACAATACGCCTACGACTATCCCAGGGCAATCATGCTATGGGGAGCTTCTCCATACAGGTTTTGATAGCGATAGGGCTTTGCGTGAATACCACTACCTGACTCATATTCCATCGAACGGGGTTGAGGCTGACCTTGCACAGGAGGAGGCTTTTCCCCAATGGGTAGAACAGGCAATGAGGAAGAAGCGCCTTAGCCTGACTACAGGCTTCTATACGAAACAGCAAGACGCTACATGGAAACGGACAGAGAGGGCCAGTACAAACACAGTGCATGTTGCCTCAGCCTTCTTTGATAAAGATGAGGTGATGATGGAGCCTGTCTTCTTTGCAGGCAAACACTCCCCTCTCTCATTGTCTTATCCTGATGGAGGCTTCTTTACCAGTTTCAACTACTACTTCACCGAGAACTTGAAAAGCTGGTATGCAAACAAAGACAAGAGAGTCATCCCTTGGGATGACTTCATGGTGGACTACCTTGCCTTTCCCCAAGGGGAGGGATTGTATGAATCAGTGCCTTTATACAACAAGGCCCTCTTGGGGTATGGCAAGGATGGGTCCTTGTTTGCATGTGAAGGTGCATGGGAGTCCATTACCCTCACCCTTGATGGGAATAAGACTTTTGTTTTCAAGAAGGATGAAGCAGCGTCTGAGTCACTAAAGACAGACCTGCCTGTTCATAAGACACCAAGAAAACTTGAATCTTCGAGACAACAAAAAAACACCAGCGAGATCTACTTTCCCACTGAACAAGGTTTAGTGGGAGAGGGTCGCTGGTGTCTTACATTCATTCATGACTATTTGTGGGATGCTTCAGAAGGTCCTGTACAGGTTCCTCCCATTGGGGTGGTGGTAACTACCACCGAGATGATCGAACATGTTGAGAAGGTTTCCTGGGCTGTAGAATGGAAAGACCTTCCTATGGACAAGGGTGAGGTCACCTGGTTGGCTGGTGGGTTCAATCTGCTGATAAAGGATAGAAAAAACCTGGTGGCAACACAAGAAGAGACTCATGCTCAACTGGAGAAAGAGGGGTGGTTCACTCCCAATTCCCTGATGACCCAGGAGACGGCTTTGGATGTTGCAGGTGTGCAGCCACGTTCGGTCATTGGTTGTGCCGGCGATAAGATTTTGGTGATGTCAGTAACAGGGAGAAACAGCAAGTCTCAGGGTATCAGCTTCAGTGATGCGGCTTCCCTTGCCGTACACATAACAGAGGAGATGCAAGTATCTCCCCTTGAGTTTCTTCTCAATCTAGACGGGGGAGCCTCTTCAGTGTTGGGCTGTAAGAAGGACGGAGAGGCATCTCTCTTGCTCACCAAGCCTTCGCCGTCCATAACTAACCCTGCTGGGTGTCCGAGGTGTGTGCCTTCGTTGTTGACGATTAAGCTGAAACCAAACAGTGATGAAGATGGAAAAATACAAAGAACAATAAGGAAAAGGAAATAGATAATGAGCAGTACACCCAAACCATACAATGATAAATCCAACAGAAGTGGAGATGATAGCAAAGAGCTATTTGTTGTGATACCTACCTACTGGCAGGGGAAGAAGTCGAGGAAGAGTCATCCTGATGACCTGGTGTTTGACCATCCCACGTTCCTCGATGGTGAAGATACGCTGTCAGCTTCGCTTGAGAGTCTGGCTAGGACAGAGAGTCCAAGGAGTTTCAGGGTTTTGGTGTTGAGCTCTGCTGTGCATCCGTCTTTGGAGGATGAGGTCATTGGTGCTGTAGACAAGATTATTGAAAAGTTTAGGGACAGGTTGCAGATTGGGCATTTCCATGCAAAGAGGCTAAAAGAGGTGCAGCAGCGTCTTGTTGCTTTGGGATTCCCCAAAGACTTCCTGACCCTTGGGGGATATGCTTCTATCAGGAATTGCCAGTTGGCAATACCTGCAATACTAGGCTCTGAAATTATTGCTGCTATCGATGATGATGAGCTGGTGGAGAGAGACTATCCCTTTAGGGTATTGGAGCATGTGGGTAAGCCTGGGATGGATGGCATTGCAGGAAGATACCGCTATGAGGGGGGGAAGACTCTGGTGCATGATCGTTTTGCAAAGACAGAGAATCCAAGTCTTTTCCAGAGGAAGCAGGCTTATCAGAATGAGGTGTACAGGAAGATCGAGGATTCCCAAGAGCGAATAACCGATACGTCCATTGTGTTGGGTGGGAATATGGTGTTTTCCAAGAAGTTGTTCATGCATGTCAGCTTTGATCCTTTTGTCCGTCGGGGTGAGGATATTGATTACATGGTCAATTCAATGATGGCCAACTTCCAATGGATGTGCGACAAGACTTTGATGATCGATCACTATCCTCCTGCTTGTAAGGAGACGAACAAGCTTCAAGAGGATGTGATGAGGTTTCTATATGAGAGGGCTAAGTTAGAAAGGAGTGAAACCAGAGAGGGTATCACTTCTGTCAAGGCAGAACAATTAGGTCCTTATCCTGGGAACTTCCTGAAGGATAATCTTGAAGAAGAGGCATTGAAGGTCTTGAGGGACAGACCAAAGGATATAGAGCAGGAATCTTGGTTCCTGTCTCCAGAAGAGGTCATCAAGAGAGGGCTGGCTTTAGGAGATAAGGTAGATGAGTTCTTTGAGTATGCAGAGCTTTGGCCGAAGGTGATGAAAGAGCTTTGTGGTGATGAAGAAGTGAAGAAGGGGCTGGAGGGGATGTTCTGAGGGGGGGGGATAGATTATATCTTGGTGTTGTCACCGAGGTGTGATCATCTAGTGGTATTGGCAGAGGAGTTGGAGATGATAGGCCAGGAGTGTTTTGTTTTGTATGGGAGGATGGGGATTAGGAAGAGTATTGAGGGGAAGGTCTTCCCCTACGCCCCTGTCGGCTAGTCACCTCCCCTGGTCCTACTGCCCTACGGTACGCAGGGGGAGGTGGCCGATGCGGGGCTACCCTTTCTGGGGGGTTAGTGTTTGGACAGGGCCTCTTGCAGAGGTGTAGGAATATTCTGATGTTGTCCCGAGATTTGAACATGATTTACCAATCTGAGTTTTGCAGTCAATTTTAGTACTATTTCTTTGGGCCGGTTTTCAGAACTGCTTTCTTCACCCTTTTCGGCCTAGATTTGGGGCGGCACCCCTTGGGAATCTCAAATCCGAAGCAGTCGAATATGTCGATCTGCTTGCCTACAAACTCCGTAATGATTTTGGCCTTCTTCGGGTGCTCTATCCTGCGGATGCTCATGAGCTCCTCGTACATGTGCACCCGTGTGGGAAACATCTTCTCAAGGGTCGGGCTGTTGCTGTATATGTGGTGGATGTAGGAGTTCAGGATAAGGGCAATGAACTGAATGAAGACCCTCCCATTGGTGGATAGCTCGGTGCTTGTCCTCAGGCGCCTGCCGTTCTGGGTGCTCTTGATGAACATGAAAGTCTTCTCCTGCTGGTCTCTCATGCGATACCTGTCCAGGATGTGGGTAAGAGAATACTTGTCCTTGTCCATATTGTTGCACAGGCAGGCAAAGAAGCCCGACTGGACATACTGTTGCTTTACGACCTCGCCCTTCTCCTCAAAAGACAGGAGCATGTGGGTATCCTCGTCCACCATAAGGCTGAAATGCTTGGAGAACTCCTCTGTCGCCTCATCGGACAGGGGTATCCGATCCTCGATGTGGGACTTCAGGCTTTCGCTGTTGCGATACATGAAACCTGCAATCTCCTTCTTCTTGGCACCCTGCATCTCAGGGTCAAAGAAGAGGCAGAGGCGCAAGGGGGTGGTCTTTTTCAGCTTTCCATTCACATGCACTTCAAAGGGATATTCACAATCCATGCCATAGAGCTGGTGCTTCCCAATATAGTTCTCCGTCACACAGAAACCCTCAATGTCTATGGCTTCTATGGTGGCCTTGATCTTCTTGTCGCCCGTCTTGGATATCATGATGAACCCGAGCTTCCTCTTGACCAGCAACTCGAGCGTCTCAAAGCTGATGTATCCCCTGTCGAGCAGGAACTGGATGAGCTTGAATCCCTTGAGGTCGAGCTCCTTCAGGGTGGTCGCAAGGGTCCTTGCGTCGGTTATGTTCCCCGGAAGCACCCGGTAATAGACTGGCTGGCCAGTTGTCACATCATACAGGACCAGCATGTTCACCTGTGGTTGCGGGTCATGCTCCTTGTTCTTGCCATAGTGGCTGTCCGCCAGGCGGGTGCCATATACGGTAAAGCTAGTCGAGTCTATTGCTATCCATGAATCCTCGACAACACGTGCCTGCCTGCAGGCAAAGAGATCCTGCTTGTTCTGCTCGGTCAGTGATTGTGTAAGGCGGGTTATCCTCGATGGGCTGAGGATATTCTTGGTAGGATACCACTCCACCTTCTGCATGGGCTCGAGGTGGTTGTAGCAGTCTCTGTGTATCAGTTCGAAGTATGCCAGCGACAGCAAGTCGTCTACGATTCCCCTCTTGCCAAATATGGTTGTAAGATCCTTGCGGAGACCACAGGCATCGGCAACCTTCTCGAGGAACAGGGGAGCCCCGTAGAGCAGGCTCCTGGATTCCCCCGTATAGGAAGGACGGCCACGGTTCTCGACAGGTGGCAACGGTGCTGAATCGATGGAGTCGAGGTTCCAGCCGGGAGGAAATGCAAGCCGTTTCCTCTCCTCAGTGCTCATCTCCAGAAACCGTTTGTTTGGCAAGAAACGGAGATCATCCGTCACTGTCCCATAGGTGATCTTGGGGTGGGAATACTTGCCAGTCTCAGGGTCACGGACAGAGCCCTGAGAGATTGCATAGCGGTATCCGCCGGTCACAAACAATAGAATCTTGGTCTTTCCGTCAGCTCTTCTGGGTCGTGCCATGATACCCTCTCTTAGTACTAAAATTTTAGTACTAAGAATAAGGGCTGTCAAGTATTTTTTGCATATCCAGCATGGTTTTATTAGGAATATTTGAGTTTAGTACTAAAAAGACTTGCAAAACTCAGATACCAAAAGTGATTTGGCCGATGGAGTACGAGATGGAGGAACCGTATTCACGGGGTCATTCAAATATCTTCATTTTAGAAATAGCATCTGCATTTTCAACCTGAAATTTAGACCACAATTTTTCGTCCACATCCTTGATATAGGCTAGTAAACCTATCATGTGATTACTAAACCCGTATGCAGAATCGAAACCCTCGTGCTCAGCTACTTGCACAATTCCATATTTACTAATCGCATATAAATTCCTTTCAATTCGATGTCTCATATTTTTTGAAGCTCTTGATTCATCACCATCTACAAGAAGTCCTAAAACTAGTTTCCTACTCCCTGGGCCCTGGATTGAAGTTTTTGATTTATTGGGAATGAAGTGGTTAGTTTTTATGATTTTGTAAACCTCATATACTATTTTTCCAATACTTATTTCTGGAGGAAGGTTTACAGCTGAAAGCGTCAAGTCATCTGCGTATCTGGTATATACAAACCCCAACCGCCTCGCATAAGCATTAAGCTCTTGATCAAGCTTATGTGCAACCAAATTACTTAACATTGGACTAGTGGGAGCTCCTTGGGGAAGAACTCCAAGTAATGGTTGTGTGAAATATGGGATTGGTAAATTTTTGTTAAAGAAATGGTCTGATGAACAGCGCAACAGATATTGTTTCTGTCTTTTTGGCAGATATAAAGTTGTGCATAGTCTTGCTAGTTCAAATGACAATAATGGCGAATATCCTAAATCAAAGAATACCTTATAAATATTTGTCTCATTTATGGAGGTGAAAAAATCTTTTAAGTCGAACTTTAGAAGCCACCTGCACCCAAGATGTTGATTAGCACATTTTTTTATTCCAGATTCCCTTGAGAAGGCATATGAACAACTATGGGGCGTAATTTTCTGAAGTATCTCTTCATTGATAAACTTCTGGATATAGAATAAATCACCATTAACTGCATGAATAAACCTGATGCCACCACTTCTTTTATGAATTCTGAAAAGAGTATAATTAGCTTTCTCACGATTTCTATTCACAGTATCATGTAAGGTCTTATATGAAATTGAAGTAATAGTAGCTAGGTGCCCTAATGAAAAAATAACAGGCAAATTCTTTTCTCGTAATTGAGAGGCATAATCACGAAGGGAATCAGATTCCCTCTCCATCCCTTTCTCTATTGCTTTATTATATAAAAGGTGTACTGACCAGGATTCCACTCACTAATCCTTTGAGCCCGCAGGGCAACTATCGAGATGACGATCCCGAGGCCACGATGGACATTTCGTCATATCGATCGTAGGTGACGGAGTCGCCATTGCGTCAGTTCTTTCCAGAGGAAATTGTCTATCTCCCCCTCCCATAGAGGAGATCTCTATGGGATCTATCTGAGGTCCTAGTGTTTCCACAATCGACTCAGACGGCTGAGTTTTCTTCTGGTCAGCACACCAAGTTCTTGGTACATATAAAGAAAAGTTGTATGGTATTCGGTTTTTTTTCGGTTGTTGAGTATGCAAAAAATCCAAGCCACTCTCTGTTATTCTATATTTGGGTGAAATGAGTCCAACCTCTATCATAATTCCCAGAAGATGCTTAGTGATTTTATCTTCAGAATCAGTACTTCTTGAAAGGCTACCGACTGTTCTTAGTCCTCTTTTTATTTGGATCAGAAGACAGGTAACTTGCTTCTTAGTATGATTTGAAAGTTTTTCTTCCCTAACTGTGTTGCCCTCTATAATCTTTACACACCAATTAGGTAGAACTCTTTTAGGGAATAATGGTTTCCATTCTACACACTCATTATAGTGCAGGATACCAGGAATATTATTGGGTACACTATGAAAGAAAATAATATTTGCCATAACCTTCCCAAATCCTTTTCTATATTTTTTAGGAATTTTCTTCTCTTGACTGCTTAAAGTTTTAATTTTTTCATAATCAGCACCCCACCTATGTTGTAGCTCTTTACCATCGTAGCAAACTAGCGAGTCAAAGATGAGTTTATCCGAAACCTTTCTAACCCTTTGTCCATGGTTACTTCCAGGGAATCTTTTACATATGAACTTTTCAGCTTGTATGGTACGAGCATAACTCACAGCATGGATTGTTATAAATCCACCAGAAAGCCAACTTAGAAAAGTTTTATTTGAAGTCATACTATTTAGATAGTTAGAAACACGCATACCACTTCCCATTGAATCATCAAGGAGAACTATATGATGCACTCTACTTTCCCGAATATCATAAATTGAAGGGTGGTCAAAATATATATCTGGGTGAAGTTTCTTTGCTTGGCTGATGATTGAAAGAACAAGATCTTCACTACCTTGTGATTGTGAGGATTTCTGTCCTGTATTATTATCATCCCATACTGATTCACCTTTTTTCAATTTACGTACAGCAAATACGCCTACTTTCTCAAGAGAAGTTAGTTCTTCAAGCTTTGAGAGCAACCATTCTGCATATGCATCTCTCGATATAAATTTCAACCGCAACAACAAAGACTCGGCTGTCGATCTGTCAGCCCCTTCAAATTGGTGCAACCAATCTTGAATCTCTGGTGAGTTATATATCATTTCTGCTGAAAGGTATTTCTCGTTCATTTGCACTATACTTAACCTCGAAGATAACAAACCAATAGCTTTTTCTCTTCTATTTCGAATTCTCCCAATATGAAAGATGTCCTTTCATGAGAGGATTGAGCTTTTTTACATCTTTATAATTCCATACAAAAGCAACACTAAATCTGGCTCTGGTGATAGATACATATAGTTTAGGCAGTATTGTTTTTTTCAATGCAGTTTCTTTTATCAACCAACTAAGAATCGGTTTGGTTGGCCATATTAGCACATGATCAAATTCCAAACCCTTAGAATCACCCATATTATATCTAGGAGCAACATTACTAGCATAGCTAGTCCTATTATGCGTCAATTGCACTACACCTGTAAGCTTGGAGAGATACTCATCAACATCGGCTGCTGAGACAAGGTAGCACCCACGATGGGGATTAGACTGTTTTTGTTTGGATACGGGAATCACATCATCCTTAAAAACTAAAGATGCTAAGTTTAATATTGGTTGTATACAGCGGTAAGAGCCATGCAATGAGGATCCATCTAATGCAAGCAAATCCATCTTCGCTTCTTTCTTACAGAATTCTTGAAGGTTTTCAATATTTTTGTTTCGCGCCTCCTGATGAGTTGTGTAAGTTCTTTGCCTATAATCTCCCACACAGGTTACAGGAAGAATTGTTCCCATCAATGCAACCAAATCATAATCATAACCACAGAGATCTTGAACCTCATCAATAAATATTTGAGTATATATTTCCTGCAGTCGAGGAAGTACACTTAAACTCCTTTCTTGGCAATGGAAAGCGAGTTTTGACATTCTGGATGAATGAAGTCTTCGCTCTGAGGTGAGATAATACCGAACAGGATCGCTTATGGAAGATATATAATCCATTGGTATTCCATTATCCAATACTATTCCATATATTTTCTTGTCATCAAGAACGACTGTCTGATAAGGCCGTATCCAATCACGTAGAAGAAATGAAAACCAAGTACTAATCTCGATATGATCAGGAATCATACCAAACTGTTTAATACAGTGGTTTTTAATTGAACGCTCATTTTCTTGTGTAAATGTGACTATCAGGACTCGACCAGTAGCAGCATTTGCTTCTTTAACCAAGAAGGTAGTTTTTCCTGAACCCGCAGCGGCCAAGTATAGATTTATCATTCAGACAAGGCATCCATGATATATTGTGGATAATTAATCTTCGTTTTTGATTCAAATATGCGCAAAGCACATTCAGTCTTGTGTTTTAACATCCAAGTGACAATATGTCCTTTATGCTTATCCAATTTAAGAATATTCCTTAGAGTGATATCTTCATTAGCAAGCCACAATTCAGATTCAAGAGTATTCAAGTTTAACCCTTCCTCACTTTCCAAATCAGTGAAAGCAGTTAGTTCATTAATTGAATGTGGAAAATGAATTGTGATAAACTCTTTTTTCTTTGAAAAATCTTCATCTAAAAAATCGTCATATTTATTTTTTATGCTCGTAATATCCCCATCATTATCTGTCACAACATGGACATCCAGATTGAGGGGATCGGCAAGCTGAAGAAATCGTAAAAAAGCGAGTCCTCCAACTGAAAGCACATCCACACCATCTGCAAGAGGGTTTTTCCCATCATGAGTGTCCATGTATGCACGTTGTAGATATAGTTCTTCGCTTGGACCCTCTACAAGTATTGTCTTTCTGCTAAGTAACAGACGAAGAGTATTGTAGCCAGGAAGCTTTTTGAAGTAAGCAATTGTATCCTTGGATAATTTTGAAAAGGTCATTACCCTTTGATTAAGAAGGATCAAGCTATCAAGTCCAATTTTATTGAGAACGAAGCTACTATGCGTAACTAGTATCGCCTGCCGTGATTCACAAAGCTTGATGATACTCTCAATCAAGGCTGCCATGTTCCCATAAGTAAGGTGATTCTCTGGCTCATCAATAAGAATGACCGAGCATTTTTGAATCTTTCTAGAGGTAAGCATCAATTTGGTCTTTAGGATAGTCTGCTTACCCAACCCTGCTTGAGAGAAGGGTATATCATCGACCGTGGTAATTAGGCTACTTCTCCAAGCTTCAACGGTAGGGAGAGCAGTACTGACTGCTAAAGATTCTTCAAACAAATCGGACATCGCTGCAAACTTTGAGTTGATTGATTTAATTGAAGGGTCTTTTTTGAACTGTTCATGGATTTGTCGATAGGCTTGCGATAGTGAATGCATGTCCTCTGGTTCAAGCATGTCATCCACAACACGAGAGAGAAAAAGATCACCACCATTATAAGTGGCTATAGACTGCGAATTAAGGATTACCGCCTTAATTGGTAGACTACGAGGTGTATGCTCATGCCTCCCAAAGTCTGTCCAACTGATACGATAGTATTCTATGGGTATTGATTCTATTGCTGATTGATTTAGGAGCATGAGATATTCTTTCTGCAACCGCTCATCAAGAGAAATCTTAAAGGTAAATCCATACGTATTTACATTGTCAGAATTACCACTTCCTTTCAAGTCAGGAAAATTAGCACTGGTATATATTTCTATAATTATTGCAGGAGGGTCAATTCTGGAGCCTGTTTTTATAGAGTGAAGATATGCATTCACAGCTTGCTGGTTAAACAGGCTTTCAGAAAGAATATTTCGAACGTGCTTACCTTGGATATATCCACTTAAAGCTAGGTTTATAGCTTCAAGAATTGTAGATTTTCCTGTTTCGTTGGGCCCAACGATGACAGTGCTGATATTGTCAAATTCAATAGAGAACATTTCTCCAAAGCCTTTGTAGTTTTCAATCTTCACTTTTCGAATTGGTTGAGTAAAAGAAGAGGGGTCAACTGTATTTAGCGGGATAGTATCTTTTGCCATAATATGCTCTTTTTTAGAAACAAGAATAATAAAAATCTATTTGTGATTTTAGAACGCAATTATCAACTGTAAACAGTTTCGATATCTCTTTCCGTGATAGAGGGGTCAAGAGGTAATGCCAATATCGTCTTATAAAGCTAACTATCTCCGGGCATTTAGAATACGTATGTAAGCCCTTGAATGTCATCTGCTTATGCATCAACTTGGATTACTAGGCCATTGTTGGAATATTATAATCCTCAAGTTTGATTTCCGTTTTTACCTCGATGCGTGAGGTTGGATGTTTTCAGCTGGGATTTGAATGGTGATTTATAGTCCGCTTTCGGAACTTTTTTGGGAAGTTAACATTAACCACTCACTAAAGAGATATAATAATTATTTGGAGGAATAAAAAAGATTTCCATAGTAATCTTTGTTTCTGGCTGTTCTGTAATCCACAAATAATTTGCTTGTAGGCCATTAGTAAAAATATCTCTTACTACTTTATTCGGATGTTTGTATTGGTTAATAGTCGCTGCACTTACGAAAAAATATGTTGTTAAGGTTAAAATTATAGGAGAAAAACTATGTATCGAACCATGGTGAGGAATTTGAAACAAGCCAATAAAAGGAAATACCGAATTATATTTTTCTTTAATATCTTCCCAAAAACCAAGAGTCTTTAAGCTGATGTCACCCGTATACAAGCACCCACATTTTAATGAACTAGTTTTACATGGTTTTTCTCCTTCTTTTGTAATAGAAGGCAGAGGAGAAGAGGCAGCAACAGCTGAAGCAGGTGGACCTGAATAAAGAATCATTGATGAGGTATTAATTCTGGCTGACTTATTACTTTTAGGAAAACCTAAAGTATATAAATTTTTGATTTTTTTCCGGAATCCCTTCTCTTCTTTCCATCTCTCAATAAATCGGAAGGGATTATTCAGTGCTTGTTTAAGGTCTTGGTCATTCTGCAAGAATTCATGGATTTTTGACATCAATGCTTCATCTTTTTTGTTATAAGGAATATAGCACCAATGAGAAATTATTCCAGAAAGAAGAGATGATAGAGAATCTACCATACAAGTATCCCTATGGGGCAGCCTTGTATAATCTTCTGTTTCGCGATCATTACCCACAAGAGGCTTCACATATTCAATTAAAGTATTCTCAAGATTAAGGATTTCCTTTCCTCCTTCGAATATATTGATATATAGTTGACCAAATATTTTTGTACTATCGTTAAATATCTCTTCCTGAGTTGCTTTCATTATATAGAAAAAAATAATTTCTTCAGATGTTAAATACGGAATGGTAATTCTTTGAACATCACATCGATCAAATAGATCACACAATCCATTTACATGATCTTCATGAAAATGAGATATGAAAACACGATCAATTTTCTGTCCTTTAGTGAACTCTCCATTAATGATACTCTTAAGTGAACGTCCGGTTCCTTTGTGTTTTTTGGGAATAGATCCAAAGTCATATACACTGACATATTGTTCTGAAGAATTATTAGATTCTATTCTTTCAACATAGAAAGCACCTTGTCCAACAGGGAGTAATTTTCTTATGACATGCATTGTGTAACCATCCTTTTGATCATATTCCAATAAAATAGCCACTTTTTATTTGACGGGTCGTTTCTAAAAACACGATTATTTTGGCAGATGGGAGAAATGGTAAAATCCTACATGGTACCTCGAATCACCAAAAATATGCTCTCAATGCCATATTCTATCGGGTTTGTAGAAAATGTGAAAGTTCTTCCCTGCACCTATAACATCGCAGCAATATTTTAAGGATATTCAGTTCAGATCTCATAAAATGCAAAGATGAACGAGACTGCAGAAACGAAAACCATCAGGAAATGGATAATCCGATAGGTTGTCTGTCAGTCAGCATAGAGATGTTGGAACAGAAAATAGAAGCAACAAGGACAGATCCTCACCAGTTCATCAATGGTGCCTACCTAGCATTGGAGCATAAAATCCCCAACCCAGATTATGTAAGAAAATGACTAATGCATACTATTTTCATACCAGGACGAACCTACAATATGAAACCATTATTGCATATGTAAGAGTAGTTCGGGAAAAGATTCTTTATCATTTCCCTACTCATAGTACAGATAGCCTACCACTCTTTACTTGCCTTGTAAACGTAATTTCGAAATTCTTATCATCCTTGTCATTTTGATCTTGGCATCCCTTTGATAAGGATGCCTTCCTCAGCTGGTTGCTGATACCCCTATCTTGCTTGTTGATGTGAGTATGAAGTCCTACAGAATCCTATCTTACTGCAGTTCTGCTTCAGAGCTCTTGATCACAAGCTCATCTCAACAAAAGAGATTGGTTATTGAAGATGAATTGGGGTATAACCTCTGCTTTCCTTTGGTGATGGCTCTGGTTGTGAATCTCTCTCTTTGCAGCAGTATGGTTGTATCCTCCTGGTACAGGACAGAGGTACTACCGATGGTGATGCTTCTATGAAGCTTGTCAGGATGAAGAAGACCTGTCCGGTGATGGGTATGTACGCAGGAGAATAATACTGTCTTGTGATGGGTATCGTCTTGCTTGATTGTGTTCACAACTAACCTTCTCTTGGTATTTCCCTTCCCTTTTGTAGTATCCAGTGCCTTGCCTTCTCTTGTGATGGCAAGGCTTTGCAATATCGCTTCAGTGGCGGTATGCTTATCAGGAGGGGGATAGTCTTGATGGACAGTGAGTCAAAGCAAATCATAGAGAGGCTTATGCAGGAGAACCTTGCCCTCAAGGCTCTCCTGGATAAGCATGGGATCCCCTTTGATCAGGCGCTAAGCTCCAAGGAAGAGAGACAAGGCAGAGACCTTCCAGATGAACATAACTTGGATGGTCATCCTGGTGAGAAAGTAGTTCTTGGGGAGTCAGATATACAATCAGTAAACCCTTTAGATGACAAAAGCCCCCTGGTTTCCCAGGAGGCTTTGTCATCGAATAGGGTTTTGAGTGCTGAAGAGAGACTTGCTATCTTTGCTCTGCTTTTCAGAGGTCGGGATATGTATGCCAAACGATGGGAGTCGGCAAAGAGCGGCAAGAAGGGGTACTCCCCTGCTTGTAGAAATGAATTTATCGATGGAGTCTGTAATAAGAAGAAGACCAATTGCGCTGATTGCAAGTATCGTGATCTGTTACCCCTTACCAAAGAGGTTCTCAAACAACATCTGTTAGGAAACATTACCATTGGGGTGTATCCCCTGCTTGATGACAACACCTGTTATTTCCTGGCCTGTGACTTTGATAAGGATAGTTGGGTTGATGATGCTAGGGGTTATGTGAGCACGTGTCGGGAGTTAGGGATTCCGGCTTACACTGAGGTATCTCGTTCGGGTAATGGGGCCCATGTCTGGATCTT
This sequence comes from Sphaerochaeta sp., assembly GCA_048264225.1. GTDB lineage: Bacteria > Spirochaetota > Spirochaetia > Sphaerochaetales > Sphaerochaetaceae > Sphaerochaeta. The sequence continues at coordinate 91,606 of JBLXDK010000007.1, forward strand.
CTTTTCCGAGGCTGTTCTTGCTAAAGAAGCTAGGGAATTAGGATTTATGATTATCAGCCTTACCTGTGATCGTATACGGCAGTTGTCGCTTACCAGTTATGATCGTTTCTTTCCCAATCAGGATACCCTACCCTCAGGAGGGTTTGGTAACCTGATAGCTCTTCCTTTGCAGAAGGTTCCTAGAAGTAAGGGGTATAGCGTCTTTGTTGATGATCAAGGAAATGCCTATACAAATCAATGGGAGGTACTCAAGGGTGTAGAGAAGATGGATCAAAGTACGATACAGGCAGTACTGGAGAAGACTCGTGCCCTGGATGTTGCCTGTGATCTCCCTTTGGAGGACCTTGGTGAAGAAGAGGCTTCTGGAAAAAGTAAGCCTGATAGTATGAAGCTTGTCGAGGGTAAGCCTTGGGAAAGAAAGAAGGGAAATGATCAGAAGCTTACTGGTCCTTTACCCTCTGAGTTAACATTGGTTATAGCCAATATGATTTTCATTGAGAAGAGCAAACTCCCCCAACAGTTGTTGAATCGTCTTATCAGATTGGCAACCTTTCAAAACCCGGAATTCTATAAAGCTCAGGCTATGAGGTTCTCTGTCTGGGATAAGCCTAGATTCATATCATGTGCTGAGAACTATGAAGAGTATATTGGGCTTCCCAGAGGGTGCATAGAGGCTGTACAGCAGCTTCTAGGAGCTAATGGGATAGTGAGTGTAATTGATGATAAGCGAGGCAGTGGCGAGGCTATAGAGGTCTCCTTTACCAAGGTGTTGTATCCAGCCCAGGAAGAGGCCCTTAGGACTATGCTTGGCTATGATACTGGCATCTTGCATGCTCCCACGGCTTCTGGCAAAACCGTGGTTGCTGCAGCTATGATCGCATCAAGAGGGGTGAGTACGCTTATCCTTGTGCATCGTTCTGAGTTGAAAAAGCAGTGGGAGGAGAGACTTAGGACTTTCCTGTCTCCTTCTATGAAGGGGAAGAAGGGAGAGCTTTCATACAAGATTGATGTGTTGTTGTTCCAGTCGTTGGGTAAGAAGGATGACAGAGTAGAGATCCTTGATAGGTATGGGATGGTTGTTGTTGATGAATGTCACCATCTTGGGGCGTATTCGTTTGAGTCATTGCTGAAGGAAGTCAAGGCAAGGTTTGTTGTTGGCCTGACTGCTACGCCTATCAGAAGGGATGGGAAGCATCCTATCGTGACTATGCAGTTGGGGCCTATCAGGCATGTTGTTCCTCGTTCAAGTATGCCGGAGATGAGGATGGTGGTGCTAGCTAGGTTAATCAATGTGGTAAGCATCCCTGATGGTCTGTCTATCCAGGAGGTGTTCAGGTTGTTGGCTGAAGATAGGGATAGAAACAGGTTAATTGCTGAGGATGTCAGGGATGCTTGTAGGAAGAGCAGGAATGTGTTGGTGTTGTCTCAGAGGTGTGATCATGTGGTAGCGTTAGCGGGGGAGTTGGAACTGTTAGGCCAGGAGTGCTTTGTGTTGCATGGGAGGATGGGTGTAAAGAAGAGAAGAGAGGTGATGGGGGCCTTTGATGAGATAGTGGGTCCAAGGGTTCTGTTTTCTACAGGGAGTCTTATTGGGGAGGGGTTTGATAAGCCTGTGTTAGATACTTTGTTCTTAGCCCTTCCTATCTCTTGGAAGGGTACTCTTTCTCAATATGCTGGGAGGCTTAATAGGGAGTATCCAGGTAAGGTTGAGGTTAGGGTGTATGATTATGTAGATGGGGGGAATAAGCAAGTGCTGAATATGTATAAGAGAAGACAGGGGGGATATAGAGCATTGGGGTATGAGATGGAAGAGAGGGAGTAGCTGTAAGGTCTAGGGTGGTGCCTTTAGGGGATGATTTGAATGAGGATCATTGGAGTGAGATGAGAAGAAGGAGTTGGAGGGAAAGGTCTTTCCCTTCGCCCCTGTCGGCTGGTCACCTCCCCTGTTCTGCTGCCCTACGGTACGCAGGGGGAGGTGGCCGATGCGAGGCTACCCTTTCTGGGGGTGTTTATTACAATGTCTTATCCCATCATATTAACCAAAACTCACCCAAAAAACGGCAAAAAGCATCATGTGCTCTCATGTATAGACTATAATTTCAACCAATGAATCCTACGTTTACGGTTTTACGAGCAAGCTAGAATTTATTCCAAGAGCGCTGTCAACAATTAAAGAGAGGACTCAATTCCAAAATCACCATGTTTATAATATTCGAATTTTGGGAGCTTATCTACAAAATATACTTCAGAAAAAATAATTGAAAGTTGTTTTCCTGGAATCCTAAAATATTCAGTCTCTTTTGCCTTTGCCAATTCGCAAATATCATTATGAATCCAATGGAATTTCCCATCTGTCAATTCCTGCTTACTTCCAACAAAGAAAAGATTCAGATGTACAATTCTTTCATTATTTGTAGAATCTAGTTGGGGAAAATAATACAATAGTGCCAAACAGGAAACATCTTCTTCCTTATCGGTCTCATAGATTTCATGAAAACCTATTAAAGCCTGTCCATTACTTTCTTTCAAAACCCATTCATATGTCATATTTTCCCTCCATTTTAGTACGCAAATTCTCAAGAAGCAACCCAAAACTTTTCCACGCTCCACTTTATTGATAATGTATATGGGTATTAACTCTTATGCCATTATACAATTCATCTTTACTTATAGCAAGGAAATAACCGTTTCCAGTTTTAACATTGCTTTCAGCTAAACAGGAAACAAGTCTGCTCTAAGATTCTGAACCCTATGCTTTCACATACATCTGCTGTCCAGATGCACCTTTATGAATCACCGTGATCTGACAGTCGTTCAAGCTTACATGGCTGAGAAACAGGGAACCCAGTAAAAGCCGGTCGCCTTTGGGGATCCTGTTCCACAGGTACCCCTTGAACAGGTCCTTGATCAGGAAGCTCTCCCCTTCCTTGAGGTTCTTGGCCTCTTCGAGTGCTGTTTCCAACAGAGTATGAATATCTTGCATAGTTTGTTTCCTTTAAGGGTCTTCTAACCCTAGTATTGTTCACAATAGTGTGTATTGAAAGAGAGTACCTAAATCATAAAGACCCAGAACATGGAGCATATACCTCTGATGAACTAAAGCACTATTGGTTACCAATGCCTTAACTAGATGATAGCTTGCCTATTCGCCGTACTGTCTCGTGACTTACGTGTAGGAATGCTGCAATGTCCTTCAGTGCATGGCCATCAGCAATGGCTAGATTGGTGAAGGAGCTCCTGAGCTCACGAGACAGAGGTGATTTAGCCCCAGAGACTATCATATTCCGGTGGCCTGCCAAGTCCCTCTCTGATAGAAGTTGATCAAGAAGACACCCAAGGCGTTCAGTGGTCTCCTTTTTGTGATCGACTATCGTGGCAAAGCCGACTTGGGCTGTCCACCCTGCATATTCAGTGCACTCCACATAGCGCTTCAGGGCCAAGTCGGTATCTGAGGAAAAGTATGCAAGCAAGGCAGGCCTGTTTATAATGCCCTGCTCATAAACAAGGACCGAAGCATGGCCACTCCAGCGGTACTCAGCTGGAGTGGCAGACAGTCCGGCCTTTACTGGGTTCCTGACGATATAACGGACAGTACTGAAGAACTTCTGGCTTGATGGCACGATATAGCTTTTGTACCTATCTCCATAGATAGTTCCTGTACGGTTGTACCGTTTGTTGTAATAGAGGCTGTAGCTTCGGTTTAAAAACCAGATAATGATTGATAGTGGTTGGTCACCCAACCTGATGAGCAGGTGGTAGTGATTATCCATGAGTACATACTGGAGGAGGACTGAATCATACTTGGTGACAGCAGTCGAGAGGATTGATAGAAACTCCCGTTTGTCTTGGGTATCCTCGTAGATGTAGTTTCGGTTGTTGCCCCTTTGGATAACGTGGTGGATGGTACTGGGGGCATCGTTCCTTTCCCGCCTTGGCATAAGATCAGAGTCCTCCCACCAGGTGCCACCTGCCATCAGGGCGGAACTTGACCTTGTCGGCTAATTCCATATTGGAGAGAGACTCCATGACTGAAAGAGTGCTGTCAGGAACTAATGCCTCTATCTCACCAGTAGTGAGGGACTGACTGCGCAGAACCTGGATGATTACCTGTTCATCATGATGAGCCGAAGGTGAAGATTCAAAGATCGACTGCTGGGGTGTATAATTACTACCCAGCAGACGGTCATTGAGATAGACTTGGGCTCCTTCAGCCAATAGCTGGTTGGTTCCCGAGCTACTTCGTGTCAGAAGGCTATTTGGGACAGCCAGCACACGTTTTCCTTTTTTTAGGGCACTTCTGGCGGTGTTCATGCTTCCGCTGTTGGTGCGTGCTTCTATGACAAGCACGGTATCGCACCAAGAAGCAAGAACACTGTTTCTACCAATGAAACGGAAGGGTAAGGCCTCCTTCCCAAAAGGATATGGGGTGATCACAGCTCCTGTGTCTGCTATCTGCTCCATAAGCGCTGTATGGGATGCTGGTTGAGCTTTGTGCAGTCCAGATGGAACAAAGGCGTAGGTGACCCCTTGTGATAGCAGTGTGGTCCTGTGAGCAAGGGCATCAATGCCGAAGGAGAGTCCTGAGGCAATGATGTTCCCCTCTCCTACTAGATCCGTCACTGCAGCTTTGGTCACCAATTCACCATAGGAGCTACATGAACGTGATCCGATGACACCGACTATAGGAGTCTTAGGAGGGGACAGCTTCCCCCGATAGTACAAAACCAGGGGAGTCTTTTGATCGGAGGTATAGATAGGACGGTAGTGCTCATCATGAGGAGTCAAGAGATGAATGGCATGCTTGTCATGATTGGTGAGTATCGATTCAGCTACTTCTAGGCTCCGTCCAGCCCACACAGAAGCGTATGCTGGTTCATAAGAACCCTCGGCAACAGAAGAAGCATGAGGTGAGCCTGTAGCTAAGATAGAGGTAATAGTATCAAAGCTTGCGTGATAGATCTCCCTAGGAGTGCCGAGGGTTTCCAGAAGCTTCCGTTTTGCCTTGAGGGGGAGCCCCCGTAGCTCGTTTAACCAAATCCAATAGAGTGCCTGGTCACACATGGTTCATCTCCCTTTCAAGGTCACGGGAGAAGAGTGCGTGCAGAAGATGTGAACGCTGAATGTCATCGCTGCCATCTATATCGGCAAAGGTCCTGGCAAGCTTAATGGTTTTGTATCGTGCACGTACTGAGAGTTGATTGCGCTCATAGGACCTTTGCAAAAGGGACGCGCAATCATCATCGAGGACACAGTATCGGCGAAGGTGAGAACTGCTCATTTCTGAGTTGGTGACAATAGCTTCCCCACCTTTACGAAACCGATGTAGCTGTCTTTTACGTGCAAGCATTACGGTGTTTCGTAGTGAAGCTGAGCTAATCGATCCACTCATGAGGTGACCGTCAGTGAACTCTACCCTTCCCACATACTTTTGCATGTCGATGCGGTCGAGGATGGGACCGGATATCCGTTGCCGGTAGGTACGGATGGTATAAGGGGTACATTCACAACGAGTGGTCCCTGCGTACCCGCAGGGGCAAGGATTCATTGCTGCAACGAGCATAAAGTCCGCAGGGTATCTGTTAGTCTGGTTTACACGACTAATAGTTACCCGACGGTCTTCAAGGGGCAACCGCAGTGATTCAAGAGTCTTCCTGCCAAACTCAGGGAGTTCATCAAGGAATAGAACTCCACGATGTGCAAGGGTAACTTCCCCAGGCATCGCATAAGGCCCTCCCCCGATGAGAGCATGAGAGGACATATTATAATGAGGAGAACGAAAGGGCCGAGTATTCTTAAGCTCATGACCGTCCAGTTCCCCGGCAATGCTGTATATTGAGGAGACTTCCAGTATTTCATGCTCTCCCATGGGAGGGAGGATGGTAGGCAGCAATCTAGCCATCATACTTTTGCCACTTCCAGGAATGCCTACCAGAAGGAGGTTATGATTACCTGCAACAGCAGCTGCAAGGTAGGGGAGGATCTCCTCATGTCCAACAACATCGGAGTAATCACCATCCTTGCTATGCTTCTCGCCTTGTTTCAAGTCTTGTTTTCGTTGGTGGCTTGTAAGATGTAGCCGTTCTTCAAGGTATGCAATGACCTGTGTTACTGTTTCACAGGCAATAATATCAAGGTCTGTGACTAAGGAGGCTTCATCAGCACAAGTAAGAGGAACGACCAGCTTCTTCCAACCCAGCTTGCGGGCTTGGATTGCCATAGGCAATATTCCATCAAAGCCGACAAGGGTTCCAGTGGTGCTGATTCCACCAACGAAAGCGAAGTCTTTCCATGTTGCAATCCTTGGCCGTACTTGCCCCGATTCTACCAATAGGCCAATAAGCATCGGTAGATCAAGATAGGCTCCCCTCTTACGTATATCACTGGGGCTAAGATTGACAACAACCTTTTTAGAAGGATAGGCATACCCAAGTTCCTCGGTACATGCCTCCATCCGGTCTTTTGCCTCTTTTACAGCAATATCCCCTAGACCGACAATAGTAGTTACTTGCATTCCTGCTATGATCGCTACCTCTACTCCAAGGGGATACCCACTGATACCTGTGATGCCCAAGCTCCTGATTACTGTTGCCATTGATTTTACTCCTATCATACTCAATAGGGCAAACAGGTAGCATTTCGCTTCAGGGCAACAGAAGAAAGTCTCTATCATCTATTGTTATTAATATTGATATTGAAAGCCTAAAAAAAAAGAAATCAAAAAGCTACTGCAGGTTTTTGAGGAATTCCTACCTGTGCCCCCGGTTCATACCGGGGCATCAGCTTCTTCAGCTATCACTATCATCGAAGTCACAGGCTACTTACGTGTGGGGATTATGTGGAATTCCTACCTGAGCCCCCGGTTCATACCGGGGCATTAGCTTCTTCAGCAATCACTATCATCAAAGTCACAAGCTACTAACAGATGTGGAATTTGTTGAAATCCTACTTGGTACCTGCAATCATCAAATCACGCTCTGAGGGCCCTAAAAGCCCACTTTTTATGGAAAATGTGGAAGTTCTTCCTGGTACCGCTAATATCGTGCACGTACTGAAAGCTGATTGCGCTCATAGGACCTTTGCAAAAGGGACGCGCAATCATCATCGAGGACACAGTATCGGCGAAGGTGAGAACTGCTCATTTCTGAGTTGGTGACAATAGCCTCTCCACCTTTACGAAATCGATGGAGCTGACGTTCACGTGCAAGCATTACGGTGTTTCGCATGGAAGCTGAACTAATCGAACCACTCATGAGGTGACCGTCAGTGAACTCGACCCTTCCCACATACTTCTGCATATCGATGCGGTCTAGGATGGGACCGGATATCCGTTGCCGATAGGTACGGATGGTATAAGGGGCACATCAAAGTCGCAAACTGCTAACAGATGTGGATTTTGAGGAAATCCTACCTGGTACCTGCAATCGTCAAATCACGCTCTGAGTGCCTTAAAACCTCACTATTTATGGAAAATGTGGAACTTCTTCCTGGTACCGCTAATAACCAGACCTTCATCAAGGAACAGCTCCAACGGGGAGACATGCAAGCCACATCCATATTCCAGCTTCTCATCAGACTCGGTGCCTGTCTGTCATTATCGACGGTCACCAAGGCGGTAAGGAAGATCAAATACGATCTGGACATGGCAGCCATCAGGTACGAGACATCCCCTGGCCAGCAGGCTCAGGCAGACTGGGCCTCGTTCAAAGGATTCTCTGCAACCGTTGATGGTATAGAGCGCCCTATCTACGCTTTCTTCATGATTCTTGGCTATTCACGGATGCGGTATGTCGAATTCGTAACCGAGATGACCACGATGACCTTGATCAGGTGCATCGAGAACGCCTTCACGTATTACGGTGGAAGCACCAAGGAAGTGCTTTTTGACAACATGCCCCAGATCGTGAACCGCTGTCTCACCACCAAGGGTGGCAATTCGCTCGAACAGATGCTGATTCCCGAGTTCACCGCCTTCGCGGACCATGTCGGATTTGACATAACTCTTTGCAGGATAAGGAGACCGCAACAAAAAGGCAAAGTTGAGCGAGTCGTAAAGTACTTTAAAGAAGCCTTTATGCCCATGCTCCCCAAGAAGACAGGACACTCGCTGATCGATCTGAATGAGCAGGCCATACAGTGGTGTGATGAAGTGAACCACCAGGAGCACATGACCACCATGGAAATTCCGTATGTCCGCCTTGGTTCAGAGAACCTGAATCCACTCCCCCTGATTCCCTATCTGGAGGATACCACGGCCAAGGTCTCCAAGGATGGATGCGTTGCTTTCCGTGGCAGGGTATTCAATGTCGATATCAGGTTTGCCGGAATCGAGGGCAAGATAATCGACCTTGAGGACACCATCTTCGGCTACTTTGATGGCAAGCTGGTCATCCTGGGTAAGCGTGACTTGCCCGTTCATGTTCGGCATCAGTATTGCCACAGTAGGCATGCGGGAAAGATCAAACAAAAACGCTCCAAGCATATCCATTCCAACATCTCCCGATGGCTTGGTGGCAACCTGCCGCAGAAGATCTCGGTTGACTGGAAGCTGATCTATGCGTGACCAGTTCACCAAGCAGGTACTGCATAATATCGCCTCATTCAACAATCGCTATCTTGGAGGCATTCTTGCAAACCTCTTTGAATCACATCCTGAGCTGCAAGAGGAGATTGCCGATTCCATCATCGACGCTGTTGCAGCCAAGGAAAATGACAACGTAAACAAGCTTCTGGAGGAGGCATTCCTTCCCGGGTATCCCGATCACCCCACCCTCTCCGATTTTGATGCATCCTGTCTGTCAAAGACGGACAAGGAGGTGTATGATACGTTCATGACACTCGATTGTCTCACTGACAGGAGTAGGAAACCAAATCTCGTTCTCTATGGTCCTCCCGATTGCGGCAAGGAAAAGGTCGCCATCGGATTGGGCGACCGATTGTGCAGGGAGGGGAAATCGGCGCGATTCATCGATTTTCATCATCTGATGGAGGTGTTGCAAACCCATGGGAGACTTCCCTCCAGCAATACCCTGTATAGGATACTCACCAAGGTGGAGTGTTTGATCATCGATGATTTCGCCTGCATGAACATCCATGATGCCGATTTGCTTGACAGCCTCTATGTGTTGCTCAGGACCAGAATCGACGATCATCTCAGCCCCAAGGCCAAAAAGAAGATCCGCGCCACATTTGTCACGACCCATCATCATCTAGAAGATTGGCCGCGCCATTTGATCGGTGACGACTTCAAGGTGCTGCAGATCATCAATATCCTCTACGGTCGCGGGACCCTGCTGTCCATCGACGAGAAGGCTCCCAGAACTGATGAAGATGAAAACGCTTCCTCAGCTTCCGAGGCTACCAGGTAACCAACAACCCCGAAAATTCAGTTACGTTTTGAAAGTACCTTTTTCCAAAAGGCGGGAAAACCATGTCTTTTCCAATCCGGAAAATTGGAATGCTGGAAATGCCGAAAATTGCGATGCTGTCTACATGAATTTTGCAACACCACGGGAAATGCCGAAAATTGCAATGCTGTCTACACGCACTTCCCAGTACCGATAGTACTATGAATGATGTTTAGTTTCTTTATTTCATTTGCTAATAACAGTCCCAAAACTATTTCAGAAATAGCAGGAGCAACAGCACCTCCAATCAAACCAAACATTTTTACAAGAATAATATTCAGCATTATCGTAATAACTACACTGATGTTAAAGCATTTGCTATATTGCTTTGAATAGCCTCCTGCTAATAATATTTGGATGCCACTAAAATTATTGTAAATACTAACAACTAGCCATATGAGTAGAGGATATAGTAAATACGAATAAGCACCAAATTCAATACCAAAAATATAATTAAGTATCCATTCTCCCGATAATGCAACAATCGTACAACCTATTAAAAAAATTGGAAATATAATTACTCTCACCTTTCTGACGAATGATTGACCATCAACAAATGAGAGAGTCATTCTTTGGCTTGATACAGGATAAAGAACTTGTGAAATTGGTGACCAAGCAAACATAATCAATAATGGTATTTTTTGAATAACTGAGAATATACCTACTTCATAAGTTGTAACATAAAATCCCAAGATTGTAATCCCAAAAGCCGTAAAAATTTTTGAACTTAAAGAAGTGGTAAAAACATACCACCCATCTCTCAATTCATGAATAATATCACTAAATGATATCCTAACGTAATTAATTTTCAATTCAAACCCTGCAAAAATGGAACCAATAATTCCAATAAGAATTGATGAACCAGAATATAATGCACAATAAAGATATAAATCCGTTTTTTCCCTAACAAAAACAAAAATACATATTAATGAAATAATCCGTGAAACAACATTTGCTAAAGCAATGTATTTCATTCTTTGCAACCCCTGAAACAACCAAGTATGCTGCAATATCACACCAATAGGTATAAGAAAGAGTAATAATATACAGATTATTTGTTTTATTGAATAATCAAACAACAATAAAATACAGAGCAAGGGAACTATGCAAACCAAATAAAGGAAGATTCTTGCAAAGGTAATTTCTGAAAAGGTCTTCTGTAGATCTTTTTTCCCATGGGCTAAACTTGCTTTCCGAGTTCCTGACATACCAAATCCATATTCAACAACAGTCTGGAAATATCCTACAAAGTTAATCGCTATTGTAAATATTCCATACTCCGTTACACCAAGTATCCTTGTAATGTAAGGAAGAGTAATCAAAGGAGCAACTGCATTAAACAGCTGCAATACATATAGCCAAATACCATTTTGGGCTGTCTTATTTTGGAAAATGCTTTTTAAACAAAATTTCTCCTTCATTTACGTTGAACCTTTCCGAAATATGTGACATTAATTAATATTTCATATCTGACCTTGAATTGATATCGAGAGTTCTCATTGCATACAGCAAATTTCGTGTTAAAGCCATTTTTTCGACTGATATTACCACTCATATTAAGTTGCCAGAAAATTTGCAATTCTAACTGATGCGTATCCATCCCCATAGGGATTACTTGCCTGGCTCATTATCTTGTATGCTTGCTCATCCTCCAATAGTGTCTTAAAGTTCTCATAGATAACCTTTTCAGTTGTTCCAACTAGCTTCAGTGTCCCAGCTTCTATTCCTTCAGGTCGTTCAGTAGTATCCCTCATAACTAATACAGGCTTTCCAAGTGAAGGAGCCTCTTCCTGGATTCCTCCACTATCAGTAAGAATCATATAAGACTTTGCCAAGAAGTTATGAAAATCCATAACATCAAGTGGTTCGATAATCCTAATTCTATCGCATCCTCCCAACTCTTCATTTGCAGCCTGTCTTACTGCAGGATTAAAATGAATTGGATAGATAGCCTTTACATCATCATGCTCATCGATGATCCTTCTAATTGCCCTGAACATGTTGTGCATGGGCTGACCAAGATTTTCTCGACGGTGAGCGGTAATCAAAATCAAACGACTTACTCCAACCCATTCTAATTGTGGGTGAGAATAGTCAGCCCTAACAGTAGTTTTCAAAGCATCTATTGCAGTATTCCCTGTCACATAGATGGAATCTGGATTCTTTCCTTCTCTAAGGAGGTTCTGCTTTGAAAGTTCAGTAGGAGCAAAATTATACCTAGAGATAATGCTTACTGCTTGTCTATTGAATTCTTCTGGATAGGGTGAAAAGACATTGTATGTCCTCAATCCTGCTTCCACATGTCCAACAGGAATCTGAAGATAGAAGCAAGCCAAAGCAGTTACAAATGTGGTTGAGGTATCTCCATGGACAAGAACAACATCAGGGGAGACTTCTTCCAGGACTTCTTTAATCTTATTAAGAATATTCGTAGTGATGTCAAAAAGTGTCTGCTTTGGAAGCATTATAGAAAGATCATAATCAGGAACAACAGAAAAAGCATCCAACACCTGGTCCAACATCTCTCTGTGTTGTCCTGTTACACAAACAATGGTCTTGATTCCCTCTCGTTTCTTTAACTCATTCACCAAAGGACACATCTTGATAGCCTCAGGACGCGTCCCAAATACGAGCATTACTGTTTTCATAATCTTTCTATATTAACCTTTATTTTAACAAATAGTCGAAACACCTATAAATCATATAGCCATTTTATATAAAACGACATGTACAATCCTTCTCACTCAAACAATACTCCACACCCACATCCGGCCATTGTATCCCAATCTTGGGGTCATCCCACCTGACCCCACCCTCATCCTCAGGATGATAGTAATCATCACACTTATAGGTGAACTCCGCTACATCCGATAGGACCAAAAAGCCGTGGGCAAAGCCCCTGGGGATGAAAAACTGGTTCTTCTTTTCTGCAGAAAGCACCACTCCCACATACTTGCCGTAGGTAGGACTACCCTTCCTCAGGTCAACCGCAACATCGTACACCTTTCCCATGGTAACCCGCACCAGCTTGGCCTGTGGATACTGCTTCTGAAAATGCAATCCTCGCAATACCCCTTTCTTCGAATTGCTCTGGTTGTCCTGCACGAACTCACTGGTGATGCCGGCCTTGTGGAAGTCCGCCTTGTTGTAGGTCTCCATGAAGTAGCCGCGCTCATCACCGAACACCCTCGGCTCGATGATGAACACCCCTTCAATATCCGTCTTGGTGAATGTGAATTGTCCCACCTGCTTTCCTCTTTCCCTATCTGTTTGCGTACATCTCTTGGTAGTAGTTCTGGTAGGAACCGCTGGTCACGTGCTCCATCCACTGCCTGTTCCCAAGGTACCAGTCGATGGTCTTCCTGATGCCCTCGGCGAACATCGTCTCAGGCTCCCACCCAAGTTCCTCTCGGATCTTGCTCGGGTCTATCCCATAGCGCCTGTCATGGCCCTTGCGGTCGGTCACGTGCTTGATCAGGCTCTCACCGACACTCGGGTCAACCTTATCGGACACATAGGAGATGATGCTCTTCACTATTGCTATATTTGGCTGCTCGTTGTGGCCTCCCACGTTGTACACTTCTCCTGCCCTTCCCTTCTGGAGCACCAGGTCTATCGCCTTGCAGTGGTCCTCCACATACAGCCAGTCACGGATCTGCATCCCATCCCCGTACACAGGAAGACTCTTCTTGTTCAGGCAGTTGTTGATCATCAGCGGGATGAGTTTCTCGGGGAACTGGTAGGGACCATAGTTGTTCGAGCAGCGGGTTATGGTTACCGGAAGCTTGTAGGTGTCGGCATACGCCTTCACCAACAGGTCGGCGGAGGCCTTGCTTGCCGAGTACGGGCTGTGGGGGTCAAGCGGGGTGGTCTCGGTGAAGAATCCCTCCGGTCCCAGCGATCCGTACACCTCGTCGGTGGAGACCTGCTGGAACTTCACCCCATCCCTGTAGCCGTCCTCTCCCGTCTTCCATGCATGCTTGGCAAGGTTCAGCAGGTTCAGCGTCCCCATGACATTCGTCCTGACGAACACGTCCGGATCGGTGATGGAGCGGTCCACATGGCTTTCTGCTGCAAAGTTGACCACATAGTCTACGGTGTAATGCTCGAACAGCTTCTGCATGGCATCGCCATCGCAAATATCGGCTTGTACGAACACATGCCGCTTGTCGGCTATGACCGACTTCAGGTTCTCAAGGTTGCCTGCATAGGTGAGCTTATCCACGTTGACGACAAGGATGTCATCATGCTTCTCCAGCAGGTAATGGATGAAGTTCGAACCGATGAAACCGGCTCCGCCGGTCACCAGATAGGTCTTGCTCATTGCTGATTCTCCTGTTTTAGGTAGGACACAAGGAAGCTGTCCAGGGCTTCCTTCCAGTCACGCATGCTGTCGCCTATGGTATCGTTCAGATGCCTGTTCTCAAGTGCCGAGTAGGCAGGTCTCCTTGCAGGGCGGGGGAACTCGGCTGTGGTGCAGGCCTTCACTTCCACGTCAAGGCCTGCCTTCTCCATGATTCTCCTGGCAAATGCATTCCAGCTCACCGCATCCCCGTTGCAGGTGCAGTGGAAGATGCCGGTCTCCTCTGATGCTGCCAGCAGCACCATCTGCCAGGCAAGGTCGACAGCGCTGGTGGGGTTGCCCACCTGGTCGTCGACGACCGTCAGCTGTCCCTTCTCCCTGGCAAGACGGAGCATCGTCTTCACGAAGTTGTTTCCCACATATCCGTAGAGCCAAGCGGTGCGGCAGATGCAGCTGTTATAGCAGGATTCAAGCACGAACCGCTCGCCTTCAAGCTTGCTTCGCCCGTAGGCTGTATTGGGAGCTGGCTCATCGCTCTCCAGATAGGGTTTGCTGCCCATACCATCAAACACGTAGTCGGTGGAGATGTGCATCAGACGTGCACCATGCCTCTCGCAGGCGAGGGCAAGGTTTTTGGGCCCGACGGCGTTGACCAAGTATGCCGCATCCTCGTTGCCTTCGCAGCCATCCACATTGGTCATGGCTGCACAGTTGAAAACGAGGTTCAGCTTGTGAAGGGTGAAGAAAGAATCAACAGCATCAGAGGATGTGATGTCCAGCTCGTCGACATCGACACCAATTACGGTGCGCCCATCATACAACGGGGGAAGCTTCCCCCGTTCGGAGACCCCTTCCCCCAGTATCTTGCAGAGCTCATTGCCAAGCTGTCCCTTGGCTCCTGTGATAAGAATCGTCATGCCATCATCCTAATAGTGAATCTTGCCTTCCGCAACCTGTTTCAGATGCTCCCCATAGGGACTCTTGCCGTAGCGGGAAGCACTTTCCAGTAGTTTCTCACGGGTTATCCATTCATTGCGAAAGGCAATCTCCTCAGGTGCCGAGATCTTGATGCCCTGCCTCTTCTCAATCATACGTACGAAATCTGCTGCATCCACCAGGCTGTCCATTGTACCGGTGTCGAGCCAGGCAAATCCACGGCCGAGCAACTGCACCTTCAGGTCGCCCGCTTCCAGATACAACCGGTTCAGGTCGGTGATCTCGAGTTCGCCCCGGGCCGATGGCCTTACCTGCTTTGCAAGCTGCACCACCCGCTTGTCATAGAAATACAGGCCTGTGATGGCATAGTTGCTCTTGGGTTGCTTTGGCTTCTCCTCGACAGAGACAACATTGCCCGAATCATCAAATTCAACCACACCGAAGCGTTCCGGATCTTGCACATAATACCCAAACACCGTTGCCTTTCCCGCCTCTGCATCATTTACAGCTTTCCTGAGCAAGGGAGAAAACCCGTTGCCGTAGAAGATGTTGTCGCCCAACACCATGGCGCAAGTATCATTACCAATGAACTCCTCACCCAGCAAGAAGGCCTGGGCAAGCCCGTCCGGGGAGGGCTGCACCTTGTAGGAGAGGTTGATGCCGAACTGGCTGCCGTCACCCAAGAGATGCCCAAAGCGGGGAGTGTCATCAGGGGTGGAGATGATGAGGATATCCTTGATTCCGGCAAGCATCAGCGTGGACAAGGGATAGTAGATCATCGGCTTGTCATAGATGGGCAGCAATTGTTTGCTGGTCACCATGGTCAAGGGATAGAGACGGGTACCGGCTCCGCCGGCTAGGATTATTCCTTTCATTTTCCCTCCTATAAAAAAGTCAACAGTAAAGTTTATATAAGGTGACCCTGAAAAGGTTCATGGTGGATGACACCCTGCTACCGTTATCAATCCCCACAGAATTCTGTCTTTAGCTTTTAGTATTCACTTCCTAAAACCTTAGTAGGCTTTCAATATCATTTGCACGTCTTTTCCATGTGTTATTTTCAAGGAATTCATCTTTCATTTCTTTTGAATATTTTAGAACATTACTCTTCATCAAACCCATTACTATTGAAACAAGATCCTCTTCTGTATTATAGAAAAAAACAAATTCATCAAACCTTCGAATTTCCTCATATTCAACAGAAATAATGTTTTTTTGGAAATTGATATACTCATATAATTTTACAGGATCAACAGATTCAATAATTTCATTAACAACAAATGGCATAATTAGACAATCAAAACACTTAATTGTATTATAAAGTTCTGAATGCTTTACTGTTCCGTGATATTTGATTCTTTCATGTTTTAACTTGTTTTGATCAATTTTACCGAGAGGACCAAATAAATCAATAATTGTATTTTCTGTATTATTAAGCAAATACTCAATTTTTTCAAAATCAAACCATTCACTTATGGTGCCAATATAACAAAGATGGAAATTATCATCACTAGCTTTTGGACACCCCTCTGTAGAAATAGGCACCCCATCAAATCCATTTCTTATCAAATATATCTTCTCTTTATCTGCATTATACCTAGAAATAAGCTTTTCCTTTAATGAAACGCTGGAAACAAAAATCATTTTTGAAAGATTTACAACAGTCTTTTCATCCTTCAGTATACTAGGATTACTCGACATCGAATAATAGTCGTCCATACAATCATATACTAGGTTCTTACTATCGACTAACAAATACTTTATCAACACTGGTGAGCAAACCCAGATGCAATCAGGTTTTGCTTTTCTCAGAACATAATAAAAATACAGTTTATTAAGTAATAAATCAATGTACGCAAGAGCCTTTAGCCTTCCCCTAAAAGGTAGATGAAAATATCGCTTTATATAACTGATCGATGATATATTTTCACTCAAGCCCCTTCGATTAAAAGAATAAGGATAAAAAACAATAATTTCGTTTCTTTTTGCCATTTCTTCAGCTAAAAAGTGCGGCCTTTGTTTTATCCAATTCCAATCTACTTGCATTATGTAACATATTCTCATCTATCTATTCCTTAAGCAAATGAATACTCACTCCTAGCACAGTCGGAATGATTACTCCAACAAGTGTATATAGAATCCAGAATCCAGGAGTGTCTATAGTTGGAAAACGTGCTAATTCAACTTTACTCAAATCAGAAATAAGAATTAAAAAATATGAAACACCTTTAAAAGTAAGAAAATGTAATGACATAATGTACAAAGAGTTTTTACCAACAAGCATAAGGAGATTTCCAAAAAATCTATTTTTTAAATAATCTGATATAGCAAAAAGAACTATCCATCCAGATAATGAAGCTATTAAATAACCACTAACACTTGTATACTTATTATTTCCAATATCAATTGAAATAAAAGCATTCAAAATCATCAACAAAAAAAATCCTACAATAGCTATATACTTTATCGAATTGGATACATTAGGCTTCATATCAACAAAACGCTTAAATTGTCGACCAAATTCATATAACCAAAGAACAGAACAGCACGAAGGAATATTCATTATTAATGAAATATTTTTTTCCCCCAGAAAAAAACCAAACAAAGAAATTAAAAGAGAAATAAGTATTCGTAAAATATCTTGTTTCTCATTACCAAATTTGCGAATAAATATAGAAACGGAATAATACATGAGCGAGGAGATAAACATTACTCTTAGAAACCATAGAGCACCTCCAAAAGTCGTACCTCCACTAAATAGCATGATTTTCCCAAATTCGATTAAACCAGTTCTAATACTCAACAATCGATTTACAGAATAATTTGCTGAGATACTCGACTGAAGGTAAAATCCAATTTTTAGAAAGTAATTATTCAGAACTAAAAAGATTGTGTTAAAAACAACATATGGGATGTAAAGACTTTTTATTTTTTTAGTTATTAAAACTTTGGGTTCTTTGTCAGAATAAAGAAAACCGGTGGCCACGAAAAAAACCGACATATGGAATAAATAAATAAAATGAGATAGCCCTGAATCTGTGTGTCCTACAACTACTAAAACAATGGCGATCCCTTTCAAAATATCAATTGTTGGATCTCGTTTCATATTTATTAATCCACCTAAAATCTGACTTTGTTTTTGCTAAACCATTAATTGTATTTGCATACATAATCATCAACCAAAACAAAATTTGAATCACGTAATTCGATAAACTGGAAGCGAATAGATTAATTATAAGTAATCCCAATATTGCATATGCTACTCCGGACACACCATTTTTTATAGCCTTGTAGATAGATGCAAAAGCAACAACTAAGAATACGAGTAATCCAATAATGCCTAAATCAACCAACAAAGCAACATAGAAATTTTCACTGTAGTAGCTTGATATTTGTCCATCAACTACCCTATTAGCGGTACCAAAACCTTGACCTAGTAATATTTGGACAGTATCCAAATTTCTAATTTGATCAAGAGTATTTCTTACTGAGGATATTCTGATAAAATAACTACTTTCAGTGAATGTTATTAGCTGTAAAAATTCAGATTCTTCTCCTGAAATAGCTATAAATAAAATACCAAGTATGAAAAGGATAATTCCCTTTACATATAGCTTTTTTTGTATAAGGATACATGCTATCAAAAAAAGTGCCAAAACTATACTGGTTCTAGATCGCATGAGTACTAGTCCAACCGTTGCAATAACACTGATCAAAACAGTATGTTTTCTAATACCATATTTGCATATTAAAAAGTAAACCCCAAATATTACTTCAACTGCAAAAACAATCGGAGATAGCAAACTCGAAGGTCTGTACAAAGAACCACCACGAGAATATAGATCATAAAACTGACTATAATAATCCATTGTTATTGCAAAACCAAAAAACGAGTAATTAATAGTTGCTCTGAACATTAGAATTATCAAATTAAAAATGATATAAATTATGTAATAATCTGGAAAGCTTTTTAGTTCAACTTTTCCTGATGACATTGAATAATAACAAATTGTCGGTAACAGAATTAAAGAATAGATATCATTTATTAACAATCGAGAATTGTGAATCCCGAAAACACTAAGCAAAACAGTTATGATTATTACCCAAGAAATTGTGATGAAGTAATTTTTTGGCATCTCCAATCGAAGAGAACTTTTGGCTAACAACACCAATACAATATAAATTGTAATAATATAAGTTGAGAATGGGTAATACTCATTCAGGATTGATCCAAAACTAATCGCCAAAACGTATGCAACTGGTGCTGCCCCCTTATTTTTTAATGGCAGAAAAATGCACGCAGCCAACACAAGAGATGCTAATACTATCATACTGATATACCACGAATGATTGATTGTATTTTATATTCTATTCTTGCAATAAAAAATACAAAGTCTGTAAATATTTTTTTTATACCTAAAGGAAAATACTTCTTGTCAATGTATTTCCTATTGCTTTCGAGCCATATTTTTTTTTTGGTATAATCATTTATCGATTTATTTATTGACACTGAGTGATTATGAATGTAATTTGCTTTCAAATATAACTTTGTTTTCTTACCTATGCTTTTCACTTTATTTCCTAAAATCTTTTCTTCGCAATATAGAAATACATCCTCCTCATATAAAAGCTCATCATAATTAACATCAATCATTACTAAAGATCCAGGCACACCATAAACATTTATCGACTCAACATCATTACATATTTCAGATTCTTGAACTGTTAGATGCCTTCTAAAAACCCAATGGGAAAAAACGCAACAAGATAAAACTTCCTTAAGAAAACCACCACTTTTCCAAGCAATTGGTTTAGAGAATTCTCCATTTGTACGTAAGGACAACATACTCGCTACAGCACATTCAGGATTTTTTCTCATATGGTTGACAAGTGCAACAATAGCAAATTCTTCAAAAATAGTGTCAGGATTAGCAATCAAAACATAGTCAGTTTTTTTCTCCTTGGCATATTTTATGCCAATATTATTACCCGCACCGTATCCACCATTTTTATCAGCTTCCAACAAAATAATATTACCTGTTATATATTTTTGAAGTTTCAATAAGGAATTATCAGAAGATTTATTGTCAACAACAATAATATTGTCAAAAACTGAATAATCTTTAATCTTCATTACCAGTTTAATCGTTGTATCAGCATCATTATAGTTTAGAATTATACAATCAATTCCCATAATACTTTCTCAAATTAACTATCTCCAGTATTTGTCTATCACATGAATATTTAGATTGTTTATCTTGAACATATACTATGCCTTCACAAACATAGTATATTCCCTTCTACCACTATGATGTTATGTCCTCAAATAATACCCTTATTCTATCTTTCACATCATCAATACTATTATTCTCTGTTGAATAGCAAACCGACCATTTTCCCTCATCCATTAACCTTGAATAAATTTGCATCCGTTTCACACGTCTCTCAAGGGTCTCCGAAAAAGGTTCATTTTTTGTTTCCGATCTTCTAAGTGATTCCTCTGGTGAAACATAAAAATATAAAGACAAATCTGGCCTACAATAAGTCTTTTCTAAAAATTTCCAAAGTTTTTCTGAAAGCATATCTTGATAATCAAAATTGAAATCAACATAAGTATCCCAAATATAACGATCACATATTATAGTATATCCAAAAATTTTATAGATACGAAAAGTAATTGCATAGAGCCTGATGAGATCTATCATCGCAATTACAAACCAAACATTAGAAACCTTATTACTAGAAAACATCTTCGTTCGTTTCTCACTTATTCCAGGTTGTGGCAATCTATTCCCCAGAATTATTCTAAGAAGCTTTTTTAAGATTTCAAAGCCACTAGTATACCCACCTCTGCTCCATACTACTTTATACTTAATTCTTTGACGTTCAAATTCATCTACTAGATGCTTTATGTATGTGGATTTTCCTGATGAATCAATCCCACTAAATGATATGAGATTATACTTCTTCATCAATCACCTCGTTAACTATCTCATCCATCAAAGTTTTATAGACATCCCAGCTATACTTTTCACTAAATACTTTTTTTGTATTACTTCTCATCTGTTCTATTTCATCACGTGTAATTGTAAGTAATTTATCAATAACCCCTTTTATATTCCTAGAGCTAAAGTTAAAACCGGCATTATGTGCCTCGATATTATCCCACAAATCCCCTTTCATGGAATTTATTACAGGTAATCCAATACTCATATAATCTAATGATTTAAATGATTGGCCAACAATCATGTCTTCTTTAAAACCATTATACCCAAAATCACAGTTTGACAGTACTCCAGCTACCATGGATTCGTTATACATACTTCCGTAATCAGAATAATTGACCCCAATTTTCTCCAATTCTTTTACAACCTTTTCTTTTTCGCTACCATCCCCTATTAGTATAACATTACTCAATCTATCACTAATAGAAGCAACAATCTGTATAAGTGAATTAAAATCATAAGAAGTTGAGAAAGCACCTAAATATGCAATTGAAAGTTGATTACTCCTTTGATCTATATGAATCTGATGAGGAGCTTCCTTGCATAAGGGAATTACTTTAAAATTTTTCACACTAACAAATTGTGCATAATTTTCGCACTCAAGTATCACTTTATCAGCATTTCTCGTTGCATCTATACGCATACCCGCCCAAAGAGAATAAAACCAGTATAAAGCACTATGTCTATCGACATTTGCATTAGGCCATACATCAACAATATCCAATACACAGGGAATATTTAGCTTTTTCCCCAATTTAATTGCTCTAATTGCTGCATAATTTGGAGGGATTATAATATACAGAAGGTCTGGTTGAAAATTTCTGATTGCTTTATTTATACCATTTGCATAGACAAAATGAGAGAAAATTCTCTGTATCGAAATATTAGATTGATAGAATGGGACCCTGATCTTATAACAATACTCCCACAAATCTTCATTATGCTTTTTTTCTGGATGTACAAAGTTTGAAGTAATAATCTGGGTATCATAGTTTTTATGAAAGTAATCAAATACCATCCTTGCCCTTGACGGCATTTGGGGATGGTAGAATAGACCTACAATTTGTACTCTCCTTATCATAATTTTACTAACCTTTTAAAAATCTTAAGATATTGATTAGCAGCATCTTCCCAAGAGAATTGATGTGCAACAAGCAAACCTCGTTCAATATACTGTTTTTTTAATGAATCTTTGTTAAGAATATCTACAGCTCTTTCAGCAATTTCTTCATGTGTATCTGTAAAAGTATTATAGAAATAAATACTATTCCCATAGACTTCAACCAGAGCTTCTCTCCATGGAGCAAAAACTGGGGTTCCACATGCCATTGATTCTAGTGGAGTCATCCCAAACGATTCAGCACTTGTATGTGTCCAATAAAGAGATGCTCTTTTATATACAGCAACTAAACAATGATTATCAATATATGAGATTAGGTGGACAAATGGCTCTAAACCTTCTGATTTAATTTGCTCCAGTATTGAATTATACACAGAATCATTTTTAATCCTTCCCAATATTACAAGATGTTCATTTATTCCCTTCTTCTTGATATATGAAAATATTTTTATCATTTCTGGCATGTTTTTATGGCGATGCCAATCAGAAACACAAAGAATGTAAGGGTAATTGAAAGCACTCTCTGCCTTCACTTCAATTTCCTTTGTATTGAATACAGAATGGTTAACTCCATGATATACAACTGCACTTTTATCAAACCTGAACCGCTTGTATCGCATTCCAACTTCCGCCCTAACATAATGAGAAACAGTGATCATGTAATCTGCAAGTCGCGCTGATATGTCTCTCATGGTTCTGGTGTATAATAACCTTAAGAAAGACTCATCCTTTTCCGGTTTCATATAAAACTGAAGCGTAGAATGATACAAAATCACTATAGGTTTTCCCAATTTCCTTAGGAGAGGGCTGAAAGTCTCACTCGCTACAAATATTAAATCAGGTTTAAAAGAAGCTACAATACTAAATACAACTAATAAATCAAAAAAAACTCTTCGAATAATGTTGTCAAGAATTTTGTCATCAACACAAGATATTTCAACATTAGTTGGGAAATTTGAATACTTATCTTTTGTTGAAAGGGCCACCATAACTTGTATAGTCGAATCTTTCATTTGCAAGGCTAATTCAGGAAGCATCTCTCTTAAGAAAGTCTCTGCTCCACCGCCTCTGGCATTATATCCTATTACAATAATTCTCATAGTCTATTCTTATTACTTAAAGATAATAATTTCATAACCTCACGCTGGTTAAGATGTTCCAAATAGAAACGCAAACCATTTGGAAGACTTCCATCCGGCAAAGCAGTCAATTCTTCTAGTTGCCAAAAAATATCCTCTAAAATGAAAATTATTATTGAAGATATGCATTCTACTTTATCTAAGCTGTACCCAAAAAGTTTAATACTTAATTCATTAATGGCAGCAGCCATATTGGATAACAATTTTGTTGAATTTCGAAATCCATAGTAAAATAAATATCTATCATAATAAATACTACGAACTGACCATGTTTCCCAATCAATAAGGTACAATTTATCAGTTTTCTGTTCCCATAATAGATTACCTGGCTGCATGTCACCATGGCTAAATCCAACACTCAATTCCAAATGTTCATCAATTAATGTAGGGATCAAGTTTATGAAGGCAAAAAAATGTGAATAGGCATCATTATCTACCATTTTAGATAATTTACTTTTCATTACACTATTTCTAATTTTTAAAAACAATTCATCAGCATACCATTTGGCATTCTTCCTCTTAATATCAACACCTAGACTATTCCATATACTACCCATTTGCCCAGCAAGTTGCGCTTTCCGGAATTGAGATAATCGTACATAGCTATAACCAATAATCAAAGGCTCAACATAACCATCATGCATCCGCTTGACAGGAATTACATGTTGTAATGTATTAAATTCTCGGTAGACTATTTCTTTTTCTAGCCATGTTTTTTTAAAAGATTGCTTCCGATAACAAGTTATTTGAGAATTCTCAAAATCTAGTATTCTTATTTTTTTATTCCCAGGCTGTATTAATAGCTCACCAGCCAAACTGGAGTCTTCAATATACAAGTACCCATCAGAAAGAAAACGAGGACTTTTTACTAGCAACTTTAAATAGATTGAAACAACAATTTTTTTCCAAATTGGACGAGTAATATGATAATCGTGAAAGATATATTCTATAGCTTTTTTAGGCATTGAGATTGGAACAATGTAACCAATTTTTTTAAAACAATAAAAAATTGTTCCTTTATCCCATTCTTTATAAATCTGCAGTTTTCTTATAACCTGACAAGAAAAATGCTCTTCTAGCGTTTTGATAATTATTCCATAAACATCTTCTCTACTAAAAAAATCTGAGTATGCCATATTTCTCCAGATTAATAGCTAGAAATAAAACGAGAAAGCATTGCAGATAACAAGTTTCTCCCATCGGAATAAAGTTCTACTAGCAATTGTTGTATCCTAATACTTATCCGATTACTCGGACTCGTAAGTTCATTAGTTTCTTCTCTAAATACTAACTTTTCTACCCTTTTGTAATAATTTGATTTTGTATTTTTAGAGAAAATCTCTAAAGGTATAGGCGTCCCCAGAATCTTATTGCAGATATTGAATACAACATCTAGCCTAATCCCGATATTATCTTGTTTTGCCCAATTTTCAATAACTCGCCAATCAAACAGACAAGACCGAACGGGGCGATCAATATCAACATATAATCTTATTGCTGGCATCATTGAATAGAAATGACCACTGGCAATATGCAAAGCACAAAAATAAATAATAGCATTGCTATTCAGAACTCGAATGTTGGTATTTGTTAATGTTATTGCTTGGTAACGTTGTTCTTCTAGACGTTTAGAAGTTAATTTTTGATTACATAATTTAAATTTTGGCCTTGACAAAGGCATCCATATAAAATTTAGCCAAAAAGAAAATCCAACTTCTTTGCTACAATCAAATTCAATAGTTGAGTAGCTATTAGAGGAAAACTTTCTATCCAATCTAGGTATACCTAATTTTTCCATTACTATCAAGACTATTGGTATCTCATTTTTAGATATTGAAATATCAACATCATTGGATTCAAAACAACCAATACATGATTCAGAAATTAATAAAGCTCCGAAGTTCTCAGTCAAACAAGGTGTTTTACACTTTGCTTCAGCAAGTTTTAAAAAAATAGAATCCAGGAAATTTAGAATTTTCATATTCCGCTGCTTATACTCTATGTGTACTTGATCCCAATATAAACGATCAATATTAAGGTATGCCAGAGAATGCGCTATGAATGATACAACTTTTCTTTCTTTGGCTTCGACATAAAAGGATTCTCGTCCGCAGTTGTTGTATGATTTTCTAATTAGTTCTATCTCCTCGGATGATAGTGTATCAGGGATCTTCATAAGGTTTGAAACAACAAAATCATCTAGGCTCATATTACATTACCTCCAATAAAGAACATTATTCACTAATTTGTTAATGCTCTTAAGCATCATGTCGTAATGAATAGCAAATTATCGTAACCAGACACCTCATGTGCACCATCTCATAGGCGTGCAGCCGCATCGTTGATGAACAGCGGGGGCACGCCGAAAGTACGGGCAGTGTGACAGTGCCTGCGGTACGCACCATGATGCTTCCATCGGTGCAGGGAAGTAATTCGGGATCGGATGTCACGTCAAAGTGTGGCAATTTGTGGGCAACGGTGATACAGTCGTGCATGGCAGGTTCTCTTCCTTGGGCTTTTAGTTTCGTCACCAAAAACTCTGCAGGATTGGACCTGCCATTTCTATATCTATTTCACCTGCTCTCCCCCCCAACCCCAGAAAAAACTCACTTAGCCTTGAATAAATTTGACTCACTTTTAACTTCAAAGCATCGCATAAGAAGAAAGCCCAATATCAACCTAGGAACTCTTCCATCGTACCTGATGTATTACTTGAAATACCTTTTCCTCCAAACACGTTCCCAATAGTTTGGAATA
This sequence comes from Sphaerochaeta sp., assembly GCA_048264225.1. Lineage (GTDB taxonomy): Bacteria > Spirochaetota > Spirochaetia > Sphaerochaetales > Sphaerochaetaceae > Sphaerochaeta. The sequence continues at coordinate 117,270 of JBLXDK010000007.1, forward strand.
TTATCTTTATATCCGAAAAGAAAGTAATATGCTGGATATACTCTTCATCAAGTTCGAACTTCTTCTCCCAATCTATTCCATTTCTTCCATTCACCTGAGCAAGTCCCGTTAGACCTGGACGTACTTGATGTCTCTTTCGTTGATCTTCTGAGTACAGTGAAAGATATTTCACCAGCAATGGTCTAGGACCTACAATGCTCATATCCCCTTTAAGGATATTCCATAATTCTGGAAGCTCATCTAGACTGGTTGAGCGGAGCATTTTCCCAAATTTAGTAAGTCTTATTTCATCAGGAAGTAAATCACCTTGTGTATCCTTTTGATCTGTCATAGTCCTGAATTTATAGAGCGTAAATAGTTTTTCATTTTGCCCAGGACGTTTTTGCTGAAAAATTACAGGATTTCCCAGTTTAACTCTTACTAGTAAAGCAGTGATAAGAAGTACAGGAGAGAGTACAATCAATGCTAGAAGAGAACATATAAAATCAAATAACCTCTTGAAGTATTTCCTATACATCCAAAAACCCCATATAAATGATAATTTGGAATTTATCCAACTACCCTACTCATTGAACTAATCAGATCCCAACCATCCCATACGACCTTAAAATCCAATGTTTTGCCAATAGGAACACATCGATCAATTCCTACCAGACGATGGGTGAGAATGAATTTTTGGAGGTCAATTTTTTCTATACCATAATAGGAAAGTGTCTGAAACTTTCTTGTAACAATCGGGGCAATCTCATCAAGAGAGGATGCGTCATACTCATTGAAATACCCTCCTGCGCCTCTCACTGAGACCAGATCATACGGAAGGTCCTCAAGTTTCATCCTGATGATGGAATTGTCCTCAACCGGCTCTCTCCTGACTGTGGAATCACCGATTGCCTCCCTGCAGAAAACCATGAACTTATCCATAGCCGTCACTGCAGGCAGCTCGTACTCCTTCGTCGTTATAGTTGCTAGAGCATCCCAGAATCTAGCCTTGGCTGTCCCCTTGTTTTCTTGGTTGCCAAGCCATACAACAAAATGCGGTGCAGTGCAAGCATTCTGGTCAAATAAGTAGGTGTCATTGTAGAAACCACGGGCTACAGCACTGATGTCGTCCTCTTTTGCCAGCTCATCTGCGTTGATGACGCAGAGGGAATAACGGTCAGCAAAACAAATGTCAAAAGACCGAGCTGGGATTGGAGATTTTCGTACATCCCCAATCGTTTGGTCTCCGCCCCATATCACCCGTACATCGCAGAAAGACGAAAAGTAATCCGTCCATACTTTCTGGGTCCTCTCATACTTCACCAGTGCAAGCATTCCCCTAATTTCTTCCCACTGTTCATCTTCGAGCATATCCTCCAAAACGGAACAGAGGATACCTACCTGAGGGAAATCCTTACTGGGAATCTTCACAATGTTGGCATTCCCTGCAAGCAGGCCAACCACCAGCGAGTAGGCAAAATTGATGGGGACGTTGGAAGGGGCGATATGGAATGTGATGCCCCTTCCCAATCGTAAGGATTTTCCCTGGGCCTCGAGGAAGTCCTGCCGATAACGGCTGATATGACCCTTGCGGATCCAGAAGGCAAAGGTTATCACATCGGGAAATGTACGGCTCTCAGGATGCGCAAGCAATCTCTTGGACCACGAGTCCAGGAAAGCCACAATCATATCATTGTATGGTTGGAGTGGTTTTGTCTCGTGGAGCGTCTCCAGTCCTATGTTATGGGGGACCAGCAGGTCCAACGTATCAATATTTGGCAGCATAGGTATCACTGCACCCCCTGATCTCTGCATTCTTAATCCTTCCGGTAATGGAGAAGTACTTCCCCTTCCTTCCACACGGACAGTCATCCTCTCCCAGAATCTTTCCGGAATCCTCGGTGAGCAATGCATGCCCCGGATAACTCTTCGGAAGCACGGAAACAACTTCTATAAGGCCCTCTTCCCCATGTGGGACTTCCCTGAAATCCCTCGGATCCCGGATGATGACATCAGAGAATACGGGGGCGTGCAGATGGCCATATTCGCATTCCATATAGACGGTGCCGGTCTGTTCGACCATACCATAGAAATTGTATACTCGGGAAAGATTGCAGGAGTCCTTGAGCTTTCTCTTGAAAGTCTCATTGTCAACAGCCTCATCGATCAGCTTCTTCCAGCCACCGCCATGGATCAGGATGCCTCTTGAAAGATCCAAGGACTTTCCACTCCTTGCCAATTCCTTGTAGAAGTGCTGCCAGACCATGAAAGTAAACCCAAATAGGAATATATCTTCCCCCTCGTGCTTCTCAAGAAAAGCTTCCAAGGCCTCGAAGTCTATGCGCATCTCCTCATCCAAGGCATAGATCCTGTCGGAACCGAAAATGGAATAGCCGAGTATTCCTGCTCCGCGTGCAGAGAAGAGATTCCGGTCCTTCAGGATTGCCCTCGTATCGAGGATGATCATCGGTATCCGCTTCGTACCTATGAAGTCGCTCACGATCTTGGTGAGAATCTTCGTCTGATTCGTTGCGGTCTCCTTGTCGAGGTATATCATTGATACCTGTTGTCCTGTGGTGCCTGAGGAGGTCATCTGCTTGACGACATCCTGCTCTCCCACACTTTTCAGCTCATATTCCTTGAACAATCGAACGGGAAGAAAAGGAAGCTCCCGATACGAAACTAGACTTTTCATATCGAAAGGCCAGGCGTCCAGTATTCGCCGATACTCACTGCATTTCGCATAATGATGCTGCGTCAGATCCCAGAGAATATCCGAGAGGAATCGTTCCTTCTGCTCACGGTCAAAGGAAAAGGGTGGAATGTTCTGGATATCTGCAATATCGTACATCTACAGATTCTCCAGCGCAGTGTACAAGGTTTTCCCCGACTCATTCTTCGGAATCGAGGGTATGTGCCGGACAACAAAAGCGGACATGTTCAGATTGAGCAGGTGGGAGACCAGCTTACGGATTTCCTCCTCCTTTCCCTCTTGTTCTGTATAGACGGACATACGGTCATCAACACCGGTGCACGCACATACATACCCCTTGTCGAGCAACAGCCGCTCTGTCTCATCAAGATTGACCCGGCTGCCGAAAATCTTCACAAAGCGCTTCTTGCGACCAACGATGTAGTAAAACCCATCCAAATCACGCTTGGCCATGTCACCGGTGACCAATACACCCTGCCGTTCATCGGCAAGTGCAAGGTCTGCCTTGCACTCGGCATACCCAAGGGTGACATTGGCCCCACGATATACCAGCTCGCCTACCACTTCAGCATCATCGATAAGGTTTCCTTGCTCATCCTGCAACCAGAACTCGCCTCCGGGAATCGGTACTCCCATTGAACCGCACTTGTCCAATGCCCGATCAGCAGGCAGGTAGGACATCCTTGCGGTTGCTTCGGTCTGGCCGTACATGACGATGAAGTCAATGCCCTTCTCCCTTGCTTTCGTCGCAATCTTGAGCGAAAGGTCATAAGAAAGCTTTCCCCCGGCTTGGGTGAGATAGCGGATCGAAGGGATATCCATGGTGAAGAACCGCAGCCGATCAAGCATCTGGTAGGTGTAAGGCACACCGCCGAATGTGGTTGCTTTCTGTTCCTTCAGGAAAGACCAGAACTCCTTCTGCATCAGCGTATGCTCTGTCATGAGGATTGTCGCACCCGCTGCCAGATGGCTGTTGATGATCGACAACCCGTAGGTATAGCTCATGGGGAGTGTGGTGATCGGCCGGTCAGCGGGGACGATCCCCAGATACTCGCTGATGGAATTGGTGTTTGCCTCGATGTTCCGGTAGCTCTGACGGACCAGCTTGGGACTTCCGGTGCTTCCGCTAGTAGTCAGGAGCAGGCCGAGATCCGTATGCAGGGAAACTTCAACAGAATAAGCAGTCCGAATCAGCGAGTAGCCACCATAGGAGTGAACGATGGTACCGGAAAGGTCATGAAGCCTGGCCTCCGGACTCCAGATATAGGCCGGCTCATAGGTATTTATCAGCTTCTTCAGCAACTCCGGATCAAGCTCGCTGTCGACAAGCACTGGGACTATGTCATTTCTCAAGAATCCCACATATCCTACAACTGAGGCAATGGTATTGGTGCAGAGGATGAAGGTGAGGGTTCGCTTGCTGATGATGGAAGCAAGAGAAGCAGAAGCAGAGCATAGTTCAAAATATGTGACTGAAGTTCCATCATGCTGAATAATCGCAACAGCATCAGCATTGGTTTCAATGGTATTGAAGAAGCTCATAGGATTGTTCCTCCATCCACACCCAGAATCTGGCCGGTTACATATCTTGAGAGATCGGAAGCCAGAAACAGTGCTGCATCAGCGATTTCTTCAGGACTCCCTATCCTTCCAAGTTTTATCATTTTGAGATGAGCAGCCATTTTCTCCTCACCAATGGAGCGATACATATCAGTATCAATCATCCCTGGCGCAATGGCATTGACCCGGATGCCATCCGGACCAAGCTCCTTAGCAGCTGTCTTCGTCAAGGCTGCTACGGCTCCTTTTGAAGCCGAATATACTGATTGCCCCGGATTGCCGCTTACTCCGACGATAGATGAAAGATTGATGATACTTCCGATACTTGCCTTTCTCATCAGCCGGGCGGCCAATTGGAGGTGGTCTATCACTGCAAACACATTGGTCTCAAATATCTTCTGCATCAGGGCCAAAGAGATCATTCCGATCAACGCATCCTCCATGATTCCTGCATTGTTCACCAAGACATCAAGGCGCTTTCGGTCTTTCATGATACGGGAGAACGTTTCCTTCGTCTTTGAGGCATCGGTGACATCATAGTAGACAGGAATGACCTCAGTGGAATGCTTTTGGGATAATTCATTGGAGTAGGAATCCAAGCTTCCAACATTCCTGCAATTTGCATACACAATTGCACCTTCGGAGGCGAATCGCTCAACTATGCTTCTTCCAATGCCCCGAGACGCACCTGTGACCAAAACGATCTTCTCTTCCAACAGCCTAGAGTTCAATGTCATACTTCCTCAGTATCTCCTTGCCCTTCTCAAAGGAGCTGAAGTCAATCACATCATCAGTATCCAGCATGATATCGAATGCATTCTCTATCTCTGACATGAGAACCATGTGAGCAACTGAATCCCAGCCTGTATCCCGGTATTTCAAGCCACCAATCATATCTTCTTCAACATCCTGAATTGCAACTTTGAATGCACCCTCGTATTTTTCTAGGTTTCGCATATTTCCTCCGAACTAAAAGACTTTCTTGTTCTCATTCTTTCCAACAACTCTTGCTGGATATCCCATCGCTATCATTTCCGAAGGGATATCCCTAGTTACACATGAAGACATACCAATTATTACGTCATCACCAACAGAATGCTTCTGCTCAATACATGCATTCATGCCTATGTATGTTCTTTCCCCGACAACACAATTTCCTGCTATTGCACTATTCGGTCCAATCACCGCAGAATTTCCAATCTCTACATCATGTCCAATCATTGCATGCGGTTGGATGACTACATTATCTGAAATGATCGTATTACTAGAAATGAAAGAGAATGGCCCTATATAGGTCCCGAAACCGATTCTACATGTTGGAGAAATGACCGCTGATGAATGAATAATTGATGAAAGGCAATAACCTTGTTTTATAATCTTTTCAAGTAAAACTGCACGTATTGATGGCTCCCCTACAGCAATTAATAATTCACATGCATTTGGCTTATGCCTTTCTAGAAAATTCTCGAATGAGAATACTGGAATTCCATAAAAACTATGAATGGTATAATTATCATCAATAAAGATTATTTCTGCAAATTTTCCAGTAGAGTTATATTTGGCAGAATCATAGATTTCTTTTCCAAGCCCCCCTGCTCCATATATAGCTAAGACCAATCTTATCTCCTTATTATTATACAATTAAGTAAATAAACTTCTTACAATCCTAATGACCCTGTCTTGCTCTTCCTCAGTAATCTTCACATCACTGGGCAAGCACAACCCTCTAGAGAAGATATCCCCCCCTACATCAGAATGCTTGTCTAGCGTGATAAATTCATTGTGTCGAAAGACTGGCTGGAGGTGCATTGGCTTCCAGATAGGTCTGCTCTCAATGTTTTCATGTAGTAGAGCTTCCATAATCTGTGGATAAGTTACTTTGTCATAATCCTTGTCGATCAGCAAACAAGAAAGCCAGAAGTTTGGTTCACTCTCTTTACTATAGGGATTCATAGTAACAGGCAGATCTTTGAAAGCCTTCTTATAGGTTTCATAGATCTGCTTCTTCTTCTGAATATGCTCATTGAGGTAGACAAGCTGCCCTCTGCCAATACCAGCAACAATATTACTCATGCGGTAGTTGTACCCGATTTCACTATGCTGGTAGTGAGGAGCGGGGTCTCTTGACTGGGTAGCCCAGAATCGTACCTTCTTTACTGCCTCTTCATCATCTGAGAGGAACATACCACCACCACTCGTTGTAATGATTTTGTTGCCATTATACGAGAGAGCACTATATTTCCCAAATGTACCAGTCTGTCTTCCTTTGTAGGTGGCGCCAAGACTCTCGGCAGCATCCTCTATGAAAGGTACATTATACTGATCACACAATGCCTGTATCTCATCCATCTTCGCAGGAGTACCATAGAGGTGGGCAACAAGCACTGCCTTGGCTTGTGGATATTTTTTAAGAGCAATCTCCAAAGCTCGTGAATCCATGTTCCAGGTATCATATTCGCTATCAACGAAGACTTGAATGCCACCTTCATACGAGACTGGGTTGACAGTAGCTGAGAAGGTTAAATCACTGCAGATGACGATGTCTCCCGGTTTAACACCACAGAGTTTAATAGCGAGGTGGAGAGCGCTAGTGCCACTGACTAGTGCAGCAGCATGCTTCACTCCAACGTAAGCAGCCATCTCCTTTTCAAACTCATCCACGTTCTTGCCAAGAGGAGCTACCCAGTTGGTATCAAACGCTTCTTGTATGTACTTCATTTCCAAACCATGCATGGTCGGAGATGAGAGATAAATCATCTTGTTCATGAATCTTGTCCTTGAATATTCAAATGAGTCCCTCATCAGGAACTCATCACTCCCACCCTATGTTCATAAGTTCCCAACTACCAATTTCAGCTCCGCGCCCAAATATTGGTGTGGCTAACCTCTCCCGTGCTCTCTTTCACCCTTTCTCAACTCTTCCAACCCAATATCCTAAAACCCCTCGATTCCTGCATATTTATGCAGCTTTCGAGGCCCCAGACCTTATTCCCGTATATCTATCACTTGTCCTATTCTTAAAAACGACTAAAGAAAATGTAGAAAGTTAAATATCTTTCATTTTCCCTGAAGCAATACCCCCAACTCTTCTTCTTAGTAGCTAAACACTATGTATTGGAGGTCACCCATTGCACTATCAAGCAGCTCTTTCACAATTGATGGAAGAACAACAAATCTCAATTCAAACTCTTTCTAACCGAACGAACTTCTCTGTACGTTGGCTTTCTTTAATCCTACAGGATCCAGATTGGAACCCTTGGCTAAACACGCTAGTAAAGCTATCAGAAGCCCTCAGGATCAACGTAATAACGATAGTTGAGTATGCAGAGGTCTGTAATCCGCAAGAGAACCTCAGAACCTCAGAACCTCAGAACCTCAGAACCTCAGAACCTCAGAACCTCAGAACCTCAGAACCTCAGAACCTCTAAGCATTGCTCCTGAGCAGATATCATATGCCCTTAAGGCTGTTCGTCTTGAGCAAGGACTTTCCCAAACAACCCTAGCTAAGCTAACTCATTTCCAACTGACTGCTATAAGCCTACGGGAACAATCACGCTATCAAAGCTATCCAGCATTGAGCACGCTGGAAATCTACTGTAAAGCCTTTGGCATTACAGTATCTTCCTTCTTGCGGTATGCCTCTTCTCTTTCTCTTATGTCTGAGGAGGCCATATCATGAACTTCCTCTCACGATTAGAAATCAATGCTACCTATGTTTGTTATCAGAAGCCCTATATGGAAAGCGGTGACCTGCCCTATCTTGCTGAAACAGACACTTCTCGTCTGCTCAGCCTAGAAGAAGTAGCATTGCTGTTTGGCTTTGAACCAGCAGATCTAGCTGGTTTCATCCTTGCTCATCCAAGCTCAATACCTTTCCAACAATTGGGTCTGGACATATTCTTTGAACGAGAGGCTATTCTCTCTTGGTATCTACAAACGGCACTACCCTTGTTGAAAGAGGCAAGCAGCTGAATGGTTTCAGGTTTGAAGAGGATCCATTGCACCAAGAAGAGGCTTTGGCAACAAGGCCTCTTCTTGCTCCAATGGACACCACTCTTTTCTTTCTTCTCTCTTTTTCTTCTCTCTTTTTCTCAGTTCTTCTCAGTTCTTTTTCTTTATTCAGGATCAGTATTTCTAGCTATAGCTCTTTATCTTAATCTTTCTCTTTATCATTATCTTCGAGCTTTCTCCCTAAACCCCCATCCCCTCAAACTCCGGAACCAGTCCATGCAGGATTGTCACCAGTTCTTCCGGGCTTTTCTCTGGCAGGGAGTCTATCAGTTGGCTCAGCTCTGCCTCTGCTATCGTTGCCTTATCTACTTTTGCCTTGAAGACCAGTGTATCATCTGTTGGTATGGTCGTGTCTTTGTTGGCTAGGAGCTCTTCATAGAGCTTCTCACCAGGTCTTAGGCCTGTGACTATCACCTGGCTTCTTCCATCACCGTAGTACTTAACAAGCTTTTGGGCAAAGTCATAGATCTTTACAGGCTGTCCCATATCCAAGACCATTACTTCCCCACCCTTAGCCATGGAAGCAGCCTTAAAGACAAGGCCTACGGCCTCAGGAATAGCCATGAAGTATCGGATGATCTCCCTATGCGTTACAGTAATGGGGACTCCTGCCTTGATCTGGTCCATGAAGAGTGGGAGCATGCTCCCACGGCTTCCCAGGACGTTGCCAAAGCGCACAGCGACCATCTCGGTCTCTTCACTGTTCAGCATACTGGCCATCAGCTCCACAACACGCTTGGTGGCACCCATCACATTGGTGGGGTTCACTGCCTTGTCGGTGGAAATTATAACCACCTTTTTTACCTTGTGTGTCCTGGCACTCTGCAGGACATTGTAGGAACCACCGATATTGGTGGTGATAGCCTCTTCGGGGTAGAGTTCCTGCAGCGGTACATGCTTGTACGCTGCAGCATGAAAAACCAGTTCTGGTTTATACTGCTCAAAGAGTCTGTCTATCTTCTTCCTGTTCTTGATATCACACACCACAGGGACTACAAGGTTGCTCCACTCCTTCTGGAAATTGTGTAGCCTAAGGGAAAGGTCATGCAGTTCAGTCTCATCAACATCAAGAAGGACTAACTGCTTGGGATCATAGCTGAGCAGCTGCTTGCAGATTTCACTACCAATGCTGCCACCAGCTCCGGTAACAAGAATCCTCTTGTCCCTCACCATGGCCCTGATAGGATCCCTATCGATCTTGATCAAAGGCCTTCCCAGAAGGTCAGCATAGTCCAGGCTTCGTAGGTCCAGTTCCTTGACTCCACCCTGCTGCATTTCAAACAGGGAAGGGATGACCATTACCTCACAGTTGTTTTCCTTGGCAGCATCAACAGCTGCTAGCATCTTCTCCTGGGTAATTTCAGTAATGGCTATGATAAGGACCTTTGAATGGGTCTGCTTGAGGGCCTTGTCAAGAGCCTCAACAGTCCCAAACACCTTAAGCCCCAGCAGGACTGTTCCCTGCAGTTCGGGATTGTCATCGACAAACCCGACTATATGGAAAGGGAGCCTACCCTTCTGGTACTGCCTGACCAAGGTGTTTCCCAACTCCCCGGCACCATAGACAATGGTTCTGGGATTTCCGTTGTTTGTCTGCCTGATATGGTAGTTGAGGGCATTGCGGTACACATACCGCAAACCCATCATGAACAGGAAGGAAAACCCATCGGAGACACAGAGGAAGGGAATCCAAGGGGAGGAAAACCCATCAAAACGAGCAAATATCATAATGCCAACCACAAAAGGCATGGCAAAGCCTGCCAAACCACGGTTCAGCAGGTCAAGGGAACTTTCGCTTACGCGGATCCTATAGAACTTCACAGCCAACAGGACAAGCAACAAGGCAAAGGTGTTCAGAGCAACTACCGAGAAAAACATCGGAGGTATGGTGCGGAATACTACCCAGGCGGCAAAGAAGCCGCTGGCTATCACCCACAGTGCATCAAAGCACAAGAGAATGACTGTCCGCCTTATACGCTTTGTTGCAAGACTTGCCACTAAAACCTCGATTTGGTAGGTATTGGAAAAATAAAGACATAACTGCCCCAACCCAGACTAGACTGGGAACATGAGCCTTGGGGTATCCTTTAGCCAGGACGAACCTACAGCAAAAAGGATGAAATCTCAATGAACCAATTATAATACTAAAACCATATTGATTCAGTCCAAGTGAAGTAAAGCTAGCATACCACCCTTACGTCTACGTGTAAACTGATAAAATGAGGGTTTTGCCTAATATATGGTAGGATATACTAACCATAAGCAATATTTTCCCATCAATCAGTATAACAATTTGGTTATGCTACCGCTCCAACCTCCCTATGCATCAGACCCTATAAATTCTACAGGCATACTAACCTTTCGAATCTCATTGGCAAACTCAAATGCCACCATTACCCTAGAACTTCTCCTGTCGACCCTCAGGATCGTACCATGCAAATCCATCAGAGGACCTTCAAGCACCTTGATAGGCTGCCCTTCCTTGAATTCAACCTTTGATGGCTTGATCATCCCCTTGTTGCCCATGATCCAGGCAGCATACTGCATATCAGCTCCCTGGAGGGCAATAGTCCTATCGAGGTTTCTCAGAAACCCGTAACACCCCGGGATTCTTCGTACCTCATGGGTTCTATCCTGCAGGTCCAGTTCACTTGATACCATCAGGTATCCAGGAAGGATGGGTTGGTCGGTGACCAGCTTCTTACCCTTCCTTCGTTCAAACATACGCCTCTGGGGGTAAAAGACCTTCACATCGTTGAGGTCCCCCAACTCCCTTCCAAAGTACTTGTTCAGGTGGGCACGCACCTTAGCCTCACCCCCTGTCCTGCATGCAATACAATAATACTTCATAGTCGCCCATAGTACCGGTTTGACGCGAATATGTCACTATACGCCAAAAGCTTCCTCCAACGCACTCCTCATCCCTCCAGCGTGAGGCTTCTTACCAGTCCACTGCTCGATAGCAAGAAGGCCCTGGTTCACCAGCATGCCCAAGCCATCGACTGTAATGCACCCAGCTTCTTGTGCTCGCTTCATAAACAACGTTTGGACAGGATTGAATACAACATCACAAGCAATTAGTGCATTGTTTCCTGTAGGAAACGCTACATCAACACAGACAGTAGAAGAAAATAGGCCAACAGAGGTAGCCTGCACAACCACATCAGCATCAAGGGGGATGCTGTAGGTGCCAACCCAACGGTCGACAGATAGCACTGTCGAGGAAATACCAGAAAGCCTCTTAGCCAAGGTGCGCGAACGCTCCTCTGTCCGATTGACCAACACCACCTCAGCTGCCTTTGCCAAGACAAGCTCGACGGCGATGGCAGAGGCGGCTCCTCCTGAACCAAGGATAACTACCTTCTTGTCTTTTACTGAAAGGTTTATTTCAGTAAGGGACTGTAAGAAACCCTTGCCATCAGTATTGTCTCCATAGTAGGTACCATCGCCCTTACGCACAATGGTGTTCACTGCCTTGCACAGCAGGGCAGACTCACTGAGTTCGTCAAGATATTGCAGTACTGCCTGTTTATGTGGGGCTGTCACGTTGCCCCCGGCGAAGCCTAGGGCACGTAAGCCCCAAAGAGAAGGGGCAAGTTCCTCCTTGGTAACCCTACAGGTAAGATACCTGCCGGGAAAGCCCAATGACCTAAAGGCATGGGTGACCATATGCTCGGTGGGATTACCCACCACAGGGTCCCCTATGCAGAAGAAAAGCGAAGGCAAGGGACCTTTCATAAGGGAGTGCAACATTGTGTATACTTCCATAGCCAACCATCCCCTCTTTTTGTACTTGTATAGTACTACATAGAGCTTCTTATGTACAGAAAATCCCAATTGCTGAACAAATACCAATTCCATTAGTGTAACATTTCTTGCTATTTGTAGGTTATACCAGTAGGCTATAAACATCATAAAGTATAGAAGGTAAAAAACTAACGGCTTGAGACACTGCTTCCTGTTGCACAAGGAACACCACAGCCTATGTATATATTTTTAGAGGCAACCTGAATGGATGAACAGCAAACGTACCTGGAACCAAGTCACCTTTTGGACTATACCCATCCTGATATTGAACAGCTCATCATAAGCAAAGGGTGGGATACCCCCAAAACCAAGACCGACCTCATAGGGGAGGTCTATACCTTCGTACGCGATGAGATCGCGTACGGGTATACCAAGTCCTTCTCCCTTCCAGCCTCCAAGATCCTTAGCAAAGGATATGGCAACTGCATTACCAAAAGCACCCTCCTTATGGCCCTTCTCAGATCTGTTGGCATCCCCTGCCGCTTCCATGCCATGACCATACGCAAAGTCATATTCAGAGGCCTCCTGCCACGCCTCAGCTACAAGCTGGCGATCAAGCACCCCCACCATGCATGGGTGGAGGTGCAGTACAACAACAAGTGGCTTGCAATGGAAGGGCACATTGTAGACAGGCCCTACCTATTGAAGCTCCAGGCAAAGTTCCCTGACTACATGGGTAGCTTCTATGGCTATGGCATAGCAGTGCTGAACTTCAGAAACCCCGACAACAGATGGAATGAAGAATCAACCTATGTACAGAACAAGGCCATTGAGGAAGACCTGGGCATCTTCGATACCCCGGATACATTCTTCAGACAATACCCCGAATCAATTGCCTACACCCAATCCTTGCGCTATAGGGCCATTATCAGGAGAAGACTGAATCGGAGCATCAAGGCAGTACGGGACAGTAGGTAAAACCTTCTGTCCCTTGGCTGCTGCCTCCCCTTCCTCAAGTCCCATAGGGGAGCGATCATACAGAGCAGAAACATCCATCAAACCTAAGCTAGCAAAGCATATCATCAAGCCTATACCAATAGGCATCCATCAGTCCCAAACTCTAAAATCTATGTCAGCAAACCCATTCCAACAACCATGTATCCCCGAACACCTATCATCCCCTAAGTGAAGCTCCTACAGCACCCACCACCTACCCATTTCTGATGTTTACGTATTGGAGGTAACCACCAACCTTTCGCTAAAGTAGGACATGCCAGAACCAGCATAGCCTGGCAGCCTGCTTGCTGCAGGGCTGTGCTGATACTGGCTAGCTTAGAGACATAGTGGTTAACCGGTCTTCAGCATAGGAGTGTTACAAAAGACAGTGTTGTTTCAAAAGACTCTCCTTCTGTATTTCATCTCCTGTAACCGACCTCAGCCTCAACCTTACAACAGCCCTGCTTTCCGTAACTCATCTCCTGTAACCGGCTTCAACCTTACAAAAGCCCTGCCTTCCGTAGTTCATCTTTCATGGCTGGCCTCTTTTTGTACCGTGGCTCCAATACCTGGAGACACTCTTTGGCAACAGAGGTCCCCCCAATTGAGACAAGCTCCTTTAGCCAAGAGGCCAAGCTCCTGTATTCGCTACGACTGGAAGAAGATTCACCATCTAAGAGGATGACCTTCCTGTACAGGGCAAACACCTCCTGTTGATAGTGGGGAAGCAACACATCCTGGTAGCTTCGTACGTCAAAAGGGTTATTCTGCACATAGGACAATAACCTCTGAAGCTTGTTCTCTGCCTTGAGGACGTTAGGATACACACTTGTCCTATACCCTTTGTTTGATGTATCTCTGGCTTCTAGTTCATCAAGCAAGCCATCAACTACAGACTTCCACGCTTCTTCATCGTAGCTCTCTTTCAGGATGTGGTAATACTCCAGGTTTCCTCCAAGCAGGAATGATTTGGCAAGGCCTCGCATATCTTCGGTGTTCCCACTCTCCTGGTACACCCTAAACAGAAGCTCACCCCAATTGAAACCAGCAGACAATCGCCTCCCTGGCCCTCCTTGTCCTATTGCAAGCACTTCATATGCCAACTTTTGGGCAAGTTCATACTCCTCTGTTTCCATGGCCCTGTCATAGGCAAGCTTGCGCAGGCTGTCATACTGGAGGTTCCCCAAGGCGAAGGCTTGGGCTTCCACCACTCTCTGCTGCTTGAGCAGCAGAGCATGCCGAAGCTCAATGGAGTTCTTCAATATGGTGTTGAAACCCCATTCACCCTCAGTCTCATCGGAAGCAAGGTCGATCAGATAGGTTTCTAAACCTTCCTGATCTTCCTGTGCATCTGCAAAGTGAATACAGAGCCTAAGCAGTGTTGCCTGTGCCTTATTGTCATAGTTATCAACTTCAGCAAAGAACTGTTCAAACAACCACCTACCATCCTCTGGTGAAGGTACAAGTTCAGCGAACAGTGAGGCTATCTGGGCAAGAGCGCTTTCAACGTCTTCGCCAATATGATCGACATCACAATCGAAGGCAGTAATCTCATGCACCATCATGGAGGCGATGGAACCGGCATACCGGTTCCGTCCCTCTCTGATGGCAACTCGTATCATCTGTAGCAGTTCCTCAATCTTCTCCTTGAAGGTTGAGGTAAAGTTCCAGATGTAGTTTTCTTCATTCTCAGCTTCCCATTCGTAATCCCTTCCATAATACGTAATCTCTCCTCCATGGAGACAGGCACGCCTGAACTCAATGCCAAGGTTTGTCAAATTGACATCGTCATCTGGGGATGGAAAGGCGTGAACAAGCTCAGCCTCCAAAGAAGGGTTCCTACCACCATAGTCAACCAAGAAGGCAAGCAACTCTTCTTTGCTGACATCCTGCAGGAGAGTCCTGAGGTCGACAGACCCAGGTCTCTCGACCATGGTCCCTTCTTTTTCTTTTTCTTTCTCTTTATCTATCTCTTTCTCTTTTTCATTTTTATTTTTATTTTCATTTCCTGCTTCTGGGTCTACCATTCCAGCCTTCTCCTTTTTTCCCATTCCATTGGAATCTTTTGCTTGTTGCCCTATAAGCTCTTCCGCCTCATCTGGGCCATCAAGCAGGTCACGCAGGGCATAGAGCACCGCAACCTCATGCTTGCAGTGCTCAGACCAGTCATAGGGACAGGT
This sequence comes from Sphaerochaeta sp., assembly GCA_048264225.1. Lineage (GTDB taxonomy): Bacteria > Spirochaetota > Spirochaetia > Sphaerochaetales > Sphaerochaetaceae > Sphaerochaeta. Next base: position 132,456 of record JBLXDK010000007.1, read on the forward strand.
ACAGGAGATATCCTCTACCTCCCAATCGTCATCAAGGGTGACTGTCACTTCATACACCTCTGACCCTGCCACCTTTGCACTGTAGGTATGTGGGCTTGTCTCTTCCAAGGAAAGCACACTGCCATCATCGTAATACAAGAGTCCTCGGGTAAGGATTATTCCCTGCTCAATAGCATCTTCAAAGTCATCAAGGTTCATAAGGCCTCCAAGGCCAAAATGATACCATAGGCTTTGGGTATATTGAAGAAAGAGGTTTGGTACGTGTTGTTGTTTCAAGCGGTTCCCCTTTCCCATTGGCAAGCTCTTCACCAAAAAGAGGCTCTCTACCCGGGGAATCTGTACCCTCAAAGCTCGTCCTAGCTCCGTTGAGGTTAGGCAGGGTACCTATCTCATCAAAGGCAGTGATGCCTTCTACAGCCTTGTAGAAGGAGTCACTGCCCCTACTTAACGGTCTCTATCTCATTCTGTCTTTCTCATTCTATCTGTCTCTATTTTTGGTCTCTCTATCTTTCTTTGCTCTCTTTTGGCTTACGGCTTCTGGCTTCTGTAGCAGGGAGGCACAAGAGCCTTGCCACACTGCGGTAGGGCTCTTGTGCTTCTTTACGTTCCCGATCAAAAGCCGTCTGTCTGCTGGCTCGTCACCGCATTTCCCTTGACTCGTCTTTTGGACAGGTCCTGTTTTGTCCTCCTCTGCTACTGTACACTCCTCTCATTGAAACATCGCCTTCCATGGGATATTGTGAAGCGGCTATACCCCACATAAGTGAATAAGAAAAAAATGAAGAGGGAACATATATGACGATCGGAGAGAAACTTGATAAGAAACAAAGATGGCTAGATGACCAAGGCAAACAATTGCGTGAACAAGCTGAAATTGGTTCTCGCTTGGAGCGTGAGATCAAGGCAATACAAAAAGCTCTCAATTCAGGAAAGCCTGTAGACACTGACGAGATGGAAAAACGCATCGAGGCTATTGCTGAGGAGCAGAAAACCCAGAGCGAACGCCTGAAAGCCTTGGATTTCCTCAGGGAGACTCCGTTCGAAGTCCCCCCTGAGGATATGAGGCTTGCATTGGAGGGATACCCCATACCATTGCCTATCCTAAAGTTCCACTTTGATACTGACCTTCATGCATCAAGCATGTTTACTGTCTTTACCGATGAAGAAACAAAAGACAAGTTCACCACGATAACAGGTGGAGCCTTTGCTGAAGAGATAACCCAACATGGGCATGTCAGGTTTGTGGAAACGATGTTTTCAGACAACTTCCACGATGATATTGCCTTCATCCTGATGAACGCCTTCTTCTGGATCCTCTACTTTAAGGGTGATACCTGGACCCCTGCCCGTAGCTATGCCATTGAGATGCTCAAGCTCTTTCCAAAAGCCATCCTCGATCAGTATCCAATACCAGAGGATTTCATAGGGGCTTTCAGCCGTTTTACCAGGAAAACCCTTGCAAGTCGGGGTATTTGCTCTCTCAAGGCTCGTCCTACCTCTGATGAAGGGAAGAGGGGTTTGTATGCTATCAAGGCAACAAATGCCTTTAAGAGCTTGCTTGAACCTACAGCGAAAGCAATGACGAAGACCTTGGCCAGTACACCTGAGTAACGCTACCATATCCAAGGACAAGAGGTGAACTGTGGGTTTCAGGGGCTATTTGAATCTTTCAATTGCTTATGTGGGTACAGGTATTGGCATACACGGGGATTTGCCTATGGTAGCGGTTGGAAGTGCTGATTTTCAGATAAGCTACAGCCTTAAGGAACCAGATGGAAGCATAAGGGAGAGCGCCGATGGGGAGATACTTGAGTCTGTCTTCCCATGATGGGCTTCACCCTCTTCTGTGGTGACCCCACGTTGGGGTAAGAAGCTTACCTTGCATCAAGTTTCCAAACCCAAGCAACTACCTGCTTAATCATCGAGCCCCTTAAAGAAAAGATCAAACAAGAATAAGGCCAATCAAAAAGGAATTGAGGGAATCTCCAGAGATCAAGCCAAAGCAGCATGGGTTAATGCAAAGTTATTGCTGTATGGGTCAGTTTGGAATCTTTTTCACATACTTCTTGCCGATTCCACGCCCCTGGACTTCGATCAAGCCTGCATCGAGCATCTGCTTCATCAGGATATAGGTTCTTGTCTTCTTGATGCCAAGTAAGACTTGCACCTCTTCATCGGTTATGAATCCATTTCGCTCAATCTGGTCATATATCCGCTTGATTTGGGATTGAGGGCCAAAGGTGCCCTTTGGTTCTTTCACACCATCTATGGCGAAGCCCTTTCGCCGATTTTCATTCTGGTTTGGTAGAATCATCTTGAACGTATTTGGAGTGACTTCGATTCGAGCAGGCTCTTCAAAGTCCTTATACATAGCATGAATCTTGCGAACACCGGTTCCATAGGCTTCTACGAAGCCGAGTCGATGAAATATATCGGCAAGATGACGATTTCTCGGCTGGGAGATGCCGGTTCCAATATCCGCTATGGTCAAACCTGAAACAAGCCCTCCAATGGATATAAACTCCATCTGCTTGTCTATGATGTTGATAATGATACTTCCACTATAGGCATAGTCCCGATGCACGATTGCATTCACTAGCGCTTCACGAATAGCCTCCTCTGGATAGTCCCAATGATGCACACGATTCAGGCCGTCAAGGCGTGCCCGATCCTGGTTACAAAGCAATAGATAGGCATACGTCTCTTCCAATTGTTTGAGAATCGAGCCTTTGATCTCCTTGGTATCCTTGAAGATGGTTTTCGCTTCATCAGCGAAGAGGGCGACCTTTATCGTATGAGCACACTGATCTGAAAGGAGCAGACCTATATGTGTGTATAACCCGGACAAATCGGAGATTCCAAGCCTCAGACAGTGCTCCTTTCCAAAAGCAACTGATTTCTCTTCAAACGTTACCTTGGTCTGCTCGAAAGACAGGGCCTGAAGCAATGAACGCATAGTTTCAAACGCATCACCATAGGTTTCCTTGATCATCTGCCTTATCTGCTCCTCTGAAGCAGGTACTGATGAAGAGCCCTGCCTCACATACACTCCAGAAGGCTTCAAGCCTTTCTTAAGCAGATAATAGGGTTTGTTGGTTCCTTCGGACACTTCAATGCAAATTACTCGGTTTTCTTGAAGGGTATACTTGATGAACATCGTACTATCACCGGCGATGCTGTCCCTGATGGCATTGGTTATCTGAGTATAGATTTGGTCGGCATTTTCCACACCCACTTCCACACCGTTGTCATCGAAGTCAATATACAGGATCCCCCCATCCGAATTCGCAAAAGCGACGACTTCTTTGCAGTAAGTTTCACTCCATCGACTCTTAAGCTCAATTCTCTCAGTCTTGTATTTCACTGATCGGAACCTCCCTTATTCATACACTTTCACCTTACAGTGAATTTTCACTTTTTCAAGTGAATATTCACTCCTATGTATAAAAATTCACAAATAGGTGAATTTTCACCCATGACCCGTTAGTGTTCCAACCTTCCTAGACCATCGGTACCAGGAAGGACGTACATAGCTTTCACAGCAATCGCTGAAAGAGGGCAATCCCGACGTGGTTTGAAGAAAAAGGTATCAGGCAACTCCAGGGTGGACAGTTCTCTCGAATGGTAGAGACTATCGTGCCTGAGCCACTAAATGTGTCAAGATTAGAGAATATGAAGCATGGTATCTCTTGGTTTCTAGCTATTTTTTTCTGCATATCGTTTCTTCTTTGCCATTCGCTCAATCTCCTGTAGAATGAGGGTATGAACTACACCGATATTAAGAAGCTATGCGTAACCTACAATACTGGGTTTAAAGAGGTCGATTCCCTTATCATGGACTGGGGAAGAGAGAACAAAAGCCTGCAAAAGGATATCAGGACCCTGATGGCCTACAACAACGATGCCCGCTATCCCGCAGGGTATGGCGGCATGAGCACAGGCAACTACCTCCTGTCCCTGATCCTCACTGACAGCAAGGCAATACAGAAACTGGCCAAGGACCATGGGCCTGTCTTGCGCTCCAAGGGTAAGGAGGTCCTCTCCTACTGGAGTGAACACCCCGGTTTCTGGTGTTACTTCTCCGTCAAGGAGAAGCTTGAGGGTGACTTCGTCACCATCAGGGACCTGTTGAGTGGAGAGGAACACCTGCTGTACTCCCCTGGCATCTGTGATATGCAGAAGACACCGGAATCCCGGGGTAAGCACTACCTCTGCCTGATGCTTGGCAATGGCGAGTGTTTGCAGACAGTAGGGATTCTCAGGTACAACTCCCTAAGCGTTTCCGACTTCCTGTTCTACTGCCATCTGTTTGAACCAGAAGCGAACCTGAGCAGTATGATCAACAAGCACTACACCAAGTTTTTCCTGCTGGATGAAATCTCAACAACACCCGTGCTCATGCACCGGGGGGAACAGGTGCTGTACACCTGGCAAACGTTCACCCTGGAGCATTTTTCCATCGACACACTTGGTGGACAGTGGATCATCAAGGAAAAGGGAGATGAGACAAGCTATTCCCTAGAGGAACCTGACCCTTCCATGATGGATGTTCCCTATGGGGAGCTGCTTGAATCTGACTTCCCTTCCATGGGCTTCACGCTCTATCGGAATACCAGGACAGGCTCGATGGCCATCAACACCAATGCCCTTCTTTCCTACTCCATCATCACCGCCTTGTTACAGCGTTCCTACCCTGAGCTTTCGTTACCACACGAGCCGGATGTGGCCATCTCGATGGTATTGTTCTCTCTGCTCGATCGCATGGATGTGGACCTTCCCAGGTCCACCTTCAAGGCGATCATGGAACACGAGGAGACTAGCAAAGAGTCTGAAAGCTCTGATATGACTAGGGTGAACAAGTTCCTGCAGGCATATATGCAGGCCAAGAACACAGGCAAGAGTTTTGATGCACAAGCATACAGCAAGAAATCAGACATGAGCCTTGATGAGATTGAAAGCATCATTGAATCCTTGCAGGGTGTCTTGCAAAAGAATGCCCCTGACTATGAGGTCCCACCTGAAGACAAAACCTTTGAGCTAACAGGGTGGCCAGTGCCGCCACCTGCAAGAAGAGGATTCTTCGCAGACAGTCTGGAACGAACTGACCTGTTTGTGTTCGATCAGGGGCCAAATACCCTGACTGCCTTTGATTCCCTTACCGGTGGCCTGTACAAGGATGAAATCTTCAGGGTGGGGGTACTGGAATTCATTGAACGGCTGTTTGGCGATACCTTTGAAGAGTACGACTTCGTCTGCACCCTTGCAAACACCTTCTTCTGGATCCTCTTCCATAAGGGAAGGCAGTGGCTCCCTGCCCGTAGCTACGCTATCGAGGCACTGAAGCTCTTCCCCTATCCCATTGGCCAGAGGTATCCAGAAGCTGAAGATTTCATCGAGGATTTCAGCTCCTTCATCAAAAAGTCTCTCTGCACCAGGGGTATCTGCTCACTCAAGACACGACCAAAGGCAGCAGAGGTGAAGAAGGGAACCTTCCTCATCAAGGGCAGTGATGCCTTCTACAGCCTGGTGGAAGGGGTCAAGTCCTGGTAGGTGACATCTCTTCTGAAAGGGGGCACACCCACCTTGCTCAAAGCAGGGTGGGTGTGCTTTGCTCTTCTTCTTATTCCCCTGTGAACCTACCTGTGCACTCCCCCCAAAGGTGAACCTATCAGTTTTTACCGGGGATTCAGCCCTTCAATGGTCACGTGTCTAGCAATAGGTCACTATCTGTATCGTGTTGTAGGAACAAGGACAAAGCCTTAGCCTTGTTCCTTCTCCTTGCATACCTAAGCATTGCTTTTTGGTCGATCTGATACCTGGCAAACATCTCCTCGATCGCTGACGGGTAATCACCCTTAGGAAGCATCAGATGTTTATTGGCAAATAGATCCACAATCAGCTTCTCCAAGGGAACCTGATACCGCTCGCCCACTCCTTTAGGAGCTTCCGTAACCAGACGGGTGATGATGATTCCATCATCGACCCCATAGTTCAGCATCTCTTGGGCTGTAGGTCGTAGAAGCACCTTGCCATGATACCGCTCAACCAGTTCTGAAAAGGCAAATTCACAACCCTCATGCTCGACCTCAAGGAATATCTTGTTGTGAGCAACCAGGTGGTTGAAAAACTCATTCAACCAGGTGAGCTCCCAGACCCTATATGCAAGCAGGGGGAATCTAGCTTCCATCCAGGAGATTACCTCCTGTGCTGTCTTGGAATATAGACCAACATACAGGGGTTTGCTTACTGCCGTATCAGCCTTCCTGTATTGATTATGTCCAACCCTGACTATCAAGTTGGTGTCTTGGAGCACACCTATCAAGTGTCGGAGTTGCGTCTCCTTGAAGGAGGGGTCAACCTTCTGTGCTGCATGCAGGATATGTTGCCTTGTGTGTATATCATCAGGCATCGTATGAAGTAGTGATTCCAGTTTCATTGTGCCTCCCTCTGTATGCTTTTTGGTAAGCTTCTCTGGATAAGCCATATCGGCAATTTATCTGTTTTTTGCCGATTTGGCTATTTAGTAGGGAAAACAAACCTATGCAAAACCAACACCAGCGTCCATCAAGACCCGAACAGCTTTAGCAACCCTCCCCCTTCACTGACTCGTATACATGCATATTCCTTACCCCTTTTGGCAGATTATCCGCTGTTGTATTTCACTTCACAGTTGCCTTTTCCCCTCGCTCTTGTACAATGGCCTTATGAACAAACATACATTACTACAGCACTGCAAAGACATTGAACAGGGTATGAGGATGTCGGACAGCTTATATATGATGAGGGCCTTGAAGACAAAACCCTGAGGAAGGCCCACTCTGCCATATTGGCCTTAGAAGAAGAGGGGAGTTTTCCTGAGTATTACGAGGCAAGTGCCTACACCTACCTGCTCAGCCATAGCCTTACTGACAGCAAGGCCCTCAAGCGCCTACGCAAACAATATGAAGCGGCATTGAACCCAGAATCAAAGCAGGTACTGTCTTCTATGATAGGACACCCCGCATACTGGTCTTTCTTCTCTGTCGAGGAGATCCACGATGATGACTTCTTCACCATCGAGGATCTCCTGAGCGGGGAGACACACCAGCTATACTCTGCAAGGCTTTCTGACTTGGCTTCGGATCCTCTGATCAGGGACAAACACTTCTTGAGCTTGGTCTATTCCAACGGAGAATGCCTGCAGGTAGCAGGGGTTCTCCGGTTCAACTCCCTATCTGCTTCTGACTTTCGCTTCTACTGCTCGCTATTCCACCATAAAGGGGCTGCTAGCCTTGACGAAGCGACGCTTAAGGGTGTCATCAATAGGAACTACCTCGAATTCTTCAAACTCGATTCCATCAGCCTTGTATCAGAACACATCCAAGGAGATGAAACACTCAAGCAGATGTGGCAGCCTTTCACTTTGCAGGAGTTTGACATCAAGGCCCTAGGAGGGGTGTGGGGGTCGGTTGCAGTAGACAATCAGATCAAATACACCTTTACAGAACCGGATGAAGCCATGGGCTTGGCACATGGAGGATTGCTGTTTTCTGACTACCTTAAGATGGAATGCTTCATAGTACGGGATAAGAAGACAGGGGCCATGGGGCTATCAGCAAGCACTGATATTGCCTACGCCTTCCAGGCAGCACTTCTCAATCATACCTACCCAAACCTCTCACTGCCTGACAAACCCTCTGTCTCCATTTCCACCCCCCTTGCCATGCTGTTGATGGATATGGACATTGAGGTCCCCTGGTCACACTTGAAGAAGAGTATCTTTACCCCATCCGAGACAGCAAAAAAACTGCTCAATGGCTTGAAGTCTGAGCAAGAACAGCTACTTGCCCAGCAGGAAGAGGAAGAGCTGGAAGATCTGCTGTACATCCAATACAAGCAAGCCCAAGCAGACAACATTCATTTCGATATAGAGGCTTTTTGCAAACAGACAGGTGCCACACGTGAAAAAGTAGATAGTTTCATTCTTGAAATGACGCCCTATACCGTCCCACCGGAAGACAAGCCCTATGAGCTAACAGATTTCCCAGTTCCCCCTCAAGCGATACAGAAGTTCTTCCATACGAGCTTGGTAGCATCAGAGCTCTTCCAATTCGATGAAGGCCCGAATACCTTGAATGCCTTCAATGCCCTTACGGGAGACCAATACAAGGATGACTTTAGTACAGAGGGGTTACCAAGTTTCTTGGAAAAGCTCTTTGTCGAGTACTTTACCAACGAAACCATCTCCTTATTCCTTGCCAACTACTGCTTCTGGATTCTCTTCCATAAGGGCAAGGAATGGCTTGCAGTACGCAGCTATGCTATTGAGATACTCAAGCAAATACCCTCTTTCATCCTCTTGCACTATGAGGATCCTGAATCCTTCATAGCAGACTTCAGCCTCTTCACCAAGAAGTTCCTCTCTACCCGGGGAATTTGCTCACTCTCAGAGCGCCCTAAGGCAGCAGAGGTGAAGACGGGATTCTATCTCATCAAGGGCAGTGATGCCTTTTACAGCCTTGTGGAAGGAGTTGATGCGCGGTAGGTGATTGTCTTTGGTTAATCATTTGTTTGTGCTGTGTATTGTCCTGTTTTATGCTGCTTTGCTTGGTTATGATCTCTGTGTTTTATTTTCTTCTTTTCTGTAAGGAAAGCCCAAGAGCCTTGCCGCACTGCGGTAGGGCTCTTGGACTTTCTCTCTCTCCTAACTGTGCTTCATCTCCATCAGTATAACAATCACAACATTCCGGTTTCTCTTTTTGCCTCCCTCCTGTAGTATGATGGGTATGGAAACCAACAAACACTTGCTACAGCACTGTAAAGCTACTGAAGAAGGCTTTGTAGAGATAGGCCAACTCATTCATGAGTGGGCGAAAGACAACCGATCGTTCAAGAAGACCCTGAAGTCAATACTTGCTCAGGGGGAAGGGGGATCCCATCCCCCTGAGCTTTCTGATGGGAGTGCACTGACCTATCTGTTGAGTCATATCCTCACTGATGGCAAAGCACTCAAGCGTCTGCTTAAAAAATATGAAGCACGTTTGTCTTCAGACTTAAAACAGGCACTGTCCTCTCTGATCGAGCACCCAGCCTTCTGGAGCTTCTTCTCTGTTGTAGAGACCCACAATGATGACTTCTTCACCATCGCTGATCTGTTGACTGAAGAGGCTCACCTGCTGTACAGCCCAAGACTCACTTCTTTGCTAGCAGATCCTCACATCAAGGGCAAACACTTCTTGAGCTTGGTATATTCCAACGGAGAATGCCTGCATACTGCAGGAGTTCTCCGGTTCAACTCCCTCTCTGTTTCTGATTTACACTTCTACACTGCTTTGTTCGATGATATAGGAGATAATCCTCTTGATGAGATAACCCTTAGGACCATCATCAACGAGCATTACATCGAGTTCTTCGGACTCGATGTCATCTCTGTATTGGCAAGACAGTATGACAGGAAGGACCAAGAGATCCTGCGAATATGGCAACCCTTCACTTTGGAGGACTTTGACATAGCTGAGTTAGGAGGTGAGTGGGAGAGTGTTCAGGTAGAGGACCAGGTCAAGTACAACTTCCTGGAACCTGACGAAGGGATGAGAAGCTTGCCCAAGGGGAAGCTGCTGTTCTCTGACGATTATGTAATGGATGCACAGGTGATACGGGATACAGGCACAGGGGAGATGTGGCTGACGACATGGACAGACAATTCCTACCAGTTCTTTTCTCGTTTGCTCAGTCGCTCATATCCAGACCTGAAGCTTCCTAGAATACCCTCATACACCATATCCTTCCCCCTTGCCATGCTGTTGCAGAATATGGAGAAAGAAGTTCCCTGGTCACCCTTCAAGGAGGTCATCCTCGCCCTCACCGATACCATGATAGAAGACTTATTCGGTGATGAGGACGAGGATGAAGAAGAAGTCTTGTGGGAACTGGAGGAGAATGAAGCATACCAAGCCCTCCCAGCTACCAAGCCAGGAGAACACATCAACAATGGGTCGATCGTTGATGAGTGGATGGCAGAGTTTGCAAAGGAAGACGAAATCAAGAACATGCTAGAAACAGAGTACCTCCAGTCCAGAAACAATGGCACACCCTTCGACCAGGAAGAGTTCTGCCTTCGAACAGGTGCTTTGCCCGCGGATGTGGCCAAGTTCGTCCTTGAACGGGATTATTACACCGTCCCCTCTGTTGACAAGGAGTTTGAACTGGAAGGTTTGCCACTACCCCAGAGGTCATCACTGTGGTCTTTTTCCCAAAGCCTTGAAGAGTCAGAGCTCTTCGAACTCGATGAAGGCCCAAATACACTGGATGCGTTCAATGCCCTTACTGGAGGCAAGTACAAGGACGATTACTTCTCAGCGGGATTGCTGGGGTTTATAGAGAGTGCCTTCATTGAGTTCTTTCCAGGGGAGACATTCGGTTACTATGTTGCAAACTCCTTCTTCTGGATCCTCTTCCATAAGGGCAAGGATTGGCTCCCTATACGCAGCTACGCCATCGAGATGCTCAAGATGATGCCCGGTATCATCCTGCAGAAGTATGACGATCCTGAGGCCTTTATTGCGGAGCTCAGCCTCTTTACCAAGAAGTATCTCCCAACCCGAGGAATCTGCAGCCTACAGACCATGCCCCTTCCCGAAGAGGTAACCAAAGGCACCTTCCTCATCAAGGGCAGTGATGCCTTCTACAGTCTTGTGGAAGGAGTCAAAGACTGATGGGTGGTATGGGTAGCTGATTCTTATTGGCTCAAGCAGATGCTCGCCCCTTACAGCAGCCCCACCTTACGCAACTCGTCCTTCATGGCTGGCCTTTTCATATACCTTGGAGCAAGCTCCTGCACACACGCCTTGGCAACAGCCTTGCCTCCGATGGAAGCAAACTCCTCAAGCAAGGAGGCAAGGATCTGGTACTCGTTTCGATTGGCAACAGTTTCACCCTTGGCCAGTATGATCGTCCTGTACAGGGCAAAGACCTCTTCTGTGTAGTGAGGAAGCAGGACATCCTGGTAGGTTCGTACCAGATAGGGCTGTCTCTTGACGTAGGTGAGCAGCCGATCAAGCTTACCCTCCCCCTTCAGCACTTCAGGATAGACATTTTGTCTATTGAGCGAAGCATGCTTCGCTCCATCACGGCCTTGCAGCTCATCAAGCAGGCCAGAAAGGACAGCTTCCCATTCAGCAGGCTCATAGCTCTGTTTCAGGATGGGGTAGTAGGCAAGCTTGCCATGGAGGAGAAACTCTCTGGCCATGCTTCGCATCTTGGGCTTGTCCCCACTCTGCTGATACAGCTTGAACAAGTGGATGCTCCAGTCAATGACACCACGGCAGCCGTAGCGTGAAGCCTCCTTCTCCTGTGCAAGCTTCTCAGCAAAGGCATACTCCTTTGCCTCAAGGGCAGACTCAAATGCGATCAGGCGCATGTCTTCATAGGAGAGGTGGTCCAAGGCAAAAGCCTTGGCCTCATCAACTCGACCCTGCTTGACCAAAAGGCAGTGCTGAAGCTCCAGGCTGGTAAGGATTGTATGGTTTGCCGACCCTTCGAGCTGTGATTCATCAGAGGCAAGGTCAACCAAGTATTTTCTCAACATCTCCTGGTCGACCTCTGTCTCTGCTACCTGAAAGCAGAGGTTGAGCAATGCTTCTTCCACAACATCGTTATAGCCCATTACATCTGAGAAAAACTGAGCGAACAACCACGAGGCATCATCGTCGTTGAGCGTAACATCATCAAACAAGGCTTCTACCTGCCCTATGACCTCTTCGATCTCAGAGAGCAGGTACTCGCACTCATAGTCAAGCGAACAGAGCTCGTGGACCACTATGGAGGCTATGGAGCCTCCATAGCGGACATTCCCCTCCTTGATGACACTGCGTGCCATGCCAAGCAGCTCCTCAATCTTCATCTTGAAGGTTGAGGAGAACTGCCAATCATCTTCCTCTTCATCATCATCATCGTACTCATCCCACCCATACCTGTTCCATCCATAGTCGTCTTCATCAGACATGCGCTCAAGGCCACTATCACAAGCACGGCTGAATTGGTTGGCCAATTCCTTGAGGATGACCCCATCCGACAGTGTTTCCGAGCCAACATCATCGGCATTCCTCCCTTGCACACCCTGATCTTTCAGGTTGCCCGCCCTATTAGGGGAGGGGAAGGCCACAACCAGGGCAGAGGCCAATTCAGGACTCTTCTTGGCATACTCCAGCAAGAAGGAGAGCAGCTCCTTCTTGCTTCTTTTCTCTAACAGAGATGTAAGATCGACATCTGTCGGCCTCGTCACCATTTTCTGTGGTGCTGTGTTCAGGTGATGGCGCAAGGCATACAAGAAGGCAACCTCATGCTTGCAGTACTGTCCCCAGTCATAGGGGCATGTACAGGAGATCTCCTGTACCTCCCTATCGTCATCAAGGGAGGCTGTCACCTCATACAGGTGCGATCCAGCAACCTTAGCCTTGTAGTGGTTAGGTCCTATCATTTCCAAGGAACGAACACTCTTTCCCCGGTAATAAGATCCTCCTCTGCTGAGTATTACAGAGGAATCAATATCTTCTTCAAAGTCATCAAGGTTCATAGGGCCTCCAAGTGCCAGTATTCTAGCATAGGCTATGGGTTTCAAGAAGAAGGGGCAGAGCAGTTTTCCATACCAGTACATCCAGCATCAGCTCTATGCTGATTAGAGCTGATGCTGGATGTACTGACCTTTGATGGGGTCTTATTGTTTTAGCAGAAGGCTTTCAGGTTAGTTGCCTGTATCTTCACCTGCATATTGCATCTCTGGTTGCTCTTTTTCCTGTTCCCTTTATTCCCAGATCCTGTACAATACAGGCTATGTATAACCTCAAAGAGACCAAAAATACCTGTGACCTGTTTATGAGTGCCTATCATAGCTACAATGATTTCATCGGTGATTGGGTAGAAACAAAAGCCTCAGTCAGAAAGACTGTTCATGCATTCTTTAGCAAAGCCCAATCAAAGGACATGCCTGAGGATTATTGGTTGGAACAAGCATCGGTGTACACCGATGCCCAAATGCTTACCGAAGCCAAGACCATCAGGAAGATGCGCAGGGAAGTTGAAGGCTTTGTATCAGACGAGGTAAGGAAGGTCCTCTCCTTCTGGGCCGATAACCCCGGCTTCTGGTGCTACTATGCCGTAGTGACAAGTCTTGGGGATGACTTCTTCATCATTGAGGATCTGCTTACCGGGGCAACCCACCTCATGCACTCCCCAGAGATCACATACATGCAGACAGATGCCCTTTCGAAGAACAAGCACTACCTCAGCCTGGTGCTGCCCAATGGTTCATGCCTGCAAACCATTGGCTTTCCCAAGTTCTTCTCCCTTCCAGCCTCCGATATGCAGTTTTTCTTCTCGCTATTCTCCCCTGGCCTTGATCTGGGGCCTGCCATCAGCAGGAATTTTATGCACCTGATCGAACTGGAGGGCATCAGCCCCATGCCCCTCTTTTTTGAAGGTGGCGTTGAAATGAAGCAGACATGGCAACCTTTCAAACTCAGGGAGTTCTCCATCTCCAATCTGGAAGGCACCTGGGATGCAAAGGAACTGGGCAAGCAACAGATATTCAGTTTTGTCCGTGAGGCTGCTAGCTATGCAAGTTTGCCCAACTCCCATATTTTTAAGACCGAGTGTGACATTCTGAAAATAGAGTTGGTGCGGGATAACAAAAGCGGGGAGATGGCTCTCTTTACCTCAACCGACACATCCTACACCTTGTTCTCAGCCCTGCTTAACCGTAGGTATCCTGAGCTTGCCCTTCCTGAGAAACCTGCCGTTTCCATTTCACTGGGGCTTAGCCTACTCCTTGCAGAAGGTGATTACCCCCTACCCTGGAAAAAGTTCAGTGCCATCATGGGCATCATGGACGAGTATACGAGCAATACCACTGCCACACTGAAGCAACAAATGAAGCCTGCATACGATCTGGAACTCTTGGAGAAGCTGAGCTGCAAAAAGTCTGTGGACATACAGGATATTATTGTAAGAATGGATGAAGAGGTCGTTGCCGTGTATGCCGTCGAGCCTGAGGACAAGGTCTTTGAGATGTTTGATTGGCCACAGCCACCCAAACAACTCCAAGATCTTTTTGACTCCCCCCTCAATGACTCTACAGTCTTCGAGGTGATGGATGACAGCAACAGCAGAGCCCTGTTCAATACCCTAACCAATGGCTCCTATGCTGAAGTAATTGAAGAAGATGGGTTGGCTTCATTCGTTGCTTCCTTGTTTGAGGACAAATTCTCTGGTGAAGTAAGCATGTTTCTCATGAATGCCTTCATCTGGATCCTCTTCCATAAGGGAAGGAGTTGGATCCCTGCTCGTAGCTACGCTATCGAGATACTCAAGATGCAGCCATATCCCCTCACTGACATCTACTTTGAAAGGGAAGCCTTTCTTCAAGATTTCACCACGTTTATCAAGAAGGTCCTCTGCACTCGGGGCCTCTGCTCCCTGGCAAAGCGACCTACTTCAGAAGAGGTTGCAAAGGGTACCTATACTATCAAGGGGACAGATGCGTTCTATAGCCTGATTAGGCCAGGTGAGTATAGAGTCTATTGAGAGGGAAAGATTTTGATACGTCCAATAAAAACCTGCTAGTCATCGATAAGGGAGTATGATCAACACATATCACCCTTATTAGTCAGTGCCTCAAAGAAATTCTGGTTCCAAATGGAACTATTTGCCTTGAATTCTAGGAACTTGATTGCTTCATGATGCGATTGATTATACTATTATTCAGTAGAGATAATCAAAAAAGTGAAACAATGAAATTTTCAGCCACAAACATTGGACGATTTGAAACAGTGGAATTGGAGCTCAAAGGGTTAACAGTTATTGCAGGCACTAATGGCTGCGGAAAGACAACCCTTGGAAAAGCTCTGTATGCTACTGCTAAAAGTGAAACCTATATACTTGACAATATTCTTCAGAATAAACATGAAGTAATTGAGGAAATGCTTAGCCGCTTGGATTTTATTATTTATTTGTATGAGCAAAGAAAGTCAATTCGTGTAGAGATGCCCATCGACAATGAAGTCCTGAAAAAAATACAAGCTCTTAAGAATAATGCATCCACAAAAAAAATAGTATCTGGTTCAAACTTTCAAACAATCATTGATGATATAGTCTTTTTACTGAAAGATAATAAAGTTAGAGAGGCCTTAGATTCTATTGGTAGAGCAGGTAGTATAAGTTCTTATGACGAAACGATTGCAATACTCAATGCTCCAGTGAATTTTGATGACTCTGATTTTAACAGAAAACTTGTTGAATATGCTTTTCAATCAGAGTTTGAAAAACAGCTCTCCAGCTTTGCTAGATCAGGAGAAAGCAGTTCTGTTACTTTAGAAGCAAACAGCTCAAAGTCCACTTTTTTCTTACAGAACAATACATGCACTTCTTGTTTGTTCGGCAAGCCTAATTTTCAAAACATGATCTATCTTGATGATGTATATGCTTTAGATAATAGGCAGAATCCTCCCTTACCGGTGGGGACCCACCAAATAATGCCTGACACACAAGTAGCAATAGATGGAAAAGAAATTGGACCCTCAAGCTCTTTCGGATCAGACCATAGGCAAGATTTGGTTTCCTTGCTTTCCTACATAGCTAAGCCAAAGGACAGAAATATAGCTGAAGATATTACCCTTGATAGAATTGCGAAGAAGTTTGATCCAATATTTAGGGAGATTATTGGAGGTCAAATCATTTATTCTAAAGAAACCAAGGATTTCATATTCTCCGAGAATGATGAAAGCCTATACTTACGAAACACAGCTAGTGGTGTCAAAGCGATTGGGATAATTGAGCTCCTACTCCGTAATGGGTATCTTCATGATTCCACCTGCCTGATAATTGATGAGCCCGAAACACATCTACATCCTGAGTGGCAGATAAAACTGGCAAGGTTATTGGTAGCACTGGTTTCAGAAACTTCCATCAAAATCTTGCTCAACACCCATAGCCCATATTTTGTGGAAGCCATTAGAACATATGCAAAATCATATGCAATAGAGAACAAGACGAAGTTCTTTTTTGTAGAACCCCAGCCTACATTTACTTCACGCATCACTGATGTAAGCGATGATATCACTCCAATCTTTGAACTCCTTGCCAAACCCTACAGAACCTTGGATTTGGCATATCAAGATACATTATGATACATTTTGAACAATGCTTACTCTCTGAGCAGTATAAACACTATTGGCAACCTATTTCTGATGTTTCGGATAGCCTTGGTGAATTTCTAAGCGGCTGTACTCGTAAAGTCTTCCACTTTGAATCGTTCTGTGATGATGATGTAAGTTTGAGCAAGGTGCACAAAGTTGATGCAATAGCTATCAGAAGAAAAAACTCCTAGAAGATAGAAATAAACCTTCTTGAATTCAAGGGAGGGCGTACCGAATCTGACTGGGGAAGAGACAGTTTTGCACTTAAGGCCTTCGATACCCTGCATTGCGGATTTTCAAAGTTGGTTGGCAATGATAGGCGAGCTTGGAGCAATCTCTTTAGTGATGAAGAGCTTGTTTTATTTTCTACATCATCCTCTCAGACAACCACATTATAGCGAGCTTAGAGACTGATCCCAAACATGTAGTGACGCGAAGGGATACACAACAAGTAGCTAAAGAGCAGCTTGAGAAAGTACAGGGAAAATTACGCCGGTATGAAGGTAAACATCCGTTTGATGGTATAAAGGTTACTATAGTCAGCAAGTTTCTTGAAAAGATCAATACAATAGTTGACGATATCCAAGTCTAGCGGTGCACAGTAAAAGTAGATCACGCTTAAGAATACCCAGTATATTCTAGCCTGTAGTGGAGCAGCTTGACTGGATCAGGAGGTTACTAGATGAAAACCCTATCTTCAGCAAAGCTTTCGAAAACGGTATCTGAACTGCGAAATCAAAAGAAACTTATCCAAGCGAAACTCGGAGAACTCACCGGTCTTCTCCCCATCATGATTGGGCGCATTGAGCGAGAAGTCTTTATCCCGCCGGTCTCGCAGCTTGAAGCCCTGGCAGAAGTCCTTGGATTTGAGATCACAGAAATGTTTGTGGAAAGAGAAAGGGCACAATCCTTTGCAGCTCTTCGTAGCGAAGCTATGAGTGATGAGGAAAAAGAAGGTATTGATGCACTGTTCACTATGATGGTTTCCTTAAGACAGCAAATCCTGTTAAGAAGTAGATTCGAACAAGGATCAGAAACACACCCTTAACGCGCTGGATATTGAATCCATTCGAAAACTGGCAAATACTCAGCGCCTAACCCTCGGCTTTACGGGTGAAAATCCAATAGCCAATGATTTTGCGATTCCTTTTTCCCCCAGTTCCTGTAGAATATGCCTATGAACACCTACGAAACCATCAAGAGCCTCTGCACCCAGACCAATAGAAACTTTGAAAGCATTGAACCACTCATTCTGGATTGGAAGAAGAGCACTGCCCAAGTCAAGAAGGTGGTACAGAGCCTCATTGCCCTCGATCGGGAAGAAGATACCCCTGATGGCTATGGGAGCTCCAGTGCTTCAACATACCTGTATGCACAAGTGTTAACTGATAGTGCGGCCATCAAGAAGATGCTTGATCAGAGAGGATCTTTCTTGACCAGATCAGCGCGGGCTACCCTTGCATACTGGGGAGAACACCCCGGCTTCTGGTGCTTCTTTGCCATCGAGCAAATAATGGAGGAAAAAGGGTTTCTGACTGTAGTTGACCTCTTAAGCGGGGAAAAGCACCTTGTCTACTCCACAGCCCTGAGTGACATGCAACAGTCAAGCAAGACCAAGGACAAGAGCTATCTCTGTCTCTTGCTCCCCAATGGGCAGTGCATGCAAACAGCGGCTATGATCAGGTACTACCCCCTTGAGGGCAGAGACCTCCGCTTCTACGTTTCGATGTTCGAACCTAAAGAAGAACTGGGCATTGTCATCAACAAGCACTATGTCCGCTTCTTCAAGCTCGATCTTCTCTCATCGGTAAGCATTCCGATGCACAAGCAGTACGAGCTGAGAAAGACGTGGCAACCTTTCACCCTGAAAGAGTTCGACGCATCGAGACTTGAAGGGGGATGGGTGACCGTTACCTTGGGAGACCAGCAGAAGTTCTTCTTCGATGCTCCTACGCACAGCATGCAAAGCATCCCCAATGCTGAGATATTTCCTGCAGAACTTCCTATGATGGGAGGGACTGTGGTACGGGAGACGAGTACTGGTGAGATGGGCCTTGTAACCAACTCGGAGGTTTCCTACGGAATCTTCTCCACGGTGCTAAACCGAGCCTACCCTGAACTAGAGCTTCCAAAGGAGCCAGAGGTCTCTATTTTCCTTGCCCTTGAGGTACTATTGTACGATGAGGGCTTCCCCCTTCCTTGGAACCAGTTCGATAGCATCATACGGTATAGGCCAGAGGAAGTGGAAACCATCGATGATGAGGACGCGGCGGAAGATGATGATACGGTTGTTGATGATGCTATGGAAGCATATGTACAACGCATTTGGGAAAAGCACGTCATGGAAGCCTTTTCTGATGAGGATGACAGCAAGGACACAGAAGAGATGGAAGATGCTGTCCATGATGTCCTGGGCAAGTTTGTAAAGACCTATGAGGTCAAGGCTGAGGACCGGCCTATAGAGTTTAAAGGCTGTCCCAACCCTTCCTTTCAGACTCGCATGAACTTTTTCTTGCATCTGACCGATCAGGAGGTATTTGTGCTCGCTGACGGTAGGGAAGCCTTTGATGAGTTTATGATCCTTACCAGAGGGGTATATTTTGATGAAGCAGAGGACACTGGCATTGCCGCTTACATAGAGGATCTGTTTGTAAAACAGTTCCCTTTTGATGAGGAACTCCCCTATATCCTGATGAACGCCTTCTTCTGGATACTCCTGCACAAGGGAAAGAATTGGGCCCCTCTACGTAGCTATGCCATCGAGATGCTCAAGCTCTTCCCCTCTCCCATTATCAAGGCCTATCCAGAAGGTGAAGATTTCATACAAGAGTTCAGCATGTTCACCAGGAAGATACTCGCAACCCGTGGCGTCTGCACCCTCAAGGCAAGACCAAAGGCAGCTGAGGTACAAACTGGTATGTATGCTATCAAGGGCAGTGAAGCATTCTTCAGCCTAGTGCGGTCGGTAGTGGCGTACTGACAAGGGTTCTAGCGAAAGAACGAAAGAAAGAAACCATAAGGGATCACATAAAAAACGCTAAAAGTGTGATGGCCATCACATTATTAGCGCTTTTTATGTGATTTGTCCTTTTCCCTTACCCATACCACCTATCCCAACCAAGTCCAGAGCGTACAAACAGAACATCCCTATATGCTCCAAACTGTGAGCCCTCCACTGTGTATTCACGCTAAGAAATCCTCACTGATGAGTTGGGTCTAATCACTCTTTGGTAGAAATTAGCCTTGCATATGAGCTATCATGGAGATAAGGAGCAAGAAGAGAAAGAGCTATGCAGCAAGAACTATTTGAAGACCAAGAACTTTTACAAGCGAATGATACGCCAGCAGATGATACACCCCTCTTATCTGCTAAAGAAAAGCGAGCAAGGACAGATAAAATACTTCTTAACTTTACCATAGCACTCCAAATAAATATGGCTAAACACGAAGCCCAAGATAAAGAAGAGCCTTTTGATCTCGATGTTTTTTGCAAGCAAAAGGGTTTTAGCGAAGAAGAACTTGAAGATGCTATCGAATATCTTAATGAGTCACAGGAAAAACTTCACCTCTCTTGGCAATCATTTGAAGTTCCCCCTGAAGATAAAGATCTTGAAATGCCTGGGTATCCCCTCCCCTCTGAAGAGGCAAAGCTTGACTTTGACTCCTATCTGGAGGACTCCCCTCTCTTTGAAATTATTGATACTGCTACAACTGTTGAGCAATTCTCTATGATTACCGGTGGTTCATTCGATGATCAAATAAAGGAGGATGGGCTATTGAGTTTTATCGAAGAGCTATTTGATGAAACCTTCGATGAAGATATCTCCTTTACCCTGATGAACTCCTTCTTCTGGATCCTCTTCTACAATGGGGATAGGTGGCTGTCAGTCCGTAGCTATGCCATTGAGATGCTCAAGCTCTTCCCCTATCCCATACAGAGCCACTTTGTTCAAACACATACGTTTATTGAGAAGTTCAGCCGTTTTACCAAAAGAAGACTCACAACCCGTGGCATCTGCTCTCTTAAGGCCCGTCCTTCTTCGTGGGAGATGAAGAACGGGCTCTACGACATCAAGGGGACAGGGGCATTTTATAGTCTATTAAAGCCACTGTCTCGCTAAGCAAGAGAATAAGAAGCTTGGTAGGCTCTCTGTTTAGGATTCTAATGCCAATACTTTGGACTTCTCTGTTGTAATCAGCATGGTCTGTTTGTAGTGTTTGTTTGATGATAGAGCATTTGTATAGCAGAAAAACTCGGTATAAAACACAATAGTTTCTAGTATAAGTGAAACTTTTACAAATAAGCCATCACTTCAAAACAAATCTAACCGAATGAGGTTGCTCTGAGCCAAGGGCAGCACTTCGCAAATTTCCTCCGCTATGGAGGACTTCCAGGAATACATGAGATGAAGTGGGACGAGGTGGCACTGTTTCAATACTTGACCGACATATTCAACTCAGTGCTCTTAAAAGATGTGATCAAAAGAAATAACATACGCGATATTGACCTACTGGAAAGGGTCATCCTTTACTTGATGGACAATATCGGCAATACGTTTTCAGCGAAGACCATCTCCGATTTCTTGAAAAATCAAGGACGCAAGCTGAGTATCGAAACGGTATACTCCTACATCAGTGCTTTGGAGAGCGCTTTTTTGCTATACAAGGTAGGACGCTTCGATATCAAAGGCAAACGACTTCTCCAGACCCAGGAGAAATACTATGTCTCCGACCTGGGCCTACGCCATGCAACGATGGGCTATCGTGATAAAGAAACTGGGGGCGTGCTGGAAAATGTGGTCTACTTGGAACTGCTTCGCAGAGGATGGAGTGTCACCATTGGTAAGCAAGGGGTTTGTGAGGTTGACTTCGTAGCCACAAGGACTGATGAGAGGCTCTACATTCAAGTGTGCTACATCCTGACCAAAGAGAACACCCAACGCGAGTTCGGCCCCCTTGAGGCGATAGACGACAACTATGAAAAACTCGTCATCTCCACCGATTCGCTGATAAGCTTCAATCGCAAGGGGATACGACAAAGAAATATCATCGAATTTCTGCTGGACACCTAAGGGCACAAAGCCAAAAGCCCCCTTCCCTATACACTCCTTTTGAAGTTCCAGTACAATGCCCAACATGTACAACCTCAAAGAGACCGAGAAGGTCTGTGACCTTTTTATCAGTGCCTACCATAGCTACAATGACTTCATGCTCGAATGGGTGGAAAGCAAACCTACGTTACTCAAGACAGTACAGGCGATATTCGCCAAAGCCGCTCTCAGCAATTTGCCTCATGAGTACTGGATATCCCAGGCATCACTGTACACCGATGCCCACATGCTTATGGATCCCAAGGCTATCAGGAAGATGCGACGCGCTGTTAAGGGCGTTGCATCAGATGATCAGATAAAGGCCCTCTCCTTCTGGGCGGACAACCCAGGGTTCTGGTGTTTCTATGCCATCAAGGAGACCCTTGGGAATGACTTCTTCCTCATTGAAGATCTCTTCACTGGGGATACCCACCTTATGCACGCACCAAACATCGCTTCTATGCAAACAAACCAGGTAGCCCGCAACAGGCATTACCTGAGCCTGATGCTTTTCAATGGCCTATGCCTGCAAGTCATAGGACTGTCCAAATACACCTCCCTCACAGCTTCTGATATGCAATTCTACCTCTCGCTGTTCGCCCCCGGCCTTGAGCTGGGAGCTGCCATCAACAAGCATTTCATGCGGATGATTGAACTGGATACGATCAACAAGCTGCCGCTCTTCACTGAAGGGTCCATGAAGCTAAAAAGGACGTGGCAACCATTCAAGCGTGAAAGCTTTGCCATTGAGGACCTTCCTGGGCACTGGGACCTCAAGGACAGGAAAACACAGCAGAAGTTCACCTTTATCGCATCTGACCCTAGCATGGGGGACCTGCCCACCTATACAACCCTCGAAGCAACACACACCGGCTTGAAGGCAGCTTTGGTACGGGAGAGAACTAGTGGTGAGATGGGCCTCATGACCAGTAGCGATGCTTCCTACTCCTTCTTCGCTGCTTTGCTCAACAGCTCCTTTGATGAGCTGAACCTACCAGAAGAGCCCTCTGTATCCATTTCCTTGTCCCTTACCTCACTGTTAGATGAGGGAAACTACCCGGTACCCTGGAAAAAGTACAGGAACATCCTTGCCTTAGGGAAGGGGGATACAAACAAAGGCAATGCCTTACAAATCCTGGCTGAAGAGCTGGTATTGCAAAATCCAAGCAATCTCTTTGACATACGCACGCTTTTTACTGACCAATAGTCCTTTGCACACCTGAGGTGACTATAGTCTGTATTGCCAACTCAGGCTCTTGGCAGAAGCAGATATTGATATTGTGCCCCATCTATACTCGTTTTACAGATGATGGCGATACCGAGTTTTGTATAAGACGGATTCTTTACGCCTTGCTGATGCCCTTCTCCAAGGCCAGATTTATGAGTTGCTCACTCCAGTCTGCCATAAAAAGTGGGATGTTGAGGACATCACCATCAAGGCTGAGGTTCTGTAACGAATACCGAACACGTAGCGGGAAATCTTCACCATGAAGGCGCTTGATGGCTTTTAGGGAGATGCTGGAAATGTTGGTATTTGCTTTGACCTCAATGGGAATTATCAGGTTCCTGTACTGCAGGAGGAAATCAATCTCATAGCGGTTGTCACTACTGGTCCAATACCGTAGCGGCACGGGAAAGGATGCAGACAGAGCCTGCAAAATATACGTCTCAGTGAAAGCACCTTTGAACTCTGTAAACAATCGTGATGGGTGGAGGAACGAGGAATGATCGAGTTGGGCCAACCTCCTGAGCAAAGCCACATCGGCTACGTATAGTTTGAAGGCAGACAGATCCTCGTATGCTGAAAGAGGTTGGGAAGGTTTGGTGCAGCGTGAGACTTTCGTAACCACCTCAGAGGCAACCAACCAGTGCAGTGCATCTTCATACTCTCTGGCTCTCGCTCCCTGCCGTACGAGTTGATACAGGAATTTCTTATTCTCCTTTGCCAATTGGGAAGGAAGCGAGTGCCAGATTCGGATCAGTTTGGGATATTCTCTAGGCTCTGGGTGTTTAGCAAAGTCCCTCTCATATGCTTGGATGATCGACCACAGGATGGAGTCTATCTGGCCGCTATCCCGTTCGTTTACCCAACGGGCAACAGCTTCTGGCATTCCACCCAATAGGAAATACTTCTTCAAGTTTTCGACCAATGGAGTAAAAAAAGCATCTGGGATCGGATCAAGATCAAGCTTGGCGTCCAGATACCCCAACAATCCCTTTTCATTGTCTGCTATCAGCATCTCCTGGAAGGTCATGGGGTAAATCTTCAGAAAATCTACTTGCCCAACTGGAAATGATGAAGGTTTTGACAAGGTTACCCCTAGCAGGGATCCTGCACAGACAACATGATAGGCCCTCCCATTTTCATGAAAATACTTCAATGAATTCAGGACGTTGGGCGCATCTTGTATTTCATCAAATATAATGAGGGTGGTCCCTTTGGTAATGGGAAATCCTACAACGAACTGAAGATTGTCCAAAATCCTGACAATGTCTTTGGTAGATGCAAAGAATTGCAGATATTCAGGATGTTCGTCAAAATTGAAATAGGCGACCTGTTCATACTCTCTACGCCCAAACTCTTTGAGCAACCAGGTCTTCCCAACCTGCCGAATCCCTTGGAGGATGAGAGGCTTGCGATAGGGGGACTTCTTCCAAGCGAGCAAAGATTTCATTGCGTTTCTTTCCATACGAAGGCTCCTCTTGGTTCATAGTATGGAAAGAAACGGGGTAAAAGTCAAAAGGAATCACATAAAAAGCGCTAATTATGTGAGTCCCATCACACTTTTAGTGCTTGTTATGTGAAATATGCTCTTTTCTTTGCTCACAGTACCTATACCAAGACAAAACCATGAGCATAGAACATCAAATGCCCAATGAAGCCTACTGCAAATAGTGTAGTATCAAATCTAAGAATCTAACCGAATGGAATTGCCAAATCTAACCGAATGGAATTGCCAAATCTAACCGAATGGGATTGCTAAATCTGACCGAATGAAGTATCCTTCGTATAGGAGAACTTTCATGGACAACAACGTCTATCAACCACGCATTATAGACTCAGAGATAGAGCAATACCTTCGGGCATTTGGAGCAGTCTGCATTGATGGTCCCAAATGGTGCGGCAAGACCTGGACTGCGCAGGAGCATTCCCAAAGTTCTTTCCTTGTCGGCGACCCTGCTGGAAATTTCCAAAACAGGCAGCTTGCACAGCTTGATCCGTCCCTGGTACTGAAAGGCAAACGACCCCGTCTGATCGATGAATGGCAAGAAGTCCCGTCGCTATGGGATGCGGTGAGGTTCACTGTCGACCAGTCCACCATGAAGGGACAGTTCATCCTTACCGGCAGCGCCACCCCTACGCACAGGGGGGTCTTGCATAGCGGTACCGGCCGTATCGCACGACTGCGTATGATGCCCATGTCGCTGTTTGAGTCGGGGAATTCTTGTGGAAAAGTGTCGTTAAAAAATTTGTGTAGCGGAACCCTTGAGAATAGTATTACAGGAGAGGTAAGTCTTCAATCTTTGGCAGCATATATCCTGAGAGGGGGTTGGCCAGGCAACCTGCAATTGTTGACGGAAGATGCGGTCAAGATTCCGGCACAGTATCTGGATAATATGGTGACCGAAGATATACCCAAAGTGGATGACAAAGTGCGCGATGTTGCGAAGATGCGCCTTCTGCTTCGGTCGCTTGCACGCAACGAGAGCACAACAGCAACCAGAGCATATCTGAAGAGGGACATGCAGGGAGTTGAACAGTTGACTATCGATGAGGATACAGTTGCTGACTACCTCAATGTCTTTGCAAAGCTGTTCATCATCGAGAACCAAAAGCCATTTGCAACTGCTATACGTTCATCTCTTCGCATAAAACAGGCTGAGAAACGTCATCTAGTGGATCCATCTTTTGCATGTTCACTTTTGGGCATCACCGATGAAAATCGACTGATTGGTGACCTGCGGACGTTCGGGTTTTTGTTCGAGGCATTGTGTGAACGAGACCTTAAGATCTATGCGCAGTCGTTCGGAGCTAATCTACTGCACTACCAAGACTACAGCAATGATGAGATCGACGCGGTAGTGGAGCTTGCGGACGGAAGCTGGTCCGCCTTTGAGATTACGTTGGGGGCAAACCAGGTTGATGAAGCCGCTGCAAAGCTTGTAGATATCAACAAGAAATTCGAACGTCCGGCAACCACTCTTTGTGTAATCTGTGGCCTCTCAAATGCAGCCTACCGCAGACCCGATGGTGTATGCGTGGTACCGATCACTGCATTGAAACCGTAATTTCTTGCTTGTTATTGCAGATGCAATATTCTGGCGTTGAGGTTTTTCCCTATGCAGGCTTTCGGTTGTACTGATATGCCTGGAGTTCTTGTACACAGGAGAAGAACCTCTGTTCAAGTGGTGTTTCCTTCACCATGGGTATTCAATAGAGTAGTTGTGGGGCATGAGAGGTTCATTACCCATGCCCTCCTTTGCAACCCTCCTATCAAAAGAAATCTTCCTGCCTTGCAAGAATTGGTACGTATTCACCTATCATCTTGACGAGTATCTCTCTTTATTGTCGCTCTTCTGTCCTATTCCCTCTTCCCTTTTCGCCTCACTCTTGTACAATGGATCACATGGAAATAACCAAAGAAACAAAGCAACGCTGCATCGCCTCCAATAAAGCATTTGAAAGTCTTGAACATCACGTCTTTGAGTGGGGAACCGGGAACAAAGTCTTGTTTCGGGAAGCTCAGAGAATTCTGGACACTGAGAATCCTGGCAAGTATTCAGTGGAGTATATCAGCTATACACGATTGAACTTTTTGTCAGGTAAGATACTCACTGACAGAAAAATGCTCAATCGCGTCAAGGCCACCCAGGGAAATTTCATGGTCAGTCGGGAAAAACAGGTGCTTGAAGCCTTGCTTGAAAGACCTGCCTTCTGGTGCTTCTTCACTATCAAGGAGGTGCACGATGATGACTTTGTCACCATCGAGGACCTCTTTAGTGGTAAAACCCATCTTATGCACTCCCCAGCCTTGTGTGACAGGATAAAGCGGTATGGTGATCGATGCAAAAACTACCTTTCGCTGATGAGGCATGACGGAGAGTTCCTGAGTAACATTGCTCTCCTCAGGCAATATACACTCAGCAAAGAGGACTTGCTCTTCTACTGTCATCTGTTTGCTGATGATGAGCTCTCTGATGAGACAAGCCTGAATGAAGTCATCAACGACAACTATGCCGAGTTCTTCACCTTGGATGCTATAAGTTTACTACCTCCCTCAATGCATGGCGATCATGAGCTCAAGACCACATGGCAACCATTCACCTTAGAGGAGTTTGATATTACTCGCCTTGAGGGAACGTGGGAAACAGTCTCCGTAGGGGATCAGGTTAGGTACGACCTGGTTGAGCTGGAAGAAGGCTTGGATGATCTTCCCTACAGGGAGCTGTTTGACACAGAGCCGCCCCTCATGGCAGGGATGCTGGCCCGGGACAGTGCTATAGGGGAGATGGGCTTCATGACCAACTCAGAGCCTTGCCATGCGTTGTATGCTGCGTTGCTACATCGTGCCTACCCACATCTTGTACTGCCCCAAGTTCCTGCAGTGTCAATTCCTGCCAGACTCTTCCTGCACATCATCGAGTTACCTGTAACCCTTCCTTGGGAGAAGTTCAAGAAAACCCTCTCATATGCAGGGTGACTTACACCAACACAGAGCAAACGGAGAACCCTATGCAAAAAGATCAATTTCCCATCAAAACAAAAGGAAAACCAAGTCCTCCAAAAAGACAGAAAAGTCCCAGTGGGAAAGAAAACTTCAAGAGCTTTGGCTTGACGATCCATCTGACCATGGCACTCAAAGAAGCAGAAAATGAAAACATTCCTTTCGACAGGGAGGCTTTCTGCGCAAGAAAGGGCTATACGATACAGGAAGTAGATGCAGCTATCGAGAATATTCTAGCCATACAGGAAAAGATTGATCGGGAGAGACAGGTCTACGAGCCCTCCCTTGCAGACAAGGAGCTTGAACTGACAGGATGGCCTCTTCCTTCTGAGGAAATACTGCCCGATTTTGATTCTGACCTGAAATATTCGTCATTATTTGAAATCCTTCATACGATGAACCCCGCCGAGCAGTTCTCCAAGATAACGAACGGGTCATCAGATGCAGAGATACGTGAACAGGGGATACTGGCCTTTGTGGAAAACCTGTTCACTGATTACTTTGATGAGGATGCCGTCCTAATCCTGATGAACTCCTTCTTCTGGATCCTCTACTACAATGGGAAGAGATGGCTACCAGTTCGTAGCTATGCCATCGAGATGCTCAAGCTCTTTCCCCAGGATATTCAGAAGAGTTTTTTCAACGATACGATTTTCATAGAGGAATTCAGCACCTTCATCAAGAAGAAACTCGCAACGCGTGGCATCTGCTCCCTCAAGGCCCGTCCTACACCTGAGGAAGTGAAGCATGGCTTGTATGCCATCAAGGCAACGGATGCGTTCTATAGCCTATTGAGGCCATCAGAAGAGGCAATCATGTTCTCTTCGGAAGAGTAGGTTCTGGTCAAAAGACGTGGTGGCGTGCCTACGAAAGGCTCTTTCGGTGGCACGCTCTCTTCTTATATTTTTCATCTTATTTTTCATCTTATGTAACTTCTAGTTTTACTTCTGCTTTCATATCTCCTTCTGCTTCACCTCCACTGCCTTGGAGGGATAGGATAGTGGGATGGGTATAGCTTAGTTCTTCTTCTCCTGGCATCTTTTTGCGCTTCCCCTTCTTTTCCCTCTTCCCTTTTTAGCAAACTCCTGTAAAATGACCTGTATGAACAACTACCAGGAACTCGAGAAACACTGCAAGTCATTTACCAAGGGCTTTGAATCCATCAAGCAGTATGCATTGGACTTTGCTACGAGCCGCAAACCCATCAAGAAAGGTATGGAAGAGATATGGGGGTCTGGGCCTGATAAAATTGCTATGGAGTATGAGCTACAGAATGGATTCCTCTTCATGATTGCAGAAGTATTTCAAAGCCCCAAGATGTTGAAGCAGATACAGACACAGCACGAGGCGGAGCTGACAACATTAGGGCGTCAGGTACTCACCTTCTGGCAGGAGAACCCGGCTTTCTGGTGCTACTTCACTGTGAAGGGGCACCTCTCAGGTGACTTTTGGACGATAGAGGACAGGATGAATGGACAGGAGCACATCCTGCATTCCAAGGGTATCTCGACGATGCAGAAATGGAAGGACTCTGAAGACCTGAGCTTCTTGTGCATCATGCAGCCCAACGGGAAGTGTTTACAGACTGTAGGGATGCTCAAGCAATACAGGCTTCCTGTCTCTGACTTCCTGTTCTATTGTACCCTGTTCAAACCAGAAGAGAGCCTACAGGAGATCCTTCACAAGCATTTTGTGAAGTTCTTCACCGTGGATAAGGTGGGATCTGTTCCTCCTTTGAAAAAGAATTCCTATGAAACAGGATTTGGCTGGCAGCCATTCACCCTCCCCCAGTTTGACATCGAGCGTCTGGGTGGTCTATGGTTTTCCACTACTCTGGCAACACAAGAGAAATATACCATCCATTGTATTGATACAACCATGCTCGACCTGCCCAATATCAAGGTATTTGAAACTGCACCCAAGGCCATGACCTGTGCCATTTTCCGAGACAATGTGGCAGGAGAAATGGGTCTGCTTACCAACACAGAGGTCGCCTATGCATTCCACTCGACTCTTCTGAATCGCTCCTATCCTGAACTCAAGCTTCCTGAAAAGAGTGCTTATTTCATCAGCTTGGCTCTGCAACTCATAGTCTCAGTCATTGACGTCCCTGCCCCCTGGAAGAATTTTGAAGAGATCATGGCGTACGAGGAACCCGAGGAGAGGCTGGAAGAAGAACGCAAAAAGGGGTGGGAACAAATGAGAGACAAGTATGGAATGTCCCTAGAGGAAGCCGAGCAGGCTGAATCTGAGAAGAATCTGGCTTCCCTGTTTCTCGAGTCACTAGAAACAGGAAAGCCTATGGACTTAGCTAAAGTCTCCAAGATAACTGGCCTGGACAGGGAAACCGTGGAAAGCCTCTGGAGTAAGTTTGATGGATTTGATGAGCGAGACGAATTAGGTGATTGGGATCTTTTTGGTGACGACGATGAATGGGACGATGAAGAGGATGAGGAAGAGGACGACGAAGTCTATGAAGATGTTTTCTACATCGTACCCAAAGAAGACAGGGTCTTTGAATTGGACGACCTGCCCATGCCTGAAGATATGTTTGATGACGTGTTGTACAATACTCTCTCGAACTCTGAAATCTTTGTTATCACGCTCGCCACGATGGGAGATGCCCACAAGCAATTCCTACAGCTTGTCAGCGAGGACTATGCACACGAGCTCAATAGCTATGGAATGCTGAGAAGCATTGAACTATTGTTTTTGAGAACCTTTGAAGAGAAGCTTGCCTTACCTGTGATGAATGCCTTCATCTGGATCCTCCTCTGTAAGGGCAAGGAGTATGTCCCTGTACGTAGCTATGCCATTGAAATACTGAAGTGGATACCTTCGGAAATAATGCACTTCTACTTGGAAGAGGAGTTTATCGAGCTCTTCAGCAAGTTCGTAAAGAAGGAGCTCTGTACAAAAGGCGTCTGTACACTTGCAAAGAAACCAACAGCAGCAGAGACAAAAAAGGGTACCTATTCCATCAAGGGGACCAATGCCCTCTTTACCCTGCTGAAGATACGCGAAGAAGATGATTAGAAAGAGAGGAAGGGCGTACAAAAAAGGAACTTACTCTTCCTTTTCCGGCCAATTCTTGTAAAATGGATGGTATGAACAAATACATCGAACTAGAGAAACTCTGCAGGACCTTTGACAAAGGATTCCTCGCTATCCAAGACTATATGGACGAATGGGGACGGACCAACAAACAGGTCAGGAAGGTCATGGATTCCATACTGACCTCTGGGGGAAACAAGCAGAAGTTTATTACTGAAGTTGAGATGACCAAAGCATACCTCTACTTGCTTTCCGAGTTCTTCCAGGATGTTGAAGCTCTCAAGAAGGTACATGCCAAGCATGAGGCTGAACTGGATGCAGTTGGGAAGCAGGTGCTCTCCTATTGGGAGGAGCATCCTGCGTTCTGGATATACTTCTCCGTCAAGGAGGAGCTCTATGATGACTTCTGGACAATAGTGGACCATATGACCGGTGAGGAGCACCTGCTCCACTCGCCTGGTGTCGGAATCTTGCTGGATGATGCAGGTTCTGAATACTTGCATTTTGTCTGTCTTATGCAACCCAACGGCGGGTGTCTGCAGACGATAGGTCAGATCAAATACAATCACCTTCCTGTTGCCGACTTCAAGTTTTACTGTTCGCTGTTCAAGCCTGAAGAAGGCCTGAAGGCAATTCTAAGCAAGTACTACATCCAGTTCTGGCAGTTGGACATGGTTGCAAACAAAACTAGCATCAAACATAATGGCTATGAGCTGGGATATGCGTGGCAGCCTTTCTCCCTACCTGAGTTTGATACGGCAAAGCTGGGGGGTAAATGGAACACATGGAAACATGACGCTAAGGAGAAGTACTTTATCAAAGGGCCTGATCCTAGCATGGACAAGCTTCCCAGTAGAAAATTGCTTGAAACTGCACCCTTTGCAATGGGAGCCTCTATCGTACGCGACCCCAAGACAGGGGCGATGGGTCTGGCTACCAATTCAGAGGTTGCCTACCCCTTCTATGCCACAATCTTGAATCGTGCCTATCCTGAACTGAAGTTACCCGCGAAGCCTTCTGTGTTTGTCACTGTACCCTTACGGGAACTGGCTGTCAAAACAGAACTCCCCTTCCCCTGGAAGAAGTTCAGGGCCATCCTCGAATACAAGGAAGAGCCGAAAAAGGGCAAGCATGACTTCAATGCAGAAGATATGATCAAACAATATCATGATATTGTAGCCATCTATAAGAAGGCCCAACTATCGGGAAAGACGCTGGATATTGATGCTATAAGCAAGGTGACAAAGCTCGACAGGAGGACAGCGGAAAGGTTGTTTAGAGGCTATGATGAGTTTGTCACTGGGAATCCCTTTGGGGATCCTTCCGAATACGATGAAGACTATGAGGAGATGGTTGAGGATAGTGTCTTCAAGCTGGCTTCGAAGGACAAGGCTTTTCAGCTGAAAGGCTGGAAGATGCCTGAAGATGTTGATGGTGGGTATCTCTATGATGGCCTCCACCTTTCAGAGCTCTTTGATATCGACGATGAGGAAGAGGCATACGGAAAACTTGTACAGCTGACGAATGAGGCATATGCCCAGGAGCTCGATAGGGATGGAGTAGTTGCTAGCATAGAGGCTTTGTTTGACCAGACCTTTGATGAAGAGCTTGTGTATCCGTTGCTGAATACCTTCTTCTGGCTGCTCTACCATAAGGGCAAGGAGTGGCTCCCTGTGCGTAGCTATGCCATTGAGCTGCTGAAGTGGATACCGGGCATCATACTCCGAGAATACGTTGAGTATGAAGATTTCATCCAGGACTTCAGCAGGTTCACCAAGCGGCTGTTGTGCACAAGGGGCATCTGCTCCCTACCTAAGAGGCCCACCGCTGAAGAGGTAAAAAAGGGTACGTATACTATCAAGGGGACAGGGGCGTTCTATAGTCTTCTGAAGGTGAGGGAGAATTAGGTTGAGAATGGAGGGGATATGTGAAATAGGGCTCAAGGTCACAGCATAGCTATAAAAAAACCCACAAACCCCTTCCAAACAAAAGCTCTTCCCTTCCCCAATAGAAACCACACCGAGGAATAGCTTCTTCTGCACCTGGCTTGCATTCCTGGAATAGAGGACATACATGGCTTTGGCTCAAGCTGAAATCATCTTCACCTAGAACGAAACCCTTCCAACCATTCCCAGGGCCATCTGGTTATTGGCTACTGTTATGACCGGGGATACAGAGAGGTCGGCCTTTCCTAGCAGGGAAGTGTGCAAGCGTCTGTTATACTCCTTTGCGTAGGAGAAGGGCTTGATGCATTGGTAGATCCTCGATCCCAGCAGTAAGCCTGCTCCCAGGAGAGCCAGCGTAATGCCTTCATCAGGTATTACCCCGTCAAGAGAAGCGGTATAGACCTGCACATAACCGACAGAGTACAACCCTATGCCAATGATATCGGCGACCAGTGCAGTGTACCCACTTTTTGCATCACCCTGGATAAAGGATCCGATACCGTAGCCAACGAGTAGATTGATGACAAAGGGGAGCGTGGGTGAATCCTCATGCATTGCGTACAGTGACATCCTCTCAAAATCGGACAGCTGTACGGACTCCTTTGCAATGGAGTCATAATTGCCAGAAAAATCTGAATCGATCATCAGGGAGATGGAAGCTGCAGGGGAATCAGAGGCTGACAGGACAGAAAGTGATGCAAGAAAAACACAGAAAAGCCCAACTATCTTTTTCATAAGCCCTCCCACTATACATACTGAAGGCGGTAAAGGGGTGCACTCCATACAGGCGAGGAAGCCCCTCGAGTTTAAAGATACACAGGTCTAGTGTTGATCTAATCCTGCTACACCTGTAAAAAATCTTTGGTCTTGTGAACAGACTTGTTTCAAGAGATAGAAACACATCCTTTGCTACTATGGGTTAGGTATCAGGAGAGTCATCCGGAAAATACGTTTCTCATCCAGGTACTATTCTACTTCACGCTCCTTCAGCCTTCAATCCCTAGGGTCTACACAGAAAAAGAACCAGGACTTTTGCTGGTACTGGAGCCTGTGCCCAGGGATGCGAGGCCGCGATCCCTCTCATGAGGATGGCAGATCAAAGCACTGAGCCCCCTGCTTCTGCTTTGCTCGAACCAAAGGGATCACCCCTACCCTTCCTGTTAGGTATTTTTGCATTGTTCAGTCCAGTCGATAGAGTAAACTCGCCTACGCTACAGAGCTGAGGAGAAGAACAGGAATCCTCAACCATGCAGACCCCTACAAGGGGTGAAAAACAGCAAGGATACGTATGGATTCTCCCGGGGAGATACAGGGAAGGCTGAATCAAAGAAGGATTCTCTCGAACTACTTCCCGATGCATGGATACCAGAAAACCCCATGGCTTCAGCTAAAGGTCAGCGAAGAGCAGAAAGGCAAATCCCAGCTTTCCACAATAGGGAAGGCTGGGATTTGCCTTGAGTGGAGTACAGTGTTTTCAGGAGTACTGACTACTCGTTTTCAAGCAACTTAGCTGCACTGAACCTATCAAGATAGAGATGAGCATCATCATGCTTGCGCAAGATGGAAGCAGGACAGTTCTCATCGATAGGATCCAGCACAGTAGCCTGGATCGCATCTGCTTTCCGCTCGTTTGGAACAACACAGTGCAGGGTCTTAGCCTGCATGAAAGCAGGGATGGTAACGGTGATGGCACGCTTGGGAACATCCTCAAGATGGGTGAAACACCCGTCATGCACCTGCTGTACCCTCGACTTCATATCCAGGGCTATGATCTTGGTTAAGGAGGATTCAGTGAAGGAAGCCTCCGGGGGATCGTTGAAGGCGATGTGCCCATTCTCCCCGATCCCCAGCAGGACCATATCCAAAGGTTCCTCCCTCAAGAGTGCTTCATAGCGTTCAGCCTCTGCCTGTGCATCAGGGGCTTCACCTGCGATCAGATGGACCGAGGCGAACTTCTTCCTGGAAAACAGTGATCGGGTAAGGAAGTTCCTGAAGGACTGGGGAGCCTCTTCACTGATACCGAGGTACTCATCCATATGGAAGGCCGTGACCTTATGCCAAGGAATATCCTCTATGGCAAGCAGTGCCCTGATCGTCGTATCCTGGGAAGGGGCTGCGGCGAACATCATCCTCAACGACCCTTTCTCGCTGATGATGGTCTTCATATCTTCTGCAATTGCCAAGGCCGCGGCATTTCCCATCGCTTCTGCGGTATCGAAAACAGAAACATGCAACTTGTCATACTGCTTTGCATGTATTGGTTCTTTCATTGTTGACCTACCTCTTACGGTATCGATTGCATATGGTGGAGGCACTACTGTCGTGCTGCCACCATATGCAATGTTCTATGTACTGTATAGTTACTCTCTATTTACTATATCTTTACACTATTCTTACTACATACACAAACCATACTACCGTCATACATACTTTGCATAGTGCTTACGTTCCCTGGCTTCCCTTCAGAAGTACCATACACAAGTTCAAAAACCACTCTGTATGTATGGGTATCTCTCTTGGTACGTGCTTAGGGCTTTCACCTCCTCGCACGTACCCAACTCACTGCTACAGATGCATCACCCGGGGGAAATACATCTCCTCCAGGGCCTTATTCTTCTCATCACCACCGGGTAGGTTGGCACTCATCCAGAGGGGAGGCTCGATACCCATCGCCTTGAGTTCCTTCACAGCACTGAGCATCAGCATATTTATGGCGAACACATTGGTGAGGGTGGAGGTAGGGGCAGTCTTCTGCTCCATCCCCTCTATATCAACAACAGCATCACCGTAGGGCATGAAGGTGTTGATGAAGTAATCGACCTCCTGGTAGAGATTCTTTCCTGTCTCATGTCTTGCAGGGTGATCCTTTGCAATCTGGTCAGCAAAACCGGTGGAAGTGATGCCGATGGTAATCATCTTGCGCTTCTTCGCCTCTAGGACAGTGTCGATGGTCATGGTGTTGATACCATAGGCGTTGGCAATGACCAACACTTCCCCGGCCTTCTGGCCGATGCGATAGCTGTCGAACACCCTCTGGGCATACCCGGGAGCCCGTTCCATGATGTTTGACCGCTTGGCTCCATGGATCAGGTTGATCCCCGCATCGAGGATGGCGTTCACCGGAGCCAAGCCCCCTGCGCGCCACAGGACCTCTTCAGCTGCCATGTTGGAGTGCCCCCCTGGGCCTATGACCTGGATCAGGTTGCCTTCGGCTATGCTTTTGGCGATAGCCTTGGCTGCACCTTCCAAAGCAGGGTTCTCAGTTGCGATTTTCCGGTACGCCTCTGTTACGATCGAGAGATATTGTTGTGTTTCCTTATTCATCTGTATTGTCCTTTATCATGGTAGTAAAATCTTTGATCCCTTGGAGGATTTCCTCTTCATCCAGACCCAAGGTGTCAGCATCAGCAGGCTTTTCCACAATAGAGCCTGTCCGATGCAGTTGCTGGAAATGCCCGATGGTAAAGAGAATCATCAGGATGGAACAAACCGGCAGGCTTGCAAACAGGAACCCAGTCGGTATTCCCTTGTAGGATTCAAACGGAATGGACATCCTCACCCTGCTTATCTCGATGCCATACACCAGCATGACCAGAAGCAACGCCATGCTGACCGTCAAAAACGCATAGTCAAACACCTTTTTGGCCCTTGGGGAAAACTTCATACTGAAAAAATCCATCTTCAGGTGGTCAGCATGATAATACACGACCGAGGTCCCGATAAAGACCATCCAGACGAACATCAGTTTGGAGAAGACGTCCAGGACCAGCCAGGAGACTGAAAATACATTGCGAAGCAGGATGTTAGCCATCGAGATGCCTAGCACCCCTACGAGCAATACGCCGGTGATGGTCGCCAATATGGCAGATAATCGCTTACAAAACATTTGATACATAGTAGTCTCCCTCCTCATGCGAAAAACAGGTTTGGTAAGAAGGTGACAAACCCAGGGACAAACGTAATGAGCAGCAACGTCCCCAGGAGAACTGCAATATGAGGCCATATCTCCTTCATCAGTGCATTGATGGTGATGTTGGCTATCTTGGTCTGGATGAACAACAGAGCTCCCACAGGAGGAGTGACAAGCCCTACCATAAGATTCAGCACCGTAATGACACCAAAGTGAACAGGATCAACGCCCAGCTGTATCGCTATGGGAAGCAAGACAGGGAAGAAGATCAGGATGACCGGAACTGCATCGAGGATACACCCCATGAACAGGAAAAACACCGTACAGAACATCAGGAATCCTGTCTTTGACATGTTCAGGCGAATGATCAGGTTCATCAGCTGCTTGCCAAGTTGCTCCGAGGATACGATGTATTGGAATACGCCCACAGCCGCAAAGATGATCATGATCGAACAGCAGAATACAGCTGTTGTCCGTACAGTCTCAAAGAAACTTTTCCAGTTGAGTGATTTGTAGACCAAAGCTGATATCAGGATAATATAGAAGTTGGCAAGCACCGCTACCTCTGTTATCGTAACCACCCCTGAAACCACCCCGACAACTATGATGACTGGAGCCAACAGGGCAAGATAGGTATCCTTCAGCAAGGAAAAGAAAATTTTCCAGGAACGTTCGACTGTAGCAACAGGATAGTTGCGCCTTCTGGCTACAAGGGTAACCAGGATCCAAAGCCCTATGGCCATCAACAGGCCAGGGAAATACCCACCCAGGAACAGCTTTCCTATGGAGATCCCACTGATAACCCCAATATTGACCATAGGAATACTGGGAGGGATGATGGGCCCGATAATTGCCGAGCTTGCATTGATGGATGCGCTATAGGCATCATCATAGCCACGCTTCTTCATGATGGGATGCAGTACGGCAGAGGTGGAGCTGGCATCAGAAACAGCAGAGCCTGAAACCCCAGCTAGGAAGATACTCGTCATGATCGAGACATAGGCCAGTCCTGCCCTATATTTGCCAACAAAGAAGTTGGAAAACTGCAAAAGCTTATGGGTTATCCCCGAAGAACCCATCAGGTTCCCTGCAAGGATAAAGAATGGAATGGCCAAAAGCGTGTCGGCGGACACTCCTCCAACCATCTGGGATGCCACCAGACGCAACGAAACGTCTCCTCGCAAGAGGATATACAGGATTCCACTGAACCCCATGGATACCCAGATGCTGGCTCCCAGGCCGATGAATACAAACATGATGACAAACAGAATAACAATCATGCGCTTTCCCCAATAGTGTATCCCCAGCCCAGGAGGCTGGGGATACAGTCAGAACGAATATTACTTACCTGAGAAAATCTCAAGCATGCCCTTGGGCCAGCGGGTACCATCCCAATCACTGAACAAGCCTTCGAGTTCAGCGCGGAACAGGTCAAGCTGGAGCTCAGGCTCCTCAACGATGGTCATTTTCTTCGACAGTTCCTGATATACGGTATCAAGGCCCTTTGCAGTGAGCTCAGTGACCAATGCCCCAGCCTCTTCAGATGCATCAAGGAGTATCTTCCTGTCAGCTTCTGATAGCTTTGCATAGAGCTTGGGTGAGATGTAGAAGGTCTCAATATCACGAATATAATCAGTTCGCATATAGTGCGTCTGAACTTCAAACAGGCTGGCGTTGTTGACGGTGATGGCACCATTTTCCTGTGCATCGACAACATTGGTCTTCAGGGCCATCCAGAGGTCGGCAAAAGCAACCTGCTGAGGCAGGGCACCGAGCTTCTTCATGGTGCGCACTACAGTGTCACTGGCGGCAGTCCTGATCTTCAGGCCCTTGAAATCACTGGGGGTGGTAATCTTTCTGCTTGCAGTCAGGCCTCTAGGGGCAGTATCACCAGCAATGTTGAGAATTTTCAGCCCAGTTGCCTCTTCTGCCTTTTTCAGGACAGGGGCGAACTCGTCAGAAAGCAGACAAGCTCTCATGTGGTCATAGTCACGATAGAGGAAGGGGATGGCGGTAATTTCCAAGGCTTCTCCACCGGAGATGAATGCCAGGGTGTTGATCCCACCGTATACCAGGTCCAAATCGTCTGTCTTGATCTGGGTGAACATCTCCTGGATGCCCCCGAGCTGACTGTTGGCATACACCTGTACCTTGATACGCCCGTCACTCTTCTCTTCAACAAGCTTTGCAAAGAGCTCCGCACCCTTGTGTGTCGGATGTTCAGTATCACGAATGTGCCCCATTTTCAGTGTCATTGGGCGTCCATCGTCCTTTGCTCCCTGTGCGAAGGCCACGCCGCCTACCACAAGAGCAATCATTAGCAGTACCATGATCTTTTTCATTGTGCAACTCCTTAGATGTCATTCCCTTTTTATAGGGTTAGAAAAACATTTCATAAAATTCGAAATCGGAGAAATGGTCCTTCAGGCACATGATCACCTTCGCTTCATCCTCCCCTCTCAAACTTTCCAAAAGGTCCTTATGCTTCTGTAAAAAGGTCTCATTGTCACTGGTCTTTACCCGGTTCATCTCAGAAAGCATCCGTTGGAAGGTTGCAAACATGGAGATAAGGCTGTTCAAAAGCTGGTTATCGAAGACCTTGTACAACCTCTGATGAAACAAGGTATGGGTTTCCACGAGCTCTGAGTCATCGCGTCCTTCACCGATCTGCTGTTCCAGCAGGACCAGCAAGGCTTCAAGTTCAGCAAAATCATCTGCACCCAGCTTCCCTATCACACGGGGAAGAAAGTATGCTTCCAGGCCAATCCTGACCTGCAGGACCTCCTTGAAGTCCTTGTAGTGGACCTTGAGATTGTAGGTGAGGCTATTGATCATCTGCTCGTAGTTGAACGACCGGATATACCTTCCCTTGCCGTGGAGTGTCTCGATGATCCCACTCCCCTCGAGGGTCTTCATGGCCTCCCGTAGTGATGCCCTACTTATCCCAAGGGTCTCTCCAAGGACGACCTCACTGGGTAGCTGGTCCCCACTGCTCATGTTGTTTTCAACAATATACTCTTTGATGCTCAGCACTGCTTTCTCTGATATGTTGGTATGACTAATCTTTTGCATTGTTCTGCCTCCGTTCATGGTATACCAAAACCTCTTCATATATCCCATGGCTGTAGGAAAGAACCTGCAGCCTACGCACCCCATCCTTAAAGCAAATGAGGTCGGAAGATTGTCCTACTGCAAAATTTCCGGTGTCTCCCCCAAGATCCAATGCGACAACTGGGTTGGTTGTTGCAAGGGAGACAGTCTCGAGAAGGGAAGAGCCTGTCACATTCCTGAAGTGGGGAATATCCCAATCCAGAAGGTGCCCAGCCCCAGCCAGGTAGGGGCTTCCCGGAAGGCCAAGATGGCCGTCAGCGAACACCTCCACCTCAATATTTCCCCATCTGTAGATACCGCTGTCATACCCTCCCAGCAGGGCCACATCGCTTACCAGGAAGAGCTTCGAAAGCCCTTTGGATCGCAGATATACCTTGAGGACACTCTCGGGGAGGTGGAAGCCGTCGCTGATAATCCCAGCGTAGAGATGATCGTTTGCCAACTGTTCCCATATATGGTTTTTTAAGCGAGGCAGGAGGGCATGACTGCCATTACCGAGGTGCGTACTAATTGATGCTCCTGCCTCGACTGATTGCTGAATCTGTTCTGGTGTAGGGTTGCAGTGGCCAAGGGCAATTGCAATGCCCATGTTCCTTGCTTCCTTGATGAATCCAAGTGAACCCTCTCGCTCCGGTGCTATGGTAACAAGCTTGATCAGGCCACCAGCGGCCTTCTGGGCACTTCGCAGTTCACGAATATTGGGATCGCGGACAAACAAAGGGTCGTGTGCACCACGAGGGCCGTCATCCTTGGAGATGTAAGGGCCTTCAATGTGGATGCCTGCTATAGCGTGACGAATGCGAGCGTTGTGTGCCACAGCTTTTTTTATGATGGTGAGGTTCTCTTCAATCCTCTCCTGGCTATTGGTGATGATGGTCGGGATGTGTCTCAGGGTACCTGTTTGGGCAAGGTCCTCGATAAGGGATAGTATTTTCTCCTCTGTAAGAGAGACACCACTGTAGTCAACGCCACGATAGCCATTTACCTGGGCATCAACGAATCCACGACTCAGGATGGGATCACTGTCCAGGACAGGTCGGTCCTTCATCTCCTCGATGCTTGTGATAATCCCATCCTTGGTTTGGATGACTGTATATATGCCTGTGTATAGATTACACCCAGAAAACTCCATTTCACCCTCCAGTGCAAAGACGTCTGACGACTTAGGTGTCTATACTATCATGATATTATTTATTGTCAAGGTGAAAAATATAAAAAGGTATTTTTTTAGACGTATGATGACGGAAGGGAGTAATTCATTTATAAAAAGATAGTTAGTAACATAAATGACACCAATGACAGTGGTACCTGGGAGATGGTAGTCCATGAACTTGCCTCACATGCTGGCATTGAAGTTCCTTCTGCAAAGCTGGAGACTTTTTCAACCCATGGGAGCACCTTCATCGTACAGCGCTTTGACCGCACAAAGGCAAACGAACGGATTCACTTTGCATCGGCAATGGCCCTGCTTGGCAAACAGGATGGGGGCCATGATGCAAGCTATCTGGAATTGGCAGAGTTCATCACCACAGCAAGTGCCCAACCCGAGAAAGACCTTCACCAACTATGGAGAAGGATTGTATTCAACATCGCCGTTTTCAATACAGACGACCACCTGAGGAATCACGGGTTCCTGCTCACAAGAACAGGGTGGAAGCTCTCCCCAGCCTATGACCTGAATCCCTCACCACACGGCTACACCCTGAGCCTTGCCATTGATGAAGTGGACCATTCACTGGACTTCTCCCTTGCCCTCAAGCAAGCCCCCCTGTACCATCTCAGTAACAAGGAAGCTACAATCATATTGGAAGAAGTATCGGAGAGCGTTTGCCAGTGGAAGCAGACTGCAAAGAAGTATGGTCTCTCTTCATCAGCGTGTATGCAGATGGGATCAGCATTCAGGCTGTATACCCGATAGCATGTATCATAGAAACCAGATGGAGAAAATGCGGGAGTTACAAGATACCAGGCACGGATTCCCCTTCATTTGCCTATGAGGTGCTTAATACAATACTGGGGAATGAGGTTTCACCATACCTTGTCAAATACAGCCAATCAGAAGGTAGCAAAGTCTCTAGGTTATTCCTTGATCTTAGCGTATATTTACTAGTGAAGAGTGAGGAATACAATGGACCAACAGGAAATGCAAGTGCTTCTGGCGAACGGAGAAGATAGCCTGACCCGATTCAAGAGCACTATTGACAATCCTGATCAGCTTGCAGCTGAACTGGTAGCCTTCAGCAACTCAGCTGGAGGGACCCTGTTTATAGGAGTGCATGAAGATGGCTCGATCGCAGGCCTGTCGATACAGGATGTTCAGCGATTGAACACTATGCTGTCCAACGTGGCTTCCCAACATGTGCATCCTTCCATTAATCCTCTTTCTGAAAACGTTCATACGGATTCGGGTATTGTCATAGTGGTAACCGTCTCCCCTGGGACGAGCAAACCGTATACAGACAATCAAGGCCTTATCTGGGTAAAAAGTGGCGGCGACAAACGAAAGGTAACTGCAAGGGAAGAAATGCAACGCATGTTCCAGTCTGCAGGACTGGTTCATGCTGATGAAGTACCCGTTCCCGGTATGAAAAGCTCTGATGTGGATGTCTTGTACTTCAGTAATTTCTTTGAGGATGTTTATGGGGAAACCGTTGAAAAACAGAACATCTCCTTGGAAAAACTCTTGGAAAACATGAATCTTGTAAAAAATGGAATGCTCAATCTTGCAGGGGCTTTGCTTTTTTCAAGACGTTCCAGATATATGTTACCTAGTTTCATCATCAAGGCAGTGGCCTATCCAGATACCGATATTGATACAGAGCACTATAAGGACAGCCGTGATTTTTCCGGTAAACTCGAAGAAGTCTTTTCAGGTGCTTTATCCTTCATCATGAATAATATCCCGTATGCACAGGGAAATCAGAATATTAATTCCATTGCAGAGCCAATTGTTCCCCAGACTGTTTGGGAAGAATTATTGGCCAATGCATTGTTGCATCGCGATTACTTTGTTTCTTCTGCAATACGAATCTTTATGTTCAAGGATAGGGTGGAAATCATCAGCCCCGGTCATTTGCCGAACAATCTTACGATAGAGAACATCAAGGCAGGAAACTCAGTGATAAGGAATCCAATTCTTGCCTCGTTCGGAACGAAAATATTGCCCTATCGAGGGCTGGGGAATGGAATTCGGAGAGCACTGAAAATTCATGAGCATATTGAATTCATTGATGACAGGGATGGAAACCAGTTCATTGCCATAGTCCATTACGCTAGGTAACGGGAAGAACTCCTATTTCGGGGGCATGTACAACTTCCACATCAACTGTGTTGGTTCTTGAGTGGTACCTTCCTGAAAAAGTACCACTCAAAAGTCACTATAGCTGAAATCAGGATTTATCCACTTTCAGAAACTTCATGGTTTCAGCATAGGACATAGTAACCAAGCATATCTGAAGGATGCAGCTATTCAAGAGATGCCAGCTTCTTCCAATACACATACCAAGTGCCAAGCTACAATTAGTATACTTACGAGTATACTACTCGCGATTCCCTTAAGACAACAAACTTTAGGTTCAGATTATACCAATGACATGAGACCGCGACCAAGCTTGAAATGGTTACCGCTGTTCCCTCTAGGATGTGGAATAACCTGGAGATGAATTATCGGGAACAACGGAGCAAGCTCAAGTTCAAGCAACAACTACAAGAATATGATTATTGGCTATCGACCATTCCCATAAAGGACCTAAAGGAACGTGGGATACTCTCAGAAACAGATGATCAGTCAGAAATAGTACAGGAGGCCCTGCGTTTCTATGGAGTTTCAAGGGTTGAAGCCTTGAATGGCCTCTGGGATAATCCAAAAGTTGCAACACGCCTTGCAAGTCAATTTACCTCCCTTGCTGGCCCTGCTTCAGCATGGATACGTATGGGTGAGCTACAAGCCAGAGAGATTCAATACACCCCGTTTAACGCCTCCAAATTCTCTGATGCAATTCAGGCCATCAGGACACTGACCACCAAGAAACCTAAAGAGGTCATGTCTCAGATATATACGCTGTGTAGTGAAGCAGGTGTTGCATTGGCTTTGGTGCCACATTGGAAACAGATACCTTGGAAGGGAGCTTCCAAGTGGCTATCACCAGAGAAAGCCCTGATCGTGTTAAACCTTAGGGATAAGAAGGATGATACCTTCTGGCTCTCCTTCTTCCATGAGGCCTATCACATACGCAAAGGCAAGAAGAAGCAGCTGTACATTGCTGATGGTTCCAGAACAGACCAAGAGGAGCTTAAGGCAGCAGCGTTCGCCCTTTCTATGCTTATCCCTTTCTGATCGAAAGGACAAAACTAAGGCAGGGCTGATACACATTGCACTACTTGCTTTTTGACAACATGAAACAACCATCAAATAAGAATTTTCTAGTAAGTCTATTTCTCATAATATATTATTTTCACTTAATAGCAAAATGACATTTACTCATCAAATAAGAATCTGCCCAGAATGATTCGGTTGTCATCAGGTACATGGCAAGCTACTACAAACCAAAAGGATTATTACCCTCTCTTAATTGATTGACCCCGTCTGCTGAACATACTATCCTCTCAGTACCAATGCCCGCCAAGGTTAGCCGTAGCAATACGCCCCTCAAATCGGCGGGCTGCTCATTGCCCCAGCAACGACTCTGGCAGTACTGGTAACCCCCTTAGGAGAATTCACCACCACCTTGGACTTCAACTATCATGATGAGGCTATCAGGAGGGCTGCAGAAGAGGGCATCACAGTCGATGAGCTTTTATGTAGAATCCTCAACAAAGCATTCTCCTCTACAGAATCGGGTAGGAGGATGAGCCTTAGTGGCTCATCCGTCCTCCCACAGATCCGCACGTACCGTTCGGTATGCGGCTC
>JBLXDK010000008.1:0-176152 GCA_048264225.1 Sphaerochaeta sp.
GCCATTCCATGAAGCAGGTTATGAAATGCTCAGGGTCTATGGCTGCGAAGGTTGCAAAGAAACAGTCGTGCGACGGTATCCGCTCCAATGAGAGCAGTTTTCGAAAATAGGGCAGGTGATATTCCAGTTCCACTTATTCCTAGAGCTTTTGTATGGCTAGCTATGCTACCATTGCTCTATTTCTTTCTTACTGTTTGCCTCTCAGATAACCCTGGGATCAACATCAAGGCCATAGTCTATGTTGGAGAAGCCAAAGCCATGAATCTGGTCATATTCCTGTTTTACACCCTCAAGATCACCCTTTTGCAAGGGCTTTCCCTCATGTTGGAGGATCCAGCGACTCTCCACCTCAGACTGGACATCGCTTAACATCTCCCAGTCATCGAGACGGATCCTTCCCTCCTCATCGGTTGGGACAGTCCCATTCGCATAGAGACGTTCAGTAAAGAGACGATAGATCTGTTCAGTACACCCCTCATGAATTCCCTTCTCCTTCATCACCTGATAGAGCAGGGCCATGTACAGGGGTACTACTGGGATGACTGCACTTGCTCGGGTTACCAGAGCCTTGTTGACTGAGACAAATGCCTTTCCGTTAATCTGGTGTAGGCTTTTATTTATTTCTTTAGCACTCCCTTCCAGATGCTCCTTGGCAAGGCCAATGGTCCCTTCCCTGTAGACAGGGTAGGTGATCTTAGGCCCGATGTAGGAGTAGGCGACAGTCATGGCATTGGGGGCGAGTAGGTTTTCCTCGAGCAGGAAGTCGATCCAAAGACTCCAGTCCTCTCCTCCCATCACCTTGGCTGTCTCCTCTGCCTGACCATTCTCTGCTGGCTCAATGGTGGCCTGCTTGACTACAGGACTGTCCATATCCACAGAAAGGGCGGTGAAGGCTTCCCCGATCGGCTTGAGTACCGAACGGTAGGTTACACCGGTTGCCGGGTCGGT
This sequence comes from Sphaerochaeta sp., assembly GCA_048264225.1. Lineage (GTDB taxonomy): Bacteria > Spirochaetota > Spirochaetia > Sphaerochaetales > Sphaerochaetaceae > Sphaerochaeta. The sequence goes on from JBLXDK010000008.1 coordinate 949, forward strand.
GCGAAGGGGGGAGGCAAGGCTGTAGATGACCAGGTCCACCTGTTTGAGGGTTTCCCTGATTTTCTGTGCGGTCCTCTCTTTTGTCTGGTTGGAGAATGCATCGCCAAAGACCGACTCGGCCTTCAGCCCTGCCTCCTTTGCCATTGTTTCAAAAGCGGTGGTATTGTACCAACCCGGCGTTGCCGTCTTGGTCTCACTTGGCGCCCGTTCAAAAGAGACGTTGAGCGTGTCTGCACCTCCGGCGAAAGCCGCAACAATGCGTGAAGAGAGTCCATAGCCAGTTGAACCCCCAAGCACCAGAACCCGCTTGGGAATGGAGTCAGGGGTAACAGGCTTATACAGAGGGTGATCTGTTTTGGTCGCATGCTCCTTGACCCAGTCGATCTGGTCTTGCACATACTGGCGGCACCCAAGGGGGTGTGCGGTCAAAGAGACATTTCGCATAACTTTTTTCGTAATGATCACAGAGAGACTCCCTTATTTCGTTCCATTGATATTCACATCCCCACCACCGACAATACACATCCAGGTTGCTTCTGCAGCCTTTTTCCCGTTTACGGTGATGGTACCGCTTTGGCGCAGCATGATCTGCGAGACACGGGTATTGTGCACTTCAATAATGGCAGTATCGCCTGGGCGTACCTGATTGCGGAATTTTGCCTTGTCCACCGTACCCAGGACAAAGAATGCCCCATGGGGGAGGATACCGACCTGACAGAGGCCAGCGCCTCCGCACTGTGCCATGGTCTCTATCAGGATCACTCCAGGGACTACAGGGTAGTGGGGGAAGTGGCCCTTGAAAAACCAGTCGTCTTCCTTGAAGACCCGTCTTGCGACAGTATGCTTCTCATCTGCTTCCAATAGTTCGTCGACGAATAGGAATGGGTCGCGATGTGGAAGCAGTTCTTCTAGTGTTTCAAATGTATCACTCATTATTGTTGCTCCTTATGCTTTGGTATAGGGTTTGAAGACCAAGACGCCGTTGTGTCCGCCAAACCCAAGGGAGTTGCTGACAGCATAACGAATTGTACCATCTATGCCTTTGTTCGGTACATAGTCAAGATCGAGACCTTCATCGGGTGTCGTGTAGTTGAGAGTACAAGGAAAGTACTGGTCGCGTAACGCAAGCAGACAAATAATTGCCTCAACTGCCCCAGCAGCCGCTATCAAATGAGAGGTCATCGACTTGGTGGAAGAGACCTTGAGCTTGTATGCATGTTCACCAAAAACCTGTTTGATGGCCTTGGTCTCCATCGAGTCATTGGCCGCTGTGGAGGTGCCGTGGGCATTGACGTAGTCCACTTCCTCTAGCTTGGCCCCGGCCATGGCGATGGCTTCCCGCATTGCACGAGCGGCTCCGTCACCTTCAGGATTCGGAGCTGTCAGGTGGTAGGCGTCACACGTCATGCTGTAGCCTCCGATCTCTCCCAGGATGGTAGCCCCACGCTCGAGGGCGTGCTCCAAGGACTCAAGTACCAACATACCCGCTCCTTCACCCATGATGAAGCCGTCACGATCCTTATCAAATGGACGACAGGCAAGACAAGGGGTGTCGTTATAGGCCGTGGAGAGGGCCTGGATGCGGCAGAACCCTGCAACTGATAGCGGGGTTATGGCCGCTTCAGTCCCTCCCGCTATGGCAACGTCAGCGAGGCCAAAGCGGATTGAGTTGAAGGCATCCCCGATGGCATCAGTACCTGATGCACATGCGGTCACCGTTGTGCGGCAGGGACCCTGGAATCCAAAATGGATAGCGACGTTTCCCGCTGCCTCATTGGCTATGAGCTTGGGGATGGTCAGAGGGGCTACGGCGTGGGGTCCTCGCTCATAGAGCTTACGGAGGTTCTCCTCCACAACTTCAAAGCCACCGATACCATTGCCCAGATAGACCCCACTTCTGAAAGGGTCATACAGACCCTCCTTAAGTCCTGCCTGGTCCATGGCCTGCACAGCGGCATAGACAGCGAACTTGGTGAAGTCAGCCATGCTGCGGGTCTCTTTGCGGTCCAAAAGATCCGAAGGATCGAAATCAAGTACCTCTCCTGCAATCTTTGCAGGGTAGTCGGTGGTATCGAACTTGGTAAGGGGCCCTATGCCGCACTTGCCTGCCTTGATGTTCTGCCAAAACTCATCAACACGTTTGCCCAAAGGGTTTATGGTGCCCATTCCTGTTACTACAACACGTCTTGCATTATTCATATCTGTATCTCCAATACTTACATTGCCATCCCGCCATCAACAGCCAACACTTGGCCGGTGATGTAGGAAGCCTTCTCTGATGCGAGGAAGGCCACTGCGTGGGCTACCTCTTTTGCCTCCCCAATCCTAGAGAGGGGGATCTGTGTGTTGAGGTTCTCTTTCAAGGTCTCAGGCAGTACGTCTGTCATTGCAGTTTGGATAAAGCCAGGGGCCACGACATTCACCCGCACGTTGCGGCTGGAAAGCTCGCGTGCAAGGCTTTTGGAAAAACCAATGAGACCTGCCTTTGACGCGGCATAGTTTGACTGCCCGCCGTTACCCATGATGCCTACAACTGACGATATGTTGATGATGGCTCCCCGTCTCTGACCTGCCATAAGGCGCCCTATCCTTCTGGAGGTGAGGAAAGCCCCGGTCAGGTTCACTGCAAGCACTTCGTCCCATGCCTCATCCTTCATGCGCATAATAAGTCCGTCACGGGTGATGCCGGCATTGTTTACCAGGATGTCAACGCTTTTTGCCTCTTGTATCACGCTTTCCACTGCAGTCTGGACAGAGGCCCTGTCAGCCATGTCGCAGGCAACCCAAGTGAGGGTACTACCTACCGAGGTGGCTTTTTCTTTGAGGGAGGCACTCTCTCCTTCGCTTCTCGAGAGATACCAGACATTACATCCCTCATTGAGCAACTCTTCCACTATTGCCATGCCGATGCCCCGTGAACCACCGGTTACCAGAGCGTTTCTTTTTTCTGCCATATTAGGTTTCCTCTCCTATTGTTTGGATCTCACCTTCTTTTCCCATGGGGGTACAAAAATCAGGAAGTCCGCTATTTTTCCAAAGTCCGGTTAGGACCGTACCCGGTCCTACCTCTGCCAATACTATGTGATCAGTCTTTTTAGTGTCTTCCAACGATTGTCTGATGGCGCTGACTGCCTGCATCACCTTAGTCCAACGCACAGGGTTTGCCAGCTGCATGCCCAAGAGCTCCTTTGCTCTTGCAGAGCTTAGAACCTCTTCGGCTGTCACCGAGGAGATGATCCTCTGGTTCGGGTCGCTGAAGACCAAGCTGTCCAGGTATGCAGAAAACTCCTCTGTCGCTTCCTTCATGTAGGGGGTGTGGAAAGCTCCAGAGACTTTCAAGGGAAGCACTCTTCTAGCACCCCCTGCGATAAGGTGGCTCTTGGCCTCCTGGATGGCAGTTTCCAAGCCTGCAATGACCACCTGCTTGGGCCCGTTGTCATTGGAGGGGTACACACTCGTCAGTGAGTTGGCCTTTAGTGTTTCTTGTACACTGGCATAGTCCATGCCGATGACCGCTGCCATGCCAAGCTTGCCATAATTCTCTTCTACTTTCATTCCCGCTTCAGCCATGAGCAGCGATCGTTTCTGCACTAAGGTGAACAGGGTCTCATCATCAATGATGCCCCCACTTGCATAGGCTGCCAGTTCGCCAAGGCTGAGCCCGCTATGACAGAGCATGTTGTGCCCAAGTTCACTGAGCCTTATATTTGCCGCCCTGTTGGCCAGGGTGACGACAAGTTGGGTGACCTCTGTCTGTTTGAGATCCTCTTCAGTCCCTGTCTCGAGCAGGGTATGCAGATCTGTGTGGGTTACCTCCGAAGCAAGATCAAAAAGGTCTCTGACTCTCTCTGATGCTGTATAGAGATCCAAGGCCATCTTGGGGTACTGCGATCCTTGCCCTGGGTAGAGTGCTATGATATTTACCATTGAATAAGTGTTCCTCCATAGGTGAGTCCGGCGCCAAATCCTACAAAGAGGATCTTCTGCCCGCTGTTGAGCAAGCCTTTTTCCTCCATTTCAGCAAGCGCTATTGGGATGGAGGCCGCCGAGGTATTCGCATACCTCTCAATGTTCATATAAAACAAGGAAGCGTCGAAGCCGTAGCGTTTGCTGCAGGCAGCGATGATCCTTTTGTTTGCCTGGTGGGGCACTATCCAAGTGATGTCAGCGATAGTGAGATCGTTTCGTTTGAGCAATTCCAAGACTGTATCCCCGATGGCACGTACAGCGAAGGCGTATACAGCCCGCCCCTCCATCGTGATGGTTTGCGTGTCCTGGTCAATGGCAAGGGCCAGGGAGCCTGAACCTTCTGCATGGAGCGTGGAGTCGATGATACCCTTATATTCTTCAGTCTTTTCAAGTAGGACACAGCCAGCGCCGTCACCAAACAGCACACAGGTGTTTCTGTCGTTCCAGTTGACTACCTCTGATAGCTTTTCAGACCCGAAGACCAAGGCTTTGGTCATGCTCCCGCTCATTATCATGCCGCGGGCAACTTCCAGGGCGTAGATGAAGCCGGTACATCCGGCCCCGATATCAAGGGCGGCCGCCCCCTTGATGCCAAGCTTCTCCGCTACTATGCAGGCGGTTGAGGGGAAACCGTAGTGATCGGCTGTTGCTGTAGCCACAACAATGCCATCGATATCTTCCTTAGTTATATTGCTTGTAGAAAAAAGGTTGAGCGCTGCCTTGACTGCTAGGTCCGAGCACTTCTCCTCCTTATTTGCTATACGTCTCTCGTGGATACCAGTGTGGGAGTGTATCCACTCGTCACTGGTATCGACAGATTTGGCAAGGTCATTGTTGGTAACAATCTTTTCAGGTACGTAGCTCCCGATAGCTGAGATATATATAGGTTGTGGAGACTTCACTGTCTTCTCCTTGGGTTCGGTTGACTTGACCATGTTTTGGCACGGTAGTGTATGTATATTACAATAGTATGTATTGTGTCAATATTGACACTAAAAGTCGTTACTGTTATTATTGGCCAAAACTCGGTAGCTCCCTAGGGAGTGGCCCCATCCCCTTGAAGAGGAAGGATAATTACTATGGAAAGTATTGAACAAATGGACCTGGAAACGGTCATAGCTCTTTTTGAAAAGAGCACACTAGGTGAGATGGAACTCACCTGCTCGCGTTACTCACTCAAATTCAAGAGACAGGGAGAAGGGACAGGTGTAGTGTCTGCTCCTGTAGTTCCCCAGAAAAGTACCAAGGTTGAGAAACCTGCAGTCGCGGAAAAAGAACTGGAAGGTGATGTCGAAACCATCACCTCTCCTATTGTAGGGACATTCTATCTCACCCCAGCTCCAGATGCTCCAGCCTATGTGAAGGTGGGAGATGTGGTGGAGGAAGGCGGGATCATCTGTACCATCGAGGCAATGAAGATGATGAACCAACTGCAGACTGAGTTCCCTTGTGAGATTGTCTCAGTGCTTGCAAAGCCAGAATCGATGGTGGAGTTTGGCCAGCCGCTGTTTACCGTGAGAAGGCGATGATCAGGTCTATCCTCATTGCCAACCGCGGCGAGATAGCGGTCAGGATCATACGCGCTTGCAAGGATTTGAAGATTCGCAGTGTGCTGGTCTATTCCACCGCAGATAAAGACTCACTAGGGGTCATACTTGCCGATGAGGCTATCTGCATCGGACCTCCGGCTACATCCGAAAGCTACTTGAACAAGAAAAACATCATAGCCGCAGCGTGTCTTGCACGCTGCGATGCGATTCATCCCGGGGTTGGCTTTCTCTCGGAGAACGCTGACTTCGCCCGGGAGGTCGAGCATGCGGGCCTTATCTTCATTGGGCCGAGGAGCGAGACCATCGCCCTATTGGGCAACAAGGTTGCAGCCCGCACCACAGCCTTGGAGTGCAAGCTTCCAATAACCCCCGGTAGCAGTGAGGAGATCAAGGATCTTGATGATGCCCTTGCTACAGCTGAACGCATTGGATACCCCATAATTCTCAAGGCCGCCTGTGGAGGCGGAGGAAGGGGTATGCGTATCGTCTATGAGAAGAATACACTTGCCAACGCCCTACAGGTAGCGAAGAAGGAGGCCCTGGCCTTCTTTGGTGATGCTTCGGTGCATATGGAACGCTATCTGGAGAATCCCAGGCACTTGGAGATCCAGTTGCTCTCTGACGGCCAGGGTACGGTCGTTCATCTGGGTGAGCGTGACTGTTCAGTCCAGAAGAACCATCAGAAACTGCTGGAAGAGAGCCCTTCTCCTATCCTGAGTGAAGAGATGAGGACACGCATGTGCAGTGACTCGGTCAAGCTGTTCGAAAAGCTTGGCTATCGCGGGGCCGGGACTGTGGAGTTCCTTGTTGAAGGTGAGAACTACTACTTCATGGAGGTCAATGCTCGCCTACAGGTTGAACACCCTGTCAGCGAGCTGGTAAGCGGAATCGACTTGGTAAAAGCGCAGATAGAGATTGCCTCCGGAAAAAAATTACCCATCACACAGAAGGATGTCCCTCTCAAAGGCTACGCCCTCGAGTGCAGGATAAACGGCAAGAGTGCGGGTACCATTACCAACCTGAACTTTCCCTTGGGCCCTCATGTGCGCATAGACTCTCACCTTACGGCCAACTCCGTTCTCAGCCCTTACTATGATCCCCTGATAGCCAAGATCATAGTATATGCACCCGATAGAGATCAGGGACTGGCAATAATGCTCAGAGCCCTTTCTGAGGTGCGCATTGATGGCATTGAGACAAACCTTGAGGAGCAGATACTGCTCATCAGCTCGGTTGAGTTTGGATCCGGACGCTTTGGCACGGATCTGTACGTGAAGCTCTGGGAAAAACAGGAGAATAAGACTCATGCAAAATAAAAAAATAGTAAGCTGTGTACAGTGCAAGAAAGATGTTGTATTGGACGAGCATAAGATATGTCCTTACTGTAATTTCCACTTTCCCCTTACCCCGAAGGAGCGTCTTGCGCTCTTTGCCGACGAAGGTACCTTTGTCGAGATGGCTGAAGGAATGCAGTCAGTGAATCCCATCGCCTTGGCAGGGTATGAGGACAAGCTTAAGGAAAACCAAAAGAAATCTTCCCTCAGTGATGCGGTGAGTATCGGAAAGTGCAGTGTCGAAGGTCAGAAGGTTGTGGTCGGCATCATGAGCTTCTCATTCATGGGGGGGAGCATGGGATCGGTGGTAGGGGAGAAGATTACCCAGGCCATCATAGAAGGCTGTCTTGAGAGGGAGCCTGTCATCCTCTTTACCGCAAGTGGCGGAGCCAGGATGCAGGAGGGGATCTTCTCCCTGATGCAGATGGCGAAGACTGCCAGTGCAGCCGCCCTACTCGAAGAGACCAGGACACCCCTGTTCATTGTGCTTACCAATCCCACCACCGGTGGGGTCACCGCATCCTTTGCCATGCTCGGTGATGTCATCCTGGCAGAACCGGGGGCCGTCATTGGCTTTGCCGGTCCTAGGGTTATCGAAGGAACTATCAGGGAGAAGCTTCCTGAAGGGTTCCAGCGCTCGGAGTTCCAGCTCCAAAAGGGGTTTGTCGATATGATCGTATCAAGGGAGAAGCTGAGAAGCACCCTCTCCTACCTCATCAAGACCCATACAAGGAGCATACCCAATGAAGGATAAGAGAGATGATACCCAGCTCAAGAGTACCCTTGAGCGGATAGAGACCATTGTTTCAAGCGATGAGGAGACCAAGTCTTCCTGGGATTTTGTACTGCTCTCACGCCAACAGGGTCGTACAGGGACCAAGCAGTTCATCAAGATGATCTGTGACGACTTTATGGAGTTGCATGGCGATCGCCTCTATGGCGATGACCCTGCCATGGTCGGAGGCATCGGGACTATAGGGGGAAGGGCCATCACCTTCATCGGCAACCACAAGGGAGCCAACTTCAAGGAGAATGTGCTGTGCAACTATGGGATGAGCAATCCCGAGGGGTACCGCAAGGCCTTGCGTTTGGCCAAACAGGCTGAGAAGTTCGGTCGCCCTGTGGTCTGTTTCATCGACACCCCCGGTGCCTATCCGGGCCTTGGATCAGAGGAGAGGGGAATTGGCGAAGCCATTGCCCAGAACCTGAAGGTCTTTTCCACCCTCAAGACACCAGTTCTCTGTTTTATCATCGGTGAAGGTGGCAGTGGTGGGGCCCTGGGTATCGGAGTGGGGGACAAGCTGTATATGCTGGAGAATGCAGTCTACTCAGTCATTACTCCTGAGGGGTTTGCCTCCATTCTGCTCCGTGACCCTTCCAAGGCGAAAGAGGCTGCCGAGGCGATGAAGATGACTGCAAAAAACCTGAAGGATTTTGGGGTAATCCACGACATAATACCTGAGATCTCCCCTCAAGGAACCGCCCAACTCATCAAAGAGACTATTATCAGAGACCTTGATGTGCTGTGCAGCAAACCTGTGGAGAATCTGGTTCGCTACAGGATACGTAAGATCCGTGGTATCGGTGAGGTATCAGGAGGTAAGGAGTGGTGGGACCCTCTGCTTGAGGTGTTCAAGCAGACAGAGAGTCTGCGTTAGAGAAGCATAAGCCCCGTTGTATGTGAACAACGGGGCTTATCTCTTTTCAGAGCATACAGGTTTGTTATTTTGAGTTTGAAGAGTCCAAAGGACTGGCTTGATGCTTTTGAAGTACAATATTTCACTGATCTAGTAGTTTTCACTAATGTAGTAAAATATAGTAGAAGTGAAAATATGAGCGAACTCGAGGTAGAATTACAAGCACATAAGAGAATCTCTACACTCTTTAGCCGCATACCAGAGACTAACCTTCAACATATCAAAACCAACCAGCGCTCCAAGTCTGAGGTTACCTATCTACTGCAAAGAACTGGTTTCCCTTCACTACGGTTAATCTTCCTAATACAATCCAGAGTAAGCAAACAGCGTTTGTTCAGCGCTGATTCAGCCTACGGCAAACACAAAAGTAAACCTCTAAACCACTACATTCTCAGCGACCTTTAGATAGTTTCAAAGTTTCAGTCTTAAACTTTTCCAAATCAACCGACGAGGGCACTTTCACCTTCAGATCCTTATAGTACTCCTTCACCTGCTTGTTCGGGACTTCAACAATAACGGTCCCATCCCTTTTCTTCGTACACATGAGCGACTGGGTCTTCCCAATGAGCTTACATGTGGAGATTCCAGGTTCTGAGAGCATTTTCCTCAGCTGCAGCAATGCTATGGTCGATATGATGTCGGAGAGCAGCTTTCCTCTGACCGTCAGGTCAGACCATTTGGATAAAGGAAGGAGATTCAGATGCTCCTTGCTGGTCTTGAATACCGTCTCAATGCGTGTTCTGCCGAAGTAATCATCCAATTTTTCATCAGGTTCCTTCATCTCGGTGGAAAGGAGGATGAAGAATCCGAAGCGCACCGAGGTCCAGTTCTTCTCCTTGTCGGTAAGCTTCTTGTATGCATCCTCATGCTTGAGGCGGTAGTCCCTGCACCCTTCCAATGCATTGTCCTTGTCCACATACACATATGCATGCATCTTGAAACCGAATACTTCGGTCTCGAAACGCTTGCCGAAATAGGTATGGCCCTCCCGTATGAACTCGTACTTGGCATTGGCCATCAGTTTCTTTGCCTGGTGATAGAGCGTCTTGTAGGGGTACTCTTCATTTGCAGGCATGCACACAGTCATGGCCTTCCCTTCCTCATTCCCACAGTGGAAGGTCCCAATCGTCTCCTTGTTGGCATACCCTGCATCAAGGACGAAATCGTCGATGCGGATGTCGAGGGTCTCGGCCACATCCTCCATGGTCGATTGGAGGGTGCTCAAGTCCAGGACATTGCCCGGGATTATGGAGAACCATACGGGGAAACCTGTCTTCCCATCCAAGACGAGCACAAGCCTCTTCTGGATGGATGGACCCTCTATCCCATTGCTATGATGTGCATTGAACGGATTATCCATGATGGTGTCCACATAGCACCCCTTGCCAAACAGGGGGGCTTTCTTTCTCATATGGGAGACGAATGCCTTGAAGAAGGCAACTTTGCTTGTATCTTCGCCCATCATGGAGAAGTACACGGTATCACTTCCAAGGGAGCCGGTGGTGATGGAACCGAAGAGATAGGAGGCGAAGGACTTGCTGATGAAGTCGTCGCAAGTGACCCTGGACCCATCGTTTAGGACAGAGTGAAGCAGATGCGATAGCACCCGCTCATAATCCTTGTCTTGTGGAAAAGCAGTCCGCAGAACCTTCAGCAGACCTGTTTTCTCACAAACCTGGAGAAAGAGGTAGACATCACCGAATACGGTATGGATCTGAGGCTCTGAAAAGAGATCAAAGGCCTTGACCCTGGGATCGTCCTTTCCAATGCTTTCAAATGTATCTGTTGCAGAATCATAGGCGACAAGCCCCCTGGTGGGGGAAAGGAACACACCTTTTTTACCTGTTTCATCAAGAGATATCACCTTTCCAAGTTTCTCCCGAATTTTATGACGGGAGAGCCCTTTGTATGATCTATCATATTCAGTCGTCATGATCGAGGCGCTGCCACTGCTGACGCTCCCATCCTCATTCCTGACCAGTTTCTGCACTTTTATGAACGCCATGAACTTTGCCTCCCAGACAACAAGAACTGAATCAAAGTAGATCCATATGTATGGTGCGCCAAAGGGCTTCAGAATGCAATCAAATTTGTGAGACAATCCTCTGAAACGCAGGGATTAAAGGTTTTGAAATGGCTGAATAGGGTATGGTTCTACTTTTAGGTTTTTCGTAGGATACATGGAGAAAGGTTTCCTTATTTTCCAAGGAAGGAAAAGCGACACATATATTCATCGTTTCTCCCACAGTGTGGATAAAAAAGGGGGAGTTGATGCTGAACGGGATATCCGCGGCTTCATCATGAAGTTCTCTATACATGAAGCGAACTGGGACCTGGCTGGAAACAACAAATCAGTCTCTATTTCTCAGGTTTGAATAATCGAAGACTGACATAATTATGCTATGTTTATATGCTCTCCACATGATGCACACAACGATACTTCATCCTTGGGGAGATTCCTCAAGACAGACACCCCAGCGTATTTCACCATGGTGATAGCTAAGCAACCTGTTTGTCTCTTGGGTGATCATTCTAACACAAAGAGGACTGGGATGAAAAAGGATACCTTACGAAAAAAGAGGCCACAGACTTGGAGAAGCCGCATACAGATCGGATTCTTCGTTCTGGTAGCCTTCATTGCTACGATCAATGGTCTGAAAGAGATGGGATTTGTTTTGCCTGCCTTCCTTGGAGGGGCATCGCTTCATGCAATTTGTCCCTTTGGTGGGGTTGTATCCTTCTGGAACCTGGTGACCCTTGGAACCCTAGTAAAGAAGATACACGAATCATCGGTAGTCCTTGCTGTGATAGGCTTGTTTCTGGCGCTCCTGTTTGGACCGGTCATCTGCGGTTGGGTCTGCCCCTTTGGTACCTTCCAGGAGTGGATAGGAAAACTGGGTCGGAAGATATTCAAGAAACGCTATAACCATTTCATAAATGCTAAGCTGGACAGGATTCTGAGGTATACCCGCTACCTTGTCCTTGTCTGGGTATCCTACATGACCGTCATTTCAGGCAAGCTTATCTTCCAGGACTATGACCCGTACTATGCATTGTTCAACTTCTGGAGGGGTGAGGTTGCAATTTCAGGCTTTGTTTTGCTAGGTATCGTCATGCTTCTCTCTTTGCTGGTCGAACGGCCCTTCTGTAAGTATGCCTGCCCCTATGGGGCATTCCAAGGAATCTTCAACCTGTTCAGGGTCTTTAAGATCAGAAGGATAGAAGCTGCCTGTATCTCCTGCAATGCCTGTACCAGGGCATGCCCCATGAATATCGATGTTGCAACCGCTGGCATTGTTAGGGATCATCAGTGCATTTCCTGTATGAAGTGCACAAGTGAAGATGCCTGTCCGGTTGGGGATACGGTGAACTTCTCCCTTGCAAAACCCAAGAAAAAGATTTCTGCCAGAATGTTGGGGATCGTATCGGTGGTTGTCCTATTCGGTGGTATTGGTGTTTCTATGTTGTTGGGGCTTTGGAATGTGGAGTCATCAAAACAACCGGCCTTGATAAAGAGCGGAGAGTTTACAGGACAGCCTAGTCCTACTGACATCCGGGGATCCTATACGTGGGAAGATGTATCCAAGGCTTTCGGTATCCCTTCTGACCTGTTGGTTGAAGCCTTTGGAGCCTCTTCAAGTATGGATAAGGTAAACCTGCTCGAAACCTTATATCTTGGAAAGGTTCCGGAAGGCCAGGAGATCGGAACTGACTCAGTACGTCTGTTTGTCTCCCTCTATACCCTTTTGCCACATACTCCTGAGGAGGGGACTCTTCTGCCTAAGTCAGCTATCATGGTGTTGAGAAGAGAGGGCAAGGATACCTCACCAAGCTTTGAGACGGTGGCAGCGCAGGCTGTAAGCATTGGGGGCCTGTCTGCTCAGGGAATTAATCCAGGGGGTTCAACAACCCTCGCCCTTACAGGGAAGACCACATTCAAGGAATTGCTTGATGCTGGGTATCTGTTGGAAGATATTGAAGCTTTGGTGGGAAAACCCAAAAGTCTTGCTATGACAGTTAAGGACTATGCAGCCGAACAGGGCATTGAGTTCTCTGAGATGAAGGCGAAGCTCGCCACCCTTACGGTCTATAGTAAGTGAGTAGAGTAGGTTTATGTGGATATGGAAGTATCAGGGCTTGGGCCCTGGTTCTTCCCTGCAGTACAGCTCTCCCAATTTCTCCCTTGGTAAGCAAGCTATCATCTCATAGCTGGTACCTCAAAAGCAATTGTCTCAGCCTTCATATCACAAGATGAATTTCTTGACTCCTTGGATGTGCTCCTTATACTACATGTATCGTAGGAGGTTCATATGGAAACCTGTAAAGAATGTGGAAAGGCGGCTAATCGCCATCTGACGTCGGAAGACGGAACGTCCAGATGGCTTTGCCATGATTGTTACAACACCTGGTACTGTAAAAGGGTGGGCCTTACCTCTTCCTTATTTGATCACCCGGATCAGATAACAGTCCTAGGGCACATCTTCTTTCTCAAGCATCAATTCTTGGTCAACTGCGTGTACTATGCAGCCATTGAAGACCCCAAACGTGGATTCTATAGATTTTCCTATACTGCCCCTTTCGAAATGGATGGCTTTACAGCAACCGAACAGCTTCGGAAAGTCATCGCCCGAGGGATTAGGAAGCCTACCCTTGATGGTAATGATACATTGGCAGAGAAGGGCACCCTTGATATTGTCGAAATTGCACATGATCCAGACCAGGTCGCTATAGTCATCGATGGGACTGTATATAAACCTGATAAGTTCTTTGAAATCCTTAAGAACAGTAAAGGGTACAAGATGGTCTACAAGCTTGAAGAGGCGATGTACTGTTTGGATGATATTTGGTATACGATGGCCGAACATATGCCGACAGGGGTGTTATAGCTCAAGACATTAGTATTTCTGTAGATTTGTTTTGAGTCTAGCACCTCGCTATCCCTTGCAGAAAATCCTCTCTCGTTTGGTTGAAGAATACCTATGTCAGCCTTACCACATAGCAAAAAGAAAGGGATGGGCTACCTGTGTTGTGATTACTTAATAAAACATTGTTCTATTAGTATTTTCTTGACTTTCAGCTCAGAGGTGCTATCCTAAGTCTAGGTGTATAAAATATTTCCTAACGTGTATTCACTATAAGAAATAGCTTATCTAATGGGATAACCCTATTCCATCTACACCAAATTCAAGGAGGCTTGTATGGATGAAAAAAAGAAAGACCGTGATGGTCGTGACACCCTGCCCAAGAAACCACTTACTTCAATAAGTGGCCGCCCAATAGCACATAACGAGAATATACAGACTGCAGGAGTCCGCGGGGGCGTGATGATGCAGGATGTCTGGTATCTGGAGAAGATGAGCCACTTTGACCGGGAAGTAATTCCTGAGAGGCGTATGCATGCCAAGGGCTCCGGTGCCTTTGGGACCTTTACCGTTACCCAGGACATCACCAAATGGACAAAGGCCTCCATATTTTCCAAAGTAGGGAAGGAGACTGAGATGTTTATCCGTTTCTCCACCGTTGCCGGTGAGAGAGGGGCTGCCGATGCCGAACGTGATATCCGTGGCTTCGCCATGAAGTTCTATACCGATGAGGGTAACTGGGATCTGGTTGGAAACAACACCCCGGTCTTCTTTTTTCGTGACCCCATGCTGTTTCCCGATCTTAACCACGCAGTAAAGCGTGATCCCAGGACCAATATGCGGTCAGCACAAAATAACTGGGACTTCTGGTCGATGCTCCCTGAAGCCCTGCATCAGGTGACCATTACCATGGGGGACAGGGGGATACCCAAATCCTTCAGGCATATGAATGGGTACGGCTCACATACCTATTCCTTCATCAATGCAGATAATGAGCGTTTTTGGGTCAAGTTTACCTGTAAGACGGAGCAGGGAATCGAGTTTCTCACCGATAGCGAAGCCGCTGCCGTTGTTGCCCAAGACCGGGAGTCAAACCAGAGGGACCTGTTCGATTCGATAGAGAAGGGTGACTTCCCCAAGTGGAAGATGTATGTACAGATAATGACTGAGGAGCAAGCAGAGAAGCATCCTCACAACCCCTTTGACCTTACCAAGGTCTGGTACCACGACGAGTATCCCTTGCATGAGGTGGGGTTGTTCGAGTTGAACAGGAACCCGGACAACTATTTCAGTGATGTCGAGCAGGCTGCCTTCAACCCAGCAAACAAGGTCCCCGGTATAGGCTTCTCCCCTTGCCGCATGCTCCAAGGTAGGCTCTTCTCCTATGGTGATGCCCAGCGCTACCGTCTTGGGGTCAACCACTATCAGATTCCTGTGAACAGGAGCAAGGTGGAGACAAATCACTTCCATCGTGATGGAGCGATGCGTACCGATGGGAATTTCAACGGATCCGTTCACTACAACCCGAATTCCTATGGGATGTGGAAGGACCAGAACGAACTGGCAGAAGGCCCGTATGATGGAAAGGGTCCCATCGACCACTATGATTTCAGAGAGGATGACGACTTCTATTTCGAGCAGGTCGGCAAACTCTTTAACATCATGGCCGAAGATGAGAAGCAGCGCCTGTTCGAAAACACTGCGAGAAACATGGAAGGTACCACTACTCTGGTGAAGAAGCGGCATATCAGGCACTGTTATCTTGCAGACCCTGCCTATGGAGAGGGTGTTGCACAAGCTCTGGGGATTCTTATCACAAATGTTGATATGGATGACTTGTATGGTGCGAGGGGGTAGAGGAGACTCTGATGCTTATATGTACGCTCTAAGCCAAGTGTCTGAAGAGTGGGTAGGAATAGAAGCAATGGTGGCAGCCAGCAGAAGGTCTTCTGCTGGTTGCTCTTTGGCACCTCATACAATTATCTTTGGTTCACCATAAAACACGGGATTCGTTTGGATCAAGGAAGGTGTTCAGATCTATTTTTTGGAGCCACATCTTCATCAGAAAGGAAAAGTTTCTTGAAATGCCTTTCCCGTGGACTAGATAACAGAAGCATTTTTCTCTAGGTTCTTCATTCCATTGAAGAAGAAGAAGGCTGTCACTACAGTGGAGATCAGGTCAGCAAATGGTGCAGCGAACAGGATCCCTTCCAAGCCCCAGAACAGGGGGAAAATCAGGATGGCTGGGATGAGGAAGATCACCTGCCTTGAGAGGGTGAGGAACATTGCTGATCGTGGTCTTCCGATTGCCTGAAAGAAGTTTGCCCCGATGATCTGAAAACCTATCAGGGGTGTAAGCATGAACCAACGCTTCAGGGCGAAGCTCCCAAGCTTGAGTAGCTCAGGTTCCTGGTTGAACATTCCCACTAGCTGGATAGGGAAGAATCGCGTAGCAAGGTAACCAACCAGCACCAGGCCAGTAGCAGCTAAGATACCGAGTTTTGCCGCTTCCTTTACCCTGTCAAACTGTCTAGCCCCAAAGTTGAAGCTGATGATGGGCAATACCCCTTGGTTGATGCCGATGACCGGCATGATTAGCAGGGTCTGCAGGCTGTTAACAATTCCCATCGCTGAGATGCCAAGGTCGCCTCCGTAGGCTATGAGGCTTTTGTTCAGGACGATATTGAGCAGGCTGTTTGCCAACTGCAGGGCAAAGGGAGGGATTCCCAAGCTGATGATGGTCAATACCAAGGTCTTTTGGAGTTTCATGTTTGCCCGTCTCAGCTTGCTTCTGCTTCTTTTTCCAAAGAAGTAGCCAACAACCCATATGGAAGCACATGTTTGGCTGATAATGGTTGCCAGTGCAGCCCCTGCCATGCCCATATCCAGGGCAAATATGAAGATGGGGTCCAGAATCATGTTGATGCCTGCCCCAAGGAACATCGACATCATGGCTATCTTGGGGTTGCCGTCTGCCCTGATGAAGTTGTTCATGCCCATGCTCATCACTTGGAAGGAGGTTCCCATAAAGATGATGCGCATATACTCCTTTGCATAGGGAAGTACGTCGGAGCTTGCTCCAAAGAGAGTGAGGATCTGGGTGAGAAATAGTTGTCCCAGGATGCTGAAGCTGAGGCCAGCTATCAGGAGGAGGCTGAAAGCATTTCCCATAGCTTTCTCTGCATCTTCCTCTTTCTTTTGCCCTAGCTTGATGGCAAATAGGGTCGAACCTCCGATGCCGAAGAGCACACCTAGGGCTATGAGGATGATCATTATGGGAAACGAGACTGTAATGGCTGCTATGCCATAGGCGCCAAGGTCAGCCTTGTTTCCTATGAAGATGCGGTCAACGATATTGTAGAGGGCATTAGCCATCATGCCGATGATGGCCGGTACTGAGAACTGTATCAGTAGTTTCGATACTTTCTTTACCCCTAGAGGGTTCACTTTTTCCATGTTCATTGTGCTCCGGTTTGTTCTGTGAGGGGTTTTTTCTCCACTTGGTCGACCATTGTCTGCAATCCTGCAAAGATGCATTGGTAAGTCTCGTCGTCCAGGCCTTTGGTGATGTAGGCGTTCCATTGCAAAACACAGGTACGGATATTCTCTTGTTCCCTACGGGCCTTTTCCGTCAGGAAAATTCGGTTGCACCGTTTGTCCTGGTCATCTTGCTCCTTACGTAAAAATCCTTTGGTTATGAGTGATTTGATGACCCGTGCAGTCGCCCCTTTGTCTATGTAGAGGTAGGAGGAGAGTTCCTCCTGGGTCTGGCCCTCTTTGCAATACAAAGCAAGTAGGAAGGGATATTCAGCACTTGTCAGTGAAAATTCCTTCAGCGCTTTGTTGGTATATATTTGGCTTTGGCGGTGCAGGATTGCGATGAGGCGCCCGATGCTCTGGTTCTTCATAGGAGAAGATATACAGGAAATTAGTTGATACGTCAACCATTTGTATATACTATCTCTCTATTCCCCTCCCGTGGTATACTGGACATATGCAACAGAAACCCACAATTGCCATCATGTATGATTTTGACAAGACCCTTACGACCAAGGACATGCAGGAGTATACCTTCATCCCCAAGTTGGGTATGGAGGCCGCATCCTTCTGGGCAAAGGCCAATGCCTTGGCCCATGAACAGGAGATGGACAGCATACTTGCCTATATGAAGCTTATGCTCGACGAGTCCAAAAGGCATAGCCAGCCTATCCGCAGAAGTGACTTCGTCTCCTTGGGATCGAACCTCGAGTTTTTCCCAGGGGTGCTCTCTTGGTTTGATGATATGGGTAAGCTAGGGCAAGACCTTGGTCTTATCATTGACCACTATATCATCTCATCAGGACTTAGGGAGATCATAGAAGGTTCAGCTGTAGGCGATCGCTTCAAACGCATCTACGCCAGCGAGTACCTCTATGATGAGAACGGGGTTGCTGTCTGGCCGAAGCTTTCGGTCAACTACACAGCCAAGACCCAGTTCCTGTTCAGGATTAACAAAGGGGTGTTGGATGTGTTCGAAGATAAAAAGCTGAACCACTATACTCCTGAGAACAGCCGTCCTGTACCCTTTACCAATATGATATACATTGGTGACGGCCTTACCGATGTACCTTGCATGAAGCTGGTCAAGTACAATGGGGGCAAGAGCATTGCAGTGCATAAGCGTGGAGACGTGGAAACCAGCCATCAGCTGATGCGCGAGAGCCGCATCGATTTCTTTGCAGAGGCTGATTACTCGGTAGACAAAAAGTTGTTCTCTCTTGTCTCCACCATCCTTTCCAAGATGCAAGCGGATAATCTTCTTGCGATGGAGCATAAAAGGATGGCCTTAGAGGCGGTGGAAGTGAAGTCTTGATACCTCTTCGCTACTTGTCCCTCAAAAAGCTCTTCACTTCCTCAATGAACTGTAGGGCGCCTTCCTCGATAGATAAGGTCAAAGCTTCCTGATTGTCATAATCGGGGCTTTCCACCAGGGTCTTCTCGGTTATGGAGCCTACAGTTTCGCCCACCGGAGAGAGGGGGCTCAAATTCCAACCATGATTTTTGAAGAGCTCTGAGTAGGTTCTTTGTACCTTCTGATTGACCCCCACCAACCAGATTTCCCACTGGATGCTCTCATGCATGAAGGCCAAGGCAATTTTCAGTTTTCTCTTACTGAGTTCTGGAGGGGTGCAGGTGAAGTAGGTCAGATCCATCTGTCCTTGGTAGATACCTGATGAGAAGGTATAGGCGGGATAGTTTTTCTCCAGATAGGTTTTAAGCTCTTTTGCGTAGGACAACAAGCTCCTGTAGGCTTTTGGTATGGCTCCTCGTTTCAATTCTTGCTTGTAGAGTGCTATCTGTTGATTCAATGTCTCCATAGAGGTGTTTCTCCCTGTTAGCCTAGACTCAAACCTTTTTCAACAAGCGATGCGATTAGGGTCATACCTTGTCTGGTAGGGTGGAGTCCGTCGAAGAGCATGCCGTCCCCTTCTTGTATTGGGTATGATCCAAGATCTATGAGAGTTGTCTTGGGATAACGTTCCACAGTCTTTCTGATGGTCCTAGCCAGGTCGTTTTGGCTCCAGTTGTGTATATTCACCTCATCAAGGGTTTTGTCAGTACGCTGGAGGGGCGTACAGAAATAGAGCTTGCTCCCTTGGTGGATTTCAATCATCGTTCGTACCAATTGATCATACGCTTTGCTGAAAACCTCAAGGGTTGCAGGATCCTCTGTCTGTCCAAAGTCATTGGTTCCACCAAAGACAATGATGATGTCCCCGCTTAGTCGCCCTTGCCGTGTTTGGGATAGGAAGCTGGAGGAGGGGGGACGAGATCCTGTCAAGCTCACCCTGCTACCCGAGTAGGACTCGTTCATGATGAGGTGTAGCTTGGTCTCTTCACTAAGGATATGCCACCAGGTATGCTCCTTGGTCAGGACATCACACCCTTCTTTGGGAAAGTAGATCTCGTTTTCAGGTGGATTGTACTTTTCAAAGGTGGAGATGGAGTCTCCCAGTATGGAGAAGGTTCTTGTTTTCATGCAGGAAGTGTAAATTCCTTTTTTCTTCTTTGCAAGTAGAATTCAGAATTGGTTGCTAACCGTATGACAATCTAGCTAAGAGAATATATAGGGTACTATGATGTCTGTGTTTGTATCTTGATATATCAGAAACCAGGAGCATGTCACTTGTGTCCATTCTACGATGGATAGCGAAATGCTGCTTGGGAGTCGTAGTGGAGAACTCAAATACTGGGGTTTGCCTGCATGTTCTCGATTGTCTGGAGGGCACTGATCTGGGCAGAGTTCAAATGGGCGATAAACGAATTTCGGACCAAGGCGGGATCCTCTTCTAGAATAGCCTCTACTATTGCATGGTGTTGTGCATATGTCTGCTCCCTGGAACTGCTGTGGTTGGTTTTGGCACCATACATCCCAATGCGGTACCCCTCGAGGAACAGGGGGTTGCATACGCCTATAAGCCTTGCATTGCCTGAGCAGCTGATCAAAAACTCATGAAACGCTATGTCTTGCTGGTAAAAGGGGATTATTCCTGTTTCAACGGGAAGAGTGCAGACATTTTTGAGCTTTGCATCATGTGCCATCAGGGAGGTGAGGTTAATCTTGTGCAGGTTCTGTATGGTGACCGCTGGTTCAAGCAGTTTCCTCAGGCTGAACATCTCCAGGATGGACTTTTCCGTAATGGGGGAGGCAATGGTTCCTTTCCGGGGAAACGTCTCAACAAGGGCATCACTTTGCAGCATGATGAGAGCTTCCCTGACCGGAGTTCTTCCTAAGGAGAGTGTTTCCATGATTTCACGTTCGCTTATGGCCTGTCCAGGAAGAATCTCGCAGTTGAGAATTCTTTCCTTAATATACTCATAGGCACTGTCTTTCATGATTGCATTTGGTTTCATCGTTTCCCTTTTTGGTATATCAACTATGTTGAATGTACTTGGAAAATGGAGAAAACGCAAGAGAATTTCTCTATTTACTGGGGATGTACCCTTGTGATACTTGTGTGAGTTGCGTTGGTATGGTATATTTTCACAATCTGATATATCAAAATATGGTTTACTAGGTAAATTTATTAAAATAATGCATAAATTCTTATGAATTGGATGTTATCTGATATATCAAAGAAAAATTCAGAAGGAATCATATGAAACACCAGATCAAGGATATTCGTCTTTTTCAAGCGGACTCGACTATTAGCCAACCAATTGCAGATGCCACCCACTCCATCTCGACCATACGCTTCTATGTGGTAGAGATAATCACCGATGCCGGGATAACAGGACAAGGGTATCTCTTGAGTTTTCACTACTCCCCCAAGGCCATTGAGGGAGCATTACAGGATATCCGTTCTTTCATGCTTGAGCGTGAGTATGCTGTCTATGAAACGATTCGGATGAAACGTGATTTTGACAATGAGAGTGAATACTTCGGCAGTACTGGTCTACAGCGGTGGGCACAGGCTGCAGTCAATGTAGCCATGTGGGATGCATGGGGGAAGACCCTAGGTACTCCGATTTGGAAGCTTCTGGGTTCCAGTGGCAAGAAGATACCAGTGTACGGCAGTGGCGGTTGGCTGAACTATACCGATGAGCAACTGTTGGATGAGACGGTAGGTTACAAGAGGCGTGGCTTTACTGCTGTGAAGGTGAAGGTAGGGAGTCCTGATATTGAACGGGATATCCAACGTCTCCAAAAAGTCCGTGATGCCTTGGGCTCCTCTGTAAAGATCATGATGGATGCTAACCAGGGGATGAGTGTAGGTGATGCCCTCAAGCTCTCTGATATGGCAAAAGGGATAGGTATCCACTGGTTTGAGGAGCCTGTCTCCAACACAGATTTTGCCGGGTACGAGCTCATCAGGAGCAAGACCGGCATCAGCATAGCCATGGGAGAGCGCGAGTATGATTGTCAGGCCCTGAAGGAGCTTATCAGGCGCAATGCCCTTGACCTGTGGCAACCTGATCTTCTCAGGATAGGAGGGGTGGAGAATTGGCGGTCCAGCGCATTCCTTGCCGATGCATACCATATCCCCTGTCTTCCCCACTACTATAAGGACTATGACGTACCGCTTCTTGCAACCGTACCCAACGCGTACGGTGCTGAAAGCTTTGACTGGATCGACGGGATCATCGATAATCAGATGGTGATAGAAAATGGGTTTGCCTATCCTCGAGAAGGGAATGGCTGGGGGTTCTCCTTCAAGGAGAACTTCCTCAAACCGGTAGAAAACTGAAAAGGATGAGAATATGCAAGATTTGACAGGATATAGGGGAATAGTAACAGGTTCGTCAAGTGGGATCGGGCTGGCCATCGCTGAGACATTGGCCGCCTCAGGTTCTCAGGTGTATTGCATAAGCCGGACAGGAGGGCCGAAGGACGCAACCTATCTCTCCCATCAGAACATGCACCATCTTCAGGGGGATATCAGTGATCCTGAGGGGATGGGAGCGCTGATCAAGGAGATTGGAGAGCAGGGCGGTCTGGACTACCTGATCAACAATGCGGGGATCACGATCAAGAAGAGGGCGGAGACAATCACCCCTGAAGAGTTTGCTCAAGTCCAAGCTATCAACGTACAAGCCCCTTTCAACCTCTCTGTACTCTGTTATCCCTATCTGAAAAACTCTCCCCACAAGGGAAGGATCATCAACATCTCCAGCATGGCCGCACACCTTGGGTTTTCCCAGGTTGTTCCCTACTGTGCAAGCAAGAGTGCAATCCTTGGATTGACAAGAGGCCTTGCCGTGGAATGGGCACAGGACAATATCACCGTCAACAGCATAGCCCCCGGATGGTTCCCCACTGAGATGACAAAACAGGTCATGGATGAGCAAAGGAAAGAGCTGATACTCAACAGGATGCCTCTGCATGCTTTTGGCGAAGCCAAGGATATCGGAGCTCTCACTGCCTTTCTTCTCTCAGAACATGCCACGTATATCACAGGAAATGACTACCCTGTCGATGGGGGTGCCCTTGCCTATGGGTATTAAGCTCTAGGGAATAGGGAAAAAGCTGGCTGACAATAAAATAGGTGCAATCCTGTCTGTGAAAAGGCCCCCGTGGATGTAGCCATGGGGGCCTGATGCTTACCTATTTCGGATGTCGAACTCTAGGTATTCTTGCCCAGGTTTGAGTATCCGGTTGGGGCTGGCCAATGGAGTCCCCTTTGGTTGTAGAGCCCATATTTGGGCTGTACTTTGTAGGGTTTGTCCTCGGCGCCTACTAGTTGGCCTTCAGCAATCCAAGCGCTATCTGTGCCATAGAGGTTGGCAACGAGGGTCTGGGTAAGATCCTCCAGAATATCCGCATACCCTTGATCAGAGGAAAGGTCTTGGAGCTCGTGGGGATCCTCCTGGATATTGAACAGTTGGATCTTGTTACCCCAAGGATAATATATGAGTTTGAACTCTTTGCTGCGAATCATCCTCGTCGCCTTATCCCCTTCGCCACACTCCCCATAGATGTACTCATGCCTCTTTTCCCCGAGCATATCGTAGCCTTCCACCGAGGGGGGGACTGCAATATCACAAGCAGAGAGAAGGGTGGGCATGATATCTTCCAGACAGACCAGGCCATCACCTGCAGGTTTGGATTTTCCCTCCAAAGGCTTTCCTGAAAGAATGAAGGGGACATGGCAGGAGTTTTCGTAGAATATTCTTTTTGCAACCATGCCATGGTCAAAGAGCATTTCCCCGTGGTCGCTGGTAAACACGATGATCGTATCGTCCAGTAGGTTGCACTCCCTGAGTGTTCCTATCAGAAAGCGGATCTGGGAGTCTATATGTGTACACTGTGCATAAAATCCACGGATGGCACGCTGGATTTCTTTGACTGAATACCCAACTGCCTGCTCTTGCAGACTTTGGATAAGGTTGCTGTCGTCAAGCCAAGTTCCCATGTGGGGACTTGGCATCTCCGAGTCCTTATACATGTCAAGAAAAGCCTGTACAGGGATTATCGGAGGATGAGGTGCCTGATAGGAGATATAGAAGAGTGCAGGACGAGTGGGATCCTTACGCTTGATCTGTTTTGCCATCATCGTCGTTGCCCATGAGGTGGGGTGTGCCTCTTCTGGAAGGTGCCAAGGTCTGGTGTAATAGGAGTTGCTCCCTATCGTATGGCCAAACTCCTTTCCTGCATATCCCATCTCGCCAAGCCAGATTTGGTAGTCATCAACGGTCCCAAACTCATAGCGCCCTTCCTCCATCAGTATGACATCATCAAAACCTATCCGGTTCCTTTGGGGATAGACATGCAGCTTGCCTACTCCCATCGTCTGGTATCCTGCCTCGGAAAAAGTCTGGGCAAGAGTGGGAAGGTCAGGCATCAGCATCTGGTCGCTATAGACCCTATCACCGTGAGTTTTTGGAAAGACTCCTGTCATTATGGAACGTCTGGCAGGGATACACACAGGGCATGTGCTGTAGCACTGACTAAAATCAATGCCGTTTTTTGCTAAAATATCCAAGGTCGGTGTCATGATATTAGTATTGCCATGGCATCCTAAGGCGGAGGCCGGCCAATGGTCGGTGCAGATGAAAAGGACATTAGGTTTCATACGGGTTTCTCCTACATAATGAGATTGGGGATGAACATCGTCACTTGTGGCACGAAGGTTATTACCAGCAGGACAATGAGCATGACAAGGTAAAAGGGCAACATCTCTTTGGT
This sequence comes from Sphaerochaeta sp., assembly GCA_048264225.1. Classification (GTDB taxonomy): domain Bacteria; phylum Spirochaetota; class Spirochaetia; order Sphaerochaetales; family Sphaerochaetaceae; genus Sphaerochaeta. The sequence goes on from JBLXDK010000008.1 coordinate 25,027, forward strand.
GAGCCTCTCAATTTTTACTCCTGATATGCCACTACCTACAAAAAGTACTCCTCCCACCGGAGGGGTGATGAGTCCGATACCGCAGTTGAGGATCATGATGACTCCAAACTGTATGGGGTCTACACCGAGTTGTGTGACGATTGGAAGCAGGATTGGAGTCATTATGACGATAATAGAGGCCATTCCCATTATCATGCCGAGCATGAGCAATACCAGGTTCACCAACAGTAAGATAGCTATTTTGCTTGTGGTCAGACCGAGGATTGCTTGGGAGATAAATGTTGGGATTTGCAGATATGCCACTACAAAGCCAAAAGTCCCTGCCGCTGCTATGAGAATTAGGATGTTGGCCAATACTTTCAGGGCATTTTTCAATATGCCACCGAAGGCTTGGATGCGAATCTCTTTGTATACGAAAAATGTTACGAAAAAGGCCCATAATGTTGCTATGGCAGCCGATTCTGTGGCTGTGAAGAACCCTGAGATGACACCGAAGACAACAATGAGGACTGTAAGTAAACCCCAGATGGAATCCTTGAGAGATATGATTACATTTTTTAGGGAGAAGGGATCGCCTTTGGGGTAATTGCGTTTGATCGAAACAAAAAAGGAGAAAATCATGAGGGCAAGGGCAAGAAACAGGCCAGGAACCAGTCCTCCCAAGAAGAGTTTCCCGATGGAAAGCCCTCCTGCTGCCATAGCGTAGATGATCATATTATGGCTGGGCGGTATCAGAAGCCCCTCAATGGAGCTTGCCATGGTCACCGCGGTGGAGAATTCCCCATCGTATCCGTTCTTTTTCATCATAGGGATGAGGATGGATCCTAAAGAGGCGGTGTCTGCTGTTGCGCTTCCGCTGATACCCCCAAAAAATACGCTTGCTACGATATTGACCATAGCAAGGCCTCCTCGCATCCATCCTACCAGGGCGTTTGAGAGTCTGATGAGACGATCGGAAATTCCTCCCTGGGCCATGATCTCCCCTGCAAGGACGAAAAATGGTATGGCGAGGAACGTGAACCCATTGATGCCGTCAATGAGGGTCGTGACAACAACTATCAGGGAGATTTTCAAAAAGAGAATTGTCAGTATTGCTGATCCTATCATTGCATATGCAATGTGGATGCCTCCAAAGATTAAGGTCGCAAAGCAGCCTAATAATAGCAAAATCGCTTGGGTATTCATGATTTCCAGCACTCCTTGTCTGTTAGTCTGGCCACTGCCATTATCAGGCCGAACACCCCTGAGATAAGAATGGAACTGTACATGGTGGAGAGGGGTAGCCCTGTTGCGGGAAGCACTGATTTGGACATCATAAGGACAGCCTCAATACCAACTCCAATAAATACCGAATGGATGGCGATAAGCACTACATAGGCTATCTTGTGCATAACCAGTGTTACTTTTTTGGGGAAGATATACTCGATAATGGTCATGCGCATATGCGATCCATCACGGATACCCATAGTAGCAGTGAGGAAACAAAGCCATACTAGGCTGAGAATACCGATTTCTTCGGTCCAGCTAGGTGATTTTGAGAATACAAAACGTCCCACTACAGCTATGGAAACAGAAATTACCATGACAATAAAGATGAGTTTTGTGATCCCTTCGATTATCCAATAGATACCACGGGAAAGCTTTTGAATCCCGGCATTGCATGTGTTCAAGGTCATTGGGTTGTTTCTCCAAAATACAACACCTGCCAGACAACAGCTGTTGCCTGGCAGGTGAGATGACTACCAGATTAATACTTGGTGTTCTTTATCAGCTCGATTGTCTTTGCGTACTCGGTTCCATACTTGTCATAGACACTCTGGACTGCTCGTCTCCATTCTGCGGGGTTGGAGGGCTTGGATACCTCTACGCCTGCATCCAGGATTTTCTGCATGAGTACTGAATCCTGTGATTCGGAAAGCTCGTTGAAGAAGGGAATGGACTCTGCAAAACAATCCTTTATCAGTTTCTGGTCTGCTGCTGACAACTTGTTCCAAGTAATCTCAGAGAACAGGATGATATTGGGAGCCAGCTCATGCCCGTCAAGGACCATGTATTTTGCTACTTCATGGAACTGGTTGTTATAGAAACCTGAAAGAGGCTGCTCAGCACCGTCAACGATTCCTGTCTGCAGGGCACTGTACAACTCAGGGAATGCGATAGAGACAGGGTTTGTTCCCAGTGAAGCCATATTTTCAAGGGCGATAGCCCCTTCGTTGGAACGAATTTTCAGTCCCTTCATATCGGCGACGTTGGTGACTTTTTTCTTGGTAAAGAAGTAGTGGCGTGCTGATTCCTGGTACGCACCGATGGCCACCATTCTCGTTCCAGAGGTCTGGATGCTGTCAAACAGTTTCTGTCCTGCCTCTGTATTTTGGAATGCACGGGCATGCTCTACGCTTTCAAACAGGTAGGGGAAGGTGAATACCTTGAGATCCTTGGCACCGTAATCTACCAGGTTGGCAGGCATGATCATCGTGATATCAAGCACTCCGCTCTGTAAGGATTGCAGATGCACAGCAGGTTTGCCAAGTTGTCCGCCTGGGAAAATCTGCAGTTCGAATCTTCCGTTTGATTTTTCCTTGAGGATCTCACCAAACTTGACGATTCCCTGGTCGAGGGGGTGGGTAATGGGGTTGTTCAGTCCCACCTTGAAGATCATGGTCTTTGTTTCCTTAGCTGTCTCATTCTGTCCGTTGGCAACGGCAAAAGAAAGGACTGACAGACCCAATAGGGCAATTAGCAGTAGTTTTTTCATAGATGCAATTCACTCCTTGTGTAGTATGGCTACAGGATATCAGAGTATTTCTGAGGGGGGTTAGGTAAGGTTTTGTCGGATTCCAGTAAATTATTGTTCTAATACTGGCGACGTTCCTGTACGAATTGTCGGGGAGTCATCCCAATTTCACGCTTGAAGCATTTGGAAAAATAGGAAGGGTCGGAGAATCCTATTTCTGAGCTGGTTACATCTACACTCATTCCCGAAAGCAGAAGCTGTTTGGCATGGTCGAGCTTGACGTTCAGGATATAATCCTTGACATTCATGCCTTCGAGGTTCTTGAATGTCCTGGACAGATAACTGGTACTCATCTGGACTTCATTGGCTAACTCTTCCAGAGCAAGAGGTAGGGAATAATGTTTGTGTATGTACTGTTTTACCTGTAAGATCAACCGTTCATTTTGCGTCTTCACATTCGCCAAATAATAGGTTCGGAATTTTCTGAGAGCGAGCTTGAACTCCTCTCCTATCTCTTTTCCCCCTGTAGAGGTCAACAGGCCAAAATCGCAACCGATCTGGCCGTAGATCAGAGAGGCCTGGACATCGCCAATACTGTAGACCTGTTTTATCACTTGCAGAAGATATTCGAACAACCTGCTTCGATACTCTGGTCTTGTCGAGTGAAGCGGATATGTCTGGGCGATCAAAGTATCTGCCTGCATATTCAGGGTTTCCGGTGTATTGCTGAGTATTGCTTCAGCGAGGGAGAGCACGGTCAGTTCGGGGGAAGGTGTCTCCAAAGGCTTGTTTGGCAACTTGATAAGCAGCTGTTGGAATTCATCCCCAAGGGTATCCCAATCAGTCATCAGCGGAGAAAACAAAAACGAGCCTTCTTGTATGAAGAGTCGTCTTTGGTCTAACTGCAAAGCAAGTGGTTTGAGTGTATCCAGTGAATCGCTTAACAGGAGTATGTAGTGAATATCCTGGAAGGTTTCCCGCATGTATGCAATACCCTGTTCCGATAGGAAGTGTTCGAATTTCACTGTGACGTTCTCGTCAGGATGGTGTTTGCACACCCAGAGGCAACACTGGTAGGCTTTGCCCTCTAGGGACAAGGAGGTGATGTATGCATGTGTCTTCTCCGGAGAGAGCGATGGCCCCAGCAAGAGCTTTTGCATGAATTCGCGTTGCAACAACTCTTGTAGCTTACCAAACTGTTTGAGATGATGTTTTTGGGTCTGGATGTCATCAAGTTTCTGTAAGAGCCTATCCATCATCCTTTGGAATGTTTTCACAGAATAGGGTTTGACGAGATAATCAAAGGTATCATTTTGGAGGGCTTTTCGAGCATACTCAAATTCACTGTACGCTGTGACCATGACCAGGAGAGCTTGTGAGTTGAACTCTCTGATCTCTTGTGCGGCTTGCAATCCGTTTTTTAGGGGAAGTTGGATATCCATGAATAGTATTGCTATATCATGGGTCTGTGCCATTTCTACTGCCTGTATCCCATCTGTTGCATAAAGGATCGTAGCATCAAGCTCAGGGTAGAGCCTGTCGAGCATTTTGGTCAGTGCCTGTTGTTCTATGAGTTCGTCTTCCACTATCAGGATATTCATACGATGCTCTCCCGAGAAGGGATGGTCAAGGATATTCTAGTGTATGATCCGACTTCACTTTCGATAGTGAAAAGGTTGTTCTGCTTGTACCTGATTTGGAGTCGAGTCTCTACGTTTGACAATCCGATATGCTGTTTTGTATCTTTCAAGTGTAGGGAGGGGTCAAACCCGATACCATCATCTTCGATACATATATGAAGCTTATCATCCTTAACCTCTGCTGTCAGGACTATGCTTAGGTGGGTTTTGGCTCCGATGCCATGGGTGAAGCAGTTTTCAATGAGGGGTTGGATCAGCATGGAGGGCACCGGCCAGGTTTTCGCTTCGTCTTGTACGCGTATATCCACATTGATGCGATCCCCAAAACGAGTCTCCTGTAAGAATACATAGAGGTTAACGACTGCGAGTTCTTTTTCAAGGGGGACGAGTGAGTCTGTTGCATCAAGGGAGTATCTTAGGATTTTGGATATTGCTTCGATAAGTTCCATCGCAAGCTCCGGGTTGTTGAGATAGGCAACCTTTCCTATCAGATCCAGTGCATTGAAGAGGAAGTGTGGGTTAATCTGCGAGCGCATATTTGTCAGTTGGGCTTGTAATAGCAACTTGTCTTTAGTTTCTGCCTCTATGAGCTTCTCGCTAAGGGTCTTTTCCAGCCGTGCCTTTTCCTTGATCTGGTCAATATACAGTAAGATCTCAAGTTTCATGTTGTTCATTGCTAATGAGAGATCGTCAAGTTCCTGAAATCCCGAGACGCTGATGTCTGCAAGATTCCAGTTCTTGCGAGAAAGCTGTAGCGCATAGTTGTGCATCTCGTCAATTTGATGAAATACGGTACGTGCTGTTCGTGTGCCAATAATACAGAACCCCAGAATGAATGTAAGGAGAGCGATCCAAAGGGTGTATTCAATGGCTGTGAGTTTTTGCTCATAGGTTTGGTACAGTTCGGAAGTGATGGAATAGTTGTCACTTAACAACTCCTCTATTGCCATCTGGTGGAAGCTCAAGCTGTCCCGTATGTAGGTAAGGATATCGTATTTTAGGTTTTGTGAGTCACGGAGCAACGTATCCTGATAACGATTGAAATTATCTAGTCTTCTCAGTATTTCCCGGCTTTCATTTTGGAGGGTTTCATTGGAGCGTACTACTGAGATCTGCTCTTCCAGTTCGAATATTTTCTTCTGGTAAGTTGCCACCAGATCACTTGATGAGGATCGCAGCATGTTCGTTGATAGTGCATTCATCTGTGAGACTGTCGTAGCCAGGAGCGATGCCTTCCTATTGCTCTCCCTAAACTCCGAATGGGCATGCTTTTGAAATTTGCCGAGGGTGAAGAACCCACTGAGGCTCAGCAGCAATACAACCATGAGGATAATGAAACTTGAAACAAGCATGTGAAAGATACTTTTCATTGGTAAAGGAACTGTAAGGTTCTTTTTCCAGTGGGTCAACCTACAGATATGCAAACCCTTCCTACTATATAATATTTTGTGGTATGCTCGCTTGGAGGAGATAGCATGGATACCAAGATTGCCGTAGTGGAAAAGGGTGCTATCAATAAAGTAGGAGCCTTGTTTGTGGAGGCCTTCGGGCACTCTCCTGCCTTGTTGGTCTCTGATGGGAATACCCTTGGAGTGGGCGGGTTCGCCCTGATCCAGAGCCTTGAGCAGCAGGGTATAGAGGTCAGGCAGTGTTGTTTTTCCGCTCTCCCTCAAGTATATGCTGACGAGCACTCCATCGAGAGGGTTCGTCACTCTCTTTGTCAGGATGCCAGCATTGCGGTTGTTTTGGGATCAGGAACACTCAATGACATCGCCAAACGAGCTAGTTCGGAGGTGGACCGCCCTTACATGGTTGTAGCCACAGCTCCTTCTGTCGATGGCTATACCTCCTATGGAGCTGCAGTCTCCATCAAGGGTTTCAAGCAGACACTGCCTTGCAATGCTCCCACGGCTGTTGTTGCTGATACCAATATACTGTGTGCAGCCCCCATGCCCATGATAGGTGCAGGGTTTGGTGACTGCATGGCCAAGTTCACTGCAGGCGCTGACTGGATCGTTGCTGACCAACTTGATCTGCATCCTATACGCGAAGATATATGGACTATGGTGCAGTCTCCCCTCAGAAAGGTCTATGCAGCGCACAAGGAGATCGCAAATAGGGAGGATCGGTCTGTCGGACTGCTTTTTGATGCCCTCTCTGCAAGTGGGTTTGCCATGCAGGTCATGCATGACTCCAGGCCCGCCAGTGGGGCAGAGCATCTCATCAGTCACATCTGGGAGATGGAGCATCTACAGAAGAATGGCCTTCCTGTAAGCCATGGCTTTAAGGTTGCTGTGGGCACCCTTGCCATGAGCTATCTATATGAGATGCTCCCGAGGATGGATCTCTCTTCTCTCATGCAAAGGCCTGCTGAAAGCTGGGAAGAAAGAGAAGCAAGCATTAGAAGGGCTTTCTCTTTTGCCCCTGCTCTCATTGTCCAGATTCTTCCGATAGCAAGAAGCAAATTCCTTTCTGACGATGCCCTCATCAAGCGAAGAAAGGCTATCCTTATAGCCTTACCCCATATATTGAGACGTTGTTCGGTACAGCTTCCTCCATTTAGGGAGTTGAGGCAGGCCATGAAAGAAGTAGCCTGTCCCCTTACCTATTCAGATATCAACACAACAAAGGAAAACTTCCTGCATGCCATACGAGCAGCTCAGATGATCAGGAACCGGTATACCTTGCTTGATCTCCTGTATGAGGCAGGTTTCCTGGAAGAGGCGCTGGGGGCTTTTGATCAGAATATATTTTAAATGAGGCAATTTCCGAGGGCTTTTGTTTGTATTTTCTTAGTATGGTGCTAAGATTGATGCAATACAAAAGGAGAATCGCTCTATGCACCCTGTTATTGGAATTAACCTACCAAATAAGACTTCGTTTGGACATCTTGATGAAACCCTGCGTCAGATCAAAGGCGATGGCTTTGATGCTGTTGAGATTAATATTGAGTCCTATCCCCTTATCATCGGGGGAGAAATATGTTGGGACTGGGTAGAACTTCTCAAGAATTCCTTGAGAAAGCAGCCCTTTACCTATACCGCCCATATCGGACGAGGTTTGGATCTTCGCTCCCTTGGTGATCATGAGTTCCATACCAAAGTTCTCAATGCTTCCCTACAGATTTGCAGTGAACTGAATATGAAGGTACTGGTCTTGCACTACGAGGTGAAAAGCCAGAACCAGTTTGCCGAACAGCAATTTCTTGAGGCGCATAGGAAGGCTGCCCTGCTAGCTGCAGAGTTGGGTGTTGTCATCTGTGTGGAGAATATCGAAGTGGAGCTTGTCGAGCCTGTAGTAGAGCTTGCAAAGGCGATAGACCATCCGAACCTAAGGCTGAACCTCGATACCGGGCATGCCTTCCTGGCGGCAAGCTACTATCAGTTCGACTTCCTCAAGGCTGTTGAAATGATGGCCCCTTATCTTGGACATGTGCATTTGAATGACAATACTGGGACTTTCGAGCCATTGAGGATCACTAATCGAACTGTATATGATGGTTTGCCGATGGGGTACAGAAGGGAGTTCGGCCGAGGCGATATCCATCTTCCCCCCTTCTATGGGAAGATTCCTTTTGCAGAAGTTTTTTCCCGCATCTACCCAAAGTATAAGGGCATATTTATCTGTGAGTACATGTCCGAAGATTTTGGTCCTCTGAATAAAAAGATTCAGGAGCAGGTTCGTCTTGCACTAGAAAAATCAAGAGTCTAGGACTTGTTCCATCATCATGGTGAAGGCGTATGGTGCGTTGCTGACAAAGCTACGCACCCCCTCTTTGTAGAGGTAACGCAGCAACTGTGGTGAGGGTTTGATGGGACAGACCTGCAACACTTTGCCATGCTCGTGGGTAATCTGTAGCGCTTCTTGCAGAAATCCAGAGGGAAGAGGGGATTGCAACCCTTCTTCCTCCATGTAGGTAGGGAAGTGTATCTGCACCTCTGTAATTCCAATGAAGCCACTCTCAGCCAGCGCATAAAAATGGTTGACAATCTTCTCAGGAGACCCTGAACACCAGGTCATGGTCATGGCCTGAGGAAGGAGCGTTTGGATTTGCTGGCAGAAGGCTTGCTCCTTATGGACAAAGCGGATTCTGTCAAGAACGTCAAAATCCTTGAGTATGGTGATGACCATTTCAAGGGGAGCTTCCTTGATCTCAAGATAGAGGAAGCGCCTTTTCTCCTCCTGCATCAAAGCCAGTATTTCCGATAACAGGGGAACTCGCTCTCCTCCTCCTACATCTATGCTTTGCAGTTCAGAGAGACTCATTTCAGCCAATGGCTTGGATAGCAGAGCGCCATCGCCTTTGCCTGTTCGCTTGAGTGTGTCGTCATGGCAACATATGAGGGTTCCATCAGCGAGTTGGCGTACATCAGTCTCAGGTATCGCACAGGGGAATGTCCATGCATACTGCATGGCTGTGAGGGTATTCTCATATACTTCATCCAAGCCTCCACGGTGGGCCTGGAAATGGTAGTTTAGATTGTTGTACATAGGAGCCTCGGTATGAGATGTGTTGTATGGGTAAGGCAGCGTGTCCATCTGTAATATGGGACTTGCGAACTGCATGGTAAGCAAGGAAAACGGATGGGAGATCGAGAAAGAAGCGAAAAGAGAGATGCCGGATTCACATGAATCCGGCATCTTGAATCAGGTAAGACTACTTCATCAGGACGTTCTTGACGAACTCGGCGATCATCAGCGTCTTGTAAGGGGCAGGGAACCAAGCCAGAGCATTTTTTGCACGGTCCTCTTCAGTAAGAAGGGTCCCGCTGAGCGCAATGTCAGTACGGGCAGGGTAGGCACCGAGCATCTCGTACTTCTTCTGTTGCTGTTCCTTGCTGGTGATGTGGGCGATGTATACCAAGGCCGCTGCTTTGTGAGGGGCGTTTTTCAACACTCCCATGGTATCACCACCACCTGCAGCACCCATTGTTGGGATGTACATCTTGGCTCTTGCAAAGAGGTTGCCCTTGTTCATCATATCCTTTACGTTGTCATCCCAACCAAAGGTCATGGCGATTTCGCCATCGTTGAGGCGGATGATGGAGTCGTTGTTGGAAACGGTGAACGTAAGCTTGTCCTTGCGTGAGTAAGCCCAATCCCAAGCCTTGTCCCAGTTCGCTACCTTGGAGGGGACAACCTCAGAATCGCCGACATACTTCTCAAGACCACCGGTGGTTTCCTTGATCATGGTATGGACGAATGACTGGCCGGAGCCGCCTTTGGAAGGATCGTTGAATCCGAACTTCTTTGGGTTTGCATCAATCCATGCCTCAAGTTCCTTCCATGTCTGTGGTGGGTTTGAAACTCGCTGCGGATCATAGAGGATACCTGTCTGGTTGCGATGGAACGGAGCAAGGTAGCCATTGGTCATTACCCCTTCCTGCACCTTCCAAAGCGATGGAGCAAGCTTGTCAGCATCGGGGATGATGCCCTTGATCGGACCGAAGAAGAGGTCCAGATCCATAGTGTTCTTCACCCACTGCCCACCGACGATCATAGCATCAATGGTGCCGACTTTGTTGTCTTTCTCCGAGATTGCCTTATTGAAGTTTGCCGTCTGGTCTCCAATGATGAGATTCACCTTGATGCCATACTTCGCTTCAAAATCAGCAGATGCTTCCTTGAAGTAATCAGGGAAATACCAGGCATAGAAAGTTACCTGACCTTCTGCTTTCGCAGCTTCCACTATCTGGTCCCAACTTGCAGTCTGCAAATCGATTTCTGCTTTAGGAGCCTCTTTAGCACCTGCAGCGAAGACCATGGTGGATGCCATGATAAGAACCAGAACCATTACCAAAATCTTTTTCATACACAATACCTCCTTGTTTTGTGTAACAACATCACATTTTTCCAAGTGATGCTGAAAGATAATCGGACTTGAGAAACCTCTCTACTATAAACAGCATGATGATGTTTGGCGTCATCATCAAAAGTGACACAACTGATGCATTGGTACGGATGAAGTTATATCCCATGAAGGAGTAGAGTATTGTCGGGATGGTCTCAAAGGTCGGGGTCCCGATAATGAATGTCAGGTTGAACTCCTCAATGCTGGTGGTAAAGGCGAATATCATTCCTGCTATGAGGCCTGGCCTGATCATGGGCAGGAATATGTCCTTGATCTTCACAAAAGTCCCTGCCCCAAGGTTCTCTGCAGCATCGATGACATCCTGGGGTATGGAGGCGAAGCTGGTGGTCATTACCCGTATCATATATGGCATGCTCATCAGGGTGTGGGCTAGGACCAGGCCGAAAAAGGTTTGGCTGAGCCCCATCATGTTGAAGACACGGCTCAAGAAGAGGGCAACGACCATGCCTGGCATAATCATGGGAAGCAACACCACCAGCATAAATATCTTTTTACCGGGGATATTCTTTCTGCCCAATACATAGCTGGTGGGAAGCGAAAGCAGGAAAGAGAGTATCACTGCCAAAGGAGCGATGCTGTAGCTGGTCCTCAAGGCCCTGGCGATGTTGGTGTAGTTGAACACGTATCTCCACTGCTCCAGGGAGAAACTGGGAGGTATCAGGTTAGGATACGACCAGGCATCATCAGGATTGACCAGTGACCACATGATGGCCATAAATATGGGAATACCTACCCACAATAGCTGGACGATAACAAAGAAGAGGGTAATCATCAGGTAGAAGCGTTTTTTGCGTCGTTTCTTGATAAGGTGAAGGGGCATTGCCAACGTTTTGTCCATGTCATTCACCTCCCTGTACAAGTTCCGCAAACCGCGAATATGCCCATATGACAAAGAAGGTGGTTACAATGATGATCACCCCCAGTACAGCTGCTTGGTTCCACTCCTGATAGAGGTTCGCCATGATCTGCATCCTGTTTGCTACCGATGAGGGATAGACCGGTCCCGCTACGCTGGTGATGGGGAAGTCCCCGAATGCCCTGATGAACATGAGTATCATAGCAACCAGTATCCCCGGCATAGCCAGGGGAATGTAGATTCTGAAAAGCACCGACCAATATCCGGCCCCCAGATTCTTGGCAGCATCGATGGTATCGTCACGGATGGAGGATATGGCTGACATGAGGATCAGGAGGACAAAAGGAAGGTTCTTCCATATCTGTATGGTGATGACGCCCCAGCCAAACGAATCGTTGAGCATCCGTAGCGGCTCATTGATGATGTTCAGCCTCATCAGGGTGGTGTTTATCAGACCATGGTAGGAGATGAGGTTCAGTATGAGAAAGGAGGCCACAAGGGCTGGGATGAACAGGGGTACCTTGATGATGGAACCCAACACACCCTTAGCCGGCCCGCTCTTACGGAAGAAGAGGGCCAGAGGAAAGGCAACCAGAACCGTCCCCACCGAGCTCAGGACTCCCATACGCAGGGAGAAGAGCAGGGAGTCCATCGCTTCGCGGGAGCCTAGGATGGACTTCCAGTACCCGAGGGTAAAGCCTGACGGCCCCATCATGTTGAAAAACCCCAGGCTTTGCAGGACTGTGATGACAATTGAAGAGCCAATGAAGAAAACGATGAAGCCGACGCCTGGGATGAGCATCAGGATGATGAAGGGGGACATCTTGTCTTTCTTTTTCATCCCTACCCCCTCAGTATGCTGAAAGCACGTTCAGAGATGCCAAACGATACACTGTCTCCGGCAACTATCTTAGCCTCATCATCAGACTGGGCACGCATCTTCTGTCCGTTGACCTCGATGAAAAGGTCGGTGATATCCCCCATGAATACAGCCTGCAGTACTGTACCGGAAATCTGGTTTGTACTTGCGCGGTCACGGATCTTCATATCCTCGGGTCTCCAGCTGAAGTGGATGGTTGCCCCTTTTTGGGGGATTACCTGGCCTTCTGCATTGATGAGGAGTTTTCCAAAGGGGGTTTGGACGGTGCATCGGCTTCCCTCGACTTCGAGGACAACCGCATCGAATATGTTTGCCATGCCGATGAAACCGGCTACAAACCGTGTTTCAGGGTGGCGGTATATGGAGTAGGGGTCGCCGATCTGTTCGATCTTCCCCTGTCGCATAATGACTATGCGGTCCGATATCGCCAAAGCTTCATCCTGGTCATGGGTGACGTAGATGGCAGTGGTTCCCAACCGTTTCTGCATCTCGCGAATCTCCACACGAACCTGGACACGGAGTTTTGCATCAAGGTTGGAAAGAGGCTCGTCAAACAGAAGCACTTCAGGTTCTGTTACAATGGATCTGGCAAGGGCCACTCGTTGCTGCTGACCTCCCGAAAGCTGACCCGGCTTCCTGTCTCCCAGCTCCGAAAGGCTGAGCATATCCATGACGCGTTCGATCTTCCCCTTTTGTTCTGAGGTGCTCATCTTGCGCATCTTCAGGCCGAAGCTGATATTGTCCCAGACACTCATATGCGGAAAGAGAGCATAGCTTTGAAAACACATGGCAGTGTCACGCTTGTTGGGAGGGACATTGTTCATGATCCTGTCTCCAAAGTAGACTTCGCCTTCGTCTGGATAGTAGAAGCCCGCTATGGTACGTAGGGTTGTCGTTTTTCCACAACCTGAAGGTCCGAGAAGGGTTACAAACTCTCCGTCGGCGACGTCCAGGTCGATATGATCGACTGCCACCACGTCTTCAAAGCGTTTTACCAGATTTGTCAGTGTAAGTGTTGCCACGCGAAACTCCTCCTTAGAAATAGGGGCCTGCTCAAGCATCTCCTTGATAGTTCAATAATGATAACGTTTTCAAAGAAAGTCTGGAAAATATATGTTCCACTGTCTGGGCAAGCCAAATTTTACCATTTCAAGATAGTATTCAAAGTCTGCAGAAACAAAGAAAAACCAGTAAGAATGACCTATTTCCTATACTGAAAAAGGCTTGTGTTGTATCACGCAGATAAGATTAAAGAAATCCTCCTGGTTACATACGAAAGCCTACGACTAAGAGTATCATGAAAACGTTATTTGTCAACAATGATACCTGATGTTTTTCTCTCTGTTTCTTTGATTATTGCATGCTGTAACGTTTTAGCCCATGTCTCAAATGCAAATAACAGCGATGCATAGAGTTGCTTGGCAGAAATCTGAACAGTACCATGCCGTACTGTCATTTGCCCTATGGAGTGACAGCGACAGGCTCCCTCTTAGTCTGGCGGCTATCCCAGAAGTTCCCTGCTTTCCCTGAGTTGTTGCAAAATCACTTCCTGGGGAGCCTGTTGGATCTTACTGCTGAAGGGTTCAAAGGAGAGATATCCTTCATAGCCCCCCTGTAGCAAGGCCACAACTTGTGCTTGGCTTGTGAGGATATCAGAGGGGGATAGCAGTACCCTGTCATTATCCATTATGCTGCCTTTTGGTTTCTTTTCTACAACAGCCGAGAGATGAATTAGTCCAGTCTCCTGTGGGTAGTACGCCTTCTCTCTTCCAAGGTAGTGGTGAAAGGTATCATGGACGAGTTTGTAGTGAGAAGCTCTTCCTGATTCCCTGATGGCCCTAAGCGCTTCTTTTTTTGTCCTGAGGCTACTCACTGCAAACCCTAGGGGCTCCACATAGCCAAGCAGTCCATACTCCCCAAACAGATCTGCATAGGTTATCAGTGCTTCAACACATCTTTCATGCCACATGCTTCTGTCTTCGTCTTCAGAAATACCATTTACAGGGCAGAGGACAATTGCTTCACAGCCCAGGGTTTTGCCTACTTTGAGAAGCTCTTCCAACTCTTTCTTGTGTGTCCTTGGTTTTTCATTGAAACGCTGCAAGGCGTTGATGGTTGCAATGTGCAAGCCTGCAACCGAAGCGGCTTGTCCTACCTGAAGGGGTTTCAGATCATCGGTGACTGATTTTCCTCCTAGGTCGTTTCGCAGTTCCACAGCTTGAAAATCGGCCTTCTTTGCCAATGCAAAAAACTCCAGTACTCCCAGGTGTGGAGCTATGATCCTATTCAGGGCAAATTGTTGTTCTTTCATGGGGGCCTCAATCATTTCAGATGATATCATTCTAGCACCGCTTTGTTCCCTGTCAATGTTTATGCAAGTCATTGTTATGGATAAGGACGATTGTAATTCTCTTGGTTGAAAACGGTAGGTATGAGAAATGTGATAGGATGCTTCATTTCTTCCTTTCCCAAAATGGAAAGTGTAAAAGTTTGACAAATGCCTGAATCGGTGCAATCATTAAGATATGATAACGTTTTCAACTATGATAGTTGAAATGTATTCGTAGGAAACGGGGAGAAAAGAAAGGAAAGGGGAGGAGAAAGCAAAAAGGTTCTGCCCGTCATTGAAGAGATCAGGCCAAAGTGAGTTCTTGCTTTGGTGGGATAAAAAAATTGGAGGATTGAAATGAAAAAACTGTTCGTAGTTCTGGCTATCGCATTGATGGTCGTCTCCCCAGTGGTTGCACAGGCATCCGGTGAAACCGAAGGGAAGAAATCGTATCAGACATTGCAGATGTACACTGCCCTCGATACAGAAGAGGCTCAATATTACCTTGACGTATTTCAGAAGAGCACCGGCATCAAGGTTGAGTATGTTCGCATGAGTTCTGGTGAAGTGCTTGCAAGAATTGAGGCTGAGAAGTCCAATCCTCAGGCAAGCGTCTGGTTTGGTGGATCCAATACTGACCACATCAATGCCAAGTCAAAGGATTTGCTCACCCCTTACAAGCCCAATACTGATTTTGAGCTTGCCCCCATGCTCCATGCTGACGACTATAGCTGGAATGGTTTCTATACCGGAGCCATAGGGTTTGTGTCCAACACTGATTTCCTGAAGAAGAACAATCTGCAGCCACCCAAATCCTGGGATGACCTGTTGAAACCTGTCTACAAGGGCCAGGTTGAGATGGCATACCCCTATACCTCCGGCACTGCTTATACCACCTGGGCAACCATCATTCAGATGAAAGGCCTTGAAGGCGCCCTCGATTGGTGGGAAAAGTTTGATCAGAGCATCCACCAGTACACCAAGAGTGGAACAGCATGTATCGCACGTGCAGGACTTGGAGAGTGTGCAGTTGGTATCTCCTTCTCCCATGACATCATGGCAAAGGGAATTGCAATGGGGTACCCATTGGTAATCTCCTTCCCCGAAGAGGGCACAGGCTATGAGGTTGGTGGAGTTTCCATGATCAGGGGAGCCAAACAGATTCCTGAAGCTAAGATCTTTATGGACTGGTGTTTCACTGAAGAGGCTCAGAACTTGTTCATCAAGTATTCACGTCTTCCTGTCAATCCGAAGGCAATCGTTGCCGAGGGAGCTGTCAAGCTCTCTGACATCAAACTCATCGACTATGATGCAGTGAAGATGGGCATGGCTAAGGACGAGTACGTCACAGCTTGGAGAGACAGGATCGGCAAATAACGATCCTTGTAAGAGAATCGGGGTGCAACCCCTTGTACATACTGTGCAGTCGGTTTGCACCCCTTAGTTTTGAGGATAACGAATGAAAAAGTTCAAATTCAGTAATACGACTCGGGTAAATGACCTTAGGAAGATGCTCGGAGAACCCTTTTTGATGCTTGCGATCCTTGTGGTTTTCTATATGCTCATCGTGTTTGTCATTTTTCCCATCTACCAGGTATTCAAGACTAGCCTCTCCTTTGAGGGGTCTCTGAGCCTCAAGAATTACAGTGAAGTGCTCAGTCACTCCTACTACATCAGGCCTTTCATAAACAGTATGGTGCTGGGCGTCTTGGTAGGTACCATAGGGACAATAATTGGGTTTACCTTCGCCTATGCGATAACCCGGACTCCGATGAAAGGCAAGGGTGCCTTCCGTATGATCGCTACCTTTCCCATGGTCTCCCCTCCGTTTGTCGTAGCCTTGGCATGTATCTTGTTGTTTGGCCGCTCAGGCTTCTTTGCCGGAGCGATCGGAAACATCTACGGACTGACCGGGTTGGTCATAGTTGAGGTCATTGCGTACTCACCTACAGCCTTCTTGGCACTGGTAGGGGTGTTGCAGGCTATCGACCCAGCTCTTGAAGAGGCCGCAATGGATTGTGGGGCCTCAAGACTGAAGATATTCAGAACCATCATATTGCCTTTGGCAACGCCCGGGGTGGTCAGTGCATGGTTGTTGGTGTTCATCCAGTCCCTTGCTGACTTTGGAAACCCTATGATCCTTTCTGGGGACTTTTCTGTCCTCTCTGTGCAGGCCTATCTGCAGATTACCGGGATGTATGATCTGGCGCGAGGGTCTACCCTGGCAATCTTGCTGCTTATCCCCACAGTTGTCGCCTTCTACCTGCAGAAATACTTGCTTTCAAAGAAGTCTTATGTGACGGTAACCGGCAAGCCTACCTCAGCGACCATCAAGAATTTGGAATGGTATATTAAGGCTCCTGTCTATACTGTATGCATTTTCTTTGCAACCGTCGTACTGCTTTTCTACGGAATGGTCATATGGGGATCCTTTCAGAAACTCTGGGGAGTGGACTCATCGCTGACGCTACGCAACTATACGCAGATGTGGAAGATGGGCAAAGGCTATATCGTGGACTCCCTGATTATCTCAGCGATTGTCACTCCAATCACAGGGATTCTGAGTATGTTCATAGCATACCTCACAACCCGCAAGCAGTTTCCTGGGAGGAACTTCATCGAGTTCTCCTCCATGCTTACCTTTGCCGTGCCTGGTACTGTAGTTGGTATCGGATACATCCTGGCGTTCAACACCTCCTCGCTTCTTATGCCCTTCACCCTCACAGGGACAGGATTCATCATCATGATCCTGTTGGTGTTCAGGAACTTGCCGGTTGGCATTCGCAATGGAGTGGCTGCGATCCAACAGATAGACCCTTCCATCGAGGAAGCCTCGATCGACCTGGGGGCCGATAGCAGTCTCACATTCCGTAAGATTACCCTGCCGATGATCACCCCGGCGTTCTTCTCCGGTCTGGCAAACTGTTTTGTCCGTTCCATGACGGCGATCAGTGCGATCATATTTGTGGTATCCGGAAAATGGAACCTCATTACTGTTGCAGTTCTCGGGTTTGTCGACAACAGCCAGTATGCGCAGGCAGCTGCCATGAGCTTGTTGCTCATTGCCATTGTCCTGGTCGCCCTTGGTCTTATCAAACTGTTTACCGATAAGATGGGAAGGGGTATGAACTCCTCCTCAATCTTGGAATAGGAAAAAACCATGAAAGAAAATTATTTGGAATTGAAAAAGCTGGCAAAGTCTTTTGGTAAAGGGGATGATACCTTCTTTGCCGTTGACCATATCGATCTCTCAGTCAAGGAGGGCGACCTAGTCACCCTGCTTGGTCCTTCAGGATGTGGCAAGACCACCACACTCCGCATGATAGCAGGATTCCATACACCCACAGGTGGGGACGTGCTCATCGATGGGACAAGTGTCAACAACATCCCTCCCAATAAGCGTCCGACGGCGATGGTATTCCAGAACTATGCACTGTTTCCCCATATGACCGTGTTTGAGAACATCGCCTATGGCCTTCGCATCCGTAAGGAGAGCAATGAGATGGTCGATAAGAAGGTCAACGACATCATGAATCTCATTGGCCTTGAGAACCTTGGAGACCGTCAGCCTCGTCAGCTCTCTGGTGGGCAGCAGCAGCGTGTTAGCCTCGCCCGTGCCATGGTGATGGAGCCTAAGGTGTTGTTGTTCGATGAACCGCTGTCAAATCTCGATGCCAAGCTGCGTGTCTCGACAAGATTAGAAATTCGAAAGCTTCAGCAGCGGGTGGGAATAACCTCTGTCTATGTGACGCATGACCAGGAGGAGGCGATGACGCTTTCTGACCAGGTGGTGATCATGAACAAGGGCATTATCGAGCAGATAGGTTCTCCCGCTGAGATCTATAGCCATCCTGCCAACAGGTTTGTAGCCGGCTTCATAGGGAAGGCAAACTTCCTTGAATCGGTGGTTGAAAAGGTCACTGATGAGCAAATAATCGTAAGGTATCAGGGGAAAATGATTGCCGCTCCAAGATGGGACAAGGAGATTAAGGTCAATGACAAGGTCGAGGTTGTCGCCCGCCCTGAGTCGATCATACCCGAACTACCCTCGGATGATCTGGTGGAGGGACTGGTTGCGGACTCGGTGTATTTTGGCTCGCAGATGCTGTATGAGGTTGAGCTTCCCGATGGAAAGATATTGCAGATAGAGGTAGCTGATCCCCAGTACCATGTGCAGTTTGAGCGTGGACATAAGGTCGGGCTCTCCTTCAAGGATAAGAGCCTACACATATTACCATTAGGAGAGAAATAGGATGCAGTACGATATTGTCATGATCGGTCATATCTCACAGGATATTATGATCGACCACCTAAACAATAGGTTGGATCTTGTGGGAGGGGCTGTTGTCTACTCCTCCTTTTCCGCTGCTGCCTCAGGGGCCAAGGTAAAGGTGGTGACCAAGCTCTCAGAAGCGGATGACCATATCCTGGAGCCCTTGAAACGAGAAAACATCAAATGGGAGGTATGCCCTTCCAAGGCAAGTACTTCCATCAAGAATATCTACTACACCGCCGATAAGGAACGGCGTGATGTGTTCCTTATCTCCCAGGCCGATCCCTTTACCCTCGAAGAGGTGGTAGGGGATGAGACCCGTATCTTCCACCTTGCTGGATTGTTCGGTGGTGAGGTCCCTGATACACTCATCCGTCCCCTGTCAAAAAGAGCAGAGGTGGCCATGGATGCCCAAGGTGTCTTGAGATGTCTGGATGATGAGGGGAACCTTGCATTCAGGGATTGGGAAAACAAGAGGGAACTGCTTCCCTACATCAAGTACTTCAAGACTGATGCCGCTGAAGCTGAGATCCTGACAGGCCTGACCGATCGTGAAGAGGCTGCAAGGCTTCTGAACAAGTGGGGTGCAGAGGAAGTCATGCTGACACACAACACTGAGGTGATGGTCTGTGCAAGGGGCGAGATCTTCACAGCCCCCTATACCCACAAGACCAACGAAGGCCGAACAGGGCGGGGGGATACTACCTTTGCAGCGTATCTTGCTTGGAGGAAAGATCACTCTCCCAAGGAGGCAACAGCCTATGCAGCAGCCCTCTGTTCGATGAAGATGGAGGTTCCAGGGACCTTCAAGGGGAGTGTGGATGATGTGCTGGAGCGGATGAAAGAGGATGCGAAACAAAGGTAAGAAAGAGATCTAGAGATTGTTGATTATTCCGTCCGTAGTTTGTCGTTGTTCAGGAACTCAGAAAAGGAGGGAGCACCAAGTTTTCTCCGTTTCTTAATCATTGCCTGCCAGATGTTATTGCCCTTTTCTTCGGTGATGAGGCCTTGGTTCAGGGCTTCTATCATGATTTTTCCAGTTGTTATATGATTCAATCCATATTCTTTGACATAAGCCATTACATCCTTAAGATTGTTACTTGCCAAAATCCCTGACCGAACTTTTGTTAATGCTATTGATGCAGCTTCTCCTTTCCCAATTAATTTGCATCCTGGTTCAGGTCTTATGGCCAAAGAGTAGTAGATTAAGTATTCTTCCGAACCTAATTGTAAATCTTGAAGTATCAACTGCTTCATTGTTATCATTGAGTCAAGAATAGTTTTTAGATGTCCTACTTTTGAAATTTCAGCATATGCGGGTTTTGGGAGGATTAGTCTTCCTGGGTACAGGGCAGGTAACATGTCTTGCTCGTTAACCCACAAAAAAGCACAAATACAGTCGGTATCGAAAAAGAGGGGTTTAATCAATGCACCCATCTTCATGCACTTCTTCGCAATACACTATATCCTCGCGAAAAGCGTCTAATAAATATTCTTCATACCTGCCTGTTGAAATAATACTATTGTCAAGCAATTTTTCAGCAGATTTTACATAGTATCCCAAAGTTTGCTTCTGATTATGTGCATCCAGAGGTTTATATACGGTCACATCATATCCCTGTCTAGCTGCAGAGCTAATTACATTTTTTTGCATAGCAATGGCTTCTGTTCTCGTTAGTTCCTTTTCTTCTTGCAATCGAAACAACATGGCTTTTCTGCTAACCTTGAAATGTTGCTCGAGGAAAATAATATCCTCGATAGATATCTTTTGTTTATGGTTTTGTTTTCGGCTTTGGAGCAATTCATACAAGGCAGTTTGAGGGATGAGTAGATATGATGCAAAATTGTCAGCCTCTCGTTCTTTGATATCTCCTGAGTCGATCTGTATTGGACAGACAGTAGAAAGTGTGTTTTCATCAAAATAGTAATGGTACAATTCATGGGCGAGGGTGAACCTTTGCCTTCCGATAGACATCCCTGAATTTACCATAATTAAGAAAGATCTTTTATGTTTCACGCATACGCCACTAATGTTTGAACCAAAGGGGAACAACGTTATGGTCATTTTAGGAATATTTTGTACCAGAGCAAAAATATCTATAGGAGTGTAGTTATCCACCCCTAATTGTTTTCTAACGCTTGCAGCCTTATTGCTAAGATCCATTTTATTCATATGCACCTCATTGTATTTGTTCTAGCAATTCATCCATTTCCATTTGGTTCAATATAATCCTATTAACTGCAGCCAATGCCATGAAATCCTCTGTAGTAAGATTATTCGTGCGAAAAGCAAACCCAATGGATTCTTTAATTTCTGTTTCTGAGAGTATGGTCTGTAGTGGACAGCAATACAGTGTTGATAGGGCATCAAGCATATCCGAACTGATTGTCCTGGTCCCCGATTCATATTTTGCCACTAGGCTTTGGTCTACCTGTAGGTAATCAGATACATTTTTCTGAGAAAGGCCTGCGTTGGTTCTCAATTGCTTTAAACGTTCGCCAATAAATTTCATATCAAATATCATATCCTACCTCCTTGTGAAGCTGGATAGATATAGTATATATCAGTTTGTCATAAAAATAAACATTAACAAGCGATAATATATGACAAAATATTATTTGAGTGCCATGACAGTGGTTTGTCGTGTCTTGTTCGTGATTAAGGTTCCCGCTACAGATAATTCTCTTGAAGTAAGAGAAATACTACCAGAAAAAAACTGGTAGGCATATGTTGATGTCCTTGTAGTCTTGGAGTTACTTCACATTCGGCACAGTCACACACCCATCAGGAAGGATGAGAACCGTAGGCTCTTGAACCCCTTTCCTCTTTGCCTTCTCCAATGCCCTGTCCACAGCTTCCTGAAGATTGTGCACGGGTTCTATGAAGAGACTTGCCAGGGTAGCGTCTTCCAGCATGGTGAGAGCCTGTACCTGCATCCTTTGGGAAATAGCAGCCATCTTGGCTGCCTTGTGGTAGCCCAGCTTGTAGCCTTGGGCAATTTTGCTTATAGCCTTCTCTGGAGATTCTGTGCTACCCAGCAACTTTGCAAACTCCTCGTCTCCCAAGCCCTCTCTGCACGAGGATGCCAGGATGAGAGTCCCTCCTTCCTTGGTTGCCAGTGCTCCATTGTCTATCGCCTTCTGTGACTGGTAGAGGTTTATGTCCATGGGAAACTTTGCAACTGATACCACCACATCAGCCTTGTGCGGGATGTCCACACAGAAGATCTCCTTGGCGACCTTCACAGCTTCATGGAAAGCCTCGACCAGGTCTCCACTGGTAGCCGATGCGACCTTCTGCTCCTTATCCAATACGGTCATCAGGGAAAATATAGGGGCCTTGATATGGGGGAGGGCATCCATCATGTCCTCATGGACAGGATTCCCTTCCAAGGCAAGTGAGTGGGCCCTGTTGCTGAGGGCGAGCTTGTGGTTCTCTGTAATTGTCTCATAGCTTGCCACTCCTGGTAGGAACGCCTTGCGACCTCCGGTAAAACCTGCAAAGTAGTGTGGCTCCACACTGCCGGTGACTATAATCCTTTCCGAAGCAAAAAGGCGCTTGTTGAGAATAATGGGCGTTCCGTTTCTGGTATCTCCCAAGTGGACGAGGTCCTCTTTTTGTTTGGAGTCGTGGGAGACACAGCATTTTTGCAGTCTTACTTTGTATGTGCCCAGGAGTTGCTCGAGTTCCTTCTCTGTCGCTTTACGGTGAGCACCTGTTGCTATGAGGATGGTTATATACGTATCTTCGATCTTATGCCTTTCTATTGCAGGCAACAGCGACTCAAGCATGGAAGGAGTCGGAGTGGGGCGGGTTGCATCATTGATGATGATGAGCACACTTTTCGCCCCCTCAAGGAATGCATCAAGCGACTCTGACCCAATAGGGTTTCTGAGGGCATGTGTGATGATGTCCTTGTTGCTTGTTTTCAGGTCATTTGGCTCAAAGACACCCAAGAGGTTGCTTGTGGCAACCTCCAGGGTGAGAGTCTCTTGTAGATACGCAAGCGTAATGTGCCTCATTGGTTCTCCTAAGCTTGGCTTTTTATCTTGAGATCCCGCTCATAGGCCTTTTCCATGGCTACTATCAGAGGCAGTCTCTTTCCTGCAAGGAAGCGGACCATTGCTCCACCGGCGGTGCAGATATAGGAATATTTGCTCAGGTCGGTGAACTTTGTCGCTGCTGTGATGGTGTCCCCACCTCCTACAACGGTATACCCCTTGGCATCGGCAATTGCGCCCCAAAGCTCCTTGGTTCCCTTTTCCCATCTGGGATCCTCATAGACCCCTGCAGGGCCGTTCACGAAGACCGATCCTGCTTTGGATATCTCCATCTGATAGCGTTCAATTGTCTTTTGGCCAATATCGGGGAAGAGCTTCTTCTGGATTTCCTTATTTGTAGCCACTTCTGTTGCAACAGTCTCTGCCCTTTGCCCGTCCAGTTCATAGGCGAGATCCTCGGGAATCAGGAACTTGTCCTCCCATTCCTTCAAAAGGCCTTTGGCTTCATCGACGAACAGCATGAGATCCCTGTCCTTGAGGAACTTCGTTGTTGCCTCCCCCAGGTCAACGCCTTGTGCAAGGAGCATGACCAGGCCGGTGATACCTGTGGTAAGGATCTTGTCAGCACTTTTCTCACTCAGCACATTGCGCATCATGCCAAAGGCATCGGAGATCTTTCCTCCACCCAGGACAAAGAGGCACGGACGTGCAGGCTTTGCCGCCACTTTGGAGAGGGCTGTGTACTCAGCTACCAGCTGCCTTCCTCCTGCGGTGGGAAGTAATTCTTGGAAAGCTATCATCGATGGGGCACTTCTATGGGCTGCTGCGAAGGCGTCATTTACATAGAGGTCTGCTATGGGGGCGAGGGAACGGACAAGCCATGTGTCGAGCATCTGCTCAGGTGCGAGCTTCACTTCCTTCTCAAAGGCCGTAATCTCCTCTGAAAGGTAGCGAAGGTTCCCCAACAGGACAGCCTGTCCCTCCTTCAGGTTTTTCACCCTCTCCACCGCAGCCTGTCCACACACATCATCAATATATGCGATGGGGTAGCCGGTATACTTCTCCAGGAAGGTGGCGTGTTGGGCAAGGGGGATGAGGTTCTGGTAGTCCAAGGTATCACCCTGATGGGCGATGATGGCTACTTTGGCCCCCCCGTCAAGCAGAGCCTTCAGGGTGGGGGCCGCCTTCTCCAGGCGGTTGGTGTTGACGATCTTCTTCGTCTTGTTGTCTATCGGTGAGTTGATGTCGGGGCGGAGGATTACCGTCCGCCCCTGCAACGTGAAGTCCTCGAGGGTCTTCATCCTTATGTTGTTTTTTTCCATTTTCCAATTCCCAGGTATTTGTTTGTCTCGGCGGTACCCTCGTTACGGGTATTCTGCATCTTCATCGCCGCCCGTATGGCATCGATGTTTTCAGGAATGACCACAGCTTCCTGAGGGATGTTGATGGCGAACATGATGTCCTTGCCACTCTTCACCACCGAGTCGCTCCACAGTGCGATCTCATACATGTCACCCCTGGAGTTGCCCAGGTCGCGTGCATATCTGAACAGGCTTGCATTGCCGAGGAAGCCCTCATCGATGGAGACCACCCTGATGCGGGGATGGGCCTTGAAGATCTCAATGGCCTGTTCAACGGAGATGTCCTTCTTGGGAGTCAGCACCACGGTGATGATATGCCCATGGGTCACCGGGGTGTGAACCAGGATGCCTGTTGCCGCAACATGAGGCATGATGGTCATCAGATCCAGGGCCTGGTGGCTGGGGGCCTTGTCAATCTGCAGTGCATTGGTCAGCCCGCGATGGTAGTCACCGGGGTCTGCAACACGACGTATGATCGTGATGGCAACCTTCTCTGCCCCTACAGCCCTATCCAAGCAGTCAACAGCCCTGATGAGGCCTGTGGTATTGCAGGAGGTGAGCTTCAGGAAGTCGGCGCCAAGACCCGCCTCAAAGTTCGCATACCCATGGAAGAACACATCGGCAACTGAGTTTTTCTCCCCGCCCTGGAACACAGCCTTCTTGCCGTACTTCTCATACAGGGCCTTGTTCTTCAACCCGATGCCAGCGCTGGTGGCATCGAGCATGATGTCCACCTGCTTGACAAGGTCTTCCAGTGTCCCACTTATGGGAATACCTGCATCGTCGAGTGCCTTGCGGTTGTCGGGGGCGGCAGTATAGAGTTTGTAGGGCATGCCCTTCTCTTTCAAGGCACGGACGCTGAGGGTAGGGGCGACATCGGCCACTCCCACCAACTCCATATCCCCTTGCAGTGCCACACCGTCAGCGAGTCTCTGTCCTATCACACCATAGCCGGCTACACCGACCTTGATTTTCTTTGCCATCTTGTTCTCCTATATGTTTGCAGTTTTTCGAATATATGAGCGTGCCATCTGGGCATACTCAAATGCGTTTGCCAGTGCCGGATCCTGTTCTGCTTCAACAACCCACCAGCCCGAGTAATCTGCTTGTTTCAACGCCGCAAAAACCGGGGCGAAGTCAATGCATCCATCACCTGGGATGGTGAACACTCCCTCCTTCACAGCCTTCAGGAAGGACCATTTCTCCTTCTTCACCCTCTCAAGCCTTTCCTTTCGGATATCCTTGAGATGCACATGCCATATCCTGTCCATCCACTTGTTCAGTGTGGCCATGTGATCCTCACCGGAGAAGACCAGATGCCCCGTATCATACAACAACCCTACCAAAGCTGGGTCTGTATTTTCCATCAGGCGGTCGATCTCGGCATTGGTCTGGATACCAGTTCCCATATGGTGGTGGTAGGTAAGACGAATGCCTCTTTCCTTCGCCTTGAGGCCGAGTTTATTCAAGCCTTCGGTAACCTGTTTCCACTGGGCATCGGTGAAGGTTGGCTTGGCATCAAAGACCGGAAGATCCTGTCTGCCCTGGATCGAGTTGCCCTGTTCGGCTACCCCGACCACCTTGGCTCCCATCGCCTTGAGGAAGTCACAGTGTGCGATGAAATCCTTCTCAACTTGCTCGTAGCTCTGGCTGGTAAGGAACATGCTGAACCAAGCATTGCAGATCTGAAGGCCCCTCAGATTGAGGGCCTTCCTGAGCACTTCCGTATCTTTGGGATACTTGTTTCCCACTTCTGAGCCTTTGAAGCCAGCAAGTGCCATTTCACTGATGCACTGTTGGAAGGTATTCTCCCCTCCAAGTTCAGGCAGGTCATCATTTGTCCAAGCGATGGGGGCTATGCCCAGTAAAATCTTCTGATCGCTCATCTCTCTCATCCTCTTTAGAATTTTCGTGTTTTTTCTATTTCTGTCTGCAGTTCTTTCCAGGCTTCAACCACCTCTGGGTTGCTGGAGACCTCAGCAGTTCCCACTCTCCACCAGGACTCATACCCACTGGTCATGGACTTGGGTGCCACATGTACATGGATGACGCACGACCTCTCTTCCTTGAGAGCCTTTTCGGTCGCATCCTTGAGCTCTTCGAGCGTGGAGGCTGTAAAGCCTGCAGCTCCCCAGCTCTGTGCATTGAGTGCATAGTCGACAGAGAGGGACTTTCCTGTAAGCCTGCCTGTGCTGTCCTCGCGTCTCTTCCACTCGTTTCCGTAGTGCACGATGCCTTGGCTATTCTGCAGATTATCGATGCAGTGGAAACCGGCATTGTCCAAGACATAAACGATGATCTTCTTTCCCTCCTGGATGGAGGTGAGCAGTTCTGTATGGAGCATGGTATACGCACCATCACCAATGATCGCAACGATCTCCCTGTCAGGATGGGCAATCTTTGCCCCCAGAGCCCCCGCCACCTCATAGCCCATGCAGGAGAAGGCATACTCCATGTGATAGGTGCCTTGTTTTCTTGTCCTCCAGATGCGTTGCATGTCACTGGGAATTGAGCCGGAACCCGATACGACAATGGTGTCAGGGGGGAGCAGACGGTCATTGAGTTCCCCAAGGACGCGCCCTTGGGAGAGGGCGTTTGGAAGCTCTTCGCTGAAGATGCGCTCGACCTCCTTGTTCCAGAGAGCCTTCTCATCCTCAATCCTCTTGCCCCATTGTGAGCGGTACTTGCTGGCTCTGAGCTTTTCTGTTAAAGAGGCCAAGGTCGCCTTTGCATCGGCAACAATGGGTATGCTGTTCAGCTTGTAGGCATCGAAGCTGGCGACGTTGATGGAGAGGAATACTGCCTCAGGATTCTGGAACAGCCACTTCGAGCAGGTCGTGAAGTCACCCATCCTCGTCCCAACTGCCAGGATGAGGTCAGCTTCCTTGGCAAGGCGGTTTGCAGCCTGGCTGCCGGTGACTCCAATGCCAGAGAGGTTGTAAGGATCATTCCAGAGGATGGTTCCCTTTCCAGCCTGAGTCTCCCCGAAGGGGATGTGGAAAGCCTTGCAAAATTTGCTCAGTTCTTCACCTGCTTCAGAGTAGCGGACTCCACCACCAAGGATGATAAGTGGTTTTTTAGCCTTTTTTATAGCCTCTACACTTCTCTCTAGTTGAGAGGGCGTGGGGAGGCGACGCTCGATATGGTGAACTCGTTTTTCAAGGAACTCGACAGGATAATCGAAGGCTTCACCTTGCACATCCTGGGGAAGTGCTACCGTTACAGCTCCTGTCTCTGCCGGGTCGGTGAGCACTCGCATTGCGTTGATCATTGCAGTCATCAGCTGTTCGGGGCGGTTTACCCTGTCCCAATATCTGCTTACCGAACGGAATGCATCGTTCGCGGTATTGGAGTAGTCATGGGGTGTCTCTATCTGCTGGAGTACAGGATCCGGTTGCCGTGAGGCAAACACATCACCTGGGAGTAGGAGCACCGGTATATGGTTGGCACTGGCGGTTCCCGCCCCTACCACCATATTCAAGGCTCCCGGTCCTATGGAGGAGGTCACCGCCATGATCTTGCGACGGTTATTCTCCTTTGCAAAGGCCGTTGCCGCATGCACCGAGCCCTGTTCGTTCTTAGCCTGGTAAAAGGGGAGGGTATTCTCTTTTGCTGCAAGGGCCTCTCCCAAGCCGACAACACATCCATGTCCGAATATGCCGAATACTCCTTCAACAAATTTGGTCTCAACCCCATCGAACATCACATACTGGTTGTCCAGGAATCGAAGAAGGGCTTGTGCCATTGTCAATCGTATCGTTGCCATAGTGCACTCCTTATTGGTATTAATTTTTCTTTGGTTCCCAGATCTGGGCATCAGGTGCTGTTACCCACTGGTATTGTGGGGGAACTGTCTGAATTCCATACCGGTCATTTTCAATGTGCCGTATCACCCAGAGGTACCACAGCGCATAGCCGGGGGCTGCGACATGGGGATGGACCTCACCCTCATGGATGAGGATGGTATCCTTGTCACGTATTGCATGGGGCGTATCACCGATGAGGCACATACCGAACCCTTGTGAGGGGAATACCCTGTAGTGGTATATCTCAGGCTGGCGGTGGTGGTGTGGCGGATAGGAGGACCACTTGCCGGGTACTCCTATCACTTCCCCTATGACCAGGTTTGACTCAGGACGGTTCGTATCGTCAAAGACGGTCCGGACTATCCTCGTCGAGGTCTCGTTCATCATGCCCGCACCTCTGAATTCGCTCTTGCATTCGGAAGGGGTGTAGAGGCGGGAGGCAAACTGGGTCTGGTTGTCGGTTGCACAGCGGTAGAACTCTGCCCCATCAGGGCCAGCCTCAATGGTAACCTCAACTGAAGAGGGGACAGAGAGCACCCAGGGTTCTGCATTCAGCAGGTCGACCCTCTCAATCTTCTGTGATTCGTTTCCCCACCTGATGGTGGCGCTGCCCCCGCTGAGCAACCAGATGCGCTCTTCACCACTGCCTTTTGGGTCGTGATGTTCCTCACCCTTAGTAAGGGTGAGGACGCCGAAGCTCATCATCATATCGCTGGTGGCACCACTGCGTGATACCAGCTCTGTATGCCCATGGATAAACGGACCTTTATGACTCATCTGCATTATACACCTAACTCCTTCTTCATTTCCTTAATGGTTATCGGTCTTCCCTCCTTGAGAGATTTCCCAGCAGCAAGGGCTGCCACCATATCTTCAAATCCATCCACACCGGAGACCAATACGTCAGTATTCTTCTCAATCGCTTCAACAAAGGAATAGATTTCATCTACGAAAGCATTCTTATACCGCTCCAGGAAAAAGTAGAGGGGCTTGTCGCAGGTCACCCCTTCCACTGTGGAGAGGGAG
The DNA here is from genome assembly GCA_048264225.1 of Sphaerochaeta sp. GTDB lineage: Bacteria > Spirochaetota > Spirochaetia > Sphaerochaetales > Sphaerochaetaceae > Sphaerochaeta. Next base: position 53,806 of record JBLXDK010000008.1, read on the forward strand.
ACGCGGGTTGGTGTGTCATTTTCTGCCTTGGCCGCCCCTTTGGATCCGAATACCTCAACTCTCTGGTCGTAGCCATAGACAGCCTTGCGTGAGTTGTCGATGACGCCAATGGCGCCATTGGCAAACTTAAGGGTGACTATCGCCGTATCGATATCCCCGGCCCTACCAATCTCAGGATCGACAAGGACAGCTCCCACTGCAAAGACTTCCACTATCTCGCTATTTGCCTGAAAGCGGGCCATATCAAAGTCATGGATCATCATATCAAGGAATATTCCCCCGGAAACTGCAACATAGGCAGGGTTTGGGGGTTCTGGATCACGGCTGGTGATCTTCACCACATGTACATCGCCGACCTTGCCGGCCTTGGTGAGGTCACTGACCTGCTTGAAGTTGTGGTCAAAGCGTCTGTTGAAGCCCAGCTGGAGTTTTACCTTATGATCCTTAGCTGTCTTGATGGCCTCCAGACCCTTCTTCACAGAGAGGTCGATGGGCTTCTCACAGAAGATGTGCTTGCCCGCCTTTGCCGCGGCAATGGTAAAGTCTGCGTGGGTGGAGGTGGAGCTACACACGATGATGGCCTGGATGTCAGGATGATTGATGAGCTCATTAGGATCGGCAGTTACCAGACCTATGCCCAAGCCTTTTGCCCAGTTTTTCAGTTCGTCAGTCATGTTGACGTCGGAAATACCCACAATCTCTACGCGTTGCACCAAACGTGCAATGTTCTCTGCATGCAGTCGTCCGATTCTTCCGGCACCAATAATTCCAATCTTCATGGTTTTCAATCTCCTGTTGTTACTACATTAGGTAGTGGTTTCAATTTGCCTATAGTATGAAAACGTTACCATATCTTTGAGTATACAACGTGGAAAGGTTTTGTAAAGGGTTATTTCCTTTCATTTGGGTGAAAGGGAGACCTTTTTGACATGTTTTCGCCTTTATGTTGAGAATATTTCGTCAGCTTTGATTCTCATCGAGAAAAAATACTGGTAAAAAGAATTTGACAAATAGCAAAAAAGGCCTTATTGTATAAAAAAGAGAAAACGTTTGCTTTTTTATAATAGCACATTTCTCGCCAAGAAAACAGGAGGCTGTAATGGATTTGGAAGCCAAATGTAAGATCAGAAATACGAATGGTTTTGATCACGGATATACAGAGATTGTCTCTGCTGAAACTCATCCCGAAATGCTCATGAGCTTTGGTATGCTGAAGATGAAACAGGGTGAGACCTACAAAAGTGATGATGACCTTGAAAGGATTTTCCTTCTTTTTAGCGGTCATATTGTTCTGTCATGGGAAGATAGGAAAGAAACCATCAGTCGGGATTCCATCTTTAATGAGAACCCATACACATTGGATGTCCCGAGAAAAGTCTCTGTTACTATAGAGTGTCTCTCTGATTCAGCTGAGATATCTGTGCACAAGACGGAGAATGAGACAGTCTTCGCTTCACATTTCTATAAGCCGGAAGACGTAGTCCAGGAGACACGTGGTCTTGGGACGATGGGTGAGACAGGAACACGTTTAGTCAGGACAATTCTTGACAAATCTATCTCAAAGGAATCCAACTTTATGCTTGGAGAGGATGTCCATTACCCTGGCAAGTGGGCTGGATTCCCTTCCCACTCCCACAACCAGCCTGAGATATATTTCTATAGATTCTTTCCGGAAAACGGATTCGGTCTTCTTCGTCTAGGGGATCAGGGTGTCTGTCTTGAGCAGGATGATACGGTGATGATACCCCCGGATCTGGTTCATCCCCAGGTTGCAGCTCCAGGATATGCGATGTACTTCCTATGGATTATTCGCCATTTGGAAGGCAATCCTTATCTTGGCCCTGACTTTGAAGAACAGCATTTGTGGGCTGGTGAGCCTGATGCAAGGATTTGGCCGGATGTTTGAGTCTTCGCAAGTGAAGGTATGGGCCGTTAGGTCCCATGCCTTTGCATTGTAAAGGTAATAACTCTTTTTATTTGCTAAAAAAAGAAAACGTTTGCTTGATTGCTAGGGGTGTATTTCCCACTACATATCGCAGTATTGAACAGAAGTATAACGGTGTAACTACAGTCATTCTACTTCTGTATTCTTTAGGAAAAAGGTGAATTGCTATGAAAACAATACGATTGACAATGTCACAGGCTTTGGTAAAGTTCCTTGATAATCAATATGTCAACTATGATGGTGAAGAGATCAAATACGTCAAGGGCGTGATTGGTATTTTTGGACATGGGATAGTGGTCGGTTTGGGTGAGGCGCTCGAAGAGAAGAGTCATTCCTTGCAATTCATACAAGGAAAGAGTGAACAGGGGATGGCACATATTGCCATGGGATTTGCCAAGCAAAAAAAGCGGCGTGAGATCATGGCAGTGACAAGTTCCATAGGGCCTGGGGCCTTGAATATGGTCACCGCTGCAGGAACAGCCACAGCCAACAGAATCCCAGTCCTGTTTCTTCCTGGTGATTCCTACGGTACCCGGCAGCCAGATCCCGTGCTCCAGCAGATTGAGCAGAGCTATGACCATAACGTCACAGCAAACGACGCCTTCAAGCCTGTAAGCAAGTATTGGGATCGAATCTCAAGGCCTGAGCAGCTGATGAGTGCGATGATCAACGCAATGCGTGTTCTCACCAGCCCTTCAGAGACAGGTGCTGTGACAGTCTGTCTTCCTCAGGATGTACAAGGCGAAGCGTATGATTACCCTGTGGAATTCTTTGCCAAGCGTGTGCACTACTACCAGAGGCGATGTCTCGATGCCTCTTCTCTGAAGCGTCTCATCAAGACGATCCAAGGCAGCAAGCGTCCCTTTGTCATCTGTGGTGGCGGGGTCAAATATTCGGAAGCAGGCAAGGAGCTTGAAGCTTTCTGTTCTGCCTTCAACATTCCCTTTGGGGAGACCCAAGCTGGAAAAAGCACCATAGCTGCAGACTTCGCATACAATATGGGAGGGGCCGGGGTAACCGGTACCCTTGCCTCAAACAGGCTTGCAAAGGAATCCGACCTCATCCTGGGTATCGGCACAAGGATGAATGACTTCTGCACTTCCAGCAAATCTGCCTACAAAGAGGACGTTGCTGTTGTCTCCATCAATGTGAACGAAATGGATGCCTTTAAAATGGGTTCAGAACCCTATTTCGCTGATGCAAAGCTCGCCTTGGGTCAGCTCACAGAGAGCTTGTCGGCTGTTGGCTACAGCTCTTCATATGCCAGGGAAATAACAGAGGCCAAACAAGAGTGGGCAACAGAGCTTACACGGCTATTCTCCTTGGAGCCTGCAGAGGGTCTTGCCCAGTCGAGGGTGTTGGGGGTGTTGAGCACTGAACTGGTTGGCCCTGACTCAATAGTGGTAACCGCCTCAGGTAGCCTCCCCTCCGATTGCCAGAGAGTTTGGAATACCAATTCACACAACTCCTACCATGCCGAATATGCTTTTTCCTGCATGGGATATGAGATCGCAGGAGCTATCGGGGCCAAGTTGGCTGAGCCGGACAAAGAGGTCTATGCCCTTGTCGGTGATGGGGGGTTCCTGATGCTGCACACCGAGCTGGTTACCGCGTTACAGGAGGGGATAAAAATAAACATTGTTCTCTTTGACAACCATGGATTCCAGTGTATCCATAATTTGCAGCGTAGCCAGGGTATTCCCAGTTTTGCAAATGAGTTCAGGGTACGAGAAGAGGGGACAACCAGATTGACAGGAAAATGTCTTGAGATAGATTTTGCAGCATTGGCAAAGGCCTATGGTGCGGAAGGCTATGAGGTCTCCACCATTGAGCAGCTACGAGAAGCATTTGAGAAGACACTGAGTTCTGAGAAACTCAATCTCATCGACATCAAGGTACTGCCTGGAACCATGACCGAAGGGTATGAGGCTTGGTGGAGAGTCGGCACAGCTGAAGTTTCCAGCAACCCTGCTGTTGTGGAAGCTGCAAAGAAGATTAGGAAGATGTCTTCAACAGTAAAGCAGTACTAGGTACCCCATGTGAAAATATCCTCTTGTAGAAGAGGACAAATGGATAGCAAACGATAGGAAAACGAGGAATAGGAGGTTACTGATGATCAACAAAGATGAAATTAAACTTGCATGTGCGCCGATAAACTGGACCAATGATGATGCCCCAGAACTGGGCAAGGAGATTACCTACCAACAGTGTCTGAGTGAAATGGCACTCTCCGGATACCAGGGCAGTGAGATAGGGAACAAGTATCCCCGTGATCTCACTGTCCTAAAGAAAGCACTGAAACTCAGGAATCTGGAGATATGCAACCAGTGGTTCAGCTGTTTCTTTACCACCAGACCCCAAGCCTTTACCCTTGAGAAGTTCATTGAGACCCGCGACTTTTTGCATGCCCTTGGAACAAAGATCATCGGTGTGTGTGAAGTTGGACTGAGCGTGCAATGCGACCTTTCCGCTCCCCTGTATGAGAATACCCCAACGCTCACTGACGAGCAGTTTGAGAAGATTGCTAGGGGGGTGGAGATTCTTGGTGAACTAGCCCAGGAAAAGGGCATGACAGTAGCCTATCATCACCATATGGGTACCGGAATTCAAACTTTGGAGCAGTATTCCCGACTGATGGATATGACAGACCCGAAGCTGGTGAAAGCCCTGCTGGATACAGGTCACCTTACCTATGCGGGAGAGAGCGCTGTAGAGGGTTTTGAGAAGTTTATCGACAGGACAGCCCATATCCACCTGAAGGATCTTCGCAAGGCTGTGCACAGTGAAGTGGGGCCTAAGCGTTACAGCTATGTTGGTTCGGTCATAAAGGGAGTATTTACCGTCCCTGGAGATGGGGACATGGTCGACTGGAATGGTGTCTTCAAAGTGATTAAGAACAGTGACTATAAGGGTTGGATCGTTGTGGAAGCCGAACAGGATCCTTTCCTCTATGACCCTCTGGAATATGCCCAGAAAGCCCGCGCTTTCATAAAAAAAGGTCTTGATATCTAAAACTGGAGGTTAGTATGTTGTTTTCTCTGCATGGACTACTTGTCCGATACTCCAATGTTGCCACTGACATCTCCTGTGCAAAAAGCGCAGGGTATGACGCAGTGGAACTTCACACTGATAAGCTTGACAGATACCTTGCTTCAGGGTTTACCGGAAAGGATCTGAAAAAGATACTCGACAAACATACGATGAAGGCGAACTGCATCGATATCATCGGTGGTGTGGAAACCCAGAACCAAAAGGACTTTGAAGCAGTATTGGAAAAGGCTGAGCAGTTGGTCGATGTTGCTGTAGCTATCGACTGTCCGACTATACAGCTCAATGCCTTTATGGAGCTTGCTGATCAATCGATACAGAAGAATATCGAGCTTACCGCTGCCAATATCAGGAAAATCTGTGAGATTGGGAAAAGGAAAAATATCAGGTTCCAATATGAGGGCGCTGCATGGACACCGATTCATTCGGTCGAGCACTACAAGATGCTCTCCCAAGCTGTCGCCATGGATAATTTTGGATTTGTGATCGACTTCTGGCATTTCTGGGCCAGTAGGGGAGGAACTCCTGAGCAGATCGCCAAACTTGATAGAAATCTGATCTACGGTGTGCATGTTGCTGATGGATACAGAGTCAACGAAGGTGAACCCTGGATTGATGAGACCCTTTTGAGAGGTGCTCTTCCTGGAGATGGTGAAGTTCCTGTCAAGGAGTGGATCGATGCGGTGGTCTCCACCGGCTATGACGGGTATTACTCTGGGGAGATCCTCTGCCACAAGCTGTGGGAAGCAGATCTTTTTGAGATCGCATCGGATGCCTTGCAAAGAATGAAGCGTTATTTTTGAGAAGGAACAAATCTATGTATAATGAAGAGAGACGACTTGATAGGCCCTATCGCTGGGCAATGATAGGTGGTGGTAGGGGCAGCCAGATTGGGTATATCCATAGGGCAAGTGCAAAGAGGGATGGTAATTTTTCCCTCGTTGCCGGTGCCTTCGATATCAATGCAGAAAGGGCTGTTGAATTTGGTTCCAATATTGGGGTTCCCCCTGACAGATGCTATGCAGACTATAAGGTGATGTTGGAAAAAGAGAAAGAACGAGAAGATGGCATCGAAGTTGTCTCCATCGCGACTCCCAACAAGTTCCACTACCAGATGTGTAAGGACTCTCTTGAGGCAGGGTTGCATGTCATCTGTGAGAAACCGCTCTGCTTCACGGTTGAAGAGGCAGAGGATCTGAAAAGGACTGCTGAAAAACACCACCGTCTCATCTGTGTCACCTATGGGTATACAGGCCACCAGATGGTTCACCAGGCTCGTAAGATGATCGAGAATGGTGATATTGGGGAAGTTCGGGTCATCGCCATGCAGTTTGCCCATGGATGGCATAACGAAGAGGTCGAAAAGAACGATCCGGGTACAAAGTGGAGAGTTTCTCCTGCAGTAGTCGGTTCGACCTATGTGCTGGGTGATATTGGCACACACAATCTGTATATGGCTGAGCTTATGGTTCCCAATTTCAAGATCAAGAAACTGCTGTGCAGCCGTCAGAGCTTCATACAGAGCAGGGCTCCCCTTGAAGACAATGCCTTTGTTCTGCTCGAACTGGAAGGTGGGGCTGTTGCCAACATGTGGGCCAGTGCTGTCAACGCAGGTTCCACGCACAACCAGAAGATTCGTGTTGTCGGCTCCAAGGCTAGCATCGAGTGGTGGGACGAACACCCCAATCAGCTTGTCTATGAGGTGCAAGGCAAACCCAAACAACTGCTTGACCGTGGAACTGGATACCTGTATTCCGATGACTTCATGGTATCGATGGACAGGATCGGTGGCGGTCATGCCGAAGGGTTGTTCGAATCCTGGGCAAATCTGTACAACCAGTTTGCTTTTGGTATGAAGGCTCTGGACAATAACGACCAGAAGACACTCGCTTCCATGGTATTTCCTGGCATTGATGCCGGAATAGAAGGGGTGAGATTCCTGGAGAACTGTGTGGCATCTGCTGACAACGGTTCGGTCTGGGTCGAGTACAAATAACGAAGAGGATCTTGCAAGTCATGATGAGTATACCTTTGGGCATCGCTCCCTGTTCGTGGGGGATTGAAGACATAACCAACAAAGACAACCCCTCTTGGGAGAGGGTTATGGATGAAGCCTCCCAGACAGGATTTGACGGTATTGAACTGGGCCCCTATGGTTTCTTTCCTACCGATGCTCCGCTTCTCAAGGGTATACTCGCCTCAAAAAAATTGGCATTAACAGCTGGTACTCTCTATGACAACCTTTCTGAGTCGGCAGATACGGCATATCTGCTGGAGAAGACACGAAACATCTGCTCCCTGCTGTCCCAGGTACAAGAGGAGAGAGGGTTTTTGGTTGTCATAGATGCTGTGAAACCCGATCGGAATCTCACCGCTGGCCATCCTACTCGCGCAAAGCGATTAGAAGCAAGGCCTTGGAAAGCTCTGGTGGAAAATGTTGCACAGGTAGCCAGGATTGCCAAGGATGAGTTTGGTATCAGAGCCGTAGTGCATCCCCATGCGGGAGGGTATATCGAATATCAGGATGAGACAGAAAGGGTTCTCAATGATTGTAAAGACACATATGTAGGTCTGTGCTTGGATACCGGGCATCTCTTCTATGCCGGTGATGATCCGGCGAATAGTTTGATGCGGTTCCAGTCGCGCCTTGAGTATGTCCACTTCAAGGATATTGACCGGGGTGTGTACGAGCAATCACTGAGTGAGGGTTTGGGCTTCTTTGATGCCTGTAACAGGCAGGTGATGTGTTCCATTGGCAAGGGGTGTCTCGATTATCATGCAATATTCCGAGCTTTGGAGACGATAGGATACCGGAACTGGGTGACTGTAGAGCAGGAGAGGGATCCCCGAGATACCTTTGGGACTTTGCATGACCTTGAAACAAGTCATAATTTTCTCCAAAAAGCTATGTCTGATAGCCAATAATACCAAGCTTTTTTGGGAGTGAATATGGTTTGGTCTTTAGAATTTGTGAGGCATCTCTACCCGTAGAGATTACGAAAGGTATATTTTTAACTTACTGTTTTTCAAGACTTTACTGGCAATTATCTGGTGATGGTTGATTACAGTTTTGGTATGGAATGAACCCATTATCCTTACAAATCAGAAAAAACTGAAAACGTTTCGATAAAATGTTTGACAAATGCCAAATGTGAGGTATAATAGAGATTAAGCAAACGTTTGGTATGCTGGATAAGAATATTACTCCTAGTAGTAATACATACAAAAATTGGAGGATTTTATGAAGAAAAGGATTGTTTTCGCGCTGGTTGTCTTGATGATCATAGCACTTCCCATGGCTCTCACTGCTGCTGGTGCAACAGAAACTAAGGGTGTCATCAGGATTGGTGCTGCTATGAGTAGCTTTGCTGACAAAGGTCAGACCTACCTGCAGGATGGTATTCGGAAGTTCGATGCAGAACATGATGATGTAGAGATCATTATGACCGATGCAAAGGATGACCCTGCCGTACAGCTGAACCAGATTGAAACCCTACTTACCAAGGGTGTCGATGCGATCGTAATTGTCCCCGTGGACATCTCAGCTTTGAAGCCTGTTTTCCGCAAAGTCAAGGAAGATAATGTCAAGCTGGTCATTGCAAACAGAATGCCCGCAGAAGAATTCCACAATGAATTTGATGTATATACCGGTTCAGAGTCCATCCAGGCTGGTATTTTGCAAGCTGAATGGGTAGCAGAAGCTCTGCAGCCTAAAGGCGGTACAGTCGGCATCATCATGGGACCTCTAGGCCAAGAAGCTGCAAGAATGAGAACTGAAGGTAACAAGCAGGTATTTGCCAAGTATCCTAACATCAAGATCGCAATGAGTGCAGAAGGCAAGTGGGACAGAGCTCTGGGTATGACGATTGCTGAGAACTGGTTGCAGAGTGGAAGCACCGGTCTGGATGCAATCTGCTGTAACAATGACGAAATGGCCATTGGTGCAATTCTTGCATCACAGGGTGCAGGTATGAAAGACAAGGACATCATCATCGCTGGTGTTGATGCCACTCCCGATGCACTTGAATATCTGGGCAAGGGCCTTGATGTGACTGTATTCCAGAATATGAATGCCCAGGGCTACAACGGAGCCAAGGCTGCATATGATCTGATAAAGGGAAACAAGGTAGAGAAATGGGACTGGATTCCTTTCGAAACTGTGACAACCGAGAATGTGGCAAACTACAAGTAAGATTGCCTGTACAGTTGTAATAATGTGCTAGGGGGAGGGGAGATGACTTCTCTCCCCCTCATAAGTCCTAGCAGTGGATACGTAACGGGAGCTACTATGAGTGTTGAAAATGTATTGGAGATGCGACAGGTTTCTAAATCCTTTCCTGGAGTCAAAGCATTAAAGAATGTTGACCTTACTGTAAAAAAAGGAACTGTACATGCTCTTATGGGCGAAAACGGAGCAGGCAAGTCAACTCTGATGAAAATTCTGTACGGCATCTACACTCCTGAAGAGGGTGAAGTGATTTTCAAGGGGAGCCCGTATGTAGTGAAGGGTCCCAGTGATGCCATCAGGAAGGGTGTCAGTATGATCCCTCAGGAAATTAGCCCTGTACTGAATTTGACTGTTGCCAGCAATGTGTTTTTAGGGAAAGAACTGACATCAAGCAGAGGCTTGAAGCTTATCAGGCAGAAACAGATGGTTAAGGAGACCCAGGCACTTTTCGACGAACTTGATATTGATATTGACCCCGCAATGATGATGAGTGATCTAAGCATAGCGAATGCTCAGCTTGTTGCAATCGCTACAGCCGTTTCCTACAATGCAGACCTTGTCATTATGGACGAACCTACCTCCGCCCTGACTGAAAAGGAAATAGACAAGTTATATGCCATTATCAGGAATTTGCGAGATAAGAAAGGCCTTGCGGTCGTGTATATCTCTCATAAGCTGGATGAGATTTTTGAAATCTGCGATGAAGTGACTATCCTTCGTGATGGTGAGTACATCGGCACCGATACCATCGAGAATTTTACGAAAGACAAGCTGATCAGCATGATGGTTGGCCGTTCGATGAGAGAGTTCTTTCACAAGGAACATGCTGATATCGGAGATGTGATTCTCGAGGTGAAAAACCTCACCCTCGCCAAGAAGTTCAAGGACATTAGCTTTTCTCTGAGAAAGGGGGAGGTCCTTGGTGTTGCAGGCTTGATGGGTGCCGGAAGAACTGAGCTTATGGAGGCCATATTCGGGTATAGACCTGCCGAATCGGGGGAAATCTATCTAAATGGTGTCAAAGTAATCATTAATGAACCAAATGATGCCATTAAAAATGGCATAGCGTTTGTCACAGAAGATAGGAAAGCAACAGGTATTTTCCCTGAGCTTTCTGTAAAAGACAATATGATAATGCCTGACATTAGCAATTATCTTCAGCATGGGTTGCTGAATAACAAAAAGATCAATATGGATTGCCAATCCCAGAGGACGGCGATTGCTATCAAGACCCCGAGTCTTGAGCAGCTGATCAAAAACCTATCTGGAGGAAATCAGCAGAAAGTGCTTATTTCCAGGTGGTTGCTGACAACTCCTGAAATTCTCATTCTCGATGAACCTACCAGAGGCATTGATGTTGGAGCCAAATCGGAAATTCACCGTCTTATCGGCGAATTGGCCAAGCTTGGCAAGAGTATCATTATGGTATCGTCGGAAATGCCGGAAATTCTTTCCATGAGTGATAGAATAATTGTCATGCATGAGGGCGCGTACTCTGGTGAATTGCTCAGATCTGATGCAACTCAAGAAAAAATATTACAACTAGCCACAGGCGAATCTTTGTAAAAGAAAGGGGATAGGGAACAATGATCAAACAGAAACAAATTATGGGGCTCTCGTTTGGAGCTTTCATGAGCAAATATGGCATAGTCGTGATTTTTGTAGCTTTGTGCATTCTTATGTCGATAGTATCACCTGCATTTCGTACCATGAGAAACGTCACCAATGTAATCAGGCAGGTATCAATCATCGGTATTGTCTCCATGGGTGTCACCTTCGCCATCATCACCGGTGGAATTGACCTCTCCAGCGGTTCCATGATCGCCTTGATCTCTGTTGTGGTAGCGAGTCTCAGTCAGAACGCAGTAAACCCGGATCAGCCTTTGAGCTTTGTGGTTCCCATTGTAGTGGGTATTGCCGTAGCTCTCCTTCTTGGGTTTTTGCTGGGGTCTGTCAACGGTTCGTTGCTTGCATTTGGGAAGATTCCCCCATTTATCGCAACCTTGGGCATGATGACAGCTGCAAGAGGTGCCGCTGCCTTGTTTACTGGTGGACGTCCTGTTGGGGATCTGAAGGATTCCTTTACGTTTATTGGAACAGGAAGGATCATCGGTATTCCCATTCCCATTTGGATTTATATCGCTATGGGTATTCTCGCCCATATTCTTCTCAGCAGGACAAAGTTCGGCCGCCATGTATTTGCCATAGGTGGTAATGAGCAGGCTGCAAGAATTTGTGGAATCAATGTTGAGAAGACCTTGGTGAAGGTATATGCATTCGCAGGTCTGCTGACAGCTGTATCTGCAATCTTACTTACCGCACGAACTTCTGCCGGTAACCCGACCTATGGTGTCTCCTATGAGCTGGATGCCATTGCATCCACCGTCATCGGAGGGACATCCCTCAGTGGTGGTGTGGGTTCCATTCCCTTCTGTGTTGTCGGAGCCCTTATCATTGGTGTGTTGAACAATAGTATGGATCTTCTCAGTGTCAATGCATACTGGCAACAGATCGTAAAGGGTGTAATTATCGTAGTGGCTGTTCTGATCGATGCGAGAAAGCAGAGGCGTCACTAATAAATCCAGCAAGGAGGATGGAGGGGCTTAGATGGTAGACATCCCCCTCTATCTGTACTGCATGTAGGAGAATGAGATGGCAGTTATCACAATTTCACGTAAGCTCGGAAGCATGGGAACCTATGTAGGTCGGAAACTTGCAGAGAGGATTGGCTATGATTATGTCGACAAGCAATGTCTGTCACAAATCATGAGAGAGTACGGATTCAGCAAGTTTGACAATATCTACGATACGATTCCTAACATGTGGGATCTTCTCGATGAATATAGGGATAGCACGATCAAGTTTTTGGCTACTGCAATTATGGCAGTCGCTCAACAGGATAATGTGGTCATTGCAGGACGAGGCAGCTTTGGCCTACTCAACAGCTACTCTGATGTCATCAATGTCAGGATCACAGCTCCCCTCAACTGCAGGATAAAGCGGGTTATGGAGCAGAGACAGATCAGTGAGGTGGAAGCTAGGGAGATTGTCGAACACAATGACCAGGTACGAAGACATTTTGTAGAGTCTGACTTCAGGTTTAATTATGCTAACACTGCTGACTTTGACCTGATCCTGGATACAAGCATAGTTCCACCGGACATGTGTGTTGATTGGTTGGAACAGATACATGCCATCAGCAAAGAGAAGAGGCATGATGACCGCCATAGCATCAAGACCATTGAGGTGGAGAGTGTACTACAGAACCATGTGCATGAGATGTTAGCCATGTTTAGGGAAGACAGGGCGCCTGTTCTCTATCAGGTTGAGCCGTGATGCGCCTTTAGGTTGCTTTGTTCCTTTTTCTGCTGGAATTGGATGTAGCAGAAGAAGGAGCAACAGGCAAATTTTTTTCAGACAAAAAGCAAACGTATGCGTAAATGTATACCGATGTGAAAGCAAGGGATATCCTTGGCAGAGATCATGAGAAAAGGAGAGAAAGATGGATGCAAAACAAGTGGTCACTGAAGAATATATTGCAAGCCTGATGGACAGGGCGAGAAAGGCCCAGGCCATCATTGAAGGATTCTCACAGGAGCAGGTCGACAAACTCGCAGCTGCAATTACGTGGGAAATCGTCCTTGATGAGGAGCTTGTCGATGAGTTGAGCGAGTTCTCCTTTGCTGAGTGTCGTCTTGGGGATGTCGAATCCAAGAAGATCAAGGTAAAGGAGAAGTGCCGTGGAGTCTACTATGATGTGAAGAATGCCAAGACTGTCGGCATTGTAGAGGAGATTCCAGAGAAAGGGCTTGTGCGCATTGCAAAGCCTGTCGGAGTCATCGGCTCCCTGGTCCCCAGCACCCAGGCTGAGATGCACCCTATCATCCAGGCCATCTTTGGCGTCAAGGCCCGTGACAGCATTATCTTTTCCCCTCACCCCAGAGGGAAGAGGACTACGAAGAAAACCGTGGACCTCATCAGGGCCGTCATGAAGAAGTACGGAGCCCCAGAGGATCTGTTCATTGCCATAGAGGAGCCCTCAGTACCCATCACAGAGGAACTGATGAGACAGTGTGACCTGGTGATAGCCACCGGAGGTCAGCCGATGGTACGGGCGGCCTATAGCTCAGGGACACCTGCCTACGGAGTCGGAGCCGGCAACGCCATCATCTATGTCGACAAGACAGCCGACCTGCCTGATGCGGCTGCGAAGATCATCGCAAGCAAGACATTCGACCTTGCAGCCGGATGTTCGTGCGACAACAGCGTCATCATAGATGGGCAGGTGTATGAGCCGATGCTCCAGGAGTTCAGGAAAGCCGGGGCCCACCTGTTGGACAAGGATGAGAAGGAGAAGCTCAAGAAAGCCATATGGCCCTCATGGCCAGCCGACCATGTCATAAACAGGGACATCGTCGCCTCCCCTGTGACCAATATCGCCACCATTGCAGGCCTTGATGTGCCTGAGGGCACGAGGCTGCTGTTGGTGGAGGAGAGTGAGACAGGTGAGAGCTCCCCTTTCAGTGGTGAGAAGATGTCCCTGGTGACTGCTGTCTATAAGAGTGACGGTGCCTCTGATGCTGTGAGGATCATCAATGAGAACCATGCGTATTCGGGTGCCGGGCACTCCTGTGGCGTGTTCTCAAAAGATAGGGATGTCGTGGACACTATCGCCCTGGGGACCTATACGACGAGGGTTGTGGTCAACCAGAGCCAGGCCGCTACAAACACAGGGAGTTGGACAAGCGGGATGCCGTTCACCAGTTCCTTGGGGTGCGGGACCTGGGGAGGAAATATCGTTTCGGAGAATATCACCCTCAAGCATTACATGAACAATACCTGGGTGATCAGTGAAATCCCCTACTACAAGCCGACGGACGCTGAGCTTTTCGCCGGATTCACGCCGATGGAAGGATAAGAGGCATAGTGTGTTACAGGATACCTTCAAAAAATATAGGGCTACCGCTGAGGATTCCGCTTCTCTGGTCACCGATGGCATGCACGTTGCGATGGGTGGCTATTCAGGGGCAGGGTATCCCAAGGCTGTAGTGGAGGCTCTGAGAGAGCGCAAGATGGCCGGGGATGCATTTGGTATCAGCCTTACCACGGGAGCTAACCTTCCTTGGGTGGATGAACGGCTGGGCAGTGTAGGCCTGCTCACCAAAAGAGCGCCTATGGTCGCCCACAAGGCCCTGGGCACCCTTGTCAACAAGGGTGAGGTCCGATATGTGGAGCAGCAGATGAATCGGATGCCGCGCCTGTTGAGGAACAATTCGTTCGGCCCCATCGACCTGCTTGTCGTCGAGGCCTTGGGCTTTGATGCAGAGGGGAATCTGATCCCTACCAATGCGATAGGGATGCTCGATATCCTGATGCAGGCAGCCGAGAGGATCATCATCGAGATCAATAGGGCCCAGAGTGAAAGACTCGCCTCCTTGCACGACATCCATATCGTCCAGGCCCCTCCCCTGACCCAGCCGATCCCTCTGCTCAGGGCAGAGCAGAGGATCGGAGTGAAGGGAATTCCCTTTGACCACAGGAAGATTGTGGCCATCGTTGAGACTGATATCCCAGAGACTTCGACAGAGCTGTACAATGCTACAGGGGGCAGTGCCCTGATAGCTCAGAACCTGTTCAATTTCCTGGAAGTCGAGTACAGCGGTCTCAAGGGGTACCTGCCTCCTGTGCAGACAGGATTCGGCTCCATCGCCGATTCCATCACGACAGGATTTCAGGACACCGGTTTCAAGGATCTCCAGTTCTTCTGTGGAGGAGTCGGTGAGTCTGCGATGGCCTTGCTGGAGAGTGGGAAAGCCCGTTCTCTCTCAACCGGGGGGCTTGGGATGAATGGGAGGGTGGCAGGGATCCTCTCTTCCTTCCCCCATATAGAGGACTCCCTGGTGATACGGAATGGTTCGGTCACCAACAGCAGCGAGATCATCAGCAGGCTCTCCCTCATAGCCCTGAACACTGGGATAGAGGTTGATGTCTATGGGAATGTGAACTCAAGCCACATCACGGGAACCAGAGTAGTGAACGGAATAGGGGGAGGAGCCAACTTTGCACAGAATAGCGCTCTCTCTGTCGTCCTGCTCCCATCCCTTTCAAAGGGAGGTGCCATCTCCACGATTGTGCCGATGGTCTCCCATCAGGATATCAACGAGCATGATGTTGATATCGTCATAACTGAGCATGGGGTCGCTGACGTGAGGGGCTTGGATGATGTGGAGCGTGCTAGGAGGATAATCGGAGTGTGTGCATCTTCGGAATACAAGGAGGCTCTCTCTTCCTATCTGGAGCGTGCGATACATACTTCAGGGGGGCACCACCCCCAGCTCCCGCTTGAGGCGTTTCTCTGGTATCAGAGACTGCAGGAGACAGGGACCATGTCAGAGGAGACCAGATGAAAAAAATAACCCTCTATGAAGTGGGGCCGAGGGATGGGTTTCAGAACATACCCACCTACATCCCCTTGGAGAACAAGCTTGAAATAATCGACGGCCTGGTGGATGCAGGGCTCTCCCATATCCAGATAACCTCGTTTGTCAGCCCTAAGGCAATCCCCCAGATGAAGGATGCCCAGGAGCTGGCTGTCAGATGCAAGGCCAGGTATCCCGATCTCGGACTGTTTGCCCTGGTTCCCAATCTCAGGGGGGCGAGAACTGCCCTGGAGAGTGGGATTTCCACTGTCTCGTATGTGGTCTCCTTGGGAGAGAAGCACAACCTGGCAAATATCAGTAGGACCCACCGGCAGTCGCTTGAGGAATTGGTGCTCATAAAGAGAGAGTGTCCTTCCCTGGCCGTCGGCCTGGATTTGGCAACGACATTCGGCTGCCCCTTTGAAGGGGCAAAGTCAGAGCAGGAAGTTGTGGAGTTCCTGAAGCCGTATGTGGATCTTGGGGTGGGCTATGTCTGCCTGTGCGACACCATCGGGGTTGCAGACCCTCTGCAGGTACGCACGACAGTGGCCGCTGTGCAGCGCCAGTTCCCCCACCTTGACCTGCACATACACATCCATGACACCAGGAACATGGGCATGGTGAATACCCTGGCCGCAGTGGAGATGGGTGTGCTCAATGTCCAATCCACACTAGGCGGGTTGGGGGGGTGCCCGTATGCCCCGGGGGCGTCAGGGAATCTGGCAACGGAGGATGTCCTCCATATGCTTACCCGGATGGGGTATGAATCGGGTATTGATGTTGACGCCCTGGTGCGGCTTGCGAGGCGCCAGGCGACCCTGATACCTGAGGGCCTGTTCAGCGGGCATCTGTTCAGAATACCATCATGACAGTATCCAAAGGGGAAATCTGTATGTCGCCAGTGAATCAGTAGGAGGAATTAGATATGGCAGAAAAAGACGCGGTACGTTCGATCGAGGCTATGGCCAGGAAGATGAGGCGGGACGTCATAGAGATGGGGTTTGTAGCAGGGGATCGTGGAGCTCATTTCGGGCCTGCCCTCTCATGCATCGAGATAGTTGCATCTCTCTATCTTGAGATCATGCACCATGATCCGGGCAACCCTCTGCTTCCAGACCGTGACAGGTTCGTGCAGAGCAAGGGACATGCCTGCCTGGCCTATTATGCAGCCCTGGTGGAGAGGGGGTATATCCCTCGCGAGGCGATGAGGACCTTCAAGGGTGACGGGAGTTTCCTTGCAGGCCATCCTTGCAGGAATCTGCAGTATGGGATAGAGGTCTCCTCAGGGAGTCTGGGCAATGGCTTTGCCATAGCCTGCGGCATGGCTAAGGCCGCTAAGGTCAAAGACGAGAAACATACGGTGTTCTGCCTGCTTGGTGATGGCGAGTGCAATGAGGGCATTGTCTGGGAAGCTGCCATGAATGCCAGGCAGAACAGGCTTGACAACCTTGTAGCCATTGTGGACAGGAACGGAGTCCAGCTTGCAGGAAAGACCAAGGACATCATGGATGTCGATATCGTCTCAGTTTGGAAAGCCTTCGGGTGGGACGTCGTTGAGCTTGCAGACGGCAATGACATCGCTTCAGTCCTACAGGCCCTCACTGCGATGAAGGCTTCTCATGATGGGAAGCCCCATGTCATTGTGGCCAACACGGTAAAGGGAAAAGGCATCTCCTTCATGGAGAACAGCCTGAATTGGCATGCCCGTTCTATGAATCAGGAGCAGTATGAACAAGCTATCTCTGACCTGGATAAGGCATAAGGAGGATGATGATGAAAAAACTAACACAAGAGATACTGCAAGAGTGGTCAAAGCTAGGACATAGGAATGCAATGAGCGCTTCACTGGAGATGCTGGCTGCAAAGAAGGCCGAGGTATGCGTTTTGACAGCAGACCTGACCCCTACAGCCCGGCTGACAAAGTTCAAGGATACCTATCCTGAGAGGTTCTTCGATGTGGGGATCGCCGAGCAGAACCTCATTGATTTTACAGCCGGCCTGGCCGTTGAGGGATTGGTTCCCTTCGCTGTCGGCATTGCCGCAATAGTACCCATGAGATGTGCTGAGCAGATGCGTGTGGCCTTGGGGTATATGAACCTGGATGCAAAGGTGATAAGCATAGAGGCCGGGGTGCGTTTCGGGCCCCTGGGCAATACGCACTATGCAATGGACGACATTGCAGTTGTCCGTGCCATACCCAACTTCACCATCATATGCCCCTCAGATCCTCACCAGATATATAAGGCGATCTGCTCTGCAGCAGACTACGAAGGGCCTGTCTACATACGCCTGACCGGGGATTCGGGCTTTCCTGTCCTCTATCCTGATGATTTCGAGTTTACGATCGGCAAGGCCATCGAGTACAAGCCAGGAAAGGAGGTGGCTATCATAACCACCGGCTCCCTGCTTGCCGAGGGCATTGAAGCAGCAAGGATCCTGGAGGGAAAGGGAATATCCACACGTGTCATCGACATGCATACGATAAAGCCCCTTGACACTGAGATGCTGGACTCTGTCTTTAGGGACAACTCCCTGATCCTGACTGTAGAGGAGCATACTTCCATCGGAGGGTTGGGTAGTGCTGTCGCTGAGTACAAGGCGCAGTTCGCCAATGCCCCGCGCCAGATTATGGCAAGCCTCGGCGATGCCTTCCAGAAGCTTGGCGACTACGACTATATACTCAATGCATGCGGGCTCAGGGGAGCCGACCTTGCTGCTCTGGTTGAAAAGAACAGATAAGCAGACATACTGCTGTGCATGATGGGCACCTCTTCCTACGAAGGGGTGCTCATGGTTTTTCGGTGGTCCTTCTGCTGAAGAGGGTAGGTTCCAGCAAGATCCTCCTGGGAGGATCTTCAATATGATGTCTGGTGTTTTCTATCTGTTCAAACAATTGGTTGGCTAGAATCTTCCCCACACCATCTTTTGGCTGGTTGATGCTGCTGAGTTGGATTTGGCGAAGGCTTGAAAACCTGATGTTGTCAAATCCGATCACCCCAATGTCCTTTCCCGCCTGGATACTCTTCTCATCCAGATAATCGAGGACACCCAATGCGATGACATCATTGTTTGAAAAGATGGAGTCAATCTCAGGGTGTTCTTTCAACAGCCTATTCGTCTGTTCATATCCGGTGGTGATGTCAAAACGACCCACACAGATTCTGGATGGGTCAAAATCAATGTTGTGGTCACGACATGCTTGCGTGAAGCCTTCGTTCCTTTCCAATGCGGCTGAAGAACTGGTGGGGCCACTGATTATTGCAGGACGGGTATACCCTCTCTGTATGAGGTGTTCGGCGGCAAGGTAGCCACCTTTGAAGTTGTCTGTACTGACAGAGCTGATGCTCTTCGTTGCAAGCCAGCTTTCAAATCCTACAGCTGGAATTGAGTTCTTTTCGAAAAAACTCGCATTGTCATTGTCAATGAAGTTGATGATGATGCCGTCGACCTGTTTCTGCTGTACTGCATGTATGAAATGAAGCTCTTTGTCCTTATCCCAGTTTGTTATGCAGAGGAAGACGTCGTAATTATTCTCATTTGCAGTTTCAATGATTCCAGTAGTTATCTCTCCAAACACTGGGTTGAGAATGTCAGGAAAAATAACGGCAATTGTCTTGGTCGACCTGCTGACAAGGCCCCTTGCGATGGTGTTGGGTCTGTAGCCCATCTTTTTTGCAGTATCAACGACCTGCTTCCTGGTTTTTTCGCTGACCCCGGCCTTGTTGTTGAGCGCTCGGGAGACCGTTGAAAAGTTCAAATCCAATTTTCTTGCAATATCTTTTATTGTAACCATCTTGTCATTTCCTAATTGTGGACGTTGCACCCTGGAGCATGCCTCACATTTTTCATCCATACAAGGAGTAACATGTGTTTGCATATCAGATAAATGATATACTATCATGTGGAAAAATTATAGCCATTTGATGAAAATGGATGGAATATTTGATCATTTGGAGGTGGGAATGTGCCATTTGCCCAAGTAATGTTTGACAATTGTATGATTCGGTGTCACCATACTTACTGATAACGTTTTCAAATACAGGTGATTTTCATTGTATGCTATGGTGACGCTCACCAAGGAGTAGGGTATGCTTCGTTTTTCAGCGAACATTGAGATGCTAGGAACCCATGTGGACTTCTATGATCGTTTTTCCCTTGCCAAGCAGTCAGGCTTTGATGCTGTGGAGTTCTGGTCACCAGAAGGCAAGGATCTGAAGAGGATCGCTTCCCTCTGCAAGGAGTTAGGCCTTCCCGTCAGCTCCCTTTCCGGTGATGGCCCATCTTTCTCCCTCTGTGACGACTCCCATCGCAAGGGGTATGTCGAGTATGCCCGTCGGGCTATTGAAGCTGCCATCCTCGTAGGGTCTCCTCTCATCGTCCTGCATTCCAATGCATTGGGGGAGGGTGGAAAGGTAGTGGACAGGTATGCTGAAAGGTCAGTCCATCGTCTCTATATGAACATGGCAATGACGCTCTCCCGCCTCGCTCCTTATGCCCAGGAGGCTGGGATTACCTGCGTCCTTGAGCCCCTGAACATCCAGGTCGACCATGCGGGGAATCTGCTGCGTACCATCGCCGACGCAGTCGAGGTTGTAGAGGCAGTGGGCTCTCCTGCTGTCAAAGTGCTGTATGACCTCTATCATATGCAGATAGAGAGCGGGAATCTACTCTCTGTCTTTGCCCAGAACCAGAAGCACATCGGTCATATCCATATAGCGGACAACCCAGGCCGTCATGAGCCTGGGACAGGTGAGATCAATTACAGTACTGTTCTTTCGGGGATAGAGACCCTTGGCTATGAAGGGGTTGTGGCATGTGAGCTTTCCCCTCTTTCCACCTATGAAAGGGCTGTTGAGGCTATTATGGTATTGAAAACGTTCCTATGATTGAATATTGCGTTTCAAATCATCTTTAGGGTAGTATGCATGCAGATTTGAAAAAAGGTCAGGGTTTTGTTCATGGTTAGTATCAAGGATATTGCAGAGCTTTCAGGGGTTTCTGTCTCAACAGTCTCTCGCGTCATCAACGGTAAGGACTGTGTAAGCCCCGATAAGCGTGCCAAGATAATGCAGGCTGTGAAAAATACAGGCTATGTCCCAAACAGAGCCGCCCGCGACATGGTCCTGAAGCAGACCTTCAAGGTGGCCATCATCATTCCTGAAGGGTTCAACATGTTCCAGCGCCAGCTGTTTTCTGATATAGAGCGTCATCTGCATCAGTTCGGCTATCGCTCGAGCCTGTATTTCTCAGCAGTCGGTCCTGTGGGAGAGGCGGCCTGCCTACGCAGGCTCAAAGGCGAACGTCTCGATGGTGTCATCTTCCTGCATGAGATCGCAATGCCAGAATTTCACGAATATCTGGAAAAGAACAATATTCCTACCGTCCTGGCAACCTTTGAAAAGGAGGAGCTTGAGGCGACCTCCATCCATATCAGTGAGGGTGAGGCCGCAGTTGCGGCAGTCGAGCATCTCATCAATCTTGGACACCGGGATATCTGTCTCATCGGCAGCAACAAGTACTCTTTTGGTATTCAGCGTCTGAAAGGATATAAGGATGCACTGGCAAAGGCTGGCATAGCCTATGATGAGGACAAGGTAGCCTTTGTCGAGTCCTATAGCGTACAGTACGGCCTCGATGGCATGAAGAAGCTCATGGATCGCAATATCCGTTTTACAGCCCTGTTTGCCATCACAGACGAACTTGCCCTGGGTGCCATCAGGCATCTCAAGAATATGGGTCTTTCAGTTCCTGACGATGTGTCGGTCGTTGGTTTTGATGACATCGAAATATCATCCTTTACCATACCAAGCCTCACCACGGTCCGACAGCCTCTTACTGAGATGGGGCAGACCTCTGTAGCCCTGTTGCACTCACTTATTGCCAGCAAAAACCACATGAATGTGAATATTGCCCTTCCCTTCACCTTTGTGAAGCGCGAATCTTCAGCGAAGCCCCGTCTTACCTAAGGTATACAGGGTTGGTCATCGCTTCCAGAAGAGATATGCCTAGGGTTGTCCGATAGAGCTCCACCCGGTAGAAGAGTTTCTTTTCCACGGGGAAGGAGTATCTGAAATCCCCATCATGGGCAAGGGTCCATGTTTGGGAAACCCCATCAGGGTTTATCAGGGAGAGAACATCCCCCTTTTTTGCTTTCTGTATGGAAACAGTACCTACCAATCCTTCAGAGAACAAAGCTTCATCACCCAGACCCCATTGTCCCAGATGGAGATCCAACAGGGCGGAATCAGGAGAGCTCGCCAAAAACGAACGTCCCTCCTTGACTGCCTGTAGGATGTCCTTAGGACTTTTTGACAGGGAATATACCCACAAGCATGGGCAGCCATAGGACCGGCCCACTCGGATATGATGGGTATCGGATCCTGCGACTGCAGGGATCTTCTTTCCTTCACAAAGTCTTGTGTTCCACCACTCTCTGGCCCTATGGTCGCTAGGTTTGATGAAGCCGTTCCAGATCTCCACTACGTCATAGGGAACATCTTCAAATCCAAACAGCCATGGGCACCCATCATCGGCTATGTGGTTGAGGCAGATGGTAGCCCCAGCCTCTCTGCCTTCATTGAATAAGTCCAGCATTTCCTCGGTAGTGTTGGACAGGGGACTGGTTGCAAGATCGGTGCATGGATTGGTAAAGAAGAAGTTGGCATGTCCCCGGTAGTTGGTGTACTCCATCGCCGGAAGTACTGTTATGCCTTCAGGGTTGCCGATCTCCTTGTTCTGTTCGGTGTTGTTGTGGTCAGTAAGGGCGATGAAATCAAGCTTTGCTTGTTTTGCGTACTCAATGACCTGGGAAGTGCTGTACCAACCGTCGCTGTTGAGGGTGTGCATGTGCAGATCCCCACAGAGCCAGGATGTCTGTTTGGGGACAATCACTATGTGCACCGTTACTGTTACACTCTCTTCCACCTTGTAGACACCCAGAGCCACTGCCCAGCTTCCCGCTTCAATTGCCTTCCTCTTGTATCCTGGTGTTGAGCTGTGTTCGCTGATGAAGACTGATGTCCTGTCTGAGCCTGACCAGCCCCTTAGCTTCTTATGTGCATCGACAAGGCCAAGGTCAATGATGTTGCTTTCAGTAGTTTGTATCCCGAATTCTGTACTTGTGATCGTATTTCTCACATAGGAGTAGGTAACCTCTATCTTTTCAGTGTGCTGAGGCACTTCGAAGGGTAAGGTAAGATACTGCTTGGTTTCGGTTTTGTCGAATGTTCTCGTAAGGGTGAGTTCTTTCATCGATCAATCTTCCTTTCCTCTTTACATCGTATCTCGTGAATGTTCTTGTATCTTCTCTTGAAAAGAGGCGCAGCACATTGTGCTGCGCCCTGCCTTACACACTTCATTCACTGCTTCAGTCAATGATCTTGTTGGCCCTGAGCTCTTTTTCAGCACCCTTGATAGCGGTGGTTGCATCAGTCTTGCCCATGATGCAGTCACTCATCCACTTGGACATGATATCATAGTACTTTCGGGTGTCCAGCTCCCCATTGGCATAGCCCATGGTTTCCACTTCGACATCGGCTCTCTTTCCTATGGCTACAGACTCTAGCACACCAGGGTTCATCGTACCTAGCTTCGCGAGATCGAACTTGGTGGAGATGGGGAACGGGGCTCCATGGTCCTTGGCATGTTTCAGCCCAAGCTCGGTGTACTCAATCTTGCCATTCACCATATTGTAGTCATTGCCCTCAATTCCAGCTGAGAGAAGCAAGCCCCCTTCTGCAGTTGCCATGTACTCGAGTATCTTGAAGGCTTCCTTGGGATTCTTCGCATTGGATGGGATCGCCCATAGTGATGCTCCACCCTGCTCGATATAGTATTTCCCGCTTGGGCCCTTGATACCGGGTAGTCCGACCACATTGACCTTGTCCGGATAGGTACCGGCACTTCTTGCATTGTTGTTGTACAAGCCGGTCCAAGCCGCCCAGTCAGAATCCATGACAATGTCCTGGGACTGCCACATCTTGCTTCTCATGTCCCCAGTCTTTCCGGTAAAGGAAGCAGGATCCATCAGGCCTTCCTTGTAGAGCTTTGCCAGCCATTCCCATACGGGCTTGGCTTTCATATCCACATACGGGGCGTACTTCTTGCCATTGGCATCAAGGAACACTCCTCTCCTCAGTCCTACAGAGGAGAACCAGGGTTGCATGTCCCAGATGTCGGGCATGTAGACGAAGAATGGGTAGTATGGCTTCCGACCCATGGTGTTCTCCATGTAGGCCTTTACCTTCTTGAGCATCTGGTAATAGGCCTCGAGGCTGTTCAGACTGTCCAAGTTGATGCCGACCTTATCGGTGATCGCCTTGTTGACATTGACCAGAGGGAACACCTCCAGCTTGTTGAAGCCTGCATAGTACTTCTTGTTGTACTGGATTTTATCCAGCTCTGTACGATCTACATTTTCCTTGTAGACTGCAGAGTTGTTGATCCAGTCAGTGATGTCCATGAGGGCTCCCTGCTTGGCAAGGGTATACATTTGGAACTGGTTCAGGTAGATCAGGTCATATGCCTCCCCAGCCCCTAGCTTCTGCATCAGGACCTGGTCATAGCTTGCAGGAACCTTCTCCCAAGTGATGTTCAGCCCTGTTCCCTTTTCCATCGCCTCTTCAAAAAGCTTGTTCTCTGCATCATCCTTTCCGCCTGTCACTGCTGCAAGCACCTTGATTTCAGCCTTGCTTTCAGCCTGTGCCTGTGCAAACAGGGGAGAGCTCACGATAAGTAGGGCAAGTGTCAGCACTACTAGCATTTTTTTCATAGGTATCCTCCTTTTGGATTGTATGAAACATATATGAAGACCTCTCACCACGAGAGGTCCTACCCCTTGATCGCACCGATCATGACCCCTGAGGTGAAGAACGTCTGCGTAAAGAAGTAGAGAACAACCAGAGGGATCGCAGTGAGGACAACAGCCGCCATCTTTGCATTGGCAAAGATATAGCTGGTTCCGCTGGTGGATGTCTGCTCGAAGAGGATCGAACGCAAAACCACAGGCAGTGTCCATTTTTTCATATCTGAGATAAGGGTTACGACAATGGTGATGTTGTTCCACCTGCGGATCAGTTCCAAGGTCCCGATGGTCATCAGCCCAGGGATGGAGAGGCGAAGGTATATCTTGCTGAAAATAGTAAGTTCAGTAGCCCCGTCTATCCTTGCTGATTCTGCAAGGGATAGGGGTATGCCTTGAAAGTAGTTTCGTATCAGAAAGACACTGAAGCCGCTTACCATACCGTTGACTATAAGGCCCGTATAGGAGTTAAGCAGGCCCAAATCCCTGTTGACTGCGTAGATTCCTATCATTGTCAGTTCATTGGGGACCGTCATGGTCAGCAGGATGAAGGATGTCATTATCGTACGGAAAGGGAGATCCCTTTGCGTAAGGATATACCCCGCAAGGGATGCCATAAGGACATGGAAGAACGTTCCCACAACTGACACATAGACTGTAGTGAAGAAGGGACGGGCGAGGTTCACAAAGGACCATATGAATGTGTACCCCTCAAATGATGGGGGATTGGGGAACAGGATCAGTCCCGGAGCATCTGACTTTGCAATGGTTGAGAAGGAGACAGCAAGGACATTCATCATCGGAAGGCCCATAAGAGCCACTACAAAGAGGATGGCCAGGATATAGAGGACCTGCAAGGGAAGGGGAAGTCTGTCCTGTGTTCCAAGTTTCTTTGCCATCTGTTCAGTCCTTATCGTATTTGATCAGCTTGCGGATGATAGCAGTGAAGATCAGTGTCCCTGCCATCACCAAGGTGGCTCCGGAAGAGGCGGTGCCCGTCTTGAAGTTGATGATTCCTGTCTCAAACACATACAACAGCAGTGTTCCTATCTGCCTCCGGTTAGCTGGGTTTACCATGATGAATATCTCGTCAAAGTGCGTGAGCACCCCGATGGAGAGCAGTACCAGGATGGTCTTCATGGTGGGAGCCAATGAAGGGATGATGATGTTTCGTATCTGTACCATTCGGGTGGCCCCATCTATTCTTGCAGCCTCATAGAGCTGGCTGTCGATGTTGATGATGGCTACCGTATAGAGCAGTGCAAAGTATCCCATCGACCGCCAGACACCCATCGCAATGATTAGGGGTCTGGCGAGATTCGGCTGTGCGAGGAAAAAGATGGGGTCGATATTGAACAGGGAGAGAAACTGGTTAGCCAGTCCTTGGATGTCGAATATCAAGGCCCATACCCCTCCGATGACTGCCCAGGAAAAAAGGTAGGGGAGGTAGGCAATGGTCTGGATGGTTTTCTTGATGGTCTTGTTGAGTAACTCGTTGAGGATGATCGCAAAGAGAAGGGAGAGGACAAAGTAGAGGACCATATCCCAGATTCCGATGATCAGAGAGTTCTTGATGGATGCAAGAAAGTCGGGATCCTGAACAACTAGCGAGTAGTTCTCCAATCCTGCAAAGGGTCGCTTGCCTATCAGACGGTTTTCCTGAAAGCTCATTATGAGACCTTTGAGGAAGGGGTAATAGGTAAAGACCAGGAAATAGAGGGCTATGGGTATGAAGAGGATGTAGAAGGTTGAGTATTTCTTCAGTTTCTTCCAAAGGCTATTCTGCATCCCTGTCCTCCTTTCTAAGACTTGTCCTGCTGTTCGCAGACATACAGAAGTATCTCATAGGGGTTCTTGCATATGCAGTATATCATGGATTGTAGAAAATAGACAAAAAGTTTTTTAGGATTTTTTTGTTGATTGGACTTTGGAGGAGTTTATTGTGAAAAATATATACTAAAAGAGACATTTTAACACAATTTTATACAAATTGCAAAAAATGGATAGAATGAAAATGAATTAGGAAAAATAAAGATTGAAATTTTTTAGACATCTAGGTAGTATGTATATCGTACTGGAGTTGTGCTTTTGCTCGATAGGAGCCGGGGGTCATCCCTGTATGATTTTTGAAAACATTGGAAAAATAGGAGACATTGGTAAAGCCGAGATCGGCAGAAATCTCTGCTAGCGTGTGGGAGTTTATGGTCAGAAGTTCCTTGGCCTGTTCGATTTTTGCCAGGGTGATGAACTTTTTGGTGGAAAACCCTTCCGAGGCAAAGACAATTCGGGATATCTGTTTCTCGCTGAGGTTCAGATGGCTGGCTATGTCTGAAGGTGCGAGGCTCCTGTAGAGGTTGTCGGCGACAAAATCGGCGATGATATCCATCCTGCTTTTTGCTGCTGCACCATTCACTGCATGGCCGTATCCCATTGACCGTGCCATGGAGACCAGTAGTTCAGGAATGATTGAGGCGATGATGAGCTTATACCCTGGTTTCATGTTCAGAGCTTCGTCCAGGGCCTTGTCAAAGAGGGCGATGATCGCATGGGTATCCTTGAAAGGGGTGCAGGGTTTGTGGAGGAAAAATTCCTGGAGATCAGGGCACTCCCCATTGCCATCGGAAGAGCTCTCCTTCCTAGGGCGGAACTTGCAGTCCAGGCTATATTCGACAAGGTCCTCCTTATTGCAAGAGGTCTGTTCGTGGTAGACCGAGGGTGCGGTCACATAGAAGGAGCCTTCTTGTATGAGAAAGGAGTGGGAGTCGGTGGTGACAGTGCATGAGCCTTTTGCGATGATATGGAATTCAAAACTCTTATGGCAGTGGCGAGGGATATTCCAGTCTCCAGATTTTTGCATGACACGGAACCATTGTACATCAATGGAGCATCCGGCCATTTCACAGGTTACAGGTAGTTCGGACAGGCGTCTTGATGCCTTGTTCAGTTCATGATCCATAGGAAAACCTCTGGAGGTAGTATGCCTCATATCAGGTTTTTAGTGCAAGTATTGTTAGAATAGGAGGTACGCCAAGATGGTCAGACGCGTACATGTGGTGTTCAAAACACATTTGGACATAGGGTTTACAGATCTCGCCGAGCATACTGTCGATCGGTATATGCACCAGTTCATTCCCCATGCCATTGAGACTGCACGTCTGTTACGAGAACGGGGAGGAAAGGAGAGGTTGGTTTGGACCACAGGAGCCTGGCTTATCGACATGTACCTAAAGAGAGCCAAAGGTGAGGCCCTTGCCCAGTTCCTCACCGCCCTGGGCCAGGGTGACATTGTCTGGCACTCTCTCCCTTTTACCACCCATACAGAGCTTATGGACGAACGGCTCTGCTCGTACGCTCTCTCCCTTGCAAAGAAGCTTGATCTGAAGTTCTCCCGTCAGAGCATTGCAGCAAAGATGACTGATGTTCCGGGCCATAGCCTCGCGCTGGTTCCTTACTTGGCAGCCAACGGGGTGGAGTACTTGCATATCGGAGTGAATGGGGGATCTCCTGTTCCTGATGTCCCTCCCCTTTTCCGTTGGAGGGCCCCGAGTGGGGAAGAGATCCTGGTCCAGTATGATGGGACGTATGGTTCCTCTCGGGCAATTGAGGGATTGGAGGATGTTCTGGTCATTGAGAACAGTGCCGATAACTCAGGGCCACCCTCCTTGGAAGAGGTTGTCGCAGTGTACAGGCGTCTGGAAGTCGAGTTTCCAGGCTCCGAGATCCTTGCATCTGACCTTTCCTCCTATGCCAGGAATATTATCAGCCAAAAAGAGAGGTTCCCACTCCTGCAGGAGGAGATCGGAGATACCTGGATCCATGGTGTAGGATCCGACCCAAAGAAGGTCAGTCATCTGAGGATGCTTCTCACCCTAGCGAAAAAATGGGAGGAAGAGGGCCTTCTCAAGAAGGATACAGCTACCTATGACGGGTTCATGGGTTCTCTTCTGATGGTGGTGGAGCATACATGGGGCATGGATTTCAAGAAATATCTGGCTGACTATAAAAACTGGTCAGTCGATGATTTTGCCCAGGCGAGGGAGAAGGACGTTGTCTCCCCCGATGCCATAACCGAAGAGTACCGCTACATCGAGGAGTTTGCGGAAAAAGAGTATGAGCATATATTCCCCGGGAATGCCGAAAAGAGAAAAAGGAGAACCTACTCCTTTTTCGAATCAGCCCATGCCGAACAGCGTCAATATCTTGAACAGGCTTTGACCTTCCTTGACCCTCCGTTAGTGCAGGAGTACCGAACCATGGTGCTTACAGAAACACCTTCCCAAAATAGAGGAGAGAATGAGTACAAGAAAGGAGTTTCCCTTGCCATAGATGCGGTGCATACCATTGGGAAGGCGAATATCCGTTTCTCATGTGATGGTTCCCTTGTCTCCCTTGTCGATGAGAAGCTAGGGCAACTTGTCGGGGAGGAGGGTCTGGGTGTCTATCGCTACCAGAGCTTCAGCGCGGAAACCTATCAGATTTGGCATCATACGTACAATCGTGATTACGAACAGAACAAGAGATGGCTCCTTGCTGATTTCGGGAAACCCGGCATGGAACATGCCATCCCACCAGCTATCGATAAACTCTACCCTGCTGTCTTAGTTAGCCTTGTCGAATACCAGAGTGAATCCAAGATTGAGGTTGTCGCTTCATTGCACGCTTCAGAGGATACCCCTCGTGGGGCTCCAAGGAATGTACTCATCACATATGGATTCTCCCTTGAAGGCAGACTGGAGACTATCGCCCTTGATTGGTTTGACAAGGAGGCTACCCGCCTCCCTGAGGCTCTCTGGCTCTCTGTCGGGTTCTCCATGAAAGAGAAGGGAGGATGGAATATGGTGAAGATAGGCCAAAGCCTTCCCTTAGGGCCGACGGTCTCCAGGGGAGCAAGATCCATTCATGCAGTACAGGCTCTGGAGTATGAGAATATGCTTTCGGTGCAGAACCTGGACTCCCCCTTGGTCTCCCTGGGCAAGCGCAAGCTGTTGGAATTTGACGATGCTCCTGCTTTGGAGAATGGGTGTTTCCACTTCAACCTCTGCAACAATATCTGGGGGACAAACTTCCCTCTCTGGTATGAGGAGGATGGAAGAAGTCGGATACGACTGGTCTGGAATTCCTAGGAGCCAGAAACCAGAAACAAGAAACAAGAAAAGTATCAGTTCTTCCCAACAACCATCCCCCCCACAGGTAGATGCTGTGGGGGGGATGGTTGTTGGGGGTAGGGATTTTTAGCACTCCAGTGTTCTATTTCTTTGGTGCTTTTGCTCTCTATCCAATTTTTTCCAATCCCTTTTTCCCAAGCTTTCTTGCCAACCCTTATCTTGTTTTGTATTCCAATATGAACTGATACACGAGGCCGTCTTAGTCCCTTCCGAATATCTCAAGCTGCGTAAGGGCCGGGAAGAGGGCATCATCGCCCTTGATGAGCTTGCCTATTCTGATGCTGGTGATAGTCTTTTCGGGTATGGAAAAGCCTTGGGGCAGTTGGTCTTTCTTCAGGGTGCAGACAAAGGTCTCCCCATCACTGAAGGTAAGGGTAGCCTCTTTCCACCAGGAGTCATGGGGCCAGTCAGCCCTGAGGGTGATCCTCACCCTATCAACGGTGATTGGACGACCGAAGTCGATGGTGAGCTCAGCCTTTGGATCCTGGTTGATTCCCCAGCTCGTATAGGGGTACTTGCCGTGGCTGCGGTTTTCCAGGATTCCGTCGATGGCATTGCGTGCGGCAAACTGCATCTCGTTCCTGGTCTCCACATTTGCCGTTGCATGAGGAAATATGCCAAGGGTGTGGTGGTTGTCATAGGGGTTGAAGGCAAGGTTTCTGTAAGTACCCTTTGCCTTGGATTTTTCCAGGGTCAGCAAGTGCTTCTCTGTGCTGAATGCCTGAAGGGGGAAACAGGTCTTTCTATCAGGTTCGACAGGGATTTCATAGGTTGCCTTGTCCTTGATGTAGACAGTGTGCTTCCCCAGTGCCTCATCAAGCTGTATGTCATAGAGCCCTTCTTTATCGACAGTGAGTACAATGTGGTCTCCGCTGTTATAGGGGGATACATGGACAAGGGCCACTCCGTCACCACTTGCTCCGCTGGTTCCGAGTATTGTCTTTTTCCCATCAAGTATCTGTATCTGTAGCATAGAATGCCTCCTGAAGCCACTATACCATAGGAAGGAGTATTTTTGCCAATCTCTTGACTTCCTTTTTGCTATGGCCCATCGTAGAGGTATGAAATTGACCTATATTCATCACAGCAGTTTCCTTGTGGAGACAGATGGGGCAACGCTCTTGTTTGATTATACAGAAGGGGAAGTGCCGCCATTGGATGTGCACAAGCCTATGTATATTTTCTCTTCACACAGGCATGGCGATCATTTTTCAGAGAAGATTTTTTCCCTCGCCAAAGGTGTGGAGAAAATCTCCTACCTCCTCTCCTTTGACATCCCCAAAGAACGCATACCATCAAAAGCGAAGGAGAGAGTGCACTGTTTAAAGAGCAATCACAGCTATCAGGTAGGAGATCTGAAGATCAGCACCTTCAAATCGACTGACGAGGGCATCGCCCTTGTCATCGAGATTGAAGGCAAGACCCTCTACTATGCTGGGGATCTGAACCACTGGCATTGGGAGGGTGAGCCGACGTGGTGGAATCTTCAGATGGCCAAGGATTATCTTGCCGAGGTAGAGAAGCTGCCTACGAAGTTTGACCTTGCCTTTGTCCCTGTAGATCCACGCCTGGGCAAATCCTTTGGCCTGGGGGCCGAGGAACTGCTTGCCCACTCTGATGTCGATTTGCTTGTCCCTATGCACTTCTGGTCTGATTTTTCCGTATGCGAGAAGTTGCAGGAGACAACAGATACAAATGTTTTGCAAATAGCACACAAAAACCAAACCTGGAGGATTGTATGAAATTCCATTTTGCACACAATAATTTCAATGTAACCAACCTTGATGCATCGCTGGCCTTCTACAAGGAAGCCCTTGGCCTTGTGGAGGTTCGCCGTAAGGAAGGCCCTGATGGCGCCTTCACTCTTGTATTCCTCGGCGACGGCTCCTCCAAACACCAACTTGAACTGACCTGGCTGAAGAACTGGGAGAAGGGGGTCTACAACCTCGGGGACAATGAGTTCCATCTTGCCTTTGAGACTGATGACCTGGAAGGGGCAAGGGCAAAACACCGCAAGATGGATTGCATCTGCTATGAGAATAAGACGATGGGAATTTACTTTATTGCAGACCCTGACGGGTATTGGATAGAGATAGTACCAGAAAAGAAATAGCTCAACTTTTTTTTCAGATCTGGGTAAATTGTCCTGAATATTGCATAGTTTCACTATTAGGTATAGAGTAGGGCCCATCACATACAATACACAGGAAGGGTGGTGGGATGGCAAACAAAGGTACGTTACCAGGCGTGTCGTTTTTTCACGACTTACGAAAAGAATTTTCAGGATACAATGGGTCTACGTTCTCCAAGGATCTTCTCGCAGGGCTGACCGTAACGGCAGTGGCCTTGCCACTGGCACTTGCCTTTGGTGTGAGCTCAGGCTTGGATGCCGCTAGCGGGCTTATCACAGCCATCATGGCAGGGTTGGTCATAGGTTCACTGTCTGGTGCATCATTTCAGATCTCAGGGCCTACTGGGGCGATGGCTGCCATTCTGGCAGGTCTTGCCGGATCCTACGGACCTGAAGGGGTATTTCTTGCCGGGATGATCAGCGGCATAATCCTGATCATTGCCGCAGCCTTGAAGGTGGGTGCATTGGTCAGCTACATCCCTTCGCCTGTGGTGACAGGCTTTACAAGCGGTATTGCCGTCATCATTGCCTTGGGTCAGATAGATGCCTTCTTCGGAACCACCTCCCATGGGGAGAGTGCCCTGGCCAAACTGTTTTCCTATAGTGAGCTTGGGTTCTCCGTCAACCTTGCAACTCTTATGTACGGCATGCTGGTTGTGTTACTTATGGTGCTCTGGCCAAAGAAGTGGAATGCAAAGGTGCCCGCTTCCTTGATAGGTATCATAGTAGCTCTGGCCCTGCAGATATTCCTTGACCTTGAAGTGGGGGAGGTGGGTGCAATCCCGCGTACCCTGCTGGGAGAAAATCGACTGAAGTTCTCCTTCATCACTTTGGGGAATATCAAGATGTTCCTCTCCCCTGCGATTAGTATTGCCGCCCTTGGTATGGTAGAGAGTTTGTTGTGCGGTTCCTCTGCAGGGAAGATGAAGGGTGATGAGAAGCTTAAGGCTACCCAGGAGCTCTATGCCCAGGGCATCGGCAATACCATCATTCCCTTTTTTGGCGGAATTCCTGCCACCGCTGCGATAGCACGTACCAGCGTTGCCATCAAGAGCGGCGGCCAGACACGTCTGACAGGAATCATCCATGCCTTGGGCCTGCTTGCTTCCATGTTCCTTCTGGGCTCGTATATGAGTCGCATACCCCTAGCAGCACTAGGTGGTGTGCTGATGGTCACCGCCTGGAGGATGAATGAGTGGAAAGCCATCAAGCAGATTTTCAGGAAACGGATGAAGACCTCCATTGCTCAGTATATCATCACCTTGGTGGCTACCGTGGTCTTTGACCTCACCATGGCTATCCTGATAGGTATTGTCTTCTCCATGGTCATGTTTGTGATCCGCAGCAACAAGATATCCATTGAGATAGACGATGTCACCAAGGATTTGGTTGACACTACACGCAAGACCAAGGTGGTCTATGTCGATGGATCGCTCTTTTTCGGTTCGCAGGAACTGCTGACCCGGGAGGTCGAGACCATGCTGTCCCATAAGGTGCAACGGATCATCTTCTCAGTCAGGGGAGTTCCCAACATCGACCACAGTTCGGTCAATGAGTTTGTCGAGATAGTGAAGATGTGTAGGGAGAATAAGGTGGAGCTGCTGTTCTGTGGTGTGCAGCCTGCTGTGATGCATATGTTTGAACGGTTGGACTTTGTCGAGTATCTGGGTAGGAACAACTTCTACAGCAGTGTCGTCATCGCCTTGGCTTCCCTCAGTTGAACCTGCTGGTAAAGATCTTCTGGTAATCCTTGGGACTTGTATCCATGACCTTGCGAAACTGCCTGGAAAAGTAGTTCGGATCGGTGAATCCTGTAGCTTCAGAGACTTCAGCGATCGAAAGTCCCCATTTTTGTATCAGGGCACAGGCGTAGGCAATACGCTTGTGCAGGTGAAACTCAATGGGGGAAAGACCTGTGGCAAGCTTGAAATAGCGGTTTAGGGTACTTGTGCTCATATGTGCCGCTTCGGTAAGATCTCTGGTGGTAAGAGCTCTGTTTTTGTTTTTCTCCATGAAGGCCATCACGCTCCATAGGCGGCGTGCCATCTGGTTGTTCTCCCGGGGGGTCTCATCATAGAAGCGTGACAGCAGAATTATGAGGTTGAGCAGGTAGGAGTAGGCAAGGGTTTTAGAACCCGATCCGAAACTCTGGTCGTCGGCCTCCTGCTCCATATACTCCAGTATGGGTATGACCTCCGAAAGCTGGGTGGGATTGAGTAGAAGCGTGGGTATTGTCTCGGTTGCCTGGAAGAATGAGATGAAGCCAGGAAGGTCAGACAGGTCAAGAAAGTTCTTGGCAAGCATGCTCTTTCCTATCAGGATGTTGTATAGGGCAAGATCCTTCACATCCTTATAACCGTGTTGCATCCCTGGGGGGATGAAGAAGACACTTCCTTCTCCAAGCTGGAATTCCCCATATTTGGAGAAGTGTGTTCCAGAACCCCTAATTACAAGCACCAGTTCGTTGAACTCATGGCTATGGAGGCGAAAAGGAAGCTCAGGGTCGCGTTTCACCACCTTCAGCTGCAGCGAGGGTTCGTGGAAGAAGATATTTTCGGTGAGGATGGGATCTCTCATAGGTGCATGTTCTGCTATCGCCCTTGTTTTGTCAATAAAACCTGATCAAAGGCTGAGACCCAAAACTCAGATTCAAGCCGATGCATCTGACCCAATACAATACAATACAATACAATAGATCCAAAATACTCCTATACACTCCAATATAATCCAATACATTCCAAGCATCCCTCTTCTTGTTCTCTGCTTCATAGTGTGTCACTATGAAGCAGAGAACAAGAGGAGAGGAAGCTGTATGCGCCTGATGCTTGATAGTGCGAACCTAAAGGATTTGGAGAGGGCCCTGGATATCTACCCCATCAGTGGAGTCACCACAAACCCCCAGCAGATACAGGAGCAGGGGTGTATCGATTTTTTCGGGCATCTCAAAAGCATCCGTTCCCTGGTTGGGCAGGAGCGAAGTCTGCATGTGCAGGTGTTGGGTCAGGACAAGCAGACTATCATAGGGGAAGCAGAGCGAATCTGCTCAATGCTAGGGGAAAATACGTATATCTCCATCCCTGTCACAGAAGAGGGGCTCAAGGCCATCCACGTCCTCGCTCAAAGGGATTTCAATATAACCGCCACAACTGTATTCTCCACCATACAGGGTATCCTTGCGATGCTCAGTGGTGTGAAGTATATAGCAGTCTTCTATGACAGGATGCTGAACAACGACATTGATGCCCCGCGCGTAATCAGAGAACTCTCGAGTCTGCTCTGGACCAATACCAGCAATACCCAGGTGCTTGCGGCTAGCTTCAAGAATGTCAGCGAGATCACAACATCCTATGCCAGTGGGGCGGGGTGCTGTACAGTACGTCCTGAGATATTGTCCACAGGCTTGAACATGCCTTCCATCCAGAAAGCTGTGGGTGACTTCAGGAAGAACTGGGAAGAGGTGTATGGCTCCAAGACGATTCTGGATCTGTAGTTTAGAACCTCATGATCCCCCATCTGTCCACCACCTCAAAACCGAGCCTTGTATAGATCGCCCCTGCCTTGGGGTTGTCAAAGAAAAGGCAGAGGAATTCAAGCCCCCCCTCAAAACAGAACGAGCAGAGCTTGCTGACCAAAGCTGATGCATACCCACGGTTCCGTGCTTCAGGATGCGTCGCTACCCCTACTATCATAGCTCCGGTGGTTGTGGTTGCTGTGGTGTAGACACTGCTTATCAGCTTGGTGCCCTCAAACAGCCCGAAGCCGATGCCTCCCTGCTCAAGGTTGTTGGTTGTCTCTGCAAGTTTTTCTTTTGGATGATCCCTGTATGGTTGTGAAAACTCTGTTATCTGTAGGTAGAGGTCAACGATGGCAGGTGCATCCTGTTTTGTTAGCTTGCGCATGGGAAGATTTGTCCCTGCCATCGGAATGAAACTGGCCTTTTTGCATCGGCAGAGATAGGTGCCTTGTATTTTTTTTGTCGGGTACAGACTCTGCATCTGTTTGAGCAGGGACTCCTTTGCACTGAGGGCCATGATCTTCTCTTGTCGTGCAAGCAGGGCCCCTACGGCTTTGGCATTGAATGTGGGCCCTTTGCTGTAGAGGATAAAGTCAGAGTAGTACTTCAGCAAGATTGAATCCCAGTTTTCACCGATAGCATACAGTGATACACTCGGCCCTTGGAGGCCATAGAGTTCCAAGTCCCCCTGGATGAAGAGGTTTATCTCAGGTTCGTCTTGAATGTATGCGTAGACTTTAGGAAGGTCTTTGTTGGTCAGTTTATATACCTGTATCACAGTTTTCCATCCTTGAACTCCCGGGCAAAGGGAGCATAGTTTCCTTCGGGGTTGTACCACTTGTGTGTGTTGTGATCGTCCTTTATTGCAAAGATTATTTTGACGAATGCAGAGTTGTACGAGCCTTCTTCCAGGACTTCCCTGAAGAGGCGGGCAACCTGGTTGGGGGGATTGCAAAAGGCTCCACAACCCATGGCAGAGAGTATGAGCGTCTGGTGGTTGTGTTTCTTGGCAACTTTGAAGATCGTCCTTATTTTTTCTTTGGTAAGGGTTTGGTCTTCTTCTCCCATCTCATACAATCCTTTTGTGTTTTTGGTCAGGGCTGGGTTGAATATGGCCGGCACGGCGATGAAGCTTGCTTTGTACGGATGGTCGAGAAGAGGGTAGCCGTCTTCCTCCCTCCCTCTGAACACGGTTACCTTTGGCGAATAGACAGCGCCGTATGCTTCATGCAGGGGATAGGATTGTTTTGCCCTGGTGATGCCATAGGCTTTTGCAAGCCTGTCGTCAAAGCTGTAGAGGGAGAGCAGGTAGTTGGAGGAGCGAAACAGGTGTTCCTCCTGGGCTCCCGCACCTCCTTCAACTCCACCTCCTGGTGTATTGGGATTCGCCATATTGAGGATTAGGGGGTTGTTCTGCTCTTCCTGTGCAACGGCAAGACAATCGGCATTGACAACGGTAACTTCGGTTTTACAAGGGGCAACAGAGCTATCATCAAGTTTCTTAGCATACAGGATGCTCTCTTTTGTCAACCGGTGGTCCCGTGGCAAGAGGACTGTCTTTCCCCTATGGCTTAGGTATTGCTCGCTGTGTATATGATCAACTGTATCGAGGAATACAGAGACTCTGAGGGCCCTCAGCTGGTGGTATTCCCCACTCTGTACTGCTTGTGAAAAACGCCGGGTATACGATCTGCTGTCCCACATGGTCAACTCCTGCAAATAGGCGAATGATCTCTTTGATTAGTTGTATTATACGGTTAGGAGGGGGCGTTAGCAAGCGAGCTGTCTCTGTTTGTTCTCCTTGATGATTATTCCATATCTGTTTGACCTTGGGCGTTCCACCCTTTATGATTGGGTAGTGTTGGGGGAGCTTCATTGTCCTAGGACGAAGTCAACTTCTCCCCCTATTTCATTCTCTGGAGGCCCTCCATGAGTTTTTTATTGGTAGGTGTGCTCAACACCACCTGGCAACAGCTTTTTATGTTTGGTGTCGGACTTGTCCTCATCTATCTGGCGATTGGCAAGAAATTGGAACCAGCCCTTTTGCTTCCGATGGGATTCGGGGCGATACTGGTAAACCTGCCTTTTTCCGGTGCTGTGACCCAGAGCATGCAGGGTATCGGCGAGGTAACGGGAATCCTTGATTGGCTCTTCAGCATGGGCATTGAGTCCGCAGAAGCGATGCCGCTGTTGCTGTTCATCGGTATAGGGGCAATGATCGACTTTGGGCCTTTGCTTGCAAACCCCAAGCTCATCCTCTTTGGGGCTGCCGCGCAGTGGGGTATCTTCGCCACCATCTCCTTGGCAACCCTGATGGGCTTTAGCCTTGTCGATGCGGCTTCCATCGGTATCATCGGGGCTGCTGACGGACCTACCTCGATCTTGGTCTCCCAGGTCTTGGGTAGCAAGTACATAGGCCCGATAGCTATTGCCGCCTATTCGTATATGGCCTTGGTACCCATCATACAACCCTTTGCAATCAAGCTGGTGACCACCAAGAAGGAGCGGGCCATCAAGATGGCGTACAATCCCAGAGCCATCTCCAAGCGCGCCAAGATATTTTTCCCTGTTATTGTTACCATAGTCTCAGGATATGTTGCCCCTGCCTCGGTCTCCCTTGTCGGTATGCTGATGTTCGGCAACCTGATCAGGGAATGTACTGTCTTGGATTCCCTCTCCACAACGGCACAGACGGTTTTGGTTAACCTTGTAACCCTGCTGTTGGGTATCACCATCGCATCCACGATGAGAGCCGAGCTCTTTGTCACTGTCCAGACGCTCATGATCATGGGCTTGGGGCTGCTGGCATTTGTCTTTGATACGATAGCCGGCGTCGTGTTTGCCAAGGTGCTCAACCTGTTTACCAAGACGAAGGTCAATCCAATGATAGGGGCTGCAGGTATCTCAGCCTTTCCTATGTCAGCAAGGGTGATCCAGAGGATGGGCCAACAGGCCGATCCTCAGAACCACCTGCTGATGCATGCGGTGGGTGCCAATGTGGCGGGCCAGATAGCATCTGTCATCGCAGGTGGCGTCATCCTGGGCCTGGTCCCAGGGCTTATCTAAAGGAGGTCGGCCAATGAGTGATACATTTTCCCTATCGTTACGCCTGATGGGACAGGGTATGATCGGCATCTTCTCTGTCATCCTTATCATCTATGTGGTGTTGCTGTTCCTGGGCAAGCCGAAGAAGAAGGTGGAGAAGGGTGGAGTGAAGAAAGAAGAGGATAAGAATTTGTAATTCGTAAGAAGAGGCATGCTTAAAAAGTAGGAAAAGTCAGAATGGGGGGAATAATCGAGTGATTGTTCCCCCGTCTTTTGTTTACAGTTTATGAGATAGGTTGCTGACTTTCTTCCAGAAATGATCTAACTCCATCGATCGTAGCTTGAATGTGCTCCTCCATCAGCTGTTCACAAGCTATTTTATCTCGCTTGCGCATGTTTGCCAGGAGAAGACGGTGATAGCGAATGCCTATCGCACATCCAAGAATGGATACGATGCTGTGCATTGTAGAGGATAGGACCTCTTCGATGCTCTGGTTTGCCTGGATAAGAATGGGATTTTTTGAGGATTCAGCTATCTTTCGGTGGAAGAGGTAGTCAGCCTTACTGAATTTGTTGATATCATCATGATGAACCATCATGGAGTTGAATATCTCTTCAAGGCCTACGAGATCTTCGTCGGTCAGATGTTGTACAGCCAGTCCTATTGTCCCTTTCTCTACTACCATACGGTATTCCAACACCTTGATAATATCACTTTGCAAGAAGGCAGCCTTCAAAGGATTCAGTGAGGCAACCGCCCCCTTGACTTGGTTCCTTACTACTAGAGTCCTTCCCCCCTGATGGGTTTGCACCAAACCAACCGCTTCGAGTTGTTGGATAGCGGACCGAATGGTTACCCGGCTCACTTGGTATTGCTCACAGAGATTTTTTTCTGACGGAAGCTTGTCCCCTATTTCCCAGTTGTCCTGCTCAATCAATGCCTTCAGTTTTAGGTAAATCTGTGTCCTCAATGAGGTTGTCTTATGTTGTGTTTCAAGAGCCATGGGTATCCTCCTTTTCTTAACTTATAATACAAGTTGGGATGATATTTTGCAACAAAAATATATCGATATTTTTACATATAATTGCTGAAATATAATATATATAAATATAATATATAAAAATACATATAAATAAATAAATAATAAATATTTTCCTTTACATATCGAACATTCACTTGTATGATGAGTCCATTGCAAAAAAGGAGATTTTTAATACTATGAAAAAATCATTACTTGTTTTAGCTCTCGTCGTAACTGCCTCTCTGCTTTTCTTTGGCTGTGCCAAGAAAGACAGTGCTGCGGCAAGCACCGCTGGCACTTTGCCGGCTGCTACCGCTCCCTCTACTGCGGCTGCACCTTCGGCTGCCGCCGATAAGGTTGCCGTCTCTGTTAAGAAGGATGTTCGTACTGTCAAACCAGATTACACCATTCGTCTTGCCTATTATGATGCAGCAACTTGGCCAACCATTTCGAAGACCCCTCTTCCAGAACATGCCTATGCTTTGGTCTTCAAGAGCATTGTAGAGTCAAATTCCAATGGAAAGATTGCGGTTGAACTTTTCCCTGGCAATGCTCTGGGTGATACCAAGGCAACGATGGAAATGGCAATGAGTGGTGGAATTGAGATGGTAACTACCACTGGTACTGCTTCCTCAATCATGCCAGAGCTACAGGTCATCTTCCTTCCATATGTTTTCAAGAGTGATGAGATCGCGTGGGATTTCTTCGATAATAGTGACCTTTGGAAACAGATGGCTGCTGATTTCGAGCAGAAGAGCAATTTGAAGATGCTCTCAGTTGGACAGAATGGTACACGTCACTTTACCAACAATGTGCGTCCCATCCATACTCCGGCCGACATGAAGGGTCTCAAGTTCCGTGTTATGCAGAGTCCTATTTACGTCAAGATGGTTGAGGCCATGGGTGCTTCTGCAACTCCTCTTGCTTCTGGTGAGATTTACACTGCTTGTCAGACTGGTGTTGTTGATGGTCAGGAAAATCCGATCTGGAACATTGCTGCTAACAAGTGGAATGAAGTCCAGAAGTATATCACCCTTGATGGTCACACCTGGAGTGAGAACTTCGTTTTGATGAACGTTGATTTCTGGAACTCTCTCCCTGAGAACTACCAGCACATTATCACGATAGCGGCATTCCACGCACAAAACGCTGATAGGGCTGCAGAGGCTTTGGCTTCCCGTGTACTCGACTTTGAGTCAGTCAAGAATTCTATGGAAGTGTATGTCCCGACGGCTGCTGAGCTTGAAGAGTTCAAAAAGGCTGCAGCCCCAACCTATGATTGGTTGAGAGGTGAAGTTGGCGATAAGATCGTCGACCAATTCCTTGCAGAAGTCAAGAAATCTGAAGCCAAATTCGGCTGGTAATCGTTTGTTTTGAATGACAACCGCTGCTATATGTGGCGGTTGTCAATTGTAAGAAGGGGTGAATTCTGTGGTAAACATACTTGATCGGATCAGCTGGGTATTGGGGAAAATAGCTACCTATATTGCTACCATTATTATAGTTGCTGTATTTTTCGTGATCAGCGCAGGAATCCTTTGCAGATTCACTAGCCTGAGAATATCTTGGACTGAAGAATTGGCTCGATGGGGTCTTATCAGTCTTACCTATGTTGGGGCAAGTGCTGCCCTTCGCAACAAGCAACATGTAGGAGTGAATTTTATAATCAATGCACTCCCTGATAAAATAGCCAAAATTCTGACTGCCCTTGCATATGTGGTCGTAATGGTTACGGTGGGTTACTTTTTCTTCAATAGTCTTGAAGCTGCTTTGAAGGCAACCCGAATTCGGGGGGATATTATTCCTATCTCCCTTAAATATGTGAAATTATTGCTTCCCATGAGTTTCTTCATGATGTTCTTTCATCTTGCATGGGGGCTGAGTACGCTTTTTGGGTCTAAAAGTGTTGATGGTAAAACGATAGGATTGTAAAAGGAAATAACCATGGGTATTATTGCACTTGTATTTGTTCTGGCCATGGCAATTGGCATCCCTATTGCTTTTGTTCTTGGAGCATCTTCTCTCTATTATTTCGTATTTCTAGGAAATATCCCCTTGAGCATGATCGGGCAGAAAATGTTCAGTGGTATCGATAATTATGTATTGCTGGCAATTCCCTTTTTTATTCTTGCCGGCGAATTGATGAACCGTTCAAAAATTACAGATGCTTTGATTTCTTTCTCCAATATTCTTGTTGGAAGGATTCCAGGAGCTCTTGCCCAGATTAACATTGTGGCCAGCATATTCTTTGCAGGAATTACCGGCAGCGGTGTAGCTGATACTGCAGCCCTTGGCTCAATCTTAGTTCCAGCAATGGAGAAAGAGGGGTATACACCAGCCTATGCAGCTGCTGTTACAGTAGCTTCCTCAGTCATTGGGCCCATTATCCCTCCAAGTGTTGTAATGGTAATATACGCCATGGCAACTGGGGAATCAGTTGGTGCCTTATTTGCTGCAGGATATATTCCTGGTCTGGCTATTGCTCTGTCTCTGATGATTCTTGCATATTACTATGCAAAGAAGCATCACCATCCACGACGTGTGGATAAGATTCCGATGAAACAGGTTGTATTGACGCTTCGGGAGTCCATTATTGGCCTTCTTTGCCCGGTTATCCTCATAGCAGGTATTTTCAGCGGCCAATTTACTCCTACTGAAGCTGCAGCAGTAGCATGTCTCTATGCAATTATTGCGGGACTCTACCTGCTTAAGACAATGACTTGGAAAGAGGTTTTTGAGAGCTTTAAGGGAGCTGCCGTTGCTTCATCAATAACTCTTATGGTTATTGCGATGGCTAACCTTTTTGGGCAGGTGCTTACCATTGAGAGGATCCCCACCCTTGTAGCGGATTTCATATTAAGCATGACTAATAACAAGTTTGTATTCCTGTTGATGATCAATATTTTCTTGCTATTCATGGGAATGATAATGGATCCAGGTGCCAGTGTTCTGATTTTGGCCCCAATTCTCTTGCCGATTGCAATCAGCCTAGGGGT
Organism: Sphaerochaeta sp.; assembly: GCA_048264225.1. Lineage (GTDB taxonomy): Bacteria > Spirochaetota > Spirochaetia > Sphaerochaetales > Sphaerochaetaceae > Sphaerochaeta. The sequence continues at coordinate 96,119 of JBLXDK010000008.1, forward strand.
TCAGCCATTGCATTTTGCCTTGGTAATGCTCGTTAACCTGAACCTTGGCTTGATCACGCCACCGGTTGGGACCTGTCTCTATGCAGTAGCTCCCATTGCAAAGTTGAGTATTGAAAAGATATCCAAGGCTGTGTTGCCGTTTGTCGGTGTTGAGCTGATAGCTCTGATGTTGTTGACATATATCCCTGAGTTGACTCTCTTTTTACCACGTTTGCTCGGGTTCATTTATTAGGTTTTCTTGTAAGGAAGGGTCCCAATGAAAGCATTGTATTATGTGGGTGATAAACAGATGGAACTGCGTGAGGTTGAAAAACCTGCACGCAAGAATAACGAATATCTCATTAAAGTGAAATCAAATGGAATCTGTGGTTCTGACTTTGAAGGGTATATGGGGAAAACTGGTCGTAGGACAGCACCTATGATTATGGGCCACGAGTTTTCAGGTATTGTGGAGGAGGCTCCGGTTGGTGGTAATTTCCAGGAAAACCAGAAAGTGGTGATATTCCCCAAACCCTATTGTGGTGTTTGTGATCTCTGTAAGAAGGGTATGGTTAATGTATGTCCGGAAGGGATCTGCATGGGAGTGCTCGATTTCAACGGTTCGATGTGTGAATATGTCTCCATTGAGGAGAAATATCTTCTTCCCTTTGATGGGATCTCTTTCAATGAGGCGGCTTTTACCGAACCGCTTGCTGTTGCGTATCGTTCGGTTCATAAGATTACCGACCTACAGCTACAAGAGGCAGAGTACACCCTTGTCATTGGAGCTGGTACGATAGGATTGCTTGCCCTTGCCCTGCTTAAGTATCGAGGAGCAAAAAATATAATTATTAGTGATGCAACTGAATTCCGACTTGATATAGCTCGACAGTTAGGAGCTGACCATACCATCAATCCCAAAACCGATGATTTTATTGAATCAATAGCTCGAATTACTGGTGGAAAGGGATGTGACTTTGCAATAGAAGCTGTTGGTATTGCACCGACTGCTGCGAATTCCTTGGAATGCCTGAAAATCGGTGGAACAGCAATCTGGATTGGCAATGCCCAGAAGATGGTTGAAGTGAACATGCAGAAAATTGTTACCATGGAACTCACCATCAAGGGAAACTATGTCTATGATCTGGATGGTTTTGCTGATAGTTTACGTCTTCTTCAGGAAAGAAAGATTAATGTAATGCCGTTGATGACCCATATCTATCAGTTAGATGAGGGTGTAAAGGCTTTCAAGGATCTGGAGAACAACACAGATGGCAAGATGCTGAAAGTGATGTTGGAGAGTTAAGCGATGAATGTTAAGGATAAAACCATAGTCATAACAGGTGGCTGTGGAGGTTTGGGCTCAGAAATGGGTCGTCTGCTTGCTTCTCATGGAGCCAATGTCTACCTGTTGGATCTTGATCTGGAGAAGGGCCTTTCTTTGCAAGGACAGTTCAAAGGCCTTGAGGGAAGAGTATCATTTGAAAAAATGGATATTACCTCTCCTGACGAGTGGGAACGGGTAGTCTCCCTAATTGTTGAAATAGAAGGTCGTCTTGATGTCCTGGTGAACAATGCAGGTATCAACATCCGCAAACCCATTGAAGAGATGAATCTAGACGAATGGAACACCATGATGTTGGTAAATGTAGGAAGTGTATTCCTTGGTGCCAAGTATGTGATCCCTGTGATGCGCAAGCAGGGGGGAGGGGCGATCATCAACACCTCTTCAGTGTGTGGCCTCATAGGGCACCGCTATACCCCTGAAGCCTACACGACCACCAAGGGCGCGGTAACCTTGCTGACCAAGTCTATCGCAGCCCGCTATGCAAAGGATGGCATTAGGTGCAACTCGATTCATCCCAGCACGGTGGACACTCCCTTGGTTCAGGAGATGTTCAAGGATCCACTAAAGAAACAACAGAGATTGGATGAGGTACCTCTTGGGCGCCTTGCCAAGTCAACTGATGTTGCACATGCAGTATTGTACCTCGCATCAGATGAAGCCTCTTTCATCAACGGCATTGCTTTGCCTGTTGATGGAGGGGTCACCTGCTGTTGAAGACGAAATAGGTAAGGAGCGAGAAAATGAAGTATTCTCAGGAACAAGTTACAGAACTAAAAAGGAAAGCGATCCAGGTACGTGCAAACATCCTAGAGATGATTCCTCCCGGTAAGGTCGGACACCTTGGTGGGAGCAGCAGCATTGCTGATGTCATGGCCGCTTTGTATTTCCATACCATGCAGGTGAATCCATCTGATCCTAAAGACCCCAAGCGTGATCGTCTGATCATGAGCAAGGGCCATGCGGTATTGGTGCAGTATGCCTGCCTGGTTGAACTCGGCTATTTCGGCCGTGAAGAGCTGGCAAAGGTAAAGACTTTTGAAGGTATGCTCCAAGGCCATCCTGACATGGACAAGACCCCTGGTATTGAAGCTGTCACAGGGTCTCTCGGACAGGGCCTCTCTGTTGCCCTTGGGCTTGCCCTGGGTCTCAGGTTGGATACCCTTCCCAACCGTGTCTATGCCATCCTTGGTGATGGTGAACAGGCAGAAGGCCAGATATGGGAAGCAGTCATGGCAGCCCATGGTTTTAAGGCAAATAACCTGACAGCTATCGTGGACTTCAATGGGTTGCAGGCTACCAGCACTACTAAGGAGATTTTCCCCATTGAGAATCTGGTTGAGAAGTGGAGTAGCTTTGGATGGAACGTCATTGAGATTGACGGCCATGACATGGTTCAGATACTTGATGCATTAGAGGCAGCAAAATCCTTCACTGAAGGGCCTTCCGTAATTTTGGCACACACCGTTAAAGGCAAGTGTTTCTCCTTTGCAGAAGGGAAAGCAAAGTACCACAATGCATCCATGACCGAAGAAGAGTACAAGGAAGCTTGGGTTTGCATTGAAGAATTGAAGAGAGAGGTAGAGGCATGAGAACGTCTGATAGTTTGAGAAAAACATATGGTGAGACCCTTGTAGAGTTGGGTAAGGATAACAAGAGGATCGTAATGCTGGAAGCCGACTTGGGAAACTCAACGATGTCCAGTCTCTTCGGATCTGCCTTTCCTGAGCGATATTTCCAGATGGGTATTGCGGAGCAGAACATGGCTTCTGTTGCAGCAGGACTCTCCTTGGCAGGAAAAATTCCTTTCATTAATTCGTTTGCGGTCTTTGCAACTGGTAGGGCATACGATCAGATTCGCTCTTCAGTTGCCATAGCAAATCTAAATGTCAAGATTTGTGGTTCAAGTGCAGGGCTTTCTGACTATGGTGATGGAAAGACACACCAGAGCATCGATGATATTGCCTTGATGCAGGTACTGCCGAATATGACAGTGCTCTCCCCCTGTGATGCCATTGAGACAGAGAAGATGACCAAGGCCATGGTAGAGTGTAACGGTCCTGTATATCTCAGGATTAACCGCAACGACCTCCCCCTCGTAACCGATCCCAAGGCAGACTACAAGATCGGTCAGATGACCGAAATGGTCAAGGGAAAGGATGTTGTCGTTTTTGCTACCGGAATTATGGTACAGCAGTCCATGGATGCTGCAAAGATTCTTGAAAAAGAAGGTATATCTATTCGCGTAGTCAATGTAAGCACCATCAAGCCACTTGATGTGACTGCATTGGAATCCTATTGTGAAGGGGTAAAGGGCATAGTTACTGCTGAGGAGCATAGCATCTTCGGAGGCCTTGGAAGTGCAGTTTGTACAGCCCTTTCCAAGAAGAGACTCCCGATCGAAGTGCTTGGAATCCAAGACAGCTTCGGTACCTCAGCAGAGAATTACTCCATTCTCCTCAAGCATTATGGCTTGGAGAGTGAGGATGTCGCCAAGAAGGTCAGAGCTGTTTTGTCAGCCAACTAAGGAGGCTATTGTATGATGATTGGTTTTATTGGATTAGGAATTATGGGCAAGCCCATGGCAAAGAACCTGCTTAAGGCAGGATATTCCCTTACGGTTAATGATCTGAATAAGAATTCTGTTGAAGAGCTCGTTGCCGCCGGAGCAAAATCTCTCCCTTCTGCCAAGGAAGTTGCTGCAGTCAGTGATGTCATCATCACCATGCTTCCCAACTCCCCCCACGTCAAAGAGGTTGTCCTTGGAAAGGGTGGGGTCATTGAAGGGGCGAAGCCCAACAGTATTGTTGTCGATATGAGTTCGATCTCTCCTATTGTAAGCCGAGAGGTTTCTGCTGAGCTTGCCAAGAAGCAGGTCATCATGCTTGATGCTCCTGTAAGTGGCGGGGAGCCCAAGGCTATCGACGGAAGCCTGGCCATTATGGTCGGGGGTCCTGAGGATGCCTTTGCAAAGGTTGAGGCAATTCTTCAGGTCATGGGTGGGAGCGTCACCTTGGTGGGTGAGATCGGTAGCGGAAACATCACCAAGCTTGCCAACCAAATCATGGTTGCAGCGAACATTGCCGGTATGTCTGAGGCTCTTGTCCTTGCAACGAAAGCCCATGTCGATCCTGAAAAGGTATTCAAGGCTATCCGTGGTGGTCTTGCAGGAAGCACTGTCCTCGATGCCAAGGCCCCTTTGGTGCTTGCTGGTAACTTCAAGCCAGGGTTCCGAATCGACCTGCACATCAAGGATCTGCAGAACGCCCTTGATACTGCAAAGAGTGTTGATACTCCTTCTCCCATCAGTGAGGCTGCCATCGGTATGATGAAGAGTCTTTCATCTGAAGGAAAGGGAAGTGATGACCATGGGGGCCTGATCCAGTGGTATGAGAAACAAGCTAAGGTTGAGGTTCGTTCCTAGAAGAAACCTCAAATCCTTCTATGCAAATAAAGAGACCCCACACCTTCTGGGAGAATCCAGAAAGTGTGGGGTAGTCTATATGGTTGCATATTAATTTGATCAGAATTGCGTTTATTTAGAAGCTCAGACCAACTCCAACCTTTCCGTTGAACGTGTAGCCTTTCACATCAAACTCATCCTCGAGGGACGTCCCTATGTTATCTTCGTATGTTCCCTTCGTGGTGAGGGGAAATGATACGCCGATTCCACCAACAAGTGCTAGGGAATCAGAGAGGTGCACAACCACATCGGCAGCTGTCAACATGCTGAGGGTGTTGAGGTTAGTCTCGGCTTCATAGCTTCCAAAATCATAGGTGTTGATAATTCTCTCATACATGAGACCTGCACCAAATTCCAAGGCAAGCATCTCTGACATGCCGAGTCTGTATTTTGCCATGACTCCACCATTCCAGGTCAGAGGATAGTCTTCTACATTTAGATCCGTCGAATCTCTTTGGGCATTAAGGGTCTTTGCGGCTCCGAACTGGAATCCGATGCCTAGTGGTGACTCTCCAGCATAGATGGTACCTGCGATGTTCAAGCCGCCGAGGGTTGCTGTATTTTTCTGCTCTGACCCACCAATCGTTGTGGTGTTCTGTTGATAGGCCCCGACGCCCTGGACGCCTATCCAGCTTGGTGAAGCGAATAGGAAGCCGGTAACGAGTAAGATGACAGTGAAAAGGATCAGTGATTTTTTCATTTTTATTCTCTTTTTATCGAATTGTTTTTCAAGTAGGATGACAAGCGTAATGACACTAGCTACTGCAGCAAGAAGTTTTTTTGTGTAATTGTTTGGATTACTGTCCCATAAGGACGATCTACACTGGCTGTGGTTAAAGCTGCTTTTCTAAACACACCAAGACTTCCAACCCACAAAAGGGTTTTTCCATCTTAAATCAGGCTGATATGGTCGTTATTTCTTGGTTGTGAGTATATTTGTAAGTTCTTTTTCGTTCATACCAAGGGGGTGCTTTTCACTACAAAGCATCCGGATGCTACCATCTAAGCATCGTACATGCACACATCTCTTCTGAAAGTAAATGGTTTCATATGCATACTTTGAAGATGTTTTGATTTACCTAGGAATTCGCACCTTGTATGCTTTTCAACCTCTATCCTCTTCCAGCGCCCTCTATGGGGAGCCTTCCTCTCTGTAAGGTATTCTCCAAACAGAAATATTTTTCGGTGCTAAGCTTTCAAGTCTTTACTTTTCCAAGCATCAACATAACAATACTGCGTACTTGAACCTTAGTCAATAGTAATAGATATATATTAAGGTTTATTAATTGTTATTTGGCTATATTGATTGTTATTATAAATAAATTTGATATATTAGCAAATATTAGTAGATAGTGTTATTTATTGCTTGTTATTATATTTGATATGCAATATTCAAAATTTCTATTATGGGAAAAAGCGACATCGCAGGAGGCCCCCTGCGATGTCGGGGTGGTTACAATGCTAATGAAATACCTATCTGTGCATGGATAGTAATTCCTTCCACATCAATGTTCGCTGTGTCGGTATTGTCTCCCCTTGCTATTTTCCTTTGGGTAAAGATGGGCAAAGAAGCTCCTATGCCCCCTGCTAAGGAGAAGGACTCAGATATGGGAAGGAACACGTTGATGGTGGAGAGAAAGCTGAAGGAGTTCAAGGTAGCACGGATCTCTGTTTCGTTACTCCCGACAGCCTTGTTCATTTGTTCAGCCAGGAGTCCCATACCAAGTTCCATCGAGAGGTTCCCAAATATATGGGTGTGGTACTGAGCTGAAAGGCTACCGCTCCATGCCAAAGGATAGTCAGACAGGTTGATATTTTCAGTGCTGCTGGAAATGCTGTGCATTTCACTTGCACCGATGTGAAATCCAAACCCAAAGGGTGATCGTCTTACTGGATAGATTGATCCCGCGATGGTAGCTCCTGCAAGGCGTGCAACGCTTTCACCTTCGAGATCTGCACCCCATATTGCAAGGGCAGGATTATTTCTGTTTGAGGCAGTGAAGGCTTGGACACCTATCCAGCTTGAGGCGGCAAAAAGGGAGTAACTGAAGAAAAGGAGCATAAGAGCGAGAACAAACGGTTTTTTCATGGTTTCCTCGATTGTGTGTGTTGGTACATACCTAATAGAAGAAACTCATCCTGTTTTACTTCAGGGGAATTAGATCCTAAGAATCCTGGTGGCACCTCTCAAAAGGGTACCCTATTCATGGCTGTCAATATTTTGAAAAGGGGTATGTAGGAATGTTAGGTTTGGCGTTCAATTTGGATGGTATGATATCATGATTGTAACAAGCGATATCCAATGCTTTGGAAACACAGGATGAAGATTTGACAACTGGAGAGATAGGTATACAGGCAAAAAAGATTTTAGGCTCAAGTATTTCCGATTTGTCAGATATGCTGGGTATCTCACGTCCGACGGTTTTTCAGGTAATGAACCTTCTGAGAATTCTGAATTGCTGGGTAAGCGCGTATTGCTCCTATAAAGAACTATTGAGACGATAGGCAATCTTGGCTTGTCTGTCCCTTGTCCCACAATTCTCAAACGTAAAGAGGGAAAAGGGAGTACTTTCGAAGAATTATTGGCAAGCGATTGGCTCAGTGAAGAAAGGATGCAAGCGTTTTGCCAAGTGTAAATGCAATAAGGAGAACAGACAAAACGACGGATCACAGATGCTTCCATCTCTTCACGTGCGAGAAAAAACACTAATAATGAAGCAATTAGCGTTCCGGCACATCTGAGATAGGGCAAGGCCTTTTGGAAGAGGCAGAGTGACTTGACAGGTAGGATGCATTATGGATTTTAGCCATCGATGATTTGGTATTTGCAAAGAACAGCACCGGGGATGGCCTGAGCCAACACCGGTACTGTTGAAATCATTAGGGTGAGATGACTGTTTTTGAATCGGATAGTCATTGCTTGTCTTGAGAATTTAGAAGCTAAAAGCAATTCCTACCTGACTTTGAAGCGTATAACCCTTTACATCGAAGTCCGAGTCATAAGTGAAGTTCCCGCTTGTTACCTTACCGTTTGTGTTGAGGTTGCTAAAAGAGGTGATTCCTCCCATGAGAGATAGACTGTCTGAAAGGCTTACCAACAGATTGGCTGAAGTGAGGAGACTCATTGAATCAAGGGTGAATATGACTTCAGAGCTATCACTGTTCGCCGCCTTTGTCATGCGTTCAAACAGGAGGCCCAGACCAAACTCCAAAGCAACCGAGTCTGTTGCCCCCAAACGATAGACCCCTGAGATTCCTGTATTGGTGGTCAGAGGATAGTCGGAGACATCTTCTTCTGAATTGCCATTGGTGGCCTTGAGCATCTTAGCTGACCCTATTTGTAATCCAAGACCAAAAGGGGAGTCCCCAGGGTATATGGTTCCTACGATATTTATGCCTCTAAGGTTTGCTGTGCTATCTTCTTCATATGTGGTGCTGCCAAAGGTATATGTAGTTGTCTTATTGCTTTGGGATGAAAAGCCCTGTACTCCAATCCAGCTTGGTGAAGCGGATAAGGGGAACAGTGCTGCCATTACTAAACTAAAGACGATTAGTAGTTTTTTCATTGTTCTTCCTTTATGTATCAGATGTAAATTTCTAATAGCATAGTAATAGTATATATTATATGCAGTATTATGTCACTAGGGGTGCAATATATGTAATTATTAATTGTATGGTAACAGTTTAAGAATAATATTCTATTTGTTTTCTTGTTGTGTCACTGCTTCAAAAATACCCTTTTCTTTATTTTTCCGGCAATTGTCCCAGGTAAATATCTTCCCACTCATGGTGAGGTAGACTCCAGGGGGAAGCACCTGTACTGCTGTGATGGCACAACCCAGATTGAAGACTGCATCACTTGATTCCAAGGAGAAAGGGATCATGGCGCCTGTGAATACCACCGTATGGGAATTGTCCTTTCCAAGGGCTTCAGCCACCACTTTTGCTGTGTTGCACATGGTATCTGTCCCATGGACTATGACAATCTTTTCTTCTGAACTATGCAGGCAGGAGTGTGCAACCTCCATGCGTTGCTCCTCGGTCATGTAGAGGCTGTCTACAGCGAGAGGTCCCTCAAGATGGACTGTAAGGGTACACCTAGACTGTTGCAATATCCTGGGGAGCTGGGACTCCCTGAAGGTCAGTTCTCCGCTTATGGCATCATACTGCTTGTCAAAAGTCCCGCCTGTAGTGATTATCCGTAGGTCTTGTGCCATGTCATGCTTCCTTGCTTTTGTAACGGTGTGGGGAAAGAAGAGCCAAACATGACTCTTCAGTACACTCCTGCTGATGATACATTCCCTTGTTTGTGGCTCTGAGTATAGCATGTAATATCTGTACGGAGAGAAGAAAATCGAAGAAGTCTTAGGGAGAAGTTTTCCGTAGCAGGCTGCTGTATTTGATACCCACATTCTCCTCCAAAGTGATTTTCCTCTCACCATCTTTTCAGTTATACATACTATCACTACCCTGGAGCGTTGGTATAGGATATGGTTTCTATAGTAAGGAGCTTCTTATGAAATCTGAAGAAAACCGTATCCTCGCAGATGCTGAGCGAGTGCTTGAAAACACCTTCCTTTTTGATAACCCTTGGGACATGGAGGCGACCAACTTCCCCGTATCATTTGCAGGGCCGATCAACTGGGAGTACCAGCCCTTTGATGATCCTGAGTGGACCTTCATGTTGGCCCGCTGTGCCTTCATAACCAATCTTACCAAAGCCTTTGTCCTTACCGGTGATGTAAAGTATCTGGAAAAGATCCTGTTTCTGATCTCTGATTTCATCAAACAGGTTCCCTATACCAAGAGGAGGGAAGACACCTGCTGGAGGAGTCTTGACTCCGCCATCAGGGTGCAGCACTGGGTTAACGCATATCCCCTATTGCTTGGGCATGGCCTTGTCGATGCTCCCTTCGCCTCTTTGTTTCGATCGTCAGTGGAAAGTCATGTGCAGTTTCTCGCTTCCTTGGACACGCCGTTCCTGAAACTTTCAAACTGGGGCTCCATAGGCAATGCAGGGCTCTATTTTGGGTCTGTCTTTTTGGAGGATGAGCAGAATCAGGAATTGGCTCTGGCTAGGCTCTCCGAGAATGTCACCCACTCCATACTCAGCGACGGGTGGCAGTGGGAACAGTCCCCCATGTACCATGGGGAGGTGCTCTTCTCCCTGTTGCATGTCATCCAGTTGGCAGACAAGTGCAAGAAAACGGTTCCCACCATCATCAGGGAGAAGGCCCAGGCAATGTGTCATGCCACCCTTGCAAGTATGAAGACCGATGGCAGGCAATTCCTCCAAAGCGATAGTGACGACACCTCAGTGCGGGACATGCTGAGTTTGGGAGCTTTGGTCTTCTGTGACCCTATGTTGAAGTTCGGGGGTCTTTCTTGCCTTGACGGATTTGCAAGTGATGAGGATCACAGGATCTACAACTCCCTCACTGCACAGAAGCCTCCCTATAATTCCATCGCCTGCGAGGCAAGTGGTAACTACTACCTGCGTAGCGGATGGGGTGAAGACGATACGGTAGTACACTTTCGCTGTGGCCCCTTAGGAAGTGGCCATGGCCATGCTGACCTGTTGCATGTTGATGTCTCCAAAGGCGCTGTGGATGTCCTGGTGGACAGCGGACGCTTCTCCTATGTCGATGGGCCGAGGAGATTGGCTTTGAAGGCAGGCCCTGCCCACAACACCATCCAGCTCGATGGTGAGGACTGTTTTACGCTTACAGACTCCTGGGGCTATACCAAACGGGCAATGCCCGTACAGAAACCGATGGTCACCAAAGGGAATTGGGTCCTCTGTGAAGGCGCCCACCTAGGCTACCATCCTCTAGTTGTACAACGCAGCGTCTTGCTCTTGGACAAAGACCTGGTCATTATGATCGATAGCCTAATCACAGATGCTTCGCACACATATGAGAGGTACTTCCACTTTGCAAACACCGCTGAGGTACTAGGAGAACCTGATTCGATCAGGTTTGCCTGCTCTGCATTCGATGCAAAACTGTATGCTGATACCAAGGAAAGCATTCAGATGGAACAGACAGGGTATGCTCCCCACTACAACCAGTGGGAGGAAAAGCCTACGGCCAGACTCTCCTCCCATGCAGAGGGACCCTGTAGTCTTGTCTCAGTATTGCACCTGGGGGAAAGGGAACACCCCTCCACCATGACAGAGGTTCCCGTATCTCTGGCCTCATCCAAGAGAGTGCTCGATACCAGAAAGGCAAGGGCATTCACCATCAAGCGGCAAGGTAAAGAACCTCTTACACTCCTTGTGTGTCTTGAACCGTGTATTAAGGGAGTGGACCTGCTTTGTGCCAACGACCTTTGTGGCTATGGGCGTATCATTGTGAAAGAGGGAGCTAGGCAGGAGGTCCTCTCTTACTGAGGGGTCAGCCTTTGCAGCCTTTCTGAAACCAACTGCTTCATCCTTGTTTTCATCCCTTCTGAAACGAAGCTTGCTGTGATGATCTCCATAAAGGTTGGTTCAAGATCATTGAGCTTTTTGATGAGGTTATGGATTACTTTGTCAGCTATACCAATATTCTTTCCAAACTGGAGGAAGGTTGCATAGGACAGCTTCGCCTTCTTCCCACACAGGGAGAGTGCCATTTCCTCTTTGTCATCCTCCAGGAGGAGGGTGACAGGCAGCAGGTCGTACGCCGGGGCCAGAACGTATGTGCCTGGAGAGTTTGCTATAAGGGAGAAATTCTTCAGATGCATATCAGAATTCCCTGTGATAAAACAGAAGAGCAGCAAGTAGAAGAAGTTTGTCATATCAAGGAGGGGACGACTGGACCATTTCTGCAGGAGCTTTACGCACATTTCGTAGGACCCTTTGTACTTGTCCTCGGTCAACCGTCCTGAAAGCTGACAGAAATCTTCCATAGCGATTCGCCTCTTTCCCTTTCTGTCGATTCGTTTCGTTATATACGCCAACGTACCATCATCCAGATAGAGCAAGGCATGGGGCACTGTCGTAATAGTGGCTGCATCAGCTAAGCGCATAACCAGATCCTCTGCCTCGGGAAGCTGTGCATATTCGGGTGACTGGGGTTTTAGGATATAACCGGTAGGAGTGCCAACGATAGTGAGACGAGGTTGTTGTCCTCTTTCTGTTAGGAGGGTCAATGATAGCTTCTTTTGTACCCCAGGAAGCGTTATTCCCTCCCCAATTGCGCTTAAAGCTATCGCTTCAAGATTTTCCCTTGATAAGGAAAGCCTAGGGGGGATGTCAGCATGGAAGAACTTTTTGCTGCATTGTTGGTGCCATTGTCCCGAATGGGGGGATTCTTCGATAGGATTTCCACAAAACAGACACTTCTTCATGGTAGGGCCTCCACTGACACTGCTCCTATGCAATCACGACAAGCGACCAAAAGCAGTCCCATCCTGTCACGAGCATCAAGTTTCCAGTTTTTCGTGGTCAGGGTGAGGAGCCATCCTTCAGGGATCAGGCCATCAAAGAACGGGAAAAAGGTAGTGCTATGGTAGGCTTTTTCCTGCAAAGGCATCGTCAAGCTTATGCTCTGGGCGTTTGCCTGAGAGAGATAGTCTCGGTCATAGGTGAAGATGTAGCCAGAATCAGTTTCCTCCAAGATACCTGCACCTTCTCCGTCACATACAATCTTAGCTGTACGACTTCCTCTGCTCATTCATTCTCTCCCTCTCTTGGTTTTTCACCAGGAACAGCCATGCTGCCAAACATAGCTAAGGCTTGGTTAACCTTATCCAGGCGTACGGTGCTTTTCCCTTGTTCCAGGTCACGGATAAAGCGCAAACCCAACCCGGATCGGAGCGCAAACTCTGGTTGGGTCAACCCAGCTCTCTTTCGTTCTGTCTGTATATACGTACCGATAGGATTATTCATTTGCTTGTCCATAGCATAATTATATACCCGATTGGGTATGATTGCAATGCATTTATAATGGTTTGTATCAGTACGGGTATAATTACCTGTATTGATACTATATATATACCCGATTGGGTATATATGATATGTATTTCATTAAAATATACCTGATAGGGTATATCTTAAGAAGATGTAGGAAGACTTCGTAACGTGTAGGACTAAGGAAGCCATATGTCGCTTCTCTGGGGAGGAAACGCATCTTCCCTAGCCCAAGAAGCGTCATGGGATTGGCATGTGCTTGTGCTGTATATCCTAGAAAAAGGGTATTGTTTTCAGCATAAGCTAAAAACTTGGGAAATTGCGCTTTTCTTCAATTTTCCAATAATAGTTAGAGCATATCATTCATTATTTGAATAATCACTTGGTATATGGCATTTTTTTACATAATTTGGGGTATGAAATCTGGCAATATGGGCTATAGTATAGGCATTCACCAAAGGGAGGTTGCAAGCAATGCAGAAGTACAGGCTTGAGCATGATCTTTTAGGGGACAAACAGGTCCCTGTCGAAGCGTATTATGGGGTGCAGACAGTTCGGGCAATGGAAAATTTCGTAGTATCAAAAATTCCCATTTCCAATTTTCCTTTCTTGATCCAATCCCTTGGATATATCAAGAAGGCGACAGCCCTTGCCAACATGGAGTACAAGATTCTCGACCCTACGATTGCTAAGGCCATCATGAGCTCTTGTGATGAGATAATTGCTGGCAAACACCTTGACCAGTTTCCCGTCGATGCTATCCAAGGTGGTGCTGGAACCTCCACCAATATGAATGCCAATGAGGTAATAGCCAATAGGGCCTTGGAACTGCTTGGCAAGGAGAAGGGCGACTACAATGTGGTTCATCCCAACAACCATGTGAACCTTTCGCAATCGACAAACGATGTCTATCCCACCTCAATTCGTATGGCCGCTGCGTGGAAGCTTGAAGGCTTGCTCTCTGAATTGCAGACCTTCAAGGAATCCCTCGAACTAAAGAGTGAAGAGTTCCATGATGTCATCAAGATGGGCAGGACACAGCTTCAGGATGCAATTCCCATGACACTCGGGCAGGAGTTTGCCGCTTGGGCAGTGAGCGTAGGGGAGGACATAGAACGCCTTCGCATCACCCAGACTCTCATGTATGAGATAAATATGGGTGCCACTGCCATTGGAACCGGCTTGAATGCCCCCCTTGGCTATGCTGAGGTGGTGACAAGGCATCTGGCCCAGCTTACGAAGCTTCCTCTTACTTCTTCCCGCAATCTGATCCAGGCAACCCAGGATTCTGGCGCATTTATTGAGCTTTCCGGGGTTCTCAAGCGTATTGCCGCCAAAGTGTCGAAGATATGCAATGACCTGCGTCTGCTCTCCTCAGGCCCCCGTGCAGGCATCAATGAGATTAACCTTCCACCTATGCAACCAGGCTCTTCCATCATGCCAGGCAAGGTAAACCCGGTAATCCCAGAGGTGGTGAACCAGGTTGCCTTTGATGTCATTGGCAATGACCTGGCCATCACCCTTGCCGCTGAGGCCGGTCAGTTGGAATTGAATGTCATGGAGCCACTCATTGCCTACAAGCTGTTCACTTCCATCAACCACCTAACCAATGTATTGAAGATTCTCAGGGAGCGCTGCATCGTTGATATCACAGCCAACAAGGAACGTTGTCGCCTGATGGTGCAGAACAGCATTGGTCTGGTGACCGCCCTTGTACCTACCCTCGGGTATGAGAAATGTTCTGAAATCGCAAAGAAGGCGTTGAAGACCGATGGGTCTGTCTACGAAATCGTGTTGGAGGAGGGTTACCTCTCCAAGGAGGATCTGGATAGGATCCTCTCCCCGGAGGCGATGCTTCAGCCGTTTTAGAAACATATTGTGAGTTGAATTGGAGAATATCCGATAATTGGAACAGGCTTGGATCCCCAGATCCAAGCCTGTTGTGTGTGTCCGGCATGGGCAAAATTCTTCTTGTATGTGAGAATTTAGTTTGGTAAAGCCTTGTCCACAATTCTATCTCTTCAATTCCCTCAGATGACCCTTGACATCCTGTAAATCTGTAGTAGACTGAAACTAGTTACATGAAAGCAGTTTCATTATTATATAGGGAGCAGTGATGACACCGAAGCAACCAACCATATATGACGTAGCAAAACTTGCTGGTGTAAGTCCTACAACAGTATCCAGAGCCATAAATTCACCTGCCATGGTGAATAAGGAGAGAAGGGCTCGAATAATGCAGGCAATAGAAGAGCTGCAGTTTGTGCCCAAGGCTGAAGCCGTGGCAAAAGCCCGACAACAGCTGATGAAGATAGCGGTCATCGCCCCCTTCTTCACTGAAACTTCCTTTATGGAGCGCTTGAAGGGGATCTCCTCTGTCCTTTCCGCGCACCACTATGAGCTTGTTATCTATGCAGTGCAGAGTAGTGAAGGCTTGGAAGGGTATATCGACCTTCTGGTAGGCAGCAAGCGTGTCGATGGCCTCATATGCCTGTGCATGAACTTGCAGAAACCTACCATTGAAAAATTAAGGGCATCAGCCATTTCCGTATGTTTTGTTGAGACTGAGGTTGAAGGGTTTGACTCTGTCGTCATCCGTAATGTGAAGGGTGGCCAGATGGTAGCGGAGTTTCTGCATAAGAATGGGTACCGTACTCCCGGGTATGTGGGGGAAGCTTCCCTCCGATCTTATGCCGCCCGCTCTACCGAACAACGCCTGGAAGGGTTTTCTTCCTATTTTGCGACCAAGGAGATAGAGGTGGAAGACCGAAATGTCTGGCTTGGGGAAAACCTTCCTGACATATCTACTGCAGGGATTCTGAAGTTGCTCGATCGTCCTGACCGTCCGGACTGCATTTTTGCTTCGAGCGATACCCTTGCCATCAGGGCCATCAAGTGTGCAGTGCAGCTGGGGATTACCGTGCCCGATGAGTTGGGTGTTGTCGGCTTTGATGATATCGAAATGGCCGAGTTTGTGAACCTTACCACCATAAACCAGAGTCTTGAGGATTCAGGGGTTCAGGCTGCAGAGATGGTTCTGCAAAGAATTAAGGAGTCGGATCGACCTGCAAGGAAGAGCCTTATTGATTTGAAGCTCATCAAGCGGAGTTCGACCGAGTATTTATAGGTGATTACGCATCACGTTGTGATGCTTGAAGTTTTTAGGAGGACATTATGAAAAAACTATCTACTGTTATGTTGTTTGTCCTGGTTCTGCTGCTGGCAATGCAGGGAGTCTGGGCACAAGGTACAAAAGAAGCTGCGGCACCGGATAAGACCATCCGCATCTTCGGTGCTTTCAGAGGAGAGGAAGCAGCTCGTTTTGATGAGATCATCAGGATCTTTAACGAGAAGAGTGGCTACAATGCAGTCTATGAGGGAAGCCCGGAATTTGAGACTCAGATTCTGGTTCAGGCAGAAGCTGGTACCCCACCAGACATCGCAGCTCTTCCTCAGCCCGGTATCATGAACAAGTTTGCCGAGCAAGGCTATATCAAGGCTCTTGCTCCAAGTGTTGTCAGCATGATCGACGCCAACTACGCTCCCGTCTGGAAAGATTTGGGCTCATACAATGGCAAGGTCTATGGCGTATTCCACCGTGTCAACGCCAAGAGCTTTGTCTGGTATCCCAAAAAAGCCTTTGAAGCAAAGGGCTATAAAGTTCCCAAGACATGGACTGAGCTGAAAGCCCTCCAGGACCAGATCGTGCGTGATGGGGGAATCCCCTGGTCAATCGGATTTGAGTCTGGAAATGCAACCGGCTGGGTAGGTACTGACTGGCTGGAAGATGTGATGCTTCGCACCGCTGGCCCTGATGTATATGACAAGTGGGTCAACCATGAGATCCCCTTTGACGATCCTGCAGTACAGAAGGCACTTGGCTATCTTGGTGATATTTTCCTGAATCCCAAGTATGTCTATGGAGGTGCTACCAACATCCTTACCACCAACTTTGGTGATTCGGTCAAACCTCTGTTTGACACCCCGACCAAAGTGTTTATGAATCGTCAGGGTAACTTCATTACAGGCTTTATGCCTCAGAAAATCCAAGACAATCTTGAAGAAGAAGTCGGCGTGTTCGCACTTCCCTCCATCGACCCGAAGTGGGGTACCCCAATTCTTGGTGGTGGAGACCAGTTTGTAGTGTTCAATGACAAGCCTGGTGTGAAGGAGTTCATGGAATTCCTGACCACGTGGGAAGCTTGTGCACCTTGGGCCAAGGTTGGTGGAGCATTGTTCCCCCACAAGACTCAGAATCTTGCTGACTATGGCAACAGCCTTGAGCGTGAGCTTGCAAGGGCTCTGGTCAATGCAACAGTATTCCGCTTTGACGCATCAGATCTGATGCCAGCTGAAGTTGGCGCAGGTTCCTTCTGGACCGGTATGGTCGAATATGTGAATGGCAAGGACGGTAAGACTGTCCTGAGCAACATTGAGAAGAGCTGGCCTCGGTAAGCGATCAATTTCTCTATAGGGGATTCCGCCTTTAGGCGGAATCCCTTTCTCACAAGGGAGGAACCATGCAGTTACAGAAAGATCAGGAGAGGAAGGAGTTGATTATTCGGACACTTGTGTTCACTCCCCTCACTATTATTGTCATGATCGGAGGGTTTCTCCTGTTGAGAAGCAATCCGATGTCGCAGGTTATGACTACCTTGTTCGCCATTGTATGGGGAACAGTCACTGTGTTGTCCTTGTTCTATTCCATGAACCTTATCGTACAGCTGTTTCCCACACAGAAGTACAACAAGATCATCCCCTTTGTCTTTGTGGGCCCTGCAATCCTTATCATAGGCTGGTATCTGTTGATCCCGACGGTGCGAAGCCTTGTACTGAGCTTCATGAACAGGGATTCGAGCTCTTTTGCAGGTTTGGCAAACTACAAGTACATCGTAACTGACTCGACCATGCGCACCGCCTTTGGCAATACCGTGCTTTGGTTGCTGTTCGGTACAGCGTTTGCTGTATTCTTTGGCCTGATGACAGCCTTGTTGGCTGAACGCTCAGCTATTGAAAAACTGGGAAAGACCTTGGTATTCCTACCTATGGCCATCTCCATGGTGGGGGCAGGCGTCATCTGGAAGTTCATGTATGCCTATAAGCCTGTTGGTGCGAACCAGACAGGGTTGTTGAATGCCATTATGGTTGGTCTGGGAGGGAAGCCGCAAAACTGGCTGGGATCAGCCCCTATGAACAACTTCTTCTTGATACTCATCTTTGTCTGGCTTCAGACCGGATTCTCCCTCGTGGTGCTTTCAGCCGCCTTGAAGGGCGTCTCTGACGAGATCAAGGAAGCGGCGCGTATTGATGGGGCTAAGGAGTTCACCATACTGATGCGGATAGTCCTGCCTTCCATCTACGGTAGCATTGTCACCGTAGCGACGACCATCATGCTTGCAGCCCTCAAGAGCTTTGATATCGTCTACTCCATGACCAACGGACTCTATGGTACGGAGGTGTTGGCAAGCCAACAGTACAAGCAGATGTTCAAGTTCCTTGATTACGGACGGGGCTCCGCTATAGCAATCGTCATCCTGCTCGCTGTCAGCCCGGTCATCTATTACAATTTGAAGGAATTCAACAAGCGGGAGGTATTCTGATGAAAACCAAAGTAAAAATGACACGTGGTGGAAAGATAATAACCTTCTTGCTCATCCTGTTCTGTCTCATATGGACTATTCCCACAGCGGGAATACTCATCACCTCTTTTCGTCAAAGTGATGCTACCGCCTCTTCCGGATGGTGGACAGCCTTTTCCGACTTCGGGGACTTTACCCTTGCCAACTATGATGAAGTGCTTGGTGGACAACGCTTCACCGTAGGGACAGCAGGAGGCGGAACTGCGGCGAGGCGAGGGGCTTCTATGGGAAGTGCTTTCCTATCGAGCATCACTGTGACCTTGCCTGCGGTCATCATCCCTATCTTCATAGCAGCGGCCGCCGCCTATGCCTTTGCCTGGATGAGTTTTCCCGGTAGGAAAATGCTCTTTGCAATGGTCATAGCCCTATTGGTCGTACCGCTTCAGATCTCCTTGATCCCTATCCTGCGTGACTACCAGAAGATCGGGCTCAATGGTACCTATCTGGGAATTTGGTTGGCCCACACCGGCTTTGGTCTGCCGCTGGCCACCTACATATTATTCAACTATATCTCTACCATTCCGCGTTCCATCTTGGAGTCTGCTTTTATCGATGGAGCGAACCATTTTACGATGTTTGCCCGCCTTATCATCCCTTTGAGCATTCCAGCACTTGCATCGTTTGCGATATTCCAGTTTATTTGGGTATGGAACGACCTTCTGGTCGCCTTGGTATTCCTCAGTGGGGGTGGACAGATGATGGAAGTGGTCACCGTCAGGCTCATGAACATGGCAGGTACCAGAGGTTCTGATTGGCACCTCTTGACCGCCGGGGCATTCGTCTCGATGGTACTGCCCTTGGTAGTCTTCCTCTCCCTGCAGAGATTCTTTGTCAAAGGTTTGCTTGCAGGTTCAGTCAAAGGATAATGCATGGATACGATGAGTTTTGGTTACGAAGAATATGATCCTTCACAGACACCACATAATGAGACCCTTTTCACCCTAGCCAATGGGTATCTGGGGCTTCGAGGGGATTTTGAGGAGGCAGAAGGCTCCTATCACAAGGGTACATACATCAATGGGTTCTATGACAGAGAACCCATCATGTATGGTGAGAGCGCTTATGGCTTTGCCTTGAACCACGAGACAATCCTCAATCTCCCCGATCCTAAGCGGATCGAGCTGGAGGTGGGAAATCTTCCTTTCTCTATGAAGGGTGGAACTGTCAACGCATCAAGGCGCAGCCTTGATTACAGAACCGGAATCCTTACTCGTTTTGTCGATTGGACCAGCGCACATGGAGATCGTGTTACGATCACGACAGAACGGATGGTAAGCTTTGCCGAGAAGCACTGTGCCCTGATAACCTACACAGTCGAGGCAGTGGACAAGGCCCTTCCTATCAAGATTACGAGTTTCTTGGATATCGGGGTGCGTAACCGATCTTCAAAGGATGATCCTCGTGTCGGCTCCAAATTCACTTCCAACCCTTTGCTCGTCGAACATTTTTCTGTTGAAGAGGAGGAACTCAACTTCTCAGCCAAGACACGTAACAGCGGTCTCTCCCTGTATGGTTCTGCATTTCATACCACAAGCAAGGAGGCTCTGGAGGTTATCCCTTCAGAGCGCGACCTTGCCCTTTCCTACACATTCTCACTGGGAAAGGGGGAGCGTGTGCAACTTGGAAAGTACATAGCCTTTACCACCGATGATGATTCGGCTCCGTTCCGTGCAAGGCGTTGTGCCCAGGAGGGCTTTGCCTCCTATGCACAGAAGCAGGAGGCATTTCTCGCTGACTTCTGGAAGGTGGGAAGAATTCTGGTTGAGGGGGATGAAACAACTGAACAGGCCCTCCAGTTCAATATTTTCCACCTGTTGCAGTCCTGTGGTCGTGATGGAAAATCCAGCATGGCAGCAAAAGGTCTTACCGGAGAAGGGTATGAAGGACACTACTTTTGGGATACAGAGGCTTATGCCCTGCCCATGTTCTGTTATCTGAAACCTGATATTGCAAAGTCCCTGCTTGATTACCGCTATGGCATTTTGGATAAGGCTCGGCAACGTGCCAAAACCATGAGTCTTGAGGGAGCGCTTTTCCCTTGGAGGACCATTAGCGGGGAGGAGTGCAGTGCTTACTATCCCGCAGGGACTGCCCAGTACCATATTGATGCTGATATCCTCTATGCAGTGGAGAAATTTCTTGCAGCCACAGGGGAGGAGGCTCCTCTGCCCTTTGTGGAGATGGCTATCGAAAGTGCGCGTATGTGGCTCAGCCTTGGTTGCTATATCGATGGGGAGTTCTGCATCAACGAAGTGACCGGACCCGATGAGTATACTGCGTGTGTGAACAATAACGCCTATACCAACCTGATGGCACAGAACAACCTTAAATTTGCCATAGAAGTGGTGGAGACGTATCTGAAAAAAAACAGGATGCTCCCTTTGGTTTTAGAAGATGACGAGATTGCATCTTGGAAACAGGCCCAAAAGGCAATGAGGATCCCTTTTGACAAGAAGCTTGGAATCTACGCCCAGGATGACTCTTTCCTGAGGAAGGCTGAATGGCCGTTTGCCACAACACCCAAGGACAAGCATCCTCTTCTGCTTCACTTCCATCCTCTGGTGATCTACCGTCACAGGGTGCTCAAGCAACCGGATCTGGTGCTTGCACAGTTCTTCCTCTCAGGCCTCTTTACCAAGGCAGAGAGGATCCGAAACTTCATGTTTTACGAGCCCTATACGACAGGGGATTCTTCATTGTCACACTGCATCCAGAGCATCATGGCAAGCGACTCGTTCCAATCATTGAAAGCTTGGATATATTTCAAGAAGACTGTGCGCCTGGATATCGATGACATCCAAGGCAACTCTGTCGATGGGATCCATACTGCCTCCATGGCAGGATCCTGGATGGCCACCGTCTATGGGTTTGCTGGCTTCAGGGATTGGAAGGGAACCTTCAGTTTCGATCCCAAGCTTCCCTCAGAGTGGAAGGCGCTTACCTTCTGTCTTACCCTACATGCATCGGTGATCAAGGTGGCGATCAGGTCCGATGAGGTGACCTACACCCTGATGACAGGAATAGAACTCTCTCTGGTTCATCGTAATGAGGGCTTTTCCCTGACCGAGGGAGAAAGCAGAACCTTCTCCCTCAAACCAATTCTGCAAGGGGTGCTCTTCGACCTCGATGGGGTGCTCTGTGATACTGCCCATTTGCACTACAAGGCATGGAAGCAGGTCAGTGATGAGAACCATCTCTCCTTCGACCGTGAGGTGAACAAGGGCCTGTTGGGGGTAAGCCGCGAAGCTTCCTTGCAGGTAATACTGACTCACAACAATGTCGATTGGCCCCAAGAGAGGCGAAGCGAAGTACTCAAGCGTAAGAACGATGCGTATGTCGCCTCTTTGAATACCATCACGCCAAGTGATCTGTTTCCAGGTGTCTTGGATCTTCTTTCTGATCTGAAGAAGCATGGCATTAGAATCGCTCTTGCTTCTGCAAGCAAGAATGCAAGGACAGTCTGTAAAAAACTGGGAATACTCGAACATTTTGATGCCATCGCCGATATCGCCAGTGTACAGAAACCCAAGCCCGAACCTGATATCTTCCTCTCTGCAAGCGAGCAGATAGGGGTCTGGTATACCAACTGTGTTGGTGTAGAAGATGCCAAGGCAGGCATTGAGGCTATCAAGAGGGCTGGAATGAAAGCTGTTGGTATTGGAGTAGCGAGTGAACTGCCTCTCTCTGATATCGTTCTGGAGGGTACACAAGATTTGACCCTTGCTGTGTTGAAGAGCGTTGTTGAAGAGCTCTGACCAAAGAGATACATTCCTCAGAAAATATCCACTCTGGCGCAATCATGGCCGGGGTGGTATATTTGGCTGTGAGAAGAAAGAGTAGGAGTGATTGCAAATGAACTATACGAGTGCATGGGTCGATAACCCAAAACATATTCGCCTGGTCAGTACAGAATTGAGAAGTCTGGAAGCTACGGAAGTGCTTGTTCGGGTCAAGGCTTGTGGTATCTGTGGGACAGACCTACATTTCTTCAATGATTTCCCAAACAAGAAACTTACGCCCTTAGGGCATGAAGTCTCCGGATATATAGAAGCTGTAGGGGAGGGTGTCACCGATTTGCCCAGTGGTACCCAGGTTATGGTGCAAAACAACATTGCCTGCACTACCTGTCCCTCTTGCCTCAACCAGAAGCCATCTTCGTGCTCGAATATCCAAACCTATATGGATGACCAGGCAGGAATGGGCGAATATCTCATTGTTCCCCGTGCGATGGCCATCCCTTTTGAAGGGTTGTCCTTTGCAGATGCCACATTAGCTGAACCTATTACGGTTGCGTTGGATCTGTGTAGGGAAGCTGATATCCAGCTTCTTGATGATGTGCTTATCATGGGCCCGGGAGTTATCGGGCTTAGCACTATTGTGCTCAGCCGGTTGCGCGGAGCTTCTAACATTGTGGTTGTTGGTCACCATCTTGATACTGTACGGGGAAAGTACAGGGAGAAGGTTGCCTACCAGTTGGGAGCTGACTTGGTGGTCGACAATGCAAAACCCTCTTGGAAAGAAGAGCTCAAGGAGCAGTTTCCCTCCCTCTTTAATCGGGTGATAGTCACATCCCCGCCCAAGACACTATCAGATGGTATCAATCTCGCTGGTTTCCATGGGCAGATCGTTTTCAATGGTATCGACTTTGCTGATGACAAAATATCCTTCCATGCAAATGATTTCCATTTTGCAAAGAAACGTCTGATCGCTTCCCATGCCATTCCAAACTGGGGATTTCCCCAGGCTATTGAGCTGTTGAGGCAAGGCCTCATCCCTTCATCTCTCGTCTTGACCCATACATTCCCTCTGCATGAATTGGAGCAGGCTTTTGCCTTGTTCAACAATGCAGAGGAAGAGGTCATAAAGCCTGTGATACTCATGACTTGAATATCTGTAGTAAAGGGATAGCAGAAAGCGTTCCTTTTCTATCCCTACTTAGGAAGAAAAACCAGGGGAATAGTGATCATATATCACTGTTCTCTAGGTCCTCATACTTTCCCTTGCTACACAGGTTTGTAGCGAGGGGCTGTACCGTTCTGGATAGGGACAGGCAATAGGTAGTTCTTGCAAAGGGTAATCCTTACTTTTTGGACAACCAGTATTTTTCAACTGATATATACTTTTGCGTTTCACCATATGTAGTATCAACTGATATCACTCATTTTTTTTATTCATATTTGACAAATATATATAATGATACTAATATAATTAGTATTATGAAGAACAATTGTCAATCGTTCAATAAGAACAGTCTTGATCTCTTCTTCGAACGTAATCCTGTATTCACCCTTGAAGAACTGGATATATTCCTTACCACGCATAGAACGGGTAACTCCAATACCAGAAATTCTCTGCTTGCTTACTATAAGAGCCAAGGAAGAATTATTTCCATCAGGCGAGGCCTTTTTGCAACTGTCCCACGTCTGTTCATTGGTTCAACGTATCAGGTAGACCCATTCCTAGTGGCATCAAAGCTTGCCGGTGATGCCATCCTGTCCCATCACACTGCATTGGAAATACAGGGGAAGGCTTATAGCATGACAAGCAGAGTGACCTATACATCTTCAATGAAGGGAGAACCCTTCAGCTTTCAGGGAATGACGTACCAAAGAGCAAGTATCCCCCCAAGTCTGAAGGGAAAAGAGAGTTCAGGAGTAGGGACTATCATCATGAACAGACTGGGGCTCGATGTCTTAGTGACAGGCTTTGAAAGAACTATGGTGGACGTTCTGTCACGATCCGACCTTTCAGGTAGTTGGGAGGAAATATGGCGGTCCCTGGAATCGATAGAGTTCTTTGATCTTGATCTGGTAGCTGAATACCTTTCCTTGTTGGACAATAGTACAACCTTTGCCAAGGTTGGCTTCTACCTTGAGCAACATAAGGCCCTTTTGATGGTCGATGAGGCCTTTCTGCAAGAACTTGAGAAGCAAAAGCCTAAGAGTCCCCACTATATAGAGAGAGGGTACAGAAAAGACTGTATCCTCCAGAAGCGTTGGAACCTGATGGTGCCAAAGGCCTTGATCTTACAGGCGTGGGGGGAAGTGTTATGACCATAGGCGAGCAGAAAATACTCAATAGTTCTGGAATACAGGCTGTATTCACATAAGGTTCTGGACAAACCAAAAGATGTGCCACAATGCTCTCATACTTCACCATCAAGAGATGCAAGTCGGTAAAAACCTATTTATTACTATCGGCATTGCAGAATTCAAAGCCCATACAATATTATATTGACATGACGGTGATGCCCATTATCCAAGAAAAGGAATTGTCAAAAATTGTCTCTTGCTAATGAGGAAATGGTTTTCTCCTATACCGGAGATGACCATGCATCCAGTGTCCTGACAACAAGCTGCCCCTAAGGTCAAAACATCTCCTTGTATTTTTCGGAATAATGGGCAATCAAGTAATGTCCAAATCTTTTATGTACGATATTTCTCATACTAGTAGCCTGTAAAGCCTAATTCTTCAATTCAATCACTGGATATAAGGACTTGAGTTTAACCCTTGCATCCTCTGTGGTGAATTGCCAATCAACACCTTTTTGGTTAGCTGTCCTGGAAACGGACCAGCTCATTACTTCAGTTCTTAGTTCTTCAATGGTGTCGATTCTTCTGTGAGCCAGACATTGGTTGGTCAGCGCAGAGAGTTCTATCTCTGCAATATTTAGCCAACTCCCATGTTTGGGAGTGAAGTGCAACTCCAGTCTCTGTGCAAGCCTGAACGCTTCCTCTGGTGGGAAAGCCTCATACAATGATGAGATACTGTGTGTGTTGAGGTTATCCATGACAAGAACCACCTTCTCCGCATCCGGATATTGCTCGTCTAAAAGCCACTTCATCTGAGCTGCCCAAATCTTCTTTGTCCTGCGTTCGAGCACATGAGCCTCCCTCCAGAATCCAAGGGGTTCTGTGAACATGAAGATGGAACAGGTTCCTTTCCTTATATATTCGCTATCCTCAAGCTTGGTATGGTTGGATTCTGAGAGAGGAATAGATTTTCTCAGATCTCCAAGTAATTGGACTGGTTTTTCGTCCATACATACCAACGGATGCTTTTCATCATAAGGTCGGGCATATACGGACAGAGTATCCTCCATTTTTGCTACAAATTCGCTGTTTTGTTTGGGAGGAATGCACCAAGTTTTCTTTAGGTGAGGGTGATATTCGTTTTTTTTAGTGTCTTTCCCACTGATGTATGGGAAATTGTGTCGATATATTCCAGTTCGATCATCTTGTCAGCAATGAGTCTGAGTGTCCATTTACCATACCCTGCTGGAGGGACTGAACAAGCGAGAGCTATGATATGGGCCTCTACGTCCCCTGTTATCTTTGCGGCAACGGGAGGTGTCTTTCTTTTTTTTCTCTTGATAGCCATTTCAGGCTTTTGGGAGTTGAGGAAGTCTTTCTTGGTCTGACTGACAGTCTGGACTGTCGTGTTCAGAATGGCTGCGACCACTACATCCTTTGTTCGCTTTCTTCCCCCTTCCTCGTCTACAGCAAGAAGGATCGAAGCTTTTCTGATTTCCCTGGCCTTGCCTTCCCCTTTTCTCACAAGGTCCTCGAAATGGGCGCGCTGCTCTTTTGTAAGCTTGATGGACAGTGATTGGTACTTCATGGTCACCTCCAAGATATTGGTGCCTAAAGTATACCACATTTTTCAAAAAATTAAAGTTTTAGTGTTTACAAGCTACTAGTTATGTAAGCCGAAAATGATAATTTCCTCCTCCTAGAATCTCCAGCGGTCAGTATTTTGGATGTTTTTGGACTTCTTTTCCCATGACCGAATGATGTCGGTGGAAGCATATTCAAGCTCCTCGTTGATGCGTTGCGTCAGCAGGTCAAGTTCCTCGCTGGAGAAGACATGCTCTTCCCCCAGCGTGTGCAGGTTCTCGTCTTTAGGCCATGGCTTCATTGGTTGTATTCCTCCCTCGGCTTGGCAATATGGTCTTCGAGCACTTTTGTGTTGAGGTACTTTGTCCTCCATGGATGGTCTGGAGCCGGCTTGTATTGCTTTTTCTCCTTGTGGGCGGGTGCAGGTACGGAATCGAACTCCTTGCTATGGGCACTTCTCTTGTCGATTTCTTGGAGGATGTATATTTCCTCCTTGATGTTGGCAAGCAGCGTCCCGTCGAAGGCACTGATGACAAGGACCTTTGTTCCCCTTTGGAAATACTTTGGACGCAGGCCGTTCGAGTATTGGACATGGGGTATGTAGTATGAATTGTGGTACTGTATGCTGTGTCCGGCATCAATGACACGGTTTGAGACCACCGCGAGGATTACATTGATGTCAGTCTCAGGGGGAGCCTTGAGGAAGGTGCTGGTGACGAGATCCTTGTCATCCTTGAGGGAGAATTGTGCATTGAACGTAGGCAAGTATTCCCAGAGGAAGGCGTTCGCCTCTTCCATGGTAGTGATCCCCCGGCGGAGAAGTTCCACCGGAATACGGCCCTGGAGGGTTCTATTCAGTCGTTCGACTCGTCCCTTATGTTGGGCGATTGAGGTAGTCTCGATGCCGATCCCAAGGGTATTGCAGGCGGCGGCGAACTGCGTGAAGGTATCCTTCTCCTCATCGGGCTTGCTCAGCAGGCTATATTCGAAGACTGTTCGCCGGTCCGTCCTAAAAAGGGAGGGAATGCCATACAGCATCAGAATCATGAACAGCACGCAGAAATAGCCTTTCAAGGTTTCCTGCAGGTCAAACCATGCCCCCACCACTTCGCTGGTTGCATCGTCTATGGCGACATGGAGATGCCATTTCCCGGCGCCGGGGACCCAGACGTGCTCACAGGCATCCATCTGTACCATCTCGCCAAAATACTTGCTCCTGGGTCTCCTGGGATGCGCATCGGCATCATCAAGCATGCAGAATGCTGCATTGACATGCTCGCTCTCGGCCTTGCTGAGGTTCTCCTTCCTTGCAACCTGCCTCAACTTCTTCTCCATATTTCTCTTTGTTGCCTTCTTTGAGCAGGGAGAGACGAAGAATGCTCCCTTCAGGATCGAATGCAGTGTCCCGTCGGATACGGAGATGTTGTAGTCATCCCTGAGGATCTCTGCGAAATGGGTGAAGCTAGCGGTGCTGTACTTGTCCTTGTACAGCTGCAGGACCAGCTTCCTTGTCACCTCCGATTTTGTCGTTGCCGGCTTGTGACCCTTGTTGCGGTGGCTGAACAACGAAACATCTCCACTTTCATACCATCGCATGAACTTCAGAAGCGTTTTTCTGGTGCAACCGAGCTTTGTCTTGCCCCTTCGGATGGCAGTGTCAGTGCGACCAAGGTCAATAACCTCCTTGGCTGTGCTGTATTTCATCTGTTCATTGGGAGTCAGTTCCTTATATTCCATAGCTCCAACCTCCTTAAGGTGGCTTTCGCCCCTTCCCCGGAGCAGCTGCACCCCCATATACATGAAGTTTGTGCAGTTTTTCGCTCCTAGGGTTGATACTATCGGTTGTTATATTGAAGAACATGCAGAGGTTGCTAGATTCGGTGGAAAAGATATCAAGGACGTACCTAAGCCACTCATCGCCGCACCCCTTAAGGTAGGCATACAGCGCAATTGAGATGTCATTTTCAGATAGTTGCCTGCCAATGTATCGCCGGATCTTCCTGACCACTTCATCCCATATCCCCTTGGACCAGTGCTTCCAGTTGGCTCTCGTCCGTGGACATGCCAGTGAGGAGTCTGCCTTCCCATCCAGGGAAGAAGCTATTTCAGAGATGCAATACTGTTTGTTCCTGACAATTTCGTCAGGATAGACAGTTGAGTAGTGACCATCTTTCAGGCAACGGCCAACGACTACTGTTATTATCCGTGTCGTTGGGCCATCTTCTCCTGTGTATCTCATGCTTCTCTTGCGCGTGAATGAAGGCTCAAGCGGCCCGAGGCATTTGCTACACAGCATCTTGCCATTGCCTTTTCCTAAGGATGGATGGCAATTCTCTTGAACTTAAGCTGGCGCGATGATACTGTTTTCATAGGTATTGTTGAAGAGGAAGCCATTGAAAGTTGGCACAGACAAAGGGCTTCCTCTTCTTATCTCCTTTAGGGATCTTCTCCCTGGTCTTCTTCCATTAAAACACAGTTCAACCTATATGGGAATTTATCATTTGAGGAATGAGTGGAATAAATCATATCCGGCTTAGTTTGAGCCATAAGGCTTTCTTTTTTTTGTTGACAACTAGAAAGTAGTATTTTACAATGGTTATAATATTATGAATCAAGTGTACTGGTAGAAAAGATTTTTACTGAACTAATTTTATTGTTGGAAATTGAGGTGATGGGTTCCTGAATAGCTATCGATGTTCTAATTCCTTTTTATTGAACGGAATGAAGATTGCAGAACAGATGAACGGTGAAATTAGTCACTATCAAGAGATTTTCCCCAGTGGTTTTTTCGAATGTTTCAGAGTGTTCTGGTAACCAATATATGTTCGTATTTTTATGGTAGAAGGGCAGTCATAGCCATATTTGCTAAATGGAGGAAAGTATGAGTACAATTACACAGACCTTGTATGAGAAAGCTAAGAGAATCATTCCTGGCGGAACTCAATTGCTGAGTAAAAGGCCTGAACAATATGCGCCTGAATTATGGCCCGCTTATGCAAAAAAGGCTAAAGATTGCCGAATTTGGGATTTGGATGGAACTGAATTTATTGATATGAGTTCGATGGGAATAGGTAGCTGTATTGCTGGATATGCAAATGATGAGATTAACGAAAAACTAATCGAAGCATTGCAGTTGGGTTCGATGTGTTCTTTGAACTTTGCTGAAGAAGTATTTCTGTCAGATAAACTTTTACAATTGCATCCCTGGGCGGACATGGTGAGATATGCACGTAGTGGTGGAGAAGCGTTAGCTGTAGCCGTCCGAATTGCCAGAGCTTCAACAAAAAAAGAAAAAGTGGTGTTTTGTGGCTATCATGGTTGGAGCGACTGGTATCTTGCTGGTAACCTGTATGAGAAAAATGCTCTTGGAGGGCATCTGCTGGATGGGTTAAATCCTCTTGGTCTTCCCAAAGGACTTACAGGAACCGCTATACCATTCCATTATAATAATCTAGAGGAATTCGACAGAGCTTTAGCTCAGGGTGATATTGCTGCAGTCGTTATGGAACCAATGCGCTATCAAAAACCGAATCCAGGTTTTTTAGAAGAAATCAGGAAGAAGACAGAAGCCATTGGAGCCGTGTTAATTTTTGATGAAGTTACTTCGGCATGGCGTCAGACCGTTGGAGGTATTCACCTGAAATTGAAGATTGAACCTGACATGTGTGTATTTGCCAAGGCAATCAGTAATGGAACGCCTTGTGCTGCCATTATTGGCAAAGAATACATAATGCAGGTGGCCCAAGATACATTCATCTCTTCAACCTATTGGACTGAACGGCTTGGGTTTGTAGCAGCGCTTGCAACGATTGATTTCTTAGAAAGTCATAATGTTGTCGAAATTCTGCACGCAAATGGGCTGCATGTACAACAGATTTGGAAAAATGGTGCCGCTAAGAATAATATCAATATATCAATAGAAGGAGACCCTAGCCTTTGTCATTTTTCAATCAATCATGAACATTCCCAATTGCTGAAAACAATTCTTACCCAACAGCTTCTGAAATTTCATATTTTGGGCAATACGGCATACTATGCCAGTTGTGCGCACAAACAAGAGGATTTTCAAGCATATGAAGAGGCCTTCTATTGTGCAATGTCTGTTGTGGCAGATGCAATCAAAAGCAAAAATCCAGAATCATTCCTCGAAGGACCTGTTGCACATACAGGATTTTCAAGATTGGTCTGAATTTCTGATTTGAGATACTCGGGTTTCACAAGGAACTTTCTTTTTCAAAGGAGGACATTATGAAAAAGAGTTTGAAGCTGTTACTTGCAACTTTATTGGTTGTAAGCCTCGTAGCATCACTGTTTGCACAAGGCAGTGGCGAAGTAAAAAAGACAGAGGGTTCAGGAAAGGTAAAGATTACCTACTGGCATTTCCCTCAGGCGTACAAAGTTGCCGGATTTGAAGATGTCTCTAAGGAGTACGGTGACTGGGAAAAGTATCTTGCCTCTGAGTTTATGAAAGCTAATCCAGATATTGAAGTGGTGACAGAGCTACTACCTTGGGAAGGTGGAACTGATAAGATCAACGTTTCAATTGCTGGAGGAAATCCTCCTGAACTAGTATTTGACTATATTGGCCGTACAGGAGGTTGGTATCATCAGGGAGCTGCCAAACCATGGGATTCTCTTATCTCAAAGGGCTTGTCTGATGATTTAATCCCATCTTTTGTAGAACTTTACACAATTGATAACAAGTTGCATGCTGTCCCTGGAATGACTTGGGCTATGACACTTAACATCAATGTGGGTTTGCTCAGGAAACTTGGATATACCAAGCCCATACTTAATGGACCTGGTAAATCCTATACGCCCCAAGAGTTCGAAGCGTTCCTTAAGGATGTAAAACCGTACTGTGGTTCGAATATTTATCCCTTTGGTATTGCAAGTGGTTCCGTCGCCGGTGACTATCAGTGGTGGGGATTTTTCTGGGGATTTGGTGCGAAATTATTCAATCCAGATGGAACTACCGTTTCTGAATCACCTGAAATGGTTGAGGCCTACAAATGGTTGCTCTCTTTGTCTGACAAGGGGCTGATGCTTCCAGGTGTTGCTAGCAATACACAGTCAGATACTATGCAGATATGGTCGGGTGGAAAACTAGTCAGCCATATTGGAAACAAAGCATATGCAGATTTTATTTCCAAGGGAATTTCAGATGGAACTCTCAAAATGGACTATGATGTGCAGGCATACCCTTTCCCCGCTAAACAGAATCTGACACCTAAAAATGCGATGGGCGCAACTGGATTTGTGTTGCTCACAGATGATCCTGTAAAGCAAAAAGCCAGTGCTAAGTTTGTCGAATTTGTTATGCAACCAAAATACTGGGCATGGCAGGTGAAGGGTAGTGGGCAGTTCCCTGCTATCAAGAGTGCAGAAAATTTGAACATATATAAGGATGATGCATTCCAAAATGCTGTAAGCTCGATGGTAAGTAAATATCCTTCAGGTGATTTTGGATTATCCAACCCCAATTACGGTGCAATCCGAACAGCTTTAGCATCTTCAACGCAGTCTGTATTCGCTGGTATTGCAACACCAGAGAAAGCTGTTGCTCAATTCCTCAAAGAAGTTAAGAAAGTAAACGGTAAGTAATCTCGTCGTTGTATAGCCAGCTTCGGCTGGCTATACATTTTGGAGTACATAATTATGATACGTTCTAACAGAAAGTTACCGAAATTGCTTGGTGAAATGCGAAAGCAACGCGTGAGTTACATTTTTATCCTACCGAGTATAATTTTATTCTTGATATTTGTCTTATACCCTCTTTTCCAGTCGGTTATTATGAGTTTTCAACATGTTAACTTAGTTACGACCTCTTGGGCTGGCCTAGACAATTATATCAACATATTTAATGATGCGAAATTTTATAAGGCTCTCTGGAATACCGCTTTGTTTGTGATAATTCTGGTTCCCTTTACAATATATCTTTCCTTAGAGACCTCTATGTTGGTTTTCCCCTTAACTAATAGATACCAGTCATTTTTTCGTGCTGCATATTATCTTCCTACGGTCATCTCAGGGGTAATGATCAGTTTGGTTTGGAAATGGATGTTCAACTCATCTTTTGGCTTATTAAATTATCTAATTGGTTTGATTGGAATGCAACCAGTTGATTGGCTGGCAACCAAGGGAACAATATATCCCTTGATGTTTGTTGTATTTACCTTCAACTTTGGGCTTCCATTTATTATTTACCTGGCGGCATTAAATAATATTCCAGAACAACTGTATGAGGCAGCAAGGATTGATGGGGCCTCAAGACGTAGAATTAAATGGCAGATAACTGTACCTCTGCTTAAGCCTACTACTTTTTTCTTACTAATTACGAATACTATTGCTGTGTTTCAAGTTTGGGTGGTCATCCAGCTGTTAACTGATGGAGGACCTGCGCATACGACAGAAACAATAGTGTACCAAATATACACTACTGCGTTTAGACAAAACCAATATGGACTTGCTTCAGCAATGGGTGTGATATTGTTGGTCATAATATTGGCGATTACGCTAATTCAAAAATTAGCTGTCGGTGAAGAAGTTGATTATTAAGAAAGGAAATACTATATGTTTGCTAATAATGAATTTAAACTAAGTTCTAAAAGTGAGAAACTGTCATATATAGGCTCAATATCAGTCTTATTTGTTTTGGCCTTTATCTTCATATTTCCTTTCTATTGGATGTTAAAGGGTAGTTTTCAACCGTCGAGTATGGCTACTTTGATCCCTCCACCAATATTGCCAACAAGGCTAACATTTGCAAATTATTATACATTATTTACAAAGACGATGGTTATCCGCTGGTTTGCCAATAGTATTATTGTTGCTGGATCTGCAACCGTTCTGACGCTTTTTACCGGCTCATTTTCTGGTTACGCTTTTTCTAAAATGAAATTTCCTGGTCGAAATCTCATTTTCTGGTTGCTAATAACTGCAATGATGGTTCCCAAGCAAGTAACATTGGTTCCTTTGTATATACAGATGAATAAACTGGGATTATACAATACATATTCTGGTATGTTTTTCCCAATGGTTGCATGGCCACTTGGCCTATTTTTGTTCAGGCAGTTTATGCTGGGTATCCCGACTGATATTCTGGAGTCTGCAAAGATAGATGGCGCAAGTGAATATAGGGTATATTTTCAGATTGTTGCTCCGATGAGCAAGCCAGCCTTTGCTACTGTGGGTATTATGTATTTTATCAATACATGGAATGATTATATGTGGCAACTGGTTCTTGCAAAAGACCTTCCGATGTCAACATTACCTGTTGGAATCGCTAAAGTATCTCGGACACAGTTCCAAATAGATTATGGTTTATTGATGGCTGGAACTGCATTTGGGTCTGTTTTGGTTACTATTCTCTTCTTCTCCTTCCAAAAGTATTTTATTCGAGGAATAACTATGGGTGCTGTTAAAGGTTAAAAGCATTTCTCACTTAGTAAACTAACCCAAGGATGCGACTATATTGCTTTGGCATCTAGTAGGGGTAGATAGTATTGATATACCACCGGCATAGCCGCTGAAGTCGTAAAACATTGGAGATAGTGTATGAACATGCGAAAGAGTCAGGTATTGCGTCGTTTGAGAAATGGGGAAATCGTGGTATCTACAAAAGTAAATTTGAACGATCCACGAGTTGTTGAAATAGCTGCTGCTTGTGGTTTTGATGTAATCTGGCTTGATATGGAACATATCCCAACCGATTGGATATTTATAGAAAATGGAATCAGGGCGGCCAAAATTCATGATACGGATGTTATGGTGCGTGTGGAAAAAGGATCCTATTCTACATATTGCAAGCCTTTTGAAGCAGATGCATCGGGGATAATGGTTCCGCATGTTACATCTAGAAAAGAGGCTGAACAGATTGTCAAGACTACTAGATTTTTTCCGCTTGGGATGAGACCTGTAGATGGAGGAAATGCTGACGGTCAGTATTGCATGGTTGATTTTATCGAGTACTTGAAGCAGTCAAACCAAGAAAAATTTGTTTGCATTCAAATTGAGGATGTCGAAGCATTAGATGAACTCGAGGAAATTATTAGTGTTGAAGGGATTGATATGATTTTCTTTGGCCCTGGGGACTTTTCCCAATCTATTGGGAAGCCTGGAGTATTTGATGACCCCTTATTGGTGGAAACACGGGTGAAGATTGCAAAACTCTGTATGAAGCATAACAAGGTTGCTGCTACAGTTGGCTCACCAGCCAATTTTCAGTCATTAGTTGATTTGGGTTATCGGTTTATTAGCATAGGGGCAGATGTGTGCGGATTAAGTGATTATTACCTTTCTATGCTAAAGAATGTTGGAAGGTAGCTGAATGCATGAATCTGCGAGAAAGTTGGCGTTGGGTACTGTACAATTTGGTATGAACTATGGAGTGGGCAACGTAAGGGGAATGGTCCCGTATGAGGAAATAGTTGCAATCTTGGATCGGTGCCAAAAAGAAGGGATATACTTTCTTGACACTTCTCGGTGCTATGGAGAGAGTGAATCAAATCTTGGAAGAGCCATGGCTGAACTTGGGGCTCAAGATTTTTTCAGTGTATGTTCCAAAATGGATTTAGTTGCTGGTCTTGAGTATTCCAGTATGACAAAGCCTCAGCTTAGAGAAAGCATGGAGCAATCTCTGTATGGTTCATTGAAAGCCCTTCGTTGTGATTCACTAACAAATTATCTTCTCCATTCTTTTGACTACATTGCTTATCAAGATGGGTATGTATGGGATGTCATGCTGGATTTCAAGCGGAAAGGCCTTGTTGAGAATATCGGGATATCAATCTGCGGAAAACCTCAGGAAGCTTTGGATGCAACTTTGTTGCCAGAACTCTCAATTATCCAGATTCCCTTCAATGTATTTGATACGCGATGGATCAAAGAAGGTGTTTTGGACAAGTGTAAGGAGAAAGGGATTGTTGTAGTCAACAGAAGCACCTTTTTGCAGGGACTTCTTCTAATGGATCCAGCCAATGCTGTGAAGAGAGTCCCTGTGAGTGATGGATACATACAGAAATTACATAGCATATCATTGACGAATTCAATCCCCCTCAAACAGTTGGTATTCTCTTATGTTTTGCATGAGGATAGGATCAAATATTCCCTTATAGGAGTTGATAATTTGGCACAATTAGAAGAAAACATCGTATTGAGCAATTGTGAACCCTTGGAGGAAAAGCTAATCAAAGAATTACACCAAGTGTTTGCTTCTGTTCCCTATGAATTGGTAAACCCCTCCAGATGGCTTCCAAAGCATTAGGAACTGAACTCTATGTAGTTTCTAGAGATACAGCATGCTGAATTTGGGTTTCCTTTCAGCTTTTTGCATAAGATGGGAGGTTATCACATGGGGTATGTAATTGGATTAGACTTGGGTACTTCTTTCATTAAATGTTCTTTGGTAAATCATGAAGGTAAATGCCTTTCTGTTGGTAGTATTGCCACACCCAAGAAACAAAAGGGCAAATTTATCCTAATCAGGCCTGAAGCATTTTGGAAGGCAATTCAGCAGTGTGTCTCGTCTGCTTGTTCTCAGGCAGGGATATCCGTTTCTGAAATAGTTGGAGTATCCTATGCCTCCCAGGCAAATACATTTCTTCTCCTTGACAAGAATTATGGACCAATCACAGATTTAATTGTATGGACCACGCATCTTGAAGATCATCTGAGCGAAGAATACCTGAGTTTTTTCAATTCCAAGGAATTTTTTGAAAGAAGTGGATATAAGACTTTAGGTCGTGGATCTATGGTCTCAAATTTTACTTGGATTAGAAATAACCGCCAAGATTTGATCGAACGCACTGCTTATATCTTTACTATTTCTGATTTATTGATGTATGGGCTTACAGGTAACTTTGTCAGTGACTTGAGTAGTTCCTCTCTCTTAGGTTTGCTGGATATTATTACATGCTCTTGGAGTGATTTATTCTTAGAAAAAACACAAATTAAACGTGAGTTATTAGGCAAGCTGCATAGGATTGGGGACTTCATAGGGTGCTGTGCAACACCTATTGCCAAAGGAATAGGGTTTTCTGCCACTACCAGACTTTATTGCGGTGGACTGGATCACGTTATTTCAGCTTATGGGGCCGGTGTTGGGACCGTTGGAGATATTAGCGAATCAACAGGCACCGTACTCGCAGCAGTCACCCTCAAAGGAAATTTTGCCTATACACCTAATGCTTATGTTGGACCTGCAATGCAAGAGGGTGAATTTTCCTATCTTACTTTTTATGAAAGGGGTGCAGGAGCCCTAGAGGTTGTACATGACGAGCATTTTCAAGGGCTTTCATTTTCAAAAATGTTTCTTGAATCTAGGTGTTCTCCAATTGGAGCAAACCAAGTGATGTATGACGATACAAAAGGTAAGTTTATATCCCTTTCTGGAAAGAAAATATTTCCTCAGGATAAGGTAAGGGCTGTTTTTGAGGTCTTGGCATTTAGGTTGCTCCAACTGGTTGGATACTTGATGCCACTTCATGATAATTTGCGAATATTGGCTACTGGTGGAGGAAACAAGAGCCCTGAATTGTTGCAGATAAAGGCAGATATGCTTAATTGTACTATTTGTGTTGGACAGGAAAAAGAGTTAGGAACCTATGGGGCTGCCATGGTTGCTGCATGTGGTCTTTCTTGGTTCCCTTCAATGAAAGATGCCCAAGATTCCTGGGTTAGAGTACATGAACTGTATGTCCCTAACGAGGCAAATCATATTGCTTATAGTCAATGGCTTGATGTTAAGAAATTACTATAGATTTTATAATCGGTTTGGTGATATCAGGTCACTTGTTTTGGTTAGATCTATATAACCATTCTGTTCACATGTATAACAATTATTTTTAGTCCCGTAGGTTGAACATGTTATGTATATAATTCGGTAACTGTAGATTAAAGAGATGTCATGAGGCTTCTCTTGAAAAACCTCCTTTGTTAATGATATTGTGTTTTGGAAAGTATATATGTAGTTTGTATAATCCTTGGTGGTTTATATTGTTTTGTTTTATACGATATAGTGAAATGAGTGCAGATTGTTTGTTAATACTTGAAAATAACAATCCTTGCTGACTTTGAGACAAAAGCTCAAGGCAGTAGGTTTAGGGAAGATTGTGGTATACTCATATCTCAGATTTTAGAATGTTGAAGAATAATACAGGTGGTAAGTTCAATAATGAGTAAAGCGTATGAAAAAATCTATAACATTATTCGAGAGCAAATATTAGATGAAAAAAACTCTGATATGGAACAACTTCCCCCAGAACGTATTCTTTGCGAAACATATGGTGTATCAAGAATCACTATTCGACAAGCTTTGAGAATGTTACAAGACCAAGGACTCATTGAACGTCTTCCAGGAAAAGGAACTTTTGTAAAAAGAGGTCAAGAAAAGAAGATTCCCATCCTTGATTCAAGTTATGAAAGAGCATTCACAAACATCATGCCCAAAATATCTAGAAAAGTTAATGCGTGGGCGGAAATTGCCCCTCCCAGAGAGATTGGGGAAGCAATGGGATTGCTTAAATCAGAACAATGCTTATTTTTTGAAAGAGTTGATATTCAAAGTGAAACTCCGCTTAGTTATGACCTAGGATATATACCTTTGTCTTTTTCAGCTTCAATTGATGAGGCAATAATTAAAGAAGTCAATTTTTTATCATCTTGGGTAAAACGTGAGAATTTAGCCATTTCCTATTATAAGCTTGAGATAGAAGCAACAATTGCAACTCATGAAGATGCAGAAATACTTCAGGTTCCATTTGCCTCTGCAATATTACTGACAACAGATACTTTTTATACGGTAGAAGGTAAGGTTGTAGCTGTTTTCATTACACGATACCGTGGAGATAAATTTTCCATAACATCTACTGATAGAATCAATATTTCAAACTATGCTCTTGAGATGGCGCAAAATACATAAGGGCGTTCATAACACTTTAGTTACAATATAGGTATTTCTCTTGGAGATTTGAATAAAGGGTAATTGCATGGTTATTGCGGCAACGAGAATTCTTTCATTGACAATGCAAATTAGGTAGGCGTATCCTTCAAAGAAGATGAACAAACCTTTAGACCAGGCACTCGCAATAGACATTGGAACCTCCAAGATAACCCTGGTGCAGTTTGATCTCAAGACCATGGAGGTGATCCAGACTGCAACTGAGCCCAACGACTCAGAGGTTCTTCTCTCCGATGGGCATAAGCATGAACAGGACCCACTGAAGATCTGGGCTATCGTGCAGGGTCTGTTCAGTCAGATGGAATCGCTGTCATCTGTCTCCTTCATTGCAATAACAGCTCAGGTGCATGGAATCATCCTCCTCGATGAAGCCGGCTATCCCCATACAAACCTCATCACCTGGCGTGATGCAAGGCCTGTGGCCCTAGGCAGTGACGAATCCTTCAAGCAGAGCAACGGGTGCCTGTTGCAGAAGGGTTATGGGGGTCGGACTCTGGCTGCCTTGCTGAAGGAAGAACCTTCCTTGGCATATGGGCCATTGCAGGTCTGCACTATAGCTTCCTTCATCATGGGAAAGCTCTCAGGCTGTTACTCGATCGATGAGAGCATTGCCTCAAGCCTTGGCGTATTTGACATACATGCAAAATGTTGGAATGCCCCGCAGTTACAAACCTTGGGTATCCCTCTTTCCCTGTTTCCCCCAGTCGTCCCTTCGTGCACCCCTGTGGGGGTGGTGATTCCTGAAGTTGCAACTACCTTTCTCTTGCCCTCATCTGTTCAAGTCTGTTCTCCCATTGGGGATAACCAGGCAAGTTTCCTTGGTTCTACGGGTTTCTGCAGAGCCGGGGTTGTCAACATTGGGACTGGTGGTCAACTTTCTGTCCTAGGTGAAAGGGAGAATGCCTCGCCTTCGGTTGAGGTCAGACCTCTTTTAGGTTCTGACTACCTGGAAGTATATGCAAGCCTCTGTGGGGGATGGGCCTATGTCTATCTTAAGGATTTCTGTAAGAGGATGCTCAGTGATTTTGGCATTGAGGCAACTGATAAGCAGGTCTATCAGACCCTCGACCGTCTTGCTTTGCATGCCGATCATGAACGCCCTCTTCTAGTTGATACACATTTCTTGGGCAGTCGGGGTGATATTGAATCAGATCACTATGGGAAGATTTCGGATATTGATACGCATAATTTTACGCTTGCCAATCTCTCCCGAGCTTTTCTTGAGGGGATAGCGAGGGAGTTACATACCCCTGCGATCACCATGGAGGGTGTTCCCTTCCTTGTGGCAAGTGGCAATGCCGTGCGAAAGAATCCCTTGATGATTACCCTGCTTGAGAAAGAGTTTGGCCTGCCGGTCAGACTCTCCCCCTTTCTGGAGGAAGCCGCTATCGGTTCGATTTTTGGTTGTGCCTACCAGATTGGAGGAGAATCCTTTAAGATGAAGGCAGAATCGTTTTACACGGAATATTTCACTACAAACAGATAGAAGGAGGATGGTATGGCTGTATCGACATACGTGACTGGACTGCAACACATAGGCATTCCAACGAATGATTTGGAAAAGACACTCGCATTTTTCCAGAGCCTGGGATTTGGAAAAAAGTATGAGGTGAATAACAAGGGGGAGGAAGTTGCCTTCCTTCAGTTGCAGAATGTGATGATCGAGACCTATCAGAACTATCAGGGTGCTATGGCCCATGGTGCTATCGACCATATTGCCTTGGATGTGACTGATATTGAGGCAACCTTTGATGAGGTCGGTAAGCTTGGTTATTCAATCCTTGAGGATGGGATTCAGAGCCTTCCTTTCTGGAAGAAAGGTGTGCGATTCTTCACCATTGAAGGCCCAAACAAGGAAAAGGTTGAGTTCAGCCAAATGCTGTAGCTTCTCTCTTTTTTCTGTTTCTCTCCATGCAAAGCATAGGATTAGGGTACCATAGGCATCTTTTCTGGTATAGGATATCCGTATGAAGACACAAGGGTTTATGGATTACCGAAAGGTTGTAAAGCTTCTCTTACTTACAGGTCTGCTTGCACTGGTTGTGGTGCGTTTTACTGATGTATTCGCTTTTGGTCAGAAGATCCTAGGTCTGTTGACCCCCCTTATCATAGGCTTTGTCATTGCCTTTCTGGTGGATCTGATAGTCAGACCACTTGAGAGGTTGTTTAAAAGGCTTTTCAAGACGAAGGGAAAAATCTCACGTCCACTTGCCATTCTGTTGGCGATTATTATCGTCGTGGCGTTATTCTTTGGGGTATTTTTGGTGCTCATCCCTCAGCTCAAGATTGCTGTTGAACAGTTTGTGGTAAAATTGCCGGTTCTCTTCGATGACCTCGCAGGTGCTGTGGAATCGTTTGTCAGCAGCAGGCCAGAGTTGCAACCAGCTTTTACTCAGGTACAGGCGTTCTTTGAGGACTTGCGTGGCAAGCTCTTCTCCAGCATACCAAGTGTTGCAGACTATGCTATTGGTGTTGTTGGCTCTGCCCTCACTCTGATCGTTCAATTCTCCATTGGTGCAATCTTCTCCCTCTATCTGCTGTTCGGCAAAAAGAAACTGTTGTTCCAGTACAACCGGTTGCTTGATGTCTATGGGAAACCACGTTACACAAAACGCATCAAACATATCCTTGCTGTAATGAACCAGACCTTTTCAAAGTTTTTTGCCGGCCAGCTTCTTGAAGCAGTCATCCTAGGAGTCCTGTGCACCCTGGGAATGATGGTATTCCGCTTTCCATATGCACTGACTGTGGGAACAGTGGTAGGAATGACAGCTCTCATACCCATGATAGGGGCATACATAGGTGGGGCCATCGGATTCGTCCTGATCTTCCCGGACAACTTCAAGCTTGCTCTGTTTTTCATTCTTTTTCTGGTAATCCTGCAACAGCTGGAAGGAAACCTTATCTATCCTAGGGTCGTGGGTAACTCAGTAGGGCTTCCCGGTATTTTCGTCTTTGCTGCAATAATCATCGGAGGCGGTCTCTGGGGAATTCTAGGAATCCTGTTTGGCGTCCCTCTCGTTGCCTCTGTCTATCGGTTGGTTAGGATGGATATGCAGCAGAGGAAGGCACAAGTTGTGCTAGGGGCCTCACCTGATGAGACAAATTCATAGTATACATTAAGATATTTATCTGATAAAAACAAAAAGTTTTTCTTGTACACTTTCTGTTTCAGTGCTACTCTTTATTTGTCGAACAAATGAACAATAAGGAGCCACGCCTTTGAAGATTGCACCCGTACGAAATGAACGTCTCTCTGACAAGGTCGTCGCCAGGTTTTTGGCCCTTATCCATGATGGGGAACTGAAGCCAGGTGAGAAATTACCGACTGAAATTGAGATGAGCGAGAGATTTTCTGTGAGCAGGGGTGTCATCAGAGAGGCCATGATCCAACTGCAAGCCTTGGGATATATTCGCAGAAAAACGAAAGAGGGGACTTTTATCCAGGATGATATACTGGACAAGTTATCCCGTCCTGTTTCGGATGCCCTCAAAGATGCTACGTTCCAGGATCTTCTGGATTTCCGCGACTCATTGGAATCAAAGATGGTGGAGATTGTCATTGACCGAAGCAGTGATGATGAGATAGAAGAGATTCGTAGTTCCTTGTCTGTGGATACTGACAAGATCGGTGCTCTATTCAGCTTGGACCACTACTTTCACTACAAGCTTGCCCAAGCATCACGAAATATTTTCTACATGAACTTCATTGATACCTACTACGATCTTATAGAAGAGCTTGCCTCCCGAAATAAGAAACAAGAGGGCAGTCTTGCCCATATTGCTGAAGAACACCAAATGATCGTTGAGGCCATTGCAAACCGAGACAAGAAAG
Source organism: Sphaerochaeta sp. (assembly GCA_048264225.1). Classification (GTDB taxonomy): domain Bacteria; phylum Spirochaetota; class Spirochaetia; order Sphaerochaetales; family Sphaerochaetaceae; genus Sphaerochaeta. Next base: position 137,849 of record JBLXDK010000008.1, read on the forward strand.
CTGCCAGCAAGGCAATGAAACATCACATGGAGATGGTTCGCAAGCGCAGGCTTGCCAGTGAAGGGGGATCTGAATGAAAAGACAGGTGAAATTGCTCTCCCCATGTGGCATCCTCGGTTACGGTTTTCCAGACGCCTCCTTTGCCGCAGGATTGGCTGATTCCCCCGATGCCATTGTGGTCGATGCAGGATCCACTGATGCCGGACCCCATAAGTTGGGGGCAAAGACCGCCATCGTCAGCAGGCGTGCGGCCAAGAAGGATTTGGTTAGGATCATCCTGGGCGGTTGGTCACTCAAGGTTCCTGTCATCATCGGCTCTGCCGGAGGCAGTGGCGGTATAAGCCATATCGAATGGACAATGGATATCATTTCTGAGATTCTCAGGGAAAACCCTGAGGTACAGCCAAAGACAGCCATCATCTACGCAGATATCCCCAATGAGACGATCATAGCTAAACTGCATGAGGGCAAGGTACGAAGCCTTGATGCAGTTTCTTTACCTCTGGACGAACATATTCTTTTCGAGACTACAGGTGTTGTAGCACAGATGGGTGTTGAGCCCATCCTTCAGGTTTTGGAAGCAGGAGCAGAATTAATCGTATGCGGTCGCGCATACGATCCTTCTCCCTTTGCCGCCGTTGGCATCCATGCGGGGTTTGACCCTGCCCTCAGTTACCACCTGGGTAAGGTCCTGGAGTGTGGGGCCCTTTGTTGCAACCCTGGCACTACCAAGGACTGCATGATGGGAGTCCTGTATGAAGACTGCTTTGAAGTCTATCCCTGCGATACAAAACGCACGTGTACAACACTCAGCGTTGCTGCCCACACCTTCTACGAGAAGGACCATCCCTATATCCTCCATGGCCCCGGGATCGAGATGGATCTCAGTAGTTGTAGCTTTGCCCAGCTATCAGGCAATCGGGTAAGGGTTTCCGGTAGCAAATTGACTGCAACAGATCCTTATACCATCAAGTTGGAAGGGGCGAGGAAGGTAGCCTACAGGACTTTCGTGGTTGCTGGGGTTCGGGATCCTATCCTCATCTCTAAGATTGAGGAGGTTGAGGCTCTGGTCACCGAAAGTGTCCGTGAGCAGTACCGGGATATTGACGAAAGCGAGTACACCATCAACTTTTTAAACTACGGAAAGGATGCGGTGATGGGCAAGCTTGAACCGAATCCTGTCCCCGGTCATGAAATCTGTGTTGTCTTTGAGGTGTTGGCAAAGAGCCAGGAACTCTCTTCTTCCATCTGTGCGTCTGTTCGTTCCACCTTCATGCACTATGGGTATGAAGGGAGAAAGTCCACAGCAGGAAATCTTGCCTTGCCCTTTGCCCCCAGCGATGTGGAATTTGGGGCTGTCTATGAGTTCTCTGTTTATCACCTGATGGAAGTCGATGATCCTACCTCGCTCTTCAGGTGGCAGTGGTGGAGGTCTTGATGGACAGATTGGTTGATCTTGCACAGATGCTCAGAAGCAAGAATAGCGGGCCGTTTCTCATCACCTTGGATGTTTTTTTCAGTGACGAGGCCATCTACAGGAGGGTTGTCGAAAGCGGGGCGGTCTCAGAGGAAAAAATCCTGAAGCTTTACCATCTGGAACCATCAGATCTTTGCGGCATCTATTTCTTTGATGCCGCCTTGGGGATCAAGATTACCTACCACCGTCCGGTCTCTTCAGGCACCTGTGGTGACAGTGATGTGTACGGAGCACAGCAACATGCTCCTCTTATGGAACTTCTCATACCCTAGGGGGGATTACCGATGGATACAGACCTTCTACCGACCAAGAAAAAGACCATGTGGCAGAAGATTAGAAGTGAGCGGGTGTTGTACTTGCTGTTGCTTCCGACCCTCATTTTTTTCTTCCTGTTCAGAGTGTTGCCCATTATCAACATGAGACTGGCTTTCTTCCAGTTCAGATCCCGAGGGGCCTGGCCCTTTGTTGGGTTGAAGTACTTTAGGATAATCTTCAGCAGTCCTGGCTTCAAGCAGATACTTGCCAACACCCTTATCATCAGTTTTATGAAATATATCCTGCTCTTCCCTGCCTTTGTCATATTCGCCCTCATGCTCAACGAGGTGCGCTCCTTCAGGTTCCGCAAGTACGTGCAGATCGTCTCGTATCTTCCTCACTTTCTCTCTTGGGTTGTCATTGCAGGCATCTGGATCAGCAGCCTCTCCCTCGCTGGTGGGGTTAACCAGATCATGGCCCTCTTTGGCATTGATGCTGTTGACTTCATGACCGACAGGGAGAAGATCCGTTGGATCCTGATGATATGCGAGGCATGGCGGAGCATGGGTTGGGATTCCATAATCTTCTATACTGCTATCCTTGCTATCTCGCCCACCTTGTATGAGGCAGCTGAAATTGACGGAGCGAACCGGATGCAGATCATCAGGAATATCATTCTTCCGGCTCTGGTAGTTCCCATGATCACGATGTTTATACTCAACCTTGGCTTCTTCCTCAACGCAGGCTTTGACCAGGTATTCAACTTCTCCAACCAGGCTGTGGAAAGCACCATCGATATCCTCGATACCTATATCTATCGTATCGGTATCGAGGGAGGGCAGTACTCGTTGGCGACAGCGGTGAGTCTCATCAAGGGTATTGTGGGGGTGTTGCTAGTCTGGTCCACCCATATCTTTGCAAAGCGAGTCTCTGGAACGGGGGTGTGGTCATGAGAAAAGCAAAACGCCTGTCAGGTGGTCAGATGGTATTGGGGGTGTTTCTATTGTTCATCACCCTTACTATGCTCGTCCCCCTGCTCAACATCCTTGCAAAGTCCTTCTCTTCGTCTTTGCAATCACCTCTGATGGGAGGTCTGACCATTTTCCCCAAGGAGATTGATTTTATCAACTACAGGATAGTGTTCAGCCACCCCATTCTGGTGCCGGCTCTGATCAATTCGATCATCATCACGGTAGTGGGGACGATAGTGAACATAGTCCTGACCACTACAGCTGCCTATGTGCTCTCCAGGCCTAAGCTGACCCTCAAGGCTCCTATCATGGTGTTTCTTATCATCATGATGCTTTTTGATCCCGGTCTGGTTCCTGAGTACATCGTTGTCCAACAGCTTGGGCTTATGGGTAGCAAATGGTCGGTTATCCTGGTGACAGCGGTAAATGTCTACTATCTGGTCATCATGATGAGATACTTTGAGAAGGTCCCTATCTCCATAGTGGAGGCTGCCACCATCGATGGGGCAAGCCATATCCAGATGCTGTTCAAAATCTTTTACCCCCTGAGCAAGGCAGGGGTTGCCACCATCACGATGTTTTATGCGGTTGTGCGTTGGAACGAGTATTTCCGTGCAGGCATCTATCTGACGCGCAAGTCCACCGATACTGTGTTGCAGGTTATCCTGCGCCAGTTCGTAGTGCTTGGGGACACTGTCTCCATCATAGGTCAGCAGAACGTCTTCGACTATAACGTGATGGCCCGTGTCGATTACAACGCCCTGAAGGGAGCTACAATTATCGTAGCCATTATCCCTATTCTCATTATCTATCCATTTGTGTTGAAGTTCTATGCGAAGGATGTCTTCTCAGGTGGAATTAAGGAGTAGTTCGTATGCATAAACCAAGGAGGTTTTTCATGAAAAGAAAACAGTTTTTGATGGTATTGGTAGTGCTCGTGTGTGCCGGGTTCCTATTTGCAGCAGGATCCAAGGAAGCCGCACCGGTTAGCAAAGGTTCACAGATAGGGACAGCCGGAAACCCGGTGAAGGTTACCTATCTGTGTAAGGATGTCGATCCGATAACTGATGCCGAGCAGCTCGGTTTACTGGAGAAGGCAATCGAAGAAGGTATGGCAAAGGAAGGCAACTATGTAGATCTGGTCATCCTTTCCGCCCCTACAGGATCGTACGCTACGGTAGTGCCCATTGCTTTCAGAACAGGACAGATCAACCCTGACCTGATCTACTTCCAGGGCAATGACCAGCCGATCGCCCAAGAAGGGTTGCTTGAGGATTTGGTTCCGTATGTCGAGAAATCAAAGAACATCAAGGCCATCATGCCTGACCATACCAAGGCAGCAATGGCAAACTACCCCTACCTGATGTGGCTTGCCCCAGCCCGTGTGCAGATTCCTGTCATGCGTTCTGACTGGTTTGCCAAGTTGAAGAGCAGCAAGGCTTTGCTGGAGAATCCTACGGTTGACAACTACTATGCTCTCTTTGAGGAGATCAAGAGTAGTGGCCTGGCCAAGTGGGCTGTCACCACTGATGGTGGAATCCTCAAGCTTGACTCAGTCTTCAACCATGCTTTTGGTGTCACAGCAACAATCGTAAAACAGAATGGCACATGGGTCTATTCTGAAATTACCCCAGCAACCAAGAACAAGCTTGCCTTCTATGCAAAGCTCTACAAGGAAGGGCTGTTGGACAACGAGTATGTGACCAAGAAGTGGGATACGATGGAGCAGGCTTTCTATGAAGGTGAAGCTGGTTTTGTCTCAGGGACTGCCGGTGATGTGGTAAACGTGTACAACAACAAGATGAAGGAGACCAATGGTGTAGACCTGGTGGTTCTTCCTCCTGCAAAGGGCGTCAGCCAGGCCTATCAGAGTATCGATGTCACCAAGGAGAGCCGTGGCTTTGCAATGAACTCAGACTCAAAGGTCAAGGATGCCGCTTGGGCTGTGTTGGAATTTATGGCTGGGAAGGAAGGGCGCAAGCTCGACAAGCTCGGACTGGAAGGTATTCACTACAATGTGGAGAATGGCAAGTACGTCCTTACCAAGCAGTTCCCCTCCTGGTGGGCAAAATTCTGGCCAACCATGAATGGTCTTGACTTGAAGATGGTAGTCGGTGAAGTATTGTCCCAACCTGCAATAGATTCGTTGGACGCAGCAGCCAAGTACTTTGCTGCCGACACCAATGTGTTGCTTCCCGAAGATCTGCTTCCTCTCAAGGATGCGATGAACAAGCTCTATCGCGAGTACTCAACCGATATCATCCGGGGGGTACGACCTGTCTCTGATTTCGAAGAGTTCGTCACCAAGTGGAATGCCGCTGGTGGAACGAAGGTTTCCGAATATCTGGGTACAGTGCTCTAAACCTACAGAGTTGGATGTATGCCGGGTCATCAGACCCGGCATACCCTTGTTTGGAATGATTTTCTTTTGTAAGGATTGAGTATGACCACAACGGCTTTTCTTGAAAAAGTGTATGCCGGTTTCCTTGGCATGAACATTGGAATCCGTCTGGGGGCTCCTGTTGAACCGACCCTCTGGACGAGTGAACGGATAGAGCGTTTTTATGGGGATATTCACTCCTACGTGAAGGATTTTAAGAATTTTGCAGCTGACGATGATGTTAATGGACCTGTATATTTCTTGCGTGCCCTCAATGACGGCGCCCTTGGTAGGGCACTTACTCCCTCTGATGTTGCAGAGGCGTGGTTGAATTACTCCCGTGAGGGCGTAGGGATGTTCTGGTGGGGAGGCTACGGGGTAAGTACCGAACATACGGCCTTCCTCAATCTGCTCAATGGGATAGAGGCACCCGCTTCTGGATCCATCCAGACCAATGGCAAGACCCTTGCCGAGCAGATAGGGGGGCAGATTTTCATTGATACCTGGGGCTTTCTCTTTCCAGGGGACCCTAAAAAGGCTTCCGAGTATGCCCGGATAGCAGCGAGTGTCTCCCACGATGGGGAGGGCTTGCATGGGGCGGCCTTTATCGCTGGTTGTATTGCACAAGCCTTCGTAACAGACGATATCCAAAATATTGTCGAAGTGGGGCTATCACTCATAGAAGAAACGTCTATATATGCTAAGGTCGTTCGCTCCGTCAGGGATTTTCATGCACAGAAACCAGAAGATTGGAAAGCATGCCTTGGCTACCTCCAACAGGAGTGGGGCTACGACCGATATCCTGGCGTGTGCCACATCATCCCCAATGCAGGGGTCTGTATCATGGCCTTGTTGTACGGCAAGAGCTTTGCCCGTGGGGTTGAGATCGCCACAATGGCGGGGTGGGATACTGATTGCAATGCAGGCAATGTCGGCTCCATCCTGGGAGTAGCCGGTGGCTTATCAGCCTTGCCTGATCACTACCGCACACCCATCGGGGACATGATCGTGCTTTCGGGCATCTCAGGCTACCTCAATATCCTCGATGTCCCCACCTATGTCAAACAGCTGTGCAAGCTGAGTTTTCAGGTACGGAACCTAGAGATCCCCAAGGAGATTGACGTACAGGAAGGGACCATAGACTTCGACTTCTCCCTCCCTGGTTCCACCCATGGTTTCAGGCTCTCTGAGACGCATGGCTTTGTGTTGGGCAACGAGGGCAATGCGTTGTCCATGCTCTATGACCGGAAGATCCGGCCACAGGGAACCCGCCTCTTCTACAAACCTTTCTATAGGCGCTCTGATTTCGATGATGAGCGGTACATGCCGGTGTTTTCTCCTACCATCTATGCTGGACAGACAGTAAGAATGCGCTTGCATTTTGAGAAGTTCAGTGGTGAAAGCATTATCCTTTCGCCCTATGTACGAAATACCTCAACACAGGAAGTGATCGTGTTTGACTCCTTTGTCGTGTGGGACGAGGAACAGAGAGTGATCGAGTTTGCCATTGACAAGGATCATCCGAAACTCTCTGGTGCCATGATCGACGAGGTAGGGCTCGTGTTTGAAGCAAACTCCCCTTCGAAGAATCGGGATTTTGGAGTCCTGTTCCTAGAAAGGTTTACTGTAAGCGGAAAGCCAGACTATACGATAGACCTATCCAAGCAAAGGAAGGAGTTCGCTTCCATTACCCCCTTCTCCCATAACCATGGCTCATGGGATCTGGTGAAAAATGAGCAGGGTATGGTACAGATGGAGGTCATGGCTCTTGAGCATGCCCAAGCCTGTACGGGGAACTATTTTGCCAGGGATGTGAGGGTAGAGGGCTCTGTAACCATGTACCGAGGTTCTTCTGCCTTGATATCCTTACGAGTACAGGGTGCCCGTAGGGGTTATTATGCTGGCTTCCATAAAGGGGAGCTTGGTATTTTCAAGCATGAGAAGGGTAATTTCAAAGCTTTGATGAGCAAGAGCTTTTCACCCAAGTTGGATAGATGCTACTCCTTGGTCCTTGAGGCCAGGGGGAAGATTCTGGTCTTGAGCCTTGGCGGCAAAATAGTGCTTGAGGTCGAAGACGACGCCTTCGATCATGGAATGGTTGGATATGCAGTATTTGAGGGAGGACGGGTTGGTTTCGGCTCCCTTGGTGTGAAGGAAATGGAGGAACAGAGATGATAGATAGGAAGGAATTTGTTGCTGACAGGGAACTGGTACAGGATAGGGCTGTGGGCTCCCTCATTGGGCTGGCCATCGGGGACTCGTTTGGTGATGCTGCAAGGATGCAGGCTAACCGGGAGTCCTATGGGTTTATCACAGACTTCAATGCTGGGGCGACCTGGAGTACTGACGATACGGAGTTCGCCCTGCTTACTGCCAAGACTCTCATCAAGTGCAAGGGCAACCTTACTACCGATGATGTGGTGGAAGCGTGGTTTGAGGATGTGGTGGTACAGGATGAGTTCAAGCGGGGTGGGGCAAGTGAGGTATCTGCTGCCATCAACCTGCGTAAAGGCCTTCGTCCTCCCCAGAGCGGCAAGTTCAGCACCTTTCATATGAGTGATGGCACGGCCATGAGAATTCCTCCCGTTGGGATTCTCTGTGCAGGAGATCCTGATAGGGCAATAAGGCTTGCTGAGATTGATGCTTCCATCAGCCATAGTGATGATGGTATCTGGGGAGCTCAGGCAGTTGCTGCCGCTGTTGCAGTTGCGATGGTCGACGCTAGCTTTGATGAGATTTTCAAAGCTGCCATGTATCCCATCCCCAAGGATAGCTGGCTCTACTACAATATGAAGGCGGCCTTTGCGATCATAGAGAAGGCTGATGGTAATATCCTGGATTGCTGGATGCCCCTGCATGACGAGCTTCGTGCCAGCACCTGGGCGACCACAGCAGAAGCGATTCCTGCTGCCTTTGCCTGTCTTGCCCTCAGTCATAAGGACTTCCGTAGTGGCTTGGTCCTTGCAGGAAACTTCGCTCGCGATGCCGATACCATCGGGGCTGTGGCAGGAGCAATCCTAGGTGCGAAGTATGGGCTTGCCTCTATCCCCCAGAGGTGGGTTGATAAGGTCCGTTACCCTTCCGGGACGTGCCTGCAGTTTACTAAGGGTTTGGATGTCTGTGCGATGGGTGAGCAGTTGGCAGATTTGATTACGTAGTCGCATCCGATAGTGGTACGTACAGCGGGATCACAAAAGAAAAGATAGTGCTCTGGAAGCTGTCTATACAGACTTACATACCTACAAGGAAGGCACAACAATTCGTATGATTGTTGTGCTTCCCTTGTTGTCCCCCGCACAATGAATACTTTAGCTTTCTTCTTATATCTTCGTATGAAGCGCTTTAGTATGTTTGCACTCTTAGTACATGAGCGTGCAGATAGCGCATACCCTAAAAACTGGAGCAAACCTGGTGTGCCCTTGGATTTTGTTGCTAAAGTGTAATGTTTAGTGTAAAGTCTAAGAAGAAGGAGACACTATGAGTAGGAAAAAACAGGCTCTTCCCAATGGCCCGCTTGTTGGTATACTGGCACAGGTTCACTATTCTCCGATCATTCAGATGAAGGAATACATACCAGCTTTCCAAGAGTATGTGCGAAAGAATGGGTATCCCTTGTATCATCAAATTGAAACGGAAGTTGTTCGTGCTGGTCCTCATGGTAAAGCTGAAAAGGCTGTATTTGAACAATGGATATTCTCTTCTGCTGATACACAACAGACCATTTTTCTTGATAGCGAGGCAATTACCTACCAGGTCTTTGATGCACAATCCTTTCCCTTCGATACGCTGTTGCAGAATTTTATCTCCCTTGTCAGGGAGCTTGACTCCGTTGTAGATATTTCTCTTGTATCGAGACTTGGATTGCGGTATATCAACTCAATTCAAGAGAAGACCCATGCATCTTGGAAAGATCTGGTGGCAAAGGAGTTCCAAGGGTCCTCTTTGCCTGCCAATGTAGCTTGGATGGATAATGAATTACGCATGTTCTCCATGCAAAGGGGCACCGTCCTTGCAGACCTTGCAATCAACAGTAATTTCAAGGTGACACTAGCGCAGAATTCCAGCGGGATGAAATATCCTCATGGAATCCAAGGCTTTCCTACTACCAGCCCAATATTCTTTGAACCAAGATCCATGGTAACGTTCCTAGACCTTGATCATTTTGTACTCTTTTCGGCTGCCGCTAAAGCTGATGTGTTTGACCGTCTTCTTGAAATATTCCATGCGTTGCACTCCGTACTTTCAGATGTTTTCTTTGAAACGATGATCACTGACGAGGCAATACAACAATGGCAATAGGCTCTACCTACACAATTGATGATCCTATCCCCGATAGCTCCTATCCTCTCTTTGCTATGGAGAGTGCTGTACCCTATGGCTATCAGGAGGGTGGTGTAACAAGCATGCAGCCTGCTGTCCCCCCACCATTCTCTTCTAGTGATGAAGGAAAATCGGAACTGCCGACGGAATACAAGCCCAACCCAATGCTAGGTGTCACGTTCAAGAGGCACCCTTACACAACATCCCAGCTTAAGAATTCTGTTCAGGATTCACCCCTTTTTGACAATTTCACTGGGAACAGTGATCTATCGAAGCAAAGCAGGACAGGCTTTGCATTGAAGAGCCATACTGAACAGTTTGGCGAACTTGCTAAGTTTTTCGGGTTCAACAAAACTGAGTGGGCAGATATTTTCTCTGTTTCAAGGCAAACCATATATGGATGGCTGAAGGATGAGCTCAAGCCAAGTGGCGAGAACGCAAGCAAGATCAGTTGGTTGTATGGCCTGCTTGTTGCTATTCCCAATCGCCGAGCAGGAGATAGGCTCTTCAAGAGATATATATATCATCATATCAGTGTATGCAATTGTTCTTTGTTCGAAATATTCAGATCTGGAATGCCAAGTGAGTATGAAATGTCAGATTTAGTAGAAATTGTTTCTTCGCTATTGATACGAGCCCAAAAGAAAGCCAAGGAGCTTGATGAACTGGAAAAGACTGGCCTTGCTTCAGAAGCTACTTTGGATCACAACCTAGATGATCTCTTGAATAGTCTGGAATGACCTTGTATGAAAGAAAAGTCATTGCGAGAAGCAATTGAGAATAATGCATGGCGACAGGGCCTTATCGTCAAGAGTATACAGAAAACAGCGATACTGTCGCATATGAATGAGCCTTACCCATGGATAGCAAATGCAGAAGCCTTGGTATTGTTCAGCCATGATTGTGATCTTTTGAATCCTAGTCTTGAAAATGAGCCATTTGCTGAGTTTTTCTGTGTAACGTATATCTCAGAGGTAAATCCATCATTAGCATATGGGAAAAATCCGAGAGAAATTCATTTGAGAATCAATGATTCTCAATGCATGCGTCTATCAATTAATCACCGAATCCGTATTGACAGGGCATTATTGGCTGATATGTCTCCCGGTCATGAGCCTCTAAGAATTCCAAATGAAAATCTGCAACTGCTTCTTTCTTGGCTTTCTAAGAAGTATTCCCGACCAGCTTTTCCCGATAGATTCAATGAGTTGCTTTCTCAGATTCCAAAATTAGATAAAAAACTGCTTGCTCTCAATGCATCATTCACCACTATCAAGCGACTTCTCTTTTTGCTTGAACCAAACACAGAAATAGGTGCAAACCAAAGGTATTTACTTTCCGTTAAGGTTCTCTTGGATGGGAGGTTTGCCAATGGGGATGAGAATAGCAAAGAAATTATCGGTGACAGGCTCAGGCACATATTTTCAGTGAAGCAAATAAGCATTAAAGAAATTAGTTGTGGCTTTGAAGATGAAATTACACTTTTTGATCTGAAACACTATTCACGGTGGGATAAGGAATATATCAGCAGACGATATGATCTTGTTCTCTGATATTCACAACCAGTTATATATGCTAACAGCTACAGTGGCATTCCCAGGGGTATCGGGTTAAGATTGTTGGTAGAGCATAAGGAGATACTGGTATGGATCTACACGTACAAGGAAAAAACGTACTGATCACAGGAGGCAGCGCCGGCATCGGACTTGCTGTTGCACGCAAATATGCCCAAGAAGGTGCCAACGTGGCTATCTGGGCCCGTGGAGCCGAGAGGGCAGTAGCTGAAGCGCTAACCATTGAAAAAGAGTTCAAGGTGAAGGCAATTGGAATCTCTTGTGATGTCACCAAGATGGAGAGCCTTGAACAAGCAATGGAGACAACCCTTGCTTTCTTTGGTGGAATTGACATCCTGATAAACAATGCAGGAACTGGTAGCGAAGAGACTGTCATGGATGCTACTGATGAGAGGTGGCAATACTACTGGGATTTGCATGTGATGGCTGCGATCAGGACTTCCAGGTTGGCAGTACCTTCCATGAAAAAAAGGGGTGGGGGAGTCATCATCCAGACTGCATCCATATGTGCAAAGCAACCTTTGTGGTATGAGCCTATCTACAATACGACTAAAGCTGCACTTGTGATGTTCAGCAAGTGCCTGTCGAATGAACTCATCTCAGATGGAATCCGGGTGGTAACCATCAGTCCTGGGCTGGTTTTGACAGCTGACTGGTGGAAATCAGCAGATATCCTATCAGAGAAGGAAGGCGTTACCCCGAAGGAGTTCCTTGATGGGATCGCCCAAAAGCATGCACCCATAGGGCGCTTTGCCTCTCCCGAGGAAATCGCTGAGTTTTATGTATTTATTGGATCTGAGAAGGCAAGCTATAGCGTAGGGTCAAACTATTCCCTTGATGGGGGATGGCTGAATGTCATCGACTGATACAAGCAGCAAGAGGCAACAAACAGTTCTTCGCTAATCTCTACAGGTTAAGATTTACGTTTCGTTATGTTAGGTAGGGTTAGGTTTTGTCGCGTAGATATGGTATAGCAAAAAAGCAGCACCATGGTCGTCATAGTGCTGCTTCTTATCGATTTTCTTTGCTTCGACAAACATCTAGTACCTGACAGGCACTCCCGTCCTTCCCGATTCATACATCCCCTCAATGATCTTAACCGTCTCCATTCCCTCTTCTCCTGAAGAGACAGGGATGGTATTGGTCAGTATTGCTTGGGTGAAGTTCTCCAGCTGGAGACGGAAAAAATACCCTACTGGGTCGATGGTCTTGAAGAAAGCCGTGTCTTCCATCTTCCATACCTCGAGCATCTTCTCTTCTCCTTCAATGGTCCACAGGTCATTGTACGGAGGCTCGACCACACCACTTCTGCCTGCGATGAACATCGCTCCCCCATCAGTCTGGACACCGGCAGAATAGGCATTCGATCCATGGACATGGACTTTTGCATAGATGCCGGGTTTTTGGGAGTTCGATACCAGTATTGAGGCTATCGCACCGCTTGCAAAACGCACTGTTCCGACCACGGTATCCTCCACCTCTATGTAGGGATGGTTGATGTTGTCCCACTGGGCATAGACCTCCTTGACCGGTCCTAGGAACCAATGCAGGAGATCGAGCTGGTGGGGAGCCTGGTTGATGAGCACCCCTCCTCCCTCCTTGTCCCACTTGCCTCTCCAGGGGTCACTGTTGTAGTACTCCTCGTCTCTCCATCCAAGCATGGTAACCTGTCCGATCATCGCCTTGCCAAGCTTGCCATCCTCTATTGCCTTATGGATTCTCTGGGTCGAAGGGAGCCAGCGCCTTTGGCTGATGACAGCAAGTTTCTTCTTTTCCTGCCTGGCACAGTCGATCATTTCCTGACAGTCGGCTACGGTGAGGGCCATGGGTTTTTCTACCAGTACATGGGCTCCTGCTTTCAAGGCTTCAAGAGTATTTCCCTTATGTGCGGGGTGTGGGGTGGTGATGACCACAGCATCGACCTTAGCCTCTGCGATCATCTTTTGCATGTCTGTGAAGGCTAGGATGCCCCACTGCTTTGCAAAGAGGTCCGCCTTATCCTTGTTCCTGCCCCAGACAGCAACTAATGTACTGTCCTGAGCCTCTGTGAGTGCCTTGGCATGCACTTGTGCAACTTTTCCATATCCAATGAGCGCGTATCGTACCATACTATCCTTCCTTGTCTGTTAGGGGAGCAGAACAACCTTCAGAAGATTGTCCTCCCGGTTATACAGCTTGTCAAACCACGCCTGGCCCTCACTGAGGGGGGCCGTCTTGCTGATAAGATCATCCACTACCAGTTTGCCGCTAGCCATAAGCTTGATGACTGCAGGGTACTCGCCACTGATGGCGCAGCTTCCCTGCATGCGAATCTGTCTTGTTACAATCTTCTGCAACGGCAGTTCTACCTTCGGACTCACGTTTCCTACCAGTACGACTGTCCCGCCTTTCTTCACCACATCGAGTGCTGTGTTGATGGGAGCTGTTGCACCTACTGCCTCATACACCTTGTCCAGCATTGCATTGTCTGTAAGCTCAGCAATTGTCTGTACGAGATTTGGGTCCCTGGGATCAAAGGCGTGGTCAGCACCACAGGAGAGTGCTTTCTCTCTTCTCGCCTCGTCAGTCTCCAGTGCAATGATCAGGCCACTGGTTACAGGCCTTAACAACTTAAGAATGAGCAGACCTATCAAGCCCGTGCCTACCACAGCCACATCCTCGCCCAAAAGAGGGGGTGCAAGGCCAATGGCATGGGCGGCAACGCCAGCAGGCTCTGCCATTGCAGCCTGGATGAAGTCCAAACCCTCAGGAAGCTTGTAGAGGATGCGTTCCTCGATAAGGGCATACTCTGCAAAGATCCCATCCTGCTTGTATTCGTCACAGCTGACACCCAAGACCTTTCGGTTATTGCAGAGGTTCACCTTCCCTTGCTGGCAGAACGAGCAGGTACCGCACCAGATTGTGGAGTCAAAGGTGACCCTGTCCCCCTTGGCAAAATTCTTTACCAAGGGACCAACCTCCTCAATGACACCACTGGCCTCATGGCCCATGATGACAGGAGGTTGGCGCCTGCCGGTCGATCCGTCAAACCCATGGACATCGCTGCCGCAGATGGCTGCAGCCTTGATACGGACCAGCACTTCAGTGGGGCTTGTGATCGTAGGCTTGGGAACATCCATAAACTCAAGTTTCTTGTATTTGGTCATTACCAGTGCTTTCATGCTTTACCTCTGTATCCTTGCACTCGACCCTTGGGCGAGGGCTTCAACCTGACTCAGTGTAGCCATGGTGGTATCCCCCGGGAAGGATGTCAGTAGGGCCCCATGTGCCCATCCGAGCCTCAGACTCTCTTCTGGGGTCTTGCCAGCCAGAAAGCCATAGATCAGGCCACTGGCAAATCCATCACCTCCGCCTACACGGTCATACACATCAAGGGAGCAGGTCGGAGCTGTGTAAGCTTTCCCATCATACCAGAGAACTGCACTCCAGTCGTGGCGATTGGTCGAGTTGACCTCCCTCATGGTGGTAGCCACTGCCTTGACGTTGGGGAATCGCTCAGAGACAGTGCTCTGCATAGCGAAGAAGGAAGAGGGGTCGAGCTTGCCATGGGTGGCAACCTCGGGGCCCTTGAGTCCCAGACCCATCTGCAGGTCCTCTTCGTTACCTACAAGTACATCGACATGTTCGACTATTGAGGATAGGATTTTCTGGGCGACTTCCTGGGGGACCTCGCCCTTCTTGGCAATGGAGCGAAAGAGCTTCTCCCGATAGTTCAAGTCAAAGGAGACAATGGCTCCGGCCTTTTTTGCCCGTTTCATCGCATCGATGATGAGCTTTGGGTTGTTTTCTGAAAGGGCGGCGAAGATCCCTCCAGAGTGGAACCAGCGAACCTTGTTGGCAAAGATGGCATCCCAGTCGAAACTCTTCTCGTCCAGGAGGGCCGCTGCCTCATTGCTACGGTTGTAGAACACTACAGGGGCCCTGAGTCCCTGGCCGCGGTCACTATAGACATTGGCCATGTTGGGCCCGCGTACCCCGTCATGCTCAAATCGCTTGTAGATACCTGTGACACCCATCCTGCGCACTTCGGCTTCTATCTTGAGCCCAAGGGGGTAATCGACCATAGCCGATACCACCGCCGTCTTCTGGCCAAATGCACGACTGAGGTTTGCAGCCACATTGAATTCACCACCCGAGACATGAAGGTCCAGATTCGTAGCATATTCAAAGGGAACCACCCCTGGGTCAAGCCTGACTATCAGGGCTCCTAGGGAGACAAGGTCAAAGCCATCACTATGTTTGGGAAGAACTTGTATTGTAGCCATCTATACGCTCCTAATTGTTAAATACTATACGTTGTCGATGCGGTATCACCACCACGGCCTGTCCAGTTTGTGTGGAAGAATTCGCCTCGCTTTTCGTCGACTCTCTCGTAGGTATGGGCTCCGAAGTAGTCGCGCTGGGCCTGCAACAGATTGGCAGGAAGGCGCTCACTACGGTAGCTGTCAAACCAGGAGAGGGCTGCTGAAAGGGAAGGGGCGGGGATGCCATTGAGAGCAGCGGTAGAGACTACCTTGCGTAGGCTCTGCTGGCTTGCATTAAGTATCTCAGTGAAGTAGGAATCCATGATCAGGTTGTTCAGGTCTCCCTTCTTCTTGAAGGCAAGGCTGATCTTGTCCAGGAAAGCCGAGCGGATGATGCATCCGCCTCTCCACAACAGAGCAATGCTGCTGAGGTTCAAATCCCACTTATTGGTCTCTCCTGAGCTTTGTATAAGGGCGAAGCCTTGTGCATAGGAGATGATCTTTGCAGCATAGAGGGCTTTTTCCAACTCCTCTACAAAGGCTTTCCTGTCATGGGTCCCATCAACTGTATTGGCAGGGAAGGCCTTGCTTGCAGCAACTCGTTCCTCTTTCTGGCTGCTGACACTACGGGCAAAGACAGATTCGACGATGAGCGTCAGGGGAATTCCAGCATGCAATGCTGCAATTCCTGTCCATTTTCCCGTTCCCTTCTGCCCTGCAGTATCGAGGATGGAGTCGACAAGTGGAGAGCCTTCCTCATCCTTGAAGCCAAGGATGTCAGCAGTTATCTCTATGAGGTATGAGTCAAGGTCGCCCTTGTTCCAGGTGGCGAAGACCTCCTGCATCTCGGTATTGCTGAGGCCCAAATACCTATGCATGAGGTCGTAGATCTCACAGATAAGCTGCATATCACCATACTCGATGCCATTATGAACCATTTTTACAAAGTGACCGGCACCCCCTGGCCCTATCCAGTCACAGCATGGTTCTCCGTTGACATGGGCAGATATTGCCTGGAACATATCCTTGATATAAGGCCAGGCTTTCTTCGAGCCTCCTGGCATGATTGAGGGCCCGAGCAAGGCACCCTCTTCTCCACCGGAGACACCGGTTCCGATATAAAGCAGGCCTTTGTTTTCAACAAGGGCCACCCTTCGCTCGGTATCCTCATAGTTGGAGTTGCCTCCATCGATGATGATATCACCCTTATCAAGCAGGGGGATGAGCGTTTCAATGGTGTCGTCGACAGGCTTGCCTGCCTTGACCATCATCATGACCTTGCGCGGCGTTTCCAAGGAGGAGACGAGCTGCTCAAGGCTATATGTCCCAACTATATTCTTTCCTTTGGCCCTTCCTTCAATGAAGGAGTCGACCTTGGAGGTCGTCCTGTTAAATACGGCGACGGAAAACCCTTTGCTCTCCAGATTGAGTACCAGGTTCTCTCCCATGACCGCTAGTCCGATCAGACCGATAGATGCTTTCATATGGTATGTTCTCCTCAATTCAAATACGTCTCTTTGCGATGACATTTCTCATTTTATTCAGATTCTCGACTCCCAGATTTTTCATCCTTTCCAGGACTTCCACATAGAGGATGTCGATGATGGTCAGTGATACGATTCGTGCAGAGAAGGACTCTGCAACCAATAGGTTTGTGCCTGTAGCAACATGGAGGACGTTTTCAGTCATCTTTGCCAAGGGGGAGCGATTGTTACTGGTGAGGACAGCGATGGGGCAGTTGTTGTTTCGAAACTCCTCAGCTATGGCAAGGGTGTCGTGCCCGGAGCCTGTGTGCGAGATTATCAGGGCGATGTCTGCATCTGATGACTGCGATGCAAGCATCAGTTGCATATGGAAATCAGCAGCATAGTTGCAGTTCAGCCCTGTTCTGATAAGCTTGTGGTAGGCATCGAGAGCTAGGATGTTCGACCCACCAAGACCCATAAGGTAGATGTTCCTGGCTTCTGAGAACTGTTTGCCAACCTGCTGCAGGGCTGAGCGGTTGATCCTCTTGTAGGTTTCGTTGAGGGTGTCCTGGGCATTCTTGAACACTGTGTCGATAGGGTCTTCCTGGTCGGATACCCCTATCTCGAACACCTGTTCGTTGGAGGGGATGGTCTCACGCGCCAAGGCAATGCGAAATCGCTGGTAGCCGGTATAGCCAAGCTTGCGGGCGAATCGGACCATGGTCGATTCGCTGATACCGATCCTCTCGGCAAGTTCCTCGATGCTGGGGTTTACCGACTCTTTGGGGTGCTTGAGTATGAAGTCAGCTATCTTCTTTTCCTTAATGCTGAGTGAGGCATACTTGCTCTGTATGGTATAGATTGCGCTGACTTCGTTCATGGCACCTCCCTAATCTCTTCTCCTTAGTATAGTATGAAAGAAATATTCATGCAATTAAAAATAATATTCATTTTAACATTTACAACTGGCAAAAAGGGGGTATAATAGGATACATGGATATTCAAATTCAAAAGGAGAATGAATAATGAACAAAAAGAACATGTTTGTAGCGCTTCTCGTACTGCTCTGTCTTGTAATGCCTGTGTTTGCACAGGGAACTGCCGAGCAAGCGAAACCAGAGATTCGCGTGCTCTTGGCAAACCATCCTTATGGAGAGTTGCTCAAGACAAAGATTCCTGAGTTCGAGGCTCAGACTGGTATCAAGGTAAACTATGAGAGTTTGCAGGAGAGCCAGCTTACCAATAAGCTGACAACTGAGTTTGCAACTAACTCTTCAACCGTTGATGTATTCATGACCCGTCCTCTTCAGGAAGGCCTGATGTTTATCAAGAACGGCTGGTACAAGGGTTTGAACAACTATGACTTCAGCGACTATCCTACGAATACTGTTGATATCGGGCGCAAAGATGGTGTTGCTTACATCGTCCCACTTGTAACCGAATGGCAGGTGCTCTATTACAGGAAGGATCTTCTGAAGAAGGCTGGCCTCTCTGTTCCTACCAACTTTATGGAGCTTGAAGCTGCTGCAAAGGCTATGAATAAAGATGGCGTTGCCGGTTTTGCTTCCCGTGGTAAGGGCGCTGCTGCTGTAACCCAGCTCTCCAGCTATGTCTACAACTATGGTGGCAGGTATCTCGAAGGTGGTAAGGCTGTCTTTGATAGCCCTGAAGCCCTTGATGCTATCCGTTTCTACGGCAGAATGCTCGGGACCTACGGTCCTCAGGGCGTAACCAGCATGTCATGGGAAAATGTCATGCCTGTTTTCCAGGCTGGCAAGGCTGCCATGTGGACTGATGCCTCTGTCTTCTATGGCCAGATCGTAGACCCTACCAAGACCCAGATTCCTGCAGAGGATATTGGTGTTGCACAGCTTCCCCGTGGCCCTAAGGGTGATTCTCCCTTCATCGTAGTCTCTTGGGGTATGGCAATGTCCGCCAAGACCAAGAACCAGGATGCAGCACAGAAGTTCCTCGATTGGGCAACCAACAAAGCCCTTGCCAAGGAAGGCATGCTATCGAACATCACTATGGCCCGTGATTCCGCTTGGGCTGACAAGGATGTCCGTGCTGTCATGAACCCAGGTCTTGTGGAGACTCAGGCCCATGCTGCAAAGAATGGCTATCCGTATGACCGTCCTTTCATGAGTTCTGTCGGACAGGCCAGAGACCTTATCGGTGAAGTCATCATTGAGTCCATCAATACCAAGGGGACTTCCTCAAAGCTTCCCGCTCTTGCTGCCGAGAAGGCCAAGGCTGTTGATGAGCTGTTGAAGACTGACGGCGAATACGGCCTCTAAACCGCACCAGATTCTGTGTGGCCGACCGAAATCTTCGGTCGGCCACTTCTGCCTACAAGGAGCTTTCCCATGATCCGACAAAGTTTTTTTGAGAGAAACCTACGATATCTTTTTCCTCTACCTGCCTTGATCTTCGTAGTGGTTCTCATGGTATTTCCTGTATGCTATACATTTTTTCTTAGTTTTACCGATTGGTCACTTACAAGTGGGAAGCCGTTAAACATTGTCGCTTTTAAAAGTTATATTGATGTCCTGAAGGAGCCGAGGTTTCTTGATGCCTTGGGAAGGACCTTCTACTTCACCTTTGGTGCTGTCTTTTTCGAGATGCTGGTAGGAGTAGCCCTTGCTCTGATCCTAAACCGTTCTTTTGCTGGAAAAGGCGTGGTGAAGACCCTTCTGTTGCTTCCTCTGGTGGCTACCCCTGTTGCCATCGGTATCGTATGGAACCTTTTTTATGATCCGACCATCGGAATTCTTAACTATGTATTGAGCGTCTTTGGTCTGCCCCAAAGTGGTTGGGTTTCGGAGACCAAGAGTGTCATGCCTTCCCTTATCCTCGTGGATATCTGGCAGTGGACACCGATGATCACCATCATCGTTCTGGCAGGGCTGGCAGGACTTTCCAGCGAGCCGTATGAGTCCGCCAAGGTCGATGGGGCAAATGCCCGTCAGGTACTTTTCAAGATTACCCTGCCGATGCTCATGCCTACCATCCTGACAGCGGTCATCCTCCGTGCTATTGACGCACTGAAGACCTACGACATCATCTACGCCATGACAGGAGGAGGACCCGGGTATGCTTCAGAAAACCTGAACATCCTCGCCTTCAAGTACAGTTTCGAATATTTCAGAATGGGACAGAGTGCAGTCATGCTGGTCTTCCTATTTCTCGTTGTGATGGGATTCAGTCTGGGTGTTACGCGATTGCGCAGCGCCTTTGAGCTGTAGGAGGGGAGTATGAAACGATCATCAACAATAAAAATACTCTTCTATGTAATGCTTGTCCTCATCATCGTCCCCATCCTGTTTCCCTTCGTCTGGATGCTGATGAGCTCTTTCAAGACCCAAGTAGATATTATCTCCTGGCCTCCGAAGTTCATTTTTGAGCCGGTCATGCAGAACTACGAAAGGGTATTTGTCGAGCAGAACTTCCTGGTCTACATGAAGAACTCAGTCATCGTGTCAGTATCGAGTGTGTTGCTCTCCCTGGTTTTGGGCCTGCCTGCTGCGTACTCCATAGCCCGCTATAAACAACAGAAGCTTTCGATGTTCATCCTTGTCGCCCGTCTTATGCCAGGAATCTCCTTTCTCATGCCGTGGTATATCGTTTTCTCCCGCCTGCACCTGATGGACTCCTATGTGGCGTTGATCTTATCTCATATGCTCATCTGTCTGCCTCTGGTAGTCTGGGTCATGGCGCCATATTTTGACTCGGTTCCCCGCGAATTGGAAGAGGCTGCCATGGTCGATGGTCTGACCCAACAGAGGGCTTTCCTCAAGATATTGCTTCCCCTCTCGGGCCCTGGTGTTGTAACTGCCACGACCTTGAGCTTTATCTTCAGCTGGAACAATTTCATGTTCAGTCAGGTTCTGAGCCAGCAGAAGACTAGGACCCTTCCCATAGCGGTATACAACTTCCTCTCCTATGTTGAGGTTGACTGGGGGGCCGTCATGGCTGCGGCTGTCGTCATCATGGGACCTGCCATCCTGTTGACGATGTTCTTCCAGAAGTATGTGGTCAAGGGTCTTACCATGGGTGCGGTTAAGGGATAGGCTGGCATTGTCTGAGCTGTACTAGCAATCTAATCATTTCTTTTCTCACGAAGAGCAAGAATCTTCCATGGATCATGGGAGATACTTGCTCTTCTGGATTTTGAACATACGTGATTTTCGCATGGTATTGCTATGCAAAGGGAAAATACATGACCAAGGTTTCACTGTAGCCGTCTCTATAGCTTATTCAGTTGTTGGATAAACACTTCTGCATTCCAGTGATCTAGTGAGAATTGTTCATTGACCGGTATGAAACGCCTGACATCCTTTCCGGCTGCAACCCAATCGATGCTTGTAATCTTTTGGTATAGGGCTTCATACAGCCAAGCTCGGTCAACGTGAACCTTAGTGTTCTTCCAAGGCCCCGATTGATCTAAAGCCTTTTCTAGATATCGATAATTTACAAGAGTTCTTCGTGCAGTGTACCAGATAAAATCATACCAATCCCGTCCTTTCACATAATTCCTGCATAGCAATGCATGAATCTTGGCTCCGAACAGGGTAGCTGGGTTTTGTACAGTTACTTTAGATAGATACGGAAAATCCATATATTTCACTTCATTCTGACCACCGGTTGGAGGGTTGGTGTCTATCTCCAACTTGATACGGATTTTTCCAAGCATCCTTGTCTTTCCTGCATATTGCAGATCACGAACTTTCCCTACAGCCTCGTCCTTGAGGGATGCAAGCTTGACAGGTGATTCTGTTTCATGCCTATCAGTCACTTCCATGTCATACCCAAATGAGGCAACATCACTTGTTACTTGCTCAAGATACTCTTGCCATGCGAATTCAGGGCTTTTATCCAGGAGAGTGAAATCCAAATCCTCACTAAATTGGTTCAGATTATGGAAAACACGCAAACAGGTTCCACCTTGGAATGCTGCTTGACTGAAGAAGTCGGTTCTTCCCAATGAAGCGAGAATCACCTCCTGGGTTATTTCTCTTAGGGCTTGCATCTCTTCAATCTCAGAAGATACGGAATATGATTTCAACTTTTGCTCTATGATTTTTATGTTCATGGGAAAAACTCCTTCCTTAATCCTTCTAGAAACCTGACCACCCGACGGTTTGTGTAATTGCCTTCCAATTCAATAAAATCTGCCTCGGGGATCTCACGTAGACTCTCTTCATCAATACGAAGGGATTCTACAAGTGGTCGGCTTGAAGTCCAGTCGCATCTATGGAGATAGACATAATCGGCAAGAGCTTTCAAGGGTGTGGCCTGAAACCATACATTATTCGATGCATCCTGTAACCTTTCAACACCTGCAAGCAGTGTTTTTTGAGGAATCTTTTCATAGGTAAAATACCCGATTGGTGTTACGAATTCTGTGGTGGCACGTGCTGTTACTGCGGTAATGGCTCTTACTGCTTCTGGGATCCACCCACAGTTGCTAAGGGCGGTCTCAACGCTAATGTAGGAGAGCCCAAGAATCATGAGTGATACAGTGTATGGGTTTAAGGTGCCTTTCCTATACAAAGGAGACAAGGTATAGAGACCTCTCTTGATTCGTATGATATCACCATCGGCGATTGCTCGCTTAACCAATGCATACCGGGTATCAGCAGAACCAGGAATAAGCATGGAAATCTCCAGAGGTGTAAATACAGGAACCGGTACTTCCTCAATGATTTTTTTTACCAACCTGTTCATGAATTCATCCTTGTATCTTACAAATAGTACTATGAAACTGTCACAATATGACAGTTTCATAGTATATCTTGTATTGTGAAAATGCAAGAATGGAGTTTCACTTGAGCAAGGCATGGTGTGCATTGGATAAGGGGTATCAATAATTTAGAGGAAGTATTTCGATAAAAGTTGACAAATGGTTGTTACATGGTAGTATTGGTATTACCAGATGTATATTTGGTATTACCGAATTTCTTAAGGAGTATGAAACATGAAGCACCTGAAAAAAACTCTGTTTGTTTTGCTTATGGTCTCTCTGGTACTCGGTTCAACCTTTGCAGCCGGATCAAAGGAAGCTGCAACCGGTCCTTTGACGCTCACTTTCTTTGAAACAATGACCAGTCCGTCAAGAACAGCTCAAATTCAAGATGTGATCGCAAAGTATGAAGCTCTGAATCCAAACGTCAAGATTAACCTTGTATCCCCTCCCTATGAGCAGGCTGACAACAAGCTGACACTCATGCTGAATAGCAATCAAGAGCTGGATATCATTGAGGTTCGAGATCACACTGTCAAGCAGTTTGTAAACAACAACAAGCTTGTCGATCTTACCTCATACATAGCCTCCTGGGACCAGGGGGATGATCTGCTTCCCTTGACCATGGCAGCAGCCAAGACAGTCAATGACACTGCCTATCTGCTTCCCCAGTTTTTCTTTGTGAAAGGCTTGTTTGTCCGCACTGACGTACTTAAGAAATATGGATTTACTTCCATGCCTAAGACCATTGAAGAGCTGTATGCAATGTCCATCGCCATCACCAACAAAGCTCCAAACCAGTATGGATTTGGGTTTAGGGGTAAAGGGAGTGCTTTTAAGATTTCCGACATCCTGATCCTCAGCGATGTGGCAAACATCTCCAAGGACAATATCTACAAGACCGAAGATGGTCAGTTCTCCTTTTCTACCCCTGCAGGTCGTAAGGCGGTAGCAGATTATGTGAACCTATACAAAGAGGCAGTGCCCTCCGATGGTATCAACTGGGGCTTCAATGAGCAGGTAAATGCCTTCATCAGTGGAACCACCCCCTTCCTCGTACAGGATCCTGATACTGTAGGCATGGTTGCTGAAGCCCTCGATCCATCCCAGTACACTGTCATTCCGATGCCTTTGGGAAAGAGTGGGAAGACCTATCTTGACTATGGTTTTGCCGGTCTGGGAATTCCCACTACCAGCAAGAACAAGGATGCTGCTTGGGACTTCATCTCCTTCATGGTCAATGCAGAGAACAATGCTGATTTCTGTCGCTCTTACGGACCTCTGCCTGTGCATACTTCAACCTATGCCGATGACCCGTACTTCTCCAGTGGTGTCTATAAATCCTGGGAGACTGAGATGGCATCCCCTGATACCTACGTATTTGTGAAATACCCCCTTGATAGTCCAAAGTATCCTGCTTGGTCACAAGTGCAAGAACAGTCAATGCAGGCTCTCTTGCTTGGTTCCTCCACTGTTGATGCAACTATCTCCCAGTGGGAAGAGTATTGGAAGTAATCTGTAGACTTGATCTGTTCCGGGATTGTTTTGCATTCCCGGAACCATTTTAACGCTTGTATAGGTGGTAACGATGGAACAGAAATATTATCGCTGGATGTTGGCCCCAGCACTCCTTCTCCTGACCGTATTCATCTATATTCCGGTTATCAGGGGAGGCATCATGGCCTTCCAGAACTATAACCTGTTCGATATGAATGATTTGCATTTTATCGGTTTCCAAAACTTTGTTTCTGTAATTACAGACAAGAACATCAATTTCTTTCAGATTCTCTGGAATACTGTGGTGTGGCTTTTCGGCTCCCTTTTCTTCCAGTTTGTCCTGGGATTTGGCCTTGCATTGCTTCTTCGCAAACCCTTTTTTGGAAGGGGCATCTACACCGCTTTTGTCTTTTATGGCTGGGCACTCAGTGGTTTTGCTATTGGACTTACTTGGTCGTGGCTTTTCAACGGTCAGTTTGGTCTGGTCAATGACCTGCTGATTCGAGTGGGAATTCTCAATTCCCCCATCGGTTTTCTTTCAAATCCCAATCTTGCAATGATTTCGGTCATCATACCAAACATTTGGTATGGGGTCCCCTTCTTTGGCATCATGTTGCTTGCTGCGTTGCAGTCCGTACCAAACGAACTCTATGAGGCGGCAACTCTCGATGGAGCAGGGAGTATTCGCAAGTTTGTCTCAGTGACAGTTCCCTATGTAAAACCTACCATTGTGAGCAGTATCCTGCTCAGAACCATGTGGATTGTCAACTTCCCTGATATCATCTATGCAATGACCAATGGAGGGCCGGTCAACAAGACGAATATCCTAGCCACCCAGATGATCAACAAGGTATTCAAGGAGTATGACTACGGTCAGGGCTCTGCATATGGACTCATCATTATGGTTCTCCTGTTCGCGTATGCCATCATCTATCTGAGACTTACTGAAAAGGGAGGAGGGGAGAACCTATGAAACATAGACGAAGCTTTTCATTTGGACGATTTTTTCTTTTGGTCCTCTACCTGCTTGCCTCCATACTTCCTCTCTATTGGATTATGGTAACAAGTCTGAAAGGTCCTAAAGAGATATACACCATGCCCTTGCGGTATGTTCCTTCACCCCTTACCTTTGCAAGCTATGCAAAGCTTTTCTCCTTTTCGAGTTTCTCCCTGTACTTCAGAAACTCCTTGGTCATCTCACTGGTCGCCTCATTGCTTGCAATGATGATAGCTGTCCTCAGCGGATTTGCCCTTTCCCGGATCAAACGGAGAAAGATGAAAGGGGCCCTCCAGCTTGCTTTGTATTTCACGCAGACCATCCCCACCTTCATTCTGATGGTGCCTTTGTTCACTATATTTTCCAAACTGGGATTTGTCGACAGCAAGGCGGCCTTGATGGTGGTGTATGTATCAACGGTCATTGCATTTTGTACTATCATGAGTAAGGGGTTTTTTGACCGTATCCCTGTCAGTTTGGAGGAGGCTGCCCGAATAGACGGGTGTAGCATGTTCCAGTCCCTGTTTAGGGTGGTCTTACCGATTACCAGACCAGGAATGGCTGCTATATTCTGTTTCGCCTTCATAAATATTTGGAATGAACTGTTTTTGGCAGTCATGTTGCTTATGTCTGATGAAAATATGACGGTGCCAGTTGCTTTGAACTCCTTCATATCCAAAGCTGGCATCAGCTGGGATGTGATGAGTGCCGGCATTGTGATCGCATTGCTTCCTACAATGATAGTCTTCGGATTCGGACAAAAGTACATAGTTGCTGGTCTGACTGAAGGTAGTGTGAAAGGATAAATAAATACCTATGAATATTGACAACTGTGCCTCTACAACGGAGATTCTCTTGCATCAGGGAGAGCGTGGACTACCTTTCAATGCAGTGAGCCCTCCCATTTTTCAAACCTCCATCTTCTGTTTTGACAGCTATGAGGAGTTCCAGACAGCATTGGCAGATGAGAGTACTCACTTTCTCTACACACGGGGAAACAACCCTACGGTCAACTTGTGTGAAGAAAAATTGGCTGCGCTGGAACATGCAGAGAAGGCTAAGCTGGTTAGTAGCGGTGTGGCCGCCTCTTCCCTTGCCATCCTCTCTCAGTTGAAGACAGGCGACCATGCGGTTGTGGTGAAAGACTGTTATTCATGGGTACAGTATTTCTTTATCACTTACCTATCCCGCTTTGGCATTGAGCATACCTTTGTGGAAGGGACAGATGTACGTCAGTTTGCCGAAGCCATACAGGAGAATACCAAACTTATCTACTTGGAAAGTCCCACAACATTCACCTTCAAGTTACAGAATCTCAAGCAAGTGGCGGATCTTGCTAAAAGCAAGAAGATTACAACTGTCATTGACAATACGTGGGCGACTCCGTTTTTCCAGAATCCAATTGATCTTGGCATTGATCTGGTCGTTCACTCAGCTTCAAAGTATCTTGGTGGCAACAGCGATCTTATCGGTGGTGTGATAGCAGGTAGCACTACACTCATAACCCAAATATTTGAGAATGAGTTCTTGCCCTTGGGGCCTGTTCCCGACCCCTTCCAGGCTTGGTTGATCATGAGGAATTTGAGAACCTTGCATATACGCATGCCTGTGCATTATGAGAATGCCCTTACCTTGGCAACCATGTTGGAATCACACCCAAAGGTAGAGAGTGTTTTGTATCCAATGCTCCCTTCCTTTTCCCAATATGCACTTGCACAAGAGCAGATGCGCGGGGGAAGTGGGTTGTTTTCCTTCCGGCTTCGTACCAGAAACCTGCAGGATGTTAAGGCCTTCACCAATGCATTGAAGTTTTTCAAGCGAGCGGTGAGTTGGGGAGGATATGAGAGCCTGGTATTTCCTGCTGCTGTAAAGTTTGATGACAATGATAGCATTCCTAAAGATAGAATCTCTCTTATTCGTATTCATGCCGGGATTGAAGAGACTTCCCTGTTGCAAGAAGATCTTCTACAGGCATTGGATTGTATAGGGGAGTAGCATTATGGTTACAATGAAAGCAGAAAAGCGAATCGACCAGTATATAAACTTGTTGGAGAGCCGCTCATATACCACAGTTGAAGGTTCAGCCTTTGGCCCTTGGGTTTTTTCTGAAACTGAAAAGACCTTCGGGGAGAGTATTCCCACCCTTTCCTATACTCATGTTGAGTTTCCCTTTTCCTATGGGAAGCCTTGGACAAACTTCTGGTTTTCCTCGACAGTGGCGCTTCCTTCCTCAGAAGAAGAGCTGTTCCTCCTGTTGGATACCGAGACAGACACCCTTGTCTTCGTTGATGGTAAACCCTTCGGCGCCACAAATCCCTACCATCGGAAGCTTCGGGTGACAGAATATGCGGGAAGGACAATAACCCTTCATTTGGAAGCTTGGGGAGGGCACAAGTTTCCAGGCTATCATCCGTCTGAGGGGGGTAGGGTGCTGACCACCACAGCAATACGAAAGAAGGCTTACCCGCTTCAGTTCTCCCCTCCATGCTTGCTTGCACGGGATGAGGATACCTATGGACTCTACTATGATGTCCTGACCCTCCGTCAGCTTTCCAAGACACTTGACAGCAAGGGCTTTCACTACCAGCATCTCATTTCCTCTTTGCACACAGCACTGTCTGTTCTTCCTCTTACGACAGAAAGGGACAAACAATTCCTAACCATAGTGAGGGATGTCCGCATCAGGATACAACCACTTCTCCAAGCAAAAAATGGAAGTGTCACTCCACAGATCCTTTCAATAGGAAGTGCTCACCTTGACCATGCCTGGCTCTGGCCCATTGCAGAAACAACGAGAAAGGCAGCAAGGACTTGCTTGAATATGGTCAATTTTACCAAGGAGTATCCCTCCTTTGTATTCATGTTTCCTCAACCTGCACAGATGGAAACTTTGAAGAGTGAGTATCCTTCTGTATTCGACAAAGTATTGAAAGCGTATAACAGTGGATCCTGGGAACCAAATGGTGTCTGCTATGTGGAGCCTGACTGTGTCTTGCCCTCTGCTGAGTCTTTGATCAGGCAGTGCATGGTGGGTCAAACCCTTACAAGATCTCTTTTCAACGGGTATGAGGGTGATGTGTTCTGGCTTCCTGACTCCTTTGGGTATACAGCTGCACTTCCCCAGATCCTTGTCGGTTGCGGAGTATCCTATTTCGTAACCAGCAAGCTTAGTTGGAATGATACCAATCGTTTCCCCTATGACCTTTTTTTGTGGGAGTCCCTCGATGGGACGCGCATTCACAGCCATATGATCCAAGGGGCTTATGAGGGCACAAACGATCCGCTAGAAGTGTCCAAAGCATATGACACTGTCGTGCATAAGGACTTGCAGCCCATTCTAATGCGTTCAATTGGAGAGGGTGATGGAGCTGGAGGCACACTCCGTAGTGATCTTGAACTGATGAAGAGGGAGTATGACCTGCAAGGGATGCCAAAAAACAGGTGGTCTTCAGTATCCTCAGCGATGCATGAGATTTTTGATGGCAGGGACGACCTTCCCATCTACAGGGGAGAACTCTATCTGGAACTTCATCGAGGTACCTATACCAGCCAGGCCCGGCTCAAACGTTGGAACCGCAAACTTGAAGGAATGCTCCATAGCGCCGAATATCTCGCTGCCGTGTATTTTTCACAAGGCGAGGACGTCACAGAGATGCTTGAGAGCATCGACCAGGTATGGAAAATCGTCTTGACCAACCAGTTCCATGATATCCTTCCCGGTTCTTCCATCAGAAAAGTCAACGTCGAGGCAGAGGCCAGCTATGAAAAGGCCTATTCCTTGCTTGAACCAATTCTTGTACGAGAGGGTGAGCTGCAGTTGAATACGAACGGCTTCTCCTATGTAAAAGAAGATGGATCGATCATCGCCCCTTATATGACAGGGAGAATGGTTACCCCTTCTGCTAAGATGGAGCAGAACACTAAGGAAATCACTGTACCTTGGGCAACCCTCTCCCTAGACGCCTTCGGTGGTATTAGCTCGCTGCAGATGCATCGTAATTCCAGGGAATTGGTGGAGAAGGGCAAGTCTTTCAACTCCTTGACCATTACAGAGGATTACCCGATCTTTTGGGATGCCTGGGACATTGAAGAGGACTCCCTGCTAAAGGCCAAACGAGTTCTCTCTCTGATATGCCAGATAGTGAGTGAAGATTCCCTGTTCTGGTATGTTGAGCAGCAGTTCTCGGTAGGTAGGGCATCCTCACTAACTCAGACCATGGTCATCTACAAGAATGTCCCTAAGATTGAGTTCAGGACTGAGGTTGACTGGAGAGAGAAGCATCAGTTGCTCCAAGTCACATTCCCTACAACGATTCGGACAGAAAATGCTCTGTTTGATGTTCCCTTGGGGTATATTACCCGGAAAACAGATACAAACACATCCTTCGAAAGGGCAAAGTTCGAGGTTGCCGCACACAAATGGGCTGCCCTCTCTGATCCTAGCCTCAGTATTGCCCTAGCAAGCGACTGCAAATATGGTTATCGCGTTCGTGAAGGGGAGCTTTCCCTTTCCTTGCTGCGATCACCTGCAGCCCCTGACCCTGATGCCGACCAGGGTAAGCATACCTTTATCTACGCTTTGTTCTGTAGTGAAGACGGCCTAATGCCGATCATGGAGGCGGCAACGCAACTGAATAATCCGCCTATTCGGGTACCTAACGACACAGAGGCTTTGTGCTGGGTGGAAAGGGGGACTGTCATTATTGAAACGGTAAAGGTGAGCGAAGATAGGAAGGCTCTTGTCTTCCGTTTGAGGGAGTGCCTAGGAATTAGCTCAGAAGCCAGATTGCGTTTTTCTCCTATTCTCTGTGCAACCTCACTGAGACTGACCAATATGGTGGAAAAGGTGATAGCTCAGGAGCGTCTGTTTGCTTTCAGGCCCTTTGAAGTGAAGACCTACTCTCTTGAAGTCAATTCCTTTTTTCTTGATACTATGCAACAGTGATGAGGCTAAAGGAAGGGTGTTTTGCAACTAAAGTCAGATATTGTGTATCAAGCGATACTTGCCAGGATCGAAGAGGGCTTTTGGAAGCCCGGTCAGCAGATATTCAGTGAAAGACAGCTCTCTGAGCTGTTCTCCGTGAGCAGGGTCACAATTAAGCATGCAATAAGCAAATTGGTTGGGGAGGGATATCTCAGCTATATCAAGGGGCGGACAGGTACGTTCGTAAGTGATCGTTCTGTTGAGACAGAGAGGTTTCATAAGCCGTTTATTGCTGTTGCTCTGGATAACCATACCCCTGCCTTTGCATCGTATCTTCTTGAAGGTATTCATGATGCCTTATGGAAGGAAAACTATCATACGCTCTATTGCAACACCCACTTTGGGGATAGCAAGATATTGGAGAGACTTTCGTCCTTCATCAAAGATGGGGCTAAAGGGCTGATTTTTTCTCCACTTCTGGATGATGCCTCTGAAGAGATAAACAAAGCGGTATATTTGCTTGCAAAAGAGGCAAACATACCTCTTGTCCAGTTGGATCGTTATGATGAGCAGGCTACAAGCAGCCGTGTACAGTGTGATAACTATTCGGCGATGCGAGAGTTGTCCAAGCGACTGATACTCCTTGGGGTACAACGTCCTCTAGTATTGTGTGGTATCCAGACCAGCAGTACCTTGGAAAGGGTTTCTGGCATTTGTTCTGCTTTTGGGGAGAATCATCTGTCAGTCGTGCAATGGACGCTGGATGAACAGGCTTTTTTTACGAATGAGAACTTGCTGATACAAGACAAGACAGGATCTTCGTTACAAGAATTTGATGCCGTCATTGGCGTAAGCCAAGTCTTGTCAAAAGCTGCAGTCAAATTGGTGAAGGGCAATAACCTCTCTATGATAACTGCAGGGATCAGCGCATCGGTGAAGGAAGTGGCAACTGACTATGCAGTGATACAACCCCTGTACCATATTGGCTATGATGCCGCATTGCTGGTGATCCAACATATTGAGAGAACTTCTGTTCCCTCCACATCCATATTGATCAGAGCTGATCAGTGGCCTCCCATGGAAGGCTAGGCCGATATGTCCTCTGGTACTGTCGGACGAGCATATCAAACGGTCAGGTGAACATAAGAAAACCCCCATTTTTCCAAGAAATACCATACAGGAGTAGCATATGAAATTCATGATGAAGAATGAAACAATATCCCAAAACATGGCCCAGGGTGTTAACAGAAAGGTACTAGTGCATAATGAGGACCTCATGATGGTGGAAGTCTCTTTCGAGAAGGGAGCTGTTGCTGCCATGCACTCCCATCCGCACCAGCAGATGAGCTATATCCTCAGCGGATCGTTTGAATTTGAAAATGATGGGGAAAAGAGAGTTCTAGGGCAAGGGGACTCTGTCCTGATCGCCAGTGGGGCAAAGCATGGCGTACTCTGTACAGCGGAGGGGATGGTACTGGATGTATTCACCCCAGAGCGCAAGGATTTCCTGTAGGAAGCTATGCTCTTCCTACTCTCTTCATCCTCATTTTCATAGTATTCTTCTTCTATAAGACAGGGCTTTATCTCTGTTCCCATGGTAGTATCTTCGCCTAGCCCTTTTTCCCTTCATCACCCTCTTCCTTGAAGGAGGAGGGTGAAATACCGTAGGTCTGCCTGAAGACCCGGGAGAAGTAGTTGCCATCGGAGAAGCTTGTCATCTCAGCCACTTCCCTGATGGTATAGTCTCCAGAGAGCAGCAGCTGTTTTGCCTTCTCCATCCGTATGCTTGTCAGGTATTCCAGAAAAGTGGAGCCGAAATAGCTCTTGCAGAGCTGGCTGAAGTACTTGGTGTTCAGATCGATTATCTTGGCCACCTGCTCAACTGAGAGCTGCTCGTTGTGATGGGAACGCAGATACTGGTCTATGTGCTTGAAAGGCCTGCTGTACCGGTCCTTCCTGTCCTCTGCTATTGCCTCACATGCGGTGTCGATGAAATCCATCAGGTATATTTCCTGACCCATGATGGTATCCTTCTGTGGCTTAGGGTAATTCAGGAAGGGTATGCCCTTGTTCAGTTCATAGGAGAACATGATCACCATTTCATAGAGCTCCTCGATAGCATCCTTTTCCTGCTTGTGGTTCATCCCCACTGCGTCGATGATCTCATGTGCCAACGTCCTTGCTTCCTCTATGTTGCCTGCCAGAGTCTGTTCTATCAACTTGAGGTTTCTCGACTGAAGTTTTGCATAGTCCTTTGGAACCACAAGCACTTCACTGAATCGTTGGAATCGAATTTTGTGTCTGTGGGCATGAGTATGGGCAATGGATGCAGTTGAAATGGATTTGGGAATTGTGGTCAAATCAGTGAAGAGAATCCCCGAACCTATGGTCATGTGCTTATCCGCTTGGTATCCAGCCAGTTGCTCGATAACCTTTGCTCCCTGGGAGGTGAATATCAGGACAGTGATTCTGTCTACCGAAGGGAAGTAGCACATCTGTAGTTTTGGATAGAGCCTGCTGCGCTGGAAGGATGATCGCAGGTTCTCCTCGTCCATACCACTTATCACCAGGGCAAATCCTTCAGTATTAGTGATGCCTTGCATCAGAAAGTAGGATTGCATAGCATCATTGGTGAGTCTTCCGAATTTCAGAGAGGCAAAAAACTCCCTACTGAAGAGGTTGAGCACCTCCCGTATCTCCCCTGCCTGCTGTTTTTTCGATAGCCTCTTCTCATCGAGGGCTGCAATGATCTTGTCCAATAGGTCGTATACATCCTTACGCTGTACGGGCTTCACCAAGTATTCACTGGCTCCCAGGCGTATGGCCTGCTGTGCCAGTTCAAAGGTGCTCCAAGCGGTAAGGAATACTATGTGACAGGTCTCATCCATTGCCCTGATCTGTTTTGCAGCTTCGATCCCATCGAGGCCGGGCATCCTTATATCAAGAAAGGCAATTTCAGGGCTGTGAAGTTTCGCCAATTCAACTGCCTCATGACCGTTTTTTGCCTTGATGCACTGCAAAGGGAGGTTTGCACGGTTTACCAACAACTCGATGGCATCGCATTCGAGATGTTCGTCATCAGCTATGAGTAATTTGTACACCTTTTCTTCCTCCTGCTTTCAAAGGTAAGGATATGGTTACTTTAGTTCCTCCCTCTTCGCTGACCCTCGATAGGGCCAGGTTTGCCTTTCCCCTATAGTAGAGTTTCAACCTGTCGCTGATGTTCTTTACCCCGATATGCTGTTTCCCATCGAATTGAATCTGGTCG
Organism: Sphaerochaeta sp.; assembly: GCA_048264225.1. GTDB lineage: Bacteria > Spirochaetota > Spirochaetia > Sphaerochaetales > Sphaerochaetaceae > Sphaerochaeta. Next base: position 170,965 of record JBLXDK010000008.1, read on the forward strand.
AGTTTTTCGCTCTCAATACCTACACCCGTATCGGTGATCTGGATGATCAGTCGGCGACCTTCCTTGTTGAGCAGTATCTCCACTGTTCCGCCTTCTACCTTGGGCTCAAGGCCGTGAATCATGGCATTCTCTACGAACGGTTGGATGACAAGAGGGGGGATACGCACATCGAAAAACTCTTTTGGGCATTGGATGGAGTACTTCAGGCGGTCGGCAAATCTGAACTGCTGGATAGTCAGGTACTCCCTGACAAACCGCAGCTCCTCCTCGATGGTGACGTCATCATGATACTCGAGGGTATAGCGAAAGATTGAGGCGAGGTTGTCGATGAGATCCACTGTATTGTTTGCTTCTTCGAAGAGGGCTGTTCTGCTGATGATATTTAAGGTGTTGAAGAGAAAATGGGGATTTATCTGGGACTGCAGAGCCTTGTAGCGGGCCTTTTCCAGTTCTCGCGTTGTTCGCATCTGCTCCATCTCCTGAGAATGGATCATTTTCTCCAGTTTGGTATTCTCTGTGATCATCTCAAGACGTTCACGCAGGCTCTGCTTCATCTGGTTGAGGTTCTTTTCCAGATAGATGAGCTCTTCAGGCCCTTCAAGGGGGATAGGATCCCCCTCAAAGTTTCCTGAAGAGATCTGGGAGGCTGTATCAACCATCTTGTTGACAGGCCTTACCAGTCGCATGGTCATCTTATAGACAACGATCGTATAGGTGATGGCGATGATGATAAACAGGAGGATGGCAAAGGTCCTATAATTCCTTATGCGTATCTGGGCATCCTTCATCCAGAAAGCATCGGAAGCGACTGTATAGGAGAGATATCTGTTGAAGGTATAGTCTTGGATATAGGTATAGACCTTGTCCCCTGTGTAGAAGACGTTGTAATACTCCTGGCTAGCAGGTTCAAGCTTTTCCATTGTCTCAATGGATTCCTTGATGAACTGCAGGCCATTGGCTATACCAGTATGGAGAAAATGTAGGGAAGGGTTCACTTCATACGCTATATTGAGTCTTTGGAGGGAAACGTTAATCGCCCTGTCGAGAATCCTATAGTCAGCGAGCACTTCTTGCTGGCTTGTATCTGAGGTCATCTCACCATAGCGTTTGTACAGCTGTCTGCTGTCAACAAGCTGTTTGGTGAGGGTATTCAGATCCTGATAGGTATTGTTTCGGCTCTGCATCTCCCCAAGCAGGGAAAACACCGCACCGAAGAGAATGATGACCAAGGCAAGGATGATACACAGCATGACGATATTATAGGAGAGAAGCCAGCTTCGCAAGGTTCCTGGTTTTCGCAGTCTTTTCGTAGGTATCAAAATTCTCATGGGTGCAAGTATAGCATGGCTTGGCTCCTTTACGCAGTAGGGATATGATAAGGGACGATACCGATTTGGGACTTGCTCAATTAGGGACGAGGATAAGAGGACTGAAAAACCCTAGTGAGTTCTCTTTCATCCTTTGAGTATCCTGTTCCACCCTTGGCCAGGAAAGAGAGAGCATTTCTCTATCGGATTGAATTTTCCAGGGTCTATGTGTAACTCCAACTGAGAGGAAAGGGCATGGTTTTTGCTCCAGAATCGGAAGAGAAATCTCATGGATATTCGAAAATTCAAGAAAGGAATATAAACCTAAAGTGATTATATTATACCCAAAGTGGTAATACTATAGACAAAAGGGGGTGTTGGTAGCACAAAAGGAAGAAAAACCAGCTACTTTCCTAATATTTACCATTTTATCACTTGTGAGATTGGGGCATACTAGAACAAGAATAAGAAATTTCATTCCTTAAGGAGGAACTCATGAAAAAAGTTCTATTGTCCGTATTGTTGGTAGCGTTGCTACTTACTCCCATGTTCGCACAGGGCGCACAAGAGGGCGCAGCAGCTGCCCCCAAGACTGTTGTCCTTCGTTTGGCTGACAACCAGCCCATTGGTTATCCTACCGTTTTAGGTGACGAAGAGTTTGCCCGTCTGGTAGGCGAGTACTCCAATGGTCGCATCAAAATTGAGGTCTATCCTCAGGGTCAGCTTGCTGACGAGAAGAGTGCCATCGAGCAGGTCCAGTTCGGTGGTATCGACTTCACCCGTGTCTCCATCTCCCCCCTCGCAAGCTTCCAGCCCCTGCTGAATGCCTTGCAGATGCCTTACCTGTACAGGGACTCTGATCACATGTGGAGAGTCCTCAATGGTGAGATCGGGCAGTACTTCCTCGACTCCATGAGCGAGAAGGGTTTTGTCGGCCTTGTGTACTACGATAGTGGCGCACGCTCCTTCTACAACACCAAGAAGCCAATCTATACAGTAGCAGACCTCAAGGGTATGAAGATTCGTGTCCAGGAATCAGCTCTGATGATGGGCCTTGTCCAGGCACTCGGTGCTGTTCCCACCCCCATGGCTTATGGTGATGTGTACAGTGCCCTGCAGACCGGCGTTATCGACGGTGCAGAGAACAACTGGCCTTCCTACGACTCTTCCTCACACTATGAGGTTGCCAAGTACTACTCCATCGATCAGCACACCCGTGTTCCTGAGATGATCATCGCATCGAAGATCACCATGGACAAGCTTTCAGCTGCTGACCAGGCCATCATAAAGAAGGCCGCTAAGGAGAGCCAGGCTGTGCAGGTGAAGGCATGGGCCGACTATGCAAAGAAGTCCGAGGCTAAGGTTCGCGCCGCAGGTTCACAGATCAACAAGATCAACGACCAGGCTGAGTTCGCCGCCGCAATGGCCCCCCTCTACGAGAGTCAGCTCAATGCTGCCCAGAGAGAGTGGGTTGCAAAGATCAAAGCTGTAAAATAAGCTTGTATTAAGCTGCTTGGCGTGGGGTTTTTCGAAACCCCACGCTTTTCTGCTACCTATCCAACGTAGGAGGTTCCCATGGAGCAATTGAAAAAAATTCTTGACTCTGTTTTTGTATGGGTTCTCAAGCTGGCCATGGTGTTGTTGGTTGCGATGGTTGTCCTCGTATTCCTCAATGTTGTGTTGCGGTACGGATTCAGTTCCGGTATCCACTGGTCAGAAGAGATCTCTCTCGTCATCGTTATCTGGTTTACCTTCATTGCCATGGCCCTTGGAGTCAAGGAGAGTTTGCATATCAATGTGGATATCCTACCCAAGAAGCTTCCTAAGGCATTCTTTACTGCCCTTGATTGCATACGTGATGTACTAGTGGTAATTATCGGCGGCATCATGATCTATTATGGCTGGAAGCTCACCCTCAACGGGGCCAGGTCTTCCCTGCCTGCTACTAACATCCCCAACTCCATTAACTATGTTGTCCTGCCTATTTCAGGTATTTTCATTGTCCTGTATGCGATTATCCATCTGTATGAGGACTCACAGAAATTCAAGGGAGGTAAGGCCAAATGAATACAAGCATGGGTTCCTTTATCCTGATCGGTTCGTTTGTCTTCATGCTTGTCATGAAGTTCCCCATCACCTTCTCCCTGTTCCTCTCTTCAATTTTTGCCGCGATGTTCCTAAACATCCCTCTGATGTCCATTGTGCAGAGACTGGTAAGCGGAGTGAACTCCTTCTCCCTGTTGGCAATCCCTTTCTTTATCCTCTCGGGTGAAATTATGAGCCAGGGTGGAATATCCCGTAGGCTCGTAGGCTTTGCAAATGCCCTTGTAGGGCGTGTGCGTGGAGGCCTTGCCCAGGTAAACATCCTTGCCTCCATGTTTTTCGGTGGCATCTCAGGTTCTGCTGTAGCTGATGTATCTTCCATCGGGGCAATGCTTATCCCCATGATGGTGGAGGATGGCTATGACTCTGACTTTGCTGTGGCTGTTACGGTCACCAGTGCCTGTGAAGGTATCCTTATTCCTCCCAGCCACAATATGATTATATTCGCCATGGCGGCAGGGGGTGGTGTCTCTGTTGGAAAGCTCTTCCTTGGAGGTCTCATCCCTGGAGTAGGCTTGGGCCTGTTGCTCATGATCCCCACAGCCATCATTGCCTACAAACGCAACTATCCCAAACAGGAAGGCTTTGGCTGGAAGAAGACCCTCAAGCTTGCACGCGATGCATTTTTCGGTCTCTTCACCATCCTCATCATTATGGGAGGTGTTGTCTCAGGTGTATTCACTGCAACTGAGTCAGCTGCCGTCGCCGCTGTCTACTCCTTTATCATCACCTTCTTTGTCTATAGGGAGATCCCTATCAAACAGATGAATTCTATCCTTCGTAACTCACTGAAAACCCTGGCCATGGTGATGAGCCTCATTGCAGCTGCAAGCTCCTTCGGGTATCTTATGGCATTTCTACGTATCCCACAGGCAGTTACTACTGGTTTGCTCTCCATAACGGACAATAAGGTTTTGTTGATCCTCTTGATCAACGTGATGCTCTTGGTGCTGGGAAGCATCATGGATATGGCTCCCCTTATCATCATCACCACACCCATCCTGTTCCCTGTAATGGTGGATTATCTGGGTATGGATCCCATTCAGTTCGGTATCATGCTTATCTTGAACCTGGCCATCGGTCTGACCACCCCTCCTGTTGGTTCTGCTCTCTTTGTCGGGTGTTCGGTAGGCAAGATATCCATCGAGAAGGCTACGAAGGCGGTCATTCCCTTCTGGATCATGATGGTCATCACGCTGATGCTGGTATCATTCTGGGCGCCTATGACTATGTTCCTTCCTTCATTCATGTAATGGGAGGGTGTAAACGTTGTTTTCCTCTTAGGTGTCTTGTTTTGAAGTACTGGTATTGCCAAAGCAGTACCAATAGCTTGGTCTAGCGTTGCAATAGAAGAAAAGCAATATTACAGCTGAGCAATGCATAACAAAAAATCCTAACAAAAGACCAAGGGCTGCTTCACCTAGTGAAGCAGCCCTTGGTCTTTCCTGGAGCAGAGGAGTATTCAATGATCTTCCAACCTGAAATCGCGAACTAGATTTGACGTGGACGGAATATCCCAGGAGCACAATCAGATTGTCCAATCTCACAAAATCTGAAATGGCAACTAAAGCAAGAGAAGTGAACTTTATTCGTGACACGTTGGAAAAGGTGTATAGATTGTTTGGGAAATGTTGAATCATGATCGTGAATGATTGTATTAGTATGGTAGCTAAGAAATATTGTTCCAAGGATTGTCTGTTGAGTGTTAATGACTACCTCCAATGCCAGTTACTGCTCATAAGTGCCGCCTCATATTGATCAATTGAATTGTCGTCCGT
>JBLXDK010000009.1:0-163825 GCA_048264225.1 Sphaerochaeta sp.
TCCCCCTACTATGCCTTCATCTGACTTCTTGCAGTGACTAGCCCCTATTCTTGTATATTCAGGGCTTTTGCCGTCATTGGCGTTGATAGCCTAGGCTCTTCTGCAAGACCTCCTCGGGTAAGGGCATTCTCTTTCATTCCATCTACCTGCCTCATTTACACCCCTGACTCCGTATAGCCTTTGGACTTCGGTTTGTTTGGCAACCTTATCCGTCAGGGTATGCCTGATGAGATTCCTGTTCGTCAGGCCAGAATTTTGCCTCCAGCTTTCTTCAGATTCCTCCTCACGAAGGACACCCTTGCTCTTGGCTATGTACTTGGCGCTATCACCCGTACTTGGGACTCTCACCCTTTAGAGAATGCTCATACCGAGCACACTAATAAAAGCCATTCTCGTTTGCTTCGAGGATGGCTTTTATATCTTATTGATATAAGGGATTATTTATTGGGCGCGATTGGGTTTGAACCAACGACTTCTACCGTGTGAAGGTAGCACTCTCCCGCTGAGTTACGCGCCCGACTACTCAAATCATAATAAGGAAAAGAAAGGCGCTTGTCCAGCCCTGATTTTCTTGATTTATGCATAACTGGCCTATTCTCCTCAATAAGACCTTATGGAACCTTCAACACCCTGCACTACTACCAGTGAAACAGGTATACATAGCAATTACGATCTCCACTTGAAATGGCTCCGATGTAGCAATTATGAGTATTACCATTGTCTCTGCCCCATCTCATGCTACAATACAGGCAAGAGAGGTACCCTATGTCAATAAAACACCTTATCATCGGATCGCGTGTCCCTGCTACTGAAAAGGGACTCTCACTGTTTTCCTTTAATGAAAGCACTGGACAGTTAAGTCTTTTAGGCTCCTACTCCGGCATAGACATGCCAACCTTCCAGGCCTTCAACAAGAAAACTTCCCTGTTGTACTCAGTAAGTGAAATCCAGGAGAAAGAAGGATCAGTGCAATCCTTCCGCTTTAACCCAACAGCTCCTGAACCATTTTCTTTGGCCGGCACTATACCCTCCGGGGGCAACTCCCCCTGTCATCTGGCCCTTGCACCCAATGGTGAGTATCTGGCTGTTTCCAATTATGGGGATGGAGTATTTACTCTCTATGCCCTGGGTCCTGTAGGGCATGTTTCCTCAATAGCCCAATCCAAACGCTTTGTAGGGGTTGGACACAATCCAGCACGTCAGGAAGGATCTCACATACACTCGGCCTTATGGACATCTGATTCAAAAAACCTCTTTGTAGCGGATCTCGGACTCGATCGCATTGTGCATTACAGCAGACCCGAATGGGCCTTCCCATCGTTCAAAAAAGTACCCCTGGGGACAGGACCACGACACATGGCGATCAGTTCTGACAGCCAGTACCTCTATGTTGCAGGAGAACTGTCCAATCAGGTTATTGTCTATCGTATAGACAAGTTCGACAGCTGCTTCACACACCTACAGACCATAGCCACCCTACCTTCTACCTTTATGTTTGAGAACACCGTAGCTGATATCCATCTCTCCTCTGATGACAAGTACCTCTACTGTTCCAACAGAGGCCATGACAGCATAGTCACCTATGCTGTCAATGCTGAGACCGGCATGCTTACCTTTGTCTCCTACACACCCACCTTAGGGCAGGAACCAAGGAACTTCACCCTCTCCCCCGATGGCAAATGGTTATTGGTTGCAAACGGCTCCTCTGATTCAGTGGTTGTATTCCCCATCGATCCCTATACAGGAGTTCCAGGTGTTGCTGTCTGCACAGTTGAGGTGAAGGAGCCTGTTTGCCTCTTATTTCCTTGATTTTCTTCTCTTCTCTTTCTTCTCTTCTCTTTTTCCCTTGCCTACTCTTCTACCCTGGAGGCCACTATGCTCATAACCCGTATCTATGCCGACAAAGACGGAAAATCTCACTTTGAGGATGTTCACATAGAGACAATGCCATCAGGTCCATTGGGCCAGATGTCAACGCCTCTTGCCGTCTCTTCCATGATCTTGAGGGAGAACGAACCGGGTTATGACTTCCCTTGGCATGTGGCCCCACGCAGGCAGTACATCGTCATGCTGGAGGGAACCGTTGAGATAACAGTCAGTGACGAGAGTGTGCGAAACTTTGGGCCAGGATCGATCCTGCTGGTTGAAGACACATTCGGAGATGGTCACGCCTCGCGCTCTCCTGACGGCAAGCGTCGCCGCTCCCTCTTCTTGCCCATTCCAGATTGAGTTCAATTCAATCCCTTGTAGGTCTTGTGGTTTTTCGAGCATTGAGATATGTACAGCTAGAACACCCCCGTCATTTCAAGTGACGGGGGTGTCTGAGTACGTCTTTGTTTTTTGTCTTTTGTCTTTTTTATTCTTAGTACTATTTTTTAGCACTAAATCCTTTCTTAGCCCTCTGTTTTGGTAATGTCCTTAGGTCTGAGAATGGCATTGAGGATGATGCCGAATATGGCAGCAAGACCAAGGCCTGAAAGCTGGACGGGGCCCAAATAGAATGTTGCGCCACCAAGACCAAGTACCAACATCGAAGCGCTGATCATCAGCAGCTTCGGGTTGGAGAGGTTGACCTGTGCATCGACCATGTTCTTGATACCGATACTGCTGATCATACCAAACAGCAGAATGGAAATACCCCCGATCACTGGAGCGGGGATTGTCCCGATCAAAGCGGTAAACTTGGGGATCAAAGAGAGGAAAATGGCAAAAATGGCAGCAATTCGCATGACGATAGGATTGGTTACACCAGTCAGGGCTACAGCACCAGTATTCTCAGAATACGTGGTGTTTGCAGGACCTCCGATCAAACCGGCCAGGGAGGTAGCGATACCATCACCGAGGAGGGTTCTCTTGATCCCTGGATCCTTGATGAAATCCTTGCCAACCACATTACCAATTGCCAACACATCGCCGAAGTGCTCAACCATCGTTACGATGGCAATGGGCACCATCACCGTAATTGCACTGATGGAGAATTTGGGGAACGTAAATTTTGGTATTCCAATAAACGGAGCACTGGCAACGGTAGAGAAGTCTACGATTCCCAGGATGACAGAGAAAAGGTAGCCTACAACCAATGCGATAAGGACCGGCAGGTTTGAAGCAAACTTCCACCCGAACTTAGGGAATCCAATCTTCACGAACACCCCGGTAGCAAACGTAATCAGAGCAACAAGCCAGCAACCGTTCACCCCAATAGCCTCGGCAATACCAGGGGAGTTTGTCCCATTGGCATTCTGTATGGCCACAGGAGCAAGGATCAGACCAATCATGATGATCATGGGACCTGTCACATGCGGTGGAAGAATCTTATGCAGGTTCTCGTACTTCACAAACCTGAAGATAATGGAAACGACGACATAGAGAAGGCCGGAGATCACTATGCCACCCAAGGCATATGGCAACCCCTGTGTCGATCCTATGGCGATGATTCCGGGGATGTACGCAAACGAACTTCCCAAAAATACAGGAACCTTGAACTTGGTGATAACATGGAACAGCAGTGTTCCAACACCTGCAGCGAATAACGTCACCCCTACATCCAAGCCCGTCAGCATCGGCACCAATACGGTTGCACCGAACATGACAAAGGTGTGCTGGAGTCCAAATACGATGTTCTTTCCAGTCAAATCTTTCTTAGCCACGATAGCGTCCTCCTATAGAAACCTCCAATTCGATCCGGATCCCCTGCACAAAGACACAAGCCCGGAATTGTTTTTCTTCTCGAATCCTTGACCTTACTGTCTTTTCCTCCTTCCTGTTATGGCTCTATCGCCTTTTTTGGCGAGTGAGATCCAGCAATGGGTACTGTCCGACATGATCCGACGGGCGTCTTGGTGATCCAATTGTCGATAGGTGACTTGTTTTCCATGGCCCTCCATACATCCTCGGCTCGTATCGGCATATGGCTGAGGTCAGCACCTACAGCCTGGAAAATCGCATTGCCCAAGGCAGGTGCTACTGAGATCATGGGATGTTCGGCCACCCCCCGTGCTCCATAGGGCCCGTCGATCTGGGAATTCTCCACGGCAATGGCCTCTACCTCAAAAGGCAGGTCCTTGGCTGTAGGTATCTTGTTGTCCGTGAAGGATGGATTGAGCAGATGGCCCTTCTCGTCATAGATATACCCTTCGCACATGGCGGTACCAAGACCTTGGAGCATTCCGCCCACTATCTGGCCCCTGATGAGCTGGGGATTTACCACCTTGCCCACATCAAAGGCTGAGGCAATCTTCCTCACCGCATACTCACCGGTAACAGGGTTCACCTCACAGATGATGCCATGAGCGCCAAAGGTCCAGTCAAGGGCTGGTTTGCCCTGTCCTGTCTCCTTATCGAGGTTGGAAAGGCCCTGGGCGATGTAACTGCCGATTCCGATCAGAGGCCCGCCTATACCCATCCCATCAGGGTAGGCATACCCTATGGCAATCTTTGACCATGCGATCCTATTCTCATGATGATGGCGAATATAGACCGACTCTTCATCATGGGCGAGGTCATCCTCACACGCCTTCAGGACATGCGAGGCTATTCTGTATCCCTTTGCCAGCAGATCCTTACAGGCGAGGATGCACGCATTGCCACTCATCATCAGACCCTTGGAAGCAACAGTCTGCCAGTCATACGGATCACTGTCGGTATCCTTCTCCACCTTGACAAACACCTGATCCAGGCGGAAACCCAACCGCTCGGCGACTATCTGGGCAAGGGCTGTGGTCGAACCCTGCCCAATCTCAGTCAACCCGACAGCTACAGAGACCGTGCCATCACCATTCATCTTCACAATAGCACCGGTAGCAGTATTGCTGGGCATGGCAGGAGCCTTCTGCAGGATGGCTACAGCCTTGCCGATCTTCAGACCTGTCTCCTTCTCCCTCTGCCTCTCCTCTTTGGTCTTCTTCCCATAGCCGATAGACTTTGCTACTGCATTCATACAAGCTATCACATCACCTGAGTGTTCGGTGATAACCTCACCTGTCAAGGTAACAGATCCTGTCTTCAAGGCATTGATGCGCCTGAACTCCACAGGATCCATACCTATGGTATGGGCAACCAGATCCATATGACGCTCGATGCCCCAGTGGAACTCCACATGACCAAAGCCACGGTAAGCCGTGCCATAGGGCTTGTTCGTATAGAGCGTATACGCATCGACATACGCATTGGGTATCTCATACGGACCGGAAGCCGAGTAGCCTGATGCACGGGTGACATTGACCGCATAGTCAGCATAGGCTCCAGCATCCCAGTACATGTCCATCCTCTGAGCAAGAATCTTCCCCTCTTCGGAAACACCAGTCTTGATGCGGTAGGTCAGGGCACTACGACAAGGAAGCAAGGAAAACTCCTCTTCACGTGTAGCCTGGAACTTCACAGGGAGCCCTCCGGCCTTCTTGGAAAGGCACGCTGTCAACGGTTCGATATGGATGCCCGCCTTCCCTCCGAAGCCTCCCCCGACATTGGGGATTATCACCTTCACCTTGTTCAGCGGCAGGCCAAATGTCTTACAAAAGAGGTTGCGTACAGTAAAGGGAGACTGGGCACTTGTGTGGATGGTGATCCTGTCACCGGCCCCCCACCGTACGATAGCCACATGCGTCTCCATAGGAACATGCTGCACACTCGGATTGTCATACTCCCTTTCCACCACGTAGGCAGCCTCTTCGAAACCCTTCTGTACATCACCCTTACGCAACTTGGTGAGGTTGGCGATATTTGTCCCAGGTATGGGGGTGAAGACTGCCTGGATGTAGTCATAGGATCCAAGGTCAGGATGGACCAAGGGTGCATCCTCCTTCAGTGCATCCATGTGGTTAAGCACAGGGGGAAGCACCTCGTAGGTGACCTCTATCAATTCGACAGCCCTTCGGGCGATAGCAAGCGTCTCAGCCGCCACGGCAGCCACGGCCTCCCCATAGTGACGAACCTCACCCTTTGCAAGGATATATTTGTCCACCACATAGATACCCAGCCTATAATCCAACTCCTCACCGGTAAGGACAGCACGAACTCCGGACAAGGCTTCAGCCTTGGAGGTATCGATACTAAGAATCTTTGCCCTGGCATGGGGACTTTGCTTTATCTGGGCATAGAGCATTCCAGGAAAGGACATATCACTGGTATAGATAGCCTCTCCGGTCAGCTTCTCAGAGATATCAAGCCTTGTCGCACTTTTGCCAACATGCTTCAGCTGTGTACGGTCAACATCTTCATACATAGAGCATCTCCTCCTTAGGCTCATACCCCCCGGTCACATCGAGGATAGCCTCGATGATCTGCTCGTAGCCGGTGCACCGACAGAAATTGCCTTCCAACCCCTCCTGGATCTCCTCACGGGAAGGATGGGGATTGTGGTGGATAAGTTCGCGGGCACTCATGATCATGCCAGCTGTGCAGAACCCGCACTGTACAGCACCATGCTTCTCAAAGGACTTCTGCAATACAGAGAGAATCCCTGACGATGCCTCGCCCTCGATAGTCTCAACAACCGCCCCATCGGCTTCGGCCGCAAGGACCATACAGGAGTTGACTGTCTTGCCGTTGAAAAATACCGTACAGGCTCCGCATTCACCGGAGCCGCAACCTTCCTTGGTACCGATAAGGCCCAGGTCTTCACGCAGGAACCTCAGCAGAGTCCTGTTCTCCTCTATATCCCTTACATAGGTAACATTATTGACCGTAACTGTGATTCTCATGCGATAACCTCCTTCCACAACCGTTTGGTGTACTCACCTACCATAAACCTGCGGTACTCCTTGCTACAACGAACATCACTGATGGGGTGTATGATCGCATTCACTGCCTCCAGCACTTTTGGCATGGATAGCTCAAGAGAGAGGATTGGAGTTACCACAGGGGTTGGAGCTGATGAGCTGACGGCAATCCTTGCACCTGACCCAAGGTTGGCAACAGCCACCCCGACGATACCCAGGTCATGACCTTGGATCCTCTTAAGTTTCCTATAGACTCCCTGCAATCCTGCCTTATCGGCGGGGATATGGATGGATGTGACCATTTCATTTTTCTGTACGACTGTACGCTTGACCCCGGTAAAGAACTCCGCTATGGGGATCTCCCTCTTGCCCTGTTTTGACTCGATGACAATGGAGGCATCGAGGCAGAGCAGGGCCGGAGCCATATCCGAGCAGGGAGAAGCATTGACGATATTGCCCACCACCGTCGCACGGTTACGGATCTGATAGGAAGCCAGGCCTTTTGCACATTCACACAGCAGTGGATAGTGCTCTTGCACACTCTTGTCAGTTATAATCGCATTGATGGTTACAGCAGGGCCTATGGCCAAGCCAGTTTTCTTATCCCAGGTTATGGCATCAGAGCCAGGAACCTTCTTAAGGTCCACCACAACTTCAGGACGATAGACACCATTGCGTATATTGACCAACAGGTCTGTTCCTCCTGCCAACAACCTCAAATCTGAGCTCTGTTCTGCAAGCAGCTCCAAAAGCTGCTCTTTTGTCTGTGGAGCCTTGTAAGAAAATGTTGCTATCATACTTCCCCCTTGTATTCGAAATCCGGCAGCAGGACAGAGAGACCAAACAAAAACCCCAGACCTGCATCTAGGCCAGAACTGTGTCCATATTCAGAAAGGGCTTCCCATGTCGTGCTGTCTGCAGCAGAGAGGGAGAAGCTCTTTGCCATTGCGATGAGGGGTTGTGCAAACAACCCTTCAGAGGCAAGGCCCAACAATTGTAATGAAATGTCAGTGGTGATAGGAGTCTCTTTCAGTAAAAGAGTAGAAAGGATGGTTGCAATGCTGCTTCCGTAGCTTTGCAAGCCCTGTTCAAAGAGTTGTGACCTGCCCATATGCATAGCCAGGAAATAGCCACAAAGGAAGTCATCTCCGGTGGGGGTCAGTCCCGGCCCCAGACCCATCAGGCCTTCCATGCCCTGTCGGGCCAAAGCGATATCAGCACTGTGTAAGCTCATTTTCAGGAGGCCAGCGTTGCTAAACACCAAAGAGGAGAGAGAATTTGTCGTTATTTGCGGATCAAAGAGGGCATCAACTGTCAATGCCGTCTGTTTCTGCTGTTGTATGCGTGAAAGAATCTTCAACTGGGAACGAAGGTAGGAATCATCAAGGTGATCAAGGTTGGGAGGGGCCTCCTCTGACGGGTGCACACGTTGTGCCCCCTTGCAGGAGACCCAGATACCACAATCAAAGAAGAGGTACCCCTCTTGAAACAACCCCTGCTGGGATTTGATGAAGCCAAGATCATCGAAAGCTACAGAAGGATCAGAAAAACGTACCAAGGCCGAAGAAGGATGCACTTGGCCCTTATGCTTCACCAGCGTAGAGAGCGAGCCATCCTCATCCGTGAGATTCACAGCAGAGTGGAACACAGAGTGCACCTTCACCTTCCTAGGTTTCAAGGAAAAATGAGAGCCCATTCTCTGTACTTGTCCACTAGGCCATGTGGTATGCATGAAAGAGTGCCTCCTTGATAGCAGAGTCGACCTTCTCCTTTCCCCAGAGAATATTCTGCCTCATAATCTCCTGGGCCGCTTTGCAGTCCTTTCTTTCCAATGCATCGAGCAATCTCAGATGATCCAGACTAGTCCTTTCTAGCCGTTGGGGATCGGTGATATCACTAAGGCGGACAAAGTGAATCCTTTTTGAGATATCACCGAGCAATTGGGCCAATACCTGGTTCCCTGCAGCCTGGGAAAGGCTGTCATGGAACTGCTCATCTTCGGTGGCGGAGACGCCGACAACCTCTGGCAACCTGTCAACAATGGCTTGCCAGCGCGTCCTCAACCTTGTGAGGAGCTCTTGGTCAATGCCTGAGTTGCATATGAGGTTGACGACCTCCAGTTCCAAAACCAAACGGGTATCATACAGTTCGTTGACCTCCCTGAGGTCGATCAACCTTACCGTGTACCCCTTGTGCGCCTCCTTCTCAATGAGGCGCGCAAAAACAAGACTGTTGAGGGCTTCACGAACAGGGGAGCGGCTTACTCCGAACTCTGAGCAGAGCTCTTCTTCAGTAAACCTATGTCCTGGCGAATATTTCCACGTAATGATGCGCTCTGCGAGAGCATTGTAGATGGTGACACTTCGTGAACGTTCGCCCATGGCAAGCCTCCCCTCGGAAACTACTCTGTGAATACGAACACATGCACCGGTTTTCCGGGCCTCTCATCACTTTCGATGACAGTGGAGTGCAGGGCCATCCCTGTCTTGGGATCGTCCACCTCCAGCTGTCCTGAGGCACGCAAACCATTTTCGAACTCAACGATGCCAAAGAGCATATTCTTTTTTGTGTACCCCTCCGGAAGATTCCAAAGCCGAGTCCAGGAAAGCAGGGTGCAAGGGCCTTCCAGGTCAAATGTCTCCCACCCCTTTCCGGTCACAGGATCACGCCTTGCGTTACAGCCACTACAGATCATAGGTGCAGGATAATATATTTCCCCACACTTCTGGCATTTGTACGCTTCAATCTTCGGTTCCTGCTGATCGTACATGCTGAAATCAATCATTGATCACCCCCTACTCCTTTGCGCAGATAAGTGCGACGACATTGTTTCCAAAGCCACCGAAATTGACCGACATGCCATACTTGGGATTGGCTACCTGTCTGCCCTTCTCAGCTTCCCCGCGCAACTGCCTGACCAATTCCACCGCTTGGGAGACTCCAGTGCCACCTACCGGGTGACCTTTGGATTTCAACCCTCCTGAGGTGTTGATGGGAAGCCTTCCGTCGATGTTCGTCTCACCCTTGCGAACTGCAAGGAAACTCTTGCCCCGTTCGAAAAACCCCACCTCCTCACTGATGGCAAACTCCAAGATGGAGAAGGCATCATGCAACTCGGCAAAGGATATGTCCGAAGGTTTGAGAGCGGCCATTGCATACGCCTTCTCTGCTGCGATCCTCACTGCATTGAGCATCAGGGGATCCTTGCGGTTGTGTACGCAGTGGGTATCGGTGGCACTTGCGATGCCTGCGATCCTGATGGGCTTCTTTGGGAAGTCCTTGGCCTTTGGTGAATCCATGTTCACCAGAAGCAGGGCAGCAGCTCCATCACTGACCGGGCAGGTGGAGTACATCCGAAGAGGCTCAGCCACATACGTGTTCACAACCGATGCATCCGGTCCGTCCGCGATGGCATCAATGGTAACAGGGGCCTGGATGTGAGCATACTTGTTCTTTGCCCCATTGGCATGGTTCTTCACCGCAAGAAGGGCAAGATCGCGCTCGGTAAGCCCGTAACGCTCCATGTACATGCGGGTGAACATCCCTCCGAAAGCAGGAAGGGTCAGGCCCATATTGTACTCGGCATCGGTATGCAGCATAGTCGCCACATAGTCTGTACCGATCCAGCCGGTGACCTTGCGCATCACCTCCCCTCCCACGACCAACACGATGTCAGCCATGCCACTTGCTACGGCCATATAGCCCAGCTTGATGGCACTCGCCCCTGATGCAGGGCCGTTCTCCACAAGCTCGGCAGGAACCGGCTCCATATCCATGCGGCTTACCAGGGCCGAGGCTACAGCGCTTTGGTGACAGAACAGGCCGCTGGCCATATTTCCGACAATGACCTGGTCGATCTCCTTTCTCCGAGCGAGAAACCCAGCATCAACCAAGGCATCGGTGGCGGCGTAGGCCAGCACATCCGAAAGATCATACTCAGAAGAATTACCGAATTTCGTATGTCCGATTCCAACAATCCCTACATTAGCCATGTCCTACCTCTTGAACCCCGGAATTTGGGGATATTCGCTAGGCATGATCAGCTTCTCTGAGGACTTGAGGTCTTCAGCGGAAACCGGTCGCACCCCAGTGCATTTTACATCTCGCACAGCATCCCATAGAGGACGTGTCAACACATACGTCGGCACTCCTCCCAACTCATGCCTCACCTCCGGAAAGAGTGAGGAGCGATCCTCAAGCTGGTACTCGATCATCCACCTCTTGAACCCGTTGGGACTCTCTGCAACGATGTACACCTCATCCTCACCGAGGATCTCAAGGTGGTGTTCCATCTTTGCGGCGAACAGCTGTGCCCCTACCCTGAAACCACGCTTGATGGTAAGGGTATGCAAGCTCATTCCAAGCTTGGGAGTCACATGCCGACTGGTGACAATCCCTGCGATGACACCATCGACAGTGCCAACAAGAACGAACTCATTGGCAACCCGGTAGCGATACCAGCCCAGGATCTCCGAATACATGCGCACAGCAACGATATCATAGAAATCCTTGGCGACCCCAAACAGAGGATAGAGAGTGCCCAGCAGGGCTCCCACTTCCTCACGTCTGGCCTCACGAACTACCATCTTTTCCCCTGAAGCCAACGTTATCACCTTAGCCGGATAAGGCTTGAGTGGAATCGCAGGCGGTCGCAGGGTCTTTTCCATTGCATCCAACGCCATACTTGTCTCCTTTTTGAGAACTATCTCTTTTTTGCCTCTTCGTGCAACCAAGCATTCTTAGCACCTGCAACATCCCCAAAGCGCGTCAGTTCAGCCTTTGCCTTCTTCGCCATCAGGGCCTCATAGCGGTCATCCTCAACATGAGCGACAATTCTTGCTATGGAGGACTCCCCGTCGACAAATCTCCAGGGGTAACAGCCAATGACTGCCCGCTGGTTCAACAGCAGGTCAATGTCACCACCTACACACTCGGCATGGATGATGCCCTTGTTAAACATCTCGATGTGCATCAGCTGGTACTTGTCCTCACTGAACACCTCATCAAGGCTCTTGCCATACTTCTCCTTGAAGTGGGTATCACACTGCTTCGCTTCCTTGGGCATCCAGTCACGGATCTTGGTGTTCATGGGGTGGTCTGCGCTTCCGCAGTCCACGCCTATCCAGCGCAGCTTCTTCCTCTTTGCCCACTCGGCAAACTCCCGGTCCGGACCGGGGTGCTTGATCATGTACCGGATCTCGTCTCCTGTCGGCTGGTCCCACCCGTAGTGATGGTATCCTGTATGGATAAGAAGGATATCCCCTTCCTTCACCTCTACCCGATCCTCCACCATCTTGGAGGTGTAGACATCATAATCGGAGCATACATCCGAGAGGTCGACAATGGCCCCTTCATGCACGAGGAAGTCCATGTCCAGCTGGGCTATGTCCTTACCTGGGGTGTAGAAGTGAATCTCCCCGTCAAGGTGGGTTCCCACGTGGTTTGAGTGGGTCACCACTTGCCCATTGGCACCATTGGGTGCGAGTCTCTTGAAATACTGGACCTGCAGGGGGATGTACGTTGGCCACGGTGGGGTGCCAATACCCAAAGGAATGGTCAGATCTATTACTTTCATCACAATCTCCTTTTTCTGGTATGATCAACCGGCGCAATATTCGTCGGCAAAAGCCATAAGGGCGTCCTTGAAGCACGAGACGGGGGGTTTTACCAACCCGGCGCCCACCATCCCTATGCCAGGCTCCTTGTGCGCAATGCCGGTGTTGATGACCGGCAGTATGCCACTCTCAACAATTTTGCGTACATCGATGCCTGTAGGGGTTCCGCGGAAGTCCAGGGCAGGGATTCGGTACTCTCGGTTCTCCGCCATGGTGATGCCATACATACGCTTGGTGTAGCGGATGGCATCCTCAGGTGATCCTCCCACAAACTTCACTATTGCAGGAGAGGCCGCCATTGCAAAGGCCCCGAAGCCTGAGGTCTCGGTGATGACCGAGTCCCCGATATCAGGAGCTGCATCCTCTGCCTTGAAGCCAGGCAGGTAGAGCCCTTCGACCATGGAGGCGGGGGCTGTGAACCAGCGATCCCCCAGACCGGAAAGCCGTATGCCAAAGTCCGTGCCATTTCTCGCCATTGCCACAATGAGGGTACTGCCCTTGATGTTTGCAGCAGCATCCATGGTGCATTTGGCCGAAGGCATGGAGAGATTGAGGAAGAAGTGATCATTCGCGTGCATGAAGGAGAAGACCTTCGCAAGCTCTTCCTTCTTCTCTGATAGCATAACCAGGTAAGGGGCAAGCTCTCGGATCATCAGGGAGGTGCCGGCCCTGTTTCGGTTATGGCACTCATCCCCCATCTGCAAGGCTTGGGCGATGATGCTTCGCATATCCACAGGACCATGGGCGAGCAAGGCCTTGTTGAGAATCGGGGCAAGGCTCTTCTCTATCCACCTGAGGCGGTCTATGACCTCCTCAGAATAGGCACCATAGCGCAGGACCTTACCCAGCCCTTCATTAAGGGTTGCATAGGCTCGATTCCCAAAGGTTGCATTCTCCAGGATCCAGACAGGCATGCTCTCTGTGATGATGCCAGCCATAGGCCCTACACAGCTATGGTGGTGACAGGGTTCGAACTCTATGGAACCCGATGATGCCAAGGAGATAGCCTCTTGTGCACTCTTAGCCTTGCCTTCATAGATCAAGGCCCCGATGACCGCCCCTTTCATGGGACCGCACATCCGATCCCAAGTAACCGGAGGCCCGGCATGCAGGACAAGGTTCTCCCGCATGCCGGGAATCACCTCAAGGGCCTTGGCGATCCCCAGAAGCTGGGGTTTCCCTTGCAGGATTTTCTCAACAGCCCCTGCATTTGCAGAGCGGACAAGATCCAAGCCATCGATGGCGGACAGAGCATGTATCAGAGAGAGATCGCCACCGGCAGGGGGTCTCCAGTCAAGATGGACAGCTGTTGGCCCAAGGTTGTCTGCAAAGCTCTGCAGGCCCAGGTTGACCACCTTCACCTCCTTGAAGAGGGAGAGAGCCGGCTCGACTGGTAAGGAGGATCTGTGCGTCTCCGATGATTGAATCTTGCTCATACGAGGGGCCCTCTTCTGACCAAGATGAGGGGCAGGGACGTCCTTCTCTTTGCCTGGACCATACTCCTGCATGATGATGCGCCGTGCAAGCTGGACTGCCTGGTAGTTGGAACTCATCACCACTACCCCGGCTTGTTCCAGCTTCTCTACCTGGGAGGCAAAGCCTTGGGGATCGCCTGTTGTACCGGTAACCGACGCAATGACAGAGAGATAGCCCCCTCGTTTCACTGCTGACTCTTTTGCCTTCAGTATGACAGGTACCAGTGCACCTGCAGGATCATCACAGGAGCCATAGCCAAGTACACAGTCCACCAGCATGACAGCGATGGATGGGTCATCACATTCGGCGAGCATGCGATCCACCCGTGTCGATGGGTCGATCATGGGATGGGGGCGTCCTACGGTGAATACATCATCACCCAGGTCGATGATGGTATTCCCCCTCGATTCATGAGGATCCTTAGGCACAAAGGCGGGATCGGTATGGTTGTTTGACCATACGCCACCTGGGATCTCTGACAGCGAGAGCCAGGCTTCGTCTGCAAGGGTTCCTCCCGTATAGTAGCCACGGAGGTCTCTCTGTTCAGGCAGGAATGACGATGACTCCCCCTTCACCAAGGCATCGATGCTCTCATGGTCAAGGTCAAAGGCCCACCTGTCGTGGTGTTCACGAGGAGGCAAAGCACTCCCAGACAAAGAGAGGGCAACACGCGCCGTCTCTTCCAGGTTGCCCGTCCAGTGTATGGTTTCATACGAAGGAAACTGAGTGGAATCTGATCCGATGAAATGCACCACCGAGGGTTTTCCACTCTCAGACAAGGCTAAGAGAATAGGTTCCACCACCTCGGCTGCAGGAGGCTTGGAAACCACGACAATGACAGAGGTCTCCGTATCAGAAGCAAGGGCAGCTATGCCCAGGCTCATCATGAGACCTCCCACCTGTTTGTTCTTGAGATCTCGCCCACCAGTTCCGATAGCCTGGCTTATACCACCGCCAAAACGATCGATGAGGGAGGTGACTTCCTGCAGGCCTGTACCGGAAGCGGCTACCACTCCTATGGTGCCCTTGTTTACGACATTGGCAAAGCACAGGGGCTTTCCCCCTATGATTGCAGTACCACAATCGGGTCCCATGACCAGAAGGCCCTTGGAGAGGGCTTCCCTCTTGAGGGATATTTCATCTTCGAGGGATACATTGTCGGAGAAGAGCATGACATGCAGGCCCTTACCCAGAGCCTTGCACCCCTGATGGGCAGCATAGATGCCAGGCACGGATATGATGGCCAGATTGAGGTCAGGGTATACTTGCAGGGCATCATCAATGCTATGCAACACTTCAGTGGAAGTCTGTTGACCCTTGGCACCTTTCTTTCCGGCCAGCAGCTCATCGGCAAAGGCAACGATTGAGTCATAGTCGCCTTGGTTGCAATCGATGGCCATCACCAGATCTGATGGAGTGACAGAAGCAAGGTCTGATGCGGGAAACCCTTGGTCAAGGAGCAACTGCACATTCATGGCAGTGCCCATTGCAACGGTGGCTTCTTGTACTGATGGATGGTTCTCCAGGTCTCTGCTGGCTAGCATCAACATGACAGAGTCAACGTACATGTCCCTCTTTACGGTAACACGTTTCATTACGGTACTCCCCTCCACACCCATGGAAAAGAACACACCTAAATACTATATACAAGTTTGTATACAAGTCAATAAAAAAAGAAGAAAAATCCTTTTTTCTTTTCATATAACTCTTATAATTACAATGAGTTATAAAATATGTCTATAGGACAAAGGAGAGAATATCAATGGAATAACTATGCAAGAAAACGGCAAAAACTGGTTGTATTTTCTACGTACGAAAAGAGCCTTGCAGGATGAAACCAGATGATACCTAAATATCCTTTATATACCTTCGAATCTCTTTCTCTTTGCAAATATTACATTATTTAGCAGAGTTTGCCATGCCCGAAATCAAGTACTGTCCATCAGTGAAAAGCATGTCTTGCCCTATCTTCTTATCAACGTTGCATAGGTTTGCACCACCGATAGCCCGAATGATTCAACGGCGTCAATAGGTGCATGAGCAGGAGTGTGATACCAGTCCATTCTTCAATATTTTTCTTGGCATACTGTTGCACTGTTACAAGAATTTCTAAAACGGACAAATTGCATCCAGACTAACACCAATCTCCCATTGACAGGTGTCTCTGGGAGATTGGTATTGCTTGTGGGCGTATCTTCTCTGTGTGGAAGATACGCCTCTGTCTGTATTTTTCCTTGTTCTTTCTGATTACCACTTCATGCCAAGCAAGCGATTGCTTGGTAAATGTTGCAGTTATTTGTCATCATGTGCTCTTCTCTTCTTCCTGGGCAGGAACAAGGCATTCACAGGATCTATGACGAAGGAAACCCTTTCATCCTCATTGAATATCTGCATATTGTTCGTATAGGGGATGAAGGCCTTCACCATCTCACCATTTTCCAGGGTCAGCTCATACTCAACATGGCTGCCTACGAATATGGAAGAGGTGACTATCGCGTTGAAAGATTGTTCGCCTCCCTTGTAGGGGATAACCGTAATTGATTCAGGACGAATGACAAGAGCCGCATCCTTTCCCACCTGATAACTCTCCACTGCCTTGTCGATATGATCAGGAACAATACATCGTGCAGTGAAGGTACCCCCATTGTGCGTAGTGACAGAGAGCATCTCGTCCTTGAGGGAGGTCACTTCCAGGTGGATGATATTTGCCTGCCCGATGAAGTCGGCGACAAAGAGGGACTGGGGATTGCTGAATATCTCAAAAGCTGTACCCACCTGCTCCACCTTGCCCTTGTTCATCACCACGATCCTATCGGCCATGGAAAGGGCCTCACTCTGGTCATGGGTGACATAGAGGCATGTTATGCCTAGCTTCTTCTGCAGCTTGCGAATCTCCGTGCGCATATGAATGCGCAACTTGGCATCAAGGTTGGAAAGAGGCTCGTCCATCAACAGGAGATTGGGTTCCATCACGATTACCCGAGCAAGGGCGACACGCTGTTGCTCCCCACCGGATAATTGGCTGGGATAGCGGTTTTCTGTGTTCTTCAGACCAACCAGCAAGAGGGCTTCCCTCACCTTGTCCTTGATGGCATTGTCTTTTTCACCTCGCGCCTTCAGCCCATATGCTACGTTGTTGTAGACACTCATGTGGGGAAACAGGGCATAGTTCTGAAAGACAAAACCAATCTTCCTCTTGTTGACCGGGGTGTTGGTCATATCGAGGCCACGAATGGTTATCGCGCCACTAGTGGGCAACTCAAAGCCTGCTACCATTCTCAGGGTGGTGGTCTTTCCACACCCGGAGGGACCCAGGAAGGTAACCATCTCCCCCTCTTCCACCTGCAGGTTGACTGCATCGACTGCTGTTATATATCCATCATCCTTCTGAAATGTCTTGGTGACGTTCTCAAGGTTAAGCGCCAATTTTTTCATATTTCAAATCCTCCTGCTGAGTAAACTTTCTTGTGCTCAACTTCATGAGCCAGAGCATTATTGCATCGACAATAAATACGATGACTATCAGCACTATCGAAAATGCCGATGCCTGGGAAAATTGCAACTCAGTCATACTTTCTAGAATTCTTGTTGTCAGAAGCGTCCACCTCACCGATACCAGGAAAATCGTTGCACTGATCGCGGTCATGGAGTGGATAAACAGATAGCGCATCCCTGCAAGCACTGCTGGAATGATGAGGGGGATGGTGACGTGCGTGAATGTCCGTGCCGTACTGGCCCCGAGGGAAAGCGAAGCCTCCTCAAGGGCGGGATCGATCTGGGCAAGGGATGCAATGACTGAGCGAATCCCAGTCGCATAATAGCGGAACACATACGCAGCCACCAAAATGGAGAGCGTCCCTGTCAGCAGGATGGGCTTTTGGTTGAATGCGATGATGTAGGCAATACCGACAACAGTCCCTGGCAGGGCATAGTTGAGCATGCTGCCAAACTCAAAGAAACGCTTGCCGAAGAAATTCTTCCGCTGGGCGATGTAGCCTATCAAAACTCCAAGGATGGAACCGATGACTGTCGATAGAAGTGCTATGAGCAGCGTGTCGGTGATGGCCTTTTTCCCATGGGCAAAGACATACCCAAAGTGCTTCAAGGTGAAGGAGTTGTCGACACTCCAGACATTCACAAACGACCCCCACAGTATGATGGCATACAGATAGAGGATAAAGATGACAGTGAAGATGCAGATAACACTTATGAGGGCAGTCAGGAGTGTAGGGAGTTTCCCAAAGCCTGACTTTGCCCCATTTTTTCCGGTGACCGAAACATAGCTTTTCTTGCCGATGAGCACTCGTTGTAATATAAATACCAACAAAGCGGGTAAGAGAAGCAGAAATGAGAGGGAAGCCCCACCCTTGAGGTCAAACATCCCTGTTATCATGAGATAAGCCTCAGTAGGGAGTACTGGAAATGTATGCCCGCCTAAGATAAGTGGTGTGGCAAAATCTGCCAAGGAAGCGCCGAAAAGGAGAAGAATCGAGTTTCCTATGCCAGGAAGCGAAAGGGGAATCGTAATGGTTCTGAACATCCTCCATCGGGAAGAGCCCAACGAGAGAGCCGCATCATCGAGGTTAGCACTCATTGTGTTCAATACAGCGGTGATGACCATGAAGGCTACAGGGAAATACGTGAGGGTTTCACTCATCCATGTTCCTAGAAATCCATATATGGAGAAGTCAGATATTCCCAAGGCATTGAGGATCATCCCATTTGGGCCGAGGGCCAGTGTCAGCGAGATGCTGCTGGTAAAAGGAGGTGAGATGAGGGGCAGGATCGTCACAGCTCCCAACAGCGCCTTGAAAAAGGGAGGCAGGGAGGTTCTGGTAACAGCCAGGGCAAAGATATACCCCAACACCGTTCCGGTGACTGCTACGGATGTAGCAAGGATCAGAGAGTTTATGAGAGCCCGGATGTTATAGGACTTGCTCATTATCTTTGTCAGGTTTGCAAAGCTGACAGAACCATCAACGACAAACGTGGTTGCCAGTAGCCTGATGATCGGCAGAAAGATAAAGATTGCGAAGATAATCCATATGGCGACAAGGGTTCCGAATAGGACAGGATCCCTTTTTGCCATGGAACTTTTTGGTAACCTTGTTGTCGACACGCTGGTCCTCCTACGTAGTAATACAGGGTGAAGAGGTACACTGTACGTACTACAGGGTACCTCTTCGCATAAAACAGAAACCTATAGGCACTTACTGCTGAATGACTTCTTCAATCCACTTTTCAACAAACCTTGCCCTGTTGTCGCCTTTCCACTCAGCCTTGGCTTCGAGCAGTTTGACTGCCGACATATCAAGAGCCTTGTTTGTGACCTCTACATCACCACGGGTGGGGATATAGTTGATCTTGTTGGCAACCATCACTTCGCCAAGACGTTTGGAGGAAGCCCAATCCATCAGGACTTTTGCGGCTCCCAGGTTCTTGGCACCCTTGATGATACCACTGCCCTCTATACCATAGGTGACCCCTTCCTTAGGATAGGAGACCGACAGGTCATAGCCCTGCTGCTGGATATCAAGAGCATCAACGATGTAGAACACACCGGCAGCTGCTTGTCCTGTAGCGACAGGCATTGCCCCACCTGCTCCACCTTTGGTATACAGCTGAATATTATCATTGAGTTTTTTCTGATACTCAAAAGCCTCTTCCTCACCAAATGCCTGAACAAGTGAGTAAATTCTTTCAGTTGCTGTTCCAGAAGTCCTGGCGTCTGCCATCTGCAGTGATTTTCCGTACTTGGGATCAATGAGGTCATACCAGCTTGTAGGAACTTCCAGGCCCTTGTTCTTCAGGTATTCGTTGTTGCTCAAGAAACAGAGGGGGATGATACCAATTCCTGTCCAGTACTGTTGTTCCGAACGGAATTTTGCAGGAATCTTATCAGCTTCCTTAGGTGCATACTGAGCAAATACACCCTCAGGAATACCGGCTTCATAGGTATCGGCAGGACCACCCCAAAGGGCATCCACCTGTGGGTTGTTCTTTTCTGCGATCAACCTTGCAAGGGCTTCTCCGGAGGAGAGGCGCACAAAGTTAACGGAAATGCCCGTATCCTTCGTAAATTCGGCAAAGATTTTGGTAGCGTACTTCTCGGGCATGATCGAGTAGACGTTTACCGTCGTGCCGACAGTTTCTGTTGTTGCCGCCTCTTTCGCCCCTGCAGCAAACATGGGTGAGGTCATCAACAGTACCAACAAGACAGCGAGTAGCATGGTTTTCAATTTCATGTAATCCTCCTTTAGGATTGTAGGAGTGCTATCGAAGCTCTCCTACCAACAATACATAGTCTCTACTCCCATTGTGTCATCGATTGGAATTTATACAAGTTACAAAACCGTAACAAAATCTCATTAATCACGTATCCTTTGCATCTGTAAGGATATAGCCCACACCCCACTTGTTGATGATATACCTTGGGGAAGCAGGATCCTCCTCTATCTTTTTCCGTAGCCGACTCATGTTCACCTTAACCAGTTCGGAGCCCTGTATCCACTCTTCATTGTTCCAGACACTCTGTAGGATCTTCTGTACCGACACCGGGGTGTGCAGATATGTTGCGAGAACCTCTATGATCTTGAACTCTGTAGGAGTCAGATTTACCTGCTCCCCATGCAAGGAGAGGCTCTGCTGTTCCAGGTTGATCACAAGGTTCCCTACTACAAGGATGTTGCCCGGAGGGGTCTTCGAACGTTTGAGAACCTTCTCCACCCGAAGCAGAAGTTCCTTGTAGTTGAAGGGTTTTGAGACATAATCCTCTCCCCCTACTTCAAGGCCCTCTATGATCTGGTCATCGGCGTCGTGCGAGCTCAGAAATATGACGGGGATGTGCATATCCACCAGATGGGTGCATACCTCCAACCCATTGAGACCGGGAAGAGCTATATCAAGGATCACAATATCAGGGGACCATGAGGCGGCTACGCTCACAGCATCGTCTCCTCTCATGACAGAGTTTACGTCATATCCCTTTGATTCAAAGATATAGGTAAGGAGGGTGAGTATATCTTTCTCGTCATCAACCAATAACACTTTATGTTTCATCGTATCGCCTTTGCCGGGAGGGTACAGGAGACCATGGTCCCCTTATTCTTCACACTGGTAATATACACGTTTCCTCCATGCTTTTGCATGATCTGACGTGCTATGGAGAGTCCCAACCCAAAACCATCCTGGAACGCTTCACTTGCGCCTTTTTCCTGATAGAACTCCCTGAACAAGGTCTCTCTCCCATCGCCTGCTACCCCTTCTCCATTGTCGGTGATGCTCACTACCATCTGCTCATCGTCTTGGGTTACTGAAATGACGATGTACCCACCCTCTTTGGTATGTTTCACCGCATTGTGGATCAAATTGATGAATACCTGGCGGATGAGCGACTCATCCCCAATGGGGTAGTTCAACAATGCTGGAAAGGAGTACCGAATAGTCTGGCCCTTTATCGAAAGCAGTGGTCCAAAAAAGGCAACAATATCCTGGGTGATGACTCTGATGTTTATCTTCTCCCTTTTGGTGAGCTCAAACTCCTTATCGAACTTAAGCAGCGTAAGCATATTCTCACTGAAGGTGATGAGCCTTTGGGTGTACTCGTAGTTGGACTGTACGAACTGTTTCTGCCGTGCATTCAAAGGCCCAGGGATTTCTTCCATCAGAAGGCTGGTTGTTGTCTGCATAATGGTCAGGGGAGTACGTATCTCATGGGCAAGCATGGATTGCAAAGAGATTCGTGAAGAGGCCCCTCCCCCATTTTTCCTTGTAATTTCAAAGAGCTGTACCAGCACGGGCAGGCCGGCATTGAGCAGGAAGAGAAGCGAAAGGGGGAAAAAGAAGAGGCTGAACAAGAACGTACCAAGAGAAACTCCACCAACAAGCAGAAGGTTCTTCATTGAAGGGGGACAATACAAGGAAAGTGCATATCCAACCATCATCAGGATGATGGTGTTGTAGACGATGAGCGGGGGGGTAAACGAAGCAAGACAACTTGTACTGTAGGTGGAAAAGAGAAACAGAGAGGTGTAGCCAAGTAAAAAAGGCATGGGTACAAAAAAATTCCTATTCCCTCTCTTATGCAGCAAGGACCCAATGGCCGACACTACAAGAGAGAGTAACAGCAGAAGGCTGGTGATAACCGAGACACGATCCAAGCTCCTACCCAGTACAAGGGTAGCCAGCGGGGGAAGGAGCAACAGGAAGGAGGCTATTGGCAGATACATCAGAACTCCTTGGCATTGAACAGGTGGAATGAGGAGGGGTGGAGATGGAGCAGGACTTTTTCATTAACCTGGTACTCATCCATAAAGGTGAGGTTATGGGGAACCACTACCCGAATAACTGTCTCTCCAAAAGTGATCTCATACTCAACTGAGTACCCATTGAAGGAGAGGCCAAGTATTTCACCACCCCTTTGATAGTCCGTTTCTGGAAGGTGGTAGGAGCTAATGCTCACACTCTGTGGCAAGATTGCCACATACACCCCATCGCCCTTCTGACAGGGGCCATCACATTGTGCTGGCAACAGGGTATATTCGAGACCTGTGAAGGCGACTGTAACCGCCTCAGTGTCTGATGCAACAATCACCCCTTCATAAAAGTTCGCATTGCTTATGAAGTCTGCAACAAAAGGGGTTTGTGGGTTGTTGTACACCTCCCGCGGAGGCCCTACCTGTATGATGGTTCCCCGATTCATCACCACCACCCTATCGGGCATGCTCAAAGCTTCACTCTGGTCGTGGGTAACATATATGGTGGTGATGCCAAGAAGCTTCTGCATCTTCTTGATCTCGCGCCTGGTCTGTAGTCTGAGCCTGGCATCCAAGTTGGAAAGCGGTTCATCAAACAGGAGCAGCTCAGGCTTGAGCACCAGTGCCCGTGCCAGGGCAACCCTCTGCTGCTGCCCATCGGAGAGCTGGTGGGGAAAGCGCCCTTCCGTCCCCACCAAATTGAGCATTTGGCACATCATAGCAACATCATGGTGAATACTGTCCAAGGGTCTTTTTCGGGATTTCAATCCATATGCAATGTTTTCGAATACATTCATGTGTGGGAACAGGGCATAGTTCTGAAATACCATCGGGATGGTCCTCTCCTCCGGGCCCTTGTGAGCCATGGAGACACCATTGAGGAGGATCTCCCCGCTATCAGGGGTGATGAAGCCCCCGATCATCCTCAAGGTAGTTGTCTTGCCACATCCTGAAGGCCCTATGATGGTTATCGCTTCACCTTTCTGTATGGTAAGCGAGAAATTATCGACTGCAGTAACAGCACTGTTTTGTGCTCCGACAAAAGTCTTGGAGACACTTTTCAGTTCCAGATGGGGGATGCTGACAGCCTCTTCTTTTTTACTCAATGGCAGACCTCATTTTTTTGATCTGGTTCCAGAATAGTACACTATTCAAATTCAGTTCCAATACTGGGAAGCACTAGGTTCAAGGGAGCATCCAAACCAATCCCATACTCAGCTTGTGGTGTTAATGATACCACTCATTGCTAGATGAATGGAACTCTAATTTGCAGGATTGCTTGAACGCTAAGACCAAATGAATATATTTCCAGAAACAATTTTCCATCTCTAGCCTTCGGTGCACAAAATCGGCGCATCCCTTCTGGTGAGGAGATACGCCGATAGCAACTAAAACAGAGAGTACGAACGGAGAGAAATACAAACAAACTTTGGCTATACATGAAGGAAAGGAGACAGACACCCTTCTGGTCAGTAAACACCTGCTAGCACTGGGTGTCCGCCCCTATCCAAATGTTGATCTAATCTACAAAGAACGTCCCTGGGAACACACCGTTTCGTACGGTTACATTGGTGTAGGTGACCTGCCTGTTCCGGGGATTTTGCATCGTTTGCCTATCAAGCATGAACGAGCCGAAGATGATGCTGGCCAAGAGATATACGACCAGGAAGATTCCCCCTATGATCAGCATCCTATTACTTTTCTTATGATTGGATTTCATTGTAGTTGTGCTCCTTATTGAATAGGAGGAAATAGGTCTCTATCTCCTCGAGGGTGATATCCAGTTTCCTCATGGAATCGAAGAGGTTGGGCAGCTCACTCTTGATGAAGTGCTCGCGCCGTTTCTTGAGGACCTCTTTCTTGGCACCCTTGGCGGTAAAGTATCCTATGCCTCGCTGGTTCTCCAGGATACCTTCGTCCTGTAGCATCGAGTACGTCCTGATGACCGTATTGGGGTTGACCTCAAGCTGCATCGCCATGTCGCGAACAGAAGGGATACGTTCCTCCTCAACCCAGGATGAGCTGATAATAAGGTCATGGATATACTGTGCTATCTGCAAATATATGGGAGAGCGATTATTAAACTGCATCTGTTGCTTGGACCTCCTGAACCCGGAAGAACGCCGTAACCCAACAGAACAGAGGAAGGGCGACAAAGTAGAGTATCTTGCCCAATACCCTGAAGGCTCCTACAGCACCATTTGCCGGGTTAAACAGCAGCGAGTCAAACGAGAAGACCACATCAAAGGTTCTCAGCGATGAGCCGTACTTGATGGAGAATATGATCTTCACAAACAGCAGGGCCAGGGCGGCAAATGCGATGCCTATGACCCCTAGTGCCAGAACAGTCTTGAAGAAGTGTCCTTTATGGAAATAGGTGGCTCCCAACAGGAATATCGACTGCCAGACCCAGTATAAGGCAAACTGCGAGGCAACATCCCCGGTAAACGGGTTGAACAGGGTGATGGGGTCCCCAAAGAAGAGCAGCTGTATGGGCTCTGTTATCACAGAAGCGAGGAAAAACACCACAACAAGGGCGATCGGATAAGCAAAAGCTGACAACAATCCCTTGGCAAGGAATTTTTCAAGCGATGTTGCTGGAAGCATCAGCCACTGTTGCTGTCCGTTCTTACTGAACATGTCTTCTGCAAACGAAAGGCTGGTAATGATCAGGCCCCCGAGAAATAGGAAATTGGGGAACAGGCTGGCATACCCTGCAGGGCCGAAGCCTACTTGGGAGTATTGGGAGACAAAGGAACGGATAGTCTCGCTAGCGAACAATATCAGAAACAGGGTCAAGGCATAGATCGAAAGATCCCGCTTGCTCGTCTGTATCTCACGGTTAATCAACAGGCCAAATCGATTCATTGTACACCTCCTTGCATAAGGGTAGGATTCTCTACCACGACATTGAAGAGCGTCTCCAGGTCCAAAGGCTGGCCTTGGGCATCGTCACTCTCTTCCCTCTCCTTAAGGATCATC
This sequence comes from Sphaerochaeta sp., assembly GCA_048264225.1. Classification (GTDB taxonomy): domain Bacteria; phylum Spirochaetota; class Spirochaetia; order Sphaerochaetales; family Sphaerochaetaceae; genus Sphaerochaeta. The sequence continues at coordinate 25,045 of JBLXDK010000009.1, forward strand.
CAGCCACCAAGGACCTTCTCCTTGTAGACCACCGAAGCATCCTGTTGGGGATCGCCGGTAACAAGGCTCATCACATACTTGTCGGTAATGGATGCGACCTCATCATTGAATATGATGGCCCCATCATGCAGGATTATCAGGGGGTCTATGAGGTTCTCCATATCACGCACCTGGTGTGTGGAGATGATGAAAGTCCTGTCCTCAGTCATTGCTGAGGCGACAGTCTGACGGAACTGTCTCTTGGAAGGGATGTCCAGCCCATTAGTCGGCTCATCAAGAATGAGTAGCGATGTATTGGAGGCAAGGCCAAATGCAAGCAATAGTTTTTTCTTCTGTCCCAGCGACATCTCATTGAGATTCTGCTGCATGTCCAGGTCAAAGTCCTTGCAGAACTGTGCAAACATGGGATGGTCGAATCTGGGATAGAATACTGAGTTCATCGCAAGATACTCTGTAGCCTTCATCTTGGGTAGGGGAAACTCTTCAGGAAGATAGAATATCTCACTGAGCATATCAGGTTTACGCTTTATTGGATCGAAGTCCAATACTGCTGTATACCCCTCATCAGGGAAAAGCTGACCACAGAGCAACTTGAGCAAGGTTGTCTTCCCTGATCCGTTCTTCCCCAACAAGCCGTAGATATTCCCCCGCTTGATCTCAAGATTCAAATGCGTGAACAGAGGCCTCTTCCCATAGGAGAATCCAATGTCTTGCATCAGGATCACACTGTCATTCGCCGAAACACCCCCTGCAAGGGCTGTTAGTCCGCTTCCTATCTCTTTGGCCATATATGCCTCCTTGGTTACATTAGTGAACTAGCTAACTAATACACTATATTTGCATGCTTGTCCAGCCCTGTACCGAATATTTTTCCCATCTTTGTGAAAAAATTGTCCCGAGGCAATTTTTTCACAATTGCAGAGGCAAGATGCTGGTACAACTGCCCTATAGCTGGTAATATCTTTTCTCGCGCATGGACGGTTCGTTTATACGCAACAGCACATCCCACCAGCCTTGGCTATTGGGAAAACTTAATACAAAAGGGCCAAATACTCCCATTTTTGGTACAAAATTCAACATGGATTAGAAAGGGCAAAAGGTAATGAACGAAAACCTGCAGCTAGACCTGAACAAGACCTACCTTGACCGTCAGAACAAGACCGAATCGAATGCAAGAAGCTATCCGAGAAAATTCCCCATAGCAATACACAAGGCCAAAGGGTCTTGGATCGAAGATGTACAGGGTAACTCCTACCTCGACTTCCTCTGCGGAGCAGGAACCCTCGCCCTAGGGCACAACGATGACGAGGTGAACCAGGCAATGGTCGACCTCATCACCTCAGGTGCCCCCCTCCATACACTGGATCTTACCACCCCCACAAAAGACAGGTTCGTAGAGACCATATTCTCCCTTCTCCCCGAGGAGTTGCAGACCAACGGCAAGATTCAGTTCTGCAGCCCTTCAGGAACCGATGCAGTAGACGCCGCCATCAAGCTGTGCAAGACAGCTACAGGACGCTCATCTGTCATCGCCTTTGGTGGGGGCTACCATGGCATGGGCCATGGCGCCTTGGCCCTTACAGGCAACCTCAATGCAAAAAATCGGGTGACCGGGCTTATGAGCGATGTGCACTTCATGCCCTACCCTTACTCCTACCGCTGTCCCTTTGGCCTAGGAGGGGAGGCTGGCATTGATGCAGCATGTGCGTATTTTGAAAAGACGCTCAAAGACCCCGAAAGCGGCATAACAAGACCTGCGGCTGTCATCCTTGAGCCTATCCAGGGTGAAGGCGGGGTCATCCCTGCTCCTGCCAAGTTCCTCCAGACTGTCAGGCGTGTTACCCAGGAACTGGGCATCCCGATGATAGTTGATGAGATCCAGTGCGGCATCGGCCGTTCCGGCAAGTTCTTCGCATTTGAGCATGCCGCAATTACGCCAGATGTCATTCTCGCCTCCAAGGCAATAGGTGGAAGCCAGCCGATGAGCGTGGTCATCTATCATAAGGATCTCGACCTCTGGGAAACCGGGGCCCATGCCGGAACCTTCCGTGGCAACCAGCTTGCCATGGCAGCAGGAACGGTGGTTATGAAGCGTGTAAGCAAAATAAGCTTTCTTGATGAAGTGACAGCCAAAGGGGCTTATATTGAAGAGAAACTGCTCGCCCTGAAGCGTGAGATCTCCATCATAGGGGACATTCGGGCCAAAGGCCTGATGCTCGGGATCGAGTTTGTCGACCCCAATGGAAAGATGGACTCTTTGGGATCCCTTCCCCCCGACGGTACCATTGCCGCCAAGATCCAGAAGGAGTGCTTCGAGCATCGCCTCATTATGGAGAAGGGTGGTCGTTATGGCTCAGTGATGCGCTGTCTGTGTGCCTTGAATGTCAGCTATGAAGAAATTGACATCATGCTTGCCACCTTTGAAGAGGCGATTCGCAAGGTGGATGCAGATGTATCATAAGCAAGAACATAGCCAGCCACCCCTGTTCTTCCTCACCAGTGAACAGACGTCCAAGGATGCCTACACCCAGATGGTGCAACAGACTTTTGATGCAATACTCGCCTCCATCACTGACAATGCGGCCTATGCAGGGAAAAGCCCTCAAGAGCTGCAAGAGCTTATTGAGCGTCCTACCTTGCTACCCCCTCGAGGTCTTGGGTTTTCCCAAGTCCTCAAGGAGGTGGCGAGAACCATCCTTCCCAACCTGCTCAGGACATCTTCCACCGACTATTTGGCACATCTTCATAGCCCCGCTCTGTTGGAGAGCATCTGTAGCGAACTGATCATTGCAACCTTCAACCAGTCGATGGACTCCTGGGACCAGTCGCCCATCGCCACAGAGATCGAGGTTCAGGTCATCAGAGAGCTGTGCAAGCTCTATGGGTATGAAAAGGAGAGTGACGGAATCTTCACCTCCGGGGGTAGCCAATCGAATCTCAGCGGCATTACCCTTGCCCGGGACTGGTTCTGCAATACGACCCTCAAGCATGATGTGAAGAAGCTGGGCCTGCCCCCTTCCTATGCAAAGCTACGTCTCTATACCTCTGAGCTTTCACACTTCTCCATGGAGAAGAGTGCGCACATCTTGGGACTTGGCTACGATGCTGTGCGTAAGGTTCCTACCGACAAGCAGTGCAGGATGGATAGCCAGGCCTTGGAAGATCTCATACTTCTGGACAAGGAAGCGGGTCTCATCCCCTTCTGTGTCGTCGCTACCCTGGGAACCACTGACTATGGCAGCATCGATCCTGTCATGGAGTTGAGTGCTGTATGCAAGAGGCACAACCTCTGGCTCCACGCCGATGCTGCCTATGGTAGCGGTGTACAGCTCTCCGAGCAATGTAGATACCGCCTGGGCCCCATAGAGGCTTGTGATTCGATAACAGTCGATTTCCATAAGATGTTCCTGCTTCCCATCAGCTGTGGGGCCTTCCTGGTCAAGTATGGAAAAAGCCTGGAGGCTTTCTCCCTCCATGCTGACTACCTAAACCGTGAAGAGGATGAGGAGGATGGGTATACCAACCTTGTGGGCAAATCGATGCAGACGACAAGGCGCTTCGATGCCCTCAAGGTATGGATGGCCTTCCTTACACGCGGCCAGGATGGATATGGGGCAATAGTGGATACATGCATCGGCAACGCGACATACTTGTATGAAAGACTTGTAAGCAACCCTTCATTTGAGGTTGCAATAGAGCCTGAGATTAGTTCGGTGGTGTTTAGACTGCAGAATACTGATGAGGTCAACAAGAGGGTACGCCGCCTCCTCTTGCATAAGAAGGGTGTGGTCATAGGCCAGACAGTCTACAACAATAAGACATTCCTGAAGTTCACCTTGCTCAATCCCCTACTCGATCATCAGAAGCTTGATGAGCTGTTGCTCCTGATAAGTCAGTTAGGGAAAGAGGCTGATGGGCAATAGTGTCTGAAATAGAGAGAATGTGAAGTATGATACAAGCCCCATACGAGAAAACTGGGCTCTTGTTCCATTGAGCATGCTTGACCTTCTAGGGTACAAGCATGCTAGCAAAATCAACCCAATACAGTATCAATGTACAGAAAACAGGGTTCTTCTCCTATCAGAGAGAAAAAGATCACTCCTCTTTCAGATTACAGGAGGCTGCTGTGCTGTCTTTACCTTGGCAAGGTTCCTGAAGGTATCCATGAAGTTCTCATGCACGACTGTTGTGGGGTCAAAGCGAAACAGCTTGAAGGTTATCTGAATGCAGAAACCTATGATGACAGCGGCGAGTATGGTGCCTATGCCAAAGGATCCGCCCAGAAGGGATCCAATGAGTACGACCAGGATCTCAAGGCCACTGCGGCAGATCCCTACAGAGAGTTTGGTCTTCCTAGTCAGAACCACCATGAGACTGTCGCGCGGTCCTGCCCCAAAGCCTGATGAGATGTAGTAGAAGGAGGCTATTGCGATGACAAAAAGACCGACAACCATCTGCACTATCCCCAGATAGAAGTTGCTGAGGGGGGGGAATACTTCCAAGCCAAGCAGAAGGTTCATGAACAGCCCGATAAAGACCATGTTGCACAAGGTGCCCAGTCCAAGCTTTTCTCCCGCCATCATTACAATGATACAGATGGCCAACCCTACCAAGATGGAGATGGTGCCTATCTGGATGCCGAAGACGGTAGAAAGGCCAGCATGGAATACCTCCCAGGAGGCATAGCCGATGTTGGCCTTCATGGTGAGTACGATCCCTACCGCATACAGAAACAATCCGAAAAACAGCCGGAGCAACCTGTTCATAAACATAATCATCTGCAGACACCCTCTCTCTGTTGGTACCATACCGATATTGCGGGGGATAATCCAGCCTTTGCTGCCATCAACATTCATATCAGTGAGAAGCCTTTCCCTTGAAATAATTGCAGTAAGATACATCACAAACAACACTGCCCTTCAAGAGTTTGTTCAGAGAGAAAACCATTGTTGCATACTCTGATTCATCAGAGAAGAAAAATATTCCGAACTCAATACCATCTGGATGACAAACACAAGAATTGGTAGCAGAGAAGTTGCAATCATCTTGAACAATGTACTGATTTGGAATGGATAGGGATTGATTGAACCCAGTTTTTCCAAGATAGACTCCAACGCCTGTATCCTGAACATCACATCCTCAGAAGGACTGGCAATGCAGGCAGTGATCTGCTCCTCATACGTATCGGAGTATTCGCCAATAATTCGTGTTAGGGAGTTCACGGCACTGTGATAGGCAAACACCAACGGTACGGTAAAGGCAAAGAATAGTGTCAGCGTATACAGCACCATGACAAGCATGACAACTATTGCAGGTATCCCCTCTCCCAATTGGGCAAATTCGATAAGGGTCGGCAGGAATAGCACCCCCAAGCTAAGGCATGCTACTGTCCTGAAAGAGTATCTGCCAAAACACGAATATCCTCCCGCCTTATCGGGGTGCAGTGGCGTGAAAGCTATTAGCTCATGCTTTGCAACAAGAAAGATCCCATATATCATACATACAGAAAGGCCAAGCCCCGCACCCGTAACCAAGCCAAAAAGTACTACAGCCAAAGCCATTGCATACAACAAGGGGTCAGAAAATCCGTCGGGTACTCTCAGATACTTCAATAATCTACTATTTATCAGTAAGGTTGCTACCAGGACTACTGTCCAGATGACCATGGTGGTGTTTGCCAAATTGATACCCTTCCGCAATATGTCTGTGACATAGGGCTTTTCGTCATCACAATGAGAGGTGGCCGCCAGTTTCCAAAAATCCCTATACGGACCATTGAGATACGCTTCAACTATCAGGATGCCCAAATATAGCAACAGTGCAGCAATATGGATGCCATAAGCTAGGGGCCAGTTCAATACGAACAGTCCCTCTCTTGACAAATATAGGGGGAATACCAAAATCGAAAAGGGAAGGACATACAGCAACGGGCGTACCATTCTGGGGAGAGAAGCAACACATCGATGTCGCAGCGGAATGAATATCCACGGAAGAAACTCAGACAAGTTGCTGTCAGTAACTGATGTCAGCATGATAGGCTCCTTATATAAGGTATAGAGGCTATCAGTGCATTTTTCAAGTGAAAAGTGATTGGCACTTCTGTCCCTTTTCCTTAGCTACCCTCTCGGGCCAGTGCCACCGACACGTGTCCCCTCATGCAAAGGGATACACAAAGATTTTCAACGCATGGATTTGATATCGTTGTATACGTGATCGGCACGATTGCATGTATCATAGGGGAACGATTCATCCAGAGCTGGATTTCTCGGTCAGCCGCTTGTCTGGCTTCTCTATTGATTTTCCATGCTATACTACCAGAAACGGAGGGAAGCCATGCCATTTTTACTGCACCAAGGAGATATCACCCAGATGATCGTGGATGGTATTGTCAATGCCGCCAACAGAGGGCTCAAACAAGGTGGTGGGGTCTGCCGAGCCATCTTCAGGGGTGCAGGAGTTGAGGCCATGCAACAGGCCTGTGACAAAGTCGCCCCTATTGAGACAGGGGAGGTGGCAATTACCCCAGCATTCAAGCTTCCCTGCAAATATGTCATCCATGCCGTGGGCCCTGTCTGGGAAGGAGGCCAAAGCCATGAGGCAAAACTGCTCGCATCCTGTTACAGAAAGGCTCTGCATCTGGCATACAAGAAAGGCATGCGATCACTGGCCTTTCCCCTTATCTCAGCCGGAATTTACGGCTACCCAAAAGAGCTGGCCTACACAGTAGCAGTCTCTGCAATCCGTTCCTTCCTAATGATTCATGACCTTACGGTCTACCTCGTTCTCTTTGAGGAGAAGTTCTTCAAAGATGGAGTGTTTCGCAAAAATACGATTGACGAGTATGTGAAGAGGAATCTCAAAGATTCCGAATCTACGCAAGCTATTCTGGCTCCTATGTCTGTAATGAGATCCTGTCTGGAGGAATCCTGTGAAGGCATCGTCACAGAAGTTGACCAATCCTTTTCACATATGCTGATGAACCTCATCAGAGATAAAGGCCTCAGCGAGGTAGAGGTTTACAAAGGGGCGAACATTGACCGCAAGCACTTCTCAAAGATACGGAGCAATGACGACTATCAGCCGACCAAACGCACTGTCGTAGCGTTCGCCCTTTCGCTTAAGCTCTCGATAAAGGAGACCCGCACCCTTCTTGAGGCTGCCGGTTACTCGTTGAGCCACAGCTATGTCTTTGACATCATCATCGAGTACTTCATCAAGAACAGGCAATACGATATCTATGCCATAAACGAGGCACTTTTCACCTACGAACAGCCACTGCTGGGTGCATAAAATGTCGCCTCTCAGGTGACCACTCCCCCTGTATCGCATCCTATACTGCACCTACAAGCAGGAGGACGATATGGAAAAGAAAGATACTGAACTGGTATTCATCCTTGATAAGAGTGGTTCGATGATGGGTCTTGAAAAGGATACCATCGGAGGCTTCAATTCGCTGGTGAAGAAGCAAAAAGGTGAAGAGGGTGTGGCAAGGGTGACCACTGTCCTTTTCGACCATCGCTACACCCTATTACATGACAGGCTTCCTCTCAAGGAAGTAAAGCCCCTCACGCACAAAGACTATGAAGCGCAAGGCACTACTGCCCTTCTGGATGCTGTTGGCAGGACGATCGACTCTCTTTTGGAAAACCTGATAGGTATTCCAAAAGAGAGCTATCCCTCTGTCCTGTTTGTCATCATTACCGATGGAGAGGAGAATGCAAGCAAAGACTACTCCCTCGAAAGGGTTCGTAAGCGTATTGAGTTCTGCAAGGAAGGCGAAGGCTGGGAGTTCCTCTATCTGGGTGCTAATATCGATGCCTTTGCAGCTGCGGAAACCATCGGGATAGGGAGAGGCAAGACTGCTTCCTACCATGCTGATGCAGAAGGAGTCGTGGTTAACTTTGAGGCCCTGAACAGTGCAATGAGCCAGATGCGTTGCTGTAGTGTTGTCCCTGAAAATTGGAAGGATGGAATCGATGAGGACTTCAAGAAGAGAGACAAGAGCAAATCCTGAGGTGATGATAAATGCAGAGGGAACCCTCTGCATTTATCATCACTTCTCTTCTTTTCTCTTCTTGATTTCTCTTCTTGATTCCGGCCTTGATTTACATTTTTCTCCATTTCTTGCATAGCGCTCACTCACTACAGCACAAAATACCCAATACCCTCATGGTCATACTTCTTCTCAACCAGCTCAATGGCCAGCTCGATCTTTGAGAGCATCTCTTCTTGGCAGTAGATGAGCAGGAGGAAGTTCTCCTCCGGCCAAACATCATTACCCAGTTTGGGATTGGTGCTGCCTCTCCCATGGACTGTGGGGATGATGGTGTATTTCATAGGCACTTCATAGTGGGCCAAGGCATCCAAAAGGTCATCCTGGATAGCTTGGGCTGCAATAATCTCTACCCTTTTCATGCTTGGTCTCCTTCTACAAACGATTCGATACTTTCCACATCACGCTTTTGCTTGTCCTTGTTGAAAAGGGCATAGAGCACCGGGGTGAAGAATATGGTCATAAGGGTGCTTATGGCCATTCCACCAACAATAGTCTGGCCCAATGGCTGGATCTGCTCAGCTCCAACACCTCCAAAGAAGGCCAGGGGGACCATACCGAAGATGGTGGTGAAACTGGTCATCAGGATGGGCTTGAGGCGGTTGCCTCCGGCTTCCAGACATGCACTTCTCAGATCCAGACCACGCTTACGCAACAGGTTGATATAATCTACCAGGACGATGCCGTTGTTCACCACAATACCGGCAAGCACAACCACTCCGATCGCCGAGATGAGGCTGAAGGTCTCCCCTGTGATCAGATAGATGCCTACAACCCCGACGGCCATCAGGGGGATGGATAGCAGGATGATGAAGGGATTCTTGAAAGACTCAAACAAGCTTGCCATGACCCCGAATACCAGGACAATGGCCAGCAGCATGATGATGATCACATGGCGGAACATCGCCGTCATATCGGCGAAGTCACCCCCGAACTCGATAAAGACCTCATCACTGAGCACAAGCCTCTCATCAATGAGGGATCTGATATCCTTCTCAACAGCAGAAGAAGCATACCCGTCGGCAAGGCCTCCTATCACATGCACCGCTCGTATCTCATCCTCGCGGTTAATGGAAACAGGACCTGTAGAACGCGTAACCGTTGCCAAGTTGGCAAGGGATATCTTCTGACCGAAGGCATTCTGTACAAAGATCCTGTCTATGTCCATCTCGCTGGAACGATCCTCTTCTGCTAGCATGACCATCACATTTGTATCGGTGCCATTAGCCTTCAGCTGGGTGGCTGTAATACCATTGAAGCTGTTGCTTATCTCACTGGCGATGCCCTGCATGGTCAGACCGTAGGAGTATGCCCGTTCACGATCTATCTCAATTTCAAGTTGGGGAAGGCCCTTGCTGAAGTCAGTGCGAGGTTCGGTTACACCCGGCAAGTTTTCTGCAATAAGGTCGCGGATGGCTTCGGCAGTGGAAGAGGCAAGCTCAAGGTTATCACTTTTTATGATGACATCAACAGGGTTGGCATTTCCAAGTCCCATGGAGACCGTTGAAAAGGAGAAGGAAGCAGCCGGATAATCATCAAAATAGGCGCGTAGCTTCTCCTGCACCACAAACATGTTGTCGATCTGCTGGTCAGCATCGGGAAGGGAAATCTGCAAGGTTCCGCTGTTACCCGCCCCTCCACCGAAGATGCCTCCGCCTCCTACTGTAACAATGACATCCTTATACCCTTGGATATCAGTTTTTGCCTTCTTCTCGATATCCCGTAGGATCCCCTCAGTCGATTCCAGTGTCGATCCTTCAGGGAGGGTCACTGTCAGGGACACAGAGCTTTCTGACATCGTAGGATAGAGGGTCGTATGCATGGCAGAGAAAGCCTGGACAGTGATGACCATGATAAGCACCACCAACAAAAGGGAGAGCCACTTGTAATCGATGAGGACTGACAACACTCTCTTGTAGCCTCTGTCCAGGGCCTCAAAGGCCGCTTCCATCTTGTCATCAACAAATCGGAGAGCTCTGGTTTTCAGAGGTTTCTGCTTGCGTGTGTATACCTTCACATACGAGGAGGTAAGCACAGGTATGAGGGTAATGGATACCACCAGAGATGCAACCAGGGAAATGATGATGGTCGCCGCCATGGGAGTCAGCATCTCCCCAAGCATCTCAAGGTTACTGCGTAGCAGCACAATGGGGACAAATACGCAGACCGTTGTCAACGTTGATGCTGAGATCGCAACGATCATCTCCTTGGTGCCCAAAAGTGCTGCTGTCTGCAGCTTGGAACCTCTTTCGCGATAGCGGAAGATGTTCTCAAGCACAACAATGGAACTGTCCACCGTCATCCCCAGGCCCAATATCAAACCGGAAAGGGTCATCAGGTTAAGCGAATACCCCATGAAAAACATGACCAGGATAGTCACCAGCATGGATACAGGAATGGCAAGTCCGATGATGAGGGTCGACTTGACACTACGCAAGAAGATGAACAGCACCACCATGACCAACAGCACTCCATATGCAAGGGACTCATACACCGTTGAGATGGTCGATTCGATCATCTGTGTGGTGTCGATGGTCACATAGAGACTTACCCCATTGGGCAGTTCACTGTTCAGTTCATCGATGACCTTATAGATATCCTTTGCAACCTGCACGCTATTGGCATCAGACTCCTTGGAGACGGAGAGATAGACGCCACTCTCCCCATTGATGTATACCTTGGAGGAAGCGTCTTTGTATGCATAGGAGATATCAGCAATATCCTTGAGCTTTACAGAGACCGTCGAACTTACTACCCCTGTTGCTGTGTATTTGGGAAATGAGGTCACTAGCACATCCTCAATATCTTCCAAGGAGGTAAACTGTGCATCGGTACGCAACAGGTAGGAAAGCCCACCTTCGGTAATGGAGCCAGCACCTATCTGGTAGTTTTGCGGGGCAAGGGCCCTAGCTACCTGACTGAGGGTGACAGAATAGGCTTCCAACCTGTTCTGGTCCACTGCCACCTGGATGTAGGAGTCCTGCCCACCGTTGATGGTGAGAGAAGAGACCCCTCCTACCCTCTCAAGCTTCGCCTGGATTTTCTCCTTTGCTATTTCCCTGAGTTCGTTCGCATCCTGGCCCTCGGCCCCGATGACCGCGATGTTCATGATAGGCATCATGTTGGTGTTTATCTTGAAGATGGTCGGACTTGTCGCATCATCAGGGAAGAAGTCAGCATACATGTTGAGGTTGTCATTGATGGACTGGCTTGCCTTATCAAGGTCCGTACCATACTTGAATTGGAGCATCACCATACTGAATCCCTCAGATGAGGTCGATTGTATAGATTGTATGCCCCCTACATTGGAAACAGCAGATTCAAGATTCTTGGTCACCCTCTCTTCCATTGTCTCAGGGCTTGCCCCTGTGTAGGAAGAGTAGATGACGACCATCGGAAGATCCATCTCTGGAAACAGTTCTACAGCAAGATTGGGAAAGACCACTATGGCCAGTACCGTCAGCAAGGTATAGAAGACGATGATGGTGGTAGGTCTGCGTACTACGGTATCAGTTACACTCATATGTTTGCCCCTACTCCACTATCCGGACACTGGTGCCCTCAGTAAGGAGTGTCTGCCCTTGTGTGATGACTCGCTGTCCTTCTTCCAGACCAGTGAGAACCTGTGCCCTGTCATCCACCACAAGACCGATCTTGATGGGTTTTTTCTCTACAAGGTTTGCCTTTGTAGCAACATAGACATAGGCTTGGCTGCCATCGTAGAGCACACTGCTTCTGGATATGACTAGCACATCCTCAAGCTTCTCGGTAAGTATGGTGACAGTGGGGAACATCCCACTTTTGATCAGATGGTCGGGATCTTCCAATCTAAGCCCGATCTCAAGGGTTCGGCTGGTAGGGTTCAGCACAGGGCTGAGGCGAGTGACCTCCCCTGCAAACTCCTGCTCTGGATATGCCTTGAAAGTTGCCATCGCGCGGGTTCCCACCCTGACACTGCCCACATACCGCTCGGCAATATCCATCTCCACTTCCAGTGCCTCAAGCATACCTATACGGAAGAGGGGGCCTTGGGAGGAGACAGAAGCCCCTTTGGCAAAGTTCACAGCGAGGATAGTCCCAGAGACTGGGGCCTTCACCTCGCTCTCCTTATAGACGACCCCGGCCCTGGACGGGTCAATCTTAGCCAACAACTTGTCCTTCTCCACCTTGTCGCCAACTTTGGCGTCAAGGTAGGTAAGGTTGCCCATGACCTCAGGGTAGACATCAAGGGCCTTGGGGTCGACAACGTTACCATTGCCACGAATGTAGTTTTGCAAGGTTGTACGCATTACAGGATCTACAGAGACAGCAATGGCAACTTTTTCACCACCATTGGATTCCTTCTCGGCCAAGGAGGGGTTCAACGCCTTCAACGAGGCAAAAGGATTGAGAATTATGACAGCTACAGCAGCCACTATGATTACCAAAAGGAGGACTAGGCCGACCTTTCTCTTATTGGTTGTATGTGTTTTATCCATGGCTATTACAGCTCCTTCTCAAGTGTATTCGTATCGATATTCAGGTCGTACATAAGGTCGACCAGGGCAGTTACATATTGGTACTGCAAACCAAGCATATTCTGGTGGGCTTTCAAAAGGTCACCTTGAATCTTTTCCACCTCAAGGTATCCCTTATACCCCCCCTCGTACTGGGCCATCGTCATACCGAACACCTTCTCCGTAAGGGCCAGGTTTGCCTGTGCGACCTCAAACTGTTCGGTGATGGCTGTGATGGTCTTGATGCGTGCGATAAGGGCTTGCTCCAACTGCTTTTTTGTCTGGGAACGGGTAATGAGCAACTTGTCGATGGCATCCTGCATCTTGGCGAGGGATACCTGAGTCTGTGATCCTGCGATATGGCCATCGAGGGGGATGGAGAGTGTAACGGAGAATTGAGAGGAATCACTCCACCTATTTGCAGTTGCAGGAGGGGCGACGGGCATAGCAGGATCACTATATGTTACGCTATAAGAGCTGTTCAGGCTTAGGCTCGGCATCAAGGCCGCTTTGCTCTGCAGGACCTTGCTGTTCTCAAGCGATGAAAGATTGAGATCCAAGAGGGAAAGGTTGTAGTTCTGAGCAAGGAAGGGCTTGAGCTGTAGGAGATCCAAGACGAAGTCTGTAGCAGGAACCTCCCCTTGCAGGGTGAGCTCTTCATCAAGATCGAGGCCGAGCAGCATCTTAAAAGAGAGCAAGGCCGAATCATAGGAGTTCCTAGTCTGGGTATAGGAGGGTTTGAGCGCCTCATAGGAGAGCTGGGCAGAGAGAAGTTCCAGTTCCGATGCGAAGGCGCTGTCATACTTGGCCTTAACCTCTTCGTACTGTTTCTTTGCCAATTCTATGTTTGCCTGTTGCAACAGGATATTCTCCTTTTCCATCAGCAGGTAGTAGAAGGACTTGGTGACATCCCGCTTCAGCGTAGCGCGAGCTTGTGCAAGGGTAACACTTTGGATGCTGTACTCTATCCTTGCCGCTTCCATCTGCTCTTTCATCGAGGGATTGAGCATAAGGTTTACCGAAAGGCCAAGGCTGGTTCTCTTCTGTATGTCCGCCGAACTTATGAAAGGACCTGTACCGCCGCCATAGGTCAGAGTAGAGCTCACCTTAGGCAGGAAGATATTCCAGACAGTATCGACGGTGCGCTGGGCGCCCTTGAGGTCGATCATGGTTGTCTGTAAGGAGAGGTTGTTCTTATATGCGCGGGTGAGTGCATCGTCTAAGGTGAGATCCTGAGCATGCAGTGCTGGGAAGCCAAAAAGACACAAGAGAAAGACTAACAAAAGCGGCGAATGATTTTTGTGCATGGGCGTAGTACTCCAAGGGATACCAACCAACCTTCTGGGTATGTAGGGAAGGAGTGTTTGATTCACCTAGCAATATAGTACTTTTTAGCTATTTGTTCTAGATTGGGAAAAAGATTGAGCAGAGAGTCAATTCTGTCTTATACATACCGATACATGTGACAGAGTATCAGAGAGACGAAAAAAGGGCGGTCACCCCTATCAAGGGCCACCCTCCTTAGCGTAGTTTGGCATGATGGCGCTTTTTATCCTCATACATCAAACTGTCTAGTGTTTTGATGAAAGAAGGCCCATCCAGATGTTTTTTCGGATCATACAGGGCAGAGCCTATGCTGACACTCAGTGGGAAGGGAAGGGTTTCCCTGGCATTGAAGTGGACGAGCATTTCGTGGAAATACACTATGCACCCTTCCAAATCCTTTTGGGTGGAGCCTTCTCTGATAAGGATGAACTCGTCTCCTCCGTACCGTGCGATAAACCAATTGCCACCGAAGCTATCGATAAGTAACCGTGAGAAATACCGTAAGGTCGTATCCCCAAGGTCATGCCCATAGGTGTCATTGACCTGTTTAAAGCTGTTGATGTCCATAAGGATGCCACCAATTGCCTTATTTTTCTTCTGATGGCTAATGAGATGGCTGAGATACTGCTCGCTGAGGACTCGGTTGTACAGTGAGGTGAGATAATCCTTATTGGCATGGATGTTCTGTCTCTGCAGGAATACGACAAGCAAGGTAATGGCCAGACTGATGCCAGCCACTTCCATCCCATAGAACATAACCTGCAGTACTGCACCTAGCAGCACAGGAAAGGGGAAGAACACGAACAGGGAGAAAGAGCGTTGCTTATAACTTTCCCGATAGACGATCAGATAGACAAAGCCAAGGACCATACAGAAAAAGTTGGCAATAATGACGAGATAAAAGAATTCTCCCCGGTGATATACATGCTGTGCGTCAATGGAAAAGATGATGCCGTTGAACAGGCTCACGAAAATGAGTATGAATGCAAGGACGAAGGGGGTGAAGGCTACGATTCCCATACCGCGCGGTATCCTGACCCAGTGTCTGCGAAGCTGATCCAGATAGAGCAGATAGAGGACACCTGGAATAGGATTGAACACATAGAACCAGAAGGTTACAAAGGTAAGCAGGGCTCGCGAACCTGGGAATGTCCTTCCAGACAAAACATCCACGCCAAGTTCAAGGATGATGATAGCCAAGGTTGACAGCAGCAAGGCAACAAACAGGGTGTCCTGTGCTTGGCGCCGACCTCCCTGCCCCATTACATACACCAGCATGATGGTTACCAGTATGAGGGCAACAACTGAGTTTTGGATGTAGTAGAGTAAGGGCAAAGGTGCCTCCTCATAGTATGATCGTACTACCAGTATACGAGTAAGGCCAAGGATGTGATAGGGGAATAGGTAATTTTTGCAAATTTAGAGCATAAAACATTTTACTCTGCTATTTTTTTACACAATTGGCAAAGGTTCCGCAGGCAAGATTCGGGAGTGTCACCCCTCAGCTGATCGTATCCCCTTCCTCCAGATTTGGCCTCTGAGTATGGTATTGCTCCTTGTTCGCATACATCTTGTCGTCAAGGGTCTTGAGAAAAGAGATCCAATCCCCTTCGAAGCTATCATCAACCACATCATGGCCTACGCTCACACTCAGGGGGATGGGAAGCTCCTTTCGACGATTAAAGAGCGCTAAGTCCATCTCGAATCTCATTAACGCCTCCTCACTAGCTTTTGATGATTCCAATTCACAAAACACCAGAAACTCATCACCACCATAACGACATATAAGCCATTCCCGGCTGAAGCTCTCACGCAAGGCCTTTGCAAACAGACGCAAGGCCTTATCACCCAGGTCATGTCCATAGGTATCGTTGATCACCTTGAACCCATTGATATCCATCATGATACCCCCGATAAGCTTCCCCTCCCTCTTATGTTGGTAGAGATACTGCAAATACTGTTCGCCTAGGCTTCTGTTGTACAGGAAAGTCAGATAATCCCTGTTGGCGTGGGAGTTCTGGATATGCAGGAATGCCATCAAGAGGGTAACTGCAAAGGACACGCCAAGAATCTGCATCTCAGGCATGTGCACCTGCAGGATAGAGCCGATGACCACAGGGAAAGGATATGCAATTATGAAGGGGAACTTTTCCTTCTTCACCAGTTTTCGTTGCCTGAACAGATGTAGCTGAGCCCCAATAACATACAGTAGGGACCATATCGCAACCAAGAAAAAATAGGGTCCGCGGTGGTAGGTGTTTGTTGCATCAATGGTATACATCATCCCATTGGAGAGACTGAGCAGGACAAACAGAGCATTGACCAGGATCGGGATAAAGGTGAGAAGTCCCATCAGGTGAGGGACTTTTTGCCAATGCTTGTGCAGCTGGTCTATGTAGAGGAAATACAGTGCGCCTGGCAAGGGGAGAAGCAGATAGAATACGAGGGTTATGATAGTTAGAAAGGTTCGAGAACTAGCAAAATATCGACCAGAGAATACTGAGATAAGCAATTCCAAGCTAATCAAAGCCAATGCTGAAAAAACGAGGCTCACAAATAGGGAGTCCTGTGCTTGCCGTATTCCCCTTTGCCCCAGCACATAGTAGAGAATGACTAGGATGAGGGTTATCCCCACGGTAGAATTCTGAACATAGTAGAGTAATGGCAATCAAACCTCCAAATCACACTGATAGGCTAAGTATACATCGACATATGCTATACGAATAGGGTGAGAAGGTTCACATCATACAGATCAAACATATTATTCAAGGCAATGCACAACCAGCCTTATCCTTCCCCTTACAGTGCAGACTGACATTTCATCGCGAAAAAGGAGTATTTGAGCAAAAACCTGATAAGCACGTATACATGAACAATTGGCTTGCATACACCTTTGCAGCGTATGGAACCTCACAGGCTTCCCTAGTTTCTCCCTTAGGGCTCTTTGATTCTTGCTTTCTGCCTCACTCCACGATAAACTTAGATATGAGTGAATGTACGATAGACAATGCTTTCCTCTGCAAACACAGTATGTTCGGTGGCCTTACCGATGACCAGCTGATGCTTATCCACGACTATCTGGATGAGACTACCTATACAAAAGGCACCTGTATCCTAAAGCAGGGGGAACCCAACAACACTGTCTATTTTATCGTTGAGGGAGAGATTTCCATCCAGAAACACCCTGTAGAAAAAGAGGAGCAGGAGCGGGTCATAGCTACCCTGCATGCAGGGGACTCGTTTGGGGAGATGGAGCTCATTGATATCCAGCCTTGCGCTGCAAGTGCTGTCTGTCTTACCGATGTCACGATCATCAGCCTTTCCAACAAGGATCTCTACAAGCTTTCGACCACCCACTTGAAAACCTATACGATGCTGATCCTCAACCTAGCCAGGGATATCAGCAGGAGACTGCGTTCCACTGACAACCTGCTTGCCCTCATCTCAAAGAAGAGCCCCTAATATCATTTCTCTACAACCTTTTTGATCGTTTCTTGCGCTGTTTGTGCAAGCCTGAGGCCTATCTGCTTCGTCTCCTCACCCTTGATCACCAACAGGGTAAGGGCCATCAAGGTTGGGAAGAGCACCCCTACCAACATACCGCTGCGTAGTGCCGATTCTCGATTACCCAGGCTTTGCATCCAAGGCAGGATCCGCACCAGTGTGGGATTAATATCTGCTGTCAGGCCGATAAGCCAAGGCCCGATCGAAGCACCTCCGTCACCCGCTGCTGCAAGCATCGCAAACAAGGATGCTCCTGCAAGGGGGAAATGCTTTGCCCCAATGACTACCGACCCGGGCCAGAGCAGACTGCACCCCAAGCCTGTAAGGGAGCAGGCAAACAGGGAGACAAGTGGCCAAGGGGAGATGGCTGCCACCAGATAGCAGAAGATACAGAGTATCGAACCGAAAAACATCGCCTTCCATACAGACATGCGCTCCCCGTACTTACCATACACAGCCCGCCCTGTTCCCAGGAACAAGGCGAACATGCAAAGGCCTACGAGATCCCCTACAGCTTTGGGAAGCTGTAAGGCAGACTCGACAAAGGCACTGGTCCATTGGGACATGGAGACTTCCGTAGCACCTCCGACGGCAATGCCAAAGACTACCAATAGGAAGTATTTGGATGCGAACAGTGTCTTGATCTTAGTCCTGTGCTCCTCAGCGACAGGAGGTGCTATGGGCACACGCATGAAGTTAAAGAAGTTCACCAGGGGCATGATGCTCCAGATCAGCACCACAATGGGCCAGTTCTCCATCCCAAAGAGATAGAGCATGGCAGTGGTTCCCACCACTACGACGATAAACCCCCAGGCATAGAAGGAGTGCAACAAACTCATCGCCCGCTCCTTTGAGTCGTTGGGGATTCCCTGCACTATTGCACTGAGCAACAGCTCAAAGAGCCCTCCCCCACAACTGTACACCACCGTGGCGACCATCAGGCCGATGTAGGGGTTGTTTGGAAACAGCTGGGGTGTGAAAGCCAGCATCAACAGTCCGACAAAGGCAAGGCCGTGTCCCAAGGTAATGAATGGCCTGATACCATACGTATCCACAGGACGACTGAAGACCAGGTCGGCTACGATCTGGGTGAAAAAGTTCAAAAGCGTCAGCCTTCCCACCTGCTCAAAGGAGAGGGAGAACTCATGCATAAAGGTGATATAGAGCAGGGGGGCGAGATTGCAGATCAAAGCCCCTACAAAATTGCCCAGATAACAGGCTCTGATAGTTGATTTGTACATAGGGGAGAGTATAGGTGAGAACTCAAAGTCAGTAAAGAATTAATTCATCACAAAACGATCACAAACAATGAAAGGTATCAATACCCCAGGGCAAGCCCTGGAAAGAGGAGGCGTCGCCTCCTATTCCGCCCCAAGGGACAGGGTATCTCACCTTGCTTTCCCGAAACTCCTTCGAATATGGCTTTCCAAGTATATTTCCCATGATTTTTACCCTAAGGCAATACCTATGGCTCCATGGAGAAAGACCAGAGAATCCCTGGAGGTATCACAAAGACTACCTTCCATAAGGGGCCAAGGAGTCTAGCCGTTGACGTGTTTATGTGAAACAAGCCATATCGGACTATCTTTTATCTTACCTACCCTATCACTGCATCCAGATACCGACCCACTATCTTTTCCTCATCAGATCCAACGGTCAAAGCATCAAACTCGACGAACAGATTCTCAAGAATGGACTGGGCATTTTTGCTCTCCTTGTCCGTTACGAACCTATTTTCATAGAGCCAGGTGCTGAGCAAATCAAGATTGGCTTCAGACAACCGCTTTATCCGCTTTTCTTGTATCGCTTCCAACAACGCATTCCCCGTGCACCCCTCGGGGCCAACCACCTCCTCTATCTGGTTCCAGAAATTTGCTTCCCGGTTCAAAGCCAAAGCAGGATCCTCCAAGTCTGAAAGCTGTACCTTCTTTGCCCGCCCCTGTTGTGCCTTGTGCTGTGCTGCCTTCAGCAATGTGAGCCTAAGGGCAAGAGAAGGCTCTTGATCAGATTTGGCACTGATTAGCTGGCCTATATGCTTCAGCCCCTGTTGCAGGTACGCGAAAAGCTGTTCACTGTTGGCAAGCAAGTGCCAACTGTGAAGAGCCTCAACTGAGCCCCACAACGAAGCTCCTGCAACAGAGAGGATCTTACCATAAGTCTGGTAATCCTCTTGTGCTACAGGAACCTCCTTCCTATCATAGACATACTTCTTCAAAGGATCCTTTGACACCCTGAAATCCCTTCGAAGATCCTCAAGGGCGATCACAGCAACCTCAGAAGATGCCAGAGTCTTCAGTTTCTCCACTTCATCACGCTGGGCTGTTACATAGAAAACCTGCCGTCCTTTAGCTATGTTGCCTATGGCTTGGGTTATGGCAAGGGCCCTATCGTCATCACTGTTGGCAAGCAGTTCATCAAGGAAAATGGGTAGGCATACTCCACTGGTTTCCTCTTGCATGGTGATGAAGGCCATCCTGATGGAGAACAACAGCTGGATCCGAGTCCCGCTTGACAGTTCATCGAGGTGGTAGTTTTTTGCCATGATGGTATCAGTTGCAAAAAACTCCTCATTGTTTGCAGAGAGGGTGTACCTGTGGCTGGTGATGTCACTGAGCCAGCTGCTGGCAAGCTTGAGCACCTGAGGCTGAAACAGCTCTTCACTCTCTTGCTTCAGCTCCCCTGCCAAAGAGTCTATCATCATTGCCATGACCTGATCCTCACGGAAAGTTTGGAGCATCTCTATAGCAAGCTCCTTCTTCTGCAGTGCACAGCCAAGATCAGATCCGAACATCACCGTCTCAAAGGTCGATCGCAGTCCTCCCAAGGTCTCCCTCTTTTCCTCCAGGCTCTTCAGATCTTGGGTTATCCTGGCCAATGCATCAGATAGATACCCGGGTGTACTCTGTGTTGCCATTTCCAAAGCGATAGGAGCCTCCTTACACTTTTGCTCGTACAGGTTTCTATTGTGCTGCAAAGAATAGACCAGATCAGTCCATTCCGGGAGGCTGGAGACAAGGTCAGCTACTCCCTGTTCATTGCCATACTCCAGTCCCAGGCTCTGATAGAACTCCTCTAGGGCCTTGTCGCTGGCAAGGAGTTCCTGTTGGGCAGTGTGCATTCTCACTGAATTTTCAGCAATCTTGTCTTGCAAGGCGAGCGCCTCGTTAAAGCGCTTGATCAGGGTGTCACATTTTGCTTGGAGGAAAGTGACTTCAGCCTCATCAGTTTCCAGTTCCTCCTGCAATAAGGAGAGGGCATCTGAGGTTTCCTTCTGTACTGCTGTCAGGGCCTCTTGTGTAGTCACCGTCTTAAGACGGAACCTACTCCATGACAGCAGTCGTTCAGCAAAATGGAAGAACTGGGAGCCTTCCAGAAGGGCCTCATCTCCCTTCAATCCTATGGCCTTGGCAGCTTGCTGCCAATCTGAAGTCCATGCTTGTAGTTTTTCCCTTGCTTTCTCAAGATGATCGGTTGCAACCTTCCGCCTCAGGTTCACCTGCTCGATTCTCTGTATGGAGGCTATCTCAGATCCTAAGGACGCGATCATCCTATGACAGGATTCTGGCTCCCAAGCAGAAGGGCTCTCTATCCCCAGCTGGTTGCATAGTTCTTTTGCCTCCTGCTGTGCTTGTAAAAGAGTCTTTTCAGCTTGTCTGTAAGCGCTGTTTTTCCTTGGCGAAGGAACAAGCAGAACTACACTTAGCAACACAAGAGCGGCACCGAGTACAGAAAAAACAGGATGAATGGCAATGCTCAGGAACGAGGTCAAGGCTCCTATTCCAAGGGAGAGCAACACAAGCCACGTCCTTGCCCCTGGCTTCATGCCCTTATGCTCTGCACGGCCGTGCACATTCCAATAGGAGCCTATCCAGTCAGAGAGGCGAACCTGCAACAAGGTGAGCTCCTGCCCCTGATGGGCAATCGTTTCAGGCTCACCCAACTCATCAAGGAGGCGCTTGGCAGAAGCGAATTCACATCGAAGTGGTTCGCACCCCAGGGCCAACTCCTTCAGGGAGTCGACATACCCCCTCAGTGTCTTCTCCTTAACGCTATCACCTACTAGCCAGGAGTGCTCCCTCTCCCACTCCAGCAGTGACTCGTTTGCCGAACCCCACTCCCTTTCAGCCCTGTTTTTGGCATCAAGTGCATCTTTATAGGAGGCAAACCGGTTTGCAACTCGAGCAGGCTTCTCCACATCTTGAAGATCCTCTTCGGCAATGGCACAACCTGTAAAAAGAGTGTCTAGTCTCTCCCTTGTCTGGATGCAGGACTTGTGCTCATCTAGGGCCTTCTGCCGACCAGAGACAAGCTCTTGCAACCTCTTGTGAGAACCTGGGTTGATCAGGGCAATGGAAGGGGGATAAAGGGAGAGCTCTTGCCCCTGGGCCTCTATCGTTTTTGCAAGCTCCATCAGCATCCGGGCATCTTCGATCAGGCCCTTTTTTTCGGAGAGTGCAGGCCCTTGGTGCACCTCTTGCTCTAGGCTCTCTATACGCTCCTGGATGCCCTGATGCTCGGCCTGCTTCGCATAGACCTGCTTGAGATGTTCGGCCCTCTCTCGTACCAGTTTGGCTTGCGCAATGTTTCCGCTGGAAAACGAGTGGGTCCCTCCAGCTTGTTGAGACGCGAATGCAAGGTCCACTCCCCCCTGCATGCTGGTACGAACCTGACGGAGGAAAGCTTCTGTAGATCTTTCATCTTCCTGTAGCAGTTCATGCAGGGTAAACCAGTAGCTCTCGCTCAGCTCATCGTTGCGCCCTGGAAGCAGGAGTCTCTGGTTGTCATTCAATCGTGTCTGAATAAGCTTTCCTTTGGCAAGGATGAGACTCCACTCGGAGTCAGGTGTCCACATAATACCTTCTGCCTCTATGGCATTGCTGTATCGGGTATCCCAGATGAGGCAACGCATGGCACGCGTAAGGGTGGACTTGCCTACGGCATTCGGCCCCCAGATCACATTCAGATGCTCACCGAGCTTTTCTACAGGGGGGAATGTCCCATAGGAAAAACCAGGACTTGTATGGAGCTGTATTTGTTCTAGCCAGAATTTCTTACTCATGGCCTACCCCCTTCCCGCCCTTGTATCATGGCGAACAAGAGGCGTTTGGCCGCTTGCCGGGCAAGGGCCTCATACTCCTCGTCACCCTTGACTGTTTTTTCCAGAAGTTGGTATGGGTGGGCATTGAAGCTTTCCTCATCCAGGGCTTTGTAGTGTCGGGCCATCTTCTGGATTGCATGGTCATCGAGCAGTTTGTTTGCCAACAGGGCGATGGAATCTTTTCCTTCCTTGAGCTGATCAAGATCGACATCCAGGACAGTGTTGTCCACATAAGGGCTGAGGATTCGAACTGTGCACCTCCCTACAGGGATCCACAGGCTCTCCAGGTTTTCAGAGGAGAGTATCCTGGTGATGTCCAATGATCGTTCAATGGCTCCTTCTAGGACAAGCTTGCAAAACAAGGTCCCCTCGCTTTGCAAGGAGAAGGCAAACTCCCTCAGCTGTTGGGTAAGCTTTGTTCGGACATCCTCTTCTGAAGAAGCACCATCGAGGTCAATGGTGCAGCGCTCAAAGCGATACGGACAGAGGGGTACCAATTCAGGCTCTTTCCAGGAAGAAAATGAAGGTTTGCTTACGTTCCCTTTGTCCTCGAGAAGCCACACACCATGAGGGCCCTCTTCATTGCTGTCCAGGGCGTAGGGGGAACCGCAGTAGAAAGCGTTTCCCCCTTTGATGAAACCTCCCTTATGGATATGTCCGAGCACCCACCAAGGGATTGGCTTTTGTGAAAACGCATTGCTGGGGACAGGGGCATAGGATGATACTGACCCCACTTCACAGTGGAGCAGACCCACAATAGGAAGGGATGTATCAACAAAATCCTCGGGGAAGCTCTCCAGAGGATTCTCCTTCATATGTCGCTGATCAAAAGACCACCCAACAAAGCGTACACCCTTGTAGTCATACCGCTGCCATGTACCTCCAAGACCCAATACCTTGATGTGGGGGCTATGCTTTGCCAATTGGGGAAAGACTGAGTAGTCATGATTGCCCCCTACTGCTATGACACCGACACCCTCCTTGCCGAGTTTCTCCAGTCCTGAAAGAAGGGGACCATAGGCTTCAAACCAGTGCTCCTCCTGCTCCACCACATCACCGGCAATTACGAGGACATCAACACTCAGTTCAAGGACTTTCCCTACTATCGCATCCCAGCTGGTATGACTGAGAAGAGTCCCCTCATACGCTACAGAGGGGATCCTCCCCATGTGGATATCAGCACAACAGAGTATTTTCATAGATCCTCCAGACTCCCTGCTAGAGAAGTGTCACTCTCTGGTGGGGTCAGGTAACTATACCACAAATT
This sequence comes from Sphaerochaeta sp., assembly GCA_048264225.1. GTDB lineage: Bacteria > Spirochaetota > Spirochaetia > Sphaerochaetales > Sphaerochaetaceae > Sphaerochaeta. Next base: position 48,789 of record JBLXDK010000009.1, read on the forward strand.
CCTGTGGGGTTTCAGACTCGTTTTCCTCTAGGAATTCAGTGCATCGTCTGCAGGGGTTATATTGGGTATTGGGTGAAAATTTTCTTCCTAAAGGGAAAAATCTCGCCGCTACTGGGTGCCTCCTTATCTCCTCCTTGGATACTGTATGCTGATACACCAAAGCATCTGACAAGAAAAAGAGCCTCATCACATTCCTAGCATTCCAGGCAAACAGCAAGTCTCAGCTTGACAATAATGAATGGTTTGCTTACTATATGCATATTGAATATAGCCTGATGGATACTAGGTATACAAATATCATCTATTTAGCAACCTATACGGTAATGGTACTTACTGAAGAGCTCCTCAAAATTAATCCCCAAGAGTGGAACATTGGCAGAAAGAAAAGATGACATGAGAAAAAAAATCTATCGAAACATAGAAATATGAGACAAAGAAACAAACGAGAGAGGGAGGAATTGCATGCAAAAGCGATCATCACCATGCTGTGACACCAAACACCAGAAGATGGAGAGGCTGCTGGAGATATGCCTCTTGTTGTTGCTATTTGATGGGGAGGGCTATGGCTATGGCCTCATCGAACAGCTCTCAGATTTTGGCTTTAGCGGCGATGACCTCAATATAGGATCGCTGTACAGGACCCTGCGGAAAATGGAGGACCAGGATATGGTCTCTTCTGTCTGGAAAGAGGCAGGGCAGGGGCCCAAAAGGCGTGTCTATACAATTACAAAGAAAGGAAAATTGGAGTTACACATCTGGATAGGTGTCCTCAAAGAACGAAAAGCCCGTATCGAACAGGTGATAGAGACCTATGAGACCAAGGCCCCTATCTGAAGACAGGACAGCACCCACGCACTTTCACAAAGGAGAGAGATTAGATGGCGACAATCATTATCATATATGCACTATTGACCGTAGCACTTGTATTCTCGCTTGCCAAAAGCCGGGAAAAGACAAAGAAGGCCTTCAAGGTGGCGCTTGCTTCCCTGCTCAAGACTGCCCCTGCCCTGCTGGCGATGCTTGGGATCGTAGGCCTTATCCTGGGTATTTTGACACCTGAGAAAATTTCGAGCCTCATCGGTGCTGAAGCTGGTTTCCTGGCAACCATAACAGCCGCTGTCATCGGAGCTCTCACCCTGATACCCTCCTTGGTGGCCTTCCCCCTGGCAGGGTCGCTGTTGCGGTCGGGGGCGACAGTGATGACCATATCAGCCTTCATTACCACCCTGGTAATGGTAGGGGTGGTTACCGCTCCCATGGAGATGAAGATCCTTGGAAAGAGGTTTACCCTCCTGCGCAATGGGTTGGGTATCATCGCGGCACTTCTTATTGCCTTTCTGATGGGGATGATCCTATGAAAAACATACTGAAAAGATTCAAGCTACCCCTTGGGGTCGCACTCGTATTCATTGCCCTGTTCGTATGGGCACCTGAGCTGGCCACTCGTTCGTCCCGTGTCACTTGGGAGTACTTGCTGGAGATGGTTTTCATTCTTCCTCCCGTATTCATCCTCATGGGACTGATGGAGGTCTGGCTTCCCAAGGACAATATCAAGAAGTGGCTGGGCAATGACTCGGGCATTCGAGGCGGTTTCCTTTCCCTAGCACTGGGGACGCTACCCACAGGACCTCTGTATGTAGCCTTCCCACTTGCCGCTTCCCTGTTGAACAAGGGAGCCAGCATCACAAATGTGGTCATTTTCTTAGGCGCCTGGGCGGCTCTGAAGATCCCCCAACTTATGGTTGAGGTCAAGTTCCTGGGCTTGAGCTTTGCCCTTGTGCGATTTGTCCTGACCACCTTTGCCTTGGTGTTTATGGGCCTGTTCATGAAGGGGGTCCTCAAGAGACATCCTGACAAGACATTGCTTGGGAGTAGCGTTCAGGCACCTGAATAAATACTCAGGCATTTTCCTTGGGGAACCAGATTCTGGTGCGGTTGGCTATCTTGACGAGGGCTAGCATGAGAGGAACCTCGACAAGGACACCCACGACCGTTGCCACTGCCGCCCCTGAGCGAAGGCCGAACAGCGATATCGCTACAGCTACGGCAAGTTCAAAGAAATTCGAAGCCCCTATCATTGCAGCGGGAGCTGCAATGTCATGAGGGAGTTTCCATGCCTTTGCCCAAAGATACGCGACAAAGAAGATGAAGAAGGTCTGTATGCCCAAAGGTATGGCGATCAGGAGAATGTGAAGAGGGTTGTCCACTATGGTCTGTCCCTGGAACGAAAAGATGATAAGCAGCGTCAGCAACAATCCTACAATGGTAATGGCATTGAATTTGGGAATGAATCTGCCTTCAAGATATGCAAGACCACGTCTTCTTATGATTAGGGTACGCGAGAGCCATCCCGCACCAAGTGGGATTACTACAAACAGCACGACCGACAGTAACAAGGTCACCCAGGGAATCGCTATGCCGCTGATGCCAAGCAACAACCCGACTATGGGGACGAAGGCGACAAGGATGATCAGGTCATTCGTTGCTACCTGAACCAGGGTATAGGCAGGATTCCCTTTGGTGAGGTGGCTCCAGACAAATACCATGGCGGTACAGGGGGCAGCTCCCAATAGGACGGCTCCTGCCAGATATTCCCGGCCTTGATTTGGGCTTATCAGGTTCCTGTACACCACAGTAAAGAAGAACAGGGCGATCAGATACATGCTGAAGGGCTTTATCAGCCAGTTTGTCACCCAAGTCACAACAAGGCCCTTGGGATTTTTCCCTATCTCCCTGACACTGGCAAAATCAATCTTGAGCATCATCGGATACATCATTATCCAGATCAGGATGGCTACCGGGATGGAAACGTTAGCATATTCGAATTGGGACAAGAACTGGGGGATGCCAGGGAGATAGACTCCGACGAGAACCCCTAGAACCATACACACCAAGACCCAAAACGACAGGAGCTTCTCAAACATACCCATCCCAGTATCCAGGTCCTGCTGGTGATTTTTCTCTTTATTTTGCATCAAGCCCTTCCCTTATCATGACGTTTATAGCTAAACCCGTGTCATAATTCTTGTATATACTAAGTAAACAGTACTATTCATATAGATAGCTGTCAATATATAAGAAGTTTGGTACGTAGGGATTCTCCTGTTTCCTAGAGAATCCATTGCCCGTACCTACGTTCCAGTCGAACGAGAAAATCCCAAGTGCCTTCCTGAGCAATTGGGTCGGCAGGCAAGGACGATCAGGGGGCAGGTAGAGTAAAATTACTGGAAAACAGGGTTTTTATACCTCGTAAAAGAAACATTAATATCTGAGTAAAACCGTATGGCAAATAGTCGTTATAACATGTCTGAGAGGGTTTTTTTGGTTGCTCTCAGTCTTGTTACGTTCCTTTTGATAACGATATAGCTTAGGTTTAATCCTAGCATTATAATATTGTATAAAGAGTTAATTTTTCCCCTCCCTTGATTAATCGCTTTATGCATTGTATTATGTGCAAAGACTCGATAAGAAACTATCCAAAGGAGCTATCATATGGGTTCAAAGTACACATCGTTATTGAAAGAAAAGTTGAGTGAGGCAAGCTATGCCAAACTCATGAAACTTGAGAATGAAAAGGTCGTTGATTTTATCGGCACCTTTGCAAAGCATTGCAATCCCAAGTCCATTTATGTCTGTGATGACAGCAAAGCTGATGAAGAATACATCAAGGCCAAGGCACTTGAGATCGGCGAAGAGTTCCAGCTTGCCAAGAAAGAGCAGACCATCCACTGGGACGGCTACGGAGATCAGGCACGGGACAAGGTCAACACCCGTTACTTGGTCTACAAGGAAAACCTTGAGAACATGAAGAGTCTCAACTCAGTTGAGTATGAACAGGGACTTGCTGAGATCATGGGCATTGCAGAAAACATCATGGAAGGCAAAGACACTGTAGTGAAGTTCTTCTGTGAAGGTCCTGCCCATTCCGATTTTACCATCCCTTGTGTACAATTCACCGATTCCTGGTATGTTGCGCACTCCGAGTCCATCCTCTACCGCCCCGGCTATGAGCACTTCATGAAGATGAAAAACAAGGATGACTTCTTTAGGTTCATCCACTCAGCTGGTGAGCTTGACGAAAGAAACACCTCTGTCAACATTGACAAGCGCCGTATCTACATGGATACCCAGAACAACATCGTCTATTCGATGAATGACCAGTATGCAGGAAACTCCATTGGTCTGAAGAAGCACTCCATGCGTCTTGCCATCAACAAGAGCGGCAAGGAAGGCTGGTTGTGTGAGCACATGTTCCTTATGGCTGCCATCGACAAGGACAAGAAGAGAAGAACCTACTTTGCAGGAGCCTATCCTTCAGCTTGTGGAAAGACCTCCACTGCCATGATCCCAGGTGAGGAGATCGTAGGGGATGACATCGCATATTTCCGCAACATTGACGGTGAGTTTAGAGGTGTTAACGTTGAGCAGGGAATTTTCGGCATCATCAAGGATGTTAATGCTGAAGACGATCCTGTAATCTTCGAAAACCTCATGATCGAGCAGGAGATCATCTTCTCCAACGTCCTCAGAGGACCAGACAACAATCCGTACTGGCTCGGTTCCGGTCTAGACACCCCCAAGAAGGGTGATAACCATAGTGGAAAGGACTGGTTCGAAGGCAAGAAGGATGCTAAGGGCAATGAGATCCCCGTAGCACACGGCAATGCCCGCTACACCATGCGCCTTGACTACCTCGAAAACTTCGACAAAGAAGGTTTTGACGCCAAACAGGGCGTAGTGGTCGAAGGTATCCTCTATGGCGGACGTGACAGCGACACCAGTGTTCCTGTTGAAGAGTCAGCCACTTGGGAAGACGGTATCCTTATCAAGGCTTGTACCCTTGAAAGTGAGACCACAAGTGCTACCCTTGGTAAAGAGGGTGTTCGTAACCCAAGCCCCATGGCAAACATGGACTTTGTCTCCTACCCCCTTGGTGAGTACACCAAGAACAACATTGATTTCGTGAAGGGTATGAAGCAGGTTCCCAAAGTATTCTCCACCAACTACTTCCTCAGGGATGAGAATGGCAAGTTCTGTAACGACAAACTCGCCAAGAAGGTGTGGCTGCATTGGGCAGAGGGTCGTATCCATAACGAGTATGAAGCCTATGATACTCCCAATGGAAAGATTCCCCTGTTCAAGGATCTGAAGGTCCTGTTCAAGAAGCATCTCGACTACGACTACACAGAGGCTGAGTACACCTACCAGTTTACGTTCCGCTGTACCAAGTGGGTCGACAAGCTCGAGAGGTCAAAAGCCTATTTCAAGAAGATGGATGCACATGCACCAGAATTCATCTTCAAGAAGTGGGACGAGCAGATCGCCAAGATTGAGAAGGCCAAGGCTGAGTTCGGTAACGAGATCAAGCCAGGAGCCTATAAGGCCTAAGCAGTTCTCTAGCTACTAACAGGGAGACCGTTGCATGATCTGCAACGGTCTCCCTTTTTGTCTTTTTTCCAATTTTTCTAGCCTTTAGCGGAAGCAATGGCTCTGAGCATCTCTATCTTGTCAGGTTTTCCCAGAACCAGCATGCTGATCCCAGGAGGCAACCGTTCGGAGGGCCCTGGATTGAAGCGTAACTTCTGATCAGGATTCCGTATGGCGATGATTATCAAGCCAGTGCGTTGGGGAATACCGGCTTCCTTGATCATGAGGTCTGAAATTTCGGAATCCGATTGGACGGTGACCTCTCCAAGCTCCAGCAGTTCGTCATCGAAACGGGTGACGATATCCAAAAAGGACACGACATGGGGCTTGAGCATGAGATATGCCATCCTGATCCCCCCAATCTCATTGGGGGAGATGGTTTTGTCAGCTCCAGCCCGTTTCAGTTTTTGTGCAGAACCTTTCTCTATCGACCGGGCTACAATATAGAGCTTGGGATTCAAGCCCCTTGCAGTAAGGATGGTATAGACATTCTGGGCGTCGTTCTCAAGGCAACTCACCAAACCCTTGGCTTTCGTGATTCCTGCCTGGATGAGTACCTCCTCGTTGGTGGCATCTCCACAAATGACGGTGACACCCTCCTCTTCAAGCTCCATTGCCCGCTGCTCAAGGTGCTCAACAACAATAAATTGTGTCTTTGAAAGGATGAACTGTTCGATGACGCTAGAACCGGTCTGTCCAGCACCGCATACAATGATATGGTCAGCCATCAAGGAAATCTGTTTCTCCATCGCTCTTCTCCTAAAAATCCGCTTCACTCCACCATCGATAAGAAACGAAACCGCTTCCAACAACGAGAAGGAGACAATACCTATTCCGCCGAGAATGATGAATATGGTGAATATCTCCCCAGCAGGGGTCAAATCGACTATCTCGCGGTTTCCCACAGTCGATATCGTGATAATCGTCATGTAGAGCCCGTCGATGAAGGATGAGTTGGTGAGCGTCATATACCCAAACGTGCCTATCGCTATGAGCGAGACAACTAACGTGAGAATTATCCAACCTCTCGCTAGGGGGCTTTTCTGCATTTCATCTCCTATATCAGCGTAAACTCAGATGCTGCTTCACCGATACCTACGTCCAGTATTTGCTGTAATTCGTACTAAGAGCAGATCTGCACAACCGCTTCTTATGACCATATACGACAACTGGCCAGGTCGCTCCCTGATCCTGCAAGTGTTGACGCCCTGTTCCAATTGTCAGAGACCTCATCAGACATTGTTCCAGGTAAATAGTAGCATCATTTTCTGCTGAATACGATAAAATTCCAAGCTATAGGAAAAAAGACGGCTATAGCAGAAAAGTAAATAGGAAAAATTCGAAGACAATTTGACTCAAAACCCTCAAATATATTCAGAATGAATACAGAAGCATACAACAGGATTTGAGTCAATGAAATGTATACGGGTATAATCTACAGGGCACCTTATGCCAGAGGAATTAGCGGCGAGCAATGGAGATTCTCTCTATCATTAAGGGGAGGTAGTGCCATACAACACTACCCCCTACCAAAACTTTAGTCCTACCCTATCAGAATCCTAGGACCCTGCATGATGAGTTTACTTGTCCAGTACTGCCTGCATTCCAGCAAAAATTGCATCAGTACCTGCCTTGGGAGTTACCTCCTGGGCAAAGATCCTTGCTGCGTTATCTGTTACGATGCCATACCAGCGGGTAAAGTCAATACCTGCTGGAAATGGGACAGCGTTCTCAGCAGCCTGGAAGAACACCTCGCTGTTGAGGTTCTCGAAATTCTGCAGATAGGCCTGTTGTGCATCCTTATAGGCAGGAATATCAATCCCCTCTTCAGCCTGGATGATGTTGCCCTGCTCACCTGTGATGTACTTCACAAAATCCCAAGCCGCATCCTTGTCTTTGGTGAACTTCGAGATCACATAGCTCAAACCACCGAGGACTGAAGTGTTACCAGCTTCCTGGCTGGGCATGGTCACCAACGTGCAGTTTCCCTTCTCGGCAATGGAGGAGTTTTCCAACACAGCAGACTTCCAGGAACCCACGAACAGCATGGCACCCTTCTCAGAAAGGAACAGGTCTGTTCCATTGGTATCCGAAAGCACCACATAGGGAGCCAACAGCTTGTTGTTCAAAAGGTCGACAACACGCTGAAATGCCAATGTGGTCTCAGGAAGATCATAGCCGGACTTGGTAAAATCCTTGTTGATGACATAGCCACCTGTCTGGAAGACAAAGTTGAAATGGGAGGGCTGGGGATCGAGTTCCATAAGGATAGGGTACTCATCACCACCGGCCTTCTTGATGGCATCGCGAAGCTTGCTCGCAGTTGCAACCATATCACTCCAAGTCCAACCTGACTGAGGTGGGGTGACACCATATTTCTTGAATATATCCAGGTTCAAGGCCACAGCAACAGAGTCAAGGCCCTTGGGCATTCCCCACTGTTTTCCCTGATACCTGCTCATCTCTACAGTTGCATCGACATAGTTGCCCATATCGATAGAGTCGCGCTTGATAAGGTCATCAAGAGGAACCAGAATATCACCTTCCACATATTTGGGCAGGTAGGTATTCATCCAAAATACATCGGGAGCCTCACCGGAACCTGCAGCTGCGTCCAGCTTGGTCCAATAGCTTCCCCATGGAGTCAATTCAATCTCGACCTGCACTTTTTGCTGTGATGCATTGTACTGGTCAACAATCTTCTGGATGGCTGGCTTCTGATACTCGTCCCACAGTGCCAGTGTCAATGTTTGGGGTCCTGTCTCCTTTGCCCCAGCTGCAAATACCATAGTCCCTACCAAAAGGAACAATACACAAGCAATTGCTAATTTTTTCATACGACCTCCTATTGTATTCCCACCCTCAAGGGTAGGATATGAAACCTTACTCAACGACCACTTTTGCTTGTATTGAGCAGAGCTTTCGCTCCATCAAGCCTAAGCGGCTGTTTTACATAAAACCCTTCGGCATAGGGAAATCCCCCAAGGAATCCCATCTGGACCGACCACGAGACCACCATCTGCTCAAGTTCCTGTGAAGCATAGGCTTGCAAGACCTTATGCTTTGTCTCCATGAACGCTGTTATGTCCACAACGACATCGGCCCTTCTGGGGTTGCTCTTCGGATCCAGGGAGAAATAGAGTACCTGGGAAGGGTGCCAGGTCTTCCCTTGCTGTGAGTATTTGTTCAGTCCAGACACAAAGACCGCCCGGTCAACCAACTGGGAGACAGCCTTATGGTCAGGATGATAGTCATCGGGATGGATGGTAAGCAATGTGCGTGCCTCGCACTCCCGTAGCAGTGGGATGAGGCGATCGACCCCTTCTGTAGTGAACTCGATGCCAGCATCGGGAAAATCCAGCAGCTTGAAATAATCAAGCTGCAACAGCTGGACAGAGTTGTGCAACTCTGCAACCCGTTGCTGCTGTTCAGCGAAGCCACCGCTCTCACCTTGGGTAAGGCAGATGAGAGCGGTAGAACACCCACTACTCTTAGCACTGAGCAAAAGACCGGCTACAGCAACCTCATCATCCGGGTGAGCTGTAATGACCAGAAAATCAACCATGAGAACCTCCTTTCCTATCCCTTGATACCGCTCGCTGCGATCCCTTCAATGATGTACCGTTGGAAGAATACAAAGATGACAATGATGGGAAGGGAAGAGATAACCCCTCCAGCCATGACCTGTTCGTAGTAGGTTGTGTGCTCCCCGATAAGGAAAGCAAGACCTGCCGAAAGAGTAAGCCTGTCCAGGGATCTGTTTACGATGAGAGGCCACATGAGGTCTGTCCACGTCCATAAGGCAGTGAGGATACCTAAGGAAACTAGTCCTGATGTAGCCAGTGGCATCAGAATTCGTGCATAGATCCTGCCATAGCCAGCGCCATCGACTAAGGCAGCCTCGTCGAGCTCCCGGGGAATGGAAAGAAAGACTTGACGAAGGAGAAACACCCCAAACACTCGAAAGACTCCAGGGAGGGCTAAGGCAAACAGCGTATTGGTCAGCTTTAGGCCGACCATGATCTGATAGTGAGGGACCAGGAAAATCTGACCGGGCACCATCAGAAGGCCGATTATCACCATAAACAGCAGGTCTCGCCCTGGAAAGCGCAGTCTGGCAAAGGAGTATGCGGCAAGTGAACATACCAACAGGTTCCCCAGTACAACCATACAGACCACAACAAAGGTGTTCAAATACAGTTGGGCAAAAGGGAATTTCTCAGCAATGATTGCGTAGTTCACCCACTGGAATGTTTTGGGAATGAGAATAGGAGGAATCCTTATCGCTTGCTCATAGGTCTTCACCGAGGTGAGAAACATCCAGATGAAGGGAAAAACAGTCGTGAGGGTTGCAAGGCCGAGCAACAGATAGGCTAGTCCCTGACCCTTCTTTTGTACCATCATAGCTTGCCCCTCCTAGGTGTAGTGGACCCAACGTTTCTGCAGGCGAAACTGTATCGCTGTCATCAGTAGGATGATGAAGAACAATACAATCGATATAGCGACCCCATATCCTTTTTCGAAGGCGACAAAGCTCCTGTCATAAAAATAATAGACCAAGGACATCGAATACTGAATCGCCAACGCTGTAGGACGAATCATCAGGAAAATGAAGTCAAAGATCTGAAATACATTGATGGTGGTAATGATGATGACAAAGAAGAGTGTCGGCGAAAGCAAAGGTAACGTAATGCGGAAGAAACACTGGACTGAAGATGCCCCATCGATAAGGGCCGCCTCATAATACATGTGAGGGATCTGTTGCAGTCCCGCCAACAGGACAACCATCTGGACACTGACCAGTGACCAGATGAGGACAATGCTGATAGAGTAGATGACCACAGAGGATTCACTGAGCCAGGCAATGTTTTGCAGACCGAAGCGGTTGAGAAACACGTTGATGATGCCAAACTTATAGTTGAACAACCACCTCCAGAGGATTCCTATTGCGGCGGGCATCGTTATTGCAGGGATAAACAGGGCTGTACGGAAAAAAGAGCTTCCCTTCTTGATCTGGTTGAGCATAAAGGCTGACAAGGTGGCGATCACAACTATCGAGGGGACACAAACCAGAACATAGATAAGTGTATTGTTGAGCGAGCGGTAGAACTTGGGATCCTCAAAAAGCCTTCTGTAGTTTTCCAGTCCGGTAAACTGAGGCTTCCCAAAGGATCCAAATTCAGTGAAGCTGAGATAGAAGTTCTGGAAAAAGGAGTAGAAGTAGAAGACAGAGAGTCCTGCAAGCAGAGGCAGGATAAATAGGATACCATGTAGTATCTCGTTTCTTCTCATCATCGAATAGCGTTGTCTATGCATGTAAGATCCCTCCCCTTTTTAGTGCTTCCTCTGAGATTTCGGATGAGACAGACTCGGCCGAGGATGCGGTAAGAGAGCCGGTGACAACCCCTATCTGCAATGATTCATACAGTGACTTGCCATGGTAACGCCCATACAAGAAGCCGGCGACAAAAGAGTCACCAGAGCCTGTTGTGTTGCATACCTCAACAGAAGGAGCAGGTACAAACAGTATGCCATGTTCCTTGGAAAGGGCGGCAACTCCCTGCTCCCCCAGTGTTATGACCGGCTCCTCTACCCAAAGGGCAAGTTTCTCCAACATCTGGGAAAGGGAGGAACCTCCTGTAATGAGTCTCGCCTCATCGATATTGGGAAAGAAATAATCCACATAGGATAGGATCGTGAACATCTGAACGTCCCACCCCTGTGCGTCCTGAAACCCCAGATCAGTGGAAATGGTGACCCCTGCAGTTCGGGCTTCCTCAAGAAAAGCGTGCACATACGGGAGGTTCAGCAGTTCAAAGGAGAGATGGATATGGGAGAAATCTTTCGCTTTAAGGGAGATCAGATGCTGCTTCAGCCCTTTCTGGAATGCCTGTCTTTGCACCCATGTCAGGAACGAACGATCCCCGTTCTGGGTGAAGATGCAACTCAGATTGGTCTTCATGTTCTTCAGCGTGATGATATGGTCTTGCATGATCCCTTTGCTCTTCATCAGGCGAACCAGGTATTCACCCATAAGGTCATCGCCGACTGTGGCAAGCAGGCCACTGGGGATGTTCAGCTGGGACAGGGCACTTGCTATGATCGCATTGCCGCCAAGGGAGATGGTATAGTCCTGTAGGTAGAGCTCTTCCCCCTTGAAGGGCATTCGTTCATACCCTTGTAGCAGCAGGTCACAGAAGATGGGCCCTATGGTCAATATCGGTTTCTTACTTTCCATCGCCTATACCAAGATTGCGGGTGAACCGCCCTTCTGATGAGCATCACGCATTGCAGAGAACAACGACAAAGCCTGACTTTCTTGCACAAAGGGATGTAAGGCCAGAGCCTTCACAGCCTCTTCTTCTCTCTTCTCCTTGATGGCCTTCACTACCTGCCTCTCATACCGCTTCATCTGTATGATCAGATCCCATGCCTCTTCACAAAGTTCAGGACAGCAAGAAATGCCTTGGAATCTGCCCTGTACAAGGGAAGAGGAGACCTCAACAATATCCCCATCCTCCAGGGAAGGACAGTAGCCATTGTTTGCAATATTGAGGATGAGGGTATCGCCCTCACCGCGTTGCAACGAGGAGAGAGCATTCAATGCTATCGCATCATAGCCCTTGGAGTTATCCATATCCAACAGTGAGAATGTCTGGGGAATATTCCTGTCATAGCCAGACTCCATCTGCATATAGCTTCCGTTTCGCTTGTCGATATAGGTGTTGTACAGTTCAATGGCAGAGCCTTTGTGCGATGACAGGGAGCCGTACAGCCAGTCATCAAGGGCCTTGATGCTCTCTGCCCTACCCAGGGAGGCCTTTTTCTGGTTAGCGAGGACACTGGCGGTTTGCAAATAGTAGTACAGGTACTCATTGGGAATAAGGCAGGTAGAGAGCATATGAGAGCGCATGCCTGCATAAAAGGGTTCCAAGGCGATGAACTCTTCACTATGGTTTGCAATCAGATCCCCAAGCTTCTGTACACCGTTGACCTCAACGGAGTGCACCCATCCCAGATGGTTCAGACCAAAGTACTGCAGAGCGACATCCTGGTCACTACAGCCGTAGATGGTGGCAACATGGGTGGCTATAAGCTCGGGGGCATCACAGATGCCGATGATCTTCTCAAAACCCGTTATGCTCTTCACAGCCTGGGTGACCAGACCAGATGGATTGGTAAAGTTGATGACCCAGGCATGCGGAGCATGCCTCTGTATAACCTCTATCTGTGCCAATACAACCGGGATAGTCCGCAAAGCCAGGAAGAATCCTCCCACCCCTACCGTCTCCTGCCCTATCTGACCAAGCTCCAGAGGAGTCCTTTCATCAATGATGCGTGCATCCTGTCCTCCAACCCGTATGGAGGAGAAGATATAGTCAGCATCCTCTACCGCTTCAATGAGCGTAGAGGCAATATGTAGGCTAAAGGCAGGACGAACGTTCGCCTGCAGTTCAGAAATGATGGTCTCAGAGATGAGGGAGAGCTTCTGCTCATCAATATCATAAAGAAAAAGCTCATCAAGCCGGATATCACTCCGCTTGAGAAGCGAGTGCAATAACAGGGGAAATCGTGGACTAGCAGCCCCTAGAATTGTCAGTTTCATAACATGCTCCCTATACCAGGTATGGTTACTATAGTATGGGGTAAACGTTTTCCCGTCAAGAAAAACATTTGCCCTTTACACTTTGTCCTATGTATTCTTACTCTTTCACATTCTTTTCTAAAGCCAGAACGTACACATGTCCTCATACCTGCATGGTAGCTTTTTTGTTATGTGTATCTCATTAGCGGTTTGGCCTGCACGAACCACCTTCTCTAATGGTGTAGGGAAGCAACGTCAATTTGGCTACAGGCTCCTTGGTTTGCAACATCTGCAACAGGATAGTGGCGGCCTTCTGTCCTATTTCAGATATGGGCTGACTGATGGTGGTAAGTTTTGGCGTGGTGAAAGTGGAAAGCGTTATCCCATCAAATCCTAGCAAGGAAAGATCCTTAGGTACAGAGAGATGTTGCTCAAAGGCACAAGAGAGGGCACCGACTGCCATCTCATCGCTGAGCACAAACACTGCATCTAGGGAAGGATTTCGCTTCAGAAGGGCATGCATCGCCTGATATCCGCTTTCAATGGTGTAATTCCCCCCTTCCAGAAGGGATTCGTCAAAGGGGATAGTGTACTCATCAAGGGCTATCTTATATCCCTCGAGACGTTTATCACCCACAGAATAGCCACTTCCTGCAATGAGACCAATCCGTTTGTGTCCCATTTTGAGTAGATATCTGGTCCCATCCAATGCAGCTGAAAAGTCATCGATCCTTACCTGGGGGAACTGGAGTCCCGGAATATCGATACCCGCGAGCACAATGGGAACTTGGGTCTTCTTCAACTGGGCGTACACATCAGGGTTATTGCTCTCATGCATGAGGATGATGCCGTCTACTCGGTTTTGCAGAAGCAAATCCAAGTAGATGCGCTCATTGCGGAGGGTATCCTGTACCCTACATACCAGCACTTTGTAGCCTGAGGCCTCTAACGTGCTCTCCACACTGCTGAACACCATCTGATGGTACATGTCTGAGATGTTGGGAATGATGAGGCCTATGGTGAAAGTCTTTTTCAGGACCATACTGCGTGCAATATGGTCGGCAACATACCCCTGTCGTTCAATGGAGGCGAGAACCCTCTCCTGCAAATCCTTGCTTACAAATTTGGTCCCATTGAGCACACGTGAGACTGTAGCAACAGAAACCCCACAGTCCTTGGCAATATCTTTAATACCCATTGGCATTCAGCCTCTCTTCATTGTTCATCACGTAAAGCATGAACTGAATTGGTTCAAAAAGCAAGCAAAGGCAAAACAATCAGTGCCATGACAGACAGAAGAGGCTCCACTGCCGATGCAGTGAAGCCTCCAACTCACTTAGATGTCAAGGTCGATATTATTGGGAAGTACCGGAGAATTCCGGAACAGGTCTTGCCTCAGCTTCTCCTTGGGTGGTAGCCGCTCCGTTGGCTCTGATATCCTTGATAAGCCACTCCATCTCCTTGATCTCCCTTCGCTGGGCCTCAATGATCTGGTCAGCCAGTTTTCGCACACGAGCGTCTTCAATCTGAGCACGGTCACTGGTAAGGATCGCGATAGAATGATGAGGGATCATGCCTTCCATATAGTCCACTGAGGTAACAGTTATCTGGCTTCGGACCAGAAACAGGGCAGAACCCAAGAGCAGGAAAGCACCAATATAGATCAAGACATTCGCTTTCTTGTTTTTGTACATCCCCAGCATGAAAGAGAGCATGACCACTATCATGGAAGCACCCATTATAAGCGTCATGAACAACCGGGTTTCGCTGAACCAAGCATGGTCGATAATTTTGTAGGAATTCAAATACATCAATAAGAACATGACAACCATTGAGGTTGCTATCATAGCAAAGAATTTCGAATATTTCCCACGGTTTCCACTGTTGTCTGTTTTGTTTTTCATTATGTGTATTCTCCTTATGTAACTTCGCGGATGAACTGCATGTGCAAGCCTTTTGCATACCATCCAAATATATTGTACGCCCTAGTATTTGCGCATGTTATATTGACTCCTATATACTTGGTACCATATTTCAATGCCAACATCAAGTGCTATCCACATAAGCAAATATATAATTTCTACAAAAAAAACAGTGCTATATATTTGAAGACCTATCCAAAAAACGAAGAGACTATACTGGTGATGAACAGACCAAAATTCCCCTACAGAACAGACTCATTCTTGCCACTACCAACGACAGCAAAGACGCCCTTTGTGAGTGGCGATCAACAAGAGTCTTTGGACGTATTGGGGATTGTATAAGACGTAAAGGTTGTGCGACAACCTTTCTAAAGCGGCTCTCTCCTAGGGTGAAAGCCTACCTGGTACGCAGAGTATCCTATATGAGTAGTACGCTCTTAAGAGGGCCTGTCCAGGTATTCTTGGGGTAGCCAAAGTCTGAGGGAGCGTGCCTCAGGTCGTAGCGTATCTGTTCCACCAGGAATTCACCGAGCTTAGGGTGCTTGCCTTGGTGTAGCCTCAATGACTTCACCCCCGATTCGAGGAATTATAGTGATAGGGGTTTAGACTGGTCAGAAAACCTGGCAAGCTCCTCCATGAGAAGCCCTGCTAGGGCAAGCCTGACGTAAGCCAGTGGTGCATAGTACTGGGAGGCCAGGATCCTGTCGAGTTTCTCGGTTAGCTGATCGAGCAATTGCTCTCTGATTTGCATGGATTTCTCCTGGAAAACAAAATGTAAGCGTTGACAGATCACCTGAATAGACAATACAGGTGAAGGTATATATACATTGTATCCGAAATGGTTAGGGGTCTCCTTTTCAGAGCCATACAATAAACCACCCCCCTCATGAGTAATTGTACATTTTCTCATGAGGGGGTGGTTGTTCCAAGTTCATATAATGTTCACTCAATACCGAAGCACAGCCGCAATTAGGCTCTTAGCAGGGACATCTTCCGGGGAGACAGCAAATACTGAGCCACCATTTACCAATGTATGGATAGCAGCCAGATCCAGAAGATCCTCATATCCAGGTTTTTTGGTATCACTTAGGGTCACCTTCTCATTTTCCTGATCGAGGCTTCCCCATACCTGCACTCCAAGAGCAACGAAGAGGGTTTCGACCCGTCCGTGCTTTGCAGCCAATACTGCCTCGGTAACGTCTGTCGTTGTCTGGGCGGTATCGGCAAGCTGTTGATATTTCGCCAGACCAGCTTTACGATCCTTGAGGAACATCGGCTCGACAATTGCCCAAGCAAGGGGATGAAAGTCTTTAGCCTTCATCCTATCAGGATTCCCAGATATCCCCTCTTCCACCAGATTGGGGTACGTGTTTACCTCTTTATACAGGGGAAAAAGATTGTCCACCCCGGCGAGAACCAACGGGGAGTGTGTATTCGAGAGGAGCTCTGTCACCTCCTTATCGATAAGGCGAAACCATTTCTGCAGGCGCCCCTTGATCTCGTTGCCACTATCATGGCCATGGTACATGGCAGCCTGCGTTCCTCCTGCCGAGGGTGTACCAGTCTGGTATTGGAGGTTCTGTTTGGGCCACTCACTGGGCAAGGTCTCCGAAAGGGCTACCGGTGTGTCACCCAGATCAATCTCATCGGCGGCATACTGGTTCCCTGCAAACAGGCGAACCTGTTTATGGCTGATCGCAAGGATATGGAAGGTTCGGTCACTGTTCAACAGAGGAAGCAACGGCTTGATATGGAAACGGGTGGTTACAACCACCTTCTCTGCAAAGGCGATAGGAAGTCTGAAAAGATGGAGAACGTCGTCTGCGATAAAGATGGAAAGGCCGTCGCTCTGATGCTGCCAGAATGCACTCGCCTCGAACAAATTCCGGGCTTTCTTGAGAATCACATCGACCTTTGCCTTACCAAGATCCTTAGCAAGAAGCTGCTTTTCGGCTTCCGCCAACAAATTCTTATACCTGATCGGATTCTGTTCTGTGTTCTGACCTGCACGGTACGTTGGCATGAAAAGTGAGATACACCAATCTGACCGCTTAGCCAGTAGTTCCTTCAATTTTTCCATTGTGATCATATCCATATAGTAATCCTCCATTGAAATAAATACACGATACAACAAGCAATTGTAAAGCATAAGTTACTATATCAAATAAGGTTATATTATCACAGCCCTATGCTTCTCCACTTGTTGAGCCTAGGTAATTGTACCATAATTCATACTAATAGAACAGGTCATCCTACAGCGCTTAAGAAACTCCTTATGAAACGTATCGAGATAAGCGTACTGCCCTTTCAGATTCTGAGCATGGTATTGAGGATGTTCCAGGAGAGTGTACAAGGCCTATTGTCAGTGGTTTTATGTGTTTCACATTAAGAATCTAAGATTTGCACCAGAAAAGAAGACCACCTTCCCTATGAGGAAAATTTACAGTTTTCCTCATGGTTCAGGTGGCTACTACTCTCTGAACACAATGAAATACCTTATTGCTCAGCTCTCCTTAGGTTCAAAACACTCCGTACTGACCCCTCTTGGTATAGGAGGTATGCAACAGATGGTGGCTCTTCTCTCCAAGAGGTTTGATAAGGAAGTTCTCATAGAGGGCCTGTATCTCACTGTTTTCGTGAGACTTTCGTACCTCGTAGTTCCTATCCTCCTGATAGATGGACTCCGCTCGTTTCTTGCGTATCACCTCGTTGGTGGGGATGGGTTGCCCTCCCCCACCCAAACATCCTCCAGGACATGCCATGACCTCTATGAAGGCATAGGGGGATTCTCCCCTGCTGATCTGATCCATCAGGATACGAGCCTTACCCAGACTATGGGCAATGGCGACGCGCAACTGAGTTCCGTTGATATCGACAGTGGCCTCCTTGATGCCATCCATACCACGCACCCCTTCAAAGTCAACAGAGGGCAGAGTCTCCTTGGTAAGCACCTCATAGGCTGTGCGTAACGCGGCCTCCATGACACCTCCTGTCGCCCCAAAGATGACGGCGGCTCCTGTGGACATGCCCAAGGGGTTGTCAAACTCTTCGTTGGGCAGGGATGAAAACTGGATTCCCACACGCTTGAACATCGAAGCAAGTTCACGTGTTGTCAGGGCATAGTCGACATCAGCAAAGCGTTCATCCTCGGACAATTTGAGTTCTTCCTTCCAGAAGTCAAAAGCCCCGTCCATCTCGCTTCTTCCCGCCTCAAACTTCTTTGCAGTACAGGGCATGATGGAGACGACCCGGATATTTCTGGGGTCGATTCCCGCCTCTTGTGCATAATAGGTCTTTGCAATGGCTCCAAACATTTGCTGGGGAGACTTGCAGGTGGAAAGATGGTCCAACTGTTCGGGGTAGAAGTGCTCGATGTACTTGATCCATCCTGGCGAGCAGGAGGTGATCATGGGCAGGACACCCTTCTTCTGGATTCGACTGATCAGCTCATGCCCCTCCTCCATAATGGTGAGGTCAGCGGCAAACTGGGTGTCAAAAACCTTGGAGAAACCTAGCCTGCGTAAACCTGCTACCATCTGGCCGGTAACCAGAGCCCCCCATCCCATACCCATAGCCTCTCCGATGCCCACACGAATAGCTGGGGCGGTCTGCACCATAGTGATGAGATTGGGGTTTGCAATATCAGCAAAGACCTCCTCGATATGGGATCTCTCGGTTATAGCCCCTGTCGGGCAGACCAGTGCGCATTGGCCGCAGTTTGTACAGACTGACGTTCCCAACCCACTGTCCATAAAGGTGGATACCTTACTTCGAAGGCCCCTTCCGATGATGTCGATGGCATGTACTTCCTGCACTTGGGCACAGACCTCAACACATCGGTTACAGAGGATACACTTGTTGGGATCCCTGACAAGGGAGGAAGAGGAATAATCCAAAGGAAGGAGCTTCTTCTTCGTCCTTTGGAACCTGCTCTCCCTGACTCCAAGCTGATGGGCAAGGCTCTGCAGTTCGCAGTTGAGGTTGCGCTCACATGTCAGGCACTCCAAGGGGTGGTTGGCCAGCACCAGCTCAAGGTTCAGTTTCCTTGATGCACGTATTCGCTCATTGTTGGTGGTGACCTCCATTCCTTGCTGCACGGCCGATATGCACGAACGTACCAGACGTCTTGCATTTTTTACCTCCACCACACAGACACCGCACGAGCCATGGGAGGAGACATCCTCAAGATGGCAGAGGGTCGGAATCTTGATGCCTACCTTGAGGCAAGCGTCCAAGATGGTGGTTCCCTTTTCAACGGTCACTTGTTGACCGTCTATGCTCAGTGTTATCAGATTATCAGCCATGTGCGACCTCCTTGGACTCAAAGTTGCGAATATCGCACCTGAGGCAACGTGATGCCTCTTGCCGTGCCTGTTCGCCCAGATAGCCCCTGTTCACCTCAGAGAAGTTCCCCCTGCGTTCGGAGATCTTCAGATGCCTCGGTGCAACGGGCTTGATAGCCTCTATTTCCGTGGGAACCTCGTTGGCGTAGGAGAATTCCTCAAACAAAGTATCGAAGCGCTTCTTACCGGTCAGGTCATAGTCAATGACAGAAGCTGCATCCTTGGCATACCCCATCGCCTCAGCGGCAGTGGAAGGTCCGGTTACGACATCTCCGATGGCGTACACGCCTTGGAGACTCGTCTTGAAGGAGTATCTTCCAATGGAGACATTTCCCCTCTCTGTGGTCTCAAAGCCTTCTCGGGTAAGCAGGCCGTCATCGACTTGCTCTCCAATGGCAACGATTACCGTGTCACAGGGGATACGGCGTGTCTTATGGGTGGCCTGTGGCTTTCTTCTGCCTGACAGGTCATACGGGCCTCCCTCCATCTCCATAACCTCAAAGGCCTCTACCTGACCCTCTGCATTGCCAATGACCTGGACAGGGGCACACATAAAGGAGAATTTGATCCCTTCGGTAAGGGCCTCCTCGATCTCGCTCTTGTTTGCAGGAAGATCCTCCTTGGCACGGCGGTAGGCGACGGTGACATCACAGCCTCTCCTCCAGAGAGTACGTGCTGCATCGATGGCTACGTTCCCACCTCCCACGATGACAACGCGCTTGCCGATCTCAACGTCCTCCTCTTTTTCCAGCCGTTCAAGCAGATCGGTTCCTTGTAGCACGCCCTTCAGCTCGATACCTGGTATCTGCAGTTCCATGTGGCTGTAGGCTCCCACAGCCAGGATGACCGCTGAGTATTCGTCTTGCAGACCCTTCATGCTGATCTGCTTACCCAACTCCGTGTTATAGACGAACTTGATGCCCAGCATGGGGAAAATCTCAAGCTCCTTATCCAGAACCTCCTTGGGAAGGCGATAGGAAGGGATTCCAAAGCGCAAGACTCCTCCCCCCTTGTCATGGGAATCATAGATGGTAACATCGTGACCTAGCCTGACCAGGTAGAATGCTGCAGCGAGGCCGGCAGGACCAGAGCCTACGATGGCTATGGATTTTCCTGTTGCGGGATGCTTGCCGTCAATAAGCTTCTGGTAGATGGTCTCTTCCCTCCCCATCTTGTAGATAGTGTCTGCAAGATAGCGGTGGATCTCCCCTTGGTGGACCGCTTCGTCTATGGTTTCTCGGCGACAACGCATCTGGCAGTGGAAGTGACAGATTCTGCCTATAGTCCCGGGAAGAGGGTTGTCCTGCAGGGTAGAGGCGAATGCTTCCTCCAGACGATTCTCCTTCAACAGCTGAATGTATGCAGGAATGTCCATATGCATAGGACAGGAGTTGGCACACAACGCTGTTATGAGGTCTTCACACGTTCCGCTTGAACAGTGGTGACGCAGAATATGATCCTCGTACTCCTCCTTGAAATATGTGAGGGTTGTCAGCACAGGATTGGGTGCCGATTGCCCAAGGCCACACACAGCTGTATCGCAGATGTTCAGCCCAAGTTCCTTCATAAGGACAAGGTCACTCTCCTTGCCTCGTCCCTCCACTATACCATTGAGCAGGGCTAGCTCCTGGGCGAGGCCTTCCCTACAGGGAACGCACTTGCCGCAGGACTCCTTGTGGGTGAACTCGATGAAGTACCGCGCAACATCGACCATGCAGTTGTCCTGATCCATCACGACCATACCGCCTGAGCCCATGATGGCGCCCAAGGTATTGAGCGTCTCATAGTCGATGGGAGTGTCAAACTTCGAGGCGGGTATGCACCCTCCCGAAGGTCCGCCCGACTGCACTGCCTTGATCTTCTTGTTGGGTGATGAGGAACCTCCCCCGATCTCATAGATAAGGGTGGTGAGCTTCTCCCCTAGGGGGAGCTCGACCAGGCCTGTATTCTTCACCTTTCCAACCAGGGAGAATACCTTGGTTCCTGGGCTGTCCCCTGTTCCTGTCTTACGGAACCAGGAGCTGCCCATTCCGATGATGACCGGCACATTGCACCAGGTCTCCAAGTTGTTGATGGTTGTCGGGTAGCCCAGATAACCCTTTTGGGCTGGGAACGGGGGCTTCATGGTAGGACGTCCCGCCTTGCCTTCCACTGAAGCTATGAGGGCGGTCTCTTCTCCACAGACAAAGGCTCCGGCGCCCTCCACTATTTCAATGTCAAAGGTAAAGAGGGTGTTGGGTATCTCTTTTCCGAGAAGGCCAACCTCCCTTGCCTGTTTTACTGCAAGCTTCAGCCGCTCTACTGCCAGGGGATATTCTGCACGCACATAGACGATTCCCACCCCTGTATGCATGGCATAGGCTCCGATAAGCATACCTTCAATAAGCATATGGGGGTCACTTTCCAGCTCGTTGCGGTTCATGTATGCCCCGGGGTCGCCTTCGTCCGCATTGCATATGAGGTACTTCTTCTCTGCATCATTCTTGTTCATCAGCTCCCACTTGAGACCGGTGGGGAACCCTGCCCCACCGCGGCCGCGGAGCTTGGAATTCTTCACTTCAGAGAGCACTTCGTCCCTGGTCATATCCCACACAGCCTTGAAAAAGGCTGAGTAGCCTCCGACTGCAAGATACTCTTCCAAGGAGGTCGGGTCTATAAGGCCTGCATGACGCAGGACTATCTTTTTCTGGGCCTTGAAGTAGGAGATCTCATTCCATTCTGGAATATCCTCGAAGCCATGGCCATAGGTAAAAATAGTGCCCAGATGATCCCACTTGGTAACCTTGCAAAGGACTCGTTCAAGGGGAAAGGACTTTTTCTCGATGGAGGAGAATATCCAGGGAAGATCCTCGATGGTCACCTTGTCCAGAATGAGCAAGGGCTTATCGGGAATGTATATGTTTACCAGCGGTTCATTGGCACAGAAGCCAAAGCATCCCACTGATCGTACTTGTATATCCAGATTTTCAGAGGCGACATGTGCCTTGATAGCATCCAGCAGCTCCCCTGCCCCATTTCCCAGGCCACAGGTTCCCACACCCACTGCTATATCCACACATCCTGGTCTGAGCAGCTTCTCGCCTTTTTCCTTGAGTTGTTGTAGTAGTTCCTTCATGCTGTCCCCTTCCTTGCCATAAGCTGTTTCAGAAGTGTGGCAAGCTTGTCGCCTGTCATCCTGCTGTAGATGACCTCATCGACTGCGATTACAGGTGCCAGGGCGCACTGCCCAAAGCAGGCTACTGTACGTACCGTAAAACGCATGTCCTCTGTTGTATAGGAGGACTCGTCCTCTCCCTCTTCGCTTTCATGCAAGCCCAGCATCGCCATGACATCATCAAGCAGAGGTTTTGACCCCCTTGTATGGCATGCGGTTCCACGGCATACCGTGATGGTATGCTCTCCTTGGGGCTTGAGATTGAAGAACGAGTAGAATGTTGCGACAGAATAGACCTGTGAAAGGGGCACTTCCATTTTCTCTGCTATGTACAGCAGCGCTTGCTCGTTGAGGTAGGTATGTTCTGTACTGCGCTGCACTTCCTCAAGAACTGAGAGAAGCGCACCTGGCTTACCTTGATAGGTCGCTATGATGGTATCATAGAGCTCATTCACAAGAGACCTCCTTGAAAAAAACGAGTGACTAAAAACCCAATATATTGCTACTCCTAAAAGGGGTTGTTGTTCATCTTCTAAGGCTGGTCTCCTACATAGTAAGGGAGATTGTATATCAAAGCAAATATTTTTTTCATTTATATAGTAACAAGGTATTTATACTCCTAGTTAATGTGAATTCAAAAACATTAGTACGCCAACAGAGCTTAGTGTTGTACCAACGAAACGATGCACCCTTGTCTTGGGTTTGACCAAGAGCCCTTGGTTTCCTATCCTAGAAGGACAAGGAGTACCTATGAAAACCTACAGGAAAGAACTTTTTTTCAACATCCCCAAACGCCGTGGCCTGGTAAATATTACCCATGAAGTGCATCAGGCAATACAGGACAGCAAGATACAGGAGGGCATGGTCCTGGTAAACGCCATGCATATCACAGCAAGCGTATTCATCAACGATGATGAATCAGGGCTGCATCAGGACTATGAGGTCTGGCTTGAGAAACTGGCACCAGAGAAGCCCTATAGCCAATACAAACACAACGGTTAGGAGGATAATGCTGATGCACACCTGAAGAGAACAGTTATGGGAAGAGAGGTTGTATGTGCCATTACAGATGGCAAGCTGGACTTTGGTCCTTGGGAGCAGATCTTCTACTATGAGCTGGATGGAAAGAGGCAGAAGCGGGCTTTGATCAAGATTATTGGACAGTGATCAAGCTTGAGGAAGTTGTGAAAACAGTTTAGAAATGAACACATACTTACACCTGTCTCCATATAGCGAAGTTTTTAGGTACTATGTAGAGCGGACCTATAACACACAGAAAAGGATGAGAGGCCCCATAGAAACTAAAGATTAGAGATAAATGACCTTTTGCCCTTTCCGCTCTCTCAATATTTTACTAAACTTCATAACACATAGTCTTTTATATCCTAGTCGTCCTTCTACCAAAATACATGTTGTTAGAAGTTGTTTATACAACAGCATACTAGGGATGGTACTAGCTAATGGTAATCCTTTTGCTTGTGAAGGGAATATTTGATTGTGATCTAATTTTTTGAGGTGAATATTATTATGCAGATTTCTGACAAACATGTTGTAAGTATGAACTACACACTGAAAGACGATCAAGGGAAAGTTCTTGATACTTCTGAGAACCGAGATCCACTGAAGTTTATTGTAGGTGCAGGGATGATTATTCCTGGACTAGAAAAAGAACTTCAAGGCAAAGAGAAAGGTGATACATTATCTGTCACATTGCAACCTAAAGATGGCTACGGTGAATATGATGAAGCCCAAGTTGTTGATGTCCCAAAAACCCAGTTCCAAGAAGGAATTGATATCAAAGCAGGTATGCAGGTACAGGCTCAAAACCCCGAAGGCGACGTTCAGGTACTCACTGTTAAAGAAATTAAGGGTGATAACGTAACCCTTGATGCCAACCATCCTCTCGCGGGGCAGACACTTCATTTCGATATACAAATCGATGACGTTCGAGAAGCTACTCACGAAGAAGTGGAACATAAGCACGTACACTAATGTACCGTTAAAACAGCAGAGTAATGACCACCGGCTATTCCGGGGGTCATTACTTTCGCCTAAAACCATTGGTGAGTAGTAATATTCCCTCAGTTGTAATATTCCGGTGAGTACTATTCCGCGGGTAGTAATATTCTCATTATTTTAGGTACGATGATTTCACAGCACTTCCAATAACAATATAATAAAAATTTCCCAAAAAAACGGACTATAGATTTTCCGTTGTGACTTGAGGAGCTGGATTTTTCCTGGGCCTGCCTCTGGGTCTCTTAGGTTTTTCTGGTTCAGCCTTCACTTTTTTTGGTCTTCCCACCTTCCTCGATTCCTTTATCAGTGGTTCTGAAAGACCGAGCTTCTCAAGGAACACCAACACTGAAGGCAGGGTGTGGATCCATTGCTTGTCGTCTGACCTCGGAAGGCCCGTAGAGCTGGCTTGTCTCCATGCGGAGGCCAGGTCTTCCCTCAGCTCCCCATAGGTCATGTTATCCAGAAGTCTCGCATCACCGGCCTTTCTCACTATCCTGGAAGACATGAGTGTGGCTACAAAGTTCACGAACTCTGCCCCGATGAGGGAGTAATCCCCCTGTACGTGTGTTGAGTCCAGGTCTTCCTCAGTCTTGTACTGTGAAAAGAGTAGCTCTATCAGCCATCTGTCCTCATAGCCCTGGTAGACCTGTATGAGGGACATGTCCAGGTCAGATTCGAAGACAATCAACCCATACCTGTCCCTGAGGGACAAGTATTTCTTACTGTCGAACGACTTTGTCTTCTTTGACTTGTCGATTACCGCACGCTCCTCCTTGCTGGCAAGGTAGGAGTCCCTGAATGAATACAGGTATCTGCCGTTCTCGAGAGCCACCTTCTTTCCTACGACACTCTTGTCAGTGCCAGTGAGGACCTCGTTGAAGCTGAGCATGTCGTTTTCGATGATCCTGCGGTCATTCCTCTTTATTGGTGACATGAAGTGGAGGTTGGGCCTGGCTTTCAGGGTCTCTTCTATGTAACGGACAATGAGTGCCTTGTCCGCTACTATTATACCTTTTTCTATGTTGTTTTCGGTGATGAATGTGGCGAACGAGTTTGAGTCGATGGTGTTCTCTGGAAAGACCTGTACGCACAGGGGTTCCCTTGTCTCCAGGTTATATGCATATACCGTCGATACATCCCTGCATCCCTTGACCCGGGCCTTGTAGGAAAAGGCGGAAAGGTCATTCACCGTGCTGGTGTCCTGCTTCAGCATCCCGTCGATGGCTATGTGCTGGCCCGGGAGTACCCTGCCCAACCTTAGTGCATAGAAGGCCTTTCTCTTCTTGCCATCCATGCCGAGCCTTTTGAAGAGCGAGCCTACGGAATTCTTGCTCAGTGCCACGTTCGGATAATACTTGGAGACGAATGTCCTCTCATAGTGAGTGGAATACCTGTTGGCTGCTATCTGCGGCTTCAGGACCTTGAGCATTGCAATTGCCATGATCGCCGATGCCTCATTCGGTGGATATGTGGCAAGCAGGTCGTCAAATATGTCATCTGAGACGGAATTGGCCAGTGCGGCCATCCCATAGGAGAGGGCATCTGGTACTTTGGACACCTTCTCGGTCACCGGTACGAACCGTCCGTTGATGATATGCCCGATGACCCTGCCATTCCCAGGCTGGGGGTTACCGTTCCTGACGTACGTCACCCCTGAGCGTACCCTTACGGAATATCTGTTCACGCCCTCTCTGCCGCTGTCATCAACGATAGTGTTCTTTGGCCTGTCCACGCTGCGAATATGTTCCGGTACACCCATGGAAAATACTCCTTTTAATATAGTCCATTTTACAATAAACAGGACTATAAATCAAGGATTATTTTAAACAATCTGCATCGTTTAGGGAAAGGAAATGGCAGTAAAATAGCCTCATATGGGGCTGTGAATGAGGGAACGCAAGGTCTGGAAACCTCTTTTGTGCCTGCATTCGTGATTAGGTAAGAATACTAGGCTATTAGAGCAAGTTCTATAGTCCGAAAAATTGGGATACTTTTACTATAACCACAGTAACAAGTTTGCTTTAGTAAACGCGATGCACATCACCGCAAGCGTATTCATCAACGACGACGAATCAGGCTTGCATCAGGACTATGTGCTCTGGCTTGAGAAACTGGCACCAGAGAAGCCCTACAGCCAATACAAGCACAAAGGCTATGAGGATAATGCCGATGCTCACCTGAAGAGAACCATCATGGGAAGAGAGGTTGTATGTGCCATTACAGATGGCAAGCTGGACTTTGGCCCTTGGGAGCAGATCTTCTACTACGAGCTGGATGGGAAGAGGCAGAAGCATGCCTTGATAAAGATTATTGGGGAGTAAGAATCAGGAATCTTCTTTCTTTTCATCAGAAACATCCTTCAATTTATCATATGTTGGTGAAGACTCATGCACCATATTCTGGCGAAGCACCTGATTTATCCTCGTCTGGTATCCTCGTTTTCCATCGTCTTTGTACCATTCAAGAATATCGGCATCGATATACATGCAGACCTTTTTCTTTATTGGCCGGTAATTTTCAGGATTACGAAGATGCGAGGGTTTCAGTTCCCCCAGCTGTTCGTCAGTCATCTCGGGAATATCGGAGAGGGTTTTATCCTTGAATGCAAGGATTTCTTCAAGTCGTTTTCTTGATATACTCATAATACTTTGCCTCTTCTTTAGGTGTGACCTTTCTTGCTGATATAATCCTGATTATTCCATCCCTATCAGTAAGAACCACTAGAATAACCAAGAATCCCTCAAGACGGCCAATACATTGGTACCGGTCTTCAAACTCGTCTGAATGTTCTTTGTCATGCCAATCAAGCAAGTTCGGATCATCGAATACATCCAGGATTTCATCGAACGAAAAGCCATGTTTCTTTTTGTTGTTTTTACTTTTGTTCTCGTCCCATTCATACATTATGGCACTCCGGTATTGTCTATATATAAGTATATAGACAATACCGGAGTTGTCAAGTTCTAATGAAAGGTATTAATACTCCAGGGCAAGCCCTGGAAAGAGGAGGCGTTGCCTTCTTTTCCGCCCCAAGGGGCGGAGTATCTCTCCTTGCTTTCCCGGCACTCGCTCGGTAATGGAACCATGGTTATGCTTACACTACTCTCGCTTCTCGTTGGGGAATCAGATCAATCCTTCCAAAATCACATATAAGTGCGGACAAGTTTTTCTTAGTAAACGCCATGCACATCACAGCAAGCGTATTCATCAACGATGATGAATCAGGGCTGCATCAGGACTATGTGCTGTGGCTTAAGAAACTGGTACCAGAGAAGCCCTATAGTCAATACAAGCATAAAGGATATGAGGATAATGCCGATGCACACCTGAAGAGAACCATCATGGGAAGAGAGGTTGTATGTGCCATTACAGATGGCAAGCTGGTTTGGGATTCCTAGATCTCACAAACCACATCATTGCTACTATGAAGAGTAAGCAATCATGCATGGTCAAGGATTCTCCTGTGAATTAGACCATCAAGGATAGGTAAAGTGGCCTACAGAGGCTGTAGACCAGGCTTTGCCCTTTTCAGTCTCTCTTTCAGACGCAATCCCTGCCATGCTAACTGATCGTGTGCAAGCTTATAATGAGTACCTTCTATAATGGTGACCTCTACGATATTCTCTGCCTTCTTCAGCAGTTTCAGGCATTCATCACTCAGATTGAGCAAATGTAGCTTTTTCCCTTGTTGTCCATATTTCTCAGCTACAAAGATTATTGCTTCTAGAGCTGAGTGGTCGTGAACCTGGGCTTTTTCAAAATCGATGACAATATCAAGGGGATCGCATGTAAAATCAAACAGATCTTTGAACGACTGTACGGATCCGAAAAACAAAGCCCCTTCCAGCGGATAGATTCTAGAACCAAATTGATCGATAAACGGCTTGGCTTCTATCTTCTTCCCCTTTTCCCAGGCAAACACCAGTGCAGAAAAGACAATGCCCATTGCCACTGCTATAGCCAGATTAGTCATGACGGTGACAACCGACACAAACACAATGACCAATGCATCTGAATTTGGAATACTCTTCATAACGCGGAAACTGGACCACTCGAACGTACTGATTACTACCATAAACATTACTCCGACCAGAGCTGCAAGGGGAATCTGCTCAATGAGCGGAGCACCAAAAAGGATAAATCCCAACAAGGCTAAAGCAGCTGTAATGCCCGAGGTTCTTCCTCGTCCTCCAGCTCTGATGTTGATGATACTCTGTCCGATCATCGCACACCCGCCCATGCCTCCAAAGAAACCATTTAGTATGTTGGCAATCCCCTGCCCCACACACTCCTGATTACCAAAGCCTCGTGTTTCAGTCAACTCGTCCACCAAGGTCAGCGTCATTAGGGATTCTATCAGTCCAACAGAAGCTGCCAGGATGGAATAAGGCAGGATAGTCTTGAATGCTTCTACAGAAAGAGGGAACAAAGGAACAGCAAAGCTTGGCAAAGATGCTGCTAGAGTCACCTTAGTGGGATCCTTGCCCTGCACAAAATCCAGTACAGTCATGACTTGTACGATGTCAAAGTGATTGAGGAGTAAGCCTATCAAGCTGACCACTACCAAAGCAGTCAAGGTTGCCGGTACTGCCTTGGTCAGTTTGGGCATAAGAAAACTTATGGCCATGGTTACGAGTATCAGGATTCCCATGATAGTCCAGATCATGGTCTTTTGCTGCATGGGGAGGCTATGATTCAGTTCAAACATTTCGAACTGCGAACGAAGTATGACAATCGCAAGGCCATTGACGAAACCAAGCATAACCGGATGAGGAACAAGGCGGATAAATTTTCCTAATTGTAATACGCCGAACAATACCTGGATGATCCCCATCACTATGACAGTAGCAAAAAGATAGCCAAGGGCCGATTCCATGCCTCCCAATGCAAGCCTTTCCCTGACCAAGGGTGCCAGGATTACTGCAACAGCTCCTGTTGCACCGGAGACCATACCGGGTCTCCCCCCGATCAAGGAAGTGACGAGGCCCATGATAAAAGCTGCATACAGCCCTATGATGGGATCGATACCAAGGATGAATGCGAATGCTATGGCTTCTGGGACCAAAGCAAGAGAAACAGTTAGCCCAGATAAAAAATCATTTTTAAGATTTCTTGGTTTGGAAATCCGAAGAGAAAAGAGAGAATCATTGTGTTGTGTCATTACTTGTAAGAACCTTTACGTTACATTTGCTTTCAGGAACTTTACCAGTTCCTGTGGTATTACACAACAAGCACTAAATCCTTCTCCTTCAGCATATTTCTATAACACCTCCCCTCCTATAACGACATATCCCTAGCACCTTGGTTGCTAGAGTAAGCATCTTCACATCACAACAAAGGTATTCATCAACTATGATGAAGCGGGATTGCATCAAAACCATGAAGTCTGATTTGAGAAGTTGGCGCCTGGGAGCAGATATGTACCAATGAAGTGGATGGGAATAGGAATAAATTCTTGATAAGGATTGTTGGGGAGTAATGAGCCAGAAAGCCTATTCTGGTTATTTGAGATACCTGCTATTAGCAAGAAATTACGAATACAAAAAACCATTGGAATATATTACTTGCATTACATGTAATACATATAGTACAATAGCCATAAAAGAGAATAAAGGAGAGTACTATGACTGAAACAATATCAGTACGCTTACCAAAAGAGCTGGCTGACAGGCTGAGTAATTTATCCAAGCAAACGGGAAGAACAAAAACGTATTACATCCAGGAAGCACTTGAAGATAAAGTATGTGATCTTGAAATGATTTATCTGGCACAGAAACGTGATGAAGATGTAAGAGCCGGGCGTAGCAAGACAACCTCGCTTGATGACGTTATAGCAGAAAAAGGCTTATCTGATCAGGTTTGAGGATCAAGCCAGAAAAGAATTTTCTGCTTTGGATAACTCAGTAAAAATCAAGATTTCAAAATACCTAAAAAAAAATGGATGGAAGAGATGATCCTAGGTCACTCGGGAAGCCTTTGACTGAAAACCTTTCAGGACACTGGAGATATCGGGTTTGAATGTACTGAATATTAGACAAATAGGTACAAAGAGATTTTGTTTCCTTCCCTTGCTATTCAACAATGAATCTTAGTAAAAATATCTATATTTAATAAATATCCCAAAAAGGGATTTTTATTATTGACTATTACCTAAAAAGGAATATACTACATGCATGTGATATCGAGAAAAAAATTACTAGAGTTTGGCGTTAAACACTCAGATGTTAAAGGCGAGCTGGATACTTGGTACTATATGATAACAAAAAACACCTATCCTGAACCCAACGCTATAAAGAAAGTATTTCGATCGGCAGATATTATTCCTTGTGACAGAGTAATATTTAATATCAAAGGAAACTCTTACAGGATCATAGTGAAAGTTAGTTACCCAACACAAACTATGTTCATCAGATTCATTGGTACCCATGCAGAGTATGACAATGTACAAGCGGAGACAATATAATGAAACCAAAACTAGTAAAGAATACCCATGACTACGAGAGAGCATTGGAATATATTGCTTCTCTAATGGAACAACCGGAGTCAGATGAAATCAATGAAGAGATTGAACTGTTCTCTTCCTTGATCACGATGTATGAGGACGAACACTATCCTGTTGATCTTCCAGACCCCATAGATGCGATACTATTTGCAATGGACCAACAAGGGCTAACAAGGAAGGATCTCATTCCTATCATTGGCAGCCAAAGTAAAGTTTCTGAGGTATTAAGCAGAAAGCGACCTCTCAGTCTATCGATGATGAGAAACCTACATAAAAAACTACATATTCCAACCGAAATCCTTTTGCAGGAAACCCCTTTGAAGAAGGAGCAAGAAAATGATTCCCATTCAAACCATGCATATTTGTAGAGTTGATTGGATTGGAACTTTTCTAGTGTAGCGTACCTAGGAACCCTACGTATGCTACAGAGCCCACATGAGACATCTATCTTCCCAAGTATTTCATCCATCCTACAAGTAAGACCAACTCAAACCTGCAATGAAAACTACAACCGGAACCAACGCGAGGACAGTAGCTGCTGCCAATTTGCTCTCGATACTCCCCCAGATACTAACTACTGCTCCTATAGGAATACAAATCAGCTATATACCCGCTACCATGATGTGACTTGCCCCCTGTCTTTTACATCTGGTGATAAAGCCTTATACTAGTGAAGTATATTGTACCTTATTTTCTGGACTTAGGAGGTTCTGCCCATGAAAGCAATTGTTATTGATACCTATGGAAATACAGAAGTTCTACAAGAGAGAGATATGCAAAAGCCCTCACCAGGGGACAAACAAGTTCTCGTGGAGAACTACGCTACATCAATAAACCCTATTGATTGGAAGGTGCGTTTTGGGTATTTGCAAGAGATGCTTCCCTTAGAATTCCCCATAATCCTGGGATGGGATACTGCAGGTGTTATCGTAGAAAAAGGAAAAGATGTTTCTGGATATGCTATTGGGGAACGCGTATTTGCAAGACCCGCAACTACCAGAGATGGTACCTACGCTGAATATGTCGTAGTCGACGAGCGTCTGCTTGCTCGGATGCCAGAAACAATGAGCTTTGAAGAGGCTGCTGCCATCCCATTGGCAGCTTTGACGGCTTGGCAATGCCTGGTTGACTTTGGAAAGATACAGAAAGGGGACAAGGTCCTCATTCATGCTGGAGCTGGAGGAGTTGGAAGCTTTGCCATCCAAATTGCCAAGAGCTTTGGAGCGTATGTTGCAACGACAGCCAGCGCACATAACAAGGAGGTTGTCATTGCTCTGGGCTCTGATCATTGGATCAATTACCAGAAAGAGGATTTCAGTGAAACCCTCAAAGACTATGATCTCGTCCTTGATACTATGGGAGGTGAGGTTCAATCGAAGAGCTATAAGGTATTGAAGAGAGGGGGTAAGCTGGTGTCCATTGCCCAAAGCCCCAATGAGGATGAAGCAAAAAGGTATGGAGTCAAGGCAGAATTCCTTTGGCTCAAAGCAACGGGAGAACAACTTATGGTCTTAGCTGACCTCTATGAATCAGGACAGCTAAAGCCTCTTCTGGGAGAAATCTTTGCCTTCACTGAAGAAGGGCTCCGCTCTGCACATGCCTTAAGTGAAACCCATCATGCAAAAGGTAAGATTGTGATCCGTATAAAGAATCAGTAGGCACCTTTCACAATGGACATACTGACAAGGCCGAAGCTTGCCTGATGGAAACCTATTCACTATGCGTGCAGAAACGGAGGCAGTGATGGGTTGCTTTACAAAAGGCATGATGGCTTTTGATGTCTGGAACAGTTTTTCCTAGGTGCAGGGTTGCTCACGATACAACTCCAAAGACCAAGAGGTACAGAAGCATCCCCTCTCTGGAATTCCAGAGAGGGGATGCCATGCCTAAGGCTTCTAGCAATTTTGTCTGCATCGTACCTTGTAGAACATAAATCCACCTTACTTGAGGATACGGGTACCAGCAACCTAAGCTTTGTTTGAGCTTAGGATAGCTACTTTATAGGTATGGCAAGAAGCTTACCCCTACCCTTCAGACACGTAGTGAATCCTGACTTTATGACTTGTTGAACAAAAAAAGCAAGAAAAACTGCAAAGGGGAATTCCAAATGCAGTTTTTTAACGATTTTGAAAGAATTTATTTGTCCACTTAGAATTTGTTTTCCTTGAGATCCAGTTTGGTCGCCGACCTGAACCTGGTCAGGCTCATATTGGTCAGCAACGGAGGCAGCTTGAGCAAGGAGACGATGTCCAGATAGGACTGGGGGACTGCTGTAGGAGTGACGATGCTTTTCGGGAACTGGCCCTGGACCAGGGCTATCGGCTGGGAAATTGCCTTCATGATCTCCTCAGCCGAGTGGATCACCTCCCAGCCGTCCTCTTTCATCATATACTGCAGGTATCTCATGATGCACAAGCTGAGGTAGCACATGGCGATGTGCCCCTTGATGTGGTCGTCGGTCCAGACAAACACAGGCCTTGCCTGCAGGTCGGTCTTCAGGACTCTGAAGCTCTCCTCAATCTTCCACTGCCCACGGTAGATGACCATGACCTCCTCGGTCGTGAGCTCCATGCGGTCGGTGACCACTGCATAGTAGCCGTCATATTTGGCCGCCTCCTGTATCTTTCCCTCGTTTAGGGTGGCCCCTTCGGTGTCCAGGTCCATCTGCAGGTACTGGTTGCCCCCCCTTTTCATGGATGACCTCAGCTTGCCAGGGTCTTCCAGCTTGCCCCTCAGCCTGTCGAGCATCCTGTTCCTGTCACCCAGATCCTTGTCCGCACGCTTCATCGAATAGGTCACATGGACATTGGCCTCGATCTCCACCTGCTTGTACTTGGGGCATCTCCCCCTCTTCTTATCCAGCTTGCGCTGCACCTTGAGGGCCTCCACCTCCTCGGCGGTGAGCTCCACCTTGGCAGTGACATTCTGCTTCAGAACCTTTGAGGCATAGCTGAGCTGGCCTGACTCGATGTCGTACTGCTCCACTGCCCAAGGGGTTTCGTCGCCGAACACAGCGTCCTTGAACTCCTGCTTGGATCTCTTGAGGGTGTAGCTGATGACGAAGTGGTAGCCTCCCCCATGCAGGAACAGCAGGTTGTCGTTTGCATTCATACCCCTGTCCGCAACGATTGTTATCCCTTTAAGACCATATGTCGCCTTCAGTTTGGAGATGGTCTCCACCAACGTGTTCTGGTCCATGGTGTTGCCGGGGAACAGCTCGTAGGTGATGGGGATGCCGTTGTTGTCTATGAGAAGAGCCATCACCACCTGCACCTCGTTGTTCTTGTGGGCCTTGGAGAATCCGAAGAGCCTCAGCTGGCCCCACCTGGTGCTCTCGAAGGCCAGGGTGGTGACGTCGATGCAGGCCATGTCTTCCTTGCGTGTAGTCCTTCGCTTGAAGAAGGCGCACAGGTGCTCCACCAGCGCATCCTTCTGATCCGACAGCACATCCAGCACCGAATAGAACACATCCAGCCCTACGGGCGTGATGCCTGCATACCTGACCTGGTCGGCAGCTGTGGCCCTGATGCTGTCAGGCTCGCTGCAGCGATGGGCGACCAGATGATAGATGGCATTCCTGACGCTTTTGGCATTCTTCTTTGTGCATCTCTTCTCCAGGAAGGTATCCAGCCCCATGATGTCCCAGAGCCTGGCGATGATTGCATGCCCGAACTGAAAGGAGGGAGTGACGTCGTCCGAAAGGGAAATCTCCTTCATATCGGCCTCGATGAGCAGGGGTCTTTCTGATTCCTTCTGCTCCCTGGTCAGCCTCTTGGCCTCTTCCTTCAACTTGGCCATGAAGTCGGGGTCCTCTGCAAAAAGGTCGGCATACTTGCCCACAGTCCTGATGATGCGGGCCTTCTTCTTGTTGGTACCCGGGATCCTGATATCCTCGCGGAACTGGACGACTCTGTACTTCTCGATGCCTGAGGTGGTGACATACATGGGCAACTCTCCTGTTGGTATGATAGTAGCATGGAAACAGGAAATGCGCAACATGTTTGTATGCTTCTAAGTGGACAAAATAATAAGAAAAGAAAACCCAGAAACCTGCAATTGGGCTTCTGGGCTTCTGGGCTTAAGGTTTTTGAGTAAATTGCTGGTTCTAAGTCATAAAGTCAGGGCAAGAAGCTTACCCCTACCCTTCAGACACGTAGTGAATTGTTGATCAGAAAGAGCGTACTGGAC
This sequence comes from Sphaerochaeta sp., assembly GCA_048264225.1. Lineage (GTDB taxonomy): Bacteria > Spirochaetota > Spirochaetia > Sphaerochaetales > Sphaerochaetaceae > Sphaerochaeta. Next base: position 83,929 of record JBLXDK010000009.1, read on the forward strand.
GAACCTTGTAAGAATAATACTTGGAATTTGGGCCTTCACTTCCTCCTCCAAAAAAGAACCTGTACCACGCAGTAGTGACAGTATCTTCAGAAGAGCTCCAGTAATAAGCTATAGAGAAGCTAGCTGGTTTATAAGGATCTGTACCCAGATTTAGGGCCATAGCGTTCAGTTCTATTCTTGAGGGAAGGAACCAATCATCATAGGTCCTTGATCCAATGGTCACTGTATACTCAGCACAAACCCTTGCAGCCACTTCCCCTGCATAGGTATTATGAAAAGCTACAATGTTTTGTGTATTTGCCTGCCCCGAGCCGATTCCCTGCTCTGTCGCTGCAGGGATAACAGTCTCCTGTTTTTCCCATCGCATGTTAGGATCCGCTGAACCACCATTCCAGGTATTAGGAGCCGCCTCCAGATACCTCCATCCATCGCTGTAACTCCCTTTGTCTAAGAATCAGTCTGATATTTTTTCCCAATACATTTCATTAATCAAACTTGTGTATGTTGGATTGTAGCTGGTTTTACAGCCAGAAAAAATACAAAGGTTTTCCTTCTTACAGGAAAAATCGCAAAACAGTTTACAGGGGAGAATTATTATGAAAAAACTGATGGTATTCTTGCTTATCATTTCTTTCGTCATTACAGGTATCTTTGCAGCTGGGGCAAAAGAAGATACCGTAACACTCACCTACTTCCAGTACAAAACGGAGATTGTAGAAGAGCTTGAACAGCTATTCGCATTATTCCAACAAGAGAATCCCACCGTTCGCATTGAATTGGAAACACCATCCAACTTTGCAACAGTTCTGAAAAGTAGAATTAACGCTAAAAACATTCCCGATATCTACTGACTACTATGCAGCCGAAGCAGTTTCGTTCCTGCAGGAGAGTGGCATTGAGGTCCCCCGACAAATATCTGTAACAGGTTTTGATGATAATATTTTCGCACGTTTGGTTCGCCCCCAGCTGACGACCATCCATCAGGATTCTGGAGAAAAGGGACGCCTTGCCATCTCTATGCTGATGAAACTTATCAGGGGCGAACCGATAAGTGAAGCTAATGTACGACTTCCTATACATCTGAAAATTCGGGATTCAGTACAGAGAATTGAGTAAACAAAGAGCTTTGCTCTTGTATAATCCAATAACCGACGAAAAAATGTCTTCACCAGGATCCCCATATGGGTTTCAGTAGATCATATCATCAGGCTCCTTACTGCTGTGCCTCAGGCTCAGTCTCAGTAGGATCGACCCGTTCCATGGATATGTTTGCATAGGCTAGTATGGAGGTGAGAATAGGAGTCACCCAACACAAGATTGCATAGGGAGCATACGCTGTTGCTGATATTCCCAGCGCTGTAGTAACGAAAACAGCACTGCTGTTCCACGGTATCAGAGGAGCTGTAAGGGTCCCCCCAGCTTCCAGGGTACGGGTAAGGTTTTTCAACTTGAGATTATGATCACGGTAGTTTTTTTCAAACATCTGCCCGGGAAGGATGACAGCTAGGTATTGGTTGGCGCTAAACACATTCACAAAGAGAGAGGTCAACAGGACTGTCACGGTTAGATTGCCTATGGACCCTACGAATCGGGAGAGCTTCAGCACTATGCTGTGCAGCATTCCTGTCCGATCCATAATGCCTCCAAGGGCGAGGGATATCAGAGCCAGGGTGACTACGTCATACATACTCTCCATCCCTCCTCTGGAGAACAGTGCATCGATATCCGTACTACCAGTATCGATGGTAAATCCCGTATGGATCGTTTCGAAAAGCATCTCAACGCTACCTCCCTGGAATAGAAGATAGGCAACTCCTCCAAGCAAGAGACCTGCTATCAGGCAGGGAATGGCGGGAACTTTGAACAGGATTAGGGTAATGACCGCTATGGGAGGTACAACGAGCCAAAAGGTGAAGGTAAAGTGTTGCAGGATATTTTCCGTATAGGTAGAGACATCACCCATGGCACCATTTCCAGAGACGATAAAGCCCATAATGGTGAACACTATGAGGGTAAGCAGCATTGCAGATACTGTGGAATAGAGCATATGCCGAATATGCTCAAAGAGGTTTACTCCGAGTACCGATGATGTCAGGTTGGTGGAATCAGACAAAGGGGAAAGCTTGTCCCCGAAAAATGCACCGGAGACGACAGCGCCTGCTGTCATTGCCACGGGAATTCCCAGGCCTTCACTCACTCCTATTGCTGCAACGCCAATGGTTCCTATGGTAGTCCAGGAGCTGCCGGTTATCAGTGACATGGCACTGCAAAAGATGAGTATGAGGGGTAGAAACCATCGAGCGGTCAAAAACGTAAACCCGAAATACATCAGGGCAGGGACGATTCCACTGGCGATCCACACCCCTATGAGCATGCCGATGATCAACAGGATCAGCAAGGCAGGAATCGTCCTGCTTATTGACTGCTTGAAACCTTCTCTGATTATTTCCCAGGAACAACCGGATGCATATGCACATATCCCAGCTGTTGTGGCTCCGAGGAACAGCGCAAAATGAGGTTGTGCGTCAAATACAAATAAGGAAAGCCACAGGGCAACACCTGTGACAAGTAGGGGAATAACGGAGACTACGACCGATGGCATTGGAGTCTCTTTCTTATACATGAAATGATTCCTCCCAAAGAATTGGATGCTTGGCATAGCAAGTAGATAGTGAATAACCCATGTGAAATGGTCTTTGAGGGTATCATCTCACTGCATGTTCTCTTGCTTCTCGTCTTATCCAACTATACCAGGGTGAGTTTTCTTGTCAACCGGGATTCTCCTTCTGGTGTAACAGCCAGTGGAATACTGAAAACCCCTTGCTATCATTTGTGAGATCAAGAACCATCAGGCAAAAAATACAATACACATCTGTCGAATACTGCTTGGAGAATACAAAATTCATGGGTTATCGCATTTGATGTAATGGAATCTCCATGCAGGCACCATTTCAGTGTCCCTTGTTAATGACCTGGATGATTGCCTGGGTTCACTACCATACATAGACCAACATTTGGCCCGTACCCCAAGTAGCCTACATTTTGCCACACACCCTCGATCACCCACACCTCATTCCCTCTTACATACTTAGAGTTCTCAGTATCCGTTTTATAATGTCCCCTATCAAATTCTATGGATACGACTATACTGGGCGTAGGAGGAATACATATGGACTTTCTGCAAAACATGGGGATTGGAATATACTTCGTCATCTTCTTCGGCAAGATACTTGAAGTGACAGTGGCCACCGTACGTATGGTGCTCATCAATCGAGGTGAGCGAGTGAAAGGTACCATCCTTGCTTTTTTTGATATTCTGTTATGGCTCGTCATTACCGGGACAGTGTTGCAAGGCTTCCAGGAAGATCCTTTACGGATGCTGGTCTTTGCTTTGGCCTTTGCAGTTGGCAACTACATGGGATCGTGGGTTGAGGATAAATTGGCATTCGGACTGAGTTCAATTCAGATAGTCGTGCCTCAATCAGAAGAGAGCATAAACCTCGCCAAAGTACTTCGTGATGAAGGTTTTGGAGTCACTGTAGTCAAAGGAACTGGTCGTAGCGGAGAAAGGGATGTGATGCTGTTGTATCTGAAGCGAAAACAAATCGCAAAAGCCAAAGCAACAATCAATGATAATTTTACCGGAGCCGTTATCGTAGTAAGCGATTCTCGAGTGATTAAAGGCGGCTACACTTCCATCAAATAACCTTCTTCCCTTCATATTCGTATTCCATGTATCTTAGATACTATGCAGGTAGGCGCTGCCGGTAACAAGTAAGCAATAGGTACTATATGGCCATACTCTACCTGACAATCTATAGCACTATGCTAGTTCGCATATTACAAGCAAATATGATGCGGTAGAGATATGTCCCTGCACTTTCCTCACTATGACGACAAGATCTGGGTTTTTAGTATAAGATAGACAGAACGTGCCAGAAAGAAGAACTCTCTCTGGCACGTCTGCGTTATGGGTGATTTGACGAATTATACCTAGGTATCTTCTATACTTCCCTACATAAGATCCTTTTCAGTGATGGCGGCAACATTGGTTCTTCCGTTTTCAAGCTTTGGAAGTTCCAGTTTCCCTTCGTTGACCAGAGAGACCATCTTCTTGTAGGAAGCTGAATTCTTATCAATTCCTGTTTCCAACTTCCAGTTGACATAGTTGAAGGCATCGCCATCAACAATGCCCTCCAGAGGTTCCTTGATATACCTGATGGTCAATTCACGCACAGTCCCATAGTCACCCCACTTGGTTGTAGAGCTGAAAATCGGCTCAAACTTCTTGCCCTCCAACGCACCCCCTTTGCCAACCCATTTGTTGAAGCTATAGGAGTTGGTTCCGAAGATAATGGAATCATCAGGAGAAATGGGCTTTGTCACGGGTTTGCCATTGACGAGCTTAGGTGTTCCATCACCATTATATTCGGTTATTAGACGAAGATCCTTAACACGGTTCCCCACTTCTTCTCTGAGGTCGAGAGTATAGGTCACCCCTCCTGCAATATTGTCGGTGCTATATTTGGACTCTCTCCTGTCTGGAGCATAACTTACCGTCAGATCCCCAGGCTTTATCTTGTTGAAGTAGGCACCGCTATACTCAAGCAAGGCCTTAAGGTCAGCTCCACTGATCTTATAGGTGGTAATCTCCCCACCAGAATAGGTATACGAGGAAGAAATATCCTTGATGCTGATATTCCCGACAGGGAAGCCAGCTCCCTCAGCATCAGTGTTGAGTATAACAGCCTGGGCTCCACTGTAATACTGGGATGCTGCAAACAACAGGTTCATTATCCCTGTAGATTCCGTATACACAGAACTGATGCCTTTCACTGCATCTTTCTTTGAAAGATCGCTGTTTATCAACTTCCCTATAGGGGTGTTTACATAGGCACTGAGCTGATCCTTGTAGGGTGCCATCAAGGCTACAAGCTCAGGGTCTTCTGTTTTAGTTACTTTCTTTGCAGAAACGTCCTTTGAGGTAAGGACATACTTGCCATCCTGTTTCTCGAAGGACAGATTAACATACCCAAGGGCTCCACCATACCGATAGGGTTCCATGACCAATACTCCATTGATATCCTTCTCCTCCACCAGGGCATGGGCATGGCCAGCTATGATTGCATCAAACTGGGGGAAGGCCTCTGCGATTTCAGTGACACCTGAGCCTCGCATATTGTTTTCCCTATCCAATCCCATATGCATGATTCCAATGATAGCATCAACACCCTGGGCTTGCAATTCAGCAAGAGCCTTGCCTATCTCATCAAGCGGATTGACGATTGTCAGGCCCTCGAGTGAGGTCTTTCCTGCCTCGAACTCGGTAATAAGGGGGGTAACCATGCCAATGAACCCGATTTTGACCCCTTCACGTTCAACAACAGTAGTCGCAGGAAGGTATCGTTTTCCACTTGCCGTATCATACACGTTGCCCGAGAGGATAGCGCCATCGAATCCATCAATGAGCTTTTGCCTTCTTGCCCTATCGAAGTTATATTCATGGTTTCCAAATGCCCATACTTCACAATCCAAGGCATTGAATGCCTCAACCATAGGGTTCTTGTCGGAATCAATGAAGTATTCGACATAGTTTGCCTGGACAGAGTCTCCACAATCGACATAGATGACATTCTTGTTGGCTTTTCTCTCTTCTTTGATCATGGAAGCGATGTAGGTAAGGCTTCCCGAGGTGTTTTCCTTGTCAACAGAGAAATCCCATGGTACGAACCATCCATGCAAATCGCTTGTTGCAACAATTTCGATACTGACTTCAGCAGGGGTTTCCTGGACAACCGCAGTTGTTTTGGTCCCCTGACAACCCATAAAAAGTCCTGACACCAGTAGTGCTAGGATCACGAACAGCTTTAGAGATTTTTTCATGCATTCCTCCTGAGAATGTAAAAATGTGTACACAAATTATACTTTGTACAAAGGGAGTTAGCAATAAAAATAGCTTTGGAGACAAAGCTATTTCTGATGGTGATTATGGCCCTACCTCTCGGAAATATTCTTGTATATATCTTCTGAATGGAAATAGAATGGTGAATGTTCCTTTCACTGGTTGCAATTGCATGATTATAAGACCAGTCTGCTGATACAATTTCTGGTCTCCTGCAAGGAAAATACAATCAGCTCCCTATAAAGGGAGCCTACAGTACAATCCTATTTCTTTCCTCTAAATCACTTGTATGTCCCAGTGATGGTAAATGTTCCGTTGGGAAGAATCTGTACTATCTCACCAGTCTCATAATTCAAGTCCATCCAGACGAACGTTCCATCGACCTTGCCGTTTACTTTCACATCCGAGTTTTTGGAATTCATGCTCATATTGATATCTGCACCAAAGAGAGATCCATCAAGTGTTCCATTGGCATACAGGGTAACTACAACAGAGCCATATTCATCGACAATATCGATCGTGCTATGGTTTGACCCCCCTATCTCACCTGTAACAGGATCCAGATTGTAGTTGGTTGTATTTGACATGATTACATTCTTGCCATTGAGCAAATCCCAATCAGAGACGATGGGCCCTCCGTAGGGTCCGTACTGATTACTATACAGATATTCCTGGACTGTCTTATGGTGATTGCTATTGCCCATATCGACTGTTATGACACTTTCGTAGTCCTGATACACGTTGACTGTCGCAGTAAATGCCTTTCGTGCTTGTGATTTGGAAGCTTCTTTGCCCTGGCTAGAAGCAGAGGACTGTTTTCGACTTGCAAGCTCTACACTCTGCATAGCAGAATCACATCCTATAAAACTGACAATACTCACGAGAATAGTTGCAACAATAAGTACCTTCTTGATTGTAATGATCCTCATTTTGATCCTCTCCTTCGGTCATGCATACATAGCTAAAAAATACAGCCTGACTATATGGTTGTCAATGAAATTTTTTTTCAAGCCAAGTATCCTTCAAGCCAAGAAAGCGCAAAAACCCTTCACGTGCAGTAACAAGGGTATGTAGATATTTTAGCCTTCCAAAATAAGACTTCAGGGGTCTTAAGTGGACATGTGAAATCCACTGACATTGCCTGGCAAGAGTGAAACCATGGTACAAAATTATCATTATGAAATTCTTGTATGTGCAGTGAAACCCGGTTCTCTTGTCCTATACCTCGGCCTAATTACTTTTATTGAAAAGAGAAATACTTCCAGTTAATTTGCATGATCACACCATATGTAGACTTCAGCTATATCATATTACTGATGGTTCGTATAAACTGCAGTTGAGTCGCTTACTTTGTTTCTCTTATGGACTCCAATTATTTTGATATCATTAAGAACTCCACAATCAAATGACAGTATGGAACTGCATCAAGGCACTCACCCAATACACTATGTATCGGGACGTTACTACTTGGAGGTCGAAATGGCTAATTTCAAAGAAAATCTGTTACTGAATCGGATCGTTGCCCTACTGATCGGAGGATTGCTTGTATTTGCAATCATGAGCCTGACTGTCGTCAAGACAGAGAAGAATGCACGTGCGCAACTGGCTATCGAGTTGGACGAATCTCGCTATGAGGCGGGAAGACTTCTCTCTGATGCAAAAGCTCAGTTGGCAAGTAAAGACTACACTGAATCAAAAGCTACGTTAGAGGAACTTTTTATGTATCAACCGGGTTCCGCTGAAGCTGCTGAGGGGAAAGCTCTCCTCACAAGCATAGAAACAGCAGAAGCAGCATCTACAGCCAGATGGGAAGCAGCATTACCACAGGTCAAGGAAAATTGGTCAGAAGCCATGGCAGCTGACTTACGTGCACAATCAGTGAAGGAACGTGCAGAGATGGAAGAGAATTTAGAAAAAACCATTGAACAGGCATGGATTAAGGCCAAGTCAGATGTTCGCTCTGATTGGGAAGAAAGCGAAGCCTAACTTCCTATTTCTGGGAAAACTGAACTCCAGTGACAATGCATCAAGACCCTATTGATGCAATTGTTTCTTGGAGTATTTTTATGGTATTGGTATTGGAGTAACACAATACCCACTTCCTCTTCCCTATCGCGTTTGAGTTTTTGGTTGCTAAACGAGATGTTGTTTGTCAGCCTATTGGAAACAAATGACTTCATCCAAGAGAGGTGCGGGATATATGCTACCAAAGTTGATGGAATTGACTACTTTCAAAAATTATGGAGATGGTCAGCACCCTATATGATTGAGTTCAAAAGATTCCCTGCGAAAAATATGTAAATTCATCCTGATTGCTGGTATTATCTCTGTGTAGAAAGATGCTCAGTAAAGGGAAAAATGAAAATGGCTACTACCATGAAAATCCTTGCTTTACTTGCAATGGCAGGCATTTCAATGACACAGTTTCTTGGAATCGGTATTGCAGGAGTGTCAGTTTTTATAGGGATTTCTTTTTTCTTTATGGATAGAGCAATACACAAAACTCCATTTTCTGAGCGTGGCTTACATGATAAAGCTATCGGAAGCAATCTTACAAAAAAGAAGATATGGATATGGATTCTGCTACCTACCCTTTTTGATGCTTTGTCAATTGCAGGAGCAATACTTGTGCTCCCTGGATTTATTGACCATGTTTTACGTAGAACAGACATAGTTATTTCATTTGAAAATGTTTTTTTGATACTTGTTCAAGTGATTGTACTTGCGGTGGGGGAAGAAATTGCTTGGCGAGCATTTTTTCAAAAACAGCTTACCCAATGGCTGCCTATCATACCTTCCTTACTTATTACCTCTGTATTATTTGCAATTGGGCATATTGCCAGTGGTGACCCGATAATCGTGGTGTATGACATTTTCTTTATATTCGTAAACAGTATGGTGTATGGTATTATTTTTAATATATCAAATAATGCGTGGCTATCTGCAATTTCACATTGTATTGCCAACATATTTAGCATCATAGTTCTGTTGCTTCTATAAAATTCAATTCAATATCTGTCATTACCTCCAAAATAGCAACTGCTAGTGCTTAATTCCCCTGCCAAGAGTTGCAAAGTATAAATATATTCGCAAACAGATTTTGCTCATATACATTACCTTAGTTCAAATCCTGTTGTAAAGTTAATAGCATATTTTGATTAAGGAGAAAAATTGAGGGCCCTGTACAGATCGGAAAATCTCAAGGCCCCCACTCAGTAAAAACTAAGAAAATCTTACAGCAATGATCCATTATTTGCAAATGGATATTCGATGAAGTTCGTGGGAAATCACTCAAACGTAAGGTTTTTCGGTGGGGACAGAGAATTCAGCAAAGAAATCATCGAGAGTAGCCCTGAGTTCTTCCTTAGAAGCGAAATACCTGTTGTGAGTCTTTTCCCTTCTTGGGATTCTCCTGGCCCGTTCGATTTGATTCAGGCCGGGAGAATAGGAAGGTAGGAATACAATACCGAACATCCCTGATGTCCTTGTATCGGCCTGTGCTGATAGAACATCTTTTTGGGTTAGTAGGATCCCCTAATTAGGTGTGCAACCTTCTCCAGATAGAAAGTTTCCAGTTTCTTGTGAAGCTCGGGCGACAAGGGAGGTAGCTCTGATATCGCAGCATTGTCCACAACCTGAGAGGGACGGCTAGCACCTGGGATTACCACAGAAATAGCCTCATGGTCCAAAATCCACCGTAGTGCCATCTGAGCAAGACTCATCCCCTCAGGTTTGAGGGAAGCAAGTTCCTCGGTGAGCTCCACCCCCTTCTCAAACGGAAGACCGGCAAAGGTCTCACCAACATTGAACGAAGCTCCGTCACGATTGAAATTCCTGTGGTCAGTCTTATCAAAGGTTGTGCTTTTTTTCATTTTGCCTGATAGCAGTCCACTTGCCAGGGGAACACGAGCGATAAGGGAGACGCCCTTCTGCTGTGCCTGGCCAAAGAGTTCGGTGATAAGCTTCTGCCGGTAAATGTTGAAGATGACCTGTAGTGAGGCTATTCCCTCTTCCTCTAGGCAGACAAGTCCCTCTTCAACAGACTCTACACTGGCTCCGAAGTCTGCAATTTTCCCTTGCTTCTTCAAGTCCCTCAGGACATCAAATACTGCACCGTCAGATAATACTTCCAAGGGGGATGCAATGCAGCTGTATAAGATCCAGTTGCTCCAAGCCCAACCTGGAAAGGGAAGCTTCCACATGGCGGGTCATCGCTTCTGCTGTAAAGTTTTCAGGCCAACCAGGATTGGATCCTCGACCCAATTTGGTAGCCACATATACCTTTCCAGGGTGCTGTTTCAGGAATTTTCCAATAAACTTTTCGCTTCTTCCATCACCATATACATCTGCAGTATCGAAGAAGGTTATACCTGCTTCAGTGGCTGTATGGAGGATGTCCATGGCTGTCTTGTCTTCGACCGTTCCCCATGATCCTCCGATCTGCCAGGTTCCGAGTCCGACTTCTGATACCATCGTCTTGTGTGTTCCGATAGGCCTCTTATGCATAGGTATCCTCCAATTCATATTGTATAGGTAATCTTACGAAGGTACTGAACCTTACGTCAAGGCAATTCACCCGGAAGTGGACTATCGTGTATCAATTCTCAAATATTTAAAGCCTGCTTGTAACATATTTTTGATTTGGGTAATACTCGTCTCAATACATATTTCACACACCATGCTTTTTATGTTTTTTCATCCTATAATTCTGGATGATCCATAATACAAAACCTCCCATTGCATAGAAAAAGACATCCAACCAATCCCCGGTTGCTTTTGCATAAATCATAGGTGATATATATTCATATACGACCGAAAAGATTATAAAATATAATAGAATCTCTTTCATTGTAATTCTACAATTTTTTCGTATTCCAAAAAGTACTTGAACATTTGCAAACAAGGGAACACAAACAATTAGGGCTAAAGCATCACTAAAATAACCTCTAAACATAGTTGAATTATATTCTGTGATACTCAACTTAAGCCAAAAGTGTATCAAATACATTCCACTGGCAATTATCATTTCCGGTACAGCGATAAAGACATATTTCCTAGTACCTACATAGCACCTACAATTATGATAATCAGTACAATTGCAAGCAATACGCCAACCACCACCCATACTCCTCCACCTCCTTTTTTTTTATCTTCATAGGATGGTGCTAACTCTGCTTGATTAGGAACAGGGCTGTAAATTTCATCTTGATTTAACTCTTCACGCAAAGAACTAAGAATTTTTTTTCTGTGACCTAAAGAAGAAATTCCTATTTTTTCAAAATCAGGTTCAGACAACTCTGAAAGTATTTTTACTTCTGTTATGTCGTTTTCTTTCATTAATTCAGAATACTCGGACAATCCGATATCTTCCAGAAAAAGGTCTACAGGGGTTCTGTCAATAGCCTGGTTTTCTTTATCCATGTACTTTTGCCTCCCACAACAAACTTATTGATGTATCATAAGTCAGTTATGGTCATAAATCCAGATAAAATTAGGCTCTTAGCCAATTCATTATTACCTTGAACAAAATCAGAGCGACCTCTCCCTCGTTGTCCTTTGGATCATGATCAGCAACACAGCTGCAATGAAAAGCATGCCGCTACTTATCATCAGTGCATAGCCAAGGTTGTATGCTTCAGCTAGGTTGGCTACTAACAAGGGGAAAACCATCCTTCCAATGGTGCCGCCCAGGATATACGACAGTGAGATGAATGCTGTATTTTGGGGATACCAGGAAGCGGTCACCACGATAAACATAGGTATGGTTGCCCCTGCAGAAAATCCACACAACGCAACAAGAAGCAATACGATGATAATGCTTGCCGAAAAAGGCAATGCAAACAAAGAAGCTGCAGAGAGGAACATCCCCCCTATTGATAAGGCATACGGATTCCCCCCTTTGCCCATGATCGGGCCCATAAGCAATCGGGCGATGGCGATCCCAATCCAAAAGACAGTGAGCGATGCACCCGTTATGGCAGGACTCTGCATGAGCTCCGTCTCCACATACACAGGAATCCACGTAGCGCAGATGATCTGGCTTCCCATATAGAACATGATGACCAGTGTGTACATGATGAATGCCTTGTCCTTCAGTATAGGGAGAATGGGCCCTGCTTGAACTTCTGAGGGTGCTGCTTTGGCTTTCCCTGAGTTCTTGTTACTTGTATCACGATAGCGTTTCTCAATATATGCAAGGATGACAACAAGGGCGACAAGGGAGCCGACAGTCCCATATGCCAGGCGCCAAAGGACCCCTTTGAAGGGTAGGATCACAAAGCCAGTGACAATTGCACCGGCACTGTAGCAGAAGTGTAGCAGTGGTATGTATAAGGCTCGTTTCTCGTAATAGTCACTGGCTAGGACAGCATTGGAACCACTGTCGATGAGAAAAGCAGAGAAACCTATGACCATGTACAAGGCAAACAACAGGAAACTGCCACTGGTTAGAGAGATGGCAACAAGGGCAAGGACAAGAAGGCCATACCCTATGCGAGTCACTGTGATCTGGCGCAACCGTTTCATGACAAACAAGGAAAGAAGGATGGCACTAAACGATCCTATCTGCATGAAACTTACCAACGAGCCTGATTGGGAAAGGCTCAACCCGGTTCCAGCCATGATATTGGTGGCCAAGGGGCCAAGCATGTTGTTTGCTATGGCAAAAAAGAAGAAACTGATAAATATAAAGACAGGATGCATTGATACTACCCTTTCTCAAGCTGAATTGAACAAACTGTACCACCATACACATAACAACACAACGATAATCAGGAAAGAGCTATTCCAAAGAGCTATTTCCTGATTATTCCTTATTTTGAGTAATGAAGAAAGCCGGCATCAAAGCCTGATGGCCATCCAACATTCTTGTCAGCAAGGAGAGTGCATGTCTCCCTGTAGACAAAGGCTCATTTCTGTCAGGATTGAAACCGATGCCATGTCCTTTTTTCCCCATCCCCAGCTCTGTATGGTAGTATGCACAAGACATCTTCTGAATGCAGAATTGGTAACACAGGGAGATACCGTTGGTCCAGGAGAGAGGAGAGTTTCAATGAAGTATGATGTTGTGGTCGTTGGAGGAGGGATTGCCGGATTGACAGCGGCCTCCTACTGTGCACGTGAGAACCTCTCTGTCCTGTTGTGTGAGAAACAAGCCTTTGTCGGTGGCACGGTAAATTCCTTTGAAAGGGATGGTTTTATATTTGACTTGGGGATTCGTTCCATCGAGAACTCAGGTATCATATTTCCCATGCTCAAGCAACTTGGCATTGAGATGGACTTCGTCAGAAGCCTGGTATCTGTAGGAGTGGCAGACCAGATACTTAACGTCGATACTGCAGAAAGTCTGGAAGACTATGTTGCTTTTCTGAAAGACCAGTTTCCCGACAATACACAGGACATTGACCGCATTATGCAAGAAATCAGAAAGACCATGGGGTATATGGATGTCCTGTATGGAATAGACAACCCCCTGCTTCTAGACTCAATGCATGACATCAGGTATATGACCAAGACGCTCCTTCCCTGGTCCTTCAGATTCCTGTTCGCTATGCCGAAGGTTGCAAAGCTAGGGGGCCCGGTCAATGAATACCTTGAGAAGTTCACCACCAACCAGGAACTCATCGACATCATAGCCCAACACTTCTTCAAGGACATTCCAGCATCTTTCGCCCTGAGTTATTTTAGCCTCTACTTGGATTATCACTACCCCATGGGTGGGACTCGCGCCATACCCCAGGCGATGGAAGCCTTCTTTACCGCCCATGGCGGCTCTGTAAAAACTGATACAGCCATCACCGATATTGATGTTGCAAGCAACACCCTTACAGACCAAAAGGGCAATACCTATTCCTACAAGCAGCTCATATGGGCTTCTGATAGCAAGTCACTCTACAGGAACATTTGCTATGACAAGCTCACCGACGCAAAGTGCATGAAGAAGCTTCTGGCCAAGCGAGCAAAACTGGAAGAGTATCAGGGAGGGGACTCCATCTTCGCCCTCTATCTGGCGGTCGACCTTCCCCTCTCGTATTTCAGGGGTATCTCTTATCCCCATCTGTTCTACACACCAAAGAAAACAGGCATATCACATATACCAGGCACTGAACTCGCAAAGGTCCTTGCAAAGGATCCTAAGGTGGCAACTACTGAAGACAGGTACATCATTCAGAACTGGCTTGCCGAATTCTTAGCCTACACGACCTATGAAATCTCTATTCCTGCTATGCGCGATGCTACCCTGGCTCCAGAGGGCAAGACGGCTCTGATGGTGAGCACACTGTTCGACTACTGCATTGCAAAGCATATCAAGGAGGCAGGGTGGTATGACGCTTTCAAGCTATTTGTAGAAGATACAATGGTGGACGTCCTCTGCTCCTCCCTCTATCCTGAAATGAAAAACAAGATACTGCAGAAGTTCTCCTCCACCCCTATCACCTTCGAGCGGGAGATGGGAAATAGTGATGGGACCATCACAGGATGGGCCTATACAAAAAGGCCTGTCCCTGTAGCGCATGCTATGAGTAAGATCATGAAAAGTGCCTGTACCCCAGTAGCGAACATCTTTCAGGCAGGCCAATGGACCTTCAGCCCATCAGGGTTGCCTATATCTGTGCTCACAGGAAAGCTTGCTGCAGACAAGGCAGTAAAGAAAACCCATAAGAATGATGCTAAGAGAAAATATTGAAAAAAACATAACCAATACGAAAAACCAACAAGACACCACCTCTCTGATGAAGAAAGAAGGCGCTATCCTTGGTTCTTGCTTTGTCCTGATGTGTCTCCTGCTCTAGCCTGTCCTATGAGCGTGTATTCCGGGAAAGAAGAAGGAACACCTGTTCGCCAATGAAGGCCAACAGGCTGATGACAATGGTTCCACTTAGGACAAGGGCAGAGTTCCTCAGGGCAAGGCCGCTGATGATTATCGTACCAAGGCCACCTCCCCCAATGACCGCCGCTATGGCGGCAGTTCCAAGGTTGAGGATATAGCTATGACGGATTCCTGTAAGGATCATGGGCCAGGCTTGCGGAAACTCTGCGATCCAGAGCTGTTGCAAGGCTGTCATACCCATCCCCCTGGCAGACTCCTTCACCTCAGGGGCCACCCCCTGGAAGCCCACTACCGTATTGCCTAGGATGGGAAACAGCGAGTACAGAAAGAGGGCCAGCAAGGCCGGCTTCCACCCGAATCCCAGCACAGGATACGCAAGGATAATGACTGCTGAAGGAGGAAAGGTCTGGATAAAGGCGTTCAGCCTCATGATCAGAATCTGAAAATCCTTACCCCCTTTTCGTGTAACCCCTACCCCAATGAGGATGCCCACCAGAGCCGCCAAGGCTGTGGCAAGGAGGCTAAGACCTATATGCTCGCCGGTCATCTCCAAGATGGTTTTTCTGGAGTGGGTGAACACGCTTTCGGAAGGAAAAAGGAAAGAGAGAACCGCTATCTGTACCTGGTCAAAAACCATGTATGCCAACAACAGAACAACGAGCAAAAAGAGCAAACCGATTCTTTTAGAAAGACCACTATCTTTGTCCCCTGTGTTTAGTTTAGCCCTGGCTGATCTGTTGGATTGTTTCAAATCGTACCTCCCCACACAGCTTTCCCTCTTCACAGACGACAGCGGCTGAAGGAAGTCCCAGGTTGAGAATCTTCGATACGCACTCTTTCAGGGATGAGTACTGCTGTACCGTATTCGATCCATTGGCGATAGCTCGTCGTATGATCTTCTCTCCTAGCCGGGTATATCCTGCTACAGGCTCGCCTTGCTCATTGATTTGCCAATAGGTACGGTTGGAACAATCATCAAGATACTCACCAGCCCTGTCATCTGTTCCTGAAAAGGTCTCTTCCAAACACCGGTCTGCAGTGAAGAGGGTCAGACGCTGTAGGGACCTGTCAGGGCCAAGAAAACGTTCTACAAACTCATCAGCGGGGGCTGCCAATACTCGCTCAGGTGTATCGGCCTGCACTATCTTGCCATCTTTCATGATGACCAGATAGTCTGCAAGCCGTATGGCTTCATCCATGTCATGGGTAACAAAGACAACGGTCTTATGCAACTTGCGCTGGATACGGATGAACTCATTCTGCAGCTGCTCCCGGTTGAGCGGATCCACAGCCCCGAAGGGCTCATCCATAAGAAGCATCGGAGGATCTGCGCCCAAGGCGCGTGCAAAGCCTATCCTCTGAGCTTCCCCACCGGAAAGTTCGTGCGGGTACTTCTTCCTGTATATCTTGGGGTCGAGCCGCACTAGCCTAAGCAATTTCTCGACTCGCTCTCCTCTCTCTGACTTTTGCCATCCCAAAAGGCGTGGCACCAGATCTACATTCTCTTCGACAGTCAGGTGGGGCATCAGACCGACGGACTGGATGGCATAGCCCATATTCCTACGCAGCTCGGTCACACTGAGGCCCTCAATCTCCGGGTCCTCATACCTGATGATGCCCGTGTCGTTCCGTACCAGGCCATTGAGGCAGCGCAGCGTGGTTGACTTGCCGCATCCACTGGGACCGATAAGCACCGTTACCCTATTGGCAGGTATTTGGATTGAGACATCTTGCAGTGCTTCAATCTTACCGTACTTCACCCCAATGTTCTCTACCGTCAGGAAGGTATGCGTATCGGTGAGTATGGGGTGCATAGTATGTGATTGTGTGGTTTCAGGCTCTTGTTTTTTGGGTTCTCTCATCAACTTTCCTTTCTTCTTTTCATCCATTTCCAACCGCCTTTGCGCGCAATGGCGGGGGGGTCACCAGATGTATGAATATCTGAAAAATACGGTCACTGGCAACAGTGAGGACGATGATGAGCAACATGCCCAGCAGCACCAGATCGACCGAAGCCTGGCCAAGGCCTTCAAACACCAACACCCCAAGGCCATCCCCTCCGATGAGCTTGGCCAGGGTCGCATTTCCTATGGTCTGGATCAGGGCAACACGTATGCCATGCAGGACACCTGGGGCAGCCAAGGGGAAGCGTACCATCTTCCAGACCTGCAAGGGATTCATACCCATCCCTTTGGCCGCTTGTATGACAGACTCTTCAATGCTTGAGAAAGCGGTGAAGCTATAGCGGATGATGGGATAGAGGGCATAGGTGCTCAAGGCTATGATGGCAGGGGTATTGCCTATGCCTTTGATACCCATCTCCCTGAGGAAGGGGAATGTTCGTGAAAGTGTAGACAGGGGTGTTATGAGAAGTCCCAACAGGGCAATGCCTGGGATGGTCTGTAGGAGGTTGAGGAAGGGGAAGATAATCTTCTTGGCACGCTTGCTCTGAAAGCTTGCCAAGGCAAGGGGTATGCCGATGACTATGCTGATACCCAAACTTATGAAGGTAAGGCGAATATGCGCAAGCACTTCCTGGGTTATGCGCTTTCCCAGGTTCCTCCCTTCCAATACGATTCCCAATCGGTCATAGGAGCCTTGGGAAAGGACAAGCACGACAGAGCCAACAACAAGAGCCATACCTAGAGCATCATAGAGGGTGAACTTGGGTTTCATGAGAAAAATGACTATCACCGCAGTCAGGTAGAGATACATCCCAGAAGCGGGGCTGTATCGTGCCAAGGATCCAAGGGTTGCACTCACATCAGATCCCACTATACCAAGGATCATCAGGGGAAAGAAGATGCCCAAGACCCCAGCAAGGGAAAGAGCCACATCTGAAAGCCTTCCCTTTCGCAGGAACGCATAGAGGGCTACCAACAACGGAGGGATCATCAGGAAGAGAACACATAATGGACTCAGGTCTCCAAAGGTGCTTGTGACCTCCCCGGAGACCCTGTTAGCCCGGGCCAGGTAGAAGGGAAAGAAAAAACTTGCCAGAAAAAGAAGCAATACCACAAGGGCGAGTTTCTGTTGGAAACTGAGTCCGCTCTCTGCTCTATTCACCCTTGCTCCTCCTCCATACACCCTCCAAAGATACCAGCACAGGAATAGTTTATCAAGGAGAGATTGGGATAAACGACCAGACAAACAAAAAGGAAGAAAACACTTTCTGCAACCTTCATCCCTAGGGAATGTTACCTTCCTTGATCCTTGATAAGCCCATCTAGTGGCTCAAGCTCCAGGCCAAGGGTTGTGCACATAGCCTTTACACTCTTGGGAAGAAGGCAGCGATGCCATGTCCCATCAACCTTGGCAGCCTGTATCTTGCTCATCCCCTGGATGAAGTCATCCAAGGAAAGATCCTCACTCTTGTCCAGAAAAGTTGTCGCTTCAAAACCCATCATCATGCTCAGGTGATTCACCAGCAGGGATGCATCGCTTGCAAAGCTATTGGAAAGAAGGTCAATGCTCTGCCGTTGCCCGTAGGTGCTAAATACCTGTCCAGAGGGGAGGGAAAGCATGAAGGCCTTAATGTTCTCCTCATCTTGCCCTATGCGCTCAAACAGTATTTTTAGGCTATCATAGCTGAGGTCCAGGTGCGGGAATAGTGCTGAGAGGATGCTTGACTCGTAGTGTGTCTCACACCTTGCCAAGGCCCTGTCATGAACGAGCGCTATGATGGCGACACAGAACATTTCGCGCCAGATCCCAGGGAAAAAGAGCTTGAGCTTCTCGCGTATGTGAGCTCCCTTCTGGAAGAAATACTGGGATGCACCAAGCTCAACCACCTCCATTGCCTTGCCAGGTGACGGGAATGCCCTCTTTTCGACAAAGCCCCCTTCGGTGATGCTACCCAGCAACGTGCCTGAAACCTTGGTTGACTTCCCAGTCTCAGGGTTGTACCTGGTTGCCCTCTCGTAGAGGTACCAGTGCCCGTTGATATGCTTGATCTCGGTGTTCTTCGGCTTTACAAAATTCAGGACGAAATCCGGTCTTTCATGCTTGATCATAGTGACTCTCTCTATGGCAACAGGGTATCCACGCGCCTTCTTTGTCGGTGCGTATCATAAAGCTTTCAGTATCCTGTCAAAGCCTGCGCTATCGGGGATGACAAAATTATAGCTCGTAGTGGGACGTTCGGTCTCCGTTATGTTGAACTTGAGTTCCCCGCCCTTGGAAAGGAGTTCGAAAAGCTTGGGAACCCCCATGGCAGTGATAGATATCCTATCTCCGTAGTTCGCTCCCGATGTTTGATAGACCTCACCTCCCTGGTCTTTCACCTTGATGGTGTATTTTGTTGGATACTTGGAGCTGCCGGTCACTCGTGAGGATCCATACTCAAACACCATGATGTCAAAACACCCATAACCAAGTAAAAAACTTACCTTGAGCTGGGAATTTCTAGTGGCGGAGTTGGAGAAAGAGCCGAGTATCCACTCTGTATTTTTGATATATCTCGTATCAGTATAGTCGCCAAAGTCATCCACATAGGAGAAGACCTTCCAGATGCCAAAATCATCCGGTGCACTCTCTTGGACGGCAGGCACCGCATATTTGTTTGGAACATCTAGCTTTGCATCTGCATAGCCATCAATATACCCTTGTTCATAGGTGTTGGCAAAGAGAGTCCCAAACCCAAGGAACATCATCAAGAGTATCAGCACTATAGTTCTTTTCACCGATACGCCTCCTGTATGTGGTCGCAGTGTTGGTACTAGTGTATCACATAATGCCAGACTCAAATCAAATATGTGCGCTTAGCTATAGTGAAGGGTCTCCGATAGGGAGTGTTCCCCCTTACGATTTTGTTACTAAAAGCTAACATTTCCTAGTGATTGCCTTGTCTTTGTGACTCAGCGGCTATATATTTAAAGAAGAAACATTTTTTCAAGTCACACGTTCAGAGGAGGTAACTCATGAAGAACTACGACATCATTATCATTGGTACGGGACAGGCAACAGGTACGATTCTGCCTACATTATTGCAGATGGGCCTATCGGTAGCCATTGTAGAGGGAGACAGAACAGGAGGCAGTTGTGTCAACTGGGGCTGTACTCCGACCAAAGCCCTGGTCGCCAGTGCACGAAATGCACATATAGTTCGCCGGTCACAAGACTTCGGCATACAAGTCCCTGAATTTACCGTTGACTTTCCTGCCGTGATGGAGAGAATGAACTCCATCCGCAACACCGCAACAGAGGGATTCACTGCATGGCTTGATGAGGCCACAGACTATTACCGCACCTTTGGTAAATTTATCGATGACCATACCATCCAGGTAGGTGATGATACGATCAGAGGCGATGAGATCATCATCCACACAGGCGCACGAGCCAGAAAGCTTGAAATACCTGGCATGGACAGTGTTCCCTGGCTTGACAACAAGCGCCTGCTCGGCCTTACAGAACTTCCCGAACACCTTATTGTCATAGGAGGCTCCTATATTGGTCTCGAGTTTGCACAAATGTTCAGGAGATTTGGCTCGAAGGTGACCATCATCGAAAGAGCAGACTCCCTCATTTCCCATGAAGACCCTGATATCAGCAAACGGGCAAAAGCAATCCTTGAAAGTGAGGGCATCGAAGTCGCCCTCGCATCTTCAGTCGCCAAGGTGGCAGAGAAAGAGGATGGTTCGATAGAGCTCACCTACAGCCAAGGCGGAAAGGAGAAGAGCGTCGTGGGGAGCCATCTCCTCGTCGGTGTGGGCAGGATTCCCAACAGCGACAAGCTGGATCTGGATAAAGCCGGGGTTAAGACCAATGAGAAGGGCTACATCATAGTTGATAATTCAGGCAGAACAAATGTCCCCCATATATTCGCCCTGGGCGATGTGACTGGCAAGGGAGCCTTTACCCATACATCTGTACATGATGGACAGGTATACCTATCGGCCCTTGCAGGAGAAACTCGGAAGATTTCTGAGAGGATACCCATTTATTGTCTCTATATGGATCCCCCCCTTGCCCGAGTAGGTCTTTCTGAACATGAGGCAAGGCAGAAAGAGATACCGTTCCTCGTCACAAAGATGCAGATGAGCGCCATAAGTCGTGCCAAGGAGAAGGGTGAGACGAAAGGCTTCATCAAGATCCTAGTCAGCAAAGAGGATGAGACGATCCTTGGAGCCTCGGTCTTCGGAGTTGGAGGGGATGAGATCATAGGGATGTTTGCCTTGGCCATGGAGGCCAAGCTCAGTTACAGACACTTCCAAAACACAGTCCTACCCCACCCGACAGTCGCAGAGTTGATACCATTCATGTTCGGTAACCTTTCCGAAGGGAAGGATGCATAATACTAAAATTCTATCGGTTTTCCAACTGTAGCAGTGCTGGAGGACAACAACGTACGGAGGTACATATGAAAAAGATTTTCTACAAGGGGTTTACCCTTATTGCCCTTTTCGCATTTCTCGCACTCCCCCTGTTTGCAGGTGGAAGCTCTGAAACAAGTGCTAAGGCAGAAGTCATAGTAGGTTCAAAGATAGACACCGAAGGTGCCTTGCTTGGAACCATGATAGTCCTGCTGTTGGAAGACGCAGGCTACACAGTCATAGACAAGACAGGGACTGGGACGTCTCCTATCGTTCGCTCTGCAATCCTTGCAGGAGAGATCGACATCTATCCTGAATATACAGGAAGCGGATACTACTTCTTCCCTGACAAAACTGATATTGAGTTGTGGAAAGATCTGCAGAAAGGGTACAAGAAGGTAGCCGAGCTCGATCTTGCAGCAAACAATATCGTATGGCTTGAACCCGCCCCTGCCAACAATACCTGGGCTATAGCAGTGAGAGACGACCTTGCTAAATCAGCATCGCTTGAAACCCTGGAAGACCTTGCCGCCTACGTCAACAAGGGTGGCAAGTTCAAGATTGCAGCCAGTGAGGAGTTCGTCTCTGACGAACCCGCCCTACCCAGCTTTGAGAAGGGATATGGCTTCAAGTTGCGCAAAGACCAGATGCTGGTATTTGCTGGAGGAAACACCACCCTCACCGAACAGGCAGCAGGCTCTGGTCAGGAAGGGGTAAATGCCGCCATGGCCTAT
Source organism: Sphaerochaeta sp. (assembly GCA_048264225.1). Taxonomy (GTDB): domain Bacteria; phylum Spirochaetota; class Spirochaetia; order Sphaerochaetales; family Sphaerochaetaceae; genus Sphaerochaeta. The sequence continues at coordinate 105,706 of JBLXDK010000009.1, forward strand.
GGTACTGACGGACAGCTGGCAACCCTTGGCTTGAAGGTACTCACCGACACCAAGCAGATCCAACCTGTCTATGCTCCGGCTCCGAATATCAGGGGCGAAGTATTGGAAAAGAGTCCTGAGATCAGGACTATCCTGGATCCCGTATTCAAGAGCCTAGACCTTGAGACCTTGCAGACACTCAACAGTCGCATACAGGTTGAGGGACAGTCTGCAAGAAATGTTGCCCAGGCCTATCTGAAGGAGAAAGGGTTCCTGTAATGAGCTGGTAGAACAGGACCACAAAGGGTACCAACTTGAAGATGTAGCACTACATTTCAAGAAAAGTAACAAAAGGATAGCGGTATACTGCCAGAGAGAGGGAAGCCTCTTTCTGGCAGTTCTTTGTTTCACGCTCGGTCGACCACCAATTTCGAACTGAAGGAGTGCATGGTATTCAGTCCCTCACGCCATGATTGGGTCACAATGGGTAAAACAGGAAGCAGTACATCATTTCAAATACAGGACATATAGAACCTACCATCCTTTGATTGAACTGAAACATCTCACAGATGCACACAAAATCATCCAGGATGAAGCTCGCTTCACTACAGACACCCTATTTTTTCACCACTGTGGGATAATCATCGACATGGCCATTGGTGTCAATGGAAATGGAGGCTATGGTTCCTGGATCCCCTGCGCCTTTCGTGAAGGTAAAAGTTTGTGTCTTGGGCCCTCGTATCCACCCTACAGCATAGGTTGTGGCCTTTTTTTCCTCTGTCACGCTTACTCCTGCAGTGGCTTCGACGCCCGAATAATCTAACGTAAAGATTTTGCCATCTTCATCGGTAACAAAGACAAGATTGTTTGAACTCACCGTATAGGTACTCTTCACCGTAGCTGAAACCGTTACCTCCCATGTCCCTATCATCCAAGGCGGTGGCACTAAGGTGGAGGTTCCATCACCGTCACTCCAGCCATCACCGCCACCGCCTCCGCCTCCTCCACCGCCTGTATCTCCACCTCCACCACTTGACGTATCATCACAAGCGATGCAGATCCCCAAAATACACATAGCTATAAGCACGACGAAAAAATGCTTCTTCACATTACACCTCACTCTGTCCGGACATACCCTGATTTTGCATGAATGAACTCCATCGTGAATTGAACTGGACGCAGGCTAATCGATGATGCGGATGAGACTAGGTTCCAGATAGTGAACTCTTACGACACCTCCATAGATTAGTATCAGAAGGGATTTGAGTTTTTGTAAAGCTAAGAACAAGGGGTAAAATGTAAGAATTTTCATTTGTCTTATGCTATTGGTATAGAAAATGCATTGAGAAAAAATGCCAAATTTGATCAACTCATTCTCCCTGAAGACTCACCTATGCTCAACTTTTCCCTTATGTTTTCAATGGCACTGAGCCTTCAGGGCTATTGCGACCATCAGCAACTTTTTCAGTTGCTCTTTGCCCCCTCCCCTCCTACACTAGAGGAACCACTACATGGAGGCTGACACCTATGGATACGGCATTTGTTGATCTTCAACTCTCTCGACTGGAAGCGTTGCAGGGAACGGACGCTGCCATCTTCAGCCTGGCTGTCCATGCATTCATAGAAGGGAGCCTCAGGGACCGCTATGACCTGGCCACCATGGAGATGGGATTCAACGACCTTGTCTATAGGTTTCTCCTTGAGTGCAAGGAAAAGGATCCGGGTTATATCCCTGAATTTCCCATCCTCAAGGAGCTCAAACACACCCATATGGAAACCAACGAGGTGCGCCATAGGTTCGCAGATGCCCACGTCTCCACCGCCGAGGTTGCAACCCTTGAGCTGGAGTGCTTTTGTAAACTCGCAGGACTTGGAGGTGAAGAGAGGCTCGCAAAGATTCGCACCTACCTCTGCGGTTGGAACCAGAGGCTTTCCTTGGGATCCCTAGCCCTAGAATTTGAGCGGATGCACAAGCTCTACGCCTACGAAAAGGAACACAACATCCAGCTGGCCCAGCAGGTAAGCACCCTCACAGCCGAAAAGCAGACGCTATGGGAGCTGAACACCCAGCTGCGCAGCAATGACATCGAACTTTCCAGACTTGAACAGTCAAATGCTGCGCACACCAAAAAGATTGAAATCTTACGCAAGGAGCGCTTTGATACGCAAGAAAAAATAAAGACGCTGCAGCAGAAGATCCAAAGCCTCGGCAAAGCCCAGGAGTATATGGATGCCATGAGGCGCATGACCGTCTTTACCAGGACTCGCCTCTCCTATGAGAAGCTCATGCTGCGTCTGAGCAGTGAACAGGCTTCCCTGTTGGATATGATCCATCTTGACGGGGATTTTCTCATCAAGGGAAGTGCAGGGACCGGCAAGTCCTTGGTCCTTATCAAAGCGATGGAAAAGGCTATGCAAGCAAGCCTCAGTGCAACCATTGCTCCAAAGGTTGCACTGCTTACCTTCACAAACACCTTGGTGAAGTTCAACCGCTACATGGTTTCCATGCTCAGTGGGCATGAAGAAAGAGCCCTTGTCTCCACTGTCGATGCCTTCCTTCTAGAACGGCTCCAGGAGTATTGTCCCTCTGCCCAGGTCAGCACTGATATCCTTGAGCAACTATGCTCAAAGCACGCCCATGAAGGGATGAAAGCCGAAGACCTTGCAAAGGAGATAGACTGCTTCCTCTTCAAGCAGGACATCTCCTACACCGAGTATGTCGATGACCTCATACCCAGGAAAGGTATGAAAAAGCCTCTGGCCAAGGGCCAGCGGGAAAAAGTCTGGCTTGTCCGTGAAGGCGTGGTACGAGAGATGGAGAGGCAGCAGGTGTTCTGTTTTTCCTACAACCCGATCATGCTGCAAAAGATGCTGCAAGAAAAGGGAGCAGATTCAGGGGTGCTGTATGACCAGCTTTTCATCGATGAGGCACAGGACCTGGGTACGGCAACACTACGGGTGCTCAAACTTCTCAGCAAGGGGTGCTTAGTGCTCTGCAGTGATGACAAGCAGTCCATCTACCAGGTCGGCTCCTCTTTTGCGCGCTCGGGTCTGGATGTGGCAGGCAGGTCAAGGCAGCTCAAGACAAACTTCCGCAACTCAGTGCAGATACATAGTTTCGCACAGGCTTTCAAGGAAAAACAAGCTGAGACTGCAGGCAAGACTCAGGCCCTTGCATTCCGTGATGGCCCAATGCCCGAGCTGTTCAGGTTCGCAAACAAGAAAGAGCACATGAGGCTCCTCTCAGAGAGGGTCACCTTCTTCAGCTCGCTGTTGGAGTATGAACCGGCCAACATCTGCATCCTCACCCCGTCAAAACAGGACTTCCCCCTCATCCGCAGTACCTTGGAGCGGGCAGGGCATGCTGTCTCGGAGGTATTGGACAAGGAGTTCACCTTTGAGGAGTGTGGTGGCATCAGGATGAGCACCCTACACTCCGCCAAAGGGTTGGACTTCCCAGTGGTCCTGCTCTGTCTGGGAAGCGAGCCAAAGCAACAAGTCCAGTATGACACAATGGCAAATGACCAGCTTTTGAGGAACCTTATCTTTGTTTCCATAACACGTGCCCTGGACCATCTGAACTTGTTCATACCTGAGGGGACAACCAAACAGGCCTATCTGGATCTCGTAGCCTGCTCTAATGAAGCCCGAACAGAATAGGGCTAGAGAGCAGTCCATCCACCATCGACGAGCAACAGCGTCCCTGTGACCATGTCAGCTCCATCGCTGGCGAGATACAGCACACTGGCGGCAACATCCTCGATTGTGGCCACCCTGCCCCTGGGAATCTTGGATAACACCCCTGCAAGGAATGCTGGGTCGTTCAGCCTCTCGGCTGTTCCTGGGGTGCGGATAAAGGTGGGACCCACTGCGTTGACGGTCACACCCCTTCCTGACCACTCGACGGCAAGAGTCTTGGTGAGCATATTCACCCCACCTTTGGAGGCGCAGTAGACAGTTTCCTCGGGTATGGCGACAACTGAAGCCTGACTGCTGATATTAATAATCTTACCCTTACCACGACCAAGCATTTTAGTACCCACAGCCTGACAACAGAAGAAGGTTCCCTTGAGATTCAGATCCATCATCCAGTCCCAATCCTGTTCGGTGATTTTTTCTGCAGGAATGGGGTTACCCATACCTGCATTGTTCACGAGAATTTCGATGCTTCCCATCTTCTCTTCCACCGCTTCTACGCAGGCTCTGATAGAAGGCACATCCCTGAGGTCAAGAGAAAAGACTTCACATATTCCGCCTTCTTCCCTTATCTCTTGTGCAAGGCCCTCCAGGCGGGAAACATCTCGTGATGCAACGGCTACCTTGGCCCCTTCCTGGGCACATATCTTTGCAAGCCCAAGGCCAAGGCCTTTGCTCGCCCCGGTGATAAGGACCACCTTGCCCTGCAGATCCGATCCAAACTTCTTGTACATATAAGCCTCCTGTTGTAGGTCTACCCTACGACAGGAGGCTCTTGTGGTCAAGTTTCAGACAGTATGGGTTCCGATAGTTCCAAGGTGTGAGAAGGACAAAACACCCTAGCAAAGCAATATTTTCCATCCCAATCTTTCCTTCATACTACTATCGTCCCCAACCCCTTGATGCTCCTCTCATAGTAGGATGTCTTTCGGTAGATTTCCTCTATCTCAGGGTCGACCATCTCCCCTACAGAAGACTCCTCATCATAGCGTTTGGCTATGACATTGTCCGGGGTGACCCTTTGCCAAGGAAGATTTCCCGTATGGACGAACCTTATCAGATCCTGCTGAATCTCCTCTGCAACTGCATATATCGGAGCCATATCCCTTTCGAGCCAGAACAAGGGCTTGACCAGTCTATTTTCCAGATTGCCAAAGACATACGGCAGATCCGAGGAGTGCACTGCATGCATCCCAGGCATCTGTAATGCCTTTGTCTCATAGTCGAACCGATACATCCATGTAGGACTGTGACGAGAACTGGCTTCGGCAAACCAGATGCTGGAGATTCTGAAGACCAGATCAGTGAATACCTGAGATCGTACCCTCTTTTCCCCGTAGCATGCCTTGTAGGTATGCAAAAGCTCCTGCTTCAGATGATCCTGTTCCAAGGCAAGTCCTTTTTCAACGAACTCATTAAGTCGTATCACATTGGCAAGCGGTTTTATGGCTATAAAACCCATTTCATCCTCAGTGGTTCCTATGAGCAAAGGCTTGCCCCTCCCCTCCCCTTGGAGGGCCAGAGGGATGGGGTAATCACTGATAAGAATTTTATCGACGGTAAGTCGGTAGGTCGCAGCTCCTAAGGGGCTTTTGTTTGCAAACTTATGCTGCAAACCCACCAAGTCTTCAGTAGACAGGCTCTCCATGGTAGCCTTTGAATCAATTTTTGCAAATTCGAGAAATGCACGGGAGGTCTCAAGGCACTCGCGGTGGCTTTGCACTTGGGTAGGGCCTCCACTGAGAATGATGGCTGAGGCAAACAAAGGCTTTGCCGTCTCAATTGTGGAGAGGACACTGACCATAGTCCCCCCAGCCGACTGGCCCATGATGGTAACCTGGGAAGGGTCTCCTCCAAAACAGTGGATATGCGTTTGTATCCACTTGAGGGCAAGCAGGACATCAGAGAGGCCATTGTTGCCTGTGTAGGAAGGATCGAGATCTGAAAAGTCACAGAAGCCCCAGATGTTGAGACGGTAGTTACAGCTCACCACTACCATATTTCCTTGTTTTGCCAGATGCAAGCCTTCATAGAATGACTCGCTTCCAGCCCCTTGCTTGAAGGAACCCCCATGGATAAAAAACAGCACAGGCATGGGATTCCCCTCTGTTTTAGGAGTCCAAATGTTCAGACGCAGGGAGTCCTCCCCAATCTTCTTCCTCAGCAGACTCTTCTGGGGGCAGATAGGGCCGTAGGAGGTGGCATCGAGGGTGCCTTGCCACTTCCCAAAGGGTAAGGCAGGTGAAAACCGAGTTTTTGGGGTGAGGCTTGTAGCGTACGGGAGCCCTTTGAAGCAAAGCACATCCTGTTTTTTAGCACCTTTGACCGTCCCCAGAGAGGTCTTAACGTTCAAAGCAGTATCTGCCATGGAAGATATCCTCCTCTTGCATGATACTCGCCTTATGTGCGGAACACAAGTTTTGAAATGCACCTCGTTTGTTCTATCCTTGTGGTTTTGTTCTTGTTCTTTCTCTCTTTCCTATGCAATTGCTCCTAACCCTCTGCATCCCCCTCTCAGGCAGCGTGTTTGGTTTTGATCAACAGATAAGGCTCATGATCATACAAAGAACAATTGACATACAAGCTAAAATGGGGACATAGTCGGTAGGACAGACATTACTACCCGCAAGGACTGAGCAGATGAACACCCGAACACAAAGCATCTATCGAAAAGGGCTGAAGATTCGTCCCTTTCTCATGGCTATTCTCTTCAGCGGCCTAGCCTACGGCTTCTACCGTGGAATCCAGGACAACTATCTTGCAGAAATCGTACAGATAACAAAGTTCGAACGAGGTATCGTAGAGTTCTTCAGAGAAATACCAGGGCTTTTGCTCATCTTTATCCTAGCGGCGATGTACCGTTTCAGTGAAACCAAGGTATTCAAGATAGGGACAGCCATCATGCTGGCAGGGGTCATCGGTTTGCTGTTGCTGGGTACCTCCAAAGTCATGGTAATCCTTTGCATGGTCATCTTCAGCTCGGGTGAGCACATTATCATGCCGATGAAGCACTCCCTCTCCCTGACATTGGCAAACAAAGGAAAGGGAGGGGCATCCCTGGGCATCGTCTCCAGCATCAGCCACGGGGGTAACATCCTGGGGTTCCTGACAGTCACAGGCCTGTTTCTGCTCTTTGGTGCAATGGGAATCCCCAAAGGTGCAATTACAGGCTTTAGGGTCGTATTCATCATCGCAGCAGTGTTGCTTGTGCTCTCCACCCTGATAGCCCTGACTATGAAAGACCAGGGCAAACATATCCGAAGAAGTAGGATTTACTTCAACAGGAAGTTTTCAAAGTACTATATGTTGGAAGTCTTCTACGGAGCAAGGAAACAAATTTTCCTTACCTTCGCCCCCTATGTGCTCATCCTCTTCTATGGGGCTGACACCTCAGTCATAGCCTTCCTTCTGGCAATCTGTGCGGCATTCGGAATGGTACTCTCTCCGCTAATCGGACGGCTCATCGACCGCCTTGGATACAAGACCATCATGGTGGGTGACACTCTCATCCTCATTATCGTCTGCTTCTTCTACGGCTTTGCCCACCGACTCTTTCCCATGCACATCGCCTTCATTGTCGTCTGCATAAATTTTGTCCTGGACTCGGTCATCTCCCTGGCAAGCATGGCATCGAATGTCTATGTCCAGGATCTCTCCTCCACACCGGAAGAGATGACAGCAACCATAACTACCGGGATTTCGGTCAATCACCTGATAAGCGTCATTATCGCCCTTCTTGGAGGTCTGATCTGGGAGAGGCTGGGTATAGAGGTCCTTTTCACGCTATCCGCACTCCTAGGATTGGCAAACACCTTGTATGCCCTGACCATCAAAAAACCAGAAAACCCCATGATGGATTACTCGCAAGCTTCAGCTGAGTAGGTGGGCACCTAGAATACCCAGCGAAAAACAGAGGCTGAAGACCACATAGACTCGAGCGATGGAACCCATATTGGCCTGTTTGGTCTGGTTGGAGAAGCCACGGCCTACCATTGCCCTACACTCAAAGGCACCAAACAAGAAGAAGGGAACAAGGGTGATGAATAGGGGTAAGGGGTAGATCCCCATGAGATAGAGAGCCAGTGTCAATGCTACGACTAGCAGGGCTTCGACAGCCAACAGGAAGGTTGTACCCCACCTGCCCAGCATGATGGTAAGGGTCTTTCTCCCGGCTTTGGCATCGCTGATGCGGTCACAGCTATTGTTGACAGAGAGGATCATGCCAACCAGCACAAGAGCGGGTAGCGACGCAAGCAAGGCTTCTGTGGTGACGCTTCCTGTCTGCACAAAGTACGATATGAGAAACAGGACCGTGCCTAAGAAAAACCCTGCAAACAGCTCCCCAAAAGGAGTGCGGGAGATGGGCCAAGGCCCTCCTGTATAGACAAAACCAACTCCCATGCAGATACCCCCGACCACCAGAAGCTTCCAACTTGTCAGGTAGGCCAGGACAAGGCCTAAAACCCCTGCTACTCCAAACAGCAGCAAGCTGACTAGCAGGGCAAGGGTGGGATTCACTCCCTGGTAGACCAATACCTTGTCATCCTCACAGTTTGTCTCCTCTCTGTCGGTGCCGTTGCGATAGTCAAAATAGGTATTGAAACCGGTGGTTCCCATATCGACAAACAAGGTGGCAAAAGCCATTAGGGCCAGTATGCCAAAGGTAAGGCTTCCCTGTGTGTAGAGGGCAAACAGCGTACCGCAGGCAAAGGTCCCCATACTGATAATCTTGGTACGAATCTCTACGATCCGTAAAAATTGGTGTACATTCATACCAAAGGATATCATTTTCCTAAGCCATTTTTCCATACATTTGCCAAAAATTGCTGAATAACCATAAAGGTGTCCATAATCGCCTAATTGCATATTGATGCAATCTGTATGCATCCTCTATACTCTTCTGCAAGAGATGGATTGCCTACTGTTCCTTGTTTTCTGAAGAATTAATACAGGAACAGGAAATGATATTTCCCCTCTACAAAAAATATATAGTGCACAGGAGAGATTTTAGTATGCGTTACAAGACAATCTTACTTAGCCTCGTACTTCTCGTTGCCCTGACCACCATCTTCGCTGGTGGACAGGCCGAACCTTCCCAAAAAGGTGATGGCCTGGATAGAAGCAAATACTTCATAACCGTTGCGACAGGACCCACAAGCGGGCTGTACTACCCCATCGGAGGAGCCTTCTCCTCTGTATTCCAGAACAAGCTCGGCTACAAGTCCTCAGCCCAGGCAACCGGTGCCTCTGCTGAGAACATCACCCTGATTCGCGAAGGCGGGGCTGAGATGGCCATCGCCATGAGTGATGCTGTCGCCCAGGCCTACAGCGGCACCGGAGCCTATGAGGGAAAGAGTCCTGCAAAAGAACTCCGTGCCCTCACCGGCCTCTATCCCAACTATGTGCAGCTGGTCACCACAACCAAGACTGGCATCACCAAGTTCACCGACCTCAAGGGCAAGCGCGTTGGTGTAGGGGCTCCGAACTCAGGGGTCGAGCTCAATGCGCGCATGATGTACGAGGCGCACAACATGACCTACGAGGACAGCAAGGTCGACTACCTCAACTATGGGGAAGCCATCGGACAGCTGAAGAATAACCTCGTCGACGCGGTCTTCGTAACCAGCGGCATCCCCAATGCCACCATCATGGAACTTGGGACATCGGCTCAGATAGTGCTGATCCCCATCGAGGGAGAAGGTCTTGCCAACCTGGTCAAGAAGTATCCCTTCTTCGTCCAGGCAACCATCCCCGCCGATACCTACAACACCAAAGGTGATGTGAACACTGCAACCGTGCGCAACATCATGATCGTCAACGAAAGCCTTCCTGTTGAAGTAGCCTATGACCTTACCAAGGGAATTTTCGAGAACATTGCTGATATCCAGGCTTCCCATGCTACTGCAAAAAAGCATATCACACTGGAAAACTCCCATCTTGGGGTAGACCTTCCCATGCATGAGGGTGCTGTCAAATACTATAAGGAAATAGGCCTCTAAAGAGGTATGGAAAAGAAGCAGGGAGGAACAAAGCTCATCGTCCTCATCATCCTGATGGGGGCGATAGTCTTGTTTTTCCTGCTCCTCTTGCTCTTCTGCCGACTCTCTACCGTCCAAATCCTCACCCTCTCCCATCAGCAAACGGGGGAAGTCTTTTTAACGGTGGAGACGGAGGCACAAGACAGCCTCACCTACACCTGGATCCACTCCTTTGAGCATATTCCCTGGATAGAGGAGTATACCGTAGAGGATGACAATACCTTTGTCCTGCATACCATCAGAGTTGCGGGCTTTGGAGCGGGGATACCTGAAAACAAGGGAACTGTCTCACTCGAAGATGGGATGGTGGTCTATCGTGACATCAATGAGAAATTCGATCAGTTCGCCTGGATACACTCACAGAGTGCATTGGTCTCCATAGCCCTCAACGACAAGATCCTGATTCGGGGAACAGATCTTCCCCATCATCAGAAGCTGTCCCTGACAGTACAAGGAAAACGCAACATATGTCCAAGATTTCCCTCGAAGGAGCAAGCCCAACACTGAGCGATCACCAGCAGGAGCTGCTGGAGAAGTTCGATAGGGACTCCAAGGTTAAACAATTTGACCACGTACTGCTAAGCCAAGGCGTCTACTATGGTGCCATTGGCATAGCGCTCTATCACTTCATCACCTCCTTCATCGGATACCCTGCCACACACCTGCACCGCTCCCTCCATGTGGCGATGATGCTGGGGATGACCTTCTTCCTCTATCCTTCCCACAAGAAGGCCAGCAGAAAGAAGATGGTCTGGTATGACGTGGCCTTTGCCCTGGGATCCTTTGCAGTGGCCGCCTATGTCTGGGGAGACTACATCAACTTCATCAACAGGATGGGAAGCCCCAACCTCCCTGATGTCATCATGGGCACCCTTTTGATCGTATTGGTGCTTGAGGCTTCGAGACGTATCTCAGGATGGCCGCTGGTCATCCTGAGCCTGCTCTTTATCCTGTATGGCATCATTGGAAGAAGTATGCCGGGAATCCTGATGCACCGGGGATACAGCTGGAGCAAGTTGGTAAACCACATCTTCATAAACACCGAAGGAATTTACGGGACCTCTGTCGATGTCGCCGCTTCCTATATCTTCCTCTTTATCCTCTTTGGCAGTGTGATGAACAAAAGTGGCATGGGCAAGTTCTTCAATGACCTCGCCCTTGCCTTTGCGGGAAGCACCAAAGGAGGACCTGCGAAGGTCGCTGTCATAGCCTCGGGCTTTTTGGGATCCATCAACGGGTCTGCTGTTGCCAACGTGGTCACCACCGGAGCCTTTACCATTCCCCTCATGAAAAAAACCGGCTACAGCAATGAGTTCTCCGGCTCGGTGGAAGCATCAGCATCAGTAGGAGGGCAGCTTTTGCCCCCAATTATGGGGGCAGCTGCCTTTATCATGGCTGAGATGCTTGGCATCAAGTATGGGGTCATCGTCATCAGCGCGGCCATCCCTGCCCTGCTGTACTATCTTGGCATCATCGTACAGGTTCAGTTGCGCGCTTCCAAAAACAACCTCCAGGGAATTCCCAAGGAAGATCTGCCAAAGGTTCGAGAAGTCATGAAGGAGCGGGGGCACCTGCTGCTTCCCATCCTGTTCCTGCTGTACATGTTGCTTTTCAGCGGCAACACAGTAATCTTCTCAGCATTCTGGGCGATAGTGGCCACCATTGTGGTCAGCATGGCAAGGCAGACCACTCGCATGAGCTTCAGGGACATCCTTGATGCCTTTGCAGAAGGAACGCGTTCTGTCGTATCGGTAGCCATTGCCTGTGCTGTGGTGGGCATCATCATCGGGGTGGTCAGCCTTACCGGCTTTGGCCTGAATATGGCCAATGCCATCATCCAGCTCGGAAGGGCTAACCTCATGCTTACCCTGATACTGACGATGGTCACCTGTATGATCCTGGGCATGGGACTTCCCTCCATCCCGGCCTACCTCATTACAGCTACCATGGCAGCCCCTGCCCTGGTAAAGCTGGGAATACCACCCATCGCCGCCCACATGTTCGTCTTCTATTTCGCAATGTTTGCAAACATAACCCCACCTGTTGCCCTCGCTTCCTTTGCAGCTGCCGGAATCAGTGGAGGCGACCCCATGAAGACCGGCTTGCAATCGGTAAAACTCTCCCTTGCTGGCTTCATTGTCCCCTATATGTTCATCTACAACCCAGCGCTCCTATTGATTGACACTACATGGCTCATCGCCTTACGGGTGACCCTTACCGCCATCATAGGCGTCAGCATGATCGGGATGGCTACAGAGGGGTACATGTTCACCAAGATGCACAATGCCCTGAGGATCCTTGCCTTTGGAGGAGCTCTGATGCTCATCACAGCCAATGTATTCCAGGACGCGGCAGGCATCCTTATTTTGGTTATTGTATTGGTAGTGCAGAAGGTGCGCTCGAAGAAGAGCCTTCAGGCAGTAGCAGTATGACCATACATACCAGAAAGATGCCGCAGCTGCTAAGCATTAAAGGATATTGCAACTGAAGTGATAGGCCAGAAAAGATACGAGATACAAGCAAGGAAAAGATGAAAATAGAAAGACGTGAAGAAGAAGAGAGCCAAGTGGGTTGCTCTCTTCTTCGTTATACCCACTCCCCTCCAGGGCAGGACAACCCAGAATTATTTCCAAGGACAGAATCTATTGTCCTGCTTTTCCCAGATCCATTGAAGAGGCAATGGCATCAGCCATGGAAACCAACTCATCCAGCTGTTCTTCCTTGAGACTGCTCCTGATATCCATGGAAGCGAGTATCTCACAATCCTTGAGGGATGAAACCATCTCCTCCATGCTCTTCTTTGCCGCACTTGCCCAGCTGTGGTTTCCCAGTATGGCCACCTTCCTGTTCTTCAGTCCCAGGGCCAAGAGATCTTCAAGCAGGGTTGCCATCCCGGAGTAGAGATGCATGTTGTAGGTAGGGGAAGCGACCACCAAGTGGCTGTTCTCCCAGACCTCCGCCACTATTTCTGAAATAGGGGTCCTTGAGACATCGAACATCCTGATATCCCTGATGCCACGATCAGAGAGCAACAGGGCAAGCTTGTTCACCGCACCCTCTGTGTTACCATACATGGAGGCGTAGGCTATGACGACTCCTTCCCTTTCTGGGGTATAGGTTGACCAAAGCCGGTACTTGTCAAAGATGTATGGGATATTCTCCCTCCATATGGGGCCATGCAAGGGGCATATCATGGAAATGGAAGCGACAGGCAGCTTCTTGAAAGCAGCCTGTACTTGCATGCCGAATTTGCCAAGAATGTTGGCATAGTAACGTCTTGTCTCAGAGAGGAAGTGACGGTCATATTCCATCTGGTCTGCAAAGAGGTTGCCGCCCAAAGCACCAAAAGTGCCGAAGGCATCGGCTGAAAAAAGGATGTTCTTCGTCTGCTCATAGGTAAGCATCACCTCAGGCCAGTGCACCATAGGGGCAAAAAAGAACTCAAGGGTATGTTCTCCCAGATCAAGGACATCTCCTTCCTTCACCAGGAGTTGGTTGTTAGTGATGTCCAGATTGTAGAACTGCTCAAAGAGCTGGAAAGTCTTCTTGTTGCCTACGACCTGTACATCAGGGTAGCGTCTTACAAGCTCCTCAATGTTCGCACAATGGTCGGGTTCCATGTGGTTGACCACAAGGTAATCCAAAGGTCTTCCCTTGAGGGCACCGCTGACATTCTCAAGAAACTGCCCCGTCACTGATGAGTCGACGGTATCGAGCAAGGCAGTCTTCGTATCTTCGAACAAGTAGGAGTTGTATGAGACACCCTGGGGAATCGGGAAAAGATTCTCAAACCTCTCAAGGCGCCTGTCACTTACTCCTAGCCAATATAGCGATGGTTGTATTTCGGAAATGGTGTGCACGATAGTACCTCCATAGTAAATCATAGCATTACACTTTACTTACTACAGTATAGTAAATCACCATAACCCTGAAAAGGGTTGTGCCCTAGTGTATTTTTCTGATCAGAGGTCTTGCCTCCTTATTAAGAAGCTCAATGAATGGCTCTGGCTCTGTGAAGATCCCATTGTGACCTGAATTTTCCAGCCACAGCATGCGTTTGCCCGGGGCCGAGACCTTATAGAACCATCTTTCGCTGATGGAGGCTACGCACGTCATATCATACCGAGCATTGATAAGGAACAGGGGACAGCCAAGGCTTGGCACCTCCTCTTCCATATCGAGAAACGCCAGCTGGGGATAGACCACCTTTACCCCCCTGAGCAGACCCCTCACCAGGTTGATTCTTGCTAATGGAGTGTGTTCGGGAGCAAGGAATATCTTCATGGAATCGAAACCTATGTCCGCTGGTGCAGAAGGGCTATAGTGGTACAACCGTTTGAGTACCTGGTAGTAGGCATCTCCATCAGGGGCAGACGAACCATCTTTGTTCTGTTTCATGTAGGGAGGAGGACCCATTTCTTCCATCAGGTCGATAGTTTTCTGATCCCCCTCTCTTTTTGCACCATCGAGGATCATCTGCCACCCTATGCTGTCATTCTCTATCGAGTTGATGTGCTGGGCTGCCCCTATATAGGCATGGAAGAGATCCGACCTCTTCTGTGCAGCAAGCAGACCGATGACAGAACCCCAGGAGTGTCCGACCAGGAAGATTTTCTGCTGCCCGAATCGCTTTGCAAGCATTTCAGAGAGGACTATCACATCACTGACATACTGATCGACAGTAAGGCTGTCCTTATCAGTATGGTAACTGCCAGCAGTGCCCCTCTGGTCCCAACAGACTACGGTAAAGTTTGCATGCAAGGGCCCGAGATAGGTTCTTACCCAACCTAATTCAGATCCTCCGGGGCCCCCGTCAAGCCAGAGAATGACCGGGTTGTCCTTCTGTGCGCCAGCAAGATAGATCCATTGCTTGCATCCGTTGATTTCAACCTTCTCACGCGAATCCACCTCCAAATCAATGCTCTTCCCATTGAAATCCTTCACTGTTGAGGTGTGTACGCACGAGATGGCTAAAAGATCGAAAACAATAAGTACAATCACTATGATACGAGATGTAACACTGTTCATGTGTGCCTCCTTGTGATAAGGAGAGATTGACAGGTTCCATCACAGCATCCTATCGGAATGCTTACGTATTTAGCTCAGCACCTTGTCGTAGTTGTCAGTCATGGAGCATATTCAGCAGTTCAATTCTGCTAGAAGCACCGACTTTTTGAAAGAGGTTGTAGATATGGGTCCTCACCGTAGCCTCTGATATGCAAAGAACAGAGGCTATCTCCTTGTTTGTCTTTCCCTGGGCAATAAGGTTTGCCATCTCAGACTCACGCTTGGTGAGGCCGAAGCGCTTGCCCTGCCGCTCTGAGCATTCTCCAAAATTACCTTGTGAAGAGGGATCTTTTTGCAAGGACTTGGCACCTGCGATGACGATGACCACATTGCATGCAAGGTAGAAGAGATATTCCAAGGAGAGCGGGTGGTAATAATTGGCCCCTGAGAGGGCGATGAGGTATTCGGCTATGCTCAGGGGGACAAAACCAAGGGAGCACCACCCTATCCCTCTGACCAATATCCGGTAGGAAGCATGGGTGTGCCTAAGCTTTGCCTTGGTAAGGGTAAGGCCAAGACAGACCATCGTAAACGATACGCATAGATAGGTAGCAAGACTGAGCAAAGGCATGTGGACAAGACCCATAAGGAGATGGACAAGCAGAGAAATCGACATGAGGGTCATCGTGACAATGCACCCCCAGAAAGCGAGCCTATGGAATTTGCCTTTCCTGAGATCAGCATCATCCAGCAGGAAGAGGATGCTGCCATACAGGCTGATATTCAGTAGGAAGGCAACCAGGGAAAAGCCCAGTGAGAGGGAAGAGTAGGAAGAGGGCCCTATCAGTCCAAGGACCTGTTCAAGATAGTAATAGAGAGCCACAAGCCCTAGATTTGCTATGAACAGGGATTGGAGGATTATCATCCTCTTGGGAAATGAGCCAACAACCCGTATCGACAGCACAATAAGGGAGGAAAGGGCTGCAAAGCCTGTGGAGAATATCAGTATGTAGGTCAGAAATATGAGGTGTTTCACTGATGTAGACTCTACCATCACATCAGATGGTAGAGCAAGATTTGTGTCGTATTTTTCTGCAAATACGAACGATGTCGTATGGGTCTCTTCCCTTTCTTCCCATACCTTGCACCTGTAACACAGAGGTGTTACATGAAGGAGAATACAATGAAGCACAAACGATGGACCTATTTGGTGGTAGCAGTCTTCTTGACACTGATGGCCTGTTCCTTGAACATCTGCGGCTATAGACAGGGCTATGAGAGACAGCAGTTGAGCGATACCCATTGGATCGCCCAAGAGGGAGATACCTATACCTTTGCGCGGAGGGAAGGCAGTGTGCTTCCAGACAGCGCAACACTTCGCTTTTCACGGTTCTTTGGAAAAGAGACACTATGGACAGTAGAGGTAGAGAGGCAAGGGTATCTTCACATTGCCTATTCCATTATCAGCGGGCAAGGCCCGTTTGAAGTGGTTCTGGTACAGAAAGCTACAGACCAAGTCATACGGGTAGCAAAACTAGGAACCGCTGAGAAAAGATTTTACCTTGAAAAGGGGACGTATCTGGTCAAGATCCTTGGCTATGATGCCTCAGGGAGTGTGACAATGGCTTTGTCATACCCTCAGGGAATATCAAGCAAGGTCAGTACCATGAGGTTCTGACTCTCATATGTACTACGCCCAAGCACCGGAGGGAGAGGCAATATTGTGATGACAAACAAGTAAAGGAACCAGTCCAACCGGTTCCTTTCTTGTCATCCTTCTGCATGCTAATCTGCTTATTTCTTTTTGGCAGGGGCCTTCTTAGCAGGACTCTTCTTTGTCGTAGAGGTTTTAGCTTTGCTCGTGGCTGTTGCTGCAGGTTTTTTTGTGGAAGCAGCCTTGGATTTTGCAGCTGGCTTCTTAGCAGGAGCCTTTGGTTTATCTTCAGTTTTCGCTTCTGCCTTTGCTGTAGGGGTATCAGTAGGTTTTTCAGCAACCTTGGTTGCTTGTTTCACCTCTGGGGAAGGCTCGGGTTTTGCTTCTGCCTTAGGTGGTTCCTTTTTTTCAGGTACTGGCTTACCTTCTGGTTTTGGTGGAACATGTACCACAGGGACAGGGATGACTTTCTCTGGTTTACTGGAAGTGCTCTCCTTTGCATCAGCGGCATTGGCCTTTTTCCATTGCAGGAAAATAAGGGCTGCAAATACAACAACGGTAGCTATCAGAGCTACAGTTTTAAGAGCGGGACTCTGCACCCCAATGAGGACAACGACAAAGATGACAACCATAGCTATCAAGTAGCCGATGGTATATTTCTGTAGCTTTTCTTTCTGTTCACGCGTGTTCATCTTAACTCCTTATTTTCAGATAATTGACAAAAACAGTACAAGGGACTAGGGAAACAAGAGCTATCTCTCATCAACAAAATGATACTATATCCTACCTCGTTTCACAATCATTTTGTTTCAAACAAAGAATATGTTCCTAATGGAGAGGATTTGTACAAAAATCTGTTCTTGCATCACTAAACAATTCCAATCTCGCCTCTTGCTTCACCAGGGTCAAGACACGAGCTAACATTGGCTAGAGGGGAATTATGGAGTATATTCAAACAGAGGACTGATACCGTGACTACACAACAGATACAGAAACGCAATTACACAGCATTCCTTGTGCATGCACTTTTCCTTGCCCTTACTATGAACTTCATCGACATCAACACCGTCGTTCCGAACATGCTTGCAGAAAGCGGTGCTACCTCGTTTCATATGGGCCTTCTCTCCTCCATCATGATAGGGGGGACAAGCTTCATGCAACTGCTTTTTGCCGGGATACTATTGCCTATGCGAAGAAAAAAACCCGCGCTTCTTGCAGGCATCTACCTGAGGGTAACAGCCCTTGTAGTGCTTGGTATCTTCTTACGCACCCTCTCCGGAGTTGGACTATGGAAAGTCTGGACTATCCTGGGACTGATGACCGTATTCTCCTTCAGTGGCGCTTTTGCCAATATTTCCTATACAGATATCCTTGGAAGGAGCATAGAGCCCACCAGAAGAAAAAAACTACTTACAACCAAACAGCTTATCTCTAGTATTGGAGTCATAGCCTCTGCCCTCCTGGTAAAGGTGATCCTTTCGACCTTGACCTACCCAAACAACTACTCCACCCTGTTCCTCCTTGCAGGCGGCCTGCTAGCTCTGGCTACCATAGGATTCTGGATGATCAAGGAAGAGGATGCGCCCGTTAAGGAGAAGCTCTCCCTATCCAAGCGCTTTGTGGCATTTGGAAAGGTCATCAAGGAGGACAAGAATATGCGTCTCTACCTCCTGTTCATCAACACCAGTGGGGTCATCCTCTCCACCATCCCGTTTCTCATCCTCTTTGCAAGGACAAAATTCCCCATTGACGGTAGCCTTACAGGAACATTCCTCCTGGTCCAGATGGCAGGATCCCTACTTACCAATACTCTGCTTACCTTCTTCTCCAAAGGACAACGCTATCGAAGGCTTCTCTATCTTTTCGTAGGCTTGGGATCATCGATCCCCCTTATCGCCTTGCTCGCTTCCCCTTCCCCCACTACGTTCGCCCTGGTGTTCCTGCTGACAGGAAGCAGTGTCGCCCTCTATCAGATTCTGGCACCTGGTGTATTGCTGGAAATATCAAATGATGAGAACAGACCTCTCTATTCCGGTCTTGCAGGTGCAGGATCTGTCATGAATATCCTCTATCCTATCCTGGCAGGTGCCCTGGTTGCTGCAATTGGGTATGGAGCAGTATTCATTCTTACCAGTCTGTATATCCTGCTTGGCTTCTATGCTGCAAGGAAAATACACTGTGAAAGGATTCTTTAATAATACCTGGTATTAATTAGTTGATATTCTTAATTATATCCAATATAGTTGCACACAATACAATATATTGGAGGCCATATGAACCGCAAACTATTTACAACCGTACTCATTATCACCATCGCATCCCTAGCCCTCTTTGCAGGAACTTCTTTCAGACCCTTTGTTGAAACAGAACAGGGAACCATTGGAATTCTAAGCCATACGTACCAGAACGGAAACTTCAAAGGGGAAAACCCAACCTTTGATTTTGTTAAGCAAGGCGGACAGGACAATCTCTACCCCTTCAGCCGATATGCAGTCGGTGCAACCATAGCAGACAACCACAGGGTCTGGTTTACCTACCAGCCCTTGAGCCTGGTGACGAATGTTTTTTTCCAAAATGATGTAACAATTGGCGACAAGTCGTTTGGACCTACAACAAATACTGAAGCAATGGAACTCACCTACAACTTCCCCCTTTACCGTGCCACCTACACCTATGACCTCTTGAGCAAGTATGACAATGCTATTCTGGGTGTCGGGCTAGCCTTGCAGATCCGCAATGCTTCCATTCGCTTCCTTCCCCTTAACGGCTCTGATGCCTATGTCGCACAGAATGTAGGGCTTGTCCCTGCCCTAGCCCTCTACAGCGAGTACAGCTTCCCCTTCGGGCTGACCCTCAGCGCTGATATTGCTGGCTCCTATGCCAACTCCTCGTTCTTCAATGGCGCGACCTATGCTTTCAGCGGTTCAATCCTTGACGCATCACTGCGTATGGCCTATGACCTGCCCAATGGCTTCTCTGTCTTTGGCACGCTTCGTTACTTCGGAGGAACCTCCGACGGAACGAGTGGTAATGCTGCCGACACATGGACAGAGAGCACAGAACGATACTCTTCCAACAACATCGCAACCATGACCGCTTCAGCAGGGCTTTCCTGGACTGTCAAGTAGGGTATTCTTTTCGATTCTCCATTTTTGTCGTAGATATTTGTGTCTGCAGTGTATTTGTGTATGGCAGTTTTCTCTCTTTGGTGATACCCACCAAAGGGAGAAACTGCCATTCTTTATTGAATATTCATAGGTATCTCTATGCATTTCTTGTAGAACTCATTGGAGAAGTATCACGTTCTATTGAGAAGAACTCATATGACAAAAAAGTAGGGGCCAGTGATATTTTTCAAATTCACCGGCTTTGCATTGTGCGAGCTTGTCTGTCCTGATCCGCCTATTCCTTGGTTGGTTTGCCACAACGTACAGCATCTTTGTGTTTGCCCTCTGCTGTCCTGAATATGAGAAATTATGGGCATTGGATGCTACGATTCATTCATCAAGGGCTGTATTGAAGGTAGTCTTCTCTGGTACATAGGCTGTACGTCTTATTACTGCAGTCTCATTTCCGCTAATTGCGAACAAGAAGATGGCAGCAAGCGTTAGCAGGATGGCTTTGTGTAATGTCTTGGTTACCTTTTCATCTCTGCCCACCTTGTTAGATCTTCTTACCAGTGCATGACGCAGGTTCTCCGGTATACGTTGGGACAGCTTAGCGTACGCGTTGGAGAAATAGGGTGAGAATACAACCTTCTGATGCGTCTTGCATAAGCAAAACTATTTCTTCTTTCTGCCTTCTCTTTTTGCTACAATGCTCGTATGAAACAGATTCTTATATCAGGA
Organism: Sphaerochaeta sp.; assembly: GCA_048264225.1. Taxonomy (GTDB): domain Bacteria; phylum Spirochaetota; class Spirochaetia; order Sphaerochaetales; family Sphaerochaetaceae; genus Sphaerochaeta. The sequence continues at coordinate 125,928 of JBLXDK010000009.1, forward strand.
GCAGCAGGAGGCCTTGGCCTCTCAGTGACCCAAGAGCTCGTAAGGAGAGGCTACAAGGTGTTCGCCCTCGATTTGCATATAGAGGCTTTGCTCTCTCTGCAAAAGGATAGCATCATAGCCATTCAGGCAGACATTACCGATATGGCTTCACTTGTGGAGGTACGTAAGAAGGTGCTGGAAGAAGCCAGCCATCTTGATGCCATCATCAACATGGCTGGCTTCTTTGCCATGCACTCCCTTATCGAGATCAACCCTACCCTGATGGAGAAGGCCCTCGCCGTCAATCTGATGGGAACGGTGAAGGTAAACCAGACCTTCTTTTCTCTTCTCATCCCAGGGGTGGGAAAGATAATAAACTGCAGTTCAGAGGTGGGGCGTTTCCCCTCTATTCCCTTCAATGGTGCCTATACCATCAGCAAGAAGGCTCTGGAAGCTTATAACGACACGCTACGCAGAGAACTCGGCTTTCTTGGGTACAAGGTCATCAAGATACAAAGCGGTTCATTCAGAACCGCTATGCACATCAGGACAAGAGAGCAATTCACCCAATTCAGAGAGACCACAAATCTCTACAGCCCCACCCTAAAACTTCTCTATCCCATATTGGAGTGGGAACTGGGACATGTGCATGAAACAAAGCATCTTGACAGGGCCATTGTCAGGGCATTGGAAGCGAAGAGACCCAAGAAAGCCTACCGGGTGAAGAACAGTTTTCTCTTGTCCCTTTTGACCCTCTTCGGAGAGCGCTTCAGCGATTGGGTATTCTTTGTCCTGGGGATGAAGGCAAACAGGTAATCTGACTCAAAGAGAACTGGCTAGGTATGGGTCATTACTATCTCTTGCCTGTGATATAGAAAGTCTCAACGTTCAAGAGCGTCAAATGCATAACTGTACATGACTCTCCATGCTTTTCCGACAAAATACCAAATATCTTTTCTCAGATATCACCAGAGCATTTTGCATCAATGTTCCCTATTGCAGGGTTTCTATTCGTCTTCCTGGTTCTCTTTCGAGTACTGCCATAACGCTTTGTCCAGCGTTCTCATATCCACATGGTTTTCTGTAGCCAGCGATCGGCAGATAACCGTATAATCCCACCAGAAGTCAAATGTGTACTGATTGGGCAGATCCAGGGAAAGAGACCATACTGTGCGATAGTCCAGAATCGGATACCGATCGGGATGGTAAAAGTGGAGGATGACTGAGGCTGTGGGCCAGCCCACCCCATCAAGGAGGGTGAGCGATTCTATCCTAAGACGTTCATTATCTGTCTGAAGGGCCAGAGCCGTAACAGCATTGATGTACCCTTCTTTGTTCTTCCTCACATGACCAGCACTTCTGGGAGATTTCCATTTGGCAACTCTCTGAAGGTCATCTTTTTTCAGATACTCTCTCGTCCGTACCTCTTCTGTGAATAGGGAGATATCGACCTCATCGGTGAGATAGTCATAGTTGGCGGCATACTCAGCGATCTGATTTGGTAAAAACTTCAGGGTAAAAAACATTCGTTTCCTCTCTTAGGGTAAGAAATGCTGTTGCAGGTAACCATTGGAGCAAGCTCCTCCCCTACTACCACTCAATAGTATCATACCAGCCGAAAATAGCTACCATTGGAGGGAGTTGGAAGGGCCAATTGAAGTACCTGACACAATTCTCAATAACACGCATATGGAGGGGTATGACTTGTCAGGCTCATGTTCCTACCGTCTAAGCTTTGCTAGTGCGCTTAGTCCCAGAACCATACATGCACCTGTATCCTATGGGTGAACAATATACCCCTTAGAAACCAAGATAGCCAACGACACTATCAGCACAATTGACACCGTCCAAGGCTGCGCTGACAATTCCCCCTGCATAGCCGGCTCCCTCACCACAGGGAAAAAGTCCTGCTAGTTCGATGTGCATGTTGGTCTCCTTGCCACGAAGGATACGCACAGGACTGCTGGTCCGGGTCTCCCCTGCGATAAGGAGTGCCTCATTGGTCAAAAAGGAATGCGCCTTCCTTCCGAAGGCAGAGAAGGCTGTGCCCAGACGTTCGGAGATAAACGAGGGCAACACCTTGTGCAGGTCGGAATTGGCAAGTCCCAAGACATAGGAACTGTTTGGAAGGTCCTTTGATACCCGGTGATTGACAAAATCTCCCATCCTTTGGGCAGGGGCTGCCAGGTTGCCCCCTCCAGCCTTGAAAAGGCGTTCCTCCAAAGCCTGTTGGAAACGCATTACCCCAAGATTGCCCCCAAACTGTTCTTTAGGAAGATCCTGCGGGTGAAGCTCAACAACCATACCGCTATTTGCAAACTGCCCTTTTCGGGAAGAGGAACTCATGCCGTTCACCACCAACTGGCCTTCAGAAGTCATTGCAGGGATGACAAAGCCACCTGGGCACATGCAAAAGGAGTAGACCCCACGTCCGTCGACCTGGGTCACAAAGGCGTACTCGGCAGAGGGGAGATACTCCCCCCTCCCCTTCTCACTCTTGTATTGGATCTTGTCGATAAGATGTTGGGGATGCTCAAGCCTCACTCCAACGGCCAATGCCTTAGCCTCTATGGAGATCTTCTCCTGCTCTAGATACTCGTAGACATCCCTCGCACTGTGTCCGGTTGCCAGGATGACTGGGCCCATATGGATACCACCATTTTCGACAGTGACCCCTACAACCGTACCATTTTCCCTGATAAAACTCACAACCTTCGTCGAAAAGTGAACCTCACCGCCACTTGCCAGGATGGTGTTGCGTATCTGCTCGATTATCTGAGGAAGCTTGTCCGTTCCGAGATGGGGATGGGCATCATAGAGAATGTCAGGCGAAGCACCATGCTGGCACAATAGGGAGAGGATAGCCCCTACATTGCCACGCTTGGTGGCTCTGGTGTAAAGCTTTCCATCACTGAATGCCCCGGCCCCGCCTTCACCGAAGCTGTAATTGCTCTCTGAATTCACTTTGCCTTGTGTCGATAGGGTAGCAATATCCTTCTTGCGCTGGTGGACGTTCACCCCCCTTTCGAGCAAGATCGGTTTGAAGCCCTTCTCGATGAGACGCAAAGAAGCAAACAGACCAGCAGGCCCGGCCCCTACTACAATGACCTGCTTCTTATCACCAACGAAGGGAAAGTGCGTAGTTTCAAACAGTTCTTCCTTGGAATCGCCTGTGAAGAGACGGACACTCATATCTATAACGGGAGGGTTGCGCCGGGCATCCACACTCCTCCGAAGGATGCGCATACCAGTAATTTCTGGCAAAGGCAACTTGGCCGCTTTGGCGGCCATCGTTTGGATAGCCTTTGTATCTGAAGCTGCCTCTGGGGACAGCCTGAGTGAAATGTCTTTAGTCATTCGATCATTGTACTGAAGCTGTAATGTACAGGTCAACGGAAGGGTCAATCCTTCTCGAATTTCCCATTGCTTCCAAAGGCGAAGCTTCCTCCTGCTGCTAGGGAAAAATGCAGTTTGGCAATACCCATATCAATGGGATCGGTAGCCCATGTGCCAGGCGTTGAAGCTGTTATTCCCTCCTTGGCATATTGGAAACGAACCCGTTGGCTGTTAACAGCCGACGGAGCCTTCTGTACAGCCTGTATCCCTTCAGCAAACCACTGGGGTATCTCTCCCTCTGCGGTATAGAACTCTTTCAGAGGGAGTGTTTTCCTTCTCACAGCCTTGTGGATTAGTTTTTCCTTCAAGCTCTGCTCTGCAGGAACATTTCCCACGGATATGATGGCAATAAGCTTCTGCTCAGGGCCAAGTGAGAAAAGTTCACTCTGTTTGTCGTAGGTGCCTGCTATCCAGCAGGTTCCCAGATCCAAGGCAGTGGCCTCCAGCACCAACAGTTCCCTATAATATCCGATACGTTCACAGAGGTCAGCATGTGTACGAGGCCCCTTCATGACAATGACAGGGCCGACATTCTTGAACATTCCATAGCTTTTCAAGGCTGTAAAAGCCTTGCTACCGTCCTCCAGCCAAGATATGGAGAGACCACTTTCGCCATTGAGTGCAACGATTCTTTTCTTGAGCTAGGCTTTCTTCTCAGAAGCGATTGCATCTTTGGTGTAGGTACGTCTTAAAGTACGCTTCTCAATTGCTGAGATGTAGTCTACTTTTTCTATCATACATATCCTCATTATCTGGAATTTCACAAACTCTCTTTTTTCTAGCTCTCTATCCTCGTCTTGATCATTAACGGGAAAACCTCACAAGCATCACAACATTTGCTTGTACCTTTGTCAGAATCGTAGCTGTACAAGGCTGAGTCTAGAGCTTGACCCCACTGCCCTCAAGGTCCAAGGCTATCAGCCTAAGCTCCCTGAGTGTCTGCAATACTGTAAAGGCTGCCTCATACCAGGAGAGTTCCTTGGCCCTGATGCTGCTATCATTTCCTAGTCCAACAGACGAGCGGATACGCTCCACCTCAACGGCATTCTCCTTGAGTTGGAAATCATTCAGACTGACAGAAAGGTTGATAAGCAACCCTTGGACACTGCGCTGGGTATCCTCAATCTTGGTCTCAAGTGCCTGCTTTGCCTTCTCCACTTCCTTTCTTGCCTGCAAGAGTCCTTCGCTAGCTAAGGAAGAGGAAAGCTTGGATGTAGAGCGGAACAGATCTGATGCGGAGAATCCGATGGAGACAGAGAATGTGGGTTCGTAGCTAGGGGAGAGGATAGGCGCATACTGTAGTGAGATATTTACCATTGGGGCATCAGAGGGATTCTTCAGTTTCGCATCCAGCTCTGCAGATCGCACCTTCCCTACAGCCAAGGCATAGGAAGGGTCATTCTCGAGCAACAGGCCAAGCAGCCTCTCCCTATCGAACACTATCTCAGGTATTGTCGTGAACAGATTGCTGTCCAGAGCTACCTGCAGAGGATACTCCTCACTTCCCCACAAAAGGGACAGGGAGGAGCGAATACCCTCGATCTGCCTCTCTATCTCAGAGAGGGAGAAGCGAAGCTGGTTAAGGATGAGTGTTCTGCTCTCATAGGCGTTTCTGCTTATCCTACCCTCAGAGAGATCCTTCTGGGCATCCTTGAGGGAGGCCTGTTCCAGGATGAGTTGCTCACCTAACAGGAAGCGGCTCTCCATCAGAGCCTGCAGAGCAGAGAGTTGGCTATTGCCCTGGGAAACCAGACCACTTTTGAGCTGGTCAACGGAGACCTTGGAATTCTGCACTGCAATACCCTGTTTCTCCAGCTGCTTGTCACCATACTTGGGGTCAAGCAACCCATCACCTATCCATAGGGGTTGGGCGACAGTCAAGCCGATGGAAGGGGAATGCGTCCAATCCCATGTAGAGCCTGGAGTACTGCTCAATGCATAGCTGGAACTCTGTTTGACTGAAAGGGAGGCACTGGCTCCTGTCGGCAGTTTGGTACTGACGCTTGCCCCTACACCAAAGGAGTGCTTGGTTTCAAAGACACCGCTTCCAGGAGCACCACTTGGAGATCTGCTCAGCGAATACAGAGGAGTAGAGGAGAGGCCGAACGTGAACCCTTGGTCCTTCTTCTGATATGCGAGCTGCTCTTCCTGCATCCTATAGAGAGACTGTAGTTGTTCAAGGTTGAGGTTCCCTGTATCAAGGGCCTTTCTCAGCATCAGGTCTGCTTCAGAGAAGGTGGGCAGAGTGCTGTCCTGCCACTCTTGCAAGAAGGCCTGCAAGGCCTCTCTTTCAAGAGGCACTATATCATCCTTGCCAAGCTCGTATTGTGATTGGAGGCTCGGATAAGAGACAGCAGAAAGAGGCAGGGCCAATAGCAGAGCTGTAGTAATCGTCAGTAGGGCCTTTTTCATGTAGCGCTCCTTTTCTTTTTGTCGTAAATGGTTCCATACAGCATCGGTATGATAAACAGCGTGGTCAGCGTCGAGAACAGCAGACCGAAGATGATGGTGCTTGCCATGGGAGACCACACAACCGAATATCCTCCGATCCCAATAGCTGTAGGCAACAAGCCTACAATGGTGGTTACCGAGGTAAGGATGATGGGTCTGAGCCTTGTCTGAGCAGCCTCCTGTATCGCTTCGCCTACAGCCTTTCCTTCGGCTCTCAACTCATTGATGAAGCTTATCAGCACTATCGCGTCGTTTACAGCGATACCTGCCAAGGCTACAGCCGAGTAGATGACCGTCGTCGACAGAGGAGTTCCCGAGACAAAGAGATAAAGAACAACACCGATGAAAGCGAAGGGGATGGAGAAAAGGATCAGCAAGGGCTGGCTGTAGCTGTTGAACTGGGTTCCCAATATCAGGTACATAAGGAAGATACCCAGGACAAAGACCCTCAGGATGTCGAAGATAAGGGTACTGAAGTCACTGAACTCACCCCCGACACCAAAGGCGACATCAGGATAGCGCTCTGACAAACTCTGTTGCCAAAGCTGTTCTACCTGAGAATTGACCATCTGCAGATCCAGGCTGTCGACTGCATTGGCCGTCACTGTTATCTCACGCTTGCCTTCCACACGCCGTATCGTACCCAATGAGTTGTCAAGCTCAATGGTCGCCACGCTGGAAAGGGGAACAAGCCTTCCATCATCGGTAGGTATGAGAAGCTGTTCAAGGTTCTCATACCGCCTTGAATCAGAGCTGGCAAACCTGATCACAATGTCGATCTGCTCGTTCTTCTCAAAGAAAATTCCAGCAGGGATACTGTCAAACCGTGCCCGTATGTACGATCCTACGCTGTTCACATTCACGCCCAATGCACTTGCACGCTCCTGGTTAAGTCGTATGCGAAGCTCCGGGCTTCCTGCGATAAAGTCGCTCTCTACGTTACTTACCCCATCGATGGAAGTAAGGAGATTGATAATGGCATTGGACGAATCAATGAGTTGCTTATACTCATCCCCGGAGAAGCGGAAGCTCAAGGGGTCGGCAGTGGGAGGCCCGTTCTGTGCCTTACGGAAGAAAATCTGCTCAGCCCCACTGATGTAGTAGGTCTCATTCTGTACCTCAGTGATGACCTCGTTGATGCTACGCTGCCTTCCCTCATCCATCTCGGCAAGATCGACGGTTATCTGAGCCTTGGTGGAGTTTGCCTCCCCACTGCCCAACGTCCCTATCTTGGTGCTTATGGAGAGGATTTCCCCATTGCCAATCTTATCGAGCAGAACCTTCTCATATTGGCTCACGATCCTATTGGTCTCATCCAGGGATGTCCCACGGGGAGTGATGATCTCTATATTGAAGTAGCTGTAGTCCTCCGCTGAAAACAGATCCTGCTTGAGCATTCCAACGAGGGAGAACACCCCGATGGTGAGGGCCAACGCCAAAAGCAGCAAGAGACCTTTGAATCGGTACGTTTTAGCCAACAGACCGGAGAACCCACGCTGTACAGGTTCAAACCAGGAACCTGGCTCCCGCTTCTTCTTTCCTTTGCCCTTCTCCCTCGGGCCCCACTCTGCATAGTGGCTGGGGAGGAAGAACAAAGCCTCACCGGTGCTGACGATAAGGGCGATGGTGACTGTCAGGGGAATGACCCTGAGGAACTTTCCGATGGTTCCGGGAAGGAGCATCAGGGGGAGGAATGCGGCGACAGTCGTTGCTGTTGCAGCTATAACTGGCCAGATGACCTGGTTTGAACCCTCTATTGCTGCGTCATGGCGCAGCATGCCATTGGCTTGGAGTCGGTACGAGTTCTCTATGATGACAATCGCATGGTCGACTATGAGACCGAGAACCAATACCAGCCCAAAGAGCGTATTTGTGTTGATGGTCTCCCCAAGGAGATCCAGTACCAGAAAGGTCAGGGCGAATGTGACAGGAATTCCCAATGCTGTAATAAGGGCATTGCGAAGGCCGATAAACAGCCAAAGGATGAGGACTAGCAAGAACAGGCCCATAACAGCATTGGTAGAAAGGACAGAAAGACTCGAGGCTATCTGCACCGTAGAGTCATTGAACAGGGTCAGCTTGGCGCCTCCGTTGTTCTTGAGCCGGGCCTCCTCAACAATTTGGGTTACCCCATTGACGATATCAACAGAATTTCCTTTTACCACCTTGATCACCCGGAGGTTTACCGAAGGGTTACCGTTGAAACGGGCAAGGGAGGAGTCAGGGTCGAAGCCGTCGACGACCTCTGCGACATCACTGACACGAACCACTCCTTCTGTAGTTGCAGAGCGTCGGACGATGACAGATTCAAAATCAGAAATTTCCTTGACAGAGCCCAAGGTCCGTAGGAGGTACTCCCTAGAGCCGGTGCTCAAGGTTCCACTGGGGATGGCACTGTTCTGATCACCGATGGCCCTGACAACTTCATTTATGGTAAGGCCAAGGGCTATCAGGCGACTGCTGTCAAGGTTGACCATGATCTGGCGGTCAGGAAGCCCAAGCAGCTCCACATCCGAGACATCCTGCACCTTCAGAATCTTGTTCTTGAGGGAGACTGCCTGTTCGCGAAGATCCTCATAAGGGAGGTTGCCGCTGATGACCACCTCAATGACCGGCAGGAAGTCGGCTGAGGAGAAATCATCGACAATGGGGGAAAGCACCCCATCGGGAAGTGCTACCTGGCTGAACCTGGTCTGGGCATCTTGGTAAAGGGACTTGAACTCCTGCGTTGATATGCCGTCATCGAACTCGACCCTTACCACAGAGAGACCTTCACTTGTGGTCGAGCTGATCTTCTTCAGCTTGTCAATTCCCTGGAATGCATACTCCACAGGGATGGTGACCGAGCTCTCCAGGTCTTCAGCCCCTACCCCAGGGTACGGGACAATGACATTGACCCAGAAGAAGGGAATCTCGGCAAACTGCTCCTGGGGCAAACGCGCCAGGCTCAGGATGCCCAAGGTGAGGACAGTTATCATCAATATGTTGACCAACACAGGCTTGGTTACAGAGAACCTGCCTATGCTGAATCCTTTCTGGTTTTCCATATTCGGTTCCTTTTTTAGGTTTCTTGGGTGACGACTGAAGTACCGTCAAGTATGCGTGAGAGTGCACTGACCAGCACTTTCTTCCCTGTGAGGGTGACCCCCTTCTCCATGCTTTCCACAGCACTCTGGTCGCCATACTGGTCTACAACCTTTACCTGGACTTTCTTGGCACTGCTACCTTCGACCATATAGACTGAAGTGGTTCCATCACGGTAGACCATGGCAGAGTTCGGAACCAAGGTATAGGTAGGTGCATCCTCGTTGAAGATTGTCACCTGGGCAGAGATGCCTGCCTTTATCAAGGACGGCCTGGGGTTGATGAAATCAACGAGTACTGACCAGCTCCCTGTGCGGGAATCACTGCTGGCGCTTATGGCCGATACTGTCCCTTCAGCCTCGATGGTCTCGGTTGGGGTGCGGATGGTTATGATAGCCGGAGCGCCTTCTTTGATAAGAAAGAGCTGGTTCTGACCTACTGGAAGGGTAAGCCTAAGCCTTTCAAGGTCCACAACCCTGACGATCTGCTGTCCGGCCTGGATGAGGTCACCAACTACAAGGTTGGTTTTCTCAGCCACACTACCTGCTATAGGGGTCTTGACCTGGGTATTCTTGAGGTTGTTCTTTACCTGCTCGAGCTGGGCGGCAAGACCATCGACACTACCTTGTGTCTGTGTCAGCTGAACAAGGGAGATGGCACCCCTAGCATAGAGCTGTTCGTTGGCCTTGAGTTCCTTGAGACTGTTTTTATACTGGTTCTCCAACTGGCTGACGTTCAGCGTAGCAATGGTATCATCGAGGGTAAGTAGCACCTGATCCTTCTCAAGCATTGCACCAAGATTGAAATCGATGCTCTTGATGACACCGGATGCACGAGCCTTTACGCTGACCTCTTCACGGCCCTGGATGGTGCCGCTTCCGATGACTCGGTCACGAAGGGCAGCTTGTTTTACCTGCACTGCTGAGGATACGACTTGGGTGTAGTCTGTGGCTGCGGCAACCTCATCAAGGGCCATTGGCTCTTCCTCTGTCTTTGTGCAAGAGAGCAACAGGAGGGGAATTATCAGCAGTAAGAGAATAGATAGGGTCTTTACTGTACGTTTCATGCGATACCTCTTTATAGTGATGTGTCTAAGTATATATTAAAGATACAAGGTATCAATAAAGATATGATTTTTTAGAAAGTTAGACAAGGGTAATCTTATACGATATTGCAATAAAGGCCAAGAATACCTATACCAACAGGGTAAGTAATCGGAAAAATGTGAACTGAGAGTACACCCTTGCACCAATACCAGGGAGTATGGTAAAATACAGCATATATCACATGCATACTGACGGAAAAAGTGCATAACACATGCACATGCCCTATACGTAGGACAGAAACGACAGTCGTGAGGATTTCTATCCTCGATAAGGCGAATGAACGCCATGCATAAAGAATACGTGGAATATGAGTAACAAAAAGACCGAACTTCTTCTCTTACGGGTAACAACCGCTGTGTGCCTTGCTTTTGGCATAGTGAGTGTTGTTGCATCATTTCAGGCTAATTCAAATTCAATGCTGTTTGACGGGCTGTATTCCTTGATCCAAAGTGTGTTTATCCTAGGGTCGGGATGGATCGTGAGCCTGCTCTTCCGCAAGGAAAACAGAAAGTTCCAATTCGGCTACAGTGCCTTCGAACCGTTTTTCATCGCCATTCGTTCTACGGTTATGTTGCTCATGACCTTTAGCATTGCTGCCAGTGCCCTGCGCGCCATCCTCACTGGAGGGTATGCCATCGACGTGGACATTGCTTTACACATAAACCTTCTTTCGCTGGTTGTGTGCCTCATTGTCTATGTAGTGCTTGCCATACAGGCAAAAAGGCTCAAGTCTCCGATGCTTCGTGTCGAAGCGCGATCATGGTTCATCGACTCGGTTATCAGCTTGGCAGCAGTGCTTGCCATGGGTCTGATCTATTTTGCCAACAAGAGAGGGTATACAAAGCTTGCCCTCTACATAGACCCCATCGTGACGATCTTCTTCATTGTAGGACTCTCTCCCATGCTTGTTCGTCAGCTCCTACAAAGCAGCAGGGAGCTGCTTGGGGCTGCCCCAGCCTCCTCTGTCCAGAAAGACATTGAGCATATTGCAAAAAAGCATGTGAAAAGTGAGGGCTTCAGGAAATCAAATCTCTTTGCCATCCAGCATGGCAGAAGTCTTTCGGTCACCCTCTATTTCTTCCTGAAGGAGGAACGCAGTCTTCTCGAGCTTGATTCCCTGAGGGCGAAGATACTGCAGGATCTCAGAACCTACTCCTCCTGGGTAGAAGCTGATGTGGTCTTCACCCTCGATCCCAGCTGGGTACCTTTGGCGATGCCGTTGGCAGTGGCCAGCGTATAGGAGACATGGCCTCTCAAAGTATGGCAGTTGTGAGCATGGTCACGTCCTATTCCAATAAGAGAACAACCAAGGCTGATAATCAGGAAATAGCAAAAGCAAAATCACTATCAGACATACAAAAACAAAACCAGGAAGCAACACCAATAAACTTCACATCCCTGGAAACACCTCTCGTGTCAAACATGGCAACAGAGAGAACTCCTATTGCTTGTTTGGGACGATGGGAAGCCAGTCAAGCACCCGCTGGATATTCCTATCCCAGTACGGCCAGGTATGGGAGCCACTCTCTTGGTGATACGTTATGGGCAAGGTTTCCTTGAAGGTATCCCTAAAACGGATGTTCCCCTCGTAGAGGAAATCCTCAGTGCCACAGCTCATGAAGAGTTCCGGCTTGGGCTGACCAACATCTTTGGCCAAGGCGAACAGGTCATGCCTACTCCCCTCTACCTCATCCAGGGCTCCAAAGGTATTCTCCATCTCAGCATCATGAGCATTATCCTCTTGCTGGGCCCTCAGGCCTACAAGATCCACAGCCCCAGAGAGGCTAGCGGCATAGCCATACTGCTCAGGGCGGGTAAGTGCCAGCTTGAAGGCACCATAACCTCCCATGGAGAGTCCTGCAACAAAAGTATCCTCACGCCTATCGGAGATGTTGAACATCTCTTTCATCAAACGGGGAAGCTCATCAGCGACATACGAGAAATAGGGGAAGCCTTTCACTTGGTCGGTGTAGAACGAGCGATGGACCGAAGGCATGACCACTACAAGAGGAAGCTGGCTCACATACCGTTCGATGGAGGACATGCGAGTCCAGCTTGTCTCATTCTGTTTGAGCCCATGCAGGAGATACAGCACCTTATAGGGGCCTTTGAACAGAGGCTTGCGCTCCTCAAAGACACGGTCACAGTTCTGCGGGAAGATGATAGTTGCGGAAGAGTCCATCATCAGTGTATCAGAGTATAGGGATAGATGTATCAGGGCCATAAGATTCCTCCAAGACGAGTATAGCCAAAAAAAGCTTTTTGCTGAACCGACAGCTAGGGCAATCTGTTGGAATTCCACTATCGGGTTCGGTACGTCGAGACATAGCAATGCCACCCCGCCATATAGTACATATATGGCGGGGTGGCATTGCTTTCATGCTTTCATGCTTGTATGCTAACTTGACTTCGTACGGTTCGCTCTGGCAGGTCAATAGTACACTGGGCACTTGCTGAAATCACACATTGTAGACAGTATGCCCTTACTCCTCTGAAGGAGGAAGGATCTGCTTCAAGAAAGCCAAGGTACGTTCATTTTCTGGGGCGCTGAACATCTTCTCTGGAGTGGCCTCTTCGAGGATGACCCCGTCATCCATAAAGATGACACGGTCAGCAACTTCCTTGGCAAACCACATCTCATGGGTCACCACAAGCATGGTCATGCCTTCCTTGGCAAGCTTTGTCATGACAGCAAGCACCTCACCTACCAATTCCGGATCAAGAGCACTGGTGGGTTCGTCGAACAGCATGACTTTGGGTTCCATGGCCAGAGCCCTGGCTATGGCTACACGCTGCTTCTGCCCACCGGAGAGCATTGCGGGATAGATGTCCGCCTTATCGGAGAGTCCTACCCTTTCCAGCAACACTTCAGCTTTCTTGCGTGCCTTGTCCTTGGGCATCTTCTTGACCTGCACCAGACCTTCCATCACATTACCGGCGACAGTCATATGGGGAAAGAGGTTGAAGTGCTGAAAGACCATCCCCAGTTCCTGGCGGGTCTTGTTCAACTCTTTCTCCTGGTGCCTGATACGCTTGCCACTGATATAAATCTTCCCTTTCTTGGTTTTTTCCAGGAAGTTCACACATCGAAGAAGCGTGCTCTTGCCACTACCTGAGGCTCCGATGATGACTACGACCTCACCACGCTTGACCTCCAGATTAATGTCCTTAAGGACTTCCAACTCGCCATACCACTTGCATAACCCTTCAATTCTCACAATAGGAGCATCAGGGTCAGACATATCATGCTTGCGCTTTTTCGGTTTGGGCTGTTTGGGCTCTTTTGGAACCGTTGTCTCTTTTTTCGTTGTTTTTTCTTGATCAGTCACGGTCACTCACCTTTAATTTTTCTTCTATGCGGTGCATCACAAACGAGAGCACACTGGTCATTATCAGGTACCAGATACCTACGATGATGAACATCTCCATATACATAAAGGTCGACGAACCCATCTGCCTTCCCTTGAGCATCAGCTCAGGAACTGCAATGGTGGAAGCCAGGGAACTGTCCTTGAGGGCGATGATCAGCTGGTTTCCCAACGATGGGACTGCCCGTTTGAAGGCTTGCGGCAGAACGATCCTGCGCATTGCCTTACCATGGGTCATCCCTATACTCCTGGCTGCCTCCATCTGTCCGTAATGGATCGACTGTATCGAACCACGGAAGATCTCACCAATGTAGGCCCCATTATGGACGGCCAGTGCGATGACTGCCGAAGGTATGGGGTCGATGGTGACAATTGAAGTAAGCCCGTAATAGACTATGAACAACTGTACCAACAAAGGGGTTCCCCGAACAAGGAAGATGTACGCTCTTGATATCGCAGACAGGACTCTGTTGTCGGAAAGCCTGCCCAATGCCACGATCAAGCCGATTATCAGACCCAGCAGTACGCCGAAGAATGTTATCTGCAGTGTATAGTTCGCGGCACTGGCAAAAAGAAAGAATTTTTGGGGAATTACTGTAAGATCCCAAGGAAATATGTCCATAGTCTACTACCTGTTACCTTATTTTACGGTGATGTCCTGTCCGTTGAACCATTTGCCACTAATCTTTTTCATAGTCCCATCAGCAAACATCTCTTCAAGGGTTGCATTGACCTGCTCACGCAACATATCGGAATCCTCGTGGAATGCGATACCCATGGTCTCAGTACGCAGGGTCGGGCCTACAAGGGTAAGGGCGTCTCCACCTTTGAGCTTGCTAATCGCATTAAGGCCGACAATTCTATCGGTTAGCACACCGTCAACACGGCCGTTGATCAGTTCCATCAGGGTCTGGTTGTCATCTTCATACAGCTTAACATCAACACCAAGCTTCTTCCCGTCCTGCTCGAAGGTAGTACCTGTCACCAGGGCAACTGAGTCTGTACTCTTCAGGTCAGCGGGGCCTTTTATGGAACTTTCCTTGCGGACGATCAGCTGAGGTCCGCTGTAGTAGTAGGGGATCGAGAAGTCTACACGCTCTTCGCGCTCAGGGGTAATGCCCATACTTCCAAGGATAGCATCATAGCGTTTGGCTCTCAGCCCTTCGACTATTCCATCCCAAGCGGTTGTCTTGTACTCCATGGTCTTTCCGAGACGGTCGGCGATCTCCTGAGCAACATCGACATCAAATCCAATGACATCCCCGTTGTCGGTGATATAGTTAAAGGGAGGATACCCGCCCGAACCGGCAAATGAGATGGTGTTGGTGTCTTCACTCTGTGCCTGGGCAAAGAGGGTCGGGATCGTAAAAGCGATGATAATCCCTACAACTAGCAAGATTTTTTTCATAGATATACGAGTCTTCATACATTTCTCCTTTGGTGTGAAATATAGCCATATTGTACCATTACATATATATTTTACACAACCCTATAGACTGTTATACATTGCTCCATAAAGAATTATTCTTAACTATGTATAATTATTGTTAACTGAAACATACTTTATCATTTCTTTTTAACAGTAAGATTTAGACTAGCTATAACCCAGTTTACATGGTATAATTTATACCATGGATAAAAACTTATCAAAACCTACAATTATACGCATAAAAAACAAGAAAACAGGGGTTATCTACCTATATCAAAGCCAACACTACTGGGATTCTGAAAAACAGCAAACCCGCAATATTCGCCGTTGTATCGGTAAATTGGATGGAGAGACACAACAGCCTATCTACAACCATCGCTATAGGACCGAACAGAAGATGGAAGAGTCCATAAGGGAGGAGAAGGTCACTTTCATCCAGCCTATAGGAAGGATTCTCCTGCTGGAGAAGGCCTTTGTGCAGAGCAAGCTCAGGGTGCATCTGAAACGTGTGTTCAGTGCAGACGAAGTAGCTAGGATACAGGAACTGGTATTCTACCTGGTCAGTGAAGATAACCAACTGTCGAAGGCAAACAATTGGCTTATGGGCACGTATGACGACAGGAACAATCTGAGTTTTGAAGCGATAAAGGATCTGCTCAAGACCCTGAACAAAAGTAGGCAGAACCTATTCTTTGAGAGTTGGGCAAAGCCAGGAAGCAAGACCGAGCACCTGCTCTATGACCTGGCCAGTGAAGCCTCATACAAGAGCCACAACTCTTTCCTCTACTATGGCCACAACAGGGACAAGGAGGCCCTTGAGCAGAACAACATCGTCATTATCACTGACAAGCAGAGCACAAGACCCCGTAACTACACAGTACTAGGGGGAAACATGCGTGACATCCCGACGTTGGACATACTCCCCTTTCGCATGGGACTTGCATCCTTGGATACCACAACCTTGGTTCTCAACAGGATATTCTATTCGAGAAAGCGCATACATGCCCTTATGGAGAAGGATCAAAGGTTCCTCATCCGAGTCCCTTCCCAAAAGAAGTGGCTCTCTTCCATCATTAGCGAGCACAAGGAGGAGATACTCCATGCTCCATCCTTGTGCACAAGGGAGGGCACCATTCTTCAGGCATGTACCGTCCCTGAGCAAGGCGTGGGTCTTATACACATCTACTATGACGCATCTTGGAGGGAGGAGCAGAGACGAAACCTCTTCAACATATTGTTTGCTTGCAAGAGCGAGCTGCTAGAGAACAACCTTGTTGACGAGCATGAAAGGTTGTACGGTGAGTACTTTGAAGTGAAGTACTCGCAAAAGGGGTATCGCCGTGTCCTGTTTCGCAAAGACATACAAGAGGTGTTCGAACAGTCGAATGCAGGATATTGGGCTCTCCTTACAAACGCTGAAGAGGATGCCGAGCAGGCTTTGGATACCTACCTGATCCGTAACCATCTTGAGGCGGAGTGGGACAATATGAAAAGTGAGGAGGACTGCAGGCTTCTGGAGGTTCATGACCCATACATCTTCTCAGGTAGGGCGTTTCTGCAGTTCCTTTCGCTTGTCATGTCCTCCCATATGGATAAGGTCCTCAAGGGACACGACTTGGGTGGCTACAAGGAAGCTCTGGCTACCATGGCCGGTTATGCAAGGGTACGGTTTGAAAATCTGATGCAAGAGTCCTTCACCAAGCCGACCGAACAGCAGAAGAAGATTGCCGCTCTCTTCAAGCTCAAGCTGAAAGAGTGACAGAGCTATCCGGAAAGCAAAGGGAACCAGAGAGCAGGCCCGTCCAAAAGGACAGAAAATTGAAGATTTTCCCAGGGCAATGAAAATTCATTGGCACTGCTCACCACTTTTCTTGTAATCATTTCCCCCTTCATTGGTTCTACCTACTGAAGAGAACTGGTTTCGCTTAATGAACGGTGGGGAAGTATGCATACGAACAAACGAACAACTACTACACATATACTGCAGGGGATAGCCCTCTGTTGTCTCCTGTTGTCCCTGCTCTTTCTTCCCGGTTGCGGGGTATACAGCAAGGTCCCACCGGTCAACCCTGATGATCCCCCTGTGTGGTCAGGGCCTCTGTTGGAAGATGCAGACATGGAGAATGTCAGGGTCTTCATCAAACCCAACCAACGCACCATCTTTCTGAACATGGAAGACCTTGATGGAGACTTGAGGGTGCTTCTCTCTGAGTATGATGAGAACAAGGGCGAATCTGATGATGATACCTTGGTTGTCGAAGAGCTTTCGGTAAATATTCCCCAGAGCGGCAACTATGTACTGGTGATAGAGAAAACCAATCGCTAGGGAATATGCCATACAAACAGAAATGAACTATTTATCCATATGTGGAAGGAGGCAACCAACAAACATGGCTGCCTCCTTTTTCCTCTCAATATTCATGGTCTCTTACGTCTATGCTCAGGCATTGAAGATCTCTTTGTGATGACCAATCTGGACGGTGACTATAACAACCCTGTCTTCAAAAATCTCTGGATATTCGGTACCTACCAACTCGGGACCTCAATTGGCCACTATGATTAGCTGGTAACCTTTTTCCCTGTTCATAGGGATATGAACACCCTTCAAGATTTTTTCGTATCCAAGCTGTAAGGAAAAGGGCAGTATGCGGATCTAGCTTTTTCAATTCCTGTAAAGACCTTTGGGAATTCTCTACTTTGTATTTCAATTCAATCCCAGTTCCCTCTCCACTTCATCAAGTGAATAGGTCCTGGGTCGGCCCGAAATTCTGCCATTGCAGCATTATAAGCTTTTAGGTCAAACTCATCTCCAATACGGTCGAAAACAGATTCTCGAACAAGCTCAGATACGCTCATTTCATTGAAATCTGCATACTATTTAATCAGTTGCGAGTCCTCTTTGTGTAATCGTACAGAAATTGTCATAGTAGGCCTCCTTCTTCTCTACTACATTGTAAGACAGATAAAAATATGTATCATGACCTTCAAAAAGGGAAACAGAAACAATTTCACGAACTTCTCTTTGAATTGTCTCAGTTCAAAAACACTAATAACTCCACTTTTGCTTGCGTTTCACCAACTGCCGGAGTCTGTGACACCTATTGGAACCTCACTATCCAAAAAAAGGTCTATTCCCTATAAATACCTTACCAAATCACTTTTTACCTGTATACCTCATCCTTCCTTCGATAATTTATGGCATAAAACTCAAAATATGCACCATCATTCACCCTAGCTGATAACATGGGCACTGATAGGATCAAAGGTAACACCAACCTCATCACCTACCTTGTAGAAGCCCTCCATCACAGGGTTGTAGGAGATTGCTACGATGGGTTCGCTTCTTCCCTTCACTGCTATCTCGTACTCCATGGTCGAGCCGAGGTAGACAGCCTCTGAAATCGTACCATTGAAAAAGGCTTCAGGACTCTGCCTGGTAATATGCAACCCCTCAGGGCGGATTACTATGGTAGCGCGCTTACCCTTCTTCACATCCTTGTTGAAGGTGGGGAAGGTGAAGCCACGTTTGTTTATGGAGATGGTAACCTCCTTGTCCAGTTCCGTCACATTGCCATTGAAGAAGTTTGCCCTGCCTATAAAGTCAGCAACAAAATGGTTTACCGGACGGCTATAGATTTCAAAGGGAGTCCCAAGCTGTTGGATGACGCCCTTGTCCATCACCATGATCCTGTCACTGACAGTCATAGCCTCATCCTGGTCATGGGTCACATAGATGCTGGTGATGCCGAACTTCTGCTGGATGCGCCTGATCTCAGTTCGCATCTGGTCGCGCAGCTTCGCATCAAGGTTGGATAGTGGCTCGTCAAACAGCAGCACCCGCGGCTTGTTGACAATTGCCCTCGCCAGTGCAACCCGCTGTTGTTGTCCCCCCGAAAGCTGACTCGGCTGACGGGACCCCAATGCGGACAGGCCCATCGTCTGCATGATCTTATCGACCTCCACCTTGATCTGAGCCTTCTTGATCCCTTTCAGTTCAAGACCGAAGCCGATGTTCTGGGCTACCGTAAGATGGGGGAAGATGGCATAGGACTGGAAAACCATGGAGGAGTCACGCTTGTTGGCGGGCAGGTCATTGACCAGCTTACCATCAATATAGACATCGCCCTTGGTCTGCTGTTCGAAGCCGCTGATGATGCGAAGGGTCGTAGTCTTGCCACACCCTGAAGGGCCGAGGAAGGTTACCATCTCCCCTTCGCGTATCTCGATGTTCACATCCTTGACAGCGGTGAACTCCTTGCTCTTATCGTCCTGATCGGTGAAGATCTTTGTTACATTAACCAGTGTTACACTCATGCAGTATACTCCTAGCGGGTGAGGATAGAACTTTTCGTGTTGTATTTCAGCCGTAGGAACAGCTTGATACACGACATTGCCACCAAGATGATGGCAACCAATATGAGGCTGAAAGCCGCAGCAGCCCCTATGCGTCCGCTTTCCACCTGACTCATGATCTGAACGGTCATAAGCTTCCATCGCGCTGAGACAAGGAAGATCGCAGCACTGATAGCAGTCATACTTCTGACAAACGAGTAGAGCAAGGCACTGAAGAAGGCGGGGATCATCAAGGGCAGGGTCACCTTCCTGAAGGTCGTATTGGCATCCGCCCCCAAGTCGACGGCAGCCTCCTCGATGGAGGGGTCTATCTGGTTAAGAACCGCCACCCCTCCCTGTACCCCTACAGGAAGATAGCGGAATATGAAGTTCAGCATCAGTATCGCCAGAGTTCCTGTAAGGTAGAAGGGGCTCTGGTTGAATGCAAGGATATAGCCGATACCGACAACAGTACCTGGGACAGCAAAGCTCAACATGCTGGAAAACTCCATAAAAGCCCTACCCATAAAGCGCTTGCGCACCACGAGGAAGGCTATGACCATACCTAATACCCCTGCTATCGGAGTTGAAAGACCAGCTATGACCAAGGTATCGAGTACCGATTCGAATCCAACCCTGAATACATAGACAAAGTTGTCGAAGGTAAGCTTGACACTATTGCCCCACGAGACGGCAAAGGCACCCCAGATGATGCTTGCATAGACAAGGATGATGAAAAATGCAATCACACAGCAGACTGCGAACAACAGCCATCGGGCCTGTCTGCTTACCATGGTATTCGAAGACTGGGTGGGTTTGCCGGTAACAGTCACATACTGTTTTTTGCTGACCCAGTATTTTTGCAACATATAGGCCGATACAGAGGGAACCAGGAGAATGAAAGCCAATGCGGAGCCCTTTGCAAAGTTACCCATGCCGGTTATCTCGAGGTATGCCTGGACAGAAAGGATGGGAAACTGGGCCCCTGCAAGCACCAAGGGGTTTCCAAAGTCAGCAAGGGACTCCACAAACAGCACCAACACAGAGCTGGCAATCCCAGGGATGGACAGGGGAAGGGTCACCTTTCTGAATATGGTGAACCGATTGCCCCCCAGATCCATCGCGGCATCCTCAAGGGTCGGGCTGATGGACTCCAACACCCCGCGAAGCGTTATGTAGGCCACGGGAAAGAACGTCAGGACCTGGGCGAACAGCAGCCCTTTTGGGCCATAGGCATTGGCATTTTCCATTCCCAGTATGGTCGAGCTGACAAAACCATTGCGCCCGAACAGCATTACCACAGCAAGGGCCCCGATAAAGGGGGGGCTGATGATGGGGATGGTTGCTATCAGGTTGAAGAACTTCTGACCTCTGATGTTCGCACGAGTCAGCGAGTAGGCAAAGATATAGGCTATGAAGGTGCCGATAGTTGCCGTGGCAAAACCCATCCACAGGGAGTTCCACAACGCCTTCATATAGTAGCCATTGCTGTACGTCATTACCGAGGTGAAGTTTTCAACGGAAAAGCGCCCGTCTACCTGAAAGCTGACGATACAGACTTTCACCAGGGGATAGATGATGAAGAGAATGAGGGCAAGCAGCAGAACAACTATGACGCTGAGCAACAAGGGATCCTTGCTGAGCTTAACCAAGCCATGCCACTTGCGTTTCGCAAAGGTTTTGATCATGGATACCTCAAGTAGAAGAAATGTGAGAACCGTGAAAACAAGAGACCATAAGGGTGTAAGGGGTGAGTATCGGGGATGTGCGACAGCACACTACCGATACTCACAACAACCTCTTATTTTGCAGCGGAAAGGACTTCGCTGACCCAACGCTCAACCAGCTCAGCCTTACGGGAGCTGTAGTATGCAAGGTCGATACCAACGACATTCAAGGTGGAGAAGGCCGGCATGACAGGATCTATCTCAGCATCATCGATTACTGGATAGAAATAGGTACCGGTCGACTTGAGAACATCCTGACCTTTCTTGCTTATCAGCCAATCCATGAAGATCTTCGCTGCCTCATAGTTCTTCGCACCCTTGAGAATCGACGCTGCGGGGAACTCGAAGCCGAACCCTTCGGAAGGGAACACTATCTCAACTGGCTGTCCATTGGCCTTCATCTGGAAGAACGCAGGGGAAAACTGTATGCCAATGGCAGCATCACCGACATTTACACCCTTGGAAGGGCCTGTACCGGAGGAGGTATAGGTCTGGATGTTGGCGTTGAGCTTTGCCATATAGGCGAATGCCTCGTCCTCACCCATGATCTCTATTAGGGAGTAGACCATGGTGGTGGCTGTCCCTGAAGCCTGGGGTGTCGGCACTTGGATCAGGCCTTTATACTCCGGCTTGAGCAGGTCAGCCCAGCTCTTTGGCATTGCAGCCCCTCGCTTGGCAAGGGAGGTTGTATTGACGCCAAAGCAGAGGGGGTTCATGTAGAAGCCTCTCCAGTAGCCTTCGGCATCCTTGAACTCTTTGCCAAGCCCATCAAAGGAAGGCCCTTTGTAGGGAACGGTCAACCCGTCAACCTTGGCTGTGACGTGGTTGTCACTGGGGGCCCCTAGCCAGACATCAGCCTGTGGCCTTCCGCTCTCGGCCTGTATCCTGGTTAGGGCAGGTCCTGAGGAGAGTTGTACAAAACTGGTCTTGATGCCCGAGTCTTTGGTAAAGGCATCGAGAATCTTCACAGCATTCGCTTCATCGACACTTGCATATACCACCAATTCCTTGGCGGCCGCCCCATCATCCTTGGAACCTTGGGCAGCAAGTGGTGCGAGAACCATCAGAACAACAAGCAACAAAAACAGAGTCTTTTTCATAGATACCTCCAACATGTCTTTATGAATGTTTTATTCTATCACTGTACGGTAATATAGCAAGTCAACGGATTCGATATAATTGGGTAAAACAGGACAAACGATCGAGGAAGCCTATGGAGAAAGAGAGCTATTCCCTCTCGGGCACCCCATAGTAAGGCGAATAGAACGTTGGGGCCTGTGATAGCACACAAGCCCTAAGGGTTTAGAGTAATGGCAACCAGGGTATAGAGCCCTTGTGAAATCTCTATCCAGACAAAGGTACCGTAGCGCATCTGATCCCCATACCGGAAGGGGACGGAGATCGTGTCCTGTCGCTTTATCGCCTTACCCAAGGAGAATGTTGTCTGGGGGAGCAGCAGGGCGAGATCTTTGTCAAAGGTGCGGACAAACGAGAAACGGACATCTGGTGAGACATACTTCTCCACCCAATCAGGGGAGTACGGCTCGGAAAGGGCTTCTGCCGTATAGGCTTCGCTGGAGAGGTCCTGTGGCTGGACCAACTGCCCGATCACAGGATCCTGACTGAGCATGGGGTCCTCAGTGGTGATGGATAGCTGAGTTGAGAGCGGTAACGCTGCAACTGGAGTCCCCACCAGCAGGCAAGCAAGGAGAAGCCACAAGAGCATGTGTATATTCATACTCTATTGTGTAGGCTATGGGCATCGATTTGTCAAATGTATTCACTCCAACGGTGAGACATTTCATACAATATTTTCATCAGAGATGTATGGATATTGGCCATAGTGATGCTTCGCCGTCATATATTTCAGGGCAAAGGCCTGTTGCGGATACAATACGGTAGCAAAAAAACTCTTGGATTATGGGCATCTGTGCATTACACTGATTTTCAGAGGGATACACTATGATTGGATTTGTTATCATTGTTGCTATAGGAGCCTTGGTTTTTGCCGGGATCAACTACTATGGCGTGAAGAGAAAGGATGCAGGAACTGAAGAGATGCAACAAATTGCATCTGCCATCCAGGAAGGGGCAAAGGCCTTCTTGGTGCTAGAGTATGGAATTATCATTAAGGTTGCCATCCTTATCGCGATTCTCCTTGGAGTCGTAGTCTCGGTGACCAGCGCCTTTGCCTTTGTCCTGGGTGCCACCATGAGCGCCAGCGCCGGATGGATAGGGATGAACATTGCCACGATAAGCAATGTGCGGGTATCCAACGAAGCCAGACTCACACGAAGCCTGGGACAGACACTGCGTGTCGCCTTCAGAGGGGGATCGGTCATGGGCCTCTGTGTCGGTGGCTTTGCCCTGCTTGGACTTGCCATAGTCTATGTGGTGTTCGGTATTGTGCTCAAGCAGGCTTTACCAGAGAACCTCACCTTCCATACCAACTGGCTCGGCATTTCAGACATCCCCTTCACCATGACTGTCAGCGCCTATGCCTTGGGATGCTCCATCATAGCGATGTTCAACCGTGTTGGAGGCGGAATCTACACAAAGGCCGCTGACATGGGTGCGGATTTGGTCGGCAAGACCGAAGCAGGTATCCCCGAGGATGATCCCAGAAACCCGGCTACCATTGCTGACAACGTAGGGGACAACGTCGGAGACGTGGCGGGACTCGGCTCTGACCTATTGGAAAGTTATGTAGGGGCCCTTGTATCCGCCATGATCCTGGCAGCGTACATCTTCTTTTCCAACGGCGACATCTCTGCCTCCTTGGTTGCGAAGCTCATCTATGTACCTCTGCTTATTGCAGCGGTAGGTATCATCTCCTCCATGCTGGGCATTCTCTTCCTGCTGGTAAAGAAGGTATCTGCAAACCCCCACAAGGAACTCAATGCCGCGACCTTCATGGGTGCGGCTCTGACGATACTCTCTTCAGGAATCGTCTCCTACCTGGTGTTCAAGTCTGAAGACCTCAGCAACATCCATTTTGCCATGGGGGCCCTATCCCCCTGGGCCTGTGCTGTCCTGGGTATAATAAGCGGCATAGTAATCGGGCAAATTGCCGAATACTACACCAGCTACGACTTCAAGCCCACCCAGAAGATAGCTGCAAGCTCGCAGGAAGGGGCGGCCCTTACCATCACAGAAGGGATGAGTGTCGGCATGATATCAGTCATTGCACCGGTCCTAGTCTTGGGCTTTGCCATCATCGCGGCCAATGTCACCGCAGGACTCTACGGCGTTGCAATGGCTGCCATCGGCATGCTCAGCTTTGTTACCGTGACGGTCTCAGTCGACACCTTCGGGCCTATTGCCGACAACGCCGGGGGCATAAGCGAAATGGCAAAATTGCATCCGGATGTCCGGGGCATCACCGACAAGCTTGATGCGGTGGGCAATACCACAGCTGCCATAGGAAAAGGGTTTGCCATAGGATCGGCAACGCTTGCCGCCCTTTCGCTGTTCTCCTCCTATCTCTATGCACAAGCTGGTGAGAGCGTCGTTCATGGATCGGAGATGATGCTGAACATGGTCAATCCCCTTACCCTTGTAGGGGCATTGGTCGGGGCGGCGCTTCCCTATCTCTTCAGCGGACTTCTCATTGAAGCGGTGGCTAATGCTGCAAGAAAGATGGTGCAGGAGGTCAGGCGTCAGTTCAAGGCTGACCCAGGTATAATCCTAGGCACTTCGCTTCCTGACTATAAGACCTGTATCAGCATCAGCAGTGCCGGTGCCCTGTCTGAGATGAGGATCCCCGCCCTGATATCTGTAGCAACACCTCTTGTTACCGGCTTTATCTTCGGTGCTGAGTTTGTAGGGGGGCTTCTTATCGGGACGACACTCTCCTCTGTCATGCTAGCCCTCTATACGGCAAACGCAGGAGGCGCTTGGGACAACGGCAAGAAGTATGTGGAGAACGGGCACTACGGTGGTAAAGGCTCCAATGCCCATAAGGCGGCTGTTGTAGGTGATACCGTAGGGGATCCCTTGAAGGATACTGTGGGACCATCCTTGGATATCCTGATTAAGATCATGGCAATCGTGTCCTTGATCAGCGTATCAATCTTCAGCAAATATAACCTATTTTCACTTCTGATGAAGTAAAGAGGAGTATGCGAATGTTGTACTATTATGTGGTTTTTTCCCCTATCGAGGCTCTGATAGCATCCCAGCTCGAGCCGAAGAAGTTCGGTTCCTATATGGCTAGGGGGTCAAAGAAAGGGTCTGCTGAGAGACTGATGTTTGCTGAGATAGAGGGTGGCTTTGGAGACAATTTTGACTGGGACTATGCAAAGAAAAAATGTGTCTCCCGTCCTGATGGAACGCTTAAGCACTCGCTCTACCTCTCAATATACCGGGTCATTGAGCACATCCCTCTAGACCAGTACAAGGACATATATCTGGTCACCAAGGACGGCTCTACACTTGGTCTCTCCCAACAGCCCTACAGAAAGCCAGCAAACTGGGTAGGGTACGGCCTGTACAAGGAACACTGCCCTGTACACCCGTTCATTGCAAGTTCCCTTGAGCCGAAAGCCTTGGCTGACTACATCATCAATGATACGGAGAAAAAGATTACCGTCCCTGCGATCATCTTCAACGATGTCACGCGCATCGACTTTGACGAAAAGGAACAGACAGGCAATATCGGCAGCATGTTTGAAAGGGATCTCGACCACCTGATGGATTGCATCGATTCGGTGAAAAACCATGAGGACAAGATCACCAAGACAATTGACCGATCATTTGATTCGAAGTTCACCTATCAGATAGTCGATACCGGCTTTTATATTGCAAAAGGCAAAAACATCCTCTTCTACCCTATGCCGAGCAGGGAAGAGCTGAAGGAGATCGACTATGACTGGGGAAAGAGTGCAAATATCTTCTCTTAGGAACAGTCGTTGAGGTGAGAATATGCATGTAAGGGAGGGCCCTATGGATGTGTTCCATGGGGCCCTCCCCCATTTCACTACTTTACACAGGACTATGTTGCCCGTACTATGCAACCATGAACACTTCAGTTGCCAAAAAGCTCTCCAGTCTCTTTACCCACTACAATGTAAGCATCCGTGACCCCCTTTGGAAGGATATCCACCTCAGTGAGGAGCTCAAGCGTATCTACCTCTCCCCGGCGGTACAGAAGCTGGGTAGGATCAAACAACTCGGGCCCACCTTCCATCTCTACCCTGGGGCGGTGCATACCCGCCTTGACCATAGCCTGGGTGTATACCATATAAGCTACACGATCCTGACCAACCTGCTCAGGCAGGAGCTGAGCAGGGGTGAAGAGACCCTGTTGAGTGAAGAGGGTATGCGAACCTTCCTCTGTGCAGCACTATTGCACGATATCGGTCACTTCCCCTTTGCCCATTCGCTGAAGGAGTTGCCATTACGGTCCCATGAGGCGATCGCGGCTTCCCTAATCCAAGAGGACCGCCAGCTTCATGATGCCATCGTAGATAGCGGCTGCTCGCCCTCCTTGGTCGCCTCCATCATCGACGAGAGCCTTCCGAACAGTGACAATGAGATAGAATTCTACAGGAGCCTGCTTTCAGGGACGCTGGATCCGGACAAGCTTGACTATCTCAACCGAGATGCTTTTTTCTGTGGGGTCCCCTATGGCATGCAGGATGTATCCTTCATCACCAACCATCTCATGATCTTCAACAACAGGCCTGCTCTTCCTCTCTCCGCCATAGGCTCTGTGGAGCACCTGTTGTTCAGCAAGTATCTCATGTACAAGAATGTCTACTGGCACAAGAGGGTTCGCAGTGCCACAGCCATGATCAAGAAGGCCCTGCTCTCCGCACTGATGGAGGGCATTATTGCCCCCGAAGATCTCTATGTCCTCGATGACGAGCAGTTTTTTATGCTTGGCGATACGGTTGACCACAAGCCATTGTCACTGTTCTCACAGGTGAGGAACAACAATATGCTCAGCTGCCGCTTTGAGAAGGATTTTGATGAGAATCAAGCTTTTGACAGGCTGGTCTCTTCGTTACATGGGAGACTTGTCATAGAGGAAAAGCTTTGGAAAAAGCTTCGCAAGAACTACAAAAGCCTGGAGCTGTACCAGCTCATCATTGATATTCCCGAACCGATCATGTTCGAATCCGACATACCCCTCATAGATGGGGAAGGTTCATCAATTGCCTTCAACCTGGCAGATACGGTTTTTTCACAAGATGTGGGAAAGGTCTTTACAAAGAACCTCAGAAAAATCAGAATCTTCACACCCTCCTATGTGACGCAAGATGCCCTATGGGAGGCATTGGAGTTCTGAACAATGCACGAAATTAGCGAAAAGCTATCCTATACCAAGCTCATCGGAGGGGACATCCCCCCCTGGGTGATGCGATTCATCAAACACACGGGCAAGGCCATAAACACCTATTCCATGATTAGGGAGGGGGAGAAGGTCCTGCTCTCCGTATCAGGGGGGAAGGACTCACTTGGCCTTGCCCTAGCCCTCTCTCTCAGAAGGAAGTGGATGCCCATAGACTACGAGCTGCAAGCGTTGATGATAAACTGGATAGAACACCCCATCCCCGATGAGTTCCGGGAAAAACTTCAGGAGTTTTTTTCTGACCTCAATATCACGCTGACCATACAGGATGAACACCAGTACCCCGATTCCTTCAAAGGGGTGTTCAACTGCTATCTCTGCTCGCGTAACCGCAGACGCATTCTCTTTGAAGAGTGTGAAAAGCGAGAGATATCTGTCCTTGCCTTGGGTCACCACCTTGATGATCTCGTGGAGACAAGCATGATGAACCTCTGTTTCCGAGGCAACTTCTCTACGATGCAGCCGGTGCAGCCGTTCTTTGGTGGGAAGATACAGATGATCAGGCCCATGATAGAGATCCATGAGAACACCCTGAAACAGCTTGCCGCCCATTATGAACTCCCTGTAGTAAAACCTGTCTGTCCGTTTGACCAGACGAATATCAGATCACAGGTGAAACCTCTGATAAAACAGCTTGTACACATAGACAAGTTCGCAAGGGAGCATATCTACAACGCCCATCATTTCGCTAGTCGTATGTAACCTATTTGCCTTGTACTAGGTTTACAACTATAGCCTATATATGTGAAAATAGAAAAAGGAGGAGGAAAAGCCTGTGAGCAAAAGGATTTCACTGTTCCTGTTCGTCATGCTCCTGGGGCTTTCTCTTCTCATTGCAAAGGAAGATGCTACCGGGATCAGTTCACGAGCAGGAAATGTAGAGGAGAACCCTGAAACTTCCCGTCCCATAGATTTGGGCCAGAGCCAACTTGAAGATTCCGTTGGGGGTCTTCTGGAAGGTACGGCTACTTCAGATGGGTTTTTCAGCATATCCTATGCCCCGGACTTTTCTTTCAGCAGGCTCTCATTCCAACTCGATATCAAGATTCAGGGGCGGGCTGTAAACGACCCCTTCGACCTCACCTTTGATTTTTCAGACTGGGCTCCTCCCCCAAGGGAAGATGGGCAGAGCACCGCTGACTATGTAATGGCAGCCCTCATGCAGTACAGCTCCTTCATTCGTTACATCCAGTGGGGTGATCGGTACGAACCCATATATATCCGCTATGGAAAGCTGGCAGGAATCACCTTAGGTGACGGAGCACTGCTCAACGGATTCTTTGATCTCGGGGTAGGTACACACACGACAAGACCTGGTCTGAACCTCACCCTCGACGGTACTCTGGTCAAGGTCCCCAATGCCGGCTTTGAATATGTCACCAATGACCTGTTCAATCCAACGCTCCTTGCATGGAGGGTATACGCACGTCCTTTCAGCCTGAAGTATCCCACATCCTTCTTCTCCAACACGGAAGTCGGCGTCAGTTATGCAGAAAACCCTTCCGCCTCGTTTGTCGATAACGATAGGGACAATCCTCACACTCGCAAGCTAATAGCCTTGGATATGAACATACCCCTCCTAACTCGTGATGCCTTCGCCCTAGCTTTCTTTGCTGACCTTCTGGTCCAGAGCCCGGGCTCTTTCTCCCCACAACCTGCTCTTGCCACACGGTACGGTCTCTTCGGTCATTCAATGAGCTTCTTCCTTTTCAACACCAGCCTGACCGTTCCTGCATTTGGAACCTATTATTCGGACTACTTTGATTCGGGCTTTGAGCAGCTGACCTTGCAAGACAGGACCAAGTCAATCCTGCACACCGGTTCGATGAGGATCGATACGACAGCAGGCTTGAACTTCACCAAGCTAGGTGCTTACCTGCGGGCGAGAATACGCACCGATTACTCAGATGGGAATTTTTTCAACTACAAATTCCAGGCAAATGCACGGATAGACAAACGCTTATTCAATATCGTTTCACTGGACTTGAGCTATGA
This sequence comes from Sphaerochaeta sp., assembly GCA_048264225.1. Taxonomy (GTDB): domain Bacteria; phylum Spirochaetota; class Spirochaetia; order Sphaerochaetales; family Sphaerochaetaceae; genus Sphaerochaeta. Next base: position 155,150 of record JBLXDK010000009.1, read on the forward strand.
AAAGCTTTATCCTACCAATGAGAGCACGCTCACAAGTGAAGGCTTTTTTGAAGGTTTGTATACATTACGCAATGTTGAGATTGCTGCATCAACCATAATAAAGATCAAGCCTTACTCATTTACTATCGGGCTTAGTATGGTTTTCGATGATCTTGCCCAATCATCATTGCAAGTCGATACAGCAGTTAGGATTTCAATCCTATAGGGAGAAGATATGAATCGGGTACGAAAAAGAGTATTTCTTGCCTTGGTAGTAGTGTTTGCAATGGTTAGCATTGCGGCTGAGGATTCTGTATTCATTGGTGATGGAGACATCGGCGGTATTCGCATGTTTGACAGCCAAGGCGTCAGACTCGATGCGACTGTCGAGGTTGCCTCCAATATCGGACAGGGTTGGATCATCCATAACCCAGACTCCCCTATCCTCATCATCACCCCTAAAGGTTCCATCAATATGTATGAGGATTCCATCCTGATAACAGGGGATCTCATCAGCAACAATCCCAGCCTCTACCTGGTCAAGGGAAAGGCGACCTTCAATACCTATGATATGGAAGATGGCTCTCTAAGCGTTTCAACGCCTGTATCCCTCTTCAAGCTCAAAGGCGACGGAGAGATGTTTGTCATCACCGACGATGTTGAGGAGTCTGTAACCGTATTCCAGGGTCAGGCAACATCATACAACTCCATAACCAGAGCCACCCGAACCATCGAAGCGTTTCAGAAACTGGGGATGCAGGAGAACCTTACAAAGGCCAGGCCCATTGCCAGCGGCTACTACCTCACCTATGCCACCTATCCCGATCTCATGCTGGCCAAGCAGCTGTTAAACGAAATGGCAACAGCAAACATAGAGACCCCTTCAGTACCAAAGTTCTCCTCTGTACTGCAGCGGCCTCAAAAGGTCGAGCCTCCCGTCATACAACGAGGGGTGACCATAATGCCAGTAGAGGCCCCTTCCTTTGCTTCTGTTGAGGCAACTGTACTAGCCAAGCCCCCCAAGCCGTACAGCATCTCTGTAACCAGCGAACCTGTCAAAGTTCCCCCCATCCCCCAATCTGTCACCTCTTCTCTCATCACACCTCCAAAGAACCGCATTGTTGTTACAGTTAAACCTATGGCTCCTGGGATCCCTACTCTTGTTTCAACAGTAGCAGAGGCGGTTCCTCAAGTTGCACCAGTTCCTGAGGTTGCAGCGGAGCCTGAGGTTGCAGCGGAGCCTGAGGTTGCAGCGGAGCCTGAGGTTGCAGCGGAGCCTGAGGTTGTAGCGGAGCCTGAGGTTGTAGCGGAGCCTGAGGTTGCAGCTAAGCAAGACAAACCCCAAACGATCCTGTTTACCCAAGAAGAGGATCCTAAATCAGGTTCTGTCGGACTAACCGCTTCCTATAGCTTTCTCTTCGATGGGACAGACAGCAACAGCCTGCTCCATACACTAACAGTCAAACCCTATGTTACCTATAAGAGTTTTGCCCTGACATTGCAGTCTTCTGTGAGTACCGAGGATTTTTCTGCATATACCTCAAATGTGAGCCCAGTACCAACAGGAAATCTAGAGATGGTTGCCTATGGATTCAAATTTATCTCATCAGCACGTTTTGGCTATAGCTCCTCGCCCTTTTTCCTTGCTATGGACAACGAGCAGTACCACAGCCCTCTTACAGACCAGTACTTCGCACCTCGTTTTGGTGAAAGCACCAAGCTAGGGCTGTACAATAGGAATGAGGTCGGGCCTTTCTTCACAACTCTCTACTTTGATGACCTCTACTTTGCAAACCTCTTGTCTACAGCTACCAAACATCAGGTAGGCTCCTTCTCCTTGGGATATGCAAAACAAGAAGGCTATCGATTCTCCGCATCCATAGGTACCTTGGCAAAGATCCGACGCATACCATCAGAGAGGGTCGATTTGTATCCTAATGTGAGCTTCCTCTTCCCACTGATCGATGTCCGCACAACCCAGTTATCACTGTTGGTAGCTGCCAGCGGGTATCTGCCTGCCTACCCGACCTTCGAATTTGACGAGTTTGTAGACCCTGCCCTCACCAGCTTGTTCCCCAACTACCAGGTGAGTGCCGGCTTCTCCCTCAAGCAAGGTGCTTTCTCAGCAAAGCTGTTGGGCTCGTTGCGTAAGGGGGAGAACAGGAACCTCCTGACCAGTGAGCTTCTCGACCTGACCCTCAGCACCTCAACCTACAACTCAATCTTTGACATCTTTGCAGAGACAGGATTTACAGGAAAGCATTTTGATGCACGCCTGACAGTGAACCTGCCTCTTGCCAGCGACTTTACCCTCGCTAATGGAGCAGGCCCTTATAAGGGTGACTTCAGCCAGCTCACCCTATCCTACAAGCAGAAGGCATTCACCTTCTCCTTGGGACTGCAGGAAGTTGGCCTTGGAAAGACCATTGCAGACATCATCGATGGCACCAAGGATATGCTCTCCTTCTTTGGTGGGCAACGCGCCTCTTCGTTCCTCTCTGTCGGATATACGGTAGGAGACCTTACTGTGAAGGCAAAGGCCGCCTACCCTGTAAGTGCAACCGAATATACGACGCCGAAGATTACTATCACAGCATCCTACAAATTGGGTGTACAGTTCTAAAGGATGAGGGCCTTCGGGCCCTTTCCTTTTGCCCTAACAGAGGAAACATGCTACATTGTCTTCATGAATATCAAACGACTCGACCCTTTGGTAGCCCAGCGTATTGCTGCCGGAGAAGTGATAGAACGACCAGCTTCTGTGATGAGAGAGTTGGTAGACAACGCCCTTGATGCAAACTCCTCCAGCATAACAGCCAGTGTAGTTGAAGGGGGCTTGGAGATGATCACCGTCATCGATGATGGGGATGGGATCGCAGAGGAAGATCTTCCCCTGCTTTGTGAGAGTCATGCTACCAGCAAGGTCTCCTCCTTAGATGACCTGTACGAGCTCTCTACCATGGGTTTCCGTGGTGAGGCGCTCTATAGCATTGCAGCTGTATCAGAAATAACCATCGCAAGCAGCTACAAAGGATCTGATGCAGCTTCCATTACCATCGACAACGGACACAAGAGCCCTGTCATCCCAGGAGGACCTGATAGGGGAACCAAAGTAACAGTGGTTGGCCTTTTCAAGGAGATACCTGCACGCAGACAATTTCTCAAGCGGCCCTCAACTGAAGCTACCATGTGCAAGAACATACTTCTGGAGAAGTCTCTCGCATTTCCCAAGCGGTCCTTCAAATTCTATACCGACGGAAAGCTGCGTCTCGAGCTGCCTGCCACTACAAAAAAAGAGAGGGTTCTTGATGCCCTTGCAACAAGTCAGAATATCATCCCATCAGAGATGCTCGAACTGTATGAGACAGCAGCACGCTTCAGCCTCTATGCAGTAGCCTCCTCCCCTGCCATATTCCGTAGTGACCGATCACACATAAAGATCTACATCAATGACAGACCCATAGAGGATTATGCCCTGGTACAAGCGGTGACCTATGGCTACGGAGAGCTGCTTCCTGGAGGGTCATTTCCCTACTGCTATCTCTTTATCACCGTAGATCCGACACTTGTGGACTTCAACATCCATCCAACCAAACGCGAAGCCAAACTCCGCAACAAGGCCGAGATCCACCACCAGATAGTCTCCATGATAGCGAGCCAGGTAAAGAGAACCCTACCCCGTCTTATAAAGGAGGTGCAGCTTCCCCTGTCCGAGAGAGAAGGAGGCCAGTACTCACCTCCCAACCACTCAGGCTTCTCCCCTACCCCTACCTATGACTCCACCCCTTCCCATACTCTTGCTGGTTCATCCTCTCATGAAAGGGGCTATACCTACTCCCAGCAGAACAAGCCTTCGGATCCGCTCTGGTTCCAGAAGGCAAAAGAAGCCCTGCAAGAGACTAGAATGGAAACATCGCGAAAGAGCGAAGAGACCGATATGTGGGCAGAGCAGGCACAAGAGGAGAGCTTCACCTATCTTGGGCAAGCCTTCAACCTATTCCTGGTTGCCCAAAAGGGAGACGACCTCTTCTTAGTTGACCAGCATGCAGCCCATGAACGTATCCTCTTTGATGCGGTGCGGCTTAGGCAGGAAGTCCAGACCCTGATGATCCCAGTTACCTTTGAAGTGGAAAATGATGTCGATGCCTACCTGCAGGAAAGGTTGGATGTCTACCTCAATCTGGGCATCAAGCTAGATAGGAAACAGCCTCTGCTTTGGGATTTACTTGCCATCCCGGCAATGTACAAATCCATTGAAAAAGAGGTGGTCTCCTTTATCCAAGGTCACGCTGGAGATGTCAAGGAAATAGAGAAAGGCCTCTATGCAATAGTCGCTTGCCATGCAGCCATAAAAAGCGGTGACAGTGTTGACCGCACGACTGCCCTTTCACTTCTTGAGAAGGTGTTTGCCTTGGAAGAGCCTACCTGCCCCCATGGAAGGACCTTTGTAGTGAGGCTCAACAAAGACGAGCTAGCAAGGGCTGTTGGAAGAACCTAGAGGGTGTACCAGGTGATCTGGCTCTGCTTGGCTGGATCATCATACCAGCCTAGTACAATAAAGCGCACTTTGTCCCAGTTTGGATAGAGCAGGCTGAGATCGAGTGTCTGTTCTGTGGTAGTGCTCCTATGGAGCACATTTCTCTTTTCGTCCAGAAGCTGTATGGAGCACTCCTTGACCCTTGCATCCAGGACGAGCTCTCCCTTTTCTGCATCAAGATGATGCTCATAAGCCTGAGGGGCTGAGCCCTTCTCCAGGATAAAGTTCTCTGTGATGGTTCGTCCATCGTTGCGCATGACTCGAAGACTCCACTCCCCTCTGGGTAGAGCCATCCGCTGCCCAAGGGAGAGAGCAGCCTTTCCATAGTAGTCTTGGTTGTCCACACGCTTCTTTTCAGCTGGAAACAGCCAGGTATTCAGAGCATCAGGGGAGATTACCTCCATCTGGAGGTTTGCACCCTCCTCACTCTCAACAAACACACTCAGACTCTCATAGCTGGAGGTACGATTTCCCTCTCTGTCAAAATGGGAGACCAGACTGACACCTGTATGCAAATCCATCAGGGAGAATGGAGGACGAGCGCAGGAAACACAAAACAACAAGGCCACAAGCACCAACGATGAAACATGCAGCCTTGTTTTCATAGTTACAGAGCCTTGGCCCTAAGATATGATCGGACAGGATTTGCATACGAGTTCAGTGCAAACAGCCTCACTTCCTCTTTCTGAGTCTTGAAACGATCGAGGAAAGCCTCAGTATCGAACGAAGCATATACATCCTTGAACGTGTCGGTATGCTCCAGATAGTCGTAGGCAAAACAGTTGGTAGGCCACAGCTTGTAGGTGAGGTGGATCTGGCGGTCTATCTCAGCTGCCACCTCATCGGAATTGGCAAAGTCTCCCTTCAGGGGTTCCCCATAAGCAATATGGATATTCCCCTTGTGCCCTTTCAGTCCACGGGAGATGCTGATGAGGTCTTCATACTTCTTCTTGGGCTGCTCGCCTCTTCTGAGTCGTCCAACCTCCTCAACGCTCTTGATTATATCACAAGGATCGTATTCATAACTTACCGAGATAGGAACGATATTACACCTGTTGATGACATCACTGAAGGTTGCACCACCTTTTCGCTTTTGCGAAAGATGGAGCATCTTGAGGATGGCAGGGGTGGTAACATCAAGACCGTCCTTAGCCCTGCCACTCTTCTGGGCAACCCAGATGGAGGTGTTCAGTTCGGTGATAAGCTCAACAAAATAGTTGCTGAGTCTGATGGACTCCATGTACTTCTCGCGCATGGGAAGGGTTCGCTTGACCGTCACTCCCCCGTTTAGCTTGAAGATGTCGGTAATGTACTGGTTGGTCAAGAGGTTATCACCAACGGCCATTTCACAATCCTTTCGCCCACCCTTGATAAGCACATAGTTGATGAGGGCAAAATCGAGCACAATATCACGGTGATTGCTGATGAAGAGGTATGCCTTATCCTTATCAATACTTTCAAGTCCGCTGAAAGAGAACTCATCAACACTTTTTTCCAACACAGCAGGAAGGAAAAAGCCGACTGAGAGTTTCTTCTGGAAGTCATGGTAGGTCTTAACCGATAGCAACACACTCATCATCATACGTGCATACTCGCCGATCTTGGCTTTTTGCTCATCTGTATCAGAAGGGAGGAACCCTGCAAGAATCTTCATAAAGGCGTTTTTGTTCGAAACAACCCTCTCTATAGCGTCCTGTACGTCACTGTCCCTATACGGTGCAATATCCTTATATTCATTCAAATCCATACTCAGTCCTTTTTTGTACCCATAAGGAATCGCATATACTGGGTTCGCTCCCACCTGGAAGGATCTGCGATCCTTTCCTGGGCAAGCTGTCCATTGAAATCTGCGATCCGGGTAAATTCATGTGCATCCATCCAAGAGGAAAGTTCAGCATTCATCTTGGAAACTGTAGAGAGCCCATGCTTCATGAGAACAGAGCACAGCTGGACGGCCTTTGCCCCTGCAAGCAGTTGCTTGACTATGGTGTCACCTGAGTGGATACCGGTAGCTGCACAAATGTCATAGCGTAGCTCATCACTCATCAGGGCAGTCCATCTCAGCGACTGTGCATACTCATCCTCAGAACTGAACATATGGGCAGAACTAAAGGTCATGGTCTTGGTATTGATGTCGGGACTGAAGAAACGGTTGAACAGTACAACTCCGTCGATAGACAGCTGGTCAAGCTTATAAAGCAAATTGGCGAGTGAGGAGAAAGAAGAGCCCATCTTAAGGCTCAAGGGAACTTTTGTCTTCTTGCGCGCAGCCTTCACCAAGGCAAGATAGTTCTTCTCGATGGCAGTGCCTTCAACGGCAAGGTCTGCAGCAACAATGTAGTGGTTAAGCTCTATGGCATCAGCACCACAGGCAACGAACCGGTTGATGTATTCTATCCAAGAGCCGCTTTGCCGGCAGTTGATGGATGCAATGACAGGTATATCGAGAGCCTTCTTGGCGTCCTCGAGAAGTCTGAGATGTTCATCGATGGCTTGTTCCATGGAGGAACCCTTCATAAAGCCATAAGCGTCGGCATGTACGAGATACTCTTGGGTCTCGTCAACAAGGGCATCACTCTCCCCTTCGATCTGCTCTTCAAAGATAGATTTCAACACTACAGCACCTACCCCTGCATCCTCACATTTCTTCAGGGAAGAGAGTGTAGCGGTAAGGGGACTGCTGCCCACAATGATGGGGTTTTTTAGATTGAGACCTACATAATTCGTTGACAAGTCTGCCATTTGTTACTCCTCAAAACAGGTATGCCGCCATACACAAGCCGGCTAAGGGCAAGTATACCATGAATAAGAGGCTTTCTCCATATGGATTGGACAAGTTACCCAACAGAAAAAATGCAAATAGGGTACCATATGGCAGAAAGGTTTACGTATCCAAGGGGAAAAACTCAACAGTAAAAGGAGAACCGAAAAGACTAGCGAAATGTAGATTTTCCCTTTTTTGATATTTTTCCTTGTCAATAAAGTATACAATATATTGAGTTTATTTTTTACAAACCTCTCCGATTGTTCCTTTACCCTTTCAGTCCTTGCTTTGTTTCTTCTGATGAGTTCTGATTTCTCAAGAGAAGGTTTGTTTATTAATGAGGTACCAAAGATGTCCCAAGTATTTGCAGCACTTCCAATCCTCAGCCTGTTCGTTTTGGGCTATCTACTCAAAAAGGTCTCCTTCTTTAAAGACTCTACGATTGTAGATATCAAGAAACTCGTTACAAACATTTCACTTCCAGCCCTTCTCTTCAATGCCTTCCTTTCTCTAGATATCCAAGCAAAGGACATCTTGATAGTAGCAGTCATCTACCTCATGTGCACCTTGATGCTCGTACTTGGACGCATTATTGCAAAAATCGGGAATATCAAATCTCCCTATTTCCCCCTGATGATGGGAGGATTTGAGATGGGAATGTTTGGGTATGCTCTGTTTATTTCACTTTACGGTGCAGAAAATCTTGGGAAAATTGCATTTCTCACCATAGGGCAATCAATTTTTGTTTTTACAATACTGATTTCTGGGATAATGGCTACACAGAATGGAAAACACTAGCCCGAATATGATTAATTCCACTCGAACGATAAATGATTATTCCAGTATAGAGGTATCTAGGGTTTGATAGGGTAAGACCAGGGAGAGGATTCTTGAAGGAGGAATGAAGCCCCTTGTCCATTGAGAATCTCAAAGACATCCACTTCTCCAATACATAGGGGAACACTATCATCTCCCCAGTTCAAATGCTGGAGAATAGTGAATTTACTATTTTATCCCTTTCTAACGATATTGGCTTCCATTTTTTAATTTATCGAGGCTCAATCACTTCAGATTTCCTTTACGGCTCTTGTGCTTTCCTACCTACGCTTAAACCTAACCTCACTGTTCGGTTCCAAGACTGGATACTGTCTGCTGGTTAGGCTTTGTCAGGCCGGGAGTTTCACCCCACTATATATGATGCCGAACTGATGCACTAAAAAAAATTGTATTTCCCCATACAACCCACATTCCTCACCCTTTAGGCACATTTCCCCAATGAATTACATTGCTCCCAATTTTTCTGGAATTGGGGTGCCTCTATAGGGTAGCGAATCAACGCATCTCCCATCTTTGGGCTTGCTCTGGGACTCAATCTCGTACCCTCAAATACTTTCTA
>JBLXDK010000010.1:0-129754 GCA_048264225.1 Sphaerochaeta sp.
CCACTGATGAATAATATCCGGATTCTGCTGATGAAAAATTTCCGGATTTCAGTGATGAGAAAGACCGGATTTACCACTTTCGTGTCATCTCTGTAAGAGGGGTGGCAAAGTAACCTGGGGCAATTGCATTTACCTGAATGTTAAACTCTGCAAGCTCATCACACATTGCCTTGGTAAGACCGACAATACCATGCTTCGTAGAAGCATATGCGGGAGACCATTTCCCCCCCAAGAAGGAGAACAGGGAGGCTATGTTGATAATCTTCCCACTATGTTGGGCTATCATGGGGATGCACACTTCATGAATCATCTCAAAGGCCGCAGTCAGATTGACTGAGACCATCCTGTCCCACTCCTTGCGGCTGTACTCGCGTATGTCCTCAACATTCAAGCTGATGCCAGCACAGTTGATGAGAATATCAACACTGCCAAAGGCACTGATACAGGTATCGACAACCCTTTTACACTCCCCGTCCTGGGTAATATCAGCTTCAATGAACTGATAGGATACCCCACACTCCTCGACGAGGGCCCGCGTTGTCCCCTCATCATCTATGAGGCTTGATACCAAGACATTAGCTCCACCTTTTGCAAGGGCGGTGGAAAAGGCTTGGCCCAGACCTCCATTTCCTCCGGTGACAATGGCATTTTTCCCCTGTAGTGAAAAGAAATCCATAGAAAACTCTCTTGCATGCATGGTTGCTATCCTCTTTCTATTCTCTGAACTAATCTGTGTATGAATGGTAACGCATCACCCACGACAACGATATCAGAAATGCTGCAAATGGGTGCATTCCTATCAGTATTTACCGAAATGACATACGGAACATCCTTCAGGCCCGCCACATGCTGGATAGAGCCGTGTATCCCTAGTGCAAAGTAGAGCTGTGGGCTCACCGTCTTGCCAGACTGGCCGACTTGTACTGCCCGAGAGACTATACCTGCATCTACAGCCGAGCGGGATGCGCTTACCTCCCCCTTCAGCAAGGTTGCAAGCTTTTGCAGCTCTTGCATATCACTGACTCCGGCTCCCCCTGAGATAAGTACCGTACTCTTGCGAATATCATAGGGAACCTTCTTTTCCTTCCTTCCTGTCATGGTGATGCTTCCATACTGATAGGAAAGGCCCTCAAGCTGTATGTGTTCAGATGCTCCTGTTCTGGTTTGGGCATTCGAGAAAACCCCTGCTCTGACACTCATCATGACCGGTCCGTCGCCGGTGAGGGAAATGCCAGCCATGATCTTTCCACTGTACGCAGGGCGTATCAGGACAAGGTCTCCATCATCATGGGCAATGTCAGTCACATCAGCTACAAGGCCCGTGCCAAGGTGCATGGCCACCCTTGGGGCGATACATCGCCCCATAGGGGTTGCAAGGAACAGGATCGCATCAAAGTGATATCGTGCATGGAGTTCTGAAATTACGTCACTTATCCCCTTCTGATCAAAGCTTTCAAGCGTATCATCATCAAGATGGAGCATCACATCAAAACTTTCCTGCAAGCTTCTGAAGTCGCTGTTAATACAGAGGGCATAGGTTGTAAAATCTGACTCTCCATACAGACGTCTTGCTACCTCCACGAGGTCTGCCACCTCTTGGGAGTATCCATATTCCCTATAGATCAACACTTTTTTCATATCAGACAAACCCTTTGCTTTTCAAAAAGTCATATACCACTTCAACACCACTGTCATCAGGGTCGGCAAACACAGAATCCCTTGTTTCATACACTTGTGTATGGGTTGTCTTTACCTGTGTCCGCGAACCTTCCAACCCCACCTCTTCAGGGGTAAACCCCAAATCCTCATGTGAGACAAAGGCAAGCCTATCGGATACATCCAACTTCAGATTCATATAGCGCACATACGGTAATCTGTAAGGGGCTTCGCGTGTAAGGCCAAGGACAGCGGGCAACACAAGATCATATGTGGTGATGGAGGACTCGTCCTCCACCTCCACCCTGACTTTAGAAGAGGAGAAACTCTCTTCTTCAATAAGAGTAATTGTATTCAGATGGTCAAGGCCCAGACATTGGGCGATCTGTGAAGGCACATGGGAGGTGTCCCCATCGATGGCGTGTGTTCCCGTAAGGATCACATCATAGGATACATGTGAAAGATACCTGCTGAGGATCTTACTTGTCACATAGGTGTCACTGCCCGCAAACAGGGGGTCGGCGATAAGGGTTGCCTTATCGACACCCACCCTGAGGATATCTTCCAACAAAGGCTGTATGGAAAGAGGGGCCATGGTGACCACTTCAACAGTTGTCTGAGGATGGTTCTTCTTGTGCTGCAGAGCAAAGCCGACAGCAGACGCGTCATCGGGGTTGATGAGCATAGTGCTCTCTTCCCTACTGATGGTGTGACTCTCATAGTTGTAGGTAAAACTATCCACATCGGGGACAAATTTCACCACACAAAGTATATTCATCTGTATCCTATTCCTCTTTCCTTTCAAACCAAGGTACAGGGGTCTACATCCAAACAACAAAAAAAGACGAGGAACATCCTGGAGTAATTCCCCCAGAAGGGAGAAACCCTCCAGGATTACCCTATGTTTGGCCCCTTTCTTTGCCTATTGAATATATTTCAATCCCTCTTCCTGGGGGAAGATGTTGCCATAGTTCATGATACCCTTGGGGTCAAAGGCCTCTTTCAGTTTTTCTAGCATGTAGTATGCCGTTCCATGTTCCTCTGTAGTCCACTCACTTCGGTACTTCCCAATTCCATGGTGGTGGCACATGGAGCCACCCTGACGCAAGGTCTCCTCTACAATGATCTTTTGCAGCGGATGGTGATAGATGATCAATTCATCCTCAGGTTCGCACAGGATCTTGTAGTTATACACGAAGTACATGTTCGTCCCGTTCAGATAGGAGTGGGATGAGTGTCCTCCAAGCATGGTGAGATCCTTCGCCCTATCGAACTCACTTTGTATCCTTTTCATTACATTGTTGTAGATTTTTGGTATTGTCTCCCAATCGGCAGATATCTCTGTAGTGAAGCCGCTATGCGAATCATGTTCCTTCATCCCCAAAAACTCATCATCAATATCCTGCTGTGACCAGTTCAGCTGGTTGAACCAATTCGCTATCAAGGCGCTGTCGACCTGCTTTACGATCCCATCCTTGTACTGTTCAACCGCCTCCTCTATAGCAGCCACCGTTGCCTCTACAATGCCTTTCGGCCCCTCTGCCATAAACAGGAGCACACACTTGTTCTCATAGAAGTGGTAGAAGTGTTGCGCTGCATCCTCTTCGGAGTAGGTTCTTGCAACAGAGGGTCTGAATCCATTGACCATCACCTCGCGCAGAACCTTGATCCCAGTCTCCACATCCTTCACCAAATATCCCAGGAAGGTGTTGTTCTCAGGATAGTGTCTGAAGATCTTTACAGTGACCTCAGTGATGTAACAGAGCGTACCCTCATTTCCGATGGCGATGTGGCGGATGTCAGGGCCTCCTGAGCGTCGGGGGACATTCTTGATCCGTGAGACATGCCCGTCAGGGAACACACACTCAAGGCCAACCACCATATCCTCGATCCCACCATACAGGGTGGACAACTGCCCGATGCTGCGCGTTGCAACCAAGCCACCGTATTTGGCCACGGGTTTTGACTGCGGTGAGTGGCCTGTGGTGAAGCCGATCTTTCGCAGCTCATCTTCCAATGTCTGCAGTGCGACACCCGCTTGTACTGTGGCCTGGCTGTTATAGGCATCGATCTTCACAATCTTATCAAGGTGAAGGGCATCAATGACAATGGTGGTATCTCTCCAGTTTTCCAGCCCCCCTTCGGTTGCAGTCTTGCCTCCACGGGCAATAACGTTGATAGCATTGTCATTGCAATACATAAGAAGCTTACGCACCTCTTCTGTGTCCTTGGGGTAGACGATTGCTAGGGGAGAGGGGACGTTCAACACCTTACGTGCCTTGGCATACTTTTTATATCTGTCTGCTGCCGCATCGTAGAGCTCGTCCTTGTCTGTGTTGATTTGTTCCTGTGAAAGTATTGCCGCCAATTGCTCACGTATCTTTTGTGTATCCACCACTGGTTCCTCCTAAGAAAATCCACGACAAAGGGATAGCTACAGGCTATTTCCCTTTTTCTGATCATTCTCCAAGCTTAAAGGCTATGGTGTATGACGTCAAGGAAATAGGAAATATTTCTATTTATTAGCATAATCATTCCCAATAAATGGAAAATTTTCCATTTATTGATAGGCAAACAGAGCATATAGTTGCTATACTGGGATAATGAAGGAACAAAAATATGCTTCATATTGATTTTACCCGGTTGAATGCATTGGAGAAGACCATTCATGAGAAACTCCAGGATGCCAGGACAACCCAACCCACTCTTCGCATTGCACAAGCCGCCGCTCTGTGTGGATGCTCTGTTTCCAAGATCTCAAAATTCACCAAAAAACTCGGTTTCACCTCGTTCAAACAGTATGTCGAGTTTCTCTATGATGACACAGAGACCAAAAGACAAAGTCCTTCCAGTGATTTGGACAGGATACAAACATTCATTGCCCATTTTGATGAAACGTTGGTTGATGAGATGATACGCCTCATCTCAGAGCATGAACGGATAGTACTGTTTGGGTATGGCCCTTCCCTCCTGTGTGCCCAATATCTTGAATATCGGCTACGCACAGCATCGCCCAAGGTGATAATCGCTGTTGTCGATGACCTGGGGGTGGCGTCAATGACAGACGCATCGACGCTGCTGCTCATATTTACGGTCACCGGTACCTACAGGGATTTCACCCAGATGTACAGTGCAGCCTCACAGAAGGGAGCCACAGTGGTCATTGTAGTAGAGCACTACAATGTATCCTTGCTTAGTCAGTGTGACAGGATTTTCTTTTTGACAGACCAGCCGAATGCAGAGGACATGGTGGCCTATGAACAATCAAGGACACTCTTGTTCATATTTATGGAAGAGGTTATCCAGAAGATAGCCCGTGATGCCAAAAAATCACAACAGAGAAAAAACCACTAAAAAATACCGAGAAAAATGCTGAGAAGCACAACAATAAGAAAAGACTGGTTATCAGGAAGACAATTGACTTGTACCCAAAACACAGACCAAGGCCCGTGTTTATGCTTTACTCGTGCGCAAGGGATTTCTGATCTCCTTCCAAAGTAAGGTATCACCCCTGGGAACATATCCCATTCTCCTTGATATCTCTTGTGCGGTATAACGGATACACTCAGAAAAGAGTTCCAGTTTCTCCCCGATGATCTCTTTGTCCGTGCCCGAAATACTGCAAGCGGCAAAAGGTTCGCCTGACTCGGAAAAGATAGGGGCACCCAGACAAAACACATTCTCCTCATGCTCAGAGACATCCAGAGAGTATCCTCTCTTTCTGGTTCGGGCCAGCTCTTCGGTCAACAGATCGATTTCGGTGATCGTCTGATCGTTGTATTTTTCCAATCCTGCTCGCTCAAAGATCTCCAGAACCTGATCTTTGGCAAGGAATGCGAGGATCGCTTTCCCCACTGAGGTACAGTGCATGGGCATGGTGTCGCCTACAGCGGTGCGAGCCATAAGCCTGTCGGGAGACTCAATTGCATAAATATAGAGGCAGAACGGACCATCCTTTACTGTGAGATAGATGGATTCTCCACAAAATTCCCCCAGTTCACGAAGGAGCGGGGCAGCCCTGTCCCTCAGTTGCACATTGACCCTTACAGACTGTGTCATGGAGATGATAGCTGTCCCAAGACAGTACATCCCATTGCCCAAGGGTTCGATGAACTTTTTCGATTCAAGGGTTTTCAGGATTGTGTGGATGGTAGTCTTGGGGTATCCCAACATCTCACTCAGATCATTGAGGCCTATCAAAGGTCGATCCGGAGTGAAGGCTTGCATTATCTCTATGGCTTTTAACACTGATCCGATCATATGGACTCCTTCACTATCTATAATACACAAGATCATATCATTCTACAATATCGTTTACTATATTTATTTTTATTGACAAAGTACATATTTTATAATATCACAAACGTATATTTAGAAAGTAATTCTACAATGTAGAATAACAAAGGAGAAAGAATGAAATAAGTACTGGTTATCTTTTTGGCAACACTAGTAGTGTGCAGTTCTCTGTTTGCCGCCGGGACGAAGGAGTCTATGAGTGACACAAAGGAATTACAGCCTGTGAAACTGTCATGGTCTTCCATTGCCCAGCCAGATACGGCACAGGGTCAAGGGATGCAGAAGTTCAAAGCTGAAGTGGAACGACTTTCTGAAGGCAGGATCACTGTAGACATCTATAATGCCGGTCAGATCTTCACACAGGAACAGGAGATGGCAGCAGCCAGAGAAGGATCACTGGATATTGGAAACTACGCCCCCAACTGGGTTGCTGAATTTGTCCCCTACACCTCGATGCTTGGTTCTGTCTATACCTTCTCCGGGTATGACCATATGAGAGCTGTGTATTCCGGTGATATCGGGATGAAGATATTTGAAGATGTGGCAAAAGAAGTCGGAGTTCTTCCTTTGACAGCATTCTACCTGGGAACCAGGCAGTTGAACGTTGTAGAAAAAGTCGGGCCTGTGCGCACACCCCAGCAGATGAAAGGGGTTAAACTCAGAGTCCCCAACTCTGCGGCATGGATTGCACTGGGTAAGGCACTCGGAGGAAGCCCTACTCCCATGAGCTTCGGTGAAGTGTATCTTGGCCTGAAGACCGGAGTCGTCCAGGGACAGGACAATCCTATCCCGACAGATGTCATCCAGAAGTTTTATGAGGTCACCAAATATGTAATCCTTACTGACCACGTAGTGGATACCATCTGGCCTTCCATCAACGTTGCAAAATGGAATTCCCTGACAAAGACCGATCAGGATATTATTATCAAGGCTATGGAAGCTGCAAGAAACACCAATGACGAGCTTCAGCTTAGCCGTGAGAAAAATGATTTGGAAACCTTGAAGAAGAATGGAATCATCATCATCGATGACCCGGACAAGGAAGCTTTCCAGAAGTACGCCCGATGGTCTTATGAGAATGAAAGTCCGAACATCTCCAAGACTTTTGACTGGGATCTCTATGACAGGATCCAGGCCGCTAAGCCATAATTCTTACCTATCTTACTAGGTCATTATGATTCTCTTCTCCTCAACACAGGGGAAGAGAATCATATGAAAAAATACCACAGGAGCAATCTGCATGAAACACAAGCGGCTTACTGTAGTGCGAAAATCGGGGAATATTCTTATGGATCTCCTTGAAAAGCATATACCTGCCTTCATATTCCTCACTATGTTCATCTCCTTTATGATCCAGGTCATATCCAGATATTTCTTCAAGCCCCTTACATGGCCTATGGAACTGAACTTGTTCTGTTATATATGGATCATCATCCTGGGAGCCCTCCAGGCACAACGGGAAGAGGAACATACCAACTTCTCTCTGGTGTATGACAAGGTAAAACCATCAACCCAAAGGATATTTCGCATTATTGGAGAACTTCTCATTATCTCCTCCTTCGCCATTGCCTTATATCCCTCTTACAAATACGTCATGTTTATGGGTTTCAAGAAGGCCAATACCCTACCTATCAGAATGGATGTGGTCTTTTTCCCCTACCTGATTTTTCTCGTCGTAATAATTGCCCGTTTTTCCTATAAGTTGTTCATCGATGTGCGAAGCATTATCCGAGGGGAGGAGTCCAAATGAACTGGCCACTAACTGTATTTATCCTATGTTTTGTGATCACCTTTATTGTAAAGCTGCCAATTGGCTTGGGGATGATAATGTCATCCATCTTCTATTTTGTTCTGGCTCCTGGCCTGGGTGCAGGAGTGGGGATGGTTGCAAACCAGTTCCTGTCGCAGCTGAGTGTCAAGTTCGTATTGATAGCTGTCCCCCTATTCATTTTTGCAGCACAAATCATGAACAGTGGCGAAGTCACTGAAATGATATTCAAGTGGACCAATACGCTTGTCGGACGCTGGAAAGGTAGATTGGGACATGTCAATGTAATCGCATCTCTCATATTCTCAGGTATGACCGGTTCTGCCTTGGCTGATGCCTCAGGGCTGGGAATGATGGAAATAGATGCAATGGAGAAACGCGGCTATGATGGCGGATTTTCCTGTGCAATCACCGCAGCGTCGGCAACCATTGGACCTGTTTTTCCTCCCAGTATCCCCATGATTTTCTACGCTACCCTGTCAGGGACATCGGTAGGCGCCCTCTTTATGGGCGGGATGGTTCCAGGGGTGTTGCTCGCTGTAGCTCTGATGGCCTATGTCGCCTTTATCTCAAAGAAACGAAACTATCCCATGGAAGAGGTTCGGTATACCTTCAAGCAGTGGATGGCATTGACCTTTAGGGCCTTCCCTGCCCTTCTGACCCCTGTCATTCTTCTAGGTGGTATTTATACAGGTATTGTCACTCCTACCGAGGCTGGTGCCTTGGCCGGTCTGTGGGCCCTTATCATGTCTGTCTTTGTATACAGGGTTATGGGAGCTAAAAAACTCTGGGGAATCCTCATACAGAGTGTCAAGACTACCGGGATAGTCTCCATTATCGTAGGGGCCTCTTTCAGCTTTGCCTATATCGTCTCCATCGAAAAGCTGCCTCAGATGTTCACTAGCTTCCTTCTGGATTTCACAGGGAACAAATATGTGCTGCTGCTTATCATCAACATCATGTTTCTTGTCCTTGGCATGCTTATGGACGTGATGACCATCACCGTGGTGTTTATCCCTATCGTGCTACCGTTGGTGACAGCCCTGGGAATCGATCTGGTTCACTTTGGCGTGGTTGTGGTATTGAATATGATGATCGGCTTATCGACTCCCCCATTTGGAGGGCTGTTGTTCGTAGTTTCAGGGATATCAAAAACACCTCTGCATGAAGTGATAAAAGAGATGGTGCCGATGATCCTGGTGATGATCGGAGTTCTGTTCCTTATTACCTACATCCCTGACCTAGTCCTGTTCCTTCCCAGATTATTCATGTAGGAGAGCTTTCATGGAAAAGAACCCTTCCCAACAAAAACAGAAAAAACCAAATGTTCTCTTTATCCTTCCGGATCAGCAACGACCAGATTCTCTAGGGTGTTATGGGAGCATGTTCTCCCAAACACCCACCCTCGATTGGCTATCACAGACAGGGGTTACCTTTGACAATTGCTATGTCCAGAATCCCCTGTGTTGTCCAAGTCGCTACAGTGTCTGTACAGGCCGGTATCCCCATACCCATGGGGTACAGGCCAACTGGTATCCCCTGAGACAGAGAGAAGAGAGCTTCGCCCATCAGATGGGAAGGGCCGGGTATCAGACAAGCGCAATTGGGAAAATGCATTTCACTCCCTGGAATGACAATTTCGGCTTTGACGGTCGAATTATCGCCGAAGCAAAATTCGACGGGAACTGCCCTGATGATTATGCCCAGTTTCTCAAGCAAAGAGGATACTCACGCAGTGAGCTGTACAATACCTCAAGTGATGAGTACAAGAGGCGCCTCTCATCCCTTACCTCCATCCTCACCCAGGATCTCCACATCGATAGTTTCATAGGGCAGAGTATCTGTGAGTATCTGAAGAGGGTTGATGGCCCATTCTTCGCCTTTGCCTCCTTCGTGAGCCCGCACAATCCGTATGACCCTCCCAAGCCGTACGACGAGCTATTCATGGACTCCCCTATGCCCTCTCGCAATATGGGAAAGGATGAGGTGGAGAGAAAACCCCGAGAGGCCTATGACTACATAAACAAACGCATCCAATGGGGCTTCAAGTCAGATGAAATTACAGAAGAGCAACGCCTTGATATGTACAGGTCCTATTACGCTCTGAACACGCTTATCGACGATTGGATGAGGAAGATCATCGACACGCTCAAGGAACAGGGACTCTATGATGACACCATCATCATATACTCCTCCGACCATGGGGACCTTTTGGGAGACCATGGCCTCTACTACAAGCAGTGTTTCTATGAACAAAGTGTAAAGGTACCCCTTATCGTCCATGCCCCCAAATACTTCTCGCCACAAAGGGTTGCAAACAAGGTAGAGCTGATGGATATCTACTCGACGATTTGTGAACTTGGAGGCGCTGAGGCAGGAGAGGGTAACCAATCGACGAGTCTGGTCCCTATCCTGGAAGGACAGCAGATCTCTGATAGGGAAGCTGTATTCAGTGAGAACTATTTTGGGAAGATGGTTCGCTGGGAAGACTGGAAAATGGTCTACTATCCTGGAAAACCGTATGGAGAGATATATAACCTCTCAGACGATCCTGACGAACAGAACAATCTGTGGAAAAAGATGCAAGGCTCACCTGAAAAACAGAGCATGAAGGACATTCTGCTGGAGTGGGCATTTGCTACCGAAGATCGCCTACCCCTTCCCGTACGGGCTGATCACTTTGACTCTACGCCCCTGCAGCACGTCATGGAACATGGGGGGACAAAGAAGGCAGCGAATCAGCCATGGCATATCCCTTGGATGAAGGACTTCTATGCAGACATGCAGTTTTCCACTGAAAGCAGGCTTCGGTAAGGAATTCAATCATGATCGTTCCTCAGGATAGTCATGAAGAACCAATACATATACAGATTCATATAGGAGTACACAGTGCTACAAGACTACCAATTGCGCAACCACATCCCTCTCTCAGGACCAGCCACACGCGAAGCATGTGATGGAACTGAGAGCAGGCTCCGAGTCTCCCTGGGATTTACCCCCCTGTGGTATAGGGACAGGCTTGGGATTGATTTTGGGGAGAAGTGGCACAATGATCCTGAATATAGGTACAACAGTCTGATAGAGATGAAGGAGTACCTTCATAAGCACTTCCCTTCGATACCCTATTTCACCCCAGTCTATAAGGATGGGATAGAGCCGACCTGCGCTACTATTTCAGGGGTATATGGCATTCTGCTCATTTCCATGATATATGGGGCAAAGCCTGTCTATGCCAAAGACTCGTGGCCAGATGCAAAGCCTATTTTCAGTCTTGAGGATATCCAGAATCTCCCTGCAATTGACCTGGATACCAATGAGACCTTTCAGAAGCTATGGTCCCAGATGGAAGAGATTTCCCTCCGTTGGGGAACGATCCATGGGTACCTGAATTATCAGGGGGTCATCAACATCGCCACCAAGCTTCGGGGAAGCGAACTGTTCCTGGATATGCTTGATGAGCCTGAAACGGTAAAAGCTTTCTTCAGACATATTGCAGATACCATCTTCCAGGTTTCAAAGAGGGTGCAGAAGCGTCAGAGGGAATCGGGCTTTGAAGTCGATCTTCTCTCGATGAGCAACTGTACGGTCAGCATGATCTCCCCCGACCAATATGAAGAGTTCTTACTTCCCCTTGATAGGGAATTGAGCACCCACTACAGCCGGTTCGGCATCCATACCTGCAACTGGGTTGCCGATCCGTACCTTGATGGCATCAGAAAAATCGAAAAGGTCGGCTATCTCGATACGGGTGTCAATTCCGACCTGCCTCGTATAAAAAACATGTTCCCTGATACCCGAAGAGCATTGCTTCTCACTCCAGGGGAGTTTGAATCGGCAGACATAGGAGAACTCAAGACCCTTGTCAGTCGTATAAATCGAGAATATGCCCCCTGTGATATTGTGCTTGCCGATATTGAGTCTACAACTGACGACAGCAGGATACAGGAGTTCCTGGATCTGGTCAGGGAAGAGGAGAGTCAGCAATAATGAAGAAAAAACAACCAAATATACTACTGATACAAAGTGACCAACAGCGTTGGGATTCCCTGGGCTGTTATGGAGTTGACTGGATACAGACACCCCACTTGGACTCCCTCGCTGAGGGTGGTATGGTTTTTGATGCGTGCTATGTGAACAATCCGGTCTGCACCCCTTCGCGAGCAAGCATGTTTACTGGCAAGCATCTGCCAGGCCATGGGGTATATCGCCTGCACGATGTACTGCCTGACAGTGAAATCCTTTTCCCCGAACACCTGAAAAATGCTGGGTATGCAACCGCTTTGTTTGGAAAACTTCATGTAAACGGCCGTATGCAGGAAGAACGGCAGCGTCATCCCCACGACGGATTTGATACGTACGAATGGTGTATGGAAGCGTCGATAAGTATGGACTCTCCGTATAACGGGTATTCACAGTGGCTCCAAAAGAAATCTCCTGAATTTTGGAAAACGTTGAAAACACAAGGCAGGAAACTGAAGCATATCCCCCGTGAATATCATTTCACTCACTGGGCAGCAGAAAGAACCATCGACTTTATTGAGAACAGGGATACGAACAAGCCATTTTTCTGCATGATGAGTGTGTTTGACCCGCACAATCCCTACGATGACTATCCCCTTGAGTATGCAGCTCGTGTCGATCAGGACAAAATGCCCTCTCCTCGGGTTGCCCCATCGGAGAAGGCTCACACCATCGGCGCATTGGCCCGTGAGCAGGAAGATGGGTACCTTGGTCCTTGGAAAAACTTTTCAGAGGAAGATATCCGAAAGATGCGCACAGGCTATTATGCTTCGATCACCCTACTCGATGATGAAGTGGGCAGAGTGCTTGCTGCACTGGATCGGGAAGGGATTGCAGATGATACCTTGGTGATCTTTGTCAGCGATCACGGGGATATGCTTGGTGATCACGGGCTTCTGGTGAAAGGTGCATTTTTGTATGACCCATGCATCCGGGTTCCTCTCATTATCAGACAACCGGCGGTGGTTCCTTCCCATACCCGGTCCAAGGCACTGGTACAACCTCATGACCTGGCCGCTACGATTCTCTCAGCGGCGGGTCTGACTGAAGAGCAAATAGCAGTCCTTGCACCTGATTCCAAGGATATCCGCAAAGCTGAGACATATTGCCATGAAATGGCAGTATGCCTCTATCGTCAGACAGGAATAGATGCTAGAGGACAATATTTTGAGCCCCCCCTGCTTGGGACTATGATAACCGACGGTCGGTATAAGATGAACATATACCCACAAGATACTGAACTCCACCATGGCGTGGAAGGACAGCTCTTTGATCTGAAAGATGATCCGCTTGAGACAGCGGATATATGGGATTCAAAAAGGGATGTACGGTTGTCTCTCATGGAGGCCCTGTATGGATGGACGATGCGTCAGGAGATGCAGAGCCCAAGAAGGGCAGCTTCGGCTGAACCTGGAAAAGACCACCTGGTCACCAATCGATTGAAATAAGAACAATACATATTTATACCATGAGGAAAACCTATGAAAACTCTATTACCTGACGGAATTTGGCCCACCATGATCACCCCTTTCACAGAGGATGGAACGATCGACTACCCTTCTCTCGAAAAACTAGTAAACTGGTATATTGAAGAGGGTGTTGACGGCTTGTTTGCGGTCTGCCAGTCCAGCGAGATGTTTTATCTCTCTCTTGAGGAGAAGGTCTCCCTGGCTAAAGCTACAGTAGAGGCTGCTTTCGGCAGGGTGCCTGTCATCTGTTCGGGTCATACCAGCGATACACGAGAAGAGCAAGTCAAGGAACTTCAGGCGATGGCAAATACAGGGGTTGAAGCTGTGGTCATGATCACCAACCGGCTGGCCAGAGAAGATGAAGATGAGAGTGTTTTTCTCAAGAATCTGGATTACCTGCTCGCAAACCTCCCTTACGACCTGTCTCTGGGATTCTACGAGTGTCCGTACCCCTACAAACGGCTTCTTCCTGATGTGATACTCAAAAGCAGCACCTACAACGGTCGCTTTTCCTTTTTGAAGGATACCAGTTGCGATAGCACCTTAATGGCTCATCGCCTTGAGCTCATGCAAGGAACTGGTTTCAAACTGTTCAATGCCAACGCCTCTACTCTAAGCCTCTCACTTGCCAGCGGGGGAAATGGCTACAGTGGAGTCATGGCAAATTTCCATCCGCACCTTTATAAGCAGCTTGTCACCTCCAAAGCGAATGCCCCTGATACGGAAGAGCCCCTGCAGAATCTGCTTGGTGCCCTGTCAGCCATAGAAGACGCAACCTATCCCATGACGGCCAAATACCATCTGAAGGAGTTGGGAATACTCTCTTCTCCCTATACACGCAAGCACAAGAGTGCAAGCTTGGATGAAAACCATAGGATGATGGTCGACCAGATGCATGCCTTGGTACAAGAGTACGGAGCCTGATGCTGGTGTCGATAGGTGATGTTGGGTAGTGAGAGGGCACAGACTGCAATACGTAGGAAGACTACGGTTCAAGATCGGACTATGGCGAGAAAATCCTCTACGGTATATTCTGCCAGTATGGCGAGTATCTCATCCAAGGGGATGTCCTCGATGCGCTTGAACCGGATGCAGGACTTGCCCATGTCAGGTTTCAGATCATGCTGAGCAAAGGCCTGTTCCACCAGTTCCCTTTTTCCCGGAGAGGCATAGATTGCCATCAGGTAGAGGGAACAGTGGTTTTTCTGCCCAGCCAAGGCAACGAAACTCAAAGGCTGTTTGTTGTAGGTGGGACCGGAAACCTCCAGAGGTACTTCGTACGTGATCATACCCCAGCGAAGTGATTCGACAAAGCCGCTGTCAATGCAAGCAACCAGTTTACCCCGGACCTCTTCCACAATGGGTCTCCATCGGTCGGGGACCTGCTTGATGTACTCTTCTATTGTCTTGCTGTCAGTCTTCATAGTTAGTTGTTGTCCTTAGGTTCGTGGGTATAGATGGATGAAGGAAATGGCTACGGTAAGGGATTCAGTGGAGCATATGTCCTTTCTTAGACAATCTCACCCTACGCCATTTCAGCCATGAAGGCCTTGACAGCTTCAGGGTGTTCCTCAAACACATCATGTTCGCCCTTGAGTATCTTCTTCAGTATCAGGCGCATGATGCCCTTCTGCTCGGCAAAGACAATTCTCCCACCAAACCAACCCTTGGCGACAGCTGCATCCAAGAGCGACTGGGGGAAGTTGTCGACAAACTGTTTCTCGTAATTGTCTTTGTCTGTGCTACAGATGAATAGCCCTAGCCTCTTGGTTCGCAATTGCGCTTCATGCCTTGAACAAAATTTCCGAAGCGCACCTGAAAGGTGACCTGCATGTATCCCACCTCCTATGATGATGGTATCATAGGCATCGATAGAGAGCTTTTTCGTTCCTTTTCTAAGATCCACCAATTCCGTCTGGTTCCCCTCTGTTGCTAAACCCCCTGCGATCTCTTCAGCACAAACACGTGCATACCCCTGATGGGAAGAATAGATAATTGCTACCTTCATACTTCATTTCCTCCATAAGCACTATTGCTTGTATGACTATATCACCAATCAAGTTGTGAAGAAAGAAAAAGATGGTACCCTCTGTGCCAAAAACCCAAATTTTTCTAGACAAACACCACATCTCAAAGTAAGATTTTTTAGAAGGAAGATTTTTTACTGCAAACACTTGAATATTGTACTCTTGACAGTAATAACCTACAAATAGAAGGTTTTTCTTCATACACATGCAGTATTTTTGAGAAATTAGGAACCTTCCAATACCGATAATTGAGGTTTTGCGTACGCAAACCCATTCTGTTTTTTTGTATCTACCTTGTGGACTCTTTGCAAGACAGATACATAGGAGTGTTTCGTGAGTCTTCTAGCTCGAACAACAATTATATTTGTTATAGTAATCCTTAGTGTTGGTGGATGCATATTTGCAGCAAACGAAGCTTCTTACTTTGAGAACAGTGAAGCTAGCCCAATTATAGTCGATAGCTCAACATAAGGGATAGGATCGACTACCCATCCGAAAGCTTTTTATGTTGGAACGATAACAATCAACACGATTGAGTATTATAGATATTTTTGGGTTTCTATTCCCCCAAGTGGATTTCAAGTTCTTCTTTCAGGAGGAGTCTTTACCCTTAAAAACAGTTTTACGGGAACTACTACTGGGGTACAATTTGTGGCAAAAGTGACGAGACCTAACGCACAAAGCAGTATAACTGTTCTTAATAACACTACATCAACGTTAAGCATTCCTGGATCAAATACACTGGAAGCCAACATGGAAATTAAGTTTTATGTGAGAATACCGCAAAATTTCACTGTTGAGGGTTTTCCGTTCCAGTTTACCACTCCAGGAGGGTTGGGCTCGTTTGAACTGCAGACACAATACAATACTTGGATTTATGGTAACTTCTGGTCATCCTTCTCAATTAATGGAACAACCAATAGTTCCCCATTTCTGACAAATGTCTATGACACGAGCACTCAGCATTTTATCAATAAGAGCGAGATCAACTTCTCAAGGTATGTTGAACTTGGCATTGTTGATCAGATGACAGGCCCCTTCCCCATGAATCAAGCATATTTTCCTAATATATGTAGCAATCCAGTCGCGAAAGCCCAGGTCTCAATAACTGGCCCCTATAGGGATGACATACTACTATCCTTTACAAGTGAAAATGGAAGTCAGACCAATGAATTCATCTTTAAGCATACCATTCTGGGTACAGCCACAGGAGGCATCCCCTTCTCACTGTTTCTTGATGGTTCAAATGATCCCGTTGTGTATGGCACAGAGTATACTTGGGAATCTGAGTGGGAAGGACTATCCTCTTGGCCTAGCACATATACAAAGGATATCCGCGTAGGTCATATTTCCCAGCAAACTGTCGAATCACGAGTAGCAGGAAATTATTCTGAAACCATCTACATACATATCACAGCTCCCAATTAATTCCCTTTTTCCAAACTTCCCGCAGGTTTCTCTCCTTTTGCCTGCATAATCTGATACGATGGACTTTGTTGAAAGCAAAGGAGTTTGTGTATGCACTATCGAGAAATTGGAAACACAGGTTGCAAGGTTGGTATCATCGGTCTTGGCTGCGAACATCTGGACAAGAAGCCCTATGCACAAGTACAAGAGACTATTGATGCAGCCCTTGAAAACAATATCAACCTCCTGGATGTGTTCATGCCAGGAAAGGAAGTTCGCCAAAACATCGCCAAGGCACTTGGTTCCCGCCGTAAGGATGTTATGATCCAGGGACATATCGGGTCAACCGATCTCAATCAGCTATATGACATTTCACGGGATCTTCCGACGGTACAGCGTTACTTTGAGGATCTTCTGCGTATCTTCGGATACATCGATTTTGGGATGATGTTTTTCATTGATTCAGAGGATGACTACAAAGGGGTATTCGAGACAGGGTTCGCCGAGTATGTACTCAACCTCAAGCAGAAAGGTGATATTGGTCACATCGGCTTTAGTTCACATAATCCCCACACAGCGATTCGCGTCATCAACACAGGACTTCCAGAAACGATGCTCTTCAGTATAAATCCTGCCTTTGACATGCTGCCCTCAAGTGAATATGTATTCGATCATTTTGACAAAGGCTTTGGAAACGAGTTGTTCCGAGGTGTCGACCCCAAACGTGCCGAACTGTACAAACTGTGTGAACAGAAAAATATCGGCATTACTGTCATGAAGACCCTTGGCGCTGGAAAACTGATATCTAAAGAGCACACACCGTTTGAAAACCCCCTGACAGTGCAGCAGTGCATTCACTATGCCTTGACGCGTCCTTCTGTTGCAAGTGTGATGATGGGCTGCCAATCAAGAGCCGAAGTGCTTGAAGCAATTCGGTACTTGGACATGAGCGACGAGGAACGTGACTATTCCGAGGCGCTTGGCTCGTTGCGCAACGACTTCTGGGGTAATTGTGTCTACTGCGGGCACTGCCAGCCCTGTCCGGTGGACATTGATATAGCGACTGTGAACAAGTACTTGGATATCGCCCGTCTCGATCCTGCCAACGTTCCCGAAATGACACGTTCACACTACAAAGGATTGCTAGCCTCAGGAAAAGAGTGTATTGCATGTGGTAGCTGTGAAGAACGCTGCCCCTTTGGTGTTCCGATCATACAAAATATGGCAGAGGCCGAACACCTTCTTCGCTAGATACTAGGAAAGGAGTGTCTTACCCCCTGTCATCACAGAGAGGTATCCTTTTCGTGCATATATGCGAATGCAACTCTGAGCTGATCCTTTCAGACAGAAGACACTTCCTCTCTTGGGCACAAACCTTACGTCAGAGGTACATACGGAGAATACATAAGGCATTGGTATTTTGCCCTGATCCTCAGGTGACTGGGGGAATCGGTAGGAGAGTCTGGGCTTTACCATAATCGTAATTTTTTGTAAAAAATAGTATAATAGTTATAGAATATAGGATATTCTCCTATTACTATTTGCACTATAGAGTTTTACTGATCAATTCCAAGGGAAGTAAGGTGAGAATCCTTCACGAGCCCGTCACTGTATTCGCTGACGAACCTACAAGAGCCACTGGGAGACTGGGAAGGTGTAGGTAAGGAAGAAGCGTAAGCCAGGAAACCTTGGTTGACTAGAGAGAAAAGAGCTTCGTGGGTCAAGCTACTACGTACACATGGATCTAAAGGAGTATGTATGGCTGACATGAAAGCGCTCTCGGAGTTTCTGCAAAAGGGTAAGGCAAAGGACGTAAAGGAACTGACACAGCAGGCTGTTGATGAAGGGATGAAACCAGAGGAGATCCTCGATCAGGGTCTGCTTGCTGGGATGAGCATCATCGGTGTCAAATTCAAGAACAACGAAGTGTTTGTTCCCGAAGTACTCATCGCCGCAAGGGCGATGAATGCCGGTATGGCGATCCTCAAACCGCTTCTTGTCGCTGACAATATGGTCAGTCGGGGGACAGTGGTGATAGGGACGGTGAAAGGGGATCTTCACGACATCGGGAAAAACCTGGTTGCCATGATGATGGAGGGCAAAGGGCTTACGGTCATCAACCTGGGTACCGACGTGGCCCCATCACGCTTTGTAGAAGAGGCGATACAGCATAAGGCCGATATCATTGCATGCTCGGCCTTGCTGACCACGACCATGCGAGAGATGGAGAATGTGGTCAAGGCTGTGAAGGATGCCGGCATTCCTGTCAAGGTGATGATAGGCGGAGCTCCGGTGACTGAGTCATTCAAAGAGAAGATTGGAGCGGATGCATACACACCCGATGCGGCTACTGCCTCAGAGGTTGCATTGCAGATGTGCAAGGCCACAGCCTAAGCGTGAATGAGAAAAGGAAGATACTCGTACACAAGAGTGTCTTCCCATCAGTACAACTAGATAGGTGCTTCTTCCTAGAAGAAGCACCTATGCACGTACCAAGTTCTCTTCTCGAAACTCCAAGTAAAAAGGATAGCAAGTATGGCACATAGTGGCGTTCTGACTGTGTTCACAGAGGGGAAGAGTGTCGTCCTTCCCATAACAGAGGGCATGAGTGTGCTGCAGGCACTCAATGAGGCGGGATTAGGTGATATCCCCTCCCCTTGTGGGGGAAACGGACTCTGTGGCAAATGCCTGGTGCTGGAACGTGGAGAGAAGAACCTGCCTCTCCATCCTGATGAGAGAAGGCTGTTGACACCATCTCTGGTAGAACAGCATGTTCGTCTTGCCTGCAGGATGCTACCAGATCCAGGAGAAGATCTCTCTATCGCCCTCCTCAGTGGTAAAAGACAGGCTCACATTGTCTCAGAATTCCAAGACAGACAAAAGGCAACAAAGGGGCGACAGGACTACCCCTCCCCCTCCTATGGGTTTGCGATAGACATAGGGACCACCACTGTAGTGGTCTACCTTGCCCGCCTCGACACAGGGGAGGTTCTTGACCACCGATCCAGCATCAATCCACAGACTTCCTATGGCGGGGATGTCATTACCCGTATCCAATACACGAACGAACACCCCGAGGGCCTTACGCTTCTCCAAAAAATCCTGGTAAAACACCTCGACCGTCTTATGAAGGATCTGATGGGTACCTATCAGCTTAAGACAGAAACCATCAAGGAAATTGTTGCGGTGGGGAACCCCACCATGATCCACATCCTTGCCGGCAAGGATCCTTCAGGGATTGCAGTCGCTCCCTTCATCACCACGATACAAGGGCCTCTCACCCTCATGGCCTCAGAGGTTGGTTTTGCCGATCTTAGCCAAGTCAAGCTTATCCTGCCAGGGGGAGTCTCAGCTTATGTCGGATGTGATGTCACCGTAGGGGTGAGCTCCTCACATATCATGGAGAGAACCGAGCCTACCCTCTACATCGATATCGGCACGAATGGTGAAATGGCCTTGTTTGACGGGAAAGTCCTATATTGTTGTTCCTCTGCAGCAGGGCCCGCCTTTGAAGGGGCTTCCATTGCCCAAGGGATGGGAGCCGTTGAGGGAGCCATTGACCATGTATGGCTCACAGATGACGGTGTTGTTGCGCATAGTACGATCGATCACTCACCTGCTGTGGGCATCTGCGGGTCTGCCATCATTGATATCATGGCCCTCTTACTCACCATTGGCCTGGTCGATGAGACGGGAGCTATGGTAGGTGATCATCCGCTGGCAGAAAAATACCTGCATACAGGCAAAGCCGGTCTTGCTTTTCGTATCACTGATACGGTAAGTTTTACCCATGGTGATGTACGGCAAGTACAGTTGGCCAAGGCTGCCATTGCTGCAGGAAGTGCCGTGATGCTTGCAGAAGCACATCTGGGGCTTTCTTCGTTGGGCTCTGTTAGTATAGCAGGAGGCTTTGGGTCTTTCATCAATGCAAGAAGTGCCAGGCAGATAGGATTGCTCCCTGATGTGGAGCTTGAAAACATCATTGTCGTAGGCAATGCTGCAGGAAAAGGGGCCCTGGACATGCTTCTCATCGATGAGGAAGCTTCGAAGGTGGAACAGATTCGAGAAAGGGCACACTATATTGAATTGTCATCATCGGCGGTGTTCAACGAGCAGTATGTCCGGCAGATGATGTTTATGGAAGGCGATGATTGAAAACAAGCACAGAGACTCCCCAGGGTATCAAGGACATCACCTCACACTACAGTAAGGCCACGGGCATCCCCTGTATGGTGTTGGATGTGTTGCATCGCACGTTGGAGGACAACGGACAGAATGATCTGGAAAGGCTGTTCAGCCTCATAGACCTCTCCTGGGAACATACCTGCCTAGAGACACACCTGCATAGTGCCGTGTTGTCAGAACGCTTTGGCGGTTCCTACATCTACTTCGGCCTCATCTCCCTGTTGTATTGGGTCAGTCCCGTCATTATCCAGGGGCGAATGGAATATGCCATCATAGCAGGACCGGTGAGGACCCTTGATGCAAGTGAAGTCCTGGAAGAGGCCATGCTAGAGCATATTGCAGACAAAGAGGAGCTCATGCGCATAGTGGAGGCCATTGCCTATATAGACAGCAAGCGCGTCCACAGCCTGTCGGAGATATTGCGCATATGTTCGGGTTGGGCCTCAGGGTATAGCGAACACCACATGGTCGAATCCCGTCAGGATCTGGAATTGCAATCGCGTGTTTCCGAAACCATACAAAAGCTGAAGGGCGAGAAGTCGGGTCCGTTTTATCGCTACCCCATTGAGAAGGAGAGCTCCCTGCAAGATGCCATTCGATGGGGAGACAGGGCAAAGGCCATGCTTCTCATGAATGAGCTCCTGGGAAGCATCTTTTTTGCAAGCGGGACCTCTATGGAACGCATCTCGTTTCGTGTGATGGAACTCTTGTCACTCCTTGCAAGAGCCGCGGTAAGAGGAGGGGCAGATGAAGAGCACGTGCTTGCCAAGAGTCTGGCCTGCCAAAAGGAAATACGGCACTATGCATCCTTGGACGGGATCTCTGCCTGGCTTTCCAAAGTCCTGCACGCATATATGGAGATGGTGTTTGTCTCCATGGATAGGGAGTATGACCCTACCCTCGCCAAAGCCCTGCGCTACATACATGCCAACTATGACTCGCATCTCTCCTTGGATGAGGTGGCACACAGTGTACAGTTGAGCCCCAATTATTTCAGCAACCTCTTCAATACGAGGATGGGAATCTCCTTCTCTTCCTATGTGAATAGGATCCGCATAGAACATGCACAGAGCCTGTTGCTCGATACATCTATCCCTATCATTGAGATAGCCTCTTTGGTAGGCTTCGAGGAACAGAGTTATTTTTCCAAGGTATTTAAGGAACAAACCAATCTTTCCCCAGGGAAATTTCGCAAACAAGCAGGATATTTCCCATCCAAAAGACATGAGATACATACTAATGGCGATACTTAAGTAATCCATCGTACTATAGTGTAAAAAATAGTAGAATAATTATAGAATGTACAGGTATACCTCCTTTACTATATGCATCATAGGGTTTTATCGACTGTTCTCTCTAGAAAAAGTAAGGAAAACCCTTCACAGAAGTCATCACTAGTATCTCTGCCATCATACGAGCGTAACCGGGAATACTGGGGGGACGATAGCAAAAGGTGAAGCATACGAAAGAAATATTTGGGGAATGAGAGTAACAGTACCATCAAGAAGAAGAAGATAGCCCTGTCCCGGTGGCAAAGTCATTCTCAGATTAGATTGGTGAACATGTGTACACCTCAGAGAAGACGGTACAACAGTAAAAAAAAGCATAAGAGGTATTTGATGACAGGAAAAGAGAGAGTTTTACGTACAATACAAGGCCAAAGCACCGACAGATTACCCTGGGTTCCTTTCACAGGAGTCCATGCAGGAAAGCTAGTGGGATATGATGCGAAACAGGTATCCACCAGCGTTGATGCTTTGGTGGAAGCAGCCCTTGAAGTGAACAAGCTATACCAACCTGATGGCCAGCCTGTCATGTTTGACCTCCAGGTCGAAGCGGAGATCCTGGGCTGTGAACTGCTATGGAGTGATGACAGTCCTCCTACCGTAAAGACCCACCCATTAGGGGAAACTACGGATATCCCTACAAAGATCCCTACAGCAGACGAGGGAAGGATTAAGACCCACCTCGATGCCATCAGGAAACTGAAGCCTCTCATCGGGGATAAGACAGCCCTCTATGGGATCTGTTGTGGCCCCTTTACCCTGGCATCACACCTTCGGGGTACTGAGATTTTTATGGATATGATTTTGGAACCTGAGTATGTCCATGCTTTGCTGGCCTATTCGACAAAAGTCATCAAGGCTGTCTCCACCTATCTGGTGGCTGCTGGCATTGATATTGTCGCAGTTGTGGATCCCTTGATATCACAGATATCCCCTACCCACTTCGGTGAGTTCATGCATGATCCTTTTACTGACTTGTTTGACCATATCAGAGCCGATGGAGCAAAATCATCTTTCTTTGTGTGTGGGAATGCAACGATGAATATCGAGCCTATGTGCAAGACAAAGCCTGACAGCATGTCCGTAGATGAGAACGTATCACTGAAGGATGCCAAGGTCATCACAGACAGGTACGCCATCACCATCGGGGGGAACATCCCCCTGACGTCGGTAATGCTGTTCGGCAACCAACAGGATAATATGAAGATTGTGGTAGACCTCATCGATTCGCTGCCTCCAGGTCGGCTCATCATATCCCCAGGTTGTGATATGCCCTATGATATACCCTTCGAAAATGCTATAGCCATTGAACATGCTGTGCATGAAACAGAGAGTGCCCGCTCGATGGTAAGCAACTACACCAAGGAAGAGGTGGCTTTCACCGGCACATTGCCAGACTATGCTCATCTTGAGAGGCCCTTGGTTGAGGTATTCACCCTCGACTCTGCAACGTGTGCTGCATGTACCTACATGCTTGCAGCAGCGACCGACACCGTCGGTTCCATGACAGAAGATATTGACCTTGTGGAGTACAAATATACGACACAACAGAATATCGCACGCTGTCGTGTCATGGGAGTTGAGAAGTTGCCAAGTATCTATATCAATGGTGAGTTACAGTTCTCCTCGATCATCCCCAGCAGGGAAGAGCTCATTGCTAAGATCAAAAAGGTAGTACAGTGAAGAAGCACATCCCCTTTTACATCCTTACGGGATTCCTTGGATCCGGGAAAACTAGTGTGATAAACAGCTTGTTGTCCCGCTTCAAGGACAAGAAGATTGGTCTCATCCTCAATGACTTCGGCTCCATTGCCATTGACAGTGCTTTGGTACAGGGATCCAGTGATGTAGTCTCGACAAAGAGCCTGAGTGGGGGGCAGATCTTCTGTAGCTGCTTGTCGGGCTCCTTCATAAAAAGTGTCGTCGAGATGAGCAGCTTTGATGTGGATATCATCCTTGTCGAAGCATCCGGGCTTGCAAAGCCGGTTCCCCTCCTGGAGATTGCCTCGATTATCATCGACCAAGGCAAAGGAACTCTTGCCTATGGGGGTATGGTATGTATTGTTGATGCTGAGAGGTATCATATCCTCTCCCAAGCCCTCAAGACCATCGAGGAACAAGTTGTATTCAGTGATTGGTTCATCGTCAACAAATGCGATCTGGTCAGTGAAGATTTGCTCAAGTCGACTATCGCCAGTATCGCATCACTGAAACCAGGGGCGCCGATTTTCACCACTACCTTCGGCAGTGTCGACCCAGAGATGATGAAGCAGTTTGACGAACAGAATATCTATACGCCTATAGCCCTTAAGGACGTGACTCCTTACCAGGGATGGGGTGTACAAGGACGGCCAAAGAACTGTGTCTTTACAGCGGAACAGCCCTTTGAGCTGGAACAGCTCGAAAGGCTGTTTGAATCCGTTGCACCGCAGATGCTACGGATGAAAGGTTTTTTGCCTGCGAAAGAAGAGGGTAAGGTCATGTTGGTTGATGTGGTAGGCAAGCATGTAAAGCTTGGGCTGATTGATACTCCTAAGGTTTTTGCCATGGGAGTGATGTGTCTGTACAATCCATCAGTTGACGCAGTCACACTGTTCCAACAGACGTGGGCGAGCATAAGCAATTCTCCTTCAACTTGTATTGAACATCCATAAGAAAGACTAAGTGGGACTAATGTAATGGAACAAAAAAGACTCATACTTCACCCCCCCTTCAAACCCTCCTGGGAACAGTACAAGAGAAGTGTTCGTTTTGACGATCTGGATGATGCCCAGGATGAAGCCCTTGAGGTGTATCAGAAGGCAAAAGATGTCTTGCAACCGAAGGTTCTTATCAGTGAGCGCTTTATAACCGATCATACAAGATTCGATGGCCTTCCGACGGTTACCATCGATGGGGTTGTGTTCACAGGCAAGGCCCTACGTGTGTTGGATGATATCCATCGTGTTTTAGCCTATGTGGCTACCTGTGGTAATGAGATGGAATGCCAGGATCTCACCCATATGGATATGCTTGCCCCGTATTGGGTTGATTCTATCAAGGCGCAGGCTCTCCGGGATGCAAGGCTCGCCCTGATGGCCTACTGCAGAGAGAGTTGTGGGATTTCAAAGCCAAAGAGCCTCAATCCAGGTTCTGGCAATGTTGATATCTGGCCTATTGAACAGCAGCAAGGGTTGTTTGAGGTTTTGGGAGGAACCCAAGAAATTGGCGTCTCCCTTACGGAGAGTTTTCTCATGCTGCCCAATAAGAGCATCAGTGGATTTATATTTGCCTCCCCGACGATAGACTATGAGAGCTGTGCATACTGTGAGAAGGAGAGGTGCCCGAATAGGCGGGTCCCTTTCAAGGAGAGAATGTGACAAAATGGTGAATCTGGGGCACCATACAGCTCACAGCATTGTTCCTGAGAAAAAGCGATAGCTCCCTTCTGAAAACTAGGGTATACTCATCATCATGACCACAAAATTGGCCCACTATAAGCTGACAATCCTGCTGATGCTGGTACTTGTCCCTGCATTCATCACAGTCAGCCTCCTCAATTATTATGTGCAAAGGGACTCTATCAGAGAAGAGTTGATAACAACCTCTTTGCCCTTGGTACGTGATCTCATAGATTGGGAGATAGGGACAAGATTGCAGGATCCTATTCTTGCTTCCTCCATCATGGCTAACGATACGTTTCTGATCGAATGGATCCAAGATGGTGAGAAAGATCCTATGAAGATTGAGAACTATCTTAATTCCATACGGCTCGAACATACTTTTGCCAGTGCTTTCCTCGTCTCCTCCAAGAGTGCCAACTATTATACCTACCAGGGGCTTCACAAAAAGGTCTCCAAAGATAACGCTCACGATATCTGGTATTATGATTTTCTTGACTCGGGAGATAGGGTCGAACTTGATGTGGATACCGATGAGGTTAGTGCCGGAAAACTCACCATATTTGTTAATTACCGTGTTGAAAGCGCTTCAGGTGAACTTCTGGGCGTCGTTGGAGTCGGCGTTGATATGTCTGACATAGCCGCCCTTCTCCAGGAGACCCAAAACACCTATGGACGTGTTGTCTACATGGTAGATGAGTCGGGCCTGATACAAGCTCATTCAGATATGAATGTGATCGAGAAGAGGAACATCACCAATGCCTTTGGGATAGAGAAGATTGCAGGGGCCATCCTGTCCTCCAAGGTGAATACCCTTGATACACACTATGAGGGAGAGAGCGGTAATATCCTGCTGACCTCAAGGTATATACCCAACATCAAATGGTTTATAATCGTAGAACAAGATGAGAACGTTTCCCTGGTAATGGTGAGGAAAATGCTTTTCAGGACGATAGTGTTGGGACTTTTCGCTTCGATCCTGGCCTTGTTGATCAGCATAAGGATAGTCAAAAAGTACAATCAGAAGCTTGAGAACTCTTCCCGACTTGATCATCTGACCCAAGTGAGCAATCGCCTGGAACTCGATCACAGCCTCAACACAGAATTTGCCTTCTGTCAGCGGTATGGAGGTACTTTTACTCTACTGATGTTCGATCTTGATAACTTCAAGGGTATCAACGATACCTTCGGGCATATCGTAGGAGACAAAACCCTGGTCAGCTTCACCAGGCTTGTGGGCTCTTCGGTACGGACTACCGATAGCTTCGGTCGTTGGGGTGGCGATGAGTTTTTGCTGATCATGCCAAGATCGAATGGCATTGAAGGCCTCACCGTAGCAAACCAGTTACGCACTTTGGTCTCAGAGTCTGAGCCTTTCGCTACCCTAGCTTTGACCATAAGTATAGGGGTCGCCGAACGTAGGGACAATGACACCATTGAGAGCCTTCTTTCACGCACAGACAAGGCCCTCTACAAGGCGAAGGAAAAGGGAAAGGACCAGGCATATTTTCTGAGTTGAACGTAGTATAGAGTTCTTTCACTACAGTTGTAAAAACGGAGCCCATTTGAAATGGGTAACAGAAGAACATAAGGAGTAATTACGATGAAAGGGAAGAGAGATTATTCTAAGATTCCATTTACAGGGATAGGGCTGATCTTTGGTACAGCAATAGGCGCTGCGTTGAGCATTGCAATTGCAGGAACCGTTATTTGGGCTGGAGTTGGAACCGGAGTCGGTCTGGTGGCAGGGGCAATAGTTGATGGTTACAAGAAAAAGAATAACCAGTAACTGTTTCTAGTGAATAAGGATGGAGGTACGTATCCTTGTAGGTATCAGCGTTGTTACCCTCTGCACAAATTGGTCAGCAACAATACGGGGTGAAGAGATGTCCCGCATGGAAGTTCACCCTTCACAAGTGATACTCTCTATCGCTGCTTCCACCCTTCCATACCTTACAAGCTCCTGCTCCAGGCGAAGGTTCTCCTGTATCCTACCTGTAACAAGTTCCTCGTAGAGAGATGCTTCCTCATCTTTCAGATGATGCAGAACTCCCGTGAATGGCTTGGGTTCTCGCCCCCAAGAGGATGAGTGACCCAACAAGGTAGCTCGATCCATGAGGAAAGACTTCGTATGAGGAAACAGGGAACGAAACTGGTCGAGGATGGCAAACCCATGGGTGTCGATATCTCCCCAATACCACAGGGGGATCCTATGAAGCCATGCACACGCTGTAAGATGGTCAAAGAAGTATCCTCTTCCAAAGATGACCAGGCTCTTCTTGGCAAGAGGGAGTGTGAGGGCGCAGATATCATTCTCGATAACGAATACCCGCTCTATAGGCAGCTCTTCCCCTGGTTGGAACAGGGAGCAGAACTGCTGTGCAGGGACAGATATATCGGTACAGCCTCTGTAGTTTAGAGTAGGATCGAGAAGCCGGAACCTTACAAGTTCCGGTTTGCAGAGAAACCCATACCGTCTCTCAAACTGTGAGATGCCCGTATAGTGATCATCGACCAGAGCCTCCTCCAGGGTAAGATCCAGCCACTGGGAGAGTACTCCCATATGCTTCTCGGTAAACTTGGTATCGATCCCAGGCAGGTCTATCTGGCGTAGGTATATCCCTGGTCTGGGATGGTCTATCATCCACTTCCACAGAAGCAGGAGTCTATCAATGTCTGAGGCGACCTCAAGGAGTCTCATCGGATATTGCATAGCCCAGGAGAGGAGTCTTCCATCCTGCTTCCCCAAAAGCTCGGTCAGCGAGAGGAATGTCTCCCACTCACCTCTCTTGCCAAGCAGGGTGGCAAGCTGTTGAGGGGTTTCAAACAGCAAGGATACAGGGATGTTGTGCCTGCCTAACAGGCGATGGTTGACCTCTTTGTACTGCAGGAAAGGAGAGAGCTTGGCATGGTCGTTGAAACGCCTGATCCAAGCATCGACAGAAGCAAACTCCTCAGTCATCTGTTTCGAAGTGATGGGAGAAAGCCTGTACTCATAGGGGAAACAGCTTGCATGTCTCTTGTAGAAGATGCCACGTTCCCAATTGGTGAGGAGTTTCTTGAACACTTCCTGTGGAGAGGTCATTTCAGATGGTTCTCCTTTTCTCGCATATACTCTTCAATTGAGAAGGTACGGAGCACAGACTCTTTTCCTGCAGGGTTGTGGACAAAACCCACTGAAGATACATACGGCTCTATGATATGGATCTTCTGAAGCGGAGTGACGATCAGCAGCTGTAGGTTGAGCCTCTTGAACAGGTCCAGTCCATACTGTGCCGATTCATCAGAGCCCCTTCCGAAAGCCTCATCAATAACCACAAAGCGGAAAGACCGGGAACGAACCTTTCCATATTCAAGACCGAACTGATAGGCCAGTGAGGCGGCAAGGACGGTATAGGCAAGCTTCTCCTTCTGTCCTCCAGACTTACCCCCTGAATCGGTATAGTGCTCATACTCAACATCATCCTCCCGCCACCTCTCAGAGGCTGCGAAGGCGAACCAGTTGCGCACATCGGTGACCTTCTCCTTCCATCTCTTATCAAGGTCAGAGAAGCCTTCCCGTCCCTTGAAGCGGTTTATCAGGGCTTTGACCTGCAGGAACTTAGTCTCGCTATACTGTTGGTCTGCCGACCCTCCCAAAGAGCCTGCAAGACAAGAAACGAGGTCTTGCCTGAAGGTTCGTATCTCCACATCATTGGTATTCATAGCCTCAAGGAGTATATAGCGGTCCTTGTTGTAGTCGATCCCATACAGGGATTTGTTGATCTGGTCCACCCGTTCCTTAATCTGCTGGGACTCCTTGTTCAGTTGGGCTTGGAAGCTGGCAATATCTCGGATGGTATTCTCATTGAGCAGGACCTTGAACTGTTTCTCAAACTTGGGAAGGTTCTCACCGACCAGTTCCTTCAAGATCCTACGATACTCCTTGCCCGAATCGATGGATGGATCCATCTCGCGAGTCTCAGTGGGATACTCCCGATTAAAGTCTCCCATCACTGCAATGATGGAATCACGAAGCC
This sequence comes from Sphaerochaeta sp., assembly GCA_048264225.1. GTDB lineage: Bacteria > Spirochaetota > Spirochaetia > Sphaerochaetales > Sphaerochaetaceae > Sphaerochaeta. The sequence continues at coordinate 29,514 of JBLXDK010000010.1, forward strand.
GGTCAAGCTTTCTCTTGGCATTGTCTATCTCTGTCTGTATCTTGTCACGAAAGATCCGCTCAGAAGTATCACTGTTTTCAAGCGAGATTCTCTTATTTCCAAGATAAATACCCATGACAGGATCTATATGGGCACATATCTGCTCAATGGGTTTGGGACTATCCACAAGGAGCTGTTCCATACTCGATTGTTGCTTGCTGAGATTTGCAATCGTATTTTCGATAGTACCAATCTGTTTCAGCAATTCAGATTTTTGTTGTTCTTCACTGCCAATCTTTGCATTGATCTGGGTAAGTTTTTCCTCCAGACTCGAGAGGATATCCGCGCGGCTTTCACGAAGTCGTCGCTCCGTATCAATTTCTGATTTTACTTCCTCTATCTTTGTAGCAAGGCTCTTCCAGTCGAGCTCATCGTAGTTCGTATAGTTCATGAGACTTCTCAGGTCATGAATTTGCTCATCAAGATCATCTTGCTTGCTCTTATGCTCTGCAATCTTGGAATCAAGGCCTTGTATGTCCAGATCCATCTTGGTCTTCAATCGTTCCAACTCAGCTATTTTGGAGGTATTGATCCAGCCCAATACATAGCGTCTTCTATCGGAGATGGCGTAGCGGTCATCCTTTTCGTGGTGAATGGAACTTCCCTTTATCTGGCCCGATCGGGTTATGCCCCGACTCACCCGTCTGAACTGTACCAGGTCCTCACAGCACATAAGGTCCCCATACCGTTTGAAGAGTTCATTTCTAAGCCAGGAGGTGTAGTCACTATCGCCCTTAATAGTGAGCTTGCCGATGACTGAACCTGCAGGGGCCCTATCATGCTTGGTGTGATCGGTATCTGTGACCCGATAGTAGACAAGCCTTCCCTTGAGGTGGGTCGAGTCTACCCATTGGGTAACCTTCTTGTAGAGGGAATCAGGGATAAGGAGGGTCAGGGCAAAGGACCGCAACACCCGCTCGATAGCGCCTTCCCACTCCAGGTGCTCTTCTTTGACAGCAAGCAGTTCACCAATAAAAGGAAGAGATGTTTCTTCCAGGGAGAGTTCTGAGCAGAGCTTTCGCCTTATCTCGATCTGGCGCCCGTCAATATTGCTCTTTCTGCCTTTGAGGGAGCTAATCTCTTTCACGAGTGCATCCAGTTCTTCTTTTTGGTTGCGAACTGTGTGATCGAGTTCTGACTTGGCATTTTCAATCTCATTGCGTGTATCGACTACTGTACCCATACGTTCACGAGAGGCGTCCTGGTTGTCAATGAATTGCTCAATGCCCATAAGCGATGATAGGCCAAGTCTTTTGGCAATCATTTCATATGTTTCCGCCCTATTCAAGCTGGAGTTCTTCTCCCTTTCCAGACTCTCTTTCTTGCCGGTAAGGATCTCAAGATGGTAAATCCGGCTAGATTCATCACCAGAATCCGGGAATTTTTCATCACTGAAATCCGCTAATTTCTCATCACCTTCAGCTATCATGTTCAATAATCACTTGGAAAAATAACCAGTGAATAATGAACATGGAGGTAAGAATATGGTTTCTTACAAAGATGTCCTGGATTTGAGTTTGCAAGGTCTCAACAACTCTCAAATCAAGGGAAAACTGGGGTGTGACCGGAATACCATCCGTTCAATCATCGAGAAGGCGACCATGATGGGGCTTTACCCCAAAGGTTGGGAGAGCGTGTCTGACGAACAGCTCAAGAGGCTGCTAAAGAAGAAGACAAAGCCGAAATCTGAATACCTCGAACCTGACTATGAATGGATACACAAGGAGCTCTGTGACCCTATGGTCACGGTGAATCTTTTATGGGAAGAGTATCAGCAAGCTGCCAATGCAGAGGGTAAGGAGGCCTATAGCAGAACCCAGTTCTTTGACAAGTACACAGTTTTCGCAAATGTCGTAAAATGCGGTGCACACATCAAGAGGAGGCCTGGTGATTCACTCGAGCTGGATTTTGCCGGGGATCTGCTGTATATCGTCGACCCGCTCCTATACACCCGAAGATCAGTGGTGCTGTTTTTGGCGACCCTGTCGTTCAGCAAGCTGTTGTATGTGGAGGCGATAGACCGACAATCAGCTGTATGCTTCACTTATGCCACTATGAATGCGATGGAGTGGCATGGTGGCGTTTGCCGTATTTTGATACCTGACAACACACGTGCCGCGGTAATCGTCGCCAGCAAAAAAGACCTTGCCGTCCTTAACGAGATGTTCCGGGAGATGGGGGAGCATTATGGGATAACTGTAGTCCCAGCACCCCCGAGAACCCCAAAGGCCAAACCGAACGTTGAGTCTGGGGTAAATGACGCCTACCATAGGATCCTTGCCCCGCTTCGCCATTGCACGTTCTATTCGATTGATGATTTGAACGATGCGCTGTGGAAACAATGTGAGATTTACAACAATGAGGGCTTCAAGGAATTCAAGGGATGGTCACGCAGAAGTCTCTTCGAGGCTGAGGAACGGGAACAATTGTCGCAGCTGCCACCCTTCAGGTTTGAGGTCCGAGAGAAGGCAACTGCGACAGTCAGGGAAAACTGTCACGCCAGGTGCAAACTTGACGATTACTACTACAGTGTACCCCAGAACTGGATCGGAAAGACAGTGGTCCTAAAGCTGGGGGCGAAAGATGTGAAGATTTTCTCTGAATTCGGCGAGTTCATATATTGTCATCTGCGTGGCACATGCACGTATGACCGATATATGACAGAACGAAGCCATCTGCCTTCCCATATACAACAATATGTCTATGCCAGTCCTGAAATGTTTCGGGATATGGCAATTGCCATTGGTGAGAATACCTACCAGGTTATAGACAGGCTGTTTGTCATTGCAGAACGCAATGACAGGGCTCCTGAAGTGGAGTACCAAACTGCAAGAAGCATACTAAGCATGGGAAAGAAAACCAAGAAAAACCAATGGTTCTCTCCTTCCCTCCTTGAGGAGGCATGCAGGGCCCTGGTGGTTTTGCAACCCAACCCCTTTGTAAGAATAGCTTACTCCCACATAAAGAATAAGATGGACGACATTGCCGGTAGGACTAAATCTGCTGAAGTTTCCGCGTTCATCAAGCAGGGAAAGCCGGAATTGGACATGTTCGAATTATTGGGAGGAAAGCGATGAAATCTATAGTGGGGACAGAAGAGCAGAGGATTGCCAGGGATGGGTTCATCCTTGATGGCCTGAAAAAGCTACGCCTTCCTGGCATCATCGGATATTATCAGGATATCCTTAGCGGCAATGTGGATGTGGTGGGCAAGGATGTCGATGAGATTTTTGAGGAGATGGTCACCACCGAACTCCTTCGGAGGAAAGACAGCAAGACCCAAAAACTCATTCGGGAAGCGAAGCTATGGTTCCCTTCAGCTGAGCTTGAGGATTTGAAGGGAGCTAATGCAAAGATTCCCAAACAGAGCATATCCACCCTTTCCCGGTGTTCTTTCATAGAAGCTGGGGCATTTGTGATCATTTTTGGCAAACCTAAAAGCGGAACGACGTATTTAGGCTGCGCACTCGGGGTCTCCTGCTGCAAACTTAAGCATAAGACAAGATATGTAAGGTACTTCGACATGTTGCAGCAGCTGATCAATGACCGGCCCAGCAACAGTATGGCCGAAACCCTTGAACTTTACAGAACCATACCCTGTTTGATAATTGATGATTGGATGAATGAAATGATGAGCCCGAACGAGCTCACATTGATGCGGGAGGTCATCGATTACCGCTCACGGAGCGGAGGCACCATCCTGATAAGCCATACGCACCCTGACAACTGGAAAGACCTGATAAATTCACAGACCAGCTATAGGCAATCATTTTTCCAGACCATGACCGATGGTTCGACTTTCATAGCACTGACCTAAACAATTCAAGCGGTGACGTCACCCGTCACCGCTCTTAGAAACACTTTTTGTTTTGGTTCAAGACCCTATTTTCTCAAATTGAATTGAGAATGCTGTTTTACAAGGAACCCAACCCTAATACGATTATCATGATTGTGGGACATCGCCATTTCATACCAGATTGATTTGACGAATCTAACTCTAATCCACTGATGAATAATATCCGGATTCTGCTGATGAAAAATTTCCGGATTTCAGTGATGAGAAAGACCGGATTTACCATTGGATCCCCCTCGGGGATCACAATACGTACCAGCGTCCCTTCATCGAGCTCACTGGAGATCTCCAGACCAAAGTCCGAACCATAGTACAACTGCACCCTCTGGTGCACATTACGCACCCCAATGCCGTTGCCCTTGGGGGAGTGGGTTCCGCTGAAGGTGAGTATCTTGGTAAGCTTCTCCTCATCCATACCCACGCCATTGTCTCGGACCTCCAGGACTATAGCCCCAGGTTTTCTTCGATAGACCTTGATGTCAATATGTCCCATCTCCTGCAGGTACTTGATACCATGGTAGATTGCGTTTTCCACTATCGGCTGTACGATGAGCTTGATGGTAGGGGCTTCTTCAATACCCTCTTCCACGTGGATGGAGAATTCAAATTTGCCCTGGTAACGAATCTGCTGGATGATGAGGTAGTTGCGCACATGTTCAAGCTCCTCGTTGATGGTGATGATGTCATGACCCTTGCTGATGGAAACCCTGAATAACTTGGCAAGGGCTGATATCATGCGGATGACCCCCTCGCTGTCATTTTGTTCGGCCATCCAGACGACTGAATCAAGGGTGTTGTACAGGAAGTGAGGGTTGATCTTGGCTTGCAGGGCATCAAGTTCAAACTTACGCTTGAGCTCCTGCGACTTTACGATGTCATCCATAAGCTCGCGGATGCGCAGTATCATCATGGAGAAAGACTGGGAAAGGGCCAGAACCTCTTGGTTTCCCTTGACAGTGGGAGGCTCTGAGAAGTCACCACGCTCTACAGAGAGCATTAGTCGTTCCAGCTCCTTGATGGGTCTGCTTATCCAGGCGGAGACATACCTTGCCAAAAAGATGGTGATGATGATACAGAGGATGAGGATCAGGGCCATGACAGTGGTGAACTGGTTGAGTCCGCTCATCAGTTCATCCATAAACGCTACCCCGACAATTCTCCATCGTGCATTGTTGACCGTATCAATGATGACCAATCGCTGCCTTCCTTCAAAGGTGCTGGTGAAAGTTCCGAAGATATGGTCCTCTACAGCCTCCAGGTCTTCGTTGAAGATATTTGAGTTGATGAGCTGTTGCAGTGGGTGGTAGACGATCTTGTTGTTGTTGTCGATAAAGTAGACATAGCCTGTCGACCCCAGCTTGGCATTTTTAGCAAGCTCGCTGACAGCTGAGAAGTTCATATCGGCGAGCAGGATGCCCTGTGCAATCTCTCCATCATTTTGTGCATAGCTTATCTGCTGGCTATAGGTAATGACCCATGGGTATGCACTGGTACTGAGCTGTTGCACATGGGGCCCTGTAAAGTAAAAGTTCCCTTCTCCCCCGAGGGATCGGGAAAACCATTTTTGGGCTGTTATCTCCCTAGGATCCCTGAACGACGCTTCGGTGGTAGAGAGGACTGCATTCCCTTCAAGGTCAAAGAGAACCAGGGATACAATATCCTGCCTGCTGGCCAAAATGGTCTTGAGCTTGTCCTCGACCTCTTCTTTGCCCAGCACATTGATCTGCTTTGAAAGATCCCTGGCATAGCCTGATATGCTGACGATGTCGTTGATGTAATAGCTGAGGTTGGCGTTTATCTGCCGTACTATCTCCCTTGTTGATACGGTGGCGTTATCCTTGACGGTGGAGGAGAACTCTGAGAAAAGGATTGCCGATACGATAAGGGTAAAGGAGATCGAGACCACAGCAATGGCTATGGTCACGATAGTCTTGATACTCAGGTTTTGTATGTTTCTTGTCATGCTCTACCTGTTTGCCTGACGGTACTGTGAAGGGGATACCCCTTCATGCCGCTTGAAGCAGAAGCTGAAGTAGTTGGGCTCGGTAAATCCGATCGCCTGTGCTATCTCATAGGTCTTTCCCTCTGATTTTATCAACAGCTCTTTTGCACGATCCATGCGAACGGTGGTTAGGTACTGTACAAAGGAGATGCCCATCTCGCGCTTGAAGGTGGAGCTGAAGTAGGAAGGGCTTACCCCGATCATCTCACACACCTGGTCGAGTCCGAAGCCTGCTTCAGTGAAGTGCTTGGCTATAAGGGATTTTGCTTCCTGTACAAACTGTATATGGGAGTTTTCCCGTTGGCCGCTGATGGCAGTGCGTATGGCAAGGGCGACTTTAGTAAGCCAGCGTCGGGCTTTTCCCAAGGTGTTCAGACTCCCGAGGTCAGTGAAAAAAGTCCGTGAATCCCCATCACTGCCAAGGTGGAAGAGGTTGTAGTCATAACTCTCTGCCAATGCATTCAAGGAAGAGCTCAGTTCAAGAAGGAAGGCTTGCAACCCTTCAAAGGGAAGGGCTGCAGCCTTCTCTCCAAAGAGGTTGTTTACGCTCTCCACCACCTGCTCTTCAGTTCCCATTTTCACTGCAATGATAACGTTGCTTAACAGACTCTGCAGATGGCTCTTATCCTCTTTGGTATCGGGTTTCTCCAAGTCACTGATGACCAGGATTCTCTGTTCCGGGTAGAAGGAGCTGTAGTTCAGGGCTTCCAGGGCTTGCCTGTAGGACTGGGCGATCAAAGACGGGACATGGACGAGGTTCCCGACTCCGATGACAATGGAGAAGGGGAAGTACTTTTCCAGATAGGCCTGCAGCTGTTCAACTTTCCTGAATGTCTGTTTTCGGAAGAGCGAATCGTACTGTCCTTCCCCATGGCTGTTTGCCGTGAAAATGATGACTATCTGGTTCTCAAATTGAAAGACGATGTCGTTTCCTTCCTTCTGTAAGACATCTAAGGTAACTTCCAACAGGGCTATGGCCTCCAAAGGGTCATCCTGCTCGTCATGGTCAGTCTCAAAGGTTGCAACAATGAACTCGTCCCCTTCTAGGTTGAAGCCATAGTCTTTTGCCTTGGCGATGAGGCTTGCATTGGGTATCTGGTGAACAGGGGTTAGCAGGGAGACCAGGAACTTCTCTCTGATGAGAGGCAGGGCCTGGTTATAGACATTCTTGAGTCTATTCTGGTCCTGTATTCGGATAATATCCTCATCCAATCGCTTTGCCGTACGCTCGAGAAGGTTGCAGATGTCCTCGCTAGTGACAGGCTTGAGCACATACTCGCTGACATCATAGCGGATAGCCTGCTGGGCATAGGTAAACTCATCATAGCCACTGATAATGATGATGGTGACAGGAGGGTGTGAGGAACGGATCTCCTTGATGAGCTCCATACCATCGAGATAGGGCATCTTTATGTCGGTGATGACAACATCAGGGTGGAGTTCCTCGATCATCTCGAGGGCTTCGATGCCGTTTCCGGCTTCTCCCACCACCCTGAAGTTAAAGCGTTCCCAAGGGGTACGTGTACGTATTCCCTCCCTTACAGCACTCTCGTCATCGACTAATAAAATAGTATAGGCCATAGACCTTATGGTAGTATGAAATGGGGGAGGGCGCAAGCAGATTACTTTTTACACCAGTGGTCGAACATGACCTTAAGACGAATTGAGTCATAATCGAAAGAGTCAGTTATAAACAGCCATTGTATGAGATCTCTTTTGTTCCAAACATGTAAAGGTTTTTGTATTCGTCAACTTTTTTAAATCCAAAATAAGTAAACAAAGACTTAAATTGATGCTCTTTAGCTGAGTTAAGAGTAATTTTTGGTTTATGTGTATCTAAATAATCAAAAGAATCAAGCAATAAAGAAGTTCCGATACCATTTCTCTGGAATCGTTTATCAACTCGAAGGGTACAAACCTTCTTTTCAAATGAAGTGTTCTTTACAATAGCAACACCGGCAATAGAATCGTCATACAGATTAAATAAAATATCTCTTTCACCCTGTAAGATGCCTTGCTTGACCTTTTGATAATACCAGTCCTTAAAATGAGGATATTCATTATCAAGTTGAATTAGCGTCATGTATATCGAATCAAGATAAAAATCAAAAAGAGGATAATCTTGTATGTAATGTGATAAACATATATTATTAAATTTCATTTGTGTCCTCCTTGTTAAGATTGATAAAAAGTAGCTTTACTATAAGTATAATACTCTTCATTGGATTTGCAAATAGCATCCCACAGCAATACAGCTTCAAGAAATGTAGTAGCCCTATTTTAATAACAAATATTTAATAACATCATATAAGCCATTAAAACAAAAGGCTAAGAGAGAAGCAACTAGTATATAAAGCCAAATTGTTTTCCAGTTAGACTTATTATACTTAATTTTAACCAATGTATTAAAGGAATCAAGAGGCTTCTCTCCTTTAACTTTTTCTGACCAATGATAAGCTATAACGTTTTTAACGTTATAATTACTGCCAACGTAGTCTGACCAAAGGTTAGGCTCTAGTTCTCGGCAAGTAATATTTAAATGATCTGCTACTAAATCATCTGGAGCATCACGCATAAGTAAAAAATGAATTTTTTGTATCGCAAAAGTTTTATTCTTTGTAATTTCTTGTTCTAAACTTTTATTAAGGTTCCTTTTTTCGTTAATTCTAAAATCTACTGTATCTGTAGATGTAAAAGCACTTTGAAAATACCAATGGGCAGGTTCAAAATTTTTAATAAAATTTGTAAGACAATCACCATTGATACGAATTCTAAAATAATATTTTGTATTATCGGGATTTTTAGGAATATTAAACAAATTTATTGATAGCTGAGTTCCATCAAAACAGGACTGTAATGAAGTATCACCTGTTGTAAAATCTAAAGCATAAATAGTAAAAACCGTTTTATGACCTTGATCTTGGACTCTTTTTTGCTTTGGCGCTTCTGCAGGATCTGTCAAAATATAATTTTCATTAAAAACAGAATTTACATATTCCTTACTTTTATGTAGGACGCCACCTAAATCTAAAAGATTTTTTTGTTCTACTTTAAATGGGAAATGAATATGTAGCATTTCAATGTGTGTTATATCATGAATCATAAAACCAAAATCCATTAGGAATTCTGACTTTTTTGGTTTGTTGTTTACTTTAAGTTTCCACAAGTTTATATGAATATCTATTTTTTCTTCTTGTGAAGGATTCGAGGTTTTTTCTTTATACCAAATAGCTATTGTATTCATTCAAAAATCCTTAGCTCTAAATATTTATATGACTGTGGAGGATAAAATTTAGCATCCATCAAATAGGGATTAACAGGTTTGTCAAATTTGACAAAGGTCTTAACTTCAATACCGTAAGCAGTCTCTCTCCCTTTAAAATAATCAAAATACTCCGTTTCTCTTATACCACCATATGAGTTAGTAGTTTTCCATAATTGGGCTGGTGTATCCGTAATAACCCCATCAAATATAAAATATCCTACTATTTTTTTTTCAGGAGCTGTAACGTATATATATATACGTTCTATTGTAAGATTTTTGAAAATTCTACGGCGATATTCTACTCGTTTTTCACCTGTTATTATTTTCTGTACATATTCAGGCTTAATTGATATAAGTAAATCCATTCAGGTAATGCCTTTTGTTTTTCTATAATTTTTTGCACTATCATCTAGGCATATTGTGGAACTGTCAATTTTTACACTACTTTAAAAATATTAAATTATAGGCGCAAGAAAAAATATATTTAATACCTGTTAAATTACTGTACACAAGTTGTTTTTGTTATCAATTTATCCTTGGCTATACTTTATTTTTCCATCCATCAACCGTGAAAATAGTGTATCATGAATACTTCCATGAGTACAGATTTAATTATATTTTTAGGATGAAAGCAAAATTCTATCTATGGTGTAGCAACCGCACCAATCTGGCTCTTACGTAGATTCTAACCGTTTGCACCAGTGGTCGAACATGACCTTTGTAGAACGGTTCATCTCCTCCATAAAGGAGCTGGTATGCTTCTTGAAGTAGTAGTGGTCTGCAATACTTCCCGTGTTGTTGAAGGGAAGTATCTTAGCATCTTTTCTTCTCTTTTCATGTTCAGAGAAAGCATATTGCAACTGCTCCAAAGTAGGACTTTGATAGGTATTTTGCATGAATACTGATTCTTGGGGACATCGTGGGCTCTGCTTTCCAGTTGGCTCATTTTTAGGTTTGCCGAAGATCAGCATACAGGCTGGGATGGTGTATTGATCAAGTTGGAGTAGGTCTCTGACTTGTTCAAAGTTTTCGATCACGTCCCCAATATAGCAGGAGCCGATCCCAAGGGATTCTGCGGCAACCACAGCGTTCTGAGCGGCAATAATGGCATCCTGCATACAGAGATGCAGATCCCCAAGACCTGGGTCTCGCCATGTCGCAAGCTCCTCTTTCTCTCCCTTCTCTCGAGATCCTCCGAGTATGAAGTAGTTCACCCACTTCTGCATATCTGCAAGAAAGACCCAGACCAAGGGAGCCTTGGCTATCATAGGCTGGTTATCACAAAGCTTGGCAAGCTGTTCCTTCTTCGTTTGGTCATGCACTTCTATCACCGAGTACAGGGCCATGTTTCCAGCAGTAGGTGCCCTGAGGGTCGCTTCCTTTATCAGGGAGACCTCTTCTTCTGTCAGCGCTATATCGCTAAATGCGCGAACAGAACGCCTTTGTTGTAATGTCTGTAAGGTTTCATTCATGCGATGAGTATAGCAACAGCCCCCATAAAAAGCAAAGAGAGAAATTAAGAAACAGAGAAACAGAGAATAGGAGAAAATAGAAACAGAGAAGATGCAAACAGATATAACGCAAACTGCAATATACAAATTTGGTTTTTTACCCTATCATTGCAGATATGAAAAGTGTAAAGGCATATCGCTACCGATGGCTCATCCTCCTGGCCCTTACGGCTCTGATACTCTCTGTGGAGTTACAGTGGATGAACATGGCACCTGTCGGTAGGGTTGCAAACCTCTATTACCGCGACCAGATATCCACCAGGTTTTCCAACCCGGTGGAGTTGCTCTCGCTTGCCTATATGATCATATTTGTCCTAGCAAGTATTCCTGCATCCTATGTGATCCACCGCCTAGGGGTGACAGTAAGCACCCGTATTGCCGCTGGTATGATCATCTTCGGCTCTGTCGGCAAGTGGATATACCTTGCAAATTTTCCTATCGTCCTCTTTTGTCAGATTATCCTAGCTTTGGCCCAGGCATTGGTGCTCAATAGCATTACCGAGATAGTGTCACGCTGGTTTCCCATACGCGAACGGGGAATAGCAGTGGGTATCGCCTCTGCTGCTCAGTATCTCTCGTTAGGCGTCGTCATGTTCCTTTCCCCTCTGATGGTTGTTGCCAAGGCTGGTTCCCCCAGCTACGGAACCGGGTTTGAGGAGATGATGGGAATCTATGCCATCATCTGTTCGGTCTTTGCCCTTGCTTCGGCTTTCCTTATTCGGGAAAACCCTCCGACTCCCTCTTCTGTCTTGGATCGAGAAAAGGATGTCTCGTTTCTCAAGTCCTTCAAGGCTATCAACAGGATATCTTCACTGAGAGGCCTTATGATTATATTTGCTGTGGGGTGGGGTGTCCTGATGACTCTCTTGGTTAAGATCGATGCCATAAGTGAAGTTTTGGAATTCCCAGATTCTGATGGGAGGCTTGGTATCATATTGCTTATAGGAGGTATGATAGGGGCTGTATTGCTTCCCTCCCTCTCTGACAGATGGAAAAAACGAAAAGCTTTTTTTGTGTTCTGCAATGTCTGTTCCATTCCTGGGGTTCTCCTGTTGGTATTCAGCAAGGAGTTGGGTGCCCTCTTCTTGAGCAGCAATATATTTGGCTTGGTCGGTGCGTTCATTATAGGCTTCTGCCTACTCAGCTCCATCCCCATCGGAAGTCAATACGCAGCCGAACTAGGTCTTGGTATCTCAGAGGAGATTATCCAGGCGATGCTGTTGCTCTTCTCCCAAGCCAGCGGTGCGGTTCTCCTTATCATCACCCTGATAAGTCGTGGACAGTATGCAGGGCAGTTGCTCTCAGGTCTTGCCGCGCTGCTGTTTGCAGCCATGATGGGCAGTACCTTTCTCAAGGAGAGTGAGGTTATCATAACAGAAGAGGAGCGGCTGCACAAAGTAATTGAGAAGGAGATCGTACACCTACAGTGATGACCATAAGACAAGCAAGACGAGAGGAACTGCCACAGATCCTCGCATTTATCGTAGAGTTGGCCGAGTATGAGAATCTGGAGCAGGAAGTTGTAGCTACCCTTGAGACTATGGACAGGTGGCTTTTTGAAGAAAAGAAAGCAACCGTATTATTCTGCTGTGAAGACGGGAAGCCTGTAGGCTTCGCCCTCTACTTCTACAACTACTCAACGTGGGAGGGGCGATGTGGCCTCTACATAGAGGACCTCTTCATCCAAAGTCCTTTTCGGGGCAAAGGCTATGGCAAGGCCCTTATCGAGCATGTCGCATCCCTTGCCGTACAAGAGGGGTGTGCTAGGGTAGAGTGGGTCTGCCTTGACTGGAACGAGATGAGCATAGACTTCTACAAGTCTCTGGGGGCTGTCAGTATGGATGGGTGGTCAACCTATCGCCTTACAGGTGATGCCCTGAAGAGTTTGGGAAAAGCCAAAACCAAATAAGGACACACCGCCAATTCCAAACAGTACCAGCTCACTGGGACGGCTCCCTAACAGCAAGAGAAACAAGGTATAAATAAAACACCTCCACAGAAATGTGTGTTACATTCTGTGGAGGTATTGTATTTACTCTCTGCTCCATACCAGATCTCTCTCCATGGGATTTGTTTGGATTCCAGTGGATATTTTTTCTACATTTTTCAGTATCTCGTCTTCTCTAGAACAGTTGCCGTTTCTCGATGATACAGATTGTTGGTATGGTCTAGCATAGGTCTGTCTCGTCAGTCTGCTTCTGCAACCTACTTCTTAGGCTTCGGAACCAAGCGATCATCCCACTGGTCAAAACAAGCAACTTCCTCTAGGCTCTTACGGCTTCTTGGGCCGTTTTCACTCTCCAGATGCTTCTCGTTCAGTTCCTTTTCGTCACCAGGATAGCCTAGGATGACCAAAGTCTGCAGAGTATCTTCATCTCTGAGTCCCAGCACCTCTTTGGCCTCTTTTGCGTTGTAGCCGGCAATGGGGTGTACATACAGACCTTCTGCTATCGCTTGCATCTGGTAGGCCATCGCCGCCATACCCAGCTCAAAGGGGGTGTAGGTCACATCCCCCAGTTTCAGACCCCACTCCGGGTTGGTGACGAATGCTGTGATGGCGGGGGCTTTCTTTGCCCAGTAGTTGCCAGGGGCGAGTGTTTCCTTGAGCTTGTTCAAGGCTTTTGGCTCTCGTACTGTGATCATGCGCCAGGGTTGGCTGTTCAAGCTTGAAGGAGCCATGTGTGCAGCCTCTGCAAGGCGGAGCAGGATTTCTTCTGTAATGGGCGTTGTAGCAAGGGCTCGTTTGGCTCTTCGTATCGTTATCTCTTTGAGTATTGGCATGATATGGTTCTCCTTTGGGTAATAGTAGCATACATAGGGTACTTTTCATATTTCTTGATTTTCTCCTTGCATGTTCGTTTCGTTTGTTTTCAGAAATTGAAAGTGAAGTGCTCCGAGTTTTTAAGTTTGCGATGGATCTCTAATCCAGCTGGCTGCTTCTCTTCATTGGCAAGGATTTGTTTAGGGTTACTCTTATGGCTTCCCTCCGATATTTCTTCCTCAAGTTCAAAAATATAGCTGATGAACTCTTTCTTCACCTGGTCAATCGGAGAAAATATCACAGATATTTGCACAGTTGATCTGGTACCGTCTTTCTTCTTTATATGCAGGATGAGGGGAAAGTCCTGCTTGGTCTGCATGGCCGAGACAAGCATCTGGGCCTCCCCTTCTTGAAGCATTGCAAGGTAATCTATACCCAAAGCCTCATACTCCGTGCGGGAATAGCCGAGTAGCTCAAAGAATATGGAGTTGTGGAATGTCGTTACTATCGAACCTTCTGGGGATAGGTAGCCCATCACGATTCCCCATTGGGCGCTATTTGTCAGGAAATCTATTTTCCTTCTTGATGATCGCACCTGTTCGCTCATACGCATCTTGGTATCGACATCAAGTAGGGAGGCAACGATCCTTTGTTCCCTGATCATGTGCATCTGTATGTTGTACCATCGATACTCCCCATTGAGTAGCCTGAGACGAACTGTGGTGCCACTCTGCTTGGGCTTTGCAAGTGCCCTTGTGACGCACGCTTCAAACGAGGAGAGATCCTCTTCATGGATGAAGGGGGTGCAGTACTGTTTCTCAATGAGCGCCTTGGGGGATATCTTGCCCAGTTGCAGCAACTCCAGGTTAGGGCTCTTGTAGAGAATATCTTGTTTTATGTCCCACTCCATCACCTTGGTGTTTGCTAACTTTTCGATCATTGCATAGCGGCTCTTGTACGAACAATGCTCCCCCTCTGCTTCACATCCCGCATCGACGGCTTTGATACAACAGAGAACCAGGGCCTTGTTTGCAGGGTTGTCCAGCTTGATCAAGACCCAGTTTCCTGTCTTGTGTTCGCCTTTGCTGTCGATCCAGCCAAACCTCTCTTTGAGAACCTCATGGTCTACAGGAGGCTCTTTGGCCTGTTCGCCTTGGGTAAAGAGGTGGAAGCTCTCCCTGTCCTGAACAAGGATACGCTTATCTTCAATGAGGTCAAGGAAGGAGGAGAGGCTTCCTTGGCTTGGAAAGGAGGGCGATGAGATATTCGGGTTATTGTAGAGCTGTTGGTATCGGTTTTCTGTGTAGTCGAAAAGGTAAATCTCGTCGAACAGAGTCTTGAGGACTTTCGATTGTAGTTTGGAAAGTGAGAAAGGGCCCATATGTTGGAAGTACTGGTCGGTGATGAAGCAAGGGCGGTTATGGACCATATCCAAGGTGAGGAACTGTTCGATCGGGAGGGGCCTGCTGAAATAGAACCCTTGGAGTGTATTGCACCCAAGCAGCTTGTAGAAGTCTACCTGCTCTCGTCTCTCAATACCCTCAATGATAAGAGGAAGGCCCAACAATGAAGCCATGTTTACTATGCTTCGGATGATGTTTTCTGCCCTTTCTGACCTCCCTATCTCCTGAGAGAACATGCTGTCGAGCTTGAGGATATCGATGGGGACATCCTTGAGAACATTCAAGGAGGAGTACCCTGAGCCAAAGTCATCCATAAGGATAAGGAAATCCTCGTCCTGGAGGGTGCGCATTACCTTCAGCAACTCCTTGGGGTTGTCTGAATACACGCTTTCGGTGATCTCAAACATCAAAAGAGAGTGAGGTATTGCGTAGCGTTTGGCTTTCTCTATGATGTTCTGTGCCAGATCCTGGTTATAGAAATCGGAGCGTGATAGATTGACCGCTATGGGTACGGTTGGCCTACCCTCATCGAGGATCCTGCGCTGTAGGATGCAGACCTGTTCGATGATATGGTCATCAAGTGGGATGATGAAGCCGTTTTCCTCAAAGATAGGCACAAAGTCATCTGGTCCAATAAGCCCACGTTCGGGATGGATCCATCGTACCAGGGCTTCGGCTCCGATAAAACGGTTCTCAGTAATGCTAAAAAATGGCTGGAGGAAGATCTGGAACTGGCCAAGGTCGAGGGCATTGCGCATCTCGTTTACGATAGCCTGCTCCTTGAGCAATTTCTTTCTCAGGGTGTCCGTATAGTAGGCGTATGGCTTCTGGTAGTTTCCTTTAGCCGTATTGAGTGCCATATTTGCCCGGTCGCTCATCAAAGAGACCGGCATGGCGGGGTCTGTTATCTCGTAGATTCCAAAGACAGAATGGATATTGGCTTTCAGGTTGTTCGCCTTGAGTTGCCTTTTGGTCTCCTTGGCAAAGTGATCGGGATTGAATCCTTCCTTGGGTATGCAGAGGGCAAATTGATCTGAATAGAGACGTCCATAGGTTCCCTTGTCACCAATGAGTTTTGCGAAGGTTTCTCCAAGGCTTTTGAGAATTGCATTTCCTGCAGAGTTCCCAAACAGGTCGTTGACTGTCTTGAACCGCTCAATGTTCCAACGGATGAAGAGGTGGGGAGTATGTGCTTTGTTTTTGAGCAGGATTTCTGTCTTACGGAAAAAGGTATCCTGGTTGTAGATTCCCGTCAGCGTATCACGTTCGATTAAAGAGAAAAGCTGTCTCTGGTTCTCTATGAGCTGTGTGGAGTCAAGCACCATTACGATGAAAACAGGGTCTTCCAGGCTTGTATAAGGAATCCATGATGCATAAAAGAAGAGTTCGGAGCCATGATTTGTATTTGGCTTCATTTCAATGGAGAAAGAGAAGGAGGTGTGGTTGGTCATGGCAGTGCGAACATTGTCATTGAACGAGGCTAGATTTTCCTCCTTGATGAACATGTCGATGTCAGGATACTTTTCCTTGAACTCTTGTAGCGTCTCTACACCCCCAAGAGAGAGGAACCCCTTATCGACATAGATGGGCTTACTCTTCTCCTGTTTGTATGCATAAAGGGCAAAGCCACTTTGCAGAGCACTGGCGTTGATGCTCCATAACGAGAGATCATCGCTGATGGCCTTTGTTTTCATGGTCACGCCTGACTGGAACCCTTTCGGACGGATGACACTCTGTATCCGCTCCTTCAACACTTTCAGGTCATATGGTCTGAAAAATAAGGATGTAGGTTTGCCGTCTGTCAGGTGATCTGTTTCCTTCTGGTCGGCAAAGACAAAAATGGGAATTGTCTCCAGTAAAGGGTTGTTCTGCCTAAGGGTGAGGAATTCTTTGGCAGTGAGACCAGGGAGGGTGTAGTCGTAGAGAATTGCTCCGACAGATTGTGTTTCCAATATCTGGAGTACCTGTAGGCCATGTTCTGCCTCGAAGGTGGTATATTCCTCGGAAAGCTGTGTACAGAGGGTTTTGCGATTCTGGGTATTTGCATCAGCGATGAGGATAGTATGGCTAAGTTGATTCTGCATCTTCACGATAGGTGAGCATATCACGAATCGTTAGCAATAAGCAAAGAGAATCCCTTAAGAACAAGAAAATACCTGGAAACATTTCAGCAACGCAGATTCGGTTGTTCGGTATGATGTCTTTCAGGTAATGTTTTTTCCCAAGGAAATGACATAAAAAACGGGTCTGCTAAGCAGTCCCGTTTCATCAAAATTTCTGTAGTGATTAGCTACGTGGTGAAAAATCCGACTTAGGAGCTCCACAGAGTGGGCAGACCCAATCTTCTGGAATATCTTCAAAGGCAGTACCGGGCTTCACACCATTGTCGGGATCACCTACTGTGGGATCATACACATAACCACAAAGGTCGCATTCGTATTCTTGCATAGTTGTTTCCTCCTAAGGACTAGCATAGCGATAAATGCCCAATGGGGCAAGAAAAAAATTATTGATAGAGGGCAAGTATCTTAGTAAGCATCTTGCAAAACTTCTTTTTGAAGCTTTCAGGAGAGAGAATTTCCACAGAATCACCACACTGGATGATCCTGAGATAGAGCTCTATCGAGTTCTCCACATCCATATTGCAGATCAGCGAACCGTCGGTACTCTTGGAAAAGACCGGCGTCCCATGGACGACCGACCTGAAGACGTTCATTGCAGAGCGCTCCTTCAACTTGAGGCTGAGGGGTATCATATCCAGACTCTCATAGCGTTCTTCGGCCTCTTGGAATTTAAAAGGTTTCAGGTTGTCCGGTATGGTGTAGGTCTCATCCAGGATGGTTGCGCTGGTGATGGTGCTGATATCTATGGTTATGATCTCTGTTGTGTGGCGCAGCCTTCCCGTCACGCTGATGGGGTGTCTGCCTCCACTGTCCTCCTCCCTAAATCCAATGAAGTAGGGTGCGAGTTCTGTCTCAATGGGGTCGAAGCCTTTCAGGCTCTGGATGACACGTACGATGCGACCCGATACCCAGGAGTCTATGAGAACCTCCAGGATGGTGTTGAATTTGCTGCTTTCCTTTTTTTGCTGTACTTGCTTGTCGATTTGTTCGGCTAGGTTGATGACATTGTCGCTAATCTTCGGGGCATAGGAGCGCATGTTCATCGCCAGTTTGCGTAGGCCGGAAGCAAGGTGGGGGTTTTGGAATTCACTTGTAGATGCCAGGACCTCTGCAGAGAGGTTGAAGGCGAGGCTTTCATAGACACTGAGGGCGATGTTCTCATCCCCTTCATGTGGCTTGATCTTGATGAGGTTGTTCTCCTCGTAGATGTCTATATATTGCTTGAGTTCGTCTACGTACCTGCTGATGGTAGAGCGATGGACTCCCAGGCGCCGAGCGATCTCTGCCCGTCTGAGACCTTCAGGATGAGAATGTAGGAGTAGTTCAAGCTGCGCGACTCGTTCGCCTTTCATTGATACCTTCTTTTTTGCACCATTCTGCAACAAAATTCATGTCAGTATACCATGAATATTCACATATTCAAGGGTTATGCAACAAAAATAGCCAAAAATAACCTGTAAAAGAGCACAAATAGTAGCACATTGAACTACCACCCCACCCGTGATAGTATGATGGTATAAGAGAGGTTGCTATGGAAGAACGTCTGACGAAACTAGAGATAAAACTTGCGTATGCGGAAGAGACGATCCTTGCCTTGGATGCTGTGGTCAGCGGCCAAGCCCAGGAGATAGCCATCTTGCTCAACCGTTTGGAAAAACTGGAGAGGCGTGTTACCGCTCTGGTCGAAAATGGTGAGGACGGCCTCCCTGAGCAGGAAAGACCGCCTCACTATTGAGCGTTGGGCTTGAGCTTAGATAAACAGGTTGACCTTACTCTTTGAAGCTGCTCCCATATAGGTCGCGACTCCGCCGATCTCAACGCCATCGAGCAGTTCCTCACGTGTTATGCCCATGATGTCCATCGACATCTGGCACGCTATCATGCGTACTCCGGCCTTCTTAGCATCCTCATACATCTGCCTGACCTGGTCCACATGCTTCTTCTTCATGCGGCCCTTCATCATTGCTGCACCCATTCCTGCCATGTTCATGGAGGAGAGTGCGAGACTATCCATCCCATTAGGAAGCATAGTGCCGAACATTTTGCCCATGAAATCCTTTTTTACAGGTTTGTTGGGCTTTTTACGCAAGACAGACAGGCCCCAGAAGGTGAAGAACAAAGTTACATCCTTCCCTGTTGCTGCAGCTCCGTTTGCCAGGACGAAAGTCGCAAGGGCCTTGTCCAGATCATTGGAGAATACGATCATAGTCGCCCCATTGTCCGGGTCACAGATGGCGGGTTTGTTACCATAGGAGTCGGGAACCGAGCAGATGGAGGGGTCGCCCTTGCTGATGACTGCTTCAATGATGCCCTTTGAGGTATTCAGGGAGACCAGCTCGTTTCCGGTCAGGTTACACCAAGACTCTACATCGACGCCAAAGCCTGGGTCTGAGGCCTTGATGACGATCCTATCCCCATGCTCGAGATTGTCAATCTCCTTCTTCAGGCGGATGATGGGTCCAGGACATTGCAGGCCACAGGCATCGACCTTGAAGATTTTGTTTGCGGAGGGCTTTCTGAAGCTTCCGTCCTCGTTGAGAACGTTGACGTTTTTCTGAATGATGACCTTCTGCAGTTCTTTGTTTTCCAAGATCTCAAGCTCTCGCTTGGCAACCTCATAGGTTTTCAGACCACCGGTTAGGTTGAATACCTCTGTATAGCCATTCTGGCGGAGGACTCTTTCCGACAGGTATCCACGAAGCCCCATGGCACAATAGACAATAATCTTCTTGTTTTTGGGTATCTCTTTGAGCCTGTTGCGCAGGTCGGTGCTGGGAATGAGATGGGCGCCTTCCATGCTGCCCAGCTCAAACTCCTCCTGGGTACGCACATCAAGGATGTATGCACCATCGAGACGCATTGTCTCAGCCTCTTCCCAGGTGATGGTATGTGAGTATCCGTTCAACACGTTCTCTGCAATGAAACCTACCATGTTGGTGGGATCCTTTGCACTGGAGAAGGGGGGAGCATAGGCCTGTTCGAATTCGGCGAGGTCTGCTATGGTCCCTTCCTTTCCGATGAAGGCAGAGATGACATCGACTCTCTTGTCTATGCCGTCATAGCCTACTGCCTGTGCTCCCCAAAGCTTTCCTGTTTCGGGGTGGTAGAGGATCTTGAGTGTTATCTGACTGGCATTGGGGTAGTATCCGGCATGGCTAGCAGCATGGGTGACCGCTGCCTTATAGGGAAGATCCGCTCGTTTGAGCCCTTTTTCTGTGAGACCTGTTGAGGCTACTGTCATCTCAAATATCTTGGCGATGCTGGTGGCTATTGTTCCGCCGTAGGGCCTTGTATCCCCATCGATGATGTTGTCTGCGCACAGGCGTGCCTGCTTGTTCGCAGGACCTGCCAAGGGGATGGTCATGGGAAGATTTGTCAGGGGACTGGTGAATTCGATGGCATCACCAACGGCCCTGATGCTCTTGTCATTGGTGGTGAAGAACTCGTCAACCTTGATGGCTCCGTTCTGTGCAAGTTCTATTCCGGCTTCCTTGATGAATGCAGTATCGGGTCTTACTCCGATGGAGAGGATGACGATGTCAGCATCAATGATGGTTCCAGAGGCGAGTTCGACACTTACAAGCGATCCATGCTTTCCGAATGCCTTGACCCCGTCACGAAGGTATAGATTGACCCCTTTTGAACGCAGGTGCTGCTGAACCTCTGCTGCCAGGTCATAGTCTATGATGTTCATTACCTGTTCAAGGGCCTCCACAACAGAGACTTCCAGGCCACGTTCCTTGAGATTCTCTGCCATTTCCAGGCCGATGAAGCCACCACCTACGACAACAGCGCGTTTGGTGGCAGGGCTGTCGATCTTCTCTTTGATCATATCGATGTCAGAGACTGAGCGCAGTGACATGATTGAGGGGTGGTCTATGCCGGGAATGGGTGGCTTGATAGGGGATGCACCCGGGCTGAGGATGAGCGTATCATAGCGCTCGTCATACTCGCTGTTGTCTTTCAGGTTCCGAATGTGGATTGATTTTTCCTTGCGGTTGATGGAGACAACTTCAGAGAGCACGCGGGCTTCCACGTCCAGGGTCTCCTTGAACTTCTCAGGGGTCATGACAAACAGGCGGGAACGCTCGGTGATGACGTTGCCTGCATAGTAAGGTAGGCCGCAGTTTGCATAACTGATGTATTCACCACGTTCAAACATGATGATCTCCGCTTTTTCGTCGCGTCTTCTGAGTCTGGCAGCAGTTCCGGCTCCTCCTGCTACTCCTCCAACGATTAGGTATCGTGCCATAAATCCCTCCTAAGGGTTCAGTTCTGGGTGAAGGCCAAGTCTGTGGGGAGTGTTATCCCGCTACAGCTGTATTGTTCTACCATCTGCTTGCCCTTGTCTGTGAGGGTAACCAGCATACTTCTTCGGTCAAGGGAGGATAGTTCTCTCTTGGTAAGGCCCCGGCTCTCGAGGCTGTCGAGAATACGGGTAAGGCGTGAGGGGGAGAGTTCGAGCTCGATTGCAAGCAACCCCGGCTCGGTTATCCCCTTGTTCACTGCACATAGGAGCAGGGCGTCATTGAAGGAGAGCCCTGTTTCCTCTTTCAGGTGTTTTTCAAACGCTCGAAGTGAGGTCTGCAGTTTTCTGATGGCGCATAGGTCGATCATGGAAATATCCTCGATAGTTAATATAGGCAATTGTTGCCTAAAGCAAATGTATTCCTTGTTTTGCTATTGGTCAAGACTTATAGATAAAAAAAGAGGGATACGCGACATATTTTCCAAAATATGTTTTTCTCCTGATCTTCTCCGGGTATTTTCCTGCATATTTCGGACGGTTTTCATGAGGGTCTTGCTTCCTTCCTGTTCGTAAATTTCTATATTTCCCCTATCTTTGCTCTCTCTGCTTTTCTTTTTCTTGACTTCCAAAACGTTTTGGATTAGAGTTTAGCTGTATCCAAAACGTTTTGGATGTTTCCCCCTAATAAAAAATAGGGTTATTCCTAAAAGAAAAAGGAGAAATGTATGAAAAAGGGAGTAGTGTTAGTTCTTGTTCTGCTGTTGGTATCAGTGGGTACCCTGTTTGCTCAGGCCCAAGCTGAGGCAATGGCGGAAAAACCTGTGGCAATTGAGTTTTGGACCACAGAAACGCAATCGGATCGTATGGCAACCATCCAGGTGTTGATCGACACCTTCATGGCCTTGAATCCAAATGTCAGCATAAATCTGATACCTGTTGATGAGAATGATCTTGCAACCCAGGCCCAGACCGCCAAGGCGACAGGATCGCTTCCGGCCCTGTTTGAAGGACCTGCTGAGACAGCAGTCTCCTTCGGTGCTCAGGACATGCTTGATGTAGAGAGTGCAACGGATGTCATCAAGGCGATCGGTGTCGATCGTTTCTATGGCGGACCGTTGAAAGTTCTGGAGACCAGTGGAAAGGGCCAGTATTATGCGCTTCCCTACCATGGTTGGATCCAGGGTATCTGGTATCGCAGTGACTGGTTCGATCGTGAAGGCCTGAAAGCACCTGATACCTGGGATGCTGTATTGACTGCTGCAAAGCGTTTCTACAAACCTGAGATCAACCAATATGGAATCTTGGTGGGAACCCTGCCTGAAGCCTATACCGAGCAGTGTTTCACCCCGATTGCCATGTCCAACGGGGCCGCCCTGTTCAATGCAAAGGGAGAACTGATCTTCAATTCACCCCAGATGAGAGAAGCTGTGGCCTTTTATGCTGAACTTGCCAAGTACAATCCTCCAGGCCCACAAACGTGGAGGGCCCGTGATTACTATCTGCAGGGAAAGATGGCGCAGTTCTTCTACTCGACCTACATCATGGATGATCTTGCAGTCCAGGAAGCTGCAGCAGGGTCTCTTACCAGCGAATACTTCTCTGAGCTGAAGGGCTCGAGTTTTGACCCTGACCTTGTGAGCAAGACTGAAGTTTCCTCGATCATGAACAAGAAGGTGCCTGCAGGATATGGAACTGTTGTTGCCTTTGGACTGTTCAATCAGAGCACCCCAGAAGAGACTGCCGCTGCAAAGAAGTTCCTTCAGTATCTGTATACGCCAAATGCCTACATAACCTTCCTGCATATGGCCCCTGGTGGGATGAATCCCATGCTTAAGGAGATCGCCACCAATGCACGCTTCCAGAATGATCCTCAGGGACTGTTCAAGCGGTATGGGTCACAGAAGATGGCTGACATCATCGATGGGCTTGAGAATGTGCAGACCTTCAGCATTGTGGAAGGAAAGCGCATAGAGGCTGCAAGTGAGATCACTGCAAAGATGATCATCCCGCAGATGCTCTACAAGATCACCCAGGAGAGGATGCCTATCGATACGGCAATGGCCTGGGCTGAAAGAGAGATGCTCAAGATCATGCAGCAATAGGTTCCCTAGGAGGGGGAGGGAGCTCCCCCTCATCATTCTAAGGATTCCAAAACGTTTTAGGGGTATGGTATGCAACAAAGCCCAACTGATAGTGTAAGAAGGCGGAAACTGGGGACGCGAGCCCAACAGGAGCAACGCTTGGGGTGGTCGCTTGTACTTCCCTCGGTAGTGATAATTCTAGTCCTCATTCTGTATCCTGTCCTGTATAACATGTTCTTGAGTCTCTTTGCCTTCGACTATTCGGGTAATCGTACCTTTGTGGGATTTGGCAACTATGGGCAAGTGCTTCGTGATCGTGAGTTCAGGATGGCTTTGGGTACCACAGTGCTCTATGTGGTCTTGACCACTGTAGGCACTACGGTCCTTGGAGTGGTGGTGGCTCTTGCGTTGAACAAGGAGTTTCCCCTTCGTGGCTTGGTTCGCAGTATAGTCCTCTTACCCTATGTGGCCCCGGTCATCTCTGTAGTCTTCGCCTGGCAGTTTGTCTTTGACCCGGTCAATGGCATCTTCATGGATATTTTCCACTCAAGGCTGGGTCTGTTTCCTGAACGTATGAATATAGTGGGCGACCCCAGTACAGCAGTCTGGGCAGCCATTCTTTTCAGCATATGGAAGAATTTCCCCTTCACCTATCTGATGGTACTTGCCCGCCTGCAAGCCGTTGACCAGACCCTCTATGAGGCTTGTGAGGTCGACGGGGCTTCTGCATGGCAACAGTTCAAGGCCATAACGATGCCTGAGATATACTATGTGGTAAATGCCCTGGTCCTGCTCAGGGTCATCTGGAATTTCAACAAGTTCGATGAGGTCTATCTCCTTTCCAGCAATGTGAAGGTACTTTCAGTCTACACCTATCTGAAGGCCTTTACGGGAAGTATGGACTTCGGACAAGGCTCTACGCTGGCGGTGATCCAGTTTGTGCTCTTGATCGGCTTTATTCTCTTTTATGTAAAGAAGGTGCTCAAATGGTAAAACGAAAAAGCGTGATAAAAAGCATCCTGTTCTTCCTTCTGATCATGGCAATCCTATTTTTCTGTCTGTTTCCCTTTGGTCAGATGCTCTCCTTGTCACTTAAGCACTCTTGGGATTGGGGAAATCCTTCCTGGATTCCCACCAAGATAAATATTGAGGCATACAAAGAGCTTTTGAACATTGGCTCTTCCCTCAAGGATGTCCCTGAGTCTGTGCAACTGTTGCTCAATGAATCAGGCGACTTGAGCGCGGCACAGAAGAAGGCGATCATAGCCAAGTACCAGAGTACCGGGGACGTGTTTCCCTTCCTGAAATACTTTGCCAACTCCCTTGTAGTGGCATTCTTGGCTTCTTTCGTTTCAGTCTGTCTTGCCATTTTGGGAGCCTACGCCTTCAGCCGGCTGAAGTTCAAGGGACGTTCTGTTGTCCAGAGGGGAGTGCTGTTTGTCTATATGTTTGGCGGCATCCTTCTGTTGATCCCCCTGTACCGTATCTTTGCCGCCTCTGGGCTGCTTGCCACCGCCGGCGGTACGATGGCCAGCCTTGTCATCATCTATGTGGTACAGACCCTTCCTGTATCCCTGTATATGCTGGGCAACTACTTTAGGACGATACCCTACTCCATCGAAGAGGCCGCTATGATAGAGGGTCTCAGCCGTTTTGGTACCATCATCCGTATCATTATACCGCTTTCCATCTCTGCTATCATCACCGTGTTCATCTACTGTTTCATGATAGCTTGGAATGAGTATATGTTTGCCTCGATATTCCTGAAGAGCTATAAGGGCCTGTATACTCTACCCATAGGGCTGAAGACCCTCTTTGTATCGAAGAATGCCATCTGGGATAGGATAATGGCCGCCTCAATGCTTACCGCAGTTCCTGTCATGATCCTGTTCATGTCCATACAGAAGAACCTTACCGGTGGTTTGGCTGCTGGGGGGGTGAAGGAATGAGGGAGCATCTGAGTATTGGGATGATCCACTTCAAGACAGGGGACACCGATGGTGTCTCCCTGGAGATGGACAAGTGGAGAGAAATATTCCTTGCGTATGGGCATAGGGTTCACTACTGCTGTGGAGAGAGGCCGGTTCCAGAACCATACTGTACGGTCATCCCCGCCCTCTCCTATCTGCGTGATGAGACCCGCTCCCTAGATAAGGGGACCTTTGATACGCTTGAAGGCTTTGGAAGTGAAGAGGCCTATGTACAGAGCTTGTCCAGTACAAAGCAGAAGCTCAAGAAGGAGTTGCTGGCTTGGGTGGATGCAACAGAGCTGGATGTCCTGATCGTAGAGAATATCTGGTCGGTAGGGCTGCACCCCTCTGCCGCAATCGCCATAGAGGAAGTCGTACAGGAGCGTAGGCTTGTGGTCCTTGCCCATCACCATGACTTCTATTGGGAGAGGGTGGTCCCTGTCCGGCTTACCTGTAAGCGATCGATGGAGGTTGCCGATCACTATCTTCCTCCCCATACCCAAGGGTATTCGCATGTGGTGATAAACTCCAAGGCCAAAAAGGTGCTGAGAGAACGAAAAGGTATTGATGCAACAGTAATTCCCAACGTGTTTGACTTCAGTGAAGGTCCTTGGAAAAAGGATGCGTTCAACGGTGATTTCAGACAAGGCTTTGGTATTGCCGATTCTGATATCTTTTTGTTGCAGGCTACCCGAATAGTCAGACGCAAAGGCATCGAGCTTGCCATTGATTTTGCCAAGGCGCTTGAGCGCCAATTGGAAACAATGAGAGGCCTTCCTCTCCACAACAAAAAGGTTTTCTCCGATAAGAGTGGGGTCGTATTGGTACTGGCCGGTACCATTGTAAATGATGGCGGAGAGTACCTTGCACAGTTGCAGGAAAAGGCCATCAGGGAGGGAGTCAATCTGCTTTGGATAGGGGAGAGTATCGGACATACCCGTTCA
Organism: Sphaerochaeta sp.; assembly: GCA_048264225.1. Classification (GTDB taxonomy): domain Bacteria; phylum Spirochaetota; class Spirochaetia; order Sphaerochaetales; family Sphaerochaetaceae; genus Sphaerochaeta. The sequence continues at coordinate 55,715 of JBLXDK010000010.1, forward strand.
GAAAGGAAAGGGAGCAAGACCTATAGCCTTTGGGATGCCTATGCCCATGCTGATATGGTGACCTACCCTTCCTATTGGGAAGGGTGGGGAAACCAGTTGTTGGAAGCCGTTCGTGCAAAGCTGCCAATTGCACTGTTTCCCTATGAGATATATCAAAGTGATATTGCTCCTTCAGGGTTCTCCGTGATAGAGCTGGGGGAAAGCGAGAGCCTGCAATGGGATGAGAGTGGATTTGCCAAGCTTCCCCTGTCCCAGATAGAGGAAGCGGCAAAGAACTCGCTCGATGTATTATTTGACACACAGAAACGATCAATTATGGTAGACTCGAACTTTGAAATAGGGAAGAAATCGTTCTCCATGGAGAGCCTGTGCCTCCTCTTGGAACCCTATATTACAGCATGGAGCAAAACCCTATGGTAACATTGAAGGATATTGGTGAGCGGGTAAACAGATCGGTGACTACCGTTTCCCGAGCATTGGCAGGGTGTACGGATGTGAGTCCTGACACCATACTTCTTGTGAAGGAAGCCGCCAAGGAGATGGGGTATGTGCCCAACACCTTGGCCCAAAGATTGCAAAAAAAGACAGCTGATACTATAGGTATCATAGTTCCCTACTCCTCCACAGGGTATGCAGAACCTTTTTTCAGTGAGCTATTGGCCGGCATTGGCAAAGAGGCTTCCGAGCAGGGCCTGGACCTGTTGGTAGCCTATGCAAAGAAAGAGAATGAGCTTTCCCTTTATAAGAAACTGGTGAGCGGACGTAGAGTCGATGGGTTTGTCATCAGCCGAACCCTGTGCCAGGATGAGAGGATCGAGTATCTGGCTTCCATCAACTTTCCCTTTGCTGCTTTTGGTATGGTGGAAAATCGTCAGGACTTCCCGTTTGTGGAAGAGGATGGTGAGTATGCGATGACCACCATCGTGAATCATCTTGTAGGGAGAGGGCATACAAGGATCGCCTGTATCTGCCCCCCACTTTCGGTAATGTTTTCAGCCGTACGCCTACGAGGTGTTCGCAAGCGCATGCAAGAACTTGGGTTACCCCTTCCCGATGAGATGGTGCGCATAGGGAGCTTTGACCAGAAGGATGGCCATGAGCAAGCACTCTCACTATTGGATCTTCCCCATCCCCCCACAGCCATTATCGGTTTCAACGACAGCATCGCATTCGGTGCCATCAATGCAGGTAAGGAGCGTGGTCTGAAGATTGGTGAAGAGCTTGCGGTGACCGGCTTTGATGACATTCCCATGGCAGAGATGTACCGGCCATCCCTTACTACGATGCACCAGCCTATCGCCGAGATAGGCTCGCTTGTCACCAAACTGCTTGTCCAATCCATCCAGGAGAAGAATCCGAAGTACAAGGCTACAGGCAAGGGCCTTGAGAATATGCAAGTGATCATGTGTCCGAAACTCATTATCAGGGAGTCGTCATGACCGAGGAAGAACTGAGCAGGCATGTCTATTGGAGCCTTAGGGAGATCTATGGAAGAGAAGAGGCAGAGCAGTATCTTGATGCGTTCTTTTCATTGCTGCTGAAGTATAGGAACCTCCTTGGCCCTAGGGGAAAAACCCCGAAGAGCCGTTTGGACCAACACAGTTCTGTATTGATAACCTATGCGGATTCAGTAAAAGATGCACAGCAAAGTCCGACACTCTCAGTCTTGTATGCATTTTTACAAAAGCATGTTGGATCTGCAATCTCCACGATTCACCTGCTTCCCTTCTACCCCTCTTCATCCGATGATGGGTTCTCTGTAGTGGATCCTGTCTCTGTCGATCCTGCTTTTGGTGCCTGGGATGATGTGGCCAGACTGCAAGAGGACTATCACCTGATGTTTGACTTTGTGGTGAATCATCTCTCACGCTCTAATAGATGGATCAAAGGCTCGCTAGAGGGTGAAGCCGAGTATAGGGATTTTGCCATTGAGATGGATGGACGTGAGGATGTGCGCAATGTATTCCGGCCCAGGGCCCTTCCTCTGCTGACCAAGATAGGGGACAAACTGGTCTGGACAACCTTCAGCAGTGACCAGGTCGACCTGAATTACCATAATCCAAAGGTCCTTCTTTCCATGACTGAGGTCCTGCTCTCCTATGTGCACAAAGGCTCTACAATAGTTCGCCTTGATGCTGTTGCCTTCCTCTGGAAGGAACTTGGGACAAGTTGCATCCATCATCCCAAGACCCATGCCATCGTGCGTTTCTTTGCATGGGTTCTTTCTGTCCTCTCTCCCGAGAGTTTCCTGGTGACCGAGACAAATGTGCCCCACCGAGAGAATATCTCCTATTTTGGCAACGGGTATGACGAGGCCACTATGGTGTATAACTTCCCCCTTCCCCCTCTTGTTCTTCATACGTTTCTCTCTCAAGATGCAACATCTCTGGCAACATGGGCAAAGACCTTGTTCCTTCCCTCCGATGAGGTAACCTTTTTTAATTTTCTCGCTTCCCATGATGGCATTGGTCTGATGCCGGTAAAAGATCTTCTCAACAAGGATGAAATTGAAAGGTTGGCAAACCATACCCTAGAGGAGGGAGGGTTTGTCTCGAGGAAAAGCGAAAGCGACGGATCGACCAGTGCATATGAACTGAATATCAACTACTTCTCAGCCCTTTCCCATATTGTAGAAGACGAGAGTGAGGATCTTGCAGTACAGCGGTTTATGGCGGCTTCAGCGATCATGATATTCTTCAAGGGAATCCCAGGCATCTATATCCATAGCCTCATCGGTTCAAGGAGCTGGTTTGGTGATGCGACCTTGAAGGAACATCCAAGGCGCATTAACCGGGAAAAGATCGATATACAACAGCTTGAGGAGCAACTCTCCGATCCTGCTAGCCTTCGTTCCTCTGTCTTGGAAAGGATGCTTACTCTGCTTGAGATCAGAAAGAGCGAGGTCGCTTTCTCCCCCTTGGCTGAACAAAGGGTGGTCGATACAGAAAACTCAGGGTGCTTTGCGTTTTTAAGGATCTTCTCACGAGAAGAGAAAACAAGAAATTCGAGTAATATGAATGAAGAAAAGACAATACATCCGAAAGCAAATTCAACAGAAGAAGTACTAATCGTGATTAACGTCAGTGCCAAAACGCAAGAGTTCTCATCTGCCTGGTGGACCGCCCTTGCGGGGAATGACTCCTTTGATCTCATGACCCACACAAAGTACCATCATTCAGAAGACCTAACGCTTGAACCCTACCAGGTGGTGGCTCTGAAGAAATCATAAAATTGTTAGGTGTAATGGACATATGCTGAAATACAGCCAGACATGTGGGGCAGGCATCTTTGATCACCATTTGATTTGACCAAGACCAGAGCACTCGTTACAATTCATCTCTGTTATCGAGCTTAATTAGAGGACAGACGATGAAACATATACTTTGCTTTGGAGACTCCAATCTATTCGGTACGAATCCCAGTGGTGGACGATGGCCTCTTGAACAGAGGTGGACAGGCCTTCTAGGCCAAGCTCTGGGTGCTGGGTATCGCATCATAGAGGAAGGTCTTGGAGGAAGGACCACTGTCTTTGACGATCCTCTTGAAGAGAATAGAAACGGATACAAACAGCTTCCCCTCATGTTACATAGCCACCGTCCCTTGGATCTGGTCATCATCAGTCTCGGTACCAACGACTGCAAGACGCTTTTTCATGCAAATGCCAAGGTCATCGCAAAGGCTCTGGAAAAGCTCGCTCTCATGGTGAAGAACTACTCTTATGGCGAGCACTACCCCATCCCTTCTGTTATGGTAATCTCTCCGATTCACTGTGGGGAACATGTGGAAGATTCTCCCTTTGCAAGTTTTGGCTATGATTCATATCTTCTGAGCAAGAGTCTCTCAGTAGCTATCAAGGCCATGGCAGAGCAGAACAACCTGCTCTTCCTCGATGCCTCCGTAGTTGCAAAGAGCAGTCCCATCGACCAACTGCATATGGATGCAGAGGGGCATGCTGCCTTGGCAAAGGCAGTCTTGCCCCTTATTCTGGATTGGTTTGGTGATGAGCGCTCTGTAGTGATTGAAGAAGAGTGTTTTGGTGAAGATGCTACAAGCATGATCGCGGATGCTGGGAATGGCATCCTAGGTGAAGGTAAGGATGGCCAATTCAAACAGGCTGAGCCACAACTCCCTGATGAAGACGAGAATAAGAAAGAGGCGGCAACATCCTCCAGACGAGGGAGATTGCCGCTTCCCTTTGGGTTTTTCAGGAAAAGGTCTTAGTTCTGGGTAGACTCTGCAGGTATGTAGAGCTTGTTCTGTTTCTTTATCTGCTTCTGCTCTTTTTTGATGGACTTTGCCCACTCCTTGCGGGAAATGAGAGCTACCTGCTCGACTGGTCTGCCTCCGATGAATTGGATGATGGCGCACTCTGTCTCCTCAGTGCCAGTGGCATTGGGGTAGTTGATGAAGCCATGGATGGTCTTCTTTACCTCCAGATACTTCACAGGGGTGTCTGCTGATGCCAAGGCATCGGCATAGAGTTTGCCGTCATCACGAAGGGGGTCGTACTCTGCTCCAATTATCAAGGTCTGTGGCAGGCGGGAGTGGTCTTTGCTCAGCAAGGGAGAGAAGCTTGGGTTGAGTATATCCTTTGGTTCCTTCTGGTAGCTGTTGATGAAGAAGGCCATATGCTTGTCAGTAAGGGTGGGTGAGTCCTTGTACTTTTCGTAAGAAGCGGTTCTCATCCTTCCGTCGGTTACAGGATACAACAACACTTGGCCCGCAATGGCAGGGCCTTTGCGATCGCGGGAAAGGCGACTTACCACTGCTGCGAGGTTGCCTCCGGCACTGTCACCCATCAGATAGATCCTGTCGGGGTCAGTCTTCCAGTACCTACAGCCAGCTGCCGCCCAGAGTAACGTATCATAACAGTCCTCTACAGCTGTAGGGAACTTGTACTTGGGTGCGAGGCGGTAATCGACAGAGAGAACCGAGGCTCCGGTTATGTCGGCCAGGTGTGCACAGAAGAAATTATACAGATCCATGTTGCCCCAGATCCAGCCGCCACCATGATAGAAGATGATGAGGGGGGTGAGATCTGAGATGTCGCGAGACCCTTGTTTTTCAAAGAAATATCCTGTCACCATCCCCTCGGTGACAGGAATGATGAAGGTCTTGGAATCGATGTCTTTGGCACTCTTTCCCAAGAGCTTGCGGATGAGAACATTGTTAGGAATGGAAATATCGTTAATCTCTTCGATGCGCTTTGGTGTCAGTCCTTCTGGATCCGCTACAGAAAGTTTACCGATAAGGGTAACCAAGCGTTTCATCTTTGGAGACAAATCATAGTCAACCATAGTGGACACATGGTAATGTATCCCTGATGAGGGTGCAAGAGCTTGGTGTGCAAACACTACTACATTACCCTGGCAAATGAGTAAATATACAAAGAAAGATGCATAGGTATACTGTTGCGAGTTGGTGTTTTTTCTTGTTTTATCATCTCTTTTATTGAACACTCTTGACCTGATGGCTATACTTTTGCCATGAGTAACAAGGTGAAGATGCTACAGACGAAACAGTTCGGGTATGGGTTTATTGAAGATGCGTATATACCTGAGGGAAAGGATGAATACTATCTGCGTAACCAGATGGGGGCTAAGACTGAAGGGTATCGCAACCTTACAGAATCCGAGATAGAGATCCTTGAGGAGAATCTGAACATCTCTGCCGCATGGGAGCATGTTCTGGTAAGTGATCCTTTCGATGCTTCTTTGATCAAGAACAGTGAGTTCTACGGCTTGGTGCGCCTTGGGAAGATGACAAAGCAGGTGGCATGTTTCCATGACTTCTGTGTACCTGTAGGCATAACCAACAGCCGCCTTGTCTCCTGTGACATCGGAGACTACTGTGCTATCCTGGACTGTTCCTATATCAGCCACTATTACATTTCAAACAATGTCATCCTCTACCGACTTGGGGAGTTGCAGGCAACAAACCATGCAAAGTTCGGCAATGGCATTGTCAAGGAAGGTGAGGACCCGGAGGTTCTGGTGACCATCGGCATCATGAATGAAGCCGGTGGACGCAGTGTACGCCCTTTCAACGGGATGCTCGTCTCTGATGCCTTCCTCTGGGGTACCTTCCGTGACGATACTCTTCTCATGCAGAAGTTTGAGCAGATGACCGACAAGGAGTGTGACCACAGACGGGGGTGGTATGGTTTTGTCGGGGAGCAATCGGTCATCAAGTCCTGTGATACCATCAAGGATGTCTGGGTAGGGCCCGGAGCCTACATAAAAGGTGCTAACAAGCTGAAGAACCTCACCTTGCGCTCCACCTTGGAATCGTCTGTACAGATAGGAGAGGGGGTGGAACTGGTCAATGGGATCATAGGATCGGGAAGTCGTGTCTTCTACGGCAGCAAAGGCATTCGTTTCATCATGGGGGACAACTGCAGCCTCAAGTACGGGGCCCGCCTCATCCACTCCATCTTAGGGGACAACTCCACCGTCAGCTGTTGTGAGATTTTGAACAACCTTATCTTCGGTGGCCATGAGCAACATCACAACAACTCCTTTCTTATCGCCAGCCTTGTCATGGGGCAGTCGAACATGGCGGCAGGGGCTAATATTGGTTCCAACCACAATAGCCGCGGCAATGATGGGGAGATGATAGCCGGGCGTGGGTTCTGGCCAGCTCTTTCCAGCACCCTCAAGTATGACTGCAAGTTTGCCAGTTATGTGCTTATTGCCAAGGGAAACTATCCCTACGAGTTGAATATCCCCCTTCCTTTCAGTCTGGTCAGTGCCGATAGCCGTGAATGCAGGCGTGTGGTGCTTCCAGCCTACTGGTGGATGTACAACCTCTATGCCTTGGAGCGTAACAGCTTCAAGTACCGTAATCGGGACAAGCGCAAGGTTATCCGCCAGCATATTGAGACTGACTACCTTGCCCCAGATACTGCCTTGGAGATGCTCAAAGCAAGGAATCTTCTCTGCCTTTGGACAGCAGAGAGCTATAACAGACAGAGTGGTGAGACCAACCCTCTCTCTGATGAGGACCTGGTCTTGCAGGGCAAGATGTTGCTTGAGCGCCAGGGTGATGATCTCTCCTCCCTCACGGTCACCACGTTTGCCCTCGAGAACAGTGCAGAACCCGTTGAGATTCTCCGGCCTGTGGAGGCATATCGCTCCTATACTGAGATGTTGCTCTATTACGCAACCTCTGCCATCGCATCATGGTGCAAGAGCCAGAACTGCTCAGTCTCCAGTTTCCAGAAGGATAGCAAGCCAAATCTGGAGGATTGGCTAAATGTAGGAGGTCAGTTGGTTCCTTCCAGCAAGGTGGAAGCTCTCAAGGAGAAGATACGCACCGGTACAGTGCAGCGCTGGGACGAAGTGCACCAGAGCTATGAAGCTTGGTTTGCCGACTATCAGAAGGATAGGGCGGTGCATGCCCTTGTAATTTTGCATGAGATTGTGGGTGTCTCTGAGATCTCCGAGTCACATTGGCTGACCTTGCAGGAAGCGGTTGTACGTATCCGTCTGCATATTGAAGAGCAGGTATTCAAGACCAAGGAGAAGGATTTCAACAACAAGTTCCGATCAAGCACCTACAGAAACCTGGAGGAGCGTGATGCAGTCCTTGGTTGTCTTGATGACAATCCTTTTATCCAGGAGTCCAAAGTCACCAGTGAACGTATTATTGCAGAGGTTCGTTCGGTGAGTTTCTGATTGGAATAGGGATATCAAGAGAAAAGAAAAAATACAGGGAAGAGATCAGATACCAGAAAGGAAAAAAGCATGCACCCAGGCTCTGCCTGACAGCATGCTTTCCCTTCAATATCCTTCTATGCCCTTCTACTCCCTATTTGTATGTATATGCCTTGTAGAGGTCATCGGCAATGCTGATGAAAGTCAACAATAAGAAGCAGGTTACAGCAGCTTGTGCGATCACTGCCCAGGTGGCAAGATCATTTCTGAAGAAGCGAAGGAACTCCTTGTCCAGGGCTTCCCATCGAGTCATGAAAAAAGCAAAATAGGAAGCTCCTGCGAGTTCGCTTATGCAGCTGGTCCAAACCAAGGGAATGCTCCATGCTTGTTTGAAGAGCCTGATCAGACTGATCAAAAAAGCAACCAGAGAGAAGAATAATAATCCAAACAGGAGTCCCTTCGCTGAAGAAGGAACTAGCATGGGAATAGGTTCAGCTCCCCTCTGGTAGATGGCCAAAAGATTGGGCTTGAGAAAGAGAACGAACAACAGGACAGAAAATAGTGCCGAGACGATTGTCTCAACCAGGGTTTCGCCTTTTTTGATGGGCAGATCAGGATTCATGGATGCTCCTCTAAGCCAAGGGTACAGCATCGCAGGCAGAGTCGTCTAGAATCTACACTGAAATTTCTTGTTTTCGTTTGCCTAGGGAAAAATCTGGAGCTATATTTATGTATTAAGACAAGATATTGTTCCATAAACAGAGAAAATATCTGTGCTGAGTAACAAGTCATACTTGGGTTAGTTTTCTGGTTATAATCCCAAAAAGAAAAATTGACACCTAGAATCTTCGGTGGTAGTATGTAGGTGTGGTGGTGAAGAAGGGGAATAACCGAAAAAACACCCTGAGTAGCCAAGAAGCCCTCCATGGTGGAGGGTTTTATTTTGTGTTTTGGATACCGCCCTTTTCTTGTGTATCCCTAATCTCCTAACCTTGGGCATGGTAGGTTTTTAGATTATGTCGTATGAGGTTTTCTCGCTATGAGAAATATAGTCTGTTGGTGTGGTTGTATGGGGATGTTGCAAGACAAACACCCAGTTCTGTTGTATAATACAAAGAGATTATATCTGTCACAAGGGATGTGTTGTAGATGTTGAAATATGAATTGCTGATCAGGGATATCAAGAAACGGATATCTTCTGGCCAATGGTTTAGCGATATGCTGATGCCCACCGAATCTGAGCTGTGTGGAATGTATGGCGTGAGCCGGATCACTGTCAGGCGTGCATTGGAAGAGCTTGAGATTGAAAACCTTATCACCAGGATCCAAGGAAAGGGCACCTTTATTACACCCTCGAAGATGTATTCTGGGGCGAGTGCCAATGGCTTTACAGAGAATATGGCAGAGCAGGGAGTTGTTGTTGTCTCCCAACTGCTCGTTGAAGAGCTGGTCCCAGCATCAGCGGAGATCAGGCAGAAACTCCTGTTGCCGGACTCGAAAAGCATGGTCTGGCATTTCTCCCGCGTTCGGTTGGCAAAAGAGCAGCCCATTGCGATCATGGATACCTATGTGAAAGAGAGTCTGGGGGATACCATGCGGACCTATGATTTGACGAAAGAGTCCTTCTATGGTCTCTATCAGAAGATATTTGGTATGCCCGTCGTGGACACCATCGGTTCTGTCACTGCCATTATCCCCAAACCTGAGGTGTGCACCATACTGCAGGTACCCCAAGGTTCTGCCCACCTCTGGTATAAGAGTGTCGGCTATCTGGCCAATGATACCCCAGTACAGGTGGACTATTCGGTTTTCAACTCTGGCTTGTATGAGTTTTCCATCAACATGAAAAACCTGAGGATTGAGAATCTTTCATCATAATGGCGGAATCATCTCTCCCACGTTGCCTTCTCGTATGCATATGCATCAAAGATATCCAGGATCTCTTCAATGGAAGATGAGACGATCAACTGTTCCCACTGCTCCCTGCGGGTGAAGCCACGCTTGTACATCACTTCCAACTGGTCGAGCAATGGGGTATAGAACCCCTCATGGTTCAAGACAGCACAGGGCTTGTTGGTGAATCCGATCTGACGCCACGTAATGACCTCGGCAAGTTCCTCCAGGGTTCCTATGCCACCGGGAAGAGCAATGAAGGCATCGGCCTTCTGGTACATCAGGGCTTTTCTCTCGTGCATGGTATCAACGACGATGAACTCATCTACGCCCAGCTCTTCATATTCGGGCTTGTAGAACCTTTTGGGCGAGATGCCCACAACATGAGAGCCCGCATCCTTCATGATTCGTGCAACCTCTCCCATAAGGCCTCGGGTTCCCCCGCCATACACCAACCCGATGTTCCTCCCCGCCAGGGTGCTCCCTACCGTTTGGGCCAATGCACGAAAACTATCGTTATCTCCAAAGTTGGATCCGCAAAATACACAGATATGACGTAATTCCATTAGTTCCTTTCCTCTCTAGTACTATCGTTGTTATATATGGTCATGCATCAAACCATATGGGATTGGAGAGCAAGCGCATGCTCCTATGGTCTCTATAGGCCATCCCCCAAAACTTTGCCTTGACTATATCCTCATGAAATTCAATACGCACATAAGATTCCCCTGATGCTATGCGCTTCAGATCCTTTTCCTCCAGGGTGAAAACGTGCTGCTCATCAGGGCCCTTGATATAGATGATATCGTGTACTTGGCCACCTGTCATGATATACAGGTTTCCACTGGGATTGTCTTGCAAGGTGACGATGCACGAACAGCTATCACCCTTCTGTAGGGCGATGCTGTCACCCATCCTGTACGTCTTGTCCCTGTAGGTCGCATGGAAATCAAGGCGGGAGTCACCATAGGAGACATAGGCCCTTCCCTGTTTCAGCCCACGCAAGATTGCCGGCTGGGAAAGTTCTCCAGCCTCCACCCAAGTGCGTATCTGCCCAAGCTTCCAGGGGCCATCTGTTGCAGAAGCGTTATGACTATCGCTGCTGCCGACACCTGTGAGGTGTATGCCCTGGCAGAGATAGGTATCCCAGAGTGTTGGGTAGATAAGTGAAACCGGGCCATCGGCAAGACACCATATCTCAAACAGGTCGGCCTTGTGTACAGGGAAATCATGATAGCGCCAGGCTACAAGACCACTCGCTGCATGATTGATGCAAAAGAGACCCCCCTGTTCATGTGTTTCATCAGCTATGCTCTCCATAGTCGGAGGTGAAGCAAGGCCAAGCTGTCTGGAAAGCTTGACATTGTCATCGACCAGTGGGTTGATCCATCTGGTGATCCCATGGATATTTGCATGGCCAAAATCTCCGGAAACCTCCATGCTCTGTATGCAAAGCAGGGAATATCTCTGATACACCTTCTGGAGCTGTAGCCAGTGACTTGCAGTGAAGTGATCGGTCAGCGCTATGAAGTCGAGCTTCTCCTTCTGGGCAACTTCAAGGACCTTCTCCACGGAGGTGCGTCCGGTGCTTTCATCCGAGTGCAGGTGCAACTCTCCACAATACCACCCTTTTTCCCTGTTTGGGACATTGTGTGAGAACGGGTGGGTAGAGAGTTCTGTAAGATGTCTGGGAGCCTGCCCTGTAAGGGGAGCAATGGCCTGCATCTCCTCCTCTGAAGCATATATCTTGCTTGTCAGGCAGATATCCTCAAAAAACCTTCTCTTGTAGATCACCAGCAGCCACTGTCCGCTGGGCATTGGCCCTGGTATCCCTCCCTTGGAGGCAGTATCTTGTGAGAGGAAGAGTTTCTCCTCATGATAGCCCGAGGCCCCTTCTGATGCCTTCATGATACGCACACTACCTGTGGAGTCAAAGAGGGCAATGGGAAGCTGTGCCTCTTGCTGTGTCTCCCTGGTGAGGAGGATAGTCAGATCTGTTGTGTTCTCAGGGACAGAAAAAGAGAGACGCGCATAGCGCTTTGATTGGATTGCATCATTTTCTTCAACCAGCAGCATACTCTCTGCCGAATGGATGAGCCTTTGGTTGTTCACGCTTGTACACCTCCTGGAGCTTGTTGCTAACACCATAGGGAGAAGGAAGAGATCCCACAAGGGTGTGGCATCTCTCCCTCTCCGCTAGCGAGTCAGAGTCTAGTAGATGAACTCGCCAAAGGCCTTGGCTTCATCGAACTCTGCCTGGAATAGGGCTGTGTACTCATCAAGGACTTTCTTGGGAGACTCATTGTTCAAAATGATCCGACTGATCATGTCGTTGACACGATTGAAGACGTCCCTGAGGTTCTTGGTTGTACTTGGTGCTTCCTTTCCGTAGGCAAGCTGGTCAATCATGACCGAATACGCTGGGTTCTCAGCTAGGAAGATCTTGACTTCAGGCAGCTCCATGACACTTTTCCTGGTAGGCAGGTTTCCTGTTTGCATGAAGAATTCTGCAACCGTCTCAGCCTGTGCCATATACTTCAAAAAGCGTATTGCCGCATCAGTTGAAGCTTTGGAAGCCTGGGAGGTTATGGCAATGTTGCCCCCACCAATAGTCACTGCATGGCCACCTTTTCCTGCTGGGATGAAATTGAAGGACCAGTCGTACTTGAGCAGCTTCTCTGCTGTTGGGATGAAGGAGGTTGTCTGGAATACGGAAGCGACTTTCCCGTCTAGGAAGGCTCCGTTCTGTTCCTCAAATCCACCGACTAGGACAGGCTGCATCAGAAGCAGGTTGTCGTTGAACATCTGCTGGAAGTACGTCATCATCTCAATGGTTTCAGGGCTGTTCAGCTTGATCGTCCCATCAGGGGTGCTGATCTCGCTTCCCCAGGTGTATGCGATGGCGTCAAACAGGAACTGGTGGAAGAATGCATAGCCATAGTAGTAATCATTGCCAAGCTTCTTCATGGTCTTCGCATCCTGCCTGAATTGCTCCCAGGTTGTTGCAGGCTTTGCAATCCCGGCTTTCCTGATCAGGTCATTGTTCACAAAGAACCCCTGGGTGCTCCGGTTGTAGGGAAGTGCATAGAGCTCATCCTTGTAGGTGAGGTCTGCAAGCATCGCAGGATAGTAGTCTTGCAGCATCTCCTTGGGCATCAGGTCATCCAGACTTTTCAGCAGCCCGAGTTGTGAATACCAGGGAACATCAAGGTAGTCACAGATCAGCAAAGTGGGCATGTTCTTGGCATTGGCTGCAGCAGCGATTTTCTGGCGCAGTATGCTGTATCCGCCCTGGTGGATGACCTCTACCTTCACCTCATTCTGGGAGGTGTTGTATGCGGCTACCTGGGCGTCGAACACTTTCGCCTTGGAGCCACTGAGGCTACTCCACAATTCGATGGTCACCGGACCTACAGGCTTGGCTTCCTGCTGTCCTGCGGCAAAGCTCACTGCCAATACAGATACGAACAGTACAAGTACAACGAGAATTTTCTTTGTTTTCATAGTTATAATCTCCTTTATAAACTAGTTCTTACCATGTGCATATACCTCTGACGAGGGTGAAAAATACTGACATCAAGAAATGGGGTAATTGTTTATCCTTTGACACCCCCTTGCAGAAAATCGTTGGTGAAGTATTTCTGCAGACTCAAGTAGAGTAGTATGAGGGGAAGCAGGACAAAGATTGTGGCGGCCATCAACAGGTGCCACTGAGTCCCTCCGTCATTGACCTCCTTCATCATGACAATCCCAACTGGCATGGTCCTACGCTGTACACTGCTGGTCATGATCAGGACCCAGAAGTAGTCGTTCCAGCGCCACTTGAAAGCCATGATCGCATACGCGATGAGCGAGGGCTTTGCAAGATGGACCATTATCCTGAAGGCGATGTTCAGGTGCCCAGCCCCTTCAATCCTTGCAGCTTCATAATAGTCCTTGGGGATTGTGGAGAAGCTTTGTCTGATGAGGAACACCCCGTACGCATCAGCTGCGAACGGTATGATCAGAGCCTTGAAGGTATCCAGCCACCCAAGCTTCAGGATGATGGAGTACAGGGGGATGATGGCAACCTGGGTGGGCATCATCAGTACCGCAAGGACCAGGAGGAAAAGCAGGTTTTTCCCGGGGAATCGCAGGAAGTTGAAGGCATATGCTGCAAGGAGAGCTGTTACGAGTTGCAATATGGTCGCTGCAACTGATACGAACAGGCTGTTGAAGGCATAGATGTCAAAGGGCTCTACGTTCCATGCTTTGGCAAAGTTGCTGAAAGCTGGAGGGATGGGGATGTGCAGAGGCTTGGTCAGCACTTCAGAGGTCGACCCCTGGAGGCTGGTGAGGATCATCCAGGTAAAGGGTGCCACCACTACGATTGTCATCAGTACAAGGAATGTGATGCCCAGTATCTTGGTCAGTATGGAGAAGGTTTTCTGCATCGTGTTGTTTTTGGCAATGGCCTCACTATAGGTATCAGGCATGTGTCTCCTCCTTGTCCTTGGACAATGTGCGCTGTACTACGGTAAAGAAAAGCAAAATGAGAAAGAGGAATACAGAAAGGGCTGAAGCATATCCTGCATGGGCCCGGGCAAACGCTTCCTGATAGATATAGAGGTTCAGCACATTCGTACTGTTGAACGGACCTCCTCCGGTCATGACCGCTACGATGTCGAATACCTGCATCGCTTGGATAAAGGAGGTAAGCAGGAGGAAGTAGGTAGTGGGCTTGAGCAGAGGCAGCGTTATTCTGGTGGTCTGTTGCCATGGGGAGGCACCGTCGATCGTTGCCGCTTCATACACATCATCACTGATACCCGAAAGGCCGCTGCTGTAGATGAGCATGATATAGCCGATGCTTCTCCATACGGCGAGGGAGATGACGATCCACATTGCATATCCGGGGGTGAGCAACCATCGTGGGCTCTGTCTTCCTATGAGGTTGAACAGTTGTCCGGCCAATCCGTAATCAGGGTCAAATATCCATATCCAGAGGATTGCCACCGCACTTGCTGTGGTGATGTTGGGGATGAAGAAAACTGTCTTGAGGATATTCGATGCCAGGCTCTTGCGTTTGTGCAGGGAGACTGCCATGAAGAAGCCAAGGATCATTGAGAAGGCTGTTGACCAGAAAGTAAAGAAAAAAGTGTTGCCAAGTATGTTCCAGAATATCTCTGAACTGAGGATAGCCTTGAAGTTTGCCAGCCCTACGAATCGTTTGTTGGGCGAGAACAAGTTCCAGGATGTCAGGCTGATCCTAACGTTATCGATGAGGGGGATATACTTGAAAACGAGGAAAATAGTAAAAATGGGCACAAGGAAAAAGAAGGCTGTGAGTAGCTCATCCTTTTTGTAGGTACCCCGTCCAATTGACACATTGTTTCCTTTGGATTTTCTCTCAGGTAGTTTCATGCTTCTGGTTTTCCTTTTTTTTATTCTCAAAGAGGTCGGTGAAGAGGGAGTGACGGAGCTCTTCGGTAAAGGCCTTCTCCCTTGAGCCATGCGTCTCATGGATCAGCTTCAGGATGATCTTTTGCAAGACGGCCCTAGTCGCCGCATAGGTGGCGTCGACACCATCTGTCTCCAGGCTGGTGTCGAGACGATTGGTACTTAAGGGGTTGTCCGATACATAATGTACAATGCCCAGGTCAATTGAGTTGCTGATGGAGATTGTCTCATGTTCGGGATATCGTTTGGGTTGGGTCAGCTCGTAGATAGCCGCCAGGTAAGGGCCTGCCTCCATCTCAAGGTCGGTAATCCCTGCAAGCAACAGTTGGTTCAGCATCTTCTTGTTCTGCAGGAAGGTGCCCAAAACCGTGACGGCCTTCTGATTGTCATAGACTCCATGGATAGCAGTGTCCATGAATGCCATGACATCCTCAGCATGGATGGTATTGGAGAAATAATACTGGTTCTGTGTGTGCTGGTCGAATATGTAGGAGGGAATCAGAATATCTCCACGGTCGGCAAACAGGGAAGCAGCCTTGCCTATCACATGAATTCCCAAAAACTTTCCCACATGTTCGGATATCTTGTTGAGTACGAAATATGCGGTACGACCCAAGGGGTAGTCGATGTTCAGAATCATGGCATCGCTATCACGGATGCTGTCTGGAAGGCGTATGCCTGTTTTTCTCTCTTGTGTAGCGTTGGCGAGCTTTCTCAGGTCTATCACCTGGGTCGGCACGTCAAGGGTCTTGGTACTTGCCACCCGTATGATCCCCACTGAATTCTCATAGGCGATCCTGCGCTCCTTCACTTGGGGGCCATCCTGTGCCAACGCCTCGTACTTCATCAGCAGGTAGTAGAGGATATTTTGTTTTCTGATAGGGTAGAGCCCAGGCTCCAGATAGAGCGCAGCCTGTGCAGCGAGGTCCTCCCGGACCTGTGCAAAGGTGAGTATTTCATCCTCAAGCTGTTCTGCAAAGCCGCTCAGGACATTGATGACACTGTGGGTGTTGGAGGAGACGAAGAAAATGGGTCTCTCCTCAATTCCTGGACAGCTCTCCTGGATATGTTTCCACCAGATTTCTGTCTCTTTTCGGTATCGGCTATAGTTGGCTTCAAAGTTTTGCACAGAAAGGTCACACCCGCTGGTTGAGAGGGCTTTGATGACTGAGGAAAGAGAGGGGCCAAAGAGCCTGATGAGGCCGGTCTTTTGTACCTCTGTGAGGTCGAGAGACCGGCAGAAGTCAGAAAGGGCATCTTCGGAGAAGATGGAATCAGCACCGAATGAGGCATCCTTCAGCAGGGCGTAGGCCTTGTTCCACTCTATCTGCAATGCGAGTAGGGAGGGAAACACATCGTCGATATCGGACTTGCTGGAGATGAATGCTATCAGGGTATCCTTCCCGTCAAAAAGGTAGCGCCTTCTTCTCGCCTTGGCATACACCTCGGTGCAGTCAGCGATATCGACACCGCTCTCCTGGAGAAATGCCTCACTTTGCCCGAGGAGGATGTTTTTTGTGGAAAATATGCAAAATGGCAGTCGTGATGCCACATACATGAAGGCCCCGTAGTCGAAAGAGCTCTCCCTCGCCTGTTCGTGGATCGAGCATTCCATCTCTTTGTAGGTACTTTCAAGCCTTTGCAATGGGACTCGCGCAGAACTGCGCAGTGTCTTGTACATGAGTTTGGTGAATCGTCTGATCCCCTTATCCTGCTCTAAGGTGATGGGTTCGGTTTTTTTGACTTGTATCGTTTTTTCATCGTATGGTCGCATCACTTCCTCCCATGATTGGGGTCCTTCAGTCTTCCAGATAGGTTTCACGCAGTTCCATCAGTAGGATTCCCAGCATATTCTTTCCGGTCCCTGTCTCTCCTATGCCCCAATAATAATCCGATTGGGAATCCTCGATCAGAGTGGCATTCCCTGTTCCCAGAAGCAGGGCCCGCAAATCATCATGCTGGTCAAACTTTGCCCTGATGGCTCTTCTCATTGCTTCAATCTTCTCTGTATCCCAGTCAGGACGGTAGATGCATGCCGGATCGTTGCCGAGGGTTTTTGCCTCATCGCAGGTATCTGCTTGTCTGATTTTCTCTGCATAGTCACTGTCCAATGTTTTTTGTGCCTGATAAAAGTGCTCGGTGGATTTCCATGATTTTCCATCTATATGTATGGGTGCTACCCAATAGTTGGAAAGGTAGCCAAACTCGTCAGTTTCATGATAAAACCGTATTTCTTCCATTTTGCACTCCTGTATATCGGCTATAAGCGATATTATGATACATGTAATATAACAATGTTGTTATATGATACGGTATCACTGCTTTGTTCTGCTGTCAAGCCGGCTGTTTACAATATTTCCTGTTATCTGGGTATTTGTAATTTTCTTGCCTTGGGATATCGCCTCAAGCACGTCATCTTGTAGCAAATCGGAAAACCTTAGGTTCTTTACGAAGCCCTGCAATAGCATCTGCTGAGCCCTATGGTATGGATACACGGTAAAGACAAAAAAATGGAGGGTGCCTTATCGACACCCCCACACTCTGAATCTCATCTATGTGCATTCTCTTGGAGTCAAAGGGACTCGAACCCTCCACCTACTGATTGCGAACCAGTCGCTCTACCAGATGAGCTATGACCCCGATTACCTTAGACAACCTACACCCACGGGCCCAAACTTGTCAACTATTTGGGCCAATGGCCGCCTCTATGAACCCATTGAAGACAGGATGGGGCCTGTTTGGCCTGCTCTTGAATTCCGGATGGAATTGGACACCCAGGAAGAACGGATGATCAGCGATCTCAATAGCTTCCACCAGCAGGCCATTGGGACTGGTTCCTGTAATTATCATTCCTTTGTCGGTAAGGGCCGTGCGAAACTCATTGTTGAACTCATAGCGGTGGCGGTGTCGCTCCCCAATGATGTGCTCCTCTTTGTATACCCTCTGCATATGGGTACCTTGTGTTATTTTACAGGGGTAGGAACCTAGTCTCATGGTACCCCCCTTGGGGATGTTTCCCCTCTGGTCAGGCATCAGGGCAATGACAGGATGCAAGGTAGTAGGATCAAACTCACTTGAATGGGCATCCTTATAACCAAGCACATTCCTGGCATACTCAATGACCGCTATCTGCATCCCAAGACAGATTCCCAGGTAAGGGGTCTTGTGCGTCCTGGCATAGGAGGCAGAGAGAATCTTCCCCTCTATCCCCCTGTCGCCAAAGCCCCCAGGAATGAGGATTCCCTGGACCGAGTCTAGCAGGCTGTCTACCGTTTCCTTGGTAACTTTCTCAGCATCCACCCACACGATGGTTACCTGAGAGCCCTGCTGCCAACCTGCATGCTTGAGCGATTCCATCACTGAAAGGTAGGCATCATGCAACTGGATGTACTTGCCCACCAGGGCTATCCTTACCTGCTTCTTTGCCCTCTTGATCCTAGCGAGCATCTCTTCCCATTCAGCCATGTCCGGCTCGTTGGTCTCTAGGTGAAGCTCCCTGCATACGATCTCATCGAGTTTCTCAGATCTGAGCATCATGGGAGCCTCATAGAGCACTTCCAGGGTCTTGTTCTCAATGACGCAGTCCTTCTTCACATTACAGAAAAGGGCTATCTTGTCCTTTATCTCCTGCTCGATGGGTTCATCGGATCGGGTGACGATGATA
Organism: Sphaerochaeta sp.; assembly: GCA_048264225.1. GTDB lineage: Bacteria > Spirochaetota > Spirochaetia > Sphaerochaetales > Sphaerochaetaceae > Sphaerochaeta. The sequence continues at coordinate 74,366 of JBLXDK010000010.1, forward strand.
TCAGGAAAGATACCTGAGGCCATCAGTTCCTTTACCGAGTGTTGTGTAGGCTTGCTCTTATGCTCCCCACTGCTTTTTAGGAAGGGAACCAGGGTCACATGGATATAGAGACAGTTCTCATGGCCAACCTCATGGCCTATCTGCCTGATGGCCTCAAGAAACGGCTGGCTCTCAATATCACCGGTGGTTCCCCCGATCTCGGTGATGACCACATCGGCTTTTGTCTTATCAGCCAAAGCATAGATGGAAGAACGTATCTCATTGGTCACATGGGGAATTATCTGCACTGTCGAACCCAAAAATTCACCGCGCCTCTCCTTGGAGAGCACATTCCAATAGACCCTTCCGCTGGTGAGGTTTGAATACTTGTTCAGGTTCTCATCGATGAACCGTTCGTAATGCCCCAGATCCAAGTCAGTCTCCGATCCGTCTTCAGTCACAAAAACCTCACCATGCTGGTAGGGACTCATGGTTCCAGGATCGACATTCATGTAGGGATCCAGCTTTTGTGCTGCAACCTGCAGTCCTCTTGCCTTGAGCAAACGACCCAAAGAGGCTGCGGTAATTCCTTTACCCAACCCTGAAACGACCCCACCGGTCACAAATATATGTTTAGCCATCGCTCTGATTCTCTCCTTACCTATATGTCTGTATAATTGTACAAGCCACTTCATACCGGCTTATGCGAAGATTCATCGCCTCTTGCTCGATATGGCGGTGGGCCTGTTGTTCACTCATTGCAAAAGTCTGTATCAAGGTCAGTTTTGCCCGGTCAATGAGCTTGATCTCCTCGATTTTCTTCTGCAGCATGTCATTTTCGTTTCGTAGCGTGCTCAGGCGCCTGCGCATAGAGCGCGCAAGTGCAAGGCTTTGGAAGAATACCTGCCTGATGATAGGTTTTGAGACAATGAGAACCCCCCTCTCGCCAAAGAGCATCTGCGTAGTCTCAAAATATTCATCCCTGACCAGCAGAATGGAGCCAGCCATGCTCTGCTCTGTCACCATGACGGAAAGTTCCTCACCCGATTCATCACTCAGGGGAGCGTTGATCACAACCAGGTCTAGTTCATTTTCCAGAATGACGCGTCTTGCCTCACTGCCGCTTGCACATGTGTGGATGTCGAAAGAGAGCTCATACTCCCTCAAAAGTGAGGAGATGCTGAGCATACCTTTCTCATTCGACGAAACTACAAGGGCATTTGACATGTATTTTCTCTCTTAGGTGGTGAAGAAGGCCGGGATGCGGCTTTCTTTTGCTTTATCGCTACTCGTCTCGAATTTTTTCCATTCGGCCTTTTTTGCTTCTAGGAAGAATTTCAGAAGCCGCTCAGGGAGGATCTCCCTGACAAAGGCGCTCTCTTGTGCAAGTGCTATTGCCTCTCCAAGGTTTTCAGGGAGTATCTCCCCCCCCGGTTTCTGGTAGGCATCACCCAGATACTCCTCACTTGCCTTCAACTTGTCCTTCACCCCTTCCAAAGCAGCACTCATCAGCAGTGTAATGGCCAGATAGGGGTTGCAGGAAGGATCAGGAGACCTTACCTCTATGCGTCGGTACTCCCCGCTTGTCTGTGGAATACGAATCAGCAAGGAACGGTTTGCCCGCCCCCAGCCCACATGACGCGGAGCCTCACAGGCTCCTAGCCGTTCATAGGAATTGACCAGAGGATTGAGAAACAGCGTGATCTCACGAATCCTTCTGAGGATGCCTTCGGTCATTGCCTCCTCCAAGTGTTGGGCCGGACAGCCATCACAGGTGAGCGAAAGGTTGATATGCAGACCGCTGCCACTCTCCTTTTCCAAGGGTTTGGGCAGGAAGGAAGCGAATAGGCCGCTACGGTCAGCGATGGTCTTCACCACTGACTTGAAGGTGATGAAGTTGTCAGCTGCCTCCAAGGCCGGACTGTACTTGAAGTCGATCTCATTCTGACCGGGGCCTGACTCGTGGTGGGACCTTTCAGTATAGAAGCCCATCTGTTGGAGTGTCAGACAAATCTCTCGCCTCACATTCTCCCCCTTGTCCAAGGGGGCGACATCCAAATACGTTCCATAGTCGAGAGGATTGAAGGAAGGTCTGCTGTCATCACCGAGTTTGAACAGGTAGAACTCACACTCAGGGCCTACCCCAAACCTATATCCTGAAAGCTCTGCATCCCGTACCTTCGACTGGAGCAGCGATCGTCCATCACCTTCAAAAGGAGTTCCGTCAGGACGCCTGATGGAACAAAAGAGACGGACAACCCTTCCTTGGGCAGGTCTCCAAGGGAGAATTGCCAAGGTGGAAGGGTCGGGGAAGAGCAACAGGTCACTCTCATCAACTTGCAGAAACCCCTTGACTGCAGAGGCATCGAATGAGATACCCGTGGCAAATGCCCTGGGTAGCTCATCCTCGGAGATGGACAGGTTTTTCATATGCCCGAATATGTCGCAGAAAACAAGACGCACAAAGCGCACATCCTGTTCCTTGATGAATTGCAGCACCTCTTTTTGGGTATTTGTCATTACGATTCTCCCTGGATTATACACTTGTATACAACATTTTGTACGGAGCGCTAGAGTTAGGTTTCAAAACAAAGAAATGATCGGCAAGCAAAGCTTCCTTGTCCAGTGCAAACGTTCGGCAATAGTCCTCAAGGTATTCGGAAATCTCAGCTATATCCGTTTGGGTCGCATCAGTGGCGGAAACTTGTTGCGGCAGGTCTGAAGGAAGTGTATCACAGCGAAGATACATCTTTCCACCATGCATCCCTGTCCCACAGAAATATCCTACTGGAGCCTTGCCATTCTGCATAAGGCCCAACACAATGATAGTGCCCCCTGCCAGATACTCCCCAAGGAAACTGCCCGCCCTGTCCCCGATGATGATAAGGGGCTGTTTTTCCTCATATGCCTTCATATGGATACCACAGCGGTAGCCCGCACTGTCACGGATGAAGATCCTTCCTCCCCGCATCGAATAGCCTGTGGCATCGCCAGAGGAGCCATGGATGATGATCTCTCCGTCATTCATCGTATCCCCAGTAGCATCCTGGGCATTCCCGTTGACGGTTATTGTACATCCATCCAGATAGGAACCAAGGGCATTGCCTGCTGTCCCGTTGATGATAATTGCTTTGTCCTTGAGGGCACAACCGATATACCGTTGTCCATTGACATCGTTGAGTACCAATTTTTCATCGGTGCACCCTCGGATCTCCTTGTTCAGCTCGTCAAAGGCTCTGAAGCCCACCTCTATGGTTTTCATTGTACATCTCCCAGTTTGTGTGAGCGTTCCTTCTTGGCAAAGGCCATCAGACGGGGCTCTTCGCTGATGAGCTTGAAGTCCAAGGTTGCAAGGTCTGTCTTTGTACGGATAAGCGAGGTGTAGATTCCCGCCCTGTCAATTGTATCGCCTATGAGGATGTATCCCACCAACTTCCCTCCCTGCATACATAGCCGTTTATAGCCAGTCTCGGTTACAGAGAGTATCTCCTCCCCCACATAGATTCCTGCTGTTATCATATGCAGGCCAAAGAATCCTATGGCATTCATTGCCATGGCCTTATCAAAAAACGTCTCATCCCCAGCCATGTTCCTGCCGGCAATCTCCCCTTGCATATAGGCGTTGGGAAGGATGGGCAGGACCTTACGATCACCGGTGATATAGTCGATCGATTCGCAGCAGTCGCCGGCAGCATAGACATCGGAGATCGATGTTTGGCACTTTTCATCAATAATGATCGCCCGGTTGACCTCTCCTCCAGCATCCTGTACCAAGGAAACGTTGGGTCTGACGCCGACAGCGATCACCAATATATCAAAACCAACCACAACCCCGCTGGAAAGCAGAGCCTCATTGTTGACAAATTCCCTGACGCTGTCACCTAGTATGAAGGTGATGCCCTCACTGGTAAGTTTCTTTTGCACAAGGGCTGAACCCCTCTCATCAAGAATACTGGCAAGTATCCTACTTGCAAGGTCGACAACCGTGATGGACTTGACCCGGTCTCGGATGCCTTCTGCACATTTGAGGCCGATGAGACCCGCTCCTATGATCAGGACCCGACTCTCTTTTGAGAGGGCCTCCTCTAGATTTTTGGCATCATCGAGCTTCATGAAGGTGAAACGGCTCTTCACCGACTCGATATTCTTCATGGGGGGGATGAAGGCAGAGGATCCTGTGGCAATGAGAACCTTCTCATAGGCGACACGGCTCTTGTCATCAAGGAGCAGTTGTTTGTTCTCCCTGTCGAGGGCCTCCACCCGTTTGCCAAGCAGTACTGTCACATTATTTCTCGCATAAAAATCCTTGTCGCGGTATATCATCTTCTCTTCGGTAGTCTTGTTTTGTAGAAGATAGGAGATGAGCGGTCTGGCATAGCAAGAGTACTTTTCGTCTCCGATGACACAGATGGAACTCTCTTGGTCGACTTTCCTGATAGATTCAATGCACCCGACCGAGGCGATCGAGTTTCCAACGATTACATACTGCATCTTAACGCTCCTCAAATACAATTGCCTTGTTCGGACAACCGGCAACGCACACCGGTACAGCGTGTGCATTGGTGGTACACAGTTCGCACTTCTGCATGACTCCCTCCTCGTTGGGCATGAGAGCCCCATAGGGGCAGGCCATAATGCAGGAAAAGCAACCGACGCACTTGTCCTGGTCTATGACGATCAGGTCATCCTTCTGGGTCAATGCCCCTGCAATGCAGCTTTTTACACACAACGGTTCAGTGCAGTGGCGGCAGTTGACGGCAAAGCTGATCCCATCCTTCTCCTCCACCTTGATCCGGGCTCTGACGGACTTGTCCTTTAGAGCCTTGACCATGCTTTCCAAACCAGAGTTTGCATAGGCACAGTAATATTCGCAGAGATGGCACCCTAGGCACCACTGTTCGTTGACGTACACTCGTTTCATATGCTTCCCCTATTGCCCGGCATGGGAGATGCCGAGAATCTGCAGTTCTGTCTCATTCAGCCCTATTCCCCTGAGCATCAGGCGGTTTCCCTTCAACGCTTCAATGGAGTTGATGCCCATACCTCCCATCATCTCCTTAATCTCATGCTCCCAGGCTGTGATGAGGTTGACGAGTCTCTGGCTTCCTACCTCCGGATTGAGACGCTTGACCAAATCCGGTCTCTGCGTCGCAATTCCCCAGTTGCATTTTCCGCTCTGGCAGGTCCTGCAGAGGTGGCATCCCAAGGCAAGCAGAGCGCTGGTTGCCACGTAGATAGCATCGGCACCAAGTGCTATGGCCTTGATGATATCAGCACTGCTTCGTATGGAACCGCCGACCACCAGACTTACATTGTTGCGGATTCCTTCCTGCCTGAGGCGAGTATCGACACTTGCCAAGGCCAGTTCTATTGGGATGCCTACGTTGTCCCGCGTCCTCGCAGGGGCTGCTCCTGTGCCTCCGCGGAAGCCGTCGATGGCTATGATGTCAGCACCGCTTCGGGCAATGCCCGAGGCGATGGCAGATATGTTGTGCACAGCGGCTACCTTGACGATGATCGGCTTGGTATAGGCTGTGGCCTCCTTAAGGGCATAGACAAGCTGTCTGAGATCCTCAATGGAATATATGTCATGGTGAGGGGCGGGACTGATGGCATCTGCATGGGTGGGGATCATCCGTGTCTTGGAGATGTCCTCGCCAATCTTCGATCCTGGAAGGTGCCCTCCTATACCAGGTTTTGCGCCCTGCCCCATCTTGATCTCAATAGCCGCCCCTGCATTGAGATAGCCAGGATGGACGCCAAAACGGCCGGAAGCGACCTGTACGATGGTGTTCTTTCCATACTGGTAGAAGTCCTCGTGCAGGCCTCCCTCTCCTGTGTTGTAGAAGATTCCCAGCTGCTGTGCTGCAAGAGCAAGGCTCTTGTGGGCGTTGTAACTGATGGAGCCATAGGACATGGCGCTGAACATGATGGGGATGTTCAGCGAGAGTTGTGGAGCTGTCTCTGGTATGAGCTTGCCCTGCTCGTTGCGCTTGACCTTATTGCTCTTCTGTCCGAGGAACGTCCTAGTCTCCATGGGCTCGCGTAGGGGATCGATGGAGGGATTGGTCACCTGTGAAGCATTGATGAGCATCTTGTCCCAGTAGACAGGGTAGTCCTTGGGATTTCCCATCGAAGCGAGCAAGACCCCACCGGTTTCTGCCTGTCGGTAGATATCCTGGATTACCTCTCCCTTCCAGTTTGCATTCTCTTTGAAAATATGATTGGTCTTGACGATTTTCAGCGCATGGGTAGGACAGAGGGAGACACAGCGGTGGCAGTTCACACAAGAGGCGTCGTCGGCTGTCATTCTGTTCTGCTCACTGTCAAAGGCATGCACTCCATTGGCACACTGACGTTCGCACACCCGGCAATTGATACACTTGTCCTTGTCCCGATGGACCTCGAAGTCTGGATATAGGTAGTTGATTCCCATCTGTTTTCCCTCTTACGCTTTCAATGTTACGATCACCGGTTTACCGCCGCTTGGATGCCAGACCCTGTCTGGATTCGGCTCAATGATCCTTATAGCCGCCTCTTCACTTGCCAGATAGACCATGTCTCCCTTTTCAGCTGCGACCAGCGACCTCAGTTTCAGACGATCATTGAGAGCCATCATACCTCCGGTAAATCCGAGGATGATGGAGAACGGTCCTGTAATGAGCATGCTGGCGAAGGTGTTTCTGAGGTAGGTGTACTCTGCGATCTCCTCTTCGCTTTTCCTCCCGATGGTCGACCAGAAGGGTGCTGCAATGACATGGGAGACCTCTTCAAAGGTCAGGCCTTGGCGACGGTGGAGATAGTCGATCATATAGGTGATGACCTCGGTATCAGTCTGTAGTGTGCAGTTGTAGCCGTACATCTCAATGAAACGGCGGTTTGCGTCGTAGGAGGATATCTCTCCATTGTGTACTACCGAGTAGTCCAGCAGGGCAAAAGGGTGGGCGCCTCCCCACCACCCTGGGGTATTTGTTGGATAGCGCCCGTGGACAGTCCAACAATACCCCTTGTAATCGTTCAGGCGGTAGAATTCCCCTACATCCTCGGGGTATCCTACTGCCTTGAAGACTCCCATGTTTTTTCCTGATGAGAAGACATATGCGCCTTTGATATCGCTGTTGATGTGGATGACACACCGGGTGGTGTACTCTTTTTCGTCGAGTTGGCTGCTTACCAGCTTGGTCGGAAGGGGAGTGACGAAGTACCGCCAGATCAAAGGCTCGTCAGTGATGGTATGGTGTTTTTCTGTTGGGATCTTGGAGAGGTTGATCAGATCAAAGTGCTCCTCAAGGTACTCTTCACAGGTTCGTTTGGCTTCATTGCTGTAGTAGAAGATGTGAAATGCGTAGAAGTCCTTGTATTCGGGATAGATGCCGTATCCGGCAAACCCCCCTCCCAAGCCATTTGATCGGTCATGCATGACGCTGATCGAAGTGATGGCATCTCTTCCACTAAAGCGCTCTCCACTTTTGTTGAAGATGCCACTTATCGCACAGCCACTGGAAAACCGCTCTTCTCCCTCTAGGGGCATTCGTTTTTGGTGTATCTCCATCCATGGTACTCCTGGGTACGAAAAAAGGCGTCCACCACAGGGAACTTGCCTATCAAGTTCCCTGTGGTGGACGCCTTTGTCCAGATATTTTTCCTTATCATACAGAAAAAGGAGGTGCCTGTCATCAGTGATACAACAATTTTTCCTCCCCTGAGTTCTTTTTTGTGCTCTGTTCATTGACAATCTTTCTTCTTTTGGAGTAAAAAGGGCCATCAGCAAAGGCGCTGTAGATCCGAGAGGAATCTACAGCGCCTTCTTTTTTTCTGCCGAAACACAGAAAACAAGAGACCCAACAAGGAGAGAACGATGGAAACTGTAGCAGACTATTTCGGCTCATTGGTGTTCAACGAAAAGATGATGCGCTCATTCCTGCCTAAGGAAGCATATCAGGAACTCAAGAGGAGTATCGCTGATGGAAGTCAGCTCAAGGCTTCCATCGCCAACATGGTTGCCCAAGGAATGAAGGAGTGGGCACTCTCCAAAGGTGCGACACATTTCACCCACTGGTTCCAACCGATGACAGGGATAACTGCTGAGAAGCACGAGAGCTTCGTGGTGCCAGCCAAGGATGGTATGGCACTGATGGAGTTTTCCGGCAAGGAGCTGATCATGGGCGAACCCGACGCATCATCCTTTCCTTCCGGGGGCCTTCGTGCCACCTTTGAAGCCAGAGGCTATACAGCATGGGATCCCAGTAGCCATGCCTTCATAAAGGAGCATACGCTGTGCATCCCCACAGCCTTCTGTTCCTACAGCGGTGAGGTTCTGGACAAGAAGACCCCCCTCTTGCGGTCGATGGAGGCCGTCAGTGCGCAGAGTGTCAGGATTCTCCATCTCTTTGGCAAGACTGATGTCTGTCGAGTGGTCGCAACAGTCGGCCCTGAACAGGAGTATTTCCTTATCGACAAGAGCGTATACCTCAAGAGGCGAGATCTTATCAACACCGGTCGCACACTGCTAGGGGCTCGTCCCCCCAAAGGGCAGGAGATGGACGACCATTACTTCGGCAACCTGAAAAGTCGTGTTGCAAACTTCATGGAAGAGTTGGATAGGGAGCTTTGGAAGCTCGGTATCCTTGCAAAGACCGAACATAATGAGGTTGCCCCGGCCCAGCACGAATTGGCCATCATCTTTGGTAGCTGTAACGTTGCCACCGACCATAACCAGCTTACCATGGAGATGATGAAAAAGATTGCAGACAAGCATGACATGGTGTGCCTGTTGCATGAGAAGCCCTTCGCCGGGATAAACGGCTCGGGCAAGCATAACAACTGGTCGCTTTCCACCGATACGGGTCTGAACCTCTTGGAACCAGGAGAGAGTCCGAAGGACAACGAACAGTTCCTGTTGTTTCTGGTGGCTATCATTGCCGCAGTCGATGACTACCAGGATCTCTTGCGTATTTCTGTTGCCAGTGCCGGCAACGACCATCGCCTTGGTGCGAATGAGGCTCCTCCTGCCATAGTCTCCATGTACTTGGGAGATGAGCTGACCTCAATCCTTGAGGCATTGGCCAATGGGGGTATCTCTGTCAATAAGGTGCGAGAATCGATGCTTCTGGGAGTACCGGTCCTCCCCCATTTTCCCAAGGACAGTACAGATCGCAACCGCACCAGCCCATTTGCCTTTACCGGCAACAAGTTTGAGTTTCGCATGCTAGGCTCCTCATTCAGTGTTTCCGGCCCCAACATTGTGCTCAATACCATAGTGGCAGACAAGCTCTGTGACTTTGCTGACAGCTTGGAGAAGGCTTCCGACTTCTCCCTGGCCCTTGCCACCCTAGTCAGGGAAACCTATCAGAAACATAGGAGAATTGTCTTTAACGGAAACAACTACAGCCCAGAATGGGTAGCTGAAGCCGCTAGACGTGGGTTGCTGAACCTCTCTTGTGCATATGAAAGTCTGCCTCTGTTCGTTGCAGAGAAAAACATTGCCGTATGCAAGAAGTTTGGAGTCTTCTCCCGTTCTGAGATGGCCAGCCGATATGAGATAATGATGGAAAACTATGTCAAGACTCTTCACATTGAGGCTCTGACCCTCACTGATATCGTATTGGGGCAGATTCTTCCAGCTTTGAGTAGGTTTGCCGGCTCCTTGGCCAGGTCGGCGGCAGAGAAGCACTCTCTGGTTGCGTCCCTCGCTACCAGCTATGAGAGTGAACTGGTCCAAAGGCTGTCCCAGCTCTCCGACTCGGTCTTTTCCGAGGTAGAGGCATTGAAAGTCCTGGTCCTTGAGGCTCAGATGATCGATGAGGTGAAAAAAGCTGCCCGCTTCTATGGAGAGAGAGTTCTTCCCTTAATGGCCTCCATCCGTTGCCTTTGCGATGAATCAGAGCTGCTTGTTGCTTCTGACTGTTGGCCAATGCCCACCTACGAGCAGTTGCTGTATTCCGTCTGAGCGGCTATGAGGCTTGCATGTGATGGTTTGAAAGCATGCGATACTCATTTTGCTTTAGGGTCTTTCCATGGGAAAGGCCCTTTCTGTTTGTATTTCACCAAAGAAATGGGAGGTTGTTCTAGCATTATTCGTGCACCCTTGGTATTGTAATGAGATAAGGGAGGTAGTATGGATTCATCATTCATTTCAGATCTGTCGATGTCCCTGTTCAATACCATCCCCGACCCCTTTTTTGTCATCAGTGAGGACGGAACCTACCTTGAAGTGCTCGGAGGGACCGAACGCACCCTCTATGATGATGGCAAGCCCATGAAAGGGAAAAATATCTACGAGTTTATGGAGAAGGAATTTTCCGACTTCTTCGTCGAGAAGATACGCCAGACGCTTGCCGGTAATGTCCTCAATTGTTTTGAATACCAGCTGGAGACTGACAAAGTCGTTCTTCCCCAACTCAACGGACCCGGTGGTAAGCAATGGTTTGAGGCACGCATGTTCCCCATGCCCAATCCCTATCTGGGGCACCGGGCAGTCTCGGTGATGGTAATAAACATAACAGATCGCAAGATTCTGCAGCAGCGGTTGCGAGACCTTTCCTACCTTGACCCTCTTACCTCCTTGGCAAATCGCCGATACTTCATGGAGCGTATCGCAGAGGAGCTTGAGGAGCACTATGCCAAAGGGACTTCGGTGCATGTCCTTCTGTGTGATATTGACCATTTCAAACTGATCAATGACCTCTATGGTCATCTTGCAGGGGATTTCATCCTCAAGGAGATTGGCCCTGTCGTCCATCAGGTTCTCAAGCATTCTCATACCCTTGCCCGTTTTGGGGGGGATGAGTTCATCATCTCCCTTGTCGGGATGACCACCTCCCAAGTCATGGAGAAGAGCAACGCCCTGCGTCTTGCTGTGCAGGATCACCAGTTCATATATGAAGGGCACAGAATTCCTGTCTGCATCAGCATCGGTGTCTCCTCCACTTCGTCCCATGTCGGTGATATGAATGGTCTGGTCGGGTTGGCGGACAAGGCTCTCTACGAGGCTAAGAAGCAGGGGCGGAACAGGGTTGTCTATTTGGATGGCGGGGGAATGTAGTGATGGTAGTAGATATTGTCATCAACATCCTGCTGCTGCTTATCTTGAGCGTGGTGTATGCAACCTATCCCTTTAAGAACTATAAGAAGCTCTTCTCCCATGCCCCCCTGGTGGGTATTATGATAGGCCTGTTGGGAATCATGGTCATGTTCAAGCCCATGGTCATCGAGCAGGGCGTGCAGTTTGATTCACGCTCGATCATAGTCGGGGTCACCGCGATGACCTTTGGCTTTGTCCCTTCCCTGATTGGCTCCATCATCATGGCCGTATTTAGGGTTTTTCTTGGAGGCAAGGGAATCCTCAGTGGAGTGGCCCTCATCTTTGCCTCGTTTGCCATAGGGAGCATCTGGCGTAAGTTCCGCTTCAAGGAGGTTTCACTCGGGCAGCACTATCTTGGCCTGGAATTTCTTCTGGTCGGTTTCGTTACCCACCTTGGGGTCTATCTCTGCCTGTTCCTGCTCCCTAGGGAGCTTCATGCAACCATTTTCCGAACCATGGCCATTCCCTTGCTTGTCTACTACCCCATAGGCTTCTACCTGCTGTGCCTCTTGCTGTTCAACCAAGCCCACAGGATGGCTACCATCAACGAGCTGCAGAAAAGTGAACGCCAGTTCAAGACCATCTTCGAACAGGCGCCTATCGGCATGTCCCTGACCGACCTTCTCACCGGTGAGATACGAAGCGTAAACCAGAGCTATCTCGACCTTCTTGGCCTGGAACGTGGAGAGCTTGTGGGAAAGACTTGGGATATGTTCACCCATCCCGAAGACAAGGCCCTTTCGGCAGCGATAACAGATAAGATGCGTCTGGGTGAAAAAGGACCTTTTTCCTTTGACAAGCGGTTCTTCAGAAAGGACGGATCCACTGTATGGGCGAACCTCTCCTTATGTGTATTCGACCCCACCGATGAGGATACTTTGGAGTCCTTGTGCATGACACTCGACATATCCGAACGCAAGGGAGAAGAGGACAAGGTTCGCTATGCAAGCACTCATGACGCCTTGACCGGGTTCTATAACCGTATCCACTTTGAAGAGCAGGTGAACAGCTTCTGTACAGAGGGGAAGCTCCCTCTGACGGTAGCTTTTGGAGATGTGAATGCCCTAAGGATCATCAACGAGGCCTTTGGCAGGGAGCAGGGCAACCTGTTGCTGCAAAGGATTTCCTCCATCATCAAAGAGAATCTTGGTGAGGGTGACTATGCTGCCCGAGTTGGCGGTGATGAGGTTGCCCTGGTATTGTTCAATACGACGATTGAGGAAGCCGAACTGGTCACCCGAGGCATCCGGGACAAGGTCTCTGAGATGCTTGTCATGGACTCGGTGCGTACCTCCATCAGCTTCGGCCTGTGTGAGATGAAAACCTCTGATGATGATATCAATGAGATAATCAAGCATGCTGAAAAGGATGTCGACACACGCAAGCTTATGGAGTCGCCTCACATGCGAGGTCGTGCAGTCTATGCCATCATCAACACCCTGCATGAGAAGAACAAGCGTGAAGAGCTGCATTCGCGTCGGGTAAGCGACCTTTGCGAGGCCCTTGCCAAGGCCCTTGGTATGAGTGAATGGCAGGTCTCGGAGATGAAACTGCTGGGTCTGATGCATGATATCGGCAAGATCGCCATCAGCGAGTCCATCCTCAACAAGGAAGGCAAACTTACTGACAAGGAGTGGCAGGAGATGAAACGGCATCCTGAGATAGGATACCGCATCCTCTTCTCAGTCGAAGATATGGCTGGTCTCGCTTCCTTTGTACTTGCCCATCATGAGCGTCTTGACGGGAAGGGCTATCCCAAAGGACTTATGGAACTTGAGATTCCCGTACAGGCAAGAATCGTTGCCATTGCAGATTCCTTCGATGCGATGACAGCAGAACGGACCTATCGTGAGAGCGTCTCTCCACGAGATGCTGCGAGAGAGCTGAAAAAGCATGCAGGGACCCAGTTTGATCCTGCCCTTGCCGAGCTTTTCGTTGAGAAAGTCCTCAATATCGACTGGGAAACACTTTCCTGACAAACAATAAGAATCTTAGGCCTCCTCACTTCCTTGACAGCGCTTAGTGCACTGTTTACCCTATAGGTGTGGGGGATACCCCCCTTTCCAAGTACTACCAAGGAGGTGTGTATGGCTGTAATTACCATATCGCGTCAGATGGGAAGCGAAGGAACCTATATAGGCAAGAGCCTAGCCAAGACCCTTGGCCTCAAGTATGTGGACAAGCAGGAACTTGGCACTATCATGCGAGAATATGGCTTCAGCTTCTTCGATGAAGTCTATGATTCCAAACCGAATTTCTGGGAACGCTTTGACCTGCAGAGGGCTAGCACTGTCGATTTCCTCAAAGAGGCGATGAAGGCGGTAGCCAAAGTCGGTGATGTTGTCATGCTAGGTCGTGGAGGCTTTGGCCTGTTCCAGGATTATGCTGATGTGCTGAATGTCCGCATCCAGGCTCCTTTTGACCTTCGTGTCAAGAGGAAAATGGAGGAGCATGATCTGAAACGACCTGAAGGTGAGGCCCTCTTGCACAAGTTTGACCAGATCCGCGCATCGTTCATCGAATCCGATTTGAATTTCAATGCAAACGATACAAGCATGTACGACTTGGTCATCAATACAGAGATAGTCAAACCTGATGATGCTGTTTCCTGCATCGCTTCTGCCTATGCTTCCCTTGTGAAGAACAAACGCTTTGGTATCGAACGCAAAGCAAGTTCGCTCGAAGTCGACCCCTTGCTGTTCAAGCATGTTCAGAAGATGTTGGCCTCTCTATGAAGAATGCCTCGACCATCCTTTTGTCAGCAGGGGTGTTGCTCGTAGGTTTCACTCTGATCACACCCCTGCTTTTCTTTGTCATTGGGCTGGTAGTCAACAATACTTCTGATACAAGCATTTTTCTGGAGATGGAGTATGCGTTTCTCTCACTAATAGGGATGGTCTTTCTGATTCTCGGCTCTGTATTTTCTGGGAGGTTCTATCTTGCCATCATAATCGCTTCTGTTGTTGCGGCGACGGCTATGGTGGGTTCTGTTCTTGCAAACTACCCAAAGGATACCTTCGGATTGGTTGTCATCGGATGCTACTACCTTTCCCTGCTCATTGCCTTGAGTGTGGGCATAGCAATCTTGCATACGAGACAGGGCTGAATACTACGTAGGCTTTGAGCCTTTTCTTTTTACAATCAGAATAGAAATATACATATTTATACAAAACTAGGGAGATTTTATGCATATAAGCTAGTAATGATTGTATATTTCTGTATAATTATACGAAATCAACTCTTTGGAGGAAGCTATGGTTACCGCCGGTGTCATCGGCTCTACAGGATATGCAGGAGCCATTCTGGTCTCTCTGCTTGTCAATCATCCCCAGGTCTCTCTTACCTATCTCGCTTCGCACTCCTATGTGGGAAAGCGTTTTTCCTCCATATATCCTTCTATGGAAGGATCTTGTGACTTGGTTTTGGAGGAGGAGGATCTGCACAAGGCAAGCAAGAAGTGTTCTGTCCTGTTTCTTGCTCTTCCCCATGGCATGGCAAGCAAGCTTGTGACAGCCGAGATCCTTGAGCGTTGTGTTGTCATAGACTTAGGTGCTGACTATCGCCTGGACGATGCAGCTGTCTATTCCCAGTGGTACAAGTGTGAACATGGCAGCACCAACCTTTTACAAGAGGCTGTGTATGGCCTATCTGAACTCAAGCGCAAAGAGGTTGCCAAGGCAAACCTCATTGCCAACCCTGGCTGTTATACCACCTGCTCCATTCTGACACTCGCCCCCTTGGTTGCAGAGAACATGATAGATACCAAGACCATCATCATCGATAGCGCCAGTGGAGTGACAGGGGCCGGAAGGGTGGAGAAGACCGACTCTCTCTTTTGTGAGTGCAACGAGTCCTTCAAGGCCTATGGGGTTACCAATCATCGCCATACCCCTGAGATCGAGCAGGAGCTCTCAATACTTGCTGGAGAAAAGCTCATAGTGCAGTTTACCCCACACCTGGTTCCGATGAACCGGGGAATCCTCTCCACCTGTTATGCAAATCTCAAGGACGGGGTGGGGGAAGAGGAGATTGGCCAAGCCTATGCGAAATGGTATGCCAATGAGCCCTTTATCCGTCTGATGACAGCAAACCTGCCTGAGACACGGTTTGTCAAGAACACCAATACCACGGCCATAGGGTGGAAGGTCGACCCGAGGACAAGGCGGGTCATCGCCATCGGGGCACTGGACAACCTTGTAAAAGGTGCCGGTGGCCAGGCTGTGCAGAATATGAACATCAGGTTCGCTTTTGCTGAGAACGCCGGCTTGGCGACGAATGTCGTCAATCCCCTGTAGGAGAGAGGAACAATGAAGATACTGGAAGGCGGCATAACCGCCGCTACTGGATTCCTTGCCAATGGCATTGCCTGTGGCCTCAAGAAACGGAAGAAGGATTTTGCCCTGGTGGTCAGTGAAGAAGAGTGCACCTTTGCAGGCTCCTTTACCACAAATCTGGTCAAGGCGGCCCCTGTCCTCTGGGACCAGGCCCTGGTAAAGAACCAAGGGACGGTGAGGGCAATCCTGGTCAACAGCGGCAATGCAAACGCCTGTACCGGTGAACAAGGAAAAGAGGATGTCAGGACGATGGCTTCTCTTGCTGCCCAGAGGCTGACAGAGATGAACATCCACACTATAGAGCAGGAAGTGCTGGTCTGTTCCACTGGTGTCATCGGCGTTCCTCTTCCGATGGAGACCATCGAAAAGGGTATTGAGCAGGTGACAAAGGATCTTAAGAAAACCAGGGAAGCAGCCTTAGAGGCGGCAGAGGCCATATGTACCACTGACACCTTCACCAAGGAGGTGGCAATTGAGGTCATGATAGGATCCAAAGCTGTTCGTATTGGGGGTATGGCAAAGGGATCGGGGATGATACATCCGAATATGGCTACGATGCTCAGCTTTATCACCACCGATGCCAAGGTTTCCAAGAAGAGCCTGCAGGCACTTCTTGGGGAGAGTGTGGTCGATTCCTATAATATGATCAGTGTCGATGGCGATACCTCCACCAATGACACCGTCCTGGTTCTTGCCAATGGGATGAGTGATGCCCCTGAAATCAATGAGGATAGTCCATACTGGGAGAGTTTCAAGGAGTCCTTCCTGTATGTCCATACCGCCCTTGCCAAGGCGATCGTACGTGACGGGGAGGGAGCTGGGAAGTTCATTGAAGTGACGGTCACAGGAGCTGGGGACAAGACGAGCGCGCAAGAGCTTGCACGCTCTGTGGTCTCCAGTAATCTGGTGAAGGCGGCCTTCTTTGGCAGCGATGCCAACTGGGGGAGGATTCTTTGTGCGATGGGCTACAGTGGGGCGTTTTTTGATCCTGAAAAGGTAAGCCTCCTGTTCAAATCGGAGAAGGGGAGCTTAGAGGTCCTCTCAGGTGGTCAGCCTATAGCCTTCGATGAGAAGAAGGCGAAGTCTATCCTTTTGGAAAGAGAGGTGGAGGTACATGCCTCCGTAGGTGATGGGCCGGGAAACGGGACTGCATGGGGATGTGACCTTTCCTATGAGTATGTGCGCATCAATGGAGATTATAGAAGCTGATGATACATAAGATGAAGAGTGAGATCCTCAAGGCTGAGGTGTTGGTAGAGGCCATCCCCTATATCAGGCGGTTTGCCGGTAGCGTGGTGGTGGTCAAGTATGGTGGCTCTGCCATGGTGGACGAGGCTCTGTGTGCCTCTGTCATCCAGGATATCGCCATGCTCAAGTACATCGGCCTCAAGCCTGTTGTTGTCCATGGCGGAGGCAATGAGATAACAGGAATGCTCAACAAGCTTGGCAAGAAGACAGAATTCCTCGATGGGCTTCGGGTTACCGATGCCGAGACAGCCAAGGTCGCTGAGATGGTGCTATCCGGCTCCATCGGGAAGGGCTTGGTTGAAAATCTGCAGAGTGTTGGCATACCCTCTGTCGGCATCAGCGGTAAGGATGGAAGGACGCTCCTTTGTTCCAAGAAGAAGGACGATAAGGGCAGGGACCTGGGCTTTGTGGGACAGATAGAGAGGGTGGACACCACGTTATTAAATACTTTGATAGACAAGGGATTCGTCCCTGTCCTCTCCCCTGTGGGTGTCGACGAAAGAAGCCATACCTATAATGTCAATGCTGACTATGCCGCCAGTGCGGTGGCAGGGGCCCTTGATGCCCAGAAGCTGATATTTCTCACTGATGTCGAAGGGATACTGAAGGACAAGGATGATGCCTCCACCTTGTTCAGCTCCCTTACCAAGACAGAGGCTCTCTTATATATCAAGGACGGAACCATTGCCGGGGGGATGATCCCCAAGGTCCAGTGTTGTCTCGATGCCTTGGAGAAAGGGGTTGAGAGTGTCCATGTTCTCGATGGCAGGGTTCCCCATGCCATCCTGCTCGAGATTTTCACCACTGAAGGTATCGGTACCATGGTAACCAAGGAGAGTGTATAGATGGAAAAGCAACAGAAATTGATTGAACAGGGCAAAGAGTACCTGCTCAATACCTACAGCCAGGTACCGGTAGTCTTCGCAAGCGGTAAGCTTTGCACCCTTACCGATGTCGAGGGCAAGGAGTACCTGGACTTCGTGGGAGGTATTGCAGTCAATGCCTTGGGCTATGGGGATGAGGGGCTCTCCAAGGCTCTTTCTGATGTACTGAAAAGTGGACTGTTGCACTGTTCCAACCTTTATTACAACGAACAGGCCATCGAAGCGGCAAAAGCCCTCTGTACTCTTTCTGAGATGGACAAGGTCTTTTTCTGCAACAGCGGAGCTGAAGCCAATGAGGCTGCCCTGAAGCTTTCACGCAAGTTTGGCCACAGAAGAGCTCCTGCCAGGACTGAGATCATCACGATGAAGGACTCCTTCCATGGAAGGACCTACGCCTCGGTCACCGCTACAGGACAGGCAAAGTACCACAAGGACTTTGATCCGCTTCCCCAAGGTTTCTGTTATGCCAAGTTCAACGACCTCGAAAGTGTGGAAAAGCTTATAACAGAGAAGACCTGTGCAATCCTGGTTGAGCCCATCCAGGGAGAAGGGGGCGTTGTCCCTGCTGCCAAAGAGTTTTTGCAAGGGTTGAGGGAACTGTGTGATGAACATGACCTTCTCTTGATCTACGACGAGGTGCAGTGTGGAATGGGAAGAAGTGGAAAACCCTTTGCCTGGCAGCTTTTTGGAGTGAAACCCGATGTCCTTACCTTGGCAAAGGCTCTTGCAGGGGGTGTCCCCTGTGGGGCAATGCTCACCAACAAAAGGGCTGACGATATCTTCGGCCCAGGCGATCATGCATCAACCTTTGGAGGCAATGCCCTAGCTATGTCAGGGGTTTGTGAGATGACTCGACGCCTAGGTGAGACAGACCTGTGCAACGAAGTGACAGAGAAGGGTGAATTTCTCCGATCCAAACTTACAGAGATACAAACAAAGTATCCGAGCCTTTGTACCGCTGTCCGAGGCTTTGGCCTGATGAACGGCCTTGTTCTTACCATACCCCCAAGGAAGGTTGTTGACGCTTGCTTTGCCAAGGGCCTTCTGGTTTTGAGTGCAGGGTTCGATGTCTTGCGCTTTGTCCCTCCTTTGGTAATTAGCAAGGATGAGATAGAAAAAGCGGTGGCAATTGTGGATGAGGTGCTTGCAACTCTCCTCTAATACGGTTAGCATCTCGATAAGAACAAAGGCGTTCCAAATCCTAGGGGATTGGAACGCCTTTGTTCTTTCTGTATCTGGAGGTAAAAATATGTGTGGATTTGTAGGTATGTTCGATTGTGTAGGTGATAGCTTCCCTTTGCGCTCACAGGTTCTGGCCATGTCAAGGAAGATTCGTCACAGGGGCCCTGACTGGTCAGGAATACACACCGGAGCCAAGACGATCATAAGCCATGAGAGGCTTGCCATAGTTGACCCCCTTTCAGGAGGGCAGCCGCTTACGAGCAAGGATGGGAATCTGGTGCTTGCAGTAAATGGTGAGATTTACAATCATCTGGAGATACGAAAACGCTATAAGGACACCTATGAGTTTCAGACGCTAAGTGACTGTGAAGTAATCCTGGCCTTGTATCAGGATAAAGGGCCTGACTTCCTAGAGGAGTTGGAAGGGATCTTTGCCTTTGCCCTCTATGATTATTCCAAGGATGTCTACCTCATCGCCCGAGACCATATCGGTGTCATCCCTCTCTATCAAGGATGGGACAGCGAAGGGCGCTACTATGTGGCAAGTGAGCTCAAAGCCCTTGAGGGAGTGTGCCCGACTGTGGAGCTGTTCCTTCCCGGGCACTACTACTACAGCCCAGAAGGGGTATGCAAGAGTTGGTACAGCCGAGCATGGACGAGCTTTGATGCGGTAAAGGATAACGGTGGAACAGTAAAAGAGGTTCGTGATGCCTTGGAGGCTGCAGTTAAGAGACAGCTGATGAGCGATGTGCCTTACGGTGTCTTGCTTTCGGGAGGACTCGACAGTTCGATCATTGCAGCCATAACAGCGAAATATGCAGAAAAAAGGGTTGAGAGTGGTGACCAGGAAATGGCCTGGTGGCCACGGTTGCACTCCTTTGCCATTGGTCTTGAGGGTTCTCCTGACCTGAAGGCAGCTAAGGTTGCCGCAGAATATCTTCATACCGTGCACCATGAGGTCCATTTTACCATCCAGGAAGCCTTGGATGTGCTCAGTGACGTGGTCTATCATCTTGAGACCTCTGATATAACTACCATTCGTGCAGCCACACCGATGTTCCTGCTCGCCAGGGTGATCCGTTCGATGGGCATCAAGATGGTACTTTCAGGGGAAGGAAGTGACGAACTGTTTGGGGGCTACCTCTACTTCCATAAGGCACCCGATGCTAGGCAGTTCCATGAAGAGACAGTGCGAAAGCTCAGCAAGCTGCACCTGTATGACTGCCTCAGGGCAAACAAGTCCCTTGCCGCCTGGGGGGTTGAAGGAAGGGTACCTTTCCTTGACAAGACCTTCATGGATGTGGCTATGAACCTCAACCCTACTTTGAAGATGTCCCCTGTCGTCGGCGGCAAACCCCGTATAGAGAAATGGATCCTCAGGGAGGCTTTCAAGGAGTATCTTCCCCCTGAAATCCTTTGGAGACAGAAGGAGCAGTTCAGTGACGGGGTGGGTTATTCCTGGATAGACACCCTGAAAAAGATGACAAGCGAACAAGTCAGTGATGAGCAGTTTGCATCCGCATCGAAAAGGTTTGCGATCAACACCCCTGCAACCAAGGAAGAGTATTTCTACCGCTCTCTCTTTGCAAGCCATTTTCCCAGTGAGAGCGCTTCCAGGTGTGTTCCCCGTGAGGACTCGGTTGCATGTTCGACTGCGATCGCGCTTGAGTGGGACAGTGCATTCAAGGCTATGAATGAGCCAAGCGGAAGGGCTATTGCTGGAGTGCATGCCGACTCCTACAGCAAGGGATGAGGTGTATGGTAGTTTTGGTTGTCTAGTGAGCGTAAGTGGCTGAAGAAGGGAACCTGAATCACAAGCAACGACAAAGGTCGAACAAAAACATGAACAAGAACAAAAGCAAAAAGGTAAAGTAATAAGAATAAGAATAAGATTAAGATTAAGATTAAGAGAAGGGTAAACAGAGCTTTTCCCTGTATATATATAGGGACAAGCTCTGTTCTTTTTGCCTGATTACCAGCAGATATCCTACATTCAGGATACCTTGATCCTTTGTAGTTCCTTCCTTTCCTTTAGTCAGAGGTAACAAAACTCTTTCCATGCGTTTTGCCATAGAAAGATTGACAGTAGGTTACCTCTCACTCAAGGTGTTCACATACGTATGCCCAGATATCCAGGGGGAAGGTAAGGAATCTATAAGGTAGCGTTTTTTCTTGTTTGGAAGAGAGTTCTGTAGGATTATAGTACAGGTGACATTATGAAAATTGTCCTGCAACGTAAGGTGTAAGGAGAAGATTACATGAAGAAAGCTGGCCCATATATTCTTCCTTTATTGAGAAGCGGTTTGTTTATTGTGGTTGGATTGATATTTGCGATGGCTACCAGCCAATCATTGGAACAGGCAAGTCGGTGGTGGCCTAGCATATGTATCGTTTGCAACATCATCACCATTGCCTTGTTGCTGGTTATTTTCAAACATGAAGGCATGACGTATAGGAAGATCATTGGCTATGAGAAGGGCCAAAGCAGTCTGAAAAATACATTGGTACTCGTTTTGGCAATGCTTGCATTGGGAGTAGTGGGAATGTATGGATTTGGATACCTATTCTATGGGTATATGCCTGTGACGATGGTACAGCCCATCCCTTTCTGGCTTGCATTGGCTAATGTCCTACTGTTGCCTCTGACAAACGTGTTTGTTGAACTGCCCTTGTATTTTGGATATTCACTGACTGGAATCGAGAAAATGACAGGTAACACCAGGCTCGCAATCGTATATGCTACATTCTTCTATGCTCTGCAGCACAGTTTTATCCCCTTGTTGGCTGATTGGAAATATATCCTGTTCAGCTTTGTTTCGTTTTTGCCCTTGCTGGTCTTTTTAGCCTTGGTCTATGCAAAAAAAAGGAAACTTTCGCCGTTGATGATAGGCCATGCCATATTGGATTTTGCAGTTGCTGCCCAAATCTTACTGACTTCCCTATTTCCTGCAATGTTTGAGATGATGAAATCAACGAATGTATAATGTGATACGAAGGAAAGGGCTTGAATCCTCCGTTTCAGAAGATCAGGTTCCCAGCGATTGATGAAAAGAGGGAGAGAAAAAGGCGGTAAACCCTTCTCAAGGGATTACCGCCTTTTGGGTAACCTGCGGATGGCAATACTTTATGTAGGGGATTTTCCTCATAGTATTGACAGTAAGTAACCTGTTACCTATAATAGGCAATAGGTTACTTAGTAAGGAGGTTCTATGCACGAGCAAGAGATGAAAATGCTTCAAGCCAACATATTCGGTTCATTCTTTACCCTGTCCAACAGATTGCAGGCCGCCGGTGATGGTCTTGACGAAAAGATGACTCTCAAACAGTGGCTTCTGGTAGCTGTCCTCATAAGAAGTGAAGAGCAAGCACTTTCTGTCAGCGATCTCGCCAAAAGGATGGGATCGTCGCGACAGAATGTGAAGAAGATGGCTCAGCTGCTGGAAAAACGAGGTTTCCTCGCCATCGAGCAGCATGAGGATGACAAGCGGTATTTGCGGCTCAGTGTTACCCATGCCTGTCTTATTCACTGTAAGAGTCGGGAATCTAAGGAACAGATATTTATTGAAACACTGTTTTCCGGTTTTGCACTTGAAGAGCTTAGAGTTCTTTCCCAAAGCTTTGCAAAGCTAACAGGCAATATTGCCAAGTTGGAAGAGACCTATGCGTAAGGGGAGGAAGTTCGTGATGATAGCACTTGGTATAGTGGTTGGAATTGTTTTGTTGTCTCTTGTTTTCTTTGCATTGCCCTATTCAAAAACCCGAAGTGAGTTTTCCAAGGCTAAGGATGTGCTGATCGGTGATTCCGGTAGCAGTGACGAGATTTTCACTTTGGAGGATATCTCATCGCTTCCTCTCCCTGTGCAGAGGTTCTTCACCCACTGCCAGTTCATTGGCAAACCCAAGATGACCTATATGAAGGCAACCTTCAAAGATGTCGATTTTTCCTTAGGCAGGGACAAGCCGACTATAAAGATCGACTATGTACAGTACAATGGGGTAACAAGACCACAGCGTCTGGCCTACATTGATGCTTCGCTCTATGGTATTCCCTTTGAGGGATTTGATTCCTTTATGGAAGGAAAGGGGTCGATGAAGGGGAGAATTGCCAAAGGTATTACCTTGTTTGACCAACAAGGGAAGGATATGGATCGGGCCTGTCTGGTTACGATTCTAGCTGAGTCCTTGTTTGTGCCCTCAGTTGCCCTACAGCCGTACATACGGTGGGAGGCAATCGATGATACCCATGCAAAGGCAACCATCGAGGCATACGGACTCTCCTGTAGTGGGATATTTACCTTCAGCGAAGAGGGTGAGATGCTCAGTTTCACCACTGACGACAGGATGGCGACTGGAATGGACGGAAAGAAGGAGCAGATCCGATGGACTGCCACCCTTGCCGATTATCGCCAGAAGGGGGATCTGTTGCTACCCTCTACCCTGAGGGCGGTGTGGAACTACCCTGAGGGGGATCTTCTCTACTTTGACGGTAAGGGTGTCGCTATCGAGTATTTCACCCGATAGTGTTCTTCAACACGCCAAGTCCTTCGATCCTTATCTCAACGGTATCACCGAGGTGCATTCCGCTTATGCCTCCGGGGGTTCCTGTAAGGATGATGTCCCCAGGGAGAAGAGTCATGATCTTGGAGACATAACTTACCAGGAAGGGGACATCGAAGATAAGGTTTTTGGTATTGGACTTTTGCATGGTCTTGCCATTGACCCTACTTTCGATGGTCAAGTTTGACGGGTCGACCTCGTCGCTGATAAACGGGCCGAAAGGGCAGAAGGTGTCAAAGCTTTTTGCTACAGTCCACTGCCCCTGCTTGGGTTGGAGGTCGCGCGCTGTGATGTCGTTGGCACAGGTATACCCAAGGATATAGTCCTGTACATCTGCAAGGGGGATATTCTTTGCCTTCTTTCCGATGACAATAGCCAGCTCCGCCTCATAGTCGAGCCGATTGGACATCTTGGGGTACTTGATGACTCCAAGGTGGGCAAGTGCAGATGTGGAAGGCTTTATGAATACTACAGGTTCGGTTGGGATGGGAAGCTGAAACTCAATGGCGTGGTCGCTGTAGTTGAGCCCTATGCAGACAGCCTTGGAGAAGTCGCAGGGGGTAAGCAACTCCACCTTATCCAGGGGTAAAGTCTTCCCAGTGAGGGTAAACTCGCCAAAGGGGGTTCCCCTGAGCGACTGTATGGTGTCATCCTCTAGGAGGCCGTAACTGGTTGTGCCCTGGTAGGTGAAGCGTACGTATTTCATAGCATCAGCATACCAAAGAGATGCGGGAAAGACAATTGACAAACCTCTTTTTTGCGGTCACCTTAGAGACCATGAATACCTATAAGAAATGTCCTTTGGATAAAGATTGCGGAGGGTGTGCCCTCATGTCCTATCCCTACCCCATACAGTTGGAATATAAAGAGGAGCTTGTCGAAGACATGCTCGGTCAGTTCGGCCCCATTGCCCCCATCATTGGGATGGATGATCCTACCCATTACCGTCACAAGGTACAGGCGGTTTTTGGCAAGGATTACCATAACAAGGTCATTAGTGGTATCTACCGTGAAGGAACCCACTATATTGTACCCATTCGAGAATGTCTGGTCGAACATCCCACAGCCGATGCCATCCTTGCCACCATACGAAGCCTGATGAACCGCTTCCGAATTGAACCCTATGACGAGGATGAGCAGATGGGCTATATCCGTCATGTGCTTATCAAGGTGTCACGCTTCACTGGCGAAGCAATGGTTGTCCTGGTATGTGGGCAGTGGCCCATTCCCTCCAAGAATGACTTCCTCAGTATTCTGCGACAACGCCATCCTGAAATAACGACCATATCCCTCAATATGAACAACGAAAAGACAAGCATGGTTCTAAGTGAGATTCCTGAGAAGCTTCTCTTTGGGAAGGGCTATATCGAAGAGGAGCTCTGCGGTCTTACCTTCCGTATCTCGGCCAAGTCCTTTTTCCAAGTAAACCCTCAGCAGACAGAGATTCTCTACACCATTGCCATGAGGATGGCCCAGCTGACCGCGGAAGACAGTGTCATCGATGCCTACTGTGGAACGGGCACCATCGCCCTCATCGCGGCAAGCATGGGTGTGAAGCAGGTTCTGGGCATTGAGTCCAATTCAGATGCTGTCGATGATGCCGTTCGTAATGCGAAGGCCAACAATCTCGAAAATGCAGACTTCATTTGTGCCGATGCTTCTGTCTATATCAAGCAGATGGCAAAGGAGAAGCAGAGCTGTGATGTTCTCTTCCTCGATCCTCCCCGAAGCGGTAGCGACGAGAGATTCCTTGCAGCTGCCCTGAAGATGGGGCCAAGGAAGATTATCTACATCTCCTGCAACCCTGATACCCTGGAGAGGGATCTTAGGTATGTGCTGAAGTTCAGCCCATATGAGGTGAGGGGCATCCAACCCGTGGACATGTTCCCCCATACCAGGCATGTTGAGACGGTGGTGTTGTTGGAGAACATGGGTGAATAGGTGAGGAAATTCTAATCTTAGTATGGAAGACAGGCTGTTTTACTTGCCGTTTTTGGGCTTCATCTAAAGATGGTCGATAGTATCCCCGTACAAGAGATACGGACCTTTACCCCCTCTGCACAAATAGCCTATCTCAATTTTTCTCTACACCAAAGATGCTTTAGTGCATGCAACAGAGTTTTCCAGCCTAATGGGTTGGACTGTTATGACAGCTTCCAGATCTCTCAATGCATTGTATGCGGCTAGGCTTCTTACCTATGAAGTTGGAGGTAAGACTGGAAGGACTAAGGAATACAGAAGGATTGGCGAGAGAGAGTATTTTGCACTAGGCAAAGTGATGCTTAGATCCCCTATAAAGAGAGTGGTGCATGTGATAAATGCACTGGATAATGCATTTTTTGCAGGATTGGAAGCATTAGCAGAATTGTCCACCTTCAATCCTCCAGGATATAAGGCTCGTGCAATATATGAAGAATATTATGGTGAAATTGTGACGAATGAAGATCAAATCAAAGATGAAAACCTGGTTGAACGGGAGTATGATCCCAAGCTTTTCACTAAAGGTCACATAGTCGATCCAGTCTCGTTATATGCATCGTTGCAAGAAGAACAAAACGAAAGGATAGAGCAGGCTCTTGAAGAGGTCATTAGGGGAAAGAAATGCTATATGGAATCATAGAATACTTGATGCTTGCGTTACTGTTCAAAAATGAAAAATGATTTGGTAAGATGAAAATGAGAAGTACATAATAATGGTAAATTTTTGTTAAGTAGTTTGGAATATATGGTATAGTTTCTCTGGGTGGAAGCAAGGAGGTGGAAGGATGGCAACTGCAGATCAGATAAAATGCTTAATTAAAGCGCATAATGATAATGATAATGAAAAATTCAAAACTGTAGTGTTGCAGATTGCAGCGTATGAAGCAAAACGAAATCATGAAACCCTTGCTCGGGAATTGAAAAAACTTGCTGAAAAGAGTGGTAGTGTCAGAAGAAATATATTTCAATTTAACCAAATTCACAATAATCCGATGTTGACAATGTCAGTTCCAACAGAAAGATTAGAAGATCTAATTGTGTCTGATGAGATACTTGAAAGACTCAAAAGAATCTTGCATGAATATAAAAATAGAAACAAATTGAGAAGTTATGGGTTGTGTAACCGAAGAAAAATACTTATTGAAGGAAAACCAGGAACAGGAAAGACTTTTACCGCTTCAGTTATAGCTTCTGAGTTAGGGTTACCGCTTTATACTGTACAAATGGATAAGATGGTTACTAAATTTATGGGTGAAACCAGTACAAAGTTAAGACAAGTTTTTGATTCTGTTGAAGAGACTGTGGGGGTGTATTTTTTCGATGAGTTTGATGCAATTGGAGCAGACAGGAATCTGGATAATGAAGTTGGAGAAATGCGAAGAATTCTCAATTCTTTTCTACAATTTTTAGAACAGGATGCATCTGAGAGTATTATTATCGCAGCAACAAACAACCAAGAGCTATTAGATCGGGCATTGTTTAGGCGCTTTGATGATGTACTTCACTATTCGATGCCAACGGAGAGTGAAGTGCAAAGACTCTATCAGTACAAAATATCAGCTTTTCAGAGAGATTTTGTACCCTCTGCAAAGCTGTTAGAAGCGTCATTAGTGTTAAGCCATGCTGAAATAATCAGAGTGTGTGAAGATGCAATAAAGGACTCAATTTTGGATGATGCCAAGATTACTCAGGCCAAGATGATGGACTTGGCCAAAGAGAGAGTAACATTACATTCCAGTAAGGAGGCGTAACCATTGGCTGTTGAAAGAAAGAATCTGTTTTTGCATGGGACAAAAGATTCAAAACCTTATAGCTCGATGCCAAATCCAGTCAAACGTAATTTCCCTCATAGAGAAAACCATAAGGTCCATGCCACCTATCTTGAGAGGAAGTTGAAAGAATGCTTTGAACGTTCAGAAATCCAAAAACAAGCAGCTGCCATACGCTATAAAGATGGAACCTACCTAGAATTTTCTGGTCTTGCTACGTGTGATTTGGCAAGTAGAAGTTTAGAGAATATACCTAAAGGTATACGCTTGTTAAATATAAAAAATGATGAAAAAACGTGTATACAAAGTGCTACAGTTTTTATTCCTGCAGGAAAGGAGTCGT
Organism: Sphaerochaeta sp.; assembly: GCA_048264225.1. Classification (GTDB taxonomy): domain Bacteria; phylum Spirochaetota; class Spirochaetia; order Sphaerochaetales; family Sphaerochaetaceae; genus Sphaerochaeta. The sequence continues at coordinate 101,725 of JBLXDK010000010.1, forward strand.
TTTTCAGTAATAAGATTGAACAATATAGATCTGAGATTACAAAAAAGGGAAATCCAAAGAATAATGATTTAATCCGTAGTATTGAGGATATAAGAGTTGCGATACTGGAGTCTTTCTGGATAGGGAGACGGGAGGATATTCCAACAGAAGTACCTCGGTGGTGTGAGGTTTGGTGCAGATATGATGTTTTATCTGTGGACGATGTTTTCCAGAAGGTGCGTGAGTATTGTAAAAAATTAGAAATTAGTCTTAATTCGAATCGACTGATTTTTCCTGAACGTATTGTTCTTCTGATACAAGCAAACAAAACCCAGTTGGCTCATTTGATCGATAGCTGTGAGTATTTGACAGAACTTCGTAGGGCACCGGAACCTCCAAGGTTCTTTGACTTCCTTTCAGGAGCAGAACAAAGAGATTGGGCTGAAGATTTACTGAGTCGAACAGAATTTGTTGATAGCAATTCTTCGATATGCTTACTAGACACAGGCCTAAACAGTTCGCACCCCCTAATTGCCCCAACAATAAAGGACCCAGCTACTGTGCAAGCTGTTGATGATTCTTGGGGTATAGCTGACCATATGGGGCATGGGACAGAGATGGCTGGAGTCGCAATTTACTATAATTTGAAAGATGCATTGATCAACGACAGGAAAATACTCATCAAACATAAGGTTGAATCTGTTAAAATTCTATCACCTCAAGGTAATAATCCAGTAGAGCTTTATGGTGCTATTACAGAACAGGCTGTTGCCCTTGCTGAAATATCCAACCCAAATAAAGATCGAACACTATGTATGGCGGTAACTTCAAGGGGTTTCAATACTGACGATGGTAGTCCCACTTCTTGGTCTGCTGCTGTTGATAGTATCACCTCTGGAGCAAATGAAAATGGCGAAAAACGTTTATTTTTAATCAGCTCAGGAAATACAGTTTCTGAGGAGCTTATGCATTCTCTTTACCCTAATTCTAGTTTACTCCATGGAGTTGAAAATCCTGGACAGTCATGGAATGCTCTTACGGTAGGAGCAGTGACCAATGATATTCATATATCAGACTCCTTCTATAATGGTTTTCATCCTGTTGCTGATGTTGGACAATTATCACCTTATAGCTCGACCTCGATACCATGGAGTAATAAATGGCCAATAAAACCTGAAATCCTTTTGGATGGGGGTAACATGGCTACAAATGATATGGATTATACCGAGTGTGAGGATCTATCTCTTTTGACCACATATCATAAACATCTGAATCGGCTTTTTACAACCACTTGGGGAACAAGTTCTGCTACTGCACAAGCGTCATGGATGGCTGCACAACTGTATGCAGAGTATCCTGGTATCTGGCCTGAGACCATACGAGCTTTGTTAGTTCATTCGGCAAGATGGACTTTAGGAATGCGCCAACAGTTTTGCAAGGATGATCTCAAAACAAAAGGCAGACGAGAGTTGCTTCGAACCTGTGGATATGGTGTTCCTAATCTAGAAAGAGCAATTCAATGTTCTAGGAATTCAGTGAACTTAATCATACAAGATGAGTTACAACCCTTTGGAAAAAGGTGTATGCATGAAATGCATATACATAAAATTCCTTGGCCAAAAGAAGTGTTGTTGTCTTTAGGTGAAATAGAAGCAACAATTAGAGTGACGCTATCATATTTTATTGAACCAGGACCTGGTGAAGTAGGATGGAAAGATAAATATCGATATCCTTCATGTAATCTTCGTTTTGATGTAATAAACTCAAATGAAACACTAGAGGATTTTAACAAGCGGATAAACATTAAAATGCGTGATGATAATACACAGGATAATGGAGAAGGGAGTAGTCGTAATTGGTATTTAGGAGTAAAGAATCGGGATGTAGGCTCACTACATTCTGATTATTGCGAGGATTTAGCTGTAAACCTATGCGAAACAAACTATATTGCAGTCTATCCTGTTGTTGGTTGGTGGCGAGAAAGAATTCATCTTGGAAAAACCAATAATAAAGTAAGATATTCACTTGTTGTTTCTATTGAAACACCTGAAGTTGAAGTTGATCTGTATACTGCAATTACCAATCAAATTAAAATCATTCCTGCAATTGAAATTGCTATATCCTCAGAGGCACCACGATGATCTATCTTGATTACAATGCAACAACCCCCATCGACAAAAAGGTGGCACAGGCTATGCTGCCCTTCCTCCATGGGCATTATGGGAACCCCTCCAGCACCCATAGCTTGGGCATTACTGCCAAAGCTGCTGTTGAGCAGGCAAGGGCTCAGGTTGCTTCCCTGATAGGTTGCACAGCAGATGAATTAATTTTTACCAGCGGCGGAAGCGAATCAAACAACATGGTCCTCAAAGGTGTTGCCCATACCTTCAGGAACAAGGGCAAGCACATAATTACGAGTGTGGTCGAACACCCTGCCATCCTCAAGCCCTGCAAGTACCTTGAGAGCCTGGGCTATGAAGTAAGCTATGTCCCTGTTGATTCCTATGGCATGGTGAAACCTTCTGCTATAGAGAGCCTCATCACCGACAAGACCATATTGGTCACCATCATGCACTCCAACAACGAGGTGGGGACCCTACAACCAATTGAGGAAATAGGTCGGGTATGTAAGAAACACGGAGTGCTGTTTCATACCGATGCTTCCCAGTCAGTAGGGAAGGTCCCCCTCGATGTAGCATCCCTTGGCGTTGATTTTCTTACCATAGCCGGCCATAAGCTCTACGCCCCGAAAGGCGTTGGTGCCCTGTATATGAGAGAAGGCCTTCACATCGAGCCCCTGATCCATGGTGCTGGTCATGAAAACGGGAGAAGGGCAGGGACGGAGAACACCCTTCTTGAAGTGGGATTGGGCAAAGCTTGTGAGGTTGCTATGACAGAGCTACAAAGCAGTGCTGTCAAAGGCCTCACAGAGTACTTCTACAGCAAACTACAAGAGAGTTTTGGCAAGAGCATAGTTCTGAATGGCCATCCTGAAAAGAGGCTACCCAACACCCTCAATATCAGCTTCCTTGGGTATGATGGACACAAGATATTGGATAGTCTCAGTGATGTCGCTGCCTCGACAGGCTCTGCCTGTCACGCTGGGACAACTACCCTTTCACCAGTCTTGGCTGCCATGAGAGTCTCTGAAAGTGTTGGACGAGGTGCAGTACGGTTCAGTTTGGGACGTCAAACTACAAGAGAAGAAATAGATGCAGTATTGGCGAGTTTGCAGAGAGTCATAAGGGAGTACTAGCATATGGAACTTGGAATAATCATGAAACACAAGCGTGTGAGAAAACCTGGAATGCAATCAGATTTGCTGTGACTGCAAAGAAGAGCGGCCATGAGGTAAAGGTATTCCTTATGGGTGAAGCTGTGGAAATCGAGACCCTTACGCATGAGAAGTTCAACGTTGCTGAGCAAGTGGCAGCCTTTCATGCCATCGATGGGGAGATCCTAGCCTGTGGGACGTGCCTGCAATCGAGGAGCATGGGTGAGACAGCACTATGTTCCATCAGAGCCATGACCGATTGTGTCAGACACCATACTGATGAGAGTCATTTTCTTGGCTGGCACACATCCATGAGATTGAGCCATATCACCTACTATCCCTTGAAAACACTAACCCTTGTTGTATCTTTGGCAAGTCTCTCCTTGCTCTATTCTGATGGATTTCGATACACGTGCTTTGGGAAGAAAGCTTGTCCTTGAAGTCTAATGGTAGTATCGTAATACGTGGGTATGTACCTTGTGGGAGGCCTACCAGGTAGTTTATGGACAGTACGAGAAAGAGCGATGGAAGTGACCTTTTTTCTGTGCGGATAGTACTTTTTATGGTAAGTCAGAACCTTTCCCTCTTTGGTTCCTCCGTAGTGGGGTTCGCCATCATCTGGTACATAACCATCGAGACCTCCAGCGGTATCTGGCTTATGTACGCCACCCTGGCAAATATGGTTCCCCACCTATTCATATCGCTGTACAGCGGGGTGTGGGCCGACCGCTACCGCAAGAAATACCTGATCATGCTCAGCGATGGATTCATAGCCTTCGTCACCCTTCTCCTGTTTATCCTCTTTCGCCTGGGCTTCCAACAGCTCTGGCTGCTCTTGCTTGTCTCAGTCATACGCTCTTTGGGCAGCGGAGTCCAAGGCCCTGCAGTCAGTGCCATCCTACCCCAGTTGGTACCTTCGACACACCTGACACGCATCCAGGGCATTAACCAGAGCATATCCTCGGTGCTGTATATGCTCGCTCCTGCTGTGGGGGGGATGGTCTTGGGCCTGATGGATATCTCCTGGACGTTCCTTCTTGATGTGGTGACCGCCACCTTGGCCCTTGCAATATTTATTTTCATCAAGGTCGACTCCATCAAGCGGGCGAAGAAGGATACCCCTGTGGTGCATGCCATGTTCGAAGGTTTGCGCTACACCTTCGGAAATCCGGTGTTGCGCAGTCTCATCATCTACTACTCGTTTGCCTTTTTTCTGCTTACCCCAGCAGCCATTCTTACCCCACTGTTGGTGGAGCGTAGCTTTGGCCCTGAGGTATGGAGGCTGACTGTCAATGAGGTCTCCTGGACAGTGGGAAATCTTTTCGGAGGAATTCTGGTATCCTTGCGGGGGCACTTCAACGATAAGGTGAAGGCTATCGCCATCTCCCTCATCGCCCTGGGAATAGGCTTCGCCCTGTTGGGCATTGCCCCCTTCTTTTCCCTCTACCTCCTGATCATGACGATCGTGGGCATCTTCATGCCGATCCTTACCACAGCAGAGACTGTCATGATCCAGAAGATCACCCCGGCGAACAAGATGGGAAGGGTTTTTTCCATTGTGCAGGTTCTCTCAGGAAGCACCATCCCGTTGGGCATGCTCGTCTATGGACCCCTTGCGGACATCGTCTCCATAGAGAGCTTGCTCATAGTATCTGGTGTCCTTATGGCCTTGGTGGGCCTGCTGTACCAGAGAACCAATAGGATGATGAGAGCGCAAGGTGTGTGGAAGGTTTAGGGGGATCCTATATCTTCTACACAAAGTCCTATAAGAGAGTCCTCTTATACAGTATTGGCTGAAGTGAAATACCTACCATCTCGCTGAACTCAGTGGATACTACAAGGCGTCAGTAGCCTTGTACTATTATGCCCCTTCTTGCTATAGTCAAATTCCTATCGCGATGCTAGGAAGGAATATGCATGGACTCAATACCTGACAAGAAGGAAACAAAGCTCTTTACTCCATCCATACTGCTCTTTCTCGTAAGCCAGAACCTCTCCATATTTGGCTCATCTGTGGTAGGATATGCCATTATCTGGTATGTGACGCTGGAGACTTCCAGCGGAACCTGGATGATGGGAGTTACCCTTGCGACGATGGTTCCCTTCCTGCTCATATCCCTCTACAGTGGGGTCTGGGCTGACAGGTATAGCCGAAAGAACCTGATCATGCTCAGTGATGGCTTCATCGCCGTTGCTACCTTTGCCCTGTTCATCCTCTTTAGGATAGGATACAAACAACTTGAGCTTCTTTTGGCAGTTTCTGTCATACGATCGTTGGGATCTGGAGTCCAGAGCCCTGCAGTAAATGCTATCTTCCCACAGCTGGTGCCCAAGGAGCACCTTACCAGGATTCAGGGCATCAACCAAAGTGTACGATCTGTCCTCATGTTGCTCTCCCCTGCTGTCGGTGGTGTAGTGCTATCCTTTATGAACATCTCCTGGGCTTTTCTTCTCGATGTCATTACAGCCATTCTTGCTATCGTGGTATTTGCCTTTATCAAGGTCGAACAGATCAAACGAACAGGTGAAGCGTTCTCTGTGCGCAAGGACATGAAGGAGGGCCTCTCCTATACTTTTGGAAACCCGGTGCTGAAGAGCCTTATCCTCTACTACGCCTTTGCCTTCTTTCTTGTAACACCTGCCGCAATCCTGACCCCGCTCTTAGTTGAGCGCTCCTTCGGACCTGAGATATGGAGGCTGACCGCCAATGAGATAGCATGGACAGCCGGCAGTCTTGTTGGAGGGATCTTCATAGCCCTCAAGGGGCAGTTCAAGGACAAGGTAAGAACCATTGCCTTGGCCCTTGTGGGCTTTGGCGTCGGATTTGCCCTATTGGGTGTTGCCAAGCCTTTTCCCCTCTATCTGGTGGTCATGGTAGCTGTGGGTATATTCATGCCCGTTCTTGCCACAGCAGAGACAGTCCTGATCCAGGAGATTGTGGAGCCGAGTAAGATGGGAAGGGTATTCTCCATTGTAGAGCTTATCTCAGGCTTCTCCCTTCCCCTGGGTATCCTCATATACGGCCCCCTTGCAGACGTTGTCTCCATCGAGAGCCTGCTCATCGTCTCTGGGATATTGCTGGTCTTGGTGGGTATGAGCTATCAGAGGAGCAACGCTCGCATGGTGGCAAGAATAGCTTTAGGTGAACAACCATAATTGAATGCAGTGAATCATCTGCTCATCTCTGATCAGGTGAGGAACGTCTATTCGCTGCCGTACTTGTGTGCAACATAGGTGTATCCATGCTCTAGATAGTCTTTCCAGAAGGCATCCCTGTTTGCATTGGCCTGGGTTGGTGCATAGAGGCTGTGTTGGAGGCAGTCGGAATGCGTGCTCTGTCTACACGTCAGTTGTTCGGAGAGTGATTGGATTATCGCCTCACCCTTTCGGGAGTTGCCCAACAGCAAGGAAATTCCTTTTTCGTCATCAAACTGGGGAAGGGTACGCTCAATTCCCCAGAAATCCCCAATGGTGATGTCACTTGGGCGGTTGAAATTGGAGAACTTACATTCGTAGCAACATGCCCGTAATATTGTGCCATCGACAAATAGGGAATAGAAGGAGGAATCATGAGCATCGATAGTTTTGCTATGTGAGGCAAAATCAAGGGTCATTACAAGATTCTTCCACCCTTTGCTCTTGTCCCTGAATTTGCAATCTAGTATGGAACTGCCTTCTTTGTGTTCCATCAGGGCCAGATAATCGTCAAACAGTTTCTGGGAAGGAACTCCGTGGCAGATAAGATCTACCAACACCAGATTTTCATACTCTTCTTGCAGATAGTTCCGTAGTCCCGCCACTTGGCATGGGGTGCCGGTAAACAGTACAGACAATCCATTCTTCAGGTCTTGCTCAACATCTTTGAAAGCAGAGCCGAGGGAGCTTTGAACATACTTGGAACCACGAAATAAATCCCGTTGCTCTCGAGTATCCGAGCGCATATGACAAACCCTCAATTCTGCATCATAGCCAACACCATAGATAATGCCACCTTTGTCCAGGATATAATCTGAGATGGCGGTAAATGCCCCTCCAGAGGAACTGTGCATTCTGTTTGCAGTATCAGTATGCTTGGCCGCGTAGACTGTAGTATTGGGGAACAGCTCAGATCCAAGGTTGTCATCAGAGGCATACGGGCATACCTGGAGGCATAAGCGGCAGTCAATGCATTGGCTCTCATCAACGATTGGATAGAGAAATCCTTGTGTATCAGAGGCCATGCGTATGCATGAGACTGGGCATATGTGCTTGCATGCAGTGCATCCAAAGCAATGCTTTCCAATTCTTGCAATATTTTCCATATACCCTTACCTTTACGAATTTGGCTGGAATGTTTCCATTCTTTCTGATTTACACTTCTTCAGTTTCCTCACCCAGTGAGGTTTTTGAGAGTTGTCCGTTGTTGTTTCCGAGCACCTTCTCCACAAAAATCGGGACAAGATCGGGATCAAACTGAGTGCCGCTACAGGCGTAGAGCTCTTCTATAGCCTCACTAGGGCTTAGGGCTTGCTTGTATGCCCTGTCGCTGAGCATCGCTACATAGGAATCCACAATGGTAATCATCCTGGCTGGCTGAGGGATGTCAGTGCCCTTCAGCTTCTGTGGATAGCCTGTGCCATCCCACCTTTCGTGGTGGTAGAGCACGTACTCCGCAAAAGGAGCGTACTCTCCTACCGAACGCAGTATAGTGTATCCTATCTCAGGGTGGCGCTTGAGTTCGAGCCACTGGGATTGGGTAAGATTTTCCTTTTGGGAAAGGATGTTCTCATCAATGGCAATTTTCCCAAGGTCATGCAGGCATGCTCCGCGCTCGACCTGCCAGACCTCCTCCTTGGTGAAGCCCATGACCTGTGCAAAGCGCTTGCTGAGCGATCCTACCATGAGGCTATGTTCCTTCTCCCACTGGTTCAGCTCGAACTGCTTTACCAAGAGGGTGTCGATGGCGTGTTTTTTGAAAACCGAGCTTTTTGTGAGCTTCTCGATGTACATGCTATCTTCGGCTAGCTTGAAAGTCTCCTCAAAGCTTTCCGGCTCCCCTTTCTTTACCGAGTACCCAAAGGATACAGAGACCTTGAGGCCCCGTATCTCTTCTGCCAGAAGGGCTTCATTGAGGCGCCCAACGATAATCTTGGCATTGAGGGCATCTGTTCTGGGAAGCAAGAGGATAAACTCATCCCCACCGATTCTGGTAATGATGTCACCCTCCCTGCAGGTCTTGCGAAATACTGCAGCGACCTTCTTCAACAGCTGGTCTCCCGCATCATGGCCGAAGGCGTCATTGGTCAGTTTCAGACCATTTACATCCCCAAGAACCAGGGTAAGCGGGTAATAGGGTTCGCTATCGACGGTCTGTTTGACCTGTTCGTAGTAGCGCCGGTTATAGAGTCCGGTCAGGGAATCGCGGTAGCTCAATTGTAGAATCTTATCCTGTTCTTTCTTTTTCTCAGTGCAGTCACGGAAGACCAGGACGACACCGGTAATTTGTTTTTCCCTATCCATTACAGGAGAGGCGCTATCCTCAATATACCGCTCCACTCCATCACGTGCTACGAGGATGGTATCGTTGAGGAGGTTGACGGCAATTCCCTGTTCCAAAACCCTGGCGACAGGGTCAGGGATTTTCTCTCGATTGGATCCGGAGATGATTTTGAATATCTCAGTAAACGGGCGGCCTTTTGCCTCGTCAGCTCTCCAGCCTGTAAGCTGCTCGGCAACTTTATTCATAAAAAGGACTTTCGCCTCAGCATCGGTTGAGATGACGCCATCGCCAACGGAGAGCAACGTAGTCTCAAAGAGCTCCTTCTCATAGAACACCTGCTGTTCCAGCTTCTTGCGGTCAGTGATGTCATCCATGATGATGGCAAACTGGTTTGGTTTGGGGCTGTAGGTCGAGGCAAAGAAATACTTGTCTAGAACCTTGCTGTACGCTTCATAAGAGGAGGGTTTTCCTGTAAGGGCAACTTCGCAGTTACGATGTATCCAGCACTCCTCCACCTCCGGCATAACCTCACGCAGGGTCTTTCCGACAAGGTAGCCTCTGGGAACTTCCATATAGTATTCAAAGCTTGGGTTGGCTTTGATAAAGCGAATATCATAGGGCTTGCCTTTCCCACCGAGGATAACTTCGCAGTGTGCAAGGCCTTGGATCATAGAATCAATGAGGAGACGGCTATCCTTTTCACTTGTTTCCAAAGCGAACTGTGCTTCCTTGCGCTTGTTGATGTTTGTGTGGGTTCCTGTCATCAGGAGAGGTTTGCCCTCTTCATCCCAAGATATGACTTTGCCCTGGTCATGGATCCAGAGCCAGGATCCATCTTTCCGTTGCAAGCGTACGTCAAAGCTATAGGCCTTTCTCTCCCCTGCAGATACTTCGTAGGTCATCTGCTGGGCCAGGGCGTAGTCATCGGGGTGGATCCTGTCATCCCATGTCTTGAAGGTGATGGGCTGGAGCTCTGAAAGGGTATAGCCGAGCATTTCTGCCCATTTTTCGTTGACGCTGATGGTGTTTGCCTGAACCTTCCACTCCCAGGTACCTACATTGGCTCCTTCGATGACATTGCTGTATCGGTCACGGCTATCTTTGAGTTCTCTCTGATAGGCTTCCTGTTCCTTCCTGAAGGAGGAAATCTTCAGAGCAGCCAACAACCCTGTGAGGAAGGTTACCAGAAGGATGATCAGGGGCCCCACAATAGATAGAATAGTATCGTAGCGGTACCACCTGGTCATCGATTCCTGCTGCTTTTCAAGCTGCTTCTGGGCGCTTTGTTCGATGGTATCAAGCAGGTTGAGTTGTTTGGTTGTGTATTCCTCTGACAGGTGGAATTTATCAGTGAACTGATAGCCTTGGACGAAGTCAGAAGGGGACTCTTCCATCAGGGTCCGCATCTGCAGCATTGGGTCGATGACCTGGGTATGCATGTTCATAAATATCTGCATGACATCTGCAAGCCGCTGTTGTTGGGCTTCATTTCCTTTGGTCAGGGAGGTGAGCTTGTTGTGATGCTGTGCAAAGGATTCGATGTGTGCATTTATCTGGGGAAGTTCCTCCTCCTCACCCGTAAGCAAGTATGCCCGTTCGTGTAGGAGAATATTCTGGTAATCTATCTTCAGTGAGGCTGACTCATGCAATATATCATGGGTCTTTCCTACGAGATTACTAATTTCCATCGCCTTGTTTTGCAAGGATGCCTTGAAACTTCCTATGCCAAACATCGTCAGTCCGATAATGATGAAGCCAACGATTAATCGGCGTACTATGCTGCCTTTGTTCTTGATACTATCCTTCCTAGATATTTGTCTTATATTACCTTCCTGCCCCTATGATAACAAGAGGAGTGCTTCCCAAACAAATCATTCCAGGAAAAATTGTAGAGGAAGTACGTGCATAGGAAGCATATTCCGGGCGGATAAGGAAAGCATGGTAAAATACTAATAGAAATATATATCAATAAATAGTTGCTATTATTAAATACTTTTGCTATACTACCCTCATAAGAAAAACAATCCAATCTATACAAGGAGATCAAACAATGGAAGAATTTAAGACCAACCCAAGCTTGCCCCTGATCGGCGATAAGGCACCATCATTTCATGCTGTGACGACTCAGGGAGAGATACATTTTCCTGAAGACTATGCAGGGAAATGGGTGATCCTATTCTCTCACCCCGCCGACTTTACCCCTGTCTGTACTACTGAGTTCATGACTTTTGCCTCTATGGCAGATGACTTCAAGGCCCTCAACACAGAATTGGTCGGACTCTCCATCGACTCCCTCTATGCCCATATCGCATGGTTGAGGAAGATTCAGGAGCTCGAATGGAATGGAATGAAGAACATTGAGGTCAAGTTTCCCCTTATTGAAGACATCAAGATGGATGTCTCCCGTAAGTATGGAATGGTGCAGTCCCAGTCCTCTACCCAGGCTGTCAGAGCTGTATTCATCATTGACCCAGAGGGCATTGTAAGGACCATCCTGTTCTACCCCGCTTCCACTGGAAGAAACTTTGATGAGATCAAGCGCGTAGTGCTGGCCCTCCAGAAGGCTGATAGGGATCATGTCGCCACTCCAGCGAACTGGGTCCCTGGTGATGATGTCATCGTTCCCACCGCTGGTTCCTGTGGAACTGCCAAGGAGCGTATGGAAAGCACTGACGAAGATCAGTACTGTCTGGACTGGTTCCTCTGCTTCAAGAGAGAGAAGAAGAGCTGACAACTGGGTATAGCTGGTATACAAACAATCACAAGAAAAGGGAGCGCTAGGGCTCCCTTTCCTTGGTCCATCTCTTTCTTTTTACTCAGAGATACTCATCACTACTTGTGATAGGCAATCGCATCAACAGAACAGACCTCTGCACAAGCTCTGCATACCAGGCAATCATTCTTGGTGATGCTGTATTTCTTCCCTTCCTTGGCTATCGCCACCGAAGGACAGACTTTCATGCACTTGCCACAACTGATGCACGTCTGTTGGTCAATCTTCATCCCATACGTTGCCTTGCGGCTGGGTAGGGAGAGGATGGTGCCATAGGGACAGAGGTAGCGGTGCCAGAGCTCTTCAGGGAAGAACAGGGTCAGGACAAAGCCCAAGGCAACGGAGATAGGCAGGACAGGGAGCTTCTTCCCTGTCCTGAGGGTGAAGACCAGAATTCCAAGAAAGAGTACAAGCATAATGATTCTTACCCAGGGCTTCTTGAGGAAGGTGGGTATCTTTATACTCTTGATATGCAGCTTTTTCTTTGCCCAGGTAATTGGTTTGAGAGTGGTGTTTATCGGACAGAGCCACCCACAATAGAACCTGGAGAAGACAAGGGAAGCCAGGGCTGAGACGACAAAGATACCCATCCATATCTGGATCTTCCCTACGACAGCCAGCACTACAAAGAGGGCTAGGAACAGAATCTGTATGCTTCGTTGTACTACTTTCTTCACTTCAGTGATTCCTTATATTTGCGAGGGTGTGGTGCCTTGATGATGAAGAACTCACCCAGCTCGTCATGGGTGTTGCTTATGTTCATCTTGGTGTGGAAGGGAATCTGTACTATAGATCCATGTTTGTGGTGATGAGCTTCCTGATCGTCAAATATGAAGGTTATAGTCCCTTGCACGATGATGAGGGAGACATTTGAGTCGCTGAAGTGGATGGGAACCGTATCACCTTTCTCCAAGGCGATGTGGTTTATCATGACTTCGTCATCACCGACAAGCTGTTCAATGACCTTTTTCTGAGGGATGGTGAAGCTAATAATCTTTTCTAACATATGCGGCCTCCTAGGCACTGGTATTTGTAGTATACTCTCATACATACTAGTAGAGAGTTACATAAGTAACACTTTGGAGCATGTATGCAGGCTAATCAATACCGGTGCCTAACAGAACTTTCCCTTTTCTCCTCTTTTTCCCCAGCAAGGCTGGAAGGCCTGTTTGCTAAGCAGCCCCATAGCATCAAAAGCTATACAAGACACCAGATTATCTATATCTCTGGGGAGAGCTGTACGAGCTTGGATATTATCCTGGAAGGCTGTGTATCGCTGCAGAGCCTTGATGAGGAAGGAAGCCTCTTCAAGGCACAGGTTCTGGAGAAGGGGGAAATCTACGGTGCAACCTTACTGTTTGGCTCGAGCAACCAGTTTCCCATGACTGTTGTCTCTGAAGGCCCTTCAGAGATCCTACACGTAAGCAAGGCTTTGGTACTGGATCTTTGCAAGGATAACAGCCGTTTCACGGAAAGCCTGCTGCAGATTGTCTCAGACAAGGCCCATTCTCTCTCTACTGCACTTTCCAATCTTAGTTCAAAGACACTGAGGGAGAACCTCCTTGCATACCTCAGGGATGAGGTGATAAGGCAGGGCAGTCAGACCATACGGTTGCAGATTACCAAGAAGGAGTTGGCTCATCGCCTTGGGGTGGAAAGAACATCCTTAAGCAGGACCTTGGCCCTCCTGCGTGATGAGCATCTGCTGACGTTTGCAAGAGACCGCATAACGTTATTGGAGAGCTAAAGCTAGGGTTGTAAATAGGACTGAAAACTTGTCGATTTTGGTTTTTTTTGGTATATGTATAGATGCAAAGATAAGGAGAAAGACTATGGATATTCGTAAAATTGTATTCACCATGTGCTCTTTGCTTTGTGTGAGTGCTGTCCTATTGGTAGCGGCCCCCAATGCAGAGAGACTCTTTAGGGATGTACAGGCACTGGACTACCAGGGCCAAAGTTTGGAAAGCATCAAGAGTGCCTACGATAAACTTGATGATGGTATCGCTCGTGATGCCCAGCAAGCTCGCAATGATATGCTGGAAGCTAGGGGAAAAGGGGATCTGGCATCCTTCCGCGAGGCTTATGCAAGACTTGAGAAGCTCAAGAGCTTCAGGATGAAGGGTGAAGAGAGCAATCTCCTCCTTGGTCGTATCATGGCTGAAGCAGAACCCAAGAAAAGCGAGTATGCCACCTGGTTGTACCAGAGAAGTGATTCCTATAACCCCTTGCTTACGCTGGACTTCTCGGCCGAGGGAAAAAACTTCCGGTACAGCTATCGCCAGCAGATACAGAAGGCTCCCCTTTCAGAGGTCACCCTACCTGACCCTACTCAACTGCGTACAAATAGCAGCCAGGTAGGAATTCTCAAAGGCTGGGGACTTACTCCTGGGGAGCTGACCTATAAGGCAGGTGAGACTATACCTATGCCCTATACCAGCCAGACCCTCTATGCCATTTGGGGAACAGGGGTGAGGTTTGTGGATGAGATGAGGGATACTCTCTACGAGGACGTGGAGATTGGTAGTGAGGTAGTGGTTCCCACACCCTCCACTACCGATACGTCGGCCATCTTTGTCGGGTGGTATGACAGGGGCACCGATACCCTGCTCACCGATAAGGAGACCTACACCGTTGAAGGCAAGGGAGCCCTTTTCGAGCCTTTGTGGAAGAGTCTTCACATACCTGCGGTAGAGCCGTTGTATTATCCCAGTGACGCCCTGCCCAAGAGGACTCAGCTTAGTGTTGGCTTCCTGTTGCAGAACAAGGGCAATCTCGATCTGAAGGGTTTGGTGGCAACACTGGATACTGAGGATCCGAATGTCACGATGCTTGTCGACAAGCTGGCTCTGGGTTCTCTTTCTTCTGACAGATATGTAACTAATAACAGCAGGTTTGCCACAACAGGTCCCTTGGCAATACGGGGTGGCTACAATACCTTCAGGTTTGTAATTGCTGATAGTGCTCCTTCGGGTAGTGTCATTCAGTTTGTGCTGACGGTCACCGATAGCAAGGGGGACTCCTGGTCACTACCGGTGGAATTCAAGGTGGAGTAGTTGATGCTGGAATCTTTCTGTAATGGTTGTTGGCAATTCTGAGGATGAACCTGAATAGCAGAGAAGAATCAGCAGCATAAGAAGCATGAGCTGATGAAATTGAACCAGACAGAGACGAGCTGCCCTCTATGGAAAGCTCGTCTCTGGCCTTATAGATGGTGTTAGCTTTGTTCTGTTATGGTTACTGACTTCATGTTTCGATCACCTTACGCGCTCATAGCCACTATTCTTTGCATGAAATTGACAGACTAGAAATTGCTTTATGCAGACTGTCCGGAAAATGAAGATCTTGCAAGAGGTCTCTTTTTTTGTCTTTCAGTACTGCTCTGCTATATAGACCCCACGCATGGATTCGTCTGTGCTCATACCCATGGGGATCTGCACAAAGGGACCTTCAAGCAGGGATGCAAAGGGTGAGTTTGGGATGATGCGTAGCTTCTGTATCCCATTCTTCTGTAAGAGAGACATTAGTTCTTTTGCCCCTTGTATGTTGGTAGCCATAGCCTCCACAGCTATGCCATCCTTGATGAAGGCATAGGCATCTTGGACTGCAAGGGTTTCATAGCCCTCTGTAAGGAATGCCCAAGCCAGGCGGTCACGCAGTAAGGCTCCTTCCTCTTTGGTTGCTTCCCGATAGATTCTATCGAGGGCAGAGAAGAGGATGGCTTTTTCTTCAGGAGAAAGGGTGCTTTGAGTAGGGTTTCTGGTTTGATTATCTTGTTTTGATGTATTGTTGGCAACGTTGTTTGTAGGGAGCCAGTACTCCTCCATGCTGGAGGTGGTTATGTAGGTATTCGCCTCATAGAAGGGTCTGACAGCAGGGAAGAGGGTTATTGGATAGGGTGTCGTTGCCTTGGTGTATGCAAGCAGCTTACTCATGATGCCTTGTTTGCGATGGGAAGCGTAGGTGGCGGCCCCTACAATGAAGGCACATCTCTTCTCAGTGTTATCTTGGATGTAGGAGGAAGGAAGCGCATGCAAGGCGCTGACTATCTCTCCCTCCATACGGGCAACGACGATATGTTCAGGGAGGAAACGTAGGGAGAAGAAGCGTTCGAGGAAATCTGGATCTTCCTGGAACACTATCGACCAGAGCATTTTCAGTTCCTCAAGGTCTTTCGTTGTTGCCCTCTCTATTTTCATCACTGCCTCGTTATGCGGTACTTCTCGACCATAAGGTCGGGCTTGTAGGAGAGCTTGGCCTTTCTCAGGCCAGGGACACCTGCATCTTCCTGGCGGTTGATATACTGGACATCAGAGAGGTACATCGAGCAGAAGAGCTGGTTGATGACCGAGTAGATGCCTGAATAGGAGGTATCACCTTTCTCAAAGTGGACGATGGCAAGCTTCTCGTCAATGACCTCCCCTACGGTAAAGGCTGTGAGGTGGTGGTCCACACAGATGAGGATGCCTTTGAATCCCAGGTTGTCCCAGTTGTCAAATGTGCGTTTCAGTGCCCCAAGTTCTGCTTTGATCTCCTCACTTACCTCGTCTTGGTTACCCAACCAGATAGTTGATGCCATCCTGTAGCATTCGTCCCTCTCCTCCACTGTCCGCAAGGGGCGTACCGAGTAGGTGTACTTGCGTTCGAACTGGGAGATGTGGTTGCGTTTGCTTTGCAGTTTTCTTCCGCTGAGCTTGATGAGCTTCTGACTTTCGTAGAGGTAGTCATCAAGCTCCCGTACATGTTCGGCGGTATACCCGAGCTTTTCAAGCTCCTGGGCTTCCTCGGTGGGGACACACTCCAGCTGAAAGCGCTGTCCGCTCTCTTTGCAGTGCTGTTCCAACTCTACCATGGCCCTGGGCAGGTCATCTGTGATAGGAAGTAGGAAGACGTCATCTGTTGCAAGATGCATATAGAATGCCGTATCGGTCTTGCAGAGGGTAAGGCCGATGGCATCCCCCCAGATAACAGCATAGGAATAGTAATATTCATACGCAAAATATTTGCTTTCTTTAGGAAATAAAGGCCTGTCCTCTTCGGACGGTGTATGGAATTCTAGCATGGTACCTCAATAATATATGTGTATCTATTCATACGTTGTTTTTTGTCATTGGTCAAGCTTGTGCTATCGATAAAAAGGTACTGCTAAGGGGAGCTTTTGGCAACAGAGGGTGGTCAGGGGTGTGAAGAAAAGGGGTTTGAGCTTGTTTGCTTGGAGCTTTCTTCTGTGGTAGCTTTTGGCTATATTGCTTAAACTCATCGGTAATGGCTTAGCTATTTCTTATTCATGCGATATAAATGTATTATATATATGAACTTATTATATATGCTTGACTTGTGGTTGTTCTAGGCTGTATTCTGATGCTATGAACACACAATCAAGACTTGTCTCTGCCCTTGTCAGCAAGATACAGAGCGATAACCCGACTATACTGCCCTTGTTTTTGGATGCAAACCTTAGTGATGCGCAGCTGGTGGATGCCCTGCGAGACCACTACACTACCTACATGCAACAGGAGTATCCCACAGCCTGGGCGTACTACACAGGTGAAGGGCAGAGTGAGCAGGATTACTACAAGCTTTCTGTCAGATCCATGGCGTACCTCAGGCTGATGGATTATCTGGACCACGAAGGACAATCCTTTCCTGACTGGAACTTGCATGGAGAAGAGATCGTATCAAGACCAATCGCCTTGATGAGGCGTGTACTTACAGGTCAATGTGACGAATGCAACTCAGACTTCCTTGAGGATATGGCACACTTTTTATCCCTTCTGAGTGAGGTTGAGAATTTTAATATTCCTGCTCGAAGCCAGGTACAGCAATGGATGAACCGTCACAGCAGTGGATTGGACGCTGATGTTATTGCCTGGCGTGGTCGTAATAAGGAGCGTATCATTGCTCTTCTGATCGAAAAGCTTAAGGGCCGGGAAAGAAAAAATACCAGTTCCCATTATCAGCTGAAAGAGGGTATGGGTGACAAGGAGATACGCAAGCAGGTTCTCGCATGGTGGAGGGAGGATCGTTTCCATCTGCACTTCGCCATTCGAAGTGCAGATGAGCTGAACAAATATCTGGACTCCTCTATGACCGATGAGGAGCTGAGGATTATGCAGGATGCCGAAAAGAAGGGTATCCCCATCTTTGCAACACCGTACTTCCTGTCGCTTATCGATACCAGAAAGAAGGAAGAGCAGGATAATCCAGGCAGTGACCTGGTCCTTCGCTCCTACCTGTTTTATAGCCAGGATCTTGTTGATGAGTTTGGCTCTATCGTTGCATGGGAGAAGGAGGACATAGCTGAGCCTGGAAAGCCCAATGTGGCGGGCTGGATCCTTCCTTCCCACAATGTCCATCGCCGCTATCCGGAGGTTGCCATTTTCATCCCCGATACCATGGGGCGGGCCTGTGGAGGACTCTGTTCATATTGCCAGAGGATGTATGACTTCCAGGCGGGCAGGTTCAACTTTGAGCTTGAGAAGCTTCGTCCCCGCCAGAGTTGGAAAAAAAATCTAGAACTCAGTATGGAATATTTCCGCAACGACCCCTATCTTTCTGATATCCTGATCACTGGAGGGGATGCCTTCATGAGTTCTGTAAAGTCTTTGCAGCAAATTCTTGATGCTGTGCTCCAAATGGCAAAAAACAAACTCTTGGACAATGCGGACCGAGAGGATGAGGAAACGTATGCAACCATGAGGCGTGTCAGGCTTGGGACAAAGATTCCTGTCTACCTGCCACAGCGGGTGACAAAGGAGCTTATCCAGGTGCTTAAGGTCTTCAGAGAGAAGGCGAGGGAGGTTGGTATCAGCCAGTGTGTGGTGCAGACCCATATCTCTTCTGCTATGGAGATAACCCCCGACACCAAGAAGGCCATTGCAAGGTTGCTAGAGGCAGGATGGGCAGTTACCAACCAAGAGGTCTTCACCGTCGCGGCTTCCAGAAGGGGACACTCTGCTAAGCTGCGCAAGGCCCTCAACGACATCGGGGTGCTGCCTTACTATACCTTCTCGGTAAAGGGCTTCAAGGAAAACCGTGAGTTGTTTGCCACCAACTCCCGATCCACCCAGGAGCAGGTGGAGGAGAGTTCCATCGGCCAGGTAGCCCAGCGCTACCATGCGGCTTTGAGGCCTTTCATGAGTGATGCCCCCAACATGGTGGAAAACATCGACTCAATACGCGCCTCCGATGAGATCCCGTTCCTTGCAACTGACCGCAATACGCTGAACCTCCCTGGTGTAGGAAAGAGCAACACCTAC
This sequence comes from Sphaerochaeta sp., assembly GCA_048264225.1. Lineage (GTDB taxonomy): Bacteria > Spirochaetota > Spirochaetia > Sphaerochaetales > Sphaerochaetaceae > Sphaerochaeta. Next base: position 120,489 of record JBLXDK010000010.1, read on the forward strand.
CGCACTATCGGTATCACCGATGATGGCAGGAGGATCCTGAGGTTTGAGTTCGACCATACGAGGCCCCACAGCAAGGTCATCGAGGAGATGGGATCGGTCATCATCATCGAGAGCAAGTCTGTGGCACACTACCTCAGGCAGATTGAGTCGATGGGGGAGGATCCTTCCGAGTACCAGACCATATGGGGGTACTCTGCTGGAAGCCTGGCTCCAAGGAGTACCGTGTTTGAAGGGATTTCGTAAGGCATGCCCGGAAGAACGATTTCTTCTGAATCTACCTGCTCTTAGAACAAAAAACTCACGTATTGTCTTTTTTTAGCAACTTGTTCTCTGCTTTGTGCTGTTTTTATTGACACGTACAAAAAAACCATGCATTTTCTATAGGGAAGTGATTATCAGATTTGGGAAGGTGTGAGATGGAACCTGTAATTGATGGGCTATGTAGGGATGAAGAGGATCGGATGGTCTTTGCTTTGGTTCGTTATATAAGGGAAAAGAAGCTAAAAAGTGGTGATAAGCTCCCTTCGATCAGGACTTTCGCTCTGGAGTTCTCCGTATCACAAAGCCAGATTCGTTCCGGTTTCATGCGCTGCGAAGCCTTGGGTCTCATCAAGATAGTACCTCGATCCGGATGTTATGTAGCGGAAATGGGCCTCTCGAATCTCATAGGACCCATCACCTTGCTGTTTGAAGCGATGTATACGGATGTCAATCCTCCTTTGTTTGATTTGTATGACCTCAAGACAACCCTGGAAAGGGGTATTTCAAAAAGAGTGGCAAAGATACGAACCATCGAGGATCTTGCCGAACTGAAACAAATATTGGATCTGATGGATGATGCCACCGAGCACGAACAGATGGTAGATTTGGATGAACAATTCCATAATAAGCTTGCCATCAGTTCTCGGAACCCTTTGTTCTTCTCTTTGATCAGAGTCATCCACTCAATGCTAAGGGAGTCCCGGTTGCATTATCCGGACTTTGTCACAGAGTTCCCCCAGTCTCGGAAAGACCACCGGGAATTGTATGAGGCTATTAAGGTTCAGGATGAGCTGTTGGCAGGTGATATTGCAGAACGGCATAGTAACCGCAGGAAGATAAAGCTCTCTATGAATTATTAGTGATTTGCTTTCTTTTCTGGTATTCTTTGGTTTCCCTTTTTGTTGCTAAGCAGGAATGGTAAAGGTACTATTTGTGATGTTTCCTTGTAAAATCTTTACAAGGAATAAATTAATAAAAATATTTTTTTTCATTGACAATACCTACTAAGATGGTATACTTGTTTATATCAATCTGATAATCAGTGATTAGCAGATTATGACCTATTGTACATAGGTTACATTTAGAACGATGGCAGTTTGGTTTTACCAGAGAGGAACCTATTATTGCCATTTGGAGGTTGTTATGAAAAGAGTATTTGTATTGCTCGCATGTGTGGTCCTAGCTTCTGCTACTCTGTTTGCACAAGGTGCAGAGGAAACCTATCCTAGCAAGGATATTGAATTTATCATCAGCAGTGGCGCCGGTGGTGGTACTGATGCCATTTCCCGAAAGGTCTCCATGCTCGCTGAGAAAGAACTCGGAGCCGCGATCTACTTTGTCAACAAGCCCGGTGCTGATGATGCAGTAGGCCCGAACTCCCTCATGGGTGCTAAGCCCAATGGATATACCATTGGAAACCTGAACTACGGTTCCATCATCAATGCACCGTTTACCGGACTTATCAAGGGCTATGACCTTGCCAAGTTGGAAATCTTTGCTTTGATCACCCAGGAGCCCGATGCCATCATGGTTGGTAAGGATTCCCCTTACAAGACCTTCGATGCCCTTATCGCTGGTGCAAAGGCGAACCCAGGTAAGATTCGTATTGCTGACCAGGGAATTGGAAGCCGTGTTAGCTTGCTCGCCCTGAAGATCCAGGAACTTTACGATGTACAGTTCAACATGATCTCCTACAAGAGTTCTGCTCCACAGCGTGAAGCAATCCTCAATGGTGAGGTTGATGCCGCCATTACAAGTCTTGGCGACTTTGCCCCAATTCTCAGCTCCGGTGATGCCCTTGGTATTATTGAGTTCAGCACAAAGCGCAACGCTGGGTATCCTGAGGTTCCAACCAGCCAGGAACTTGGTCTGAGTGAGACCCTGCTTTCCGGTTCTTTCCTTACTGTCGCAGCTCCTGCAGGGACTCCTGCTGACATCATCGAGAAACTTGTCGCAGCATATGGCGCAGCTGCAACCAGCAAAGAGTTCACTGATTGGACTGCAACCGTTGGTGTTACCCCTGATTTCAAGAGTGGTGCTGACCTGAAGAAATTCCTTGCCACAAAGATTGCAGGCGAGACCAAAGCGCTTCAGTCTTTGAAGGATGCCGGAATTATCTAAGATTCGATTGTTGATCATCTGAGATTCTGCTTCATACCGTTAAACTATTACCGCATGGCGTTTGCCATGCGGTAATCCTACCCTAGGTTCTCAGTTCGTGTTGCTGTATGCGTCTCGAGTTCAGGAGTGTATAAATAATGAAAACCAAAAACCCGTATCTGCAAGCAAGGGTCATCATACCCGCTTGCATGCAGATTGCACTCATCATCTATGTGGTCAGTGCTCTACAGATGGCCCCCCCCATTGTCAAGGGGATGCTTTCAGAATCATCCTTTCCTGTGATGATTTTCCTTATTGCCACACCAGCTGCCATCATGCAGTTGCTCTCTGGCCTGAAAGCATCAAAAAAAGAAATTGCCGAAGCAAAAGCAGTGACTGAAACCAAAAAGAAAAGCCTCAAGCCCGCTATGACTGTCCTGATCATAGCTGTGTTTGTCCTCTTGTTCGACCTGCTTGGCTTTGCCTTGCTTGCTCCGCTGTATGTGTTCTTCTTCATGTTGGTCTATGATGACAAACCTCAACATATCCTCAAGAAGATTATCTATGCCCTACTGATTTCTGCTGCGGTATATGTACTGTATGTCATAGCATTCGATATCAGATTCCCGCAAATTTGGAGATAACCCATGGACCAGATATTACAGATCCTCGCAGGCACTTCGGTTGTGTTCCAACCTTTGTCCCTGTTGTACCTCTCCATCGGATTCTTCATTGGAATCATTTTTGGAGCCTTGCCTGGCCTTACCTCGATGCTTGCAATAGTATTGTTGCTTCCTATGACCTATACCATGCCGATGACCTATGCCCTCATCATGTGTATGGGTGTCTATATGGCAGGAATTTACTCAGGTAGCATAACAGCAATTACCATCAATATACCCGGAGCTCCATCTGCACTGATGACCTGCATGGAAGGCTATCCCATGATGCAGAGGGGCTTGGGTGCCAAGGCAATCGGCCATGCAACCATAGGGTCTGCCATCGGTGGAACTATCGGAGCACTCCTTTTGATCTTCGTCTCTCCCTTGGCTATCAAGCTTGCCTTGCAGATCAGGACTCCCGGAAAGTTCTCCCTTATCCTGTTTGCCCTTATCGTCATAGTCATCGTTGAGAAGAACAAGACCAAGGCCATCATATCCATGGCGTTTGGTATCATGCTCTCTACGGTAGGGATGGACCCGCTCAAGTCGGTTTCACGCTTTACCTTTGGCAGCACTAACCTCATTGAAGGTATTGACCTCACAACCCTGATCATAGGAGCCTTTGCCATAAGCGAGCTCTTTGACCAGTCAACCGTCAACAATGCCGAATATGCAAAGAAGACAAGTGCAGCGAGCGCCTATAAGTTTAAGCGCAAGGAGTTTTTCCCAAGTTTTGCCGAGATGCGGGAGATAGGGGCGATGACCTACATCAAGAGTGCCTTCACAGGATACATCATTGGTGTTCTTCCAGGTGCAGGTGCTTCCATGGCTGGATTTGTCTCCTATGTAGAGGCAAAGAGGACTTCAAAGCATCCTGAGCGTTTTGGTGGTGGAGCAATAGACGGCTTGGTTGCAGCAGAGACAGCAAACAATGCTATGTGTGGTGGTGCCTTGGTCCCGATGCTTTCCTTGGGTATTCCTGGAGACGGGACTACAGCCATTATCCTCGGTGTCCTGATGGTGTATGGGGTTGTTCCAGGGCCAGACCTCCTGGTGAAACAGATGCATGTCATGGCTCCCATGTACATGGCCCTTCTTGTTGCAGCAGCGGTTCTTATGCCACTTTCGCTCTTTCTTTTCGGGCCATACTACCTGAAGATTGTCAGGATCAATCGCCTGGTACTCTATAGTTCCATTGCACTCATAGCAATCTTGGGTGTCTTTGCAGCTACCTACTCAGCCTTCCAGATGGCGATAGCCCTGGTGATCGGAATCGTGATGTATTTCTTCAAGAAACAGAAATACCCCAACGTACCGTTTATCCTGGCAGTTATTCTTGGTCCGTTATGCGAGGAGTATCTGAGGACTTCGCTCACGTTGAGCAATGGTAATCCCCTCGTATTCATCACTAATTTCGACAGCCTTTTCTTCCTGTTGCTGACGGTAGCTTTTGCCATCCTTCTGCCACGTGCGAACCGACGGGCTGAGGCATTGGAAAAACAAGCAAACAGCAAACTATAAGGAATATACAGATGTTGAAAAAGAATCATAACGCAGTAAAAGAGAAGTTGCAGAACGGAGAGAAAGTCCTAGCTGCATGGGCCCAGGCAGGAAGCAACATCACCGTTGAGGTGATGGCAGACTCAGGTATGGATGTTATCGTCATTGATATGGAGCACTCCCCAATAGACCTGCCTGTACTTGTAACCCAGTTCCAGGCGATGAACGGCTATCCTGCAGTTCCCTTCGTACGGGTGCCCTGGAACGACTTTGTGCAGATCAAGCGCACCATGGACGCTGGTGCCTATGGCATCATCGTCCCCAATGTGGAGAGCGCAGAGGAGGCAAAGGCTGCCATTGCTGCGGTACGATACCCTCTTACTGGAATCCGTGGGGTTGCAGGAAGCACCCGTGCAGCCCATTACGGCAATGACCCGCTTTCCTACTTCACCAAGGCCAATGACCTGGTCATGCTGTTTGTCATGATAGAGTCGCCCAAGGGCATTGAGAACCTCGATGCGATTCTCGCCCTCGAGGATCTTGACGGGGTGATGGTAGGACCTGTCGACCTAGCTACCAATATGGGATTTTTGGGTAACTCTGCTGCCCCTGAGGCTAAGCAGGCACTGGCAGATATTGAGAAGAAGGTGCTCGCTTCGGGTAAGTATCTACTCTCCCTTGGCCCTGACTGGGAAGGGGCGAAGAAGAAGTTTGCCAATGGTTCGCATATCGTAACCTGCATGTCCGATACCCTCTCCCTCGGTGCGCTGACACGGGAGAATGTACGGAAGTTTACCGAAGAATATAAGAAATAGGAGCGAATAATGAATTATTTCAATCGCGTTGCACAGCTTACCCCGACTAAGTTCTGGGTAAACAATGTAAGCCGTGAAGAAGCCGCTATAGGCATAGAGGCAGGCGCATCCGGATGTACCCAGAACCCTTCCTATGTGTGGAAGATGCTGACCCATCCCAGTGAGAAAGCCTATGCCCTGGATGTTCTCAAAGAGACCTTAGCTGAGAGTCAGGATGACAATGAGGTAGTGTGCATCCTGCAGCGCAAGCTCATCAAGGGGGTCTCTGACATCTTCATGCCTGTGTGGGAAAAGAGCCATGGAAAGAGTGGGTACGTAAGTATTCAGGGAGATCCCATCCACGAGGAGGACTTTCAGGTCATCCTTGATGAGGCTCGCAAGAACCGTGAGATGAATCCCAATATCATGATCAAGATCCCTGCGACCGAACCCGGTCTCAAGGCCCTTGAGATCCTGCTTGCAGAAGATACTCCCATCAACGCAACTGAGGTCATGGGGGTGGACCAGGTTATCCAGCTTGGTGAGATCTACAACCGTGTGTTCCTCAAGACAGGAAGGAGACCGGTGATGTACTTCTCCCTGATCACCGGAATCTTCAACGAGTGGCTACGCAAGGATGTCCAGAAGAAGGGTATCGCCATCAATGCCGATGTCCTGCATCAGGCAGGAATGGTAGTGGCAAAGAAGGTCTACCAGCTGAACCACGACCGTGGCTATGGTATGGGCTTCATCTCAGGTGGCGCAAGGACCCTTGACGATTTTTACGAGATGGTCGGAGGTGATGTCTGTGTCACCATGAACTGGAATGGTTCCTGTGACAAGCTTATCGAAGCCGATATGCCTGTAATCTCCCGTCTGTTCAATCCTGTACAGCCGATGGTGCTCGATCAGCTGCAAGCCAAGCTTCCCCAGTTCAACCAGGCCTTCAACGAAGGTGGGCTGACCACAGAGGAGTTCGAGGAGTACGGACCGGTCATGTACTTCCGCGATAGCTTCATCAAGGCATGGGTAAGTGCGGTGGAGATGGTTGGCCAGATACGCAAGCAAGGCTGAGTCTAGATAGATTGGAAGCAGGCGATCAGCAAGACTGGTTGCCTGCTCCCTCAATAAAGGTATTGGTAATGGAAAAAACAGCAGTTGAAAGGGTTCGAAATAATGAGAAGATTGTAGGGACAATGGTACGGATGGTTCGCAATCCTTCTGTTGCACCCATAGCCAAGGCAGCAGGCCTCGATTTTATCATGTTGGATATGGAGCATGGCTCCTATTCAGTGGAAACCGTAGAGGATATTGCCAAGGTTGCACGCCTATGTGGTGTAGGAATCTTTGCACGCGTTCCCTCCCTCGACAGGGCCTATGTCTCCCGAGTTATGGATGCTGGCATACAGGCTGTTATGGTTCCCATGATAAGCAGTGCAGAAGAAGCAAGAAAGCTAGTGGGATGGGCAAGGTATGAACCCATCGGCAACAGGGGACTATCAAGCAATGGGGGTCTTACCGATTACCAGGGTATGGGAATGGATGCACCTTCATTTATGAAGAGCCAAAATCAGAAGACCCTTACCATTGCACAGATTGAGACGAAGCAAGCCATCGATTGCATCGATGAGATAGCTGCCGTAGAGGGCATTGATGTCCTCTTGATCGGGCCCAATGACCTCTCCATCTCCTTGGGCTTGCCAGGACAAACTCTCGATCCTCTGGTCCTGGAAGCGATCACGAAAGTCGCTGACAGTGCCGACCGGCACAACAAGATATTCTCTATCCATGGCAGTGATGCCTTGCTTGAGCTGTACAAGGATAGGATGCAGATGGTGATGACCAGCATAGACATTGATGTCCTGAGCCAAGGATTTTCCGCCCTGGCAAAGAAGTACAAATAAGGAAGGCATCTCATGTATACAGTTCTCTTACCAGGTGATATTGCAGAAGAGGGGAAGGCCTACCTACGAGATCGGGGCTATACCATACGGATGGGTAGGGGAACCGATAAGGCATCCCTGCTTTCTGATGTAGGGGAGGTCGATGCTATCCTGTTCCGCAATGAAGCCTATGATGCCCAAGTCCTCGAGGCAGCGAAGCAAGTCAAGGTCCTCAGCCGTCATGGGGTGGGTGTCGATAACATCGACTTCAGGAAGGCAGAGGAATTGGGTATCTGGGTGACCAATGGTCCTCTCTCAAATGCCAATACCGTTGCAGAGATGACTCTGGCTTTCATGCTTGCCTTGGCCAGGAAGTTGATACTGTTCAATAAGGCCGCCCATGCTGGTGATTTCGCCATCCGCACCAGGGATATCGGTATGGGACTTGCAAGCAAGACCCTTGCCCTTCTGGGATTGGGAAAGGTTGGTCGACTGGTTGCTGAGAAAGCATATTTTGGATTTTCCATGCGCGTTGTCGCATATGATCCCTATACAAAGGAAGAGGACTTTCCTTCCTATGTTGAGAAAGTGGACTCCTCTGATGCAGTTTTCAGAGCAGGTGATTTTGTCTCCGTGCATATTCCAGCAAACAAGAATACCAACAAAAGCATAACGAAAAAGCAGTTCTCCCTGATGAAAGAGAGTGCATACTTCATGAACCTTGCACGTGGAGAGCTCGTTGTTGAAGAGGACCTCATAGAGGCTCTCACAGAACATCGCATTGCAGGTGCTGCCTTGGATGTTCTTGCATGTGAACCGTTTGACAAGGATAATCCCTTGCTCACCATGGAGAATGTCCTGCTTACTCCTCATATAGCATCCCACACAAGCGAATGTTTGGCTACGATGGCCCTGCATGCCGCACAAGGCATTGATGAGGTGCTTTCAGGAAAGAAACCCTCGTGGCCAGTGAACAATCCTGCGAGTCCGAGAATGGACCAGACCAAGAAGGAGAACATATGAACTACCTGAATGCACAACAACTTGATGAACTTGCCGGCTTTGATACTCCAACGGTGTGCAATGCCCTTGAGAAATTCTCATTGAGAGCTAAGACAGAGGGCTTTACCTCCCCAATGATCAAATCAATATTCCCCGACCGCAAACCGGTTGTAGGGTATGCATGTACTGCAAAGATTTCTGCAAGGCAGAGTGGAACGAAAGCAAATGAAGAGACCCTGTACAAGTACTACCAAAGCCTTAAGGATTGTCCGATTCGACCTATTTCTGTCATTGAAGATATTGATGAGTCCAGTGTCGGCTCTTTCTGGGGAGAGGTGCAGACCACTGTCCACAAGGCTTTGGGATGTATGGCAGTGATTACCAACGGGGGCGTTCGTGACCTTGATGAAGCATATGCTCTAGGCTTCACCTACTTTGCCCAATCAATTTTGGTATCACATGCATACATCCATATGGAAGAGACAAACACTGTTGTAAAAATTGGAGGACTCACGGTCCACCCTGGAGACCTGCTGCACGCAGACAAGCATGGTGCAGTCCTGATCCCCTGTGAGGTTGCCCATCTGGTCGCTGATGCATGCCGTCAGATGCAGGAAGCTGAGATGCCGGTGCTCAATGGATGCCGTGCTACAGCAGATGGGGAGCTGGATATCGAGAAGCTCAAGATTTGGCGTAGTGAAATGGCAGCCCTTCGTAACAAGTAAGAAGGGAAGCAAACAAGAGAAACATGCATGTATCTCTTGCTGAAGGGAAGGTGATATTCTTGGATGTACCAATACAATGAGATCAGGTACAGAAAGAATGATAGTCTTTAAGAAGGAAAAAAACAAAGAATGCGGAGGTGCTGAAGCCCCTAGGGCATCAGCACAGAGAAAAAGAGCTATTACTATTTTGGAGGAACCATATGAACATTGGATTTGTTGGACTGGGAATCATGGGAAAGCCCATGGTGAAGAACCTGCTGAGGGCAGGACATGATGTGGTGGTCTTTGACCTGAACAAGGCAAGCGTCGAGGAAGTGGTTGCTGCTGGCGCAGTGGCAG